>NZ_CYSB01000029.1 GCF_001458255.1 Thalassovita autumnalis
ACAAAAAAGATCAAAAAATAAATGAATTCAATAACATAGAAGGAGAAAGAAAGAGAAGGAATGGCCATGCGCCTGCATTTCCACAATCAAAACTCCAGAATCCCTGCCCCGTCACCGGGAATCCCCCACGAGTCGCTTTGGCAAATCGCTTATTCGGGGGTGTATCAAGGGGCTACACTCGCCATTTGCGTGCGATTTCCGGCAAAAAGGGCGGCTGATTGCTCAGCCGCCCTTTTGATTCACTCAAGTGACTCGGTTTTCACGCCGGTCCGAGTCGCCTTTAGCGCACCACGTAGACCGACACCTCGGCGTGGCGGACCACTTTGGCGGCGTTGGTGCCCAAGAGGTAGTCCCGTGCCGTGGGGCGGTGCGAGCCGATCACGATCAGATCGCTGCCAGCCAGTTCGGCCGCATGCAGCACCTCCTGGTAGACCTTGCCGGTGGCCACCTCATGGCGGACCTTGAACGGCAGCTCTTCCCCCAGAACCGATTTCACAAAAGCCTTCAGACGCGACACGGTCTCCTCCACGGCTTTGGCGTGATAGTTCTTTGGGAAAAAGTCCGGGATCTCCCCGGCGCCAAAGTCGGGCACCACGGTGATGACATCCAATTGGGCGCCATCAAGGCGGGCCAGCTTGGCCGCCTCTTCCAGCACCCGTTTGTCCGGGCTGTGTTCACTCATGTCGATGGCACAAAGGATTGCACTGCTCATGCCTGAACCTCCTTGGGCTGACGGGCGGCACGGCCGCGTTGCAGGAAGGCGATGCCAGCAAGCAGCAGCAGCGCCGGGATATACATCAACTCCTTCGGCAATTGATCCGCCGGAGCAGCCACCGAAGTGACCTGCATCGGGGCATCGCCATAGAAGTCAAAGTTCGACATCGTCTCAAAATAGGGGGTGCCCGGGAAAGGCTCCTCCAACAGAAGCACGTCACCCTCTGGGATCGTGGTCAGACCCAAGGCGGCCAGACGGGCCTCACCATCAGCGGCACCGGTTGCAGGCAGAACGATGGTGGTTTCCTTGACCTCACCTGTGTCGAAGTCAGGACCGGAGACAACCACCCGCAGTTCCGTGCCTTCCGGCGCCTTGCCCATGACCTCAACCAGCTGTGCTGGGGCTGAGACCTCAAACGGAGGCTGGATGCGATCTATCAGGAAGCCCGGGCGGAACAGCGCAAAGGCGATCAGGATCAGCAGCACGCTTTCGATGATGGTGTTCTTGGTCACAAACCAGCCCATGGTGCCTGCGGTGAAGATCAGGATTGCCACAGACGCCACAATGAAGACGATGATACCCTCCACCAAGGTCACATCAATCAACAACAGGTCGGTGTTGAAGATGAAGACAAAGGGCAGTGCCACGGTCCGCAGGCTATAGAAGAAGGCGGTGAACCCGGTGCGAATGGCATCGCCACCCGAAACGGCCGCCGCGGCAAAGCTTGCCAGACCCACAGGCGGGGTCACGTCCGCCATGATGCCGAAATAGAACACAAAGAGGTGCACCGCGATCAGCGGAACGATCAGGCCCGAGTTTGCGCCCAGTTCCACAACCACGCCCGCCATCAGCGAGCTGACAACGATGTAGTTCGCAGTGGTCGGCAGGCCCATACCAAGGATGAGGGACAACAGCCCCACCATCACCAGCATCAGGATCAGGTTACCGCCCGAGAGGAACTCCACCAGATCTGCCATCACCTGGCCCACACCGGTCAGCGTTACTGTGCCAACGATCACACCAGCAGTGGCCGTGGCCAGACCGATGCCGATCATGTTGCGCGCGCCATCGATCATGCCCTGTGCCAGATCGCCAACGCCGAACTTGAAGGCGGCGGGCAGGTCACCCTCGCCACGGAACATGGCCTTCAGCGGGCGTTGGGTCAGCAGGATGACAAACAACAGTGCCGTCGCCCAGAATGCCGACAGGCCCGGCGACTTCTGTTCGATCATCAGGAAGTAGACCAGCACGATGATCGGCAGCAGGTAATAAAGACCCGCTTTGTAGATCTCACCCACGACGGGCAGCTGCACATCTTTGGCGTTGGGATCATCCGGTTCCAGATCAGGAACCGAAGCTGCCAGCCACAGCAGGATCACATAGGCAACAAACACCAGTGCGGACAGGATCAGACCCGATCCACCCGGCACCATGGCGACGATTGCTTTCACCGGAAACTGCACGCCGTAACACAGACCAGCAAAGCCCGCGAAGAACAGGAACATGCCGAAAATGGTGCGCGACAGCGAAACAACGCGGTCGCCCAAGGTGGGCAGGTTCCGTTTCACTGCTTCCAGGTGCACGATGTAAACCAGCGCCATGTAAGAGATGACCGCCGGCAGGAAGGCGTGGGTGATCACCTCGACATAGGAAATGCCGACATATTCCACCATCAGGAAGGCCGCGGCCCCCATCACCGGTGGCATGATCTGCCCGTTCACCGACGAGGCAACCTCAACCGCGCCGGCCTTCTCACTGGAGAAGCCCACACGTTTCATCAGCGGAATGGTGAAGGTGCCGGTGGTCACAACGTTCGCAATCGATGAGCCCGAGATCAGGCCGGTTGCGGCGGAGCCAACAACAGCCGCCTTAGCCGGGCCACCACGCAGGTGACCGAGGGCGCCGAAGGCCATCTTGATGAAGTAGTTGCCTGCGCCTGCCTTCTCCAACAGTGCGCCGAAGAGCACGAAGAGGAAGACAAACTTGGTCGAAACGCCCAGCGCGATGCCAAACACACCTTCGGAGGTGATCCACATGTGGCTCATCGCTTTCTTGAGCGAAGCACCTTTCCAGCGGATGACTTCGGGCACCCAGTCGGAGGAGCCGAAGAAAACATAGCCGAGGAAGATCGTCGCGATGATCGCCATGGCCGGGCCCAATGCACGACGCGCGGCCTCAAACAGCAGGATCAGGCCAACCAGCGCCACCCATTTATCGGTGTCATCGGCCAATCCGCCCGAGTTCACGATCTTGTCGTAGAAGAAATAGCCATATAGCGCGATGAATGCGCCGACGCCGGCCATCACCCAATCCTGGATCGGGATCCGCTTGCGCGGGCTGGTCGCCAAGGCCGGATAGGCCAGAAAGGCCAGGAAAATTGCAAAGGCCAGATGGATCTGGCGCGAGTTGTTAATCAAATCGCCGGGCAGGATGTAATTTGCCAGAGGCGAGGCCAAGGTGACCTGAAAGACCGACCATAACAGCGCAATCGCTGCCATGAAGGTTGCCACGGCGCCTACGGGATTTCGCCCGCCTGCGTCACTGGCGGCAACCAGTTCCTGTAGTTCTTCTTCGCTGAGCGCGCGGCCCTCTGTCTTTGGCTTGGCCATGCATCCCTCCCCCTGCCGGATGTCCCCCCGGCATCTATGCCTGTTTATCTTATTCACAAATGGAAAACCGGCGGCTGGGGTGAGCCAGCCGCCGGAAGGTTAAGATCGATTATTCGATCCAGCCCATTTCTTTGTAGTACTTGGCAGCACCGTCATGCAGCGGTGCCGACAGACCGGCGGTTGCCATGGTCTGCGGGTCCAGGTTTGCAAAGGCCGGGTGCAGCTTTTTGAAGTCTTCGATGTTGTCCATCACCGACTTCACAACAGTGTAAACCGCTTCGTCCGAAACATCGGCCGAGGTCACGAAGGTTGCGCCCACACCAAAGGTGGCGGTGTCACCGTCGTTGCCGCGGTACATGCCGCCCGGGATGGTGGCGGTGCGGTAGAAGCTGTTGTCAGCGATCAGGCCGTCAACGGCTTCGCCCGACACTTCAACCAGAACCGAGTCACAGGCAGTGGTGGCTTCCTGGATCGAACCGGACGGGTGGCCAACGGTGTAAACCATGGCGTCGATCTGGTTGTCACACAGGGCTGCCGACTGTTCAGCCGCTTTCAGCTCGGTCGCCAGTTCAAAGGCGTCCATGCCCCAGCCCTTGGCTTCCATCAGCACTTCCATAGTGCCGCGCTGACCGGAACCGGGGTTGCCGATGTTCACACGCTTGCCAGCCAGATCGTCAAAGGTTTTGATGCCTGCGTCGGCACGGGCCACAACGGTGAAGGGCTCGGGGTGAACCGAGAATACAGCGCGCAGGCCTTCGAAGGCGCCAGCGTCTTCGAATTTCGAGGTACCGTTATAGGCGTGGTACTGCCAGTCGGACTGAGCAACACCAAACTCCAGCTCGCCTTCGCGGATGGTGTTGATGTTGTAAACCGAACCACCGGTCGACTCGACCGAGCAGCGGATGCCGTGCTCTTTACGGCCTTTGTTCACCAGACGGCAGATTGCGCCACCGGTCGGGTAGTAAACGCCGGTCACGCCGCCGGTGCCGATGGTGATGAACTCTTCCGCCATTGCGAAAGGGGCAGTCGCCACGGTAGCAGCCAGCGCAAATGCGCCGAGTTTGAAGTTGGAAAACATCTCTTTCTCCCTGATTTGATGTTTCAAGTTTAGGATCTTCGGGTGTCAGCCGGACCAGAATTCACCCAGTCCGCCATTTCGTTGCTCAACCTCTCTAATGCGGTGGCTGGTCGCCTGCGGATCGCGGGACACAAGAACTGCCATGAGACTTTCGAGGAGAGCGAGTGTAGCTGTATATGATGAAAAAAATTGCGGGCTCTCAGAGGGCACGATGAACGGAAAATCCGCGAATTTCAATGCCGGACACGTATGATTATCCGTGATGATGATCGTACGCGCTCCTTGATCCTGCGCCATCTGGGCCGCCGCAATGGCGCGGCGGGCATAGGGGGATTTGGTCACAATCAGCAGCGCATCCTGCGGCCCCATATCCACCATTGCCGCCCCCAGTGAGGCCCCCATGCGCCCGGCCAGAACCCAGTTGGTCATGCAGTAATGGGCAAGGTAGGCGAGGTATTCGACAATCCCGGTGGAGCCATAGGCGCCAAACAGAACCACCCGGCGCGCCTGACCCAAGGCTTCGGCCGCGGCCTCCACCCGATCTGGGTCCAGCTGGGCGTTCAGCTGCTGGATATTGGCGATCACCGCCTCAGACTGGCGCTGGATGATCGATGCGGTGGTAGCGTCCCCCTGCCCCAGCTTCGCCGCCTTTTCCGAAAAGCTCTCGACGCGCTGACCAACAGCCTGCCGGCACAGTTCGCGGATTTCTTCATAGCTGTCGAATTCCAGCGCGCGGGCCAGCCGGGAATAGGTGGCAGGCGGCAGACCGGAGGAGGCCGAGATCGCGCGCAACGACCGCGAGGCGACATCAATAGGGTTGGACGCAACATAATCGGCTGCGCGCCGCAACTGGGCGCTCAGGTCACTGTATCTGGATGCAATCCGATCTTCGATGGATGTCAATTGCGTCACGAATCCCCCCTGTTTCATCGCAACTTTTCATTTGTATTTTTTCTTGTCAAGAAATGAAACATATGTTTCACCTCCCACAAGTCACGCCGTGTCAGGCGACGATTCGACTTTCTTTGTTTTTGCTGTCTCAGGCTGAAAGGGCGGCACCATGGCTGCATCCACATTTGCAAACACCTCCCATATCTTTCCCCGTCACACCCAAGTGATTCCCCCACGGGCGGCCCGCGGGGACGGGTGCTATATTCTTGATAAGGATGGGAAACAATACTTCGATGGCTCCGGCGGCGCGGCGGTGTCCTGCCTTGGGCATTCCGACCCTGATGTGATCGCAGCAGTGCAGGACCAGACCGCCACTTTGGCCTATGCCCACACCAGTTTCTTCAGTTCAGACCCCGCCGAAGAGCTGGCGGATCTGCTGATCAATCACGCCCCGAAAGGGCTGGATCGGGTCTATTTTGTTTCGGGCGGCTCAGAGGCGATGGAATCAGCGCTGAAACTGGCGCGGCAGTATTTCACCGAAATTGGCCAGCCGCAGCGGCGCCATGTCATCGCCCGCCGCCAGAGTTATCACGGCAACACGCTGGGGGTTCTTTCGGTTGGCGGCAACATGTGGCGGCGCGAACAATTTGCCCCGCTGCTGATTGAAACAACCCACATCAGCCCCTGCTACGAATATCGCGGCCGCGCAGAGGGCGAGAGTGCCTTTGACTACGGTCAACGCGTTGCCAACGAACTGGAAGCGGAAATTCAGCGTCTGGGGCCGGACACGGTCATGGCCTTTGTCGCGGAACCTGTGGTCGGAGCCACCGCCGGCGCAGTGCCGCCGGTTGAGGGGTACTTCAAACGGGTGCGCGAGATCTGCGATCAACATGGCGTCCTGCTGATCCTGGATGAGGTGATGTGCGGCATGGGGCGGACCGGAACGCTGTTTGCCTGCGAACAGGAGGGCGTCGCGCCTGATATCACCGCCATCGCCAAGGGGCTGGGCGCAGGCTATCAACCGATTGGCGCCATGCTGTGTACGAAACAGATCTATCAGGCCATCGAAGAGGGCACCGGCTTCTTCCAGCATGGCCACACCTATCTGGGCCATCCAGTGGCCGCCGCCGCCAGCCGCGCGGTACTCCGCAAACTGACCGAGGGCGGATTGGTCAAACGCGCCGCCGTGATGGGGGAGACGCTGAACACCGCGTTGCAGGAGCGTTTTGGCCAGCACCCCCATATTGGCGACATTCGCGGCCGCGGCCTGTTCCGTGGGCTGGAGCTGGTGGCGGACCGTGCCAGCAAAGCGCCCTTTGCCCCGGATCTTGCCCTGCCGAAGAAAATCAAAGCCGCCGCCTTTGAGGCGGGTCTGCTGTGTTACCCGATGGGTGGCACAATAGATGGCAAGACCGGCGCGCATATCCTGCTGGCGCCGCCGTTTATCATGACCGAGGATCAGATTGGCGAAGTGGTGGATAAGCTGGACATCGCCCTGCGCGCCGCCCTGCCCGGCTGATCTGATACCCCCGAAACGCAAAAGGCCAGCCGCACGGGCTGGCCTTTCTGTTCGGCGTGAAACGCCCCTTAAGCGGCGGTTTCCGAAACCTTATCCGCAAAGCTTTGGAAAAATTTCGCCGACAGTTTCTTGGCGGTGCCTTGGATCAAGCGGCTGCCCAGCTGGGCAATCTTGCCGCCCATTTCCACCTTGGCCACATAGGTCAGCACGGTTTCTTCGCCCTCATCGGCCAGCGTCACATCCGCGCCGCCTTTGGCAAAACCCGCTGCGCCACCTTTGCCTTCGCCGGTCAGGCTGAAGGCGCCGGGCGCGTTTGAATTGTCCAGCGTCACCGCGCCTGAAAACTTGGCCTTCACCGGGCCGATTTTCAGCACAACCTTGGCTTCCAGCTCCTCCGGAGAATGCTGGATCAACTCCTCACAGCCGGGAATGCACTCTTGCAGCACCTCCGGATCATTCAGCGCGGCATAAACCACGTCACGAGGGGCGGAGATGCGGATTTCGTCGCTCAGTTCCATTTAACTCATCCTTCTTTCGTCAATCTGTTCAACAGCAGCGCGGGAACACCTGCAAGGCGATTTGGGTAGCGCGGTCTGTTGCTTGTGGGGTCGCGGCGGCGGGGGAGGATGCTGGCGTGCCGCTCCTCTCGCCCTCCGCAGGGTCAGTGGTTTCGCCATCCGGGCCACCGATCTGGCGCGGATGTTTGGTGGCCGCGCGCCAGGTGATGATTTCCGCCAGGATCGACAGCGCAATCTCATGCGGATCCACCGCGCCAATGTCCAAACCGGCAGGCGATTTCAGCCGGGCGATCTGCGCTTGAGTGACGCCGTCTTTGGTCAGCTTTGCGGTCAGGTGGCCGGCCTTTTTGCGGCTGGCAACCATGGACACCCGCGCGGCATCGCTGGTCAGCGCGGCCTTCAGCGCCAGCGCATCACCGCGCCCTTGTGAGGCGACAACAACAAAGTCCCGCGCCTGCAATTCCGTAGCAGCAGCCGCCGGATCATCCCCCGACAGGGTTGCGCGCACTCGGAACCCAGCCAGTTCGGCATGGGCTGCCAAAGCCTGCGCGATAGGCCCGTCGCCAAATATCACCAGTTGCGGCGCCAGTTGGAACGGCTCGATCAGCAGATCCACCGTGCCACCTGAAGGACAGCCGCTTTTGAACAGTTGTACCCCGTCTTCATCAACGAGGCTGACCACTTTTTCCGAGGGTTTCACCCGGATCATCCGCGGCCCGCCTTCGCGCAGCGCCTCCTCGGCGGAGGCGATCACCGCACGTTGCACGCAGGCCCCGCCCAGATGGCCCAGAATGTCACCGGCTGAGGTGACCGCCGCCTTGGCCCCCGCCTTGGCCGAGGTCACATCAGCGGTGCGCAATACGGTGGCCACGCAAAACGGTGTGCCCCGGGTGCGCAGCCCCTCAATGTGGTCAAAAATATCCAGATCAGCCATCTCCACTCCTCCTTCAGAGCCGGGCAAATTCGGGTTCCAAGGCGGCCAGCGCCTCGATTGTATTGGCAGGCAGATGCGCATCCAGATGCGGCAAGGCCTCTTGCATGGCGGCGGCCACAGGTTCGTAGCCCTGCCAGCCCTTCAAGGGGTTCAGCCAGACGATCCGGCGCGACCGCCGTTTGATCCGCGCCAGAACCGATCCCAGATCCTGCGGCGATGAGGTGCAGTAACCATCAGACAGGATCAAAACGACGGTGCGCCCGTTGAGCACCCGCCCCGCGTGATGCTGTAGGAAGCTGCGCAAACAACCCGAAATATCGGTACCGCCACCAAAACCCTCGGCCATCAGCGACAAGCGGCCAGCGGCGCGCAGGCTGTCATGGTCGCGCAGCGTATCGGTCACGCGCAAAAGTCGGGTGTGAAACAGATAGGCCTCAGCCTGAGTGTCAGACCCAATCAGCCCTTTGAGGAAGGCCAGAAACACCCTTGCATAGACCGTCATCGATCCGCTGACATCGCATAGCGCAACCACACGCAGGGGCCGCAACGGGCGTTTGCGGTGAAACAGCCGCAGCGGATCGCCGCCAGACGCCAGCGAGCCGCGCAAGATCCGCCGCAGGTCCAGCGCCGGGCCTTTGCGCGCCTGTTTGCGCCGCCGCGAACGTTTGTCCCGCAGCGCCTTGCCCAGGCGTTCCGCGGCCTCTTCGGCGCGGCGCAGGCTGTCTTCGTCCATCAGCTCACGCAAGTCACGTTTGCTGAGATTGTCCTGACGGGTGGCGATCAACTGGCCGTCGGTGCCTTCGGCCTCATCCTCCCCTTCGGGGTCCGCCGTCATCGGCGTATCCTCAACGCCTTCGGTCCCATCGCGGGTTTCGCCAAAATGGTCCTGCCACAGCATCGGCTTTTGCGCCTGAACCTTCACATGATCCGATTTGGCCTGCCCCATCTTCTGTTTGCCGGCATTGAACCAATAGGCGTCAAACAGATCATCAAAGCGGCGCCACCCTTCCGCATCCGGCACCAGCATGGCCCGCAGCGCCAGGCGCACCTGAAACACATCACGAACATCAACCTGATGCAGCGCCTCCAGCGCCTGCGCGGTTTCTTGCGGGCCCAGCGTGAACCCGTTGCCCCGCAAATGCGCCATGAAGCCCGCCAATCGCTCGGCAGGTCCAGAGGCGCGGGTTGGGAAACGGGTGATCATCATCAGGCAACCTTTCCGATCACCTGATCCAGCCACACCTGCGGCGCCGCATCGCGGTCCGCCGCGGTTTTCAGCAGACACACCATAGTGGCCTGCAACTGATCGCGGGCCTCACTCAGGTCATTGACCCCCAGACCGGCCAGCGCTGCAGCCCAATCCAGCATTTCCGCCACGCCGGGGCTTTTTTCCAACTCTTCTTTGCGCAGCGCCTGCACCACGCTGACGATCTGGCGCGCCAGTCTCGCCTCCAGCCCGGGATGACGGGCGTGCAGGATGGCCAATTCGCTTTCCAGATCCGGAAAGCCCAGATAGCTGTAAAGGCAGCGCCGGCGCAGCGCGTCGCTTAGATCGCGGGTGCCATTTGCCGTCAGGATCACCACCGGACGATGCTGCGCCGTGATGGTTCCCATCTCAGGGATGGTGATCTGAAAATCCGACAGGATCTCCAACAGGTAGGCCTCAAACTCTTCATCCGCGCGGTCGATTTCATCGATCAACAAGACCGGCGCCGTCTCAGCGGTGATCGCGCGTAGCAAAGGCCGTTTCAGCAGATAGTCTTCGCCAAAGAGCGCCCGTTCCGTGACGCCGCCCTGTGCCTCAGCGGCGCGGATTGACAGCAGTTGCCGTTGGTAGTTCCATTCATAAATCGCGTGGCTGGCATCCAGCCCTTCATAACACTGCAGCCGGATCAACTCGGTGCCCTGCACCGTCGCCAAAGCCTTGGCCACTTCGGTTTTGCCCACGCCTGCGGGCCCTTCCAGCAAGACCGGCCGGCCAAGGTTCAGCCCCAGCGACAGCGCCATGGCTAGGCTGTCATCCGCGACATAGCCCGTCGCGGCCAGCTGTTGTTGCAATTCCAGATGCGTCACGTCCCGACACTCTCTTTCATCTTGCTAAAAATACGCTGAGGTCGCCGGAGGGGGTAAAAGCCCCTTCCGGCCCTCCTTCAGTCAGGGAGCACTCAGTCGTGCAGTCCCAGATCGTTGGCGGTTTTCCAGATCCGCCAATGGTCATGCGGCATGTTGGTATGGGTCAGACCAAAGGCCCGGAATGCATCCTGCACCGCGTTGGAGAAACAGGGCACACCGCCCACATGCGGGCTTTCGCCCACACCCTTGGCGCCGATCGGGTGATGCGGGCTGGGGGTGACGGTGTAGTCGGTTTCATAGTTCGGCACTTCCCATGCTGTCGGCAGGAAGAAGTCCATCAGCGTGCCGGTCTTCACATTGCCCATTTCGTCATAGGCAATTTCCTGACCCAGGGCGACGGCCAGCGCTTCGGTCAGACCGCCATGCACCTGTCCTTCGATGATCATCGGGTTGATCCGCGTGCCACAGTCATCCAGCGCATAGAAGCGGCGGATGTCCGGCACCCCTGTGTCCACGTCGATGTCCATCACACAGACATAGGCGCCGAAGGGGTAGGTCATATTGGGCGGATCATAGTAGCTGACCGCTTCCAGACCGGGCTCAATGCCGGGGATCGCCTGGTTATAGGCGGCGAAGGCAATTTCCTTCATCGTCTTGAACCGTTCCGGCGCGCCCTTGACCACAAAACGATCCACGTCGAACTCAACGTCGTCGTCATGCACTTCCAGCAGATAGGCCGCGATCATCTGCGCCTTGGCGCGGATCTTACGCGCCGCCATCGCAGTGGCCGCACCGGCCACAGGGGTCGAACGCGATCCATAGGTGCCCAGACCATAGGGCGCAGTGTCGGTATCGCCTTCCTCCAGCGTGATATCATCGGCCGGAATACCGATTTCCGAGGCGATGATCTGGCTGAAGGTCGTCGCGTGGCCCTGCCCCTGGCTGATCGTGCCCAGACGGGCAATCGCCGAACCGGTGGGGTGAATGCGGATCTCACAGCTGTCGAACATGCCAAGGCCAAGGATGTCACAGTTCTTGACCGGACCCGCGCCAACAATCTCGGTAAAGAAGCTGAGGCCGATGCCCATCAGGCTGCGGGTTTTGCCGGCTTTGAAATCCTCAACCCGTTGCGCCTGTTCAGCCCGCAGACCGTCATAGTCCACCGCCTTCATCGCCTTGTCCCAGGCTGTGTGATAATCGCCCGAGTCATATTCCCAGCCCAGCGCAGACTGATAAGGGAACTGTTCCTTCTTGATGAAGTTGATCCGGCGCAGTTCGGCCGCGTCCATGTTCAACTTGATCGCCAGCACCTCAATCATCCGTTCGATGAAATACACCGCCTCTGTCACGCGGAAGGAACAGCGATAGCTGACCCCGCCCGGTGCCTTGTTGGTGTAAACACCATCCACGGCCAGATAGGCGGTTGGGATGTCATAAGACCCGGTGCAGATGTTCATGAAACCGGCCGGGAATTTGGTCGGGTCAGCGCAGGCGTCAAAGCCGCCGTGGTCTGCCGTCACATGACAATGCAGGCCGGTGATCTTGCCCTCTTTGGTGGCCGAGATCTTGCCCTTCATCCAATAATCACGGGCAAAGGCCGTGGTCATCAGGTTTTCCATCCGGTCTTCGATCCATTTCACCGGGCGGCCCGTCACGATGGAGGCCACGACCGAGCAGACATAGCCCGAATAAGCGCCCACCTTGTTGCCGAAGCCACCGCCGATGTCGGGGGAAATCACACGGATGTTGTGTTCCGCAATGCCCGAGATCAGTGAGACCACGGTGCGGATCGCATGCGGTGCCTGGAACGTGCCCCAGAGCGTCAGCTTGCCGGTGACCTTATCCATCGATGCCACCGAGCCGCAGGTTTCCAGCGGGCACGGGTGGGTGCGGTGGTAATACATCGTCTCTTCCGCCACCACTTCGGCGCTGTCGATCACGGCGTTGGTTTCCGCCTCTTCCCCGGCTTCCCAGGTGAAGATGTGGTTGGGGTGGTTGCGCGGACCGTGGGCGCCATCGGTGGCCTTGCCGTTTTCATCTACCGTGTCTTCGCGCAGCACCACATCGGATTTCAGCGCTTCAAACGGATCGACGATCACCGGCAGCTCTTCGTATTCGACCTCAACCAGTTCCACAGCGTCGGCGGCCGCATAGCGGTCCTCAGCCACAACAAAGGCCACTTCTTGTCCCTGGAACAGCACCTTGCCATCGGCCAGCACCATCTGTTTGTCACCGGCCAGCGTCGGCATCCAATGCAGGCCCAGCGGTTCCAGATCAGCGGCCGTGATCACGGCAACCACGCCGGGCACTTTCATCGCCTCTTCGGAGTTGATCGATTTCACCCGCGCATGGGCATAGGGCGAGCGGACAAAATCGCCAAACAGCATGCCGTCCAGCTTGATGTCATCGACGTAGTTGCCCTTGCCTTGGGTGAAGCGCACGTCCTCAACCCGCTTGCGCGAGCAGCCCATGCCTTTGAGGCCAGCGGCGCGATCTTCGGGGGTTTGTACCTCGTCCTTCATTCCGCGGCCTCCTTCTGGGCGTTCAACTGATCCGACGCCGCCATGATCGATTTCACGATGTTCTGGTAGCCAGTGCAGCGGCAAAGGTTGCCAGCCATGCCGAAACGTACCTCTTCCTCAGTTGGGCTGGGGTTTTCCTGCAGCAGGCGATGGGCGCGGGTGATCATGCCCGGTGTGCAGAAACCACACTGCAGCCCGTGGTGTTCGCGGAACATTTCCTGAATGACACCAAGGGTGCCATCGTCATTGGCCAGACCTTCAACGGTGGTGATTTCAGCCTCTTGCGCCTGCGCCACAAAAACGGTGCAGGATTTGACCGACTTGCCATTCAGATCAACGGTGCAAGCGCCGCAGTGGCTGGTTTCACAACCGATATGCGGACCGGTGATTTTCAGATTTTCCCGCAGGAAATGGATCAGCAGGGTGCGCGGCTCGGCAAGGCCTTCAACCTCGCGCCCGTTCACCTTCAGCTTTACGTGCATCTTGGACATTGGTTCCTCCCTCAGCCCGATCAGTTGGACGCGCGCGCAATGGCGCGGTCGATGGCCCGGCGCAGAATGACGCCCGCCACATGTTTCTTGAATTCGACGGGACCGCGGTTGTCGGCCACGGGTTCGATCGCATCGATGGCCGCAGCAACCGCCGCCTTGCAGGCCACATCGCCCAGATCGGAGCCCACCAGCGCGTCGCTGGCCGCTTCGCACCAGATCGGCGTATCGGCGAGGTTGGTCATTGCAATGGACGCCGCGGTGCAGACACCGCCTTCGGTCTGGATCATCACACCCGACGCTGCGGTGGCGTAGTCACCGATTTTGCGCTTTTGCTTTTCATAAGCCTGACCCGTCCCTGCGGCGGGTACAGGAATAATCACCTTGGTCAGGATTTCCTCATCCTCACGGGCGGTGAAATAGGCGGCCTCATAAAACTCACGCGCCGGAACCTCACGGGTGCCGTCGGGGCCCACCAGTTCAAAGCGCGCATCAAGGCATTGCATCAGTCCCGGCATGTCATTGCCCGGATCGCCGTTCGCCACATTGCCGCCGATGGTGCCAACGTAGCGCACCTGCGGGTCCGCGATCACCAATGCAGCTTCGCGAATGATCGGCACGGCCTGCGCAAGCGCGTCATTTTCAATCAGCTCATGCTGGGTAACCATTGCACCGATCGTGACTTCGTCGGTTCCGATCGAAATGCCTTTGAGGGCGTCGATGTCTTGCAGATCAATCAGGTGATCCACATCCGCCATGCGCAGTTTCATCATCGGGATCAGGCTGTGCCCGCCCGCGATCACCCGCGCGTCATCTCCGTGTTCCTGCAAAATGGACAATGCCCCGGCAACGTCCGCGGGCCGATGGTATTCAAATCCACTGGGTATCATATGTCATATCCTCCCTGTGCCCGTCCTCACGGGCGACACGGGGCGATGACCTCAAATGTGACGTTGGTTTGCCAACAAACTCAAACGGTTGACGAGTTGCGCTGCACGAAATGCGAATAGTCTGCACGAGTTGCGAAGGGCGAGACAGCACGCTCAGGTTGAGCGCCGCTGCGTTCAGCGGGGACCGCGGCACCCAATTACGGCAACTACCGCATCCAACTGCATCCACAGACGGCGAGTTTCAGCAGGGGCAAAGTCATGGATTACAAGTAGGATCAAACGTGGCGTCAGCGCATCGCAAAGCAGCCAATCGCGCTATTCTGCGTCGGAGAGAAACCGGAAACCATCCGTTAAGAAAGCGCCCCGATCAGACGCCCAGCACGTCGCGCACTTCGCTCATCCGAGAGCGCGAGACCGGCACTTTCGGCAGGGCCGGCACCTCATCGAAGTAGCAGGTGCCATTGTCCTTGCGGCGCTCAAAGCTGGACACGAAGGCGGGGTTCACCAGATAGGATCGATGCACCCGCAGGAAGCCTGCGGGTGCAAGCCGGTTTGCCGCTTCGGTGATGGACCAGGGGCAGAACAGCTTCTCCTCGCCGACATAAAGCAGGGTGTAATGCCCCTCGGCGCGCAGGGCCGCAATGGTTTCGGGCAGGGCAAAATGTGTCTGCCCCTCTCGCTCAAAAGGCACCCCGACCTTGGGCGCCGTTATCGGCGCGGGCTCCGGCGCGCTGGCGACCTCTGGCACATCGGGGTTGGTGGGCGGCGCAAGGTCCTCATCGGCGCTGAAAAAGGTGATCCCGGTTAGCAAAAACGCCCCGCAGATCAGGAACACCGCAACCGTGACCCCCATGGCCAGCACCTGATTGTCCAAGGCCGGTCCGGCAACGCCGGTTGCCTCAGACGTGGTGAATTCGGTCAACCCAATGGCAACGAAGTGCATGCTGACCACCGCCAGGCCGAAACACACGGTTCCCAACAGGATGTTGCGATGGGTGCGGGCGTCATAGGCCACCCAGATCGCCAGGGTCGACAAAACCAGCGAAGCCGCGGTTGATATAACAATGTCCAAGACGCCATAGACCGGGCGACACAGCTGCATGCCCGCCATACCGATATAGTGCATCGCCACGATACCCAGACCAAGGATACACCCCGCAGCCACAATCACCGGCGGGCGACGTTTCTGAAAATGCAGCAGCAACAACGCCAGCCCCACCACAAGAATCGCCACCAAGGCCGAGGCCAAAGTGATCAGCGCGTCATAGTAAAACAGGATCGGCAGCTGCAGCCCCAGCATCGCCACGAAGTGCATCGACCAGATGCCACCGCCCAGCACGACGGACGCCATGGCCACCGCAATCTTGCGCCGGGCCGCAGGCAAGGTCGAGGCGCCCTTGGTCAGGGTTAGCCCGGTGAATCCCGCCATCAAGGCCACAGCAAAGCTTGCCGCAACCAGCCACCATGAGTGGGTAAAGTCCAACACGCCTTTGCCTCCCTATGCGCGAGGCGGAGGTTAGCAAAGGGTTCTTTTTGGCGCAAATGAAGAAGCGCACAACAACTTCAAATTGCAGAAATTTTATCTAGTGCGGCTTCTGTTGTTGGGCGTTTTGGGCGCGCAGTTCCGCATCCATCGCCTCAGCCACGTCTTCTGCATCCTCTGGGTTGTCAGAGGGAATGGCATAGCCGCCGTTCAGCCAGCGCCCCAGATCAATATCGGCGCAACGCTTGGAGCAGAACGGCCGATATTTGGCGTTGCTGTCTTCTGAACAGATCGGGCAGGCCATCACAGCAGATCCTTCAACGGCAGCCGATCGCGCTTGCGCTGCAGCTCAAAATTCCCCAGCGGCGTCCAACCGGCCATCACGGTTTCGGTGGTGTCCGCCTTCAGCGCAGCCCGCAGCGACTGTTCAAAGGTCCGCCGGTCCCGTTTCGGCATCGGGGCCAGATCCAGGGTGATCTGACCACCCAACCCGCGCAGGCGCAACTGGCGCGGCAGGTCACGGGCAGCGGCCAGATTGGCCTTCAGCCCGGCGGCCGGTGAGGTATCACCGCCGGTGTTCACATCCACCGCAACCATGGCACGGGTGGGTTCGACATACATATAGGCGCCGCCTTCCAGCTTGACCCGCGCGGTTTGCGCATCCTCCAGCTGGTCCAGCACGCCATGGGTTTCAAAGCCGCCTGCTTCGGTCACGATATCTGCTGGCTCAACCCATTCGCGCCAGGCCTGGCCATGCGGACCATCGCCTTCGCTCAGCACTTCGGCGTCGCCGGTGCGGTCGGCCATCACGGCCTGGGCCAGATCATACATCGCCATAATGTCTTCGGCGATTTCACCTGCCTCAGCCCCTTCACAAGAAGAGCGCAGGATCAGACCCATCTCAGGCTCTTCGCCCATCACCTCATGCGCAATCCCCAGAAGCACATCGCGCAGGTCGTCATCGCGGATCTTGCGGCTGATGTTCAGCCCCGGCGCATCCGGCGTGACAATCGCGTAGCGGCTTTTGAACAAAACCTTATAAGTGACCGGCAGGGCTTTGCCGTCTTCGGCATAGCCGGTGACCTGCACCAGCAGGCGCTCACCGGGAGAAATCCCTTTGACCTGACGCAGAAAGGCCTGCCCGTCGGGCGTGCTGAGGAACAGCCCACCCTGCCCTTTCATCGGGCGATCGGCGACAGCGCGGTAGACCGTGCCTACACGCGGCTGATCGCTATCGATCAGAATGTCATGCAGCTTGCCATCAACCATCAGCGCCGCAGCTTCGCGGCCGTCCAGATGGTCCAGAATGATCTGGCGTCCCTTCATGTGTCCCTCCACATCGGGTAGCCGGCAGCCGTCAGCAAACCAGCTGTTTCCGCCAGGGGCAGCCCCACAACGGCGGTGAATGATCCTGAGATCCACGGGATCAGCGCACCAGCTGGCCCCTGAATACCATAGCCCCCCGCCTTGCCCTGCCAATCATTGGTGGCAAGATAGGCGTTCAATTCATCATCCGACAGGCGTTTCATCCGCACATCGGTGACCACATCTTTTTCCCAGATCCGGTCACCGCGGCGCACGGCCACGGCGGTGATCACCCTGTGACGGCGGCCAGACATGGCCAGCAGGAACTCAGCCGCTTCGCCCACATCCGCAGGTTTGCCTAAGATGCGACGGCCCAGGGCCACGGTGGTGTCAGCGCACAGCACGATATCATCCGCATCGGCAGTGACGGCCTGCACTTTTTCACGGGCCATACGCGCGCAATAGGGGCGCGGCTGTTCAGATTTTCGGGGGGTTTCGTCGATATCGGGCGGGCGGATATCATCCGCCACAACCCCGATTTGGCCCAACAGCTCCTTGCGCCGTGGGCTACCTGACCCGAGGATCAGGCGCACTTACTTGAAGCGGTAGTTGATCCGACCCTTGGTCAGATCGTAGGGGGTCATTTCGACCTGAACCCGGTCGCCTGCCAGAACACGGATGCGGTTTTTGCGCATCTTGCCTGCCGTATGTGCGATGATCTCATGGCCGTTTTCCAGCTCGACCCGAAACGTCGCATTCGGCAGGAGTTCCTTCACGACACCGGGGAATTCGAGCATCTCTTCCTTGGCCATGGTCTCTCCTTGGGTTGGCGACCCGCCTAGTGCGGGACGCGCGTTAGATGGTCTTATTTTACCAGATTTTCAAGGGGAAATCTCTATTTCACCAAAATGTGGTCCGGTTTTCCGTCACGACCGACCTGTTCGCCCCAATGACTGGCATTGAGAACATGACCATCCGCGCGAACCGCCCGCACTTTGCCAAGGTCAATTTCACCGTAGGTCCAGCCCGGCTGACCCAGTGTACCCTCGGCGATCACGCCGGTTGGTGGGAACCCTTCATCCGGGGGGCCAAAGACGCCGCCCATGCCGGTGTTGGTCTCCATCCCGGAAATCTCGGGGCGATCCCCGACCAGTGAGGCCATGACCGTCACACATTGCCCTTCCAGCGCGCGGGACATGGCACCGATCCGCACCCGCCAGTAACCTTCCAGCCCTTCGGTGCAGGAAGGCACCAGGATCACCTCAGCCCCGGCCTCAACCAAGGCGCGGCCCAGGAGCGGGAATTCACTGTCATAGCAGGTCAGGATGCCCAGTTTGCCCACCGGTGTGTCGAAGATCTGCAGCGGTTCGCCCCCTTCGATCGCCCAAGGATCACGTTCGAACCGGGTCATGATCTGCTTATCCTGATAGCTGATCGTGCCTTCGGGCCCAAAGACCGGTGCGCGGTTGACCATGACACCGTTTTCAAGAACCGGGGCTGAGCCGCCAACGATGGTCACGCCAAATTCCTGCGCCAAGGCGCTGTGCAATTCGTTGGAGCGCGGCACGTAGTTGGAGGTCGCCTGCAGGCAGGACGCCGCATTGCTGGAAACCGCGGTGCCATCCAGTGTGGCCAGTTCCAACGCGCCATATTCCGGAAACAGCAGCAGATCGGACCCCTGCCCCGCAGCCTCGACCACCCATTCCCGGATTTTTGCCGCGTAACCGTCCCACTGGTCAAAGACCCCCAAAGGGTAGGCCGCGGTGGCAACTTTAAATCTACTCATCTCTTTCGTCCTTAGTGTCTTAGGCGCCGGAGGGGGCGGACCCGGCGCAGGCATTCACAGGCTTTTCACCCAGACCTGCAAGGGTTTTCGTGTTTGGCGGGACTCACCCAGATCGGTCCAGTCAAAATGCACCACGGCCCCGGGCATCGGGGCATAACCGCGGCGACGCCAGAACGGGGCCAGATCACGGGCCCCTTCTGGGCGCATCGGATGATCGTCAGGCCGGATCACCGCGCAGAAGCTGCTGATCCGGCGGCCCAGCCGGCGCGCGTGTGCCTCCCTCAGATCAAAGAACTGATGGCCAATGCCCAGACCGCGATAATCGGGCAACAAAACCGATTCCGCGCAGTAAAAGATATCGGCCAGATCGGCACCGTCGCCCGTGAACGCCGCCGCGAAGTCATCCGCGTGATCTTCCATCGGGGTGCCTGTCGCCGCGCCGATTAAACGATCACCGTCAAATGCGCCAACCAAAATGGCATCTGCCGAATCGCGGTAGCTTTGCAGATAGCTGCGCTCATATTCCAAACTGCCGTCATACAGATACGGCCAGTCGCGAAACACCTCGATCCGCAACCGTGCCACATCGTCAAGCGCGGCCTCCAACGCCGCACCGGTCAGGACATCGACCCGGATCGCGGCGCGGCTCATGCAGCGACCTGTTTGATCCAATCGGCCAGATTGTAATAGGTGACCACCCGGGTGATCTTACCATTTTCAAGGCTGAAGAACGATCCAGCCGGTAAACGGTAGGTCTGGCCCTTGGCTTTGGGCAGGCCGGCATCGGTTTCCAGGTAGGTGCCGTTCACCGTGTATTCCGCCGCAGCGCGGGTGCCTGCCGCGGCCTCAAAGATCACCAGATCCGTCAATTCTTCGCGGTAGCAACGTGACATATGGGCACAAAATTCGCCAAAGGCCGCTTTGCCCTGCCTCACCTGCCCCTCATTCACATGATGGGCCACATCTTCGGCCAGGCAGTCCAGCATGCCGTCAATATCCCCGGCGTTGAAGGCGGCGAAATAGGCGCGAATCGTGTCACTCATATCTTGGTCTTTCCATATTGATCTGCTGGGATACTTGCCGCGATCATACGCCGTCGCGCGGTGGTCCCCAGCGGGCAATCAGACGGTTCACGATCTGATCGCGACTATGGCGGTAGGCATCCAGCTTCTGATCGCGGTTCTCGCCCAGACCCGCCGGATCGTCGATCGGCCAGTATTCCACATCCAGATGGAACACCCGGGTCAGCTCCTCGGCCTGGGCCTTGCTGGTTGGGGTCAGGGCCACAATCAGATCGAAGGAGGACAGATGATCACCATATTCATGCAGCTCCTCAAAGCCGCGCGACTGATGGCGCGCCAGTTCGACCCCCAGTTCATCGCAGACCGCAATGGCAAAACCGTCAATATCCAAATCGCCCCTGACACCGGCTGACTGCACGTAAGTGCCGGTGCCATAGAATTTTTTCATGATGCCCTCCGCCATGGGGGAGCGCACCGAATTATGGTCGCAGCAGAAGAGAACAGACTGGGGAAGCGTCTCAACCAATGCGCTCATCCTCCGAAATGCAGGACGCAGATGAGGGTGAACAGACGGCGCGCAGTGTCCAGATCGATCTCGGCCTTGCCCTCCAGCCGTTCCTGCAGGATACGCGCGCCCTCATTGTGGATGCCGCGACGGGCCATATCGATGGTCTCGATCTGGCTGGGCGGCATGTTTTTCACCGCGTCAAAGTAGCTTTCGCAGATGGCCCAGTAATCCTTGACCACCTGACGAAAGGGCGACAGCGACAAATGGAATTCCGCCGCCTTCTGCGCATCCTCGGTGTTGATATCAAAGACCAGCCGTTTGTCCTTGATCGACAGATCCAGATGATAAGGGCCGACCGGCACCTCACGGTCCGCACGCGCCGGTAAGGCAAAGCTGTTGTCCTCCAAGAGGTCAAACATCGCCACCTTCCGCTCCTGCTCAATCTCCGGCGTGGGCGGCGGCAGGTTGCGATCATCCAGCGCAATATGGCTGATCCGGGACATGGGCTCTTCCTTACTCATTCAATGCGTCAAGGCGGGCGCGAACAGACAGGCCGTGCGCCTCCAGACTTTCCGAGATTGCCAGCGTTTCCGCCGCAGGTCCAATAGCTTGCAGCGCTGCAGGCGTCATTTTTGCCAAAGTGGTGCGTTTGACAAAGTCCATCACGCTGAGGCCGCTGGAAAAACGGGCAGAGCGGGCGGTGGGCAGAACGTGGTTCGGGCCACCGATATAGTCACCAATGGCTTCCGGCGTCCAACCGCCCAGGAAAATCGCACCGGCATGGGTGATCTTCGCCGCCAATGCGTCTGGATCCTCCACACACAGCTCCAGATGTTCGGGGGCCACGCGGTTTGAGAGCGCCGCCGCCTGATCCAGGTCCTCAACCAGCACCACGGCGCCGTAGTCCTGCCAAGAGGCGCCCGCGATGGCGCGGCGTTCCAGCGTTTCCAGGTGTTTTTCCACCGCGGCCACCACAGCATCGGCCATCGCCTGGCTGTCGGTGATCAGGATCGACTGAGCGCTTTCGTCATGTTCGGCCTGGCTCAGCAGATCCAGCGCGATCCAATCCGGATTGGCATGTTGATCGGCGATCACCAGAATCTCAGACGGGCCGGCGATCATGTCGATGCCCACCTTGCCAAAGACCCGGCGTTTGGCAGCCGCCACAAAGGCGTTGCCCGGGCCGGTGATCTTATCCACCGGCGGAATGCTTTCCGTGCCATAGGCCAATGCCGCCACCGCCTGCGCGCCACCGATGCGGTAAATCTCATCCACACCTGCCAGCTGCGCCGCCAGCAGAACCAGCGGATTGGCCACACCATCCGGGGTGGGCACCACAATAGCCAGCCGTTCCACACCGGCAACCTTGGCCGGGATTGCATTCATCAGGACCGAAGACGGATAGGAGGCCAGACCGCCGGGCACATAAAGCCCCGCCGCAGAAACCGGCGTCCACCGCCAGCCCAGCTGCGCGCCGGTCTCTTCTTCCCACAGCATATCTTCGGGCAGCTGTTTGGCGTGATAGGCCCGGATCCGCTCCGCCGCGAGTTCCAGCGCCGCACGCTCCGCGTCTGAGACCTGCGCGACCAGCGCTGCGATCTCACCCTCCGAGAAGCGCAGGGTATCCGGGGTCAGCTCCAGCCGGTCAAACTTGGCCGTCAGCTCAATAACCGCGGCATCGCCACGGGTGCGCACATCATGGATAATGCCGGCAACAACCTCATCAACATCGGGGCTGTCTTCGCGTTTGGCGCTCAGCAACGCGGTGAAGTCTGCATCAAAATCTGCGGCTTGGGTGTTCAGAAATACAGGCATGGTCCCTCCGGCTCTTGCAAATTGACATACAAGGGTGTGCGGCGGGCCTCAAGCGCTGGTCGCCGCACGGGGCAGGAACCTTCGCGTCATGTGGTCACAGCGCGGCATCCTACGGCAGCGCGCCCCTTGGCAGCAGGTCACAAAACCCTAGCTATCAGCCAGGAGAGGAGCCGAGCCATGACCCTACAGGAAAAACGCAAAGATCTGGACGTTGAGCGCCAAAAGCGCCTGCTGACCCGTCTGGTGGAGGAACTCAGCCGCTCAGACCCCGAGCTTTATTACCGTTCCACCAGTGAGGTGGCGGCGCAAATCGAAGGGCTAATTGGCAAGGCAGGCCGGCTGAGCCTTGAGGACCGCCAATTGCTGATGCGCCTCAGCCGTCGTGACATTGAGGTGTTGCTGAGCCTGCATTGAGGGCGTCAACCCGTGCCGGGCCAGACCCTGGGTGGACGCATACAAGGCCAGAACGATAGTAGGCCACCACATCCTTACAAAACACCGCTTTGTCGCAAGACATTGCAAAACCGCCCTCCCATGGGGAGGGTCGACCGCGGCGCTGGCTGATGCGCCCGCTGGACCAGCGCAACAAAAAGGGCGCCGCAGCGCCCTTCCCGATCAACTCAGATCATGTTCCGGCGCCTTGCCCGAGGGCGCCCGGTAGGGCCGGGTCACATCCCGCAGCGACACCTCCAGCGCCTCAACCGTCAGCCGGATCGCCCCATCGCCGGCCAGCACCAGCTCCAACGCGCCATCAGCGTCTTCGCCCGGCTGCCAGTCAATCGACAGGAGCGACAGAATGATATCTTTGTCTTTGCGATCAATCCCTTGCGAGGACACGCCTTGCACATTGTCAATCACCAGAACGGATTGCACCCGCTCCGCGCCGTGACGCTTCAGGCCCTCATCTTCCCAGCGAAACCGGTTGAGCAGCAGGGCAAAGCGCCGCTCGGACGCCTGCCAGCGCATTTCGCTGACGGGGAACACCGCATCCTGCACCAAGGCCGACAAGACCTTCAGATCTTCGCCATCAAAGGCACCCAGGTTCAGTGGCTTTTCCTGTCCGTCTTCGAAACGCGCATCATCCTCCATCAGCTTTTCACCCGCTCAATCTTGGCCCCCAAGGCACCCAGTTTCTCTTCGACCCGTTCATAGCCGCGATCCAGATGATAGACGCGATTGACGATGGTTTCACCCTCTGCCGCCAGACCCGCCAGAATCAGCGAGATCGAGGCGCGCAGATCGGTCGCCATCACTGGCGCCCCTTTCAGGCGTTCCACCCCGTGCACGGTGGCGGTGCCGCCCTGCACTTCGATCGAGGCCCCCATGCGCATCAGTTCCGGCGCATGCATAAAGCGGTTTTCAAAGATCTTCTCTTCCAGAACCGCGGTGCCCTCAGCGGTACACATCAGCGCCATCATCTGCGCCTGCAGGTCAGTGGGGAAGCCGGGGAAAGGTTCGGTCACCACATCGACCGCCTTCACACGGCCGTTCTTGCGCGCCACCTTCAGGCCCTTTTCGGTTTCCTCAACCGAAATGCCAGCCGCGTCCAGCTTTTCACAGAAAGCTTCCAGCAGATCGATTCGCCCGCCCAGCAGCTCCACCTCACCGCCGCAGATCGCTGGGGCCAGCATATAGGTGCCCAATTCGATTCGGTCGGTGACCACCGGATGGGTGGCGCCATGCAGTCGGTCCACACCCTGAATGGTGATGGTCGATGTACCCTCGCCCTCAATCTGTGCACCCATTTTGCGCAGGCAATGCACCAGATCCACGATCTCAGGCTCGCGGGCTGCGTTTTTCAGCACGGTGGTGCCTTTCGCCAGCGTCGCTGCCATTACCACGTTTTCCGTCGCCCCAACCGAGGCGAATCGCAGCTCATGCGTCGCGCCCTTCAGGCCACCGGGGGCTTTGGCATGCAGGTAGCCGTCTTTCAGCTCAATCTCAGCACCCAGCGCTTCCAGCGCGGTGATGTGAATATCCATCGGACGCGCGCCAATGGCACAGCCCCCAGGCAGCGACACTACCGCCTCATGTTCGCGCGCCAGCAAAGGCCCCAGAACAAGGTTCGACGCACGCATTTTACGCACGATTTCATAGTCTGCCTTGGTGGTTGCAATGGTGTGGCTCGACATCGCCAACACCTGCCCATCCTGCATCGAGGTCACTTCCGCCCCCAGCGAGCGCAACAGTTCCGACATGGTTTTAATGTCTGAAAGACGCGGCGCATTGGTCAGCGTCAGCGGCTCATCACTCAGCAGCGTCGCCGGCATCAGCGTCAGACAGGCGTTTTTTGCCCCAGCAATGGGAATCGTGCCGTTCAGCGGGCCGTTGCCCGTTACAATAATGGAATCCATCAATCCTGCCCTTTATCCGTTTTTCTTGCGCCCCGATGGGCCTGACCACTGAACCGCGCCTGTGGTTCTGCGCCCTCCACCTCAACCGAAGAGGAGCGTGCCCTTGCCTGTGACTTCCGACGAGCCATATTGGCCTTCAGCGCGGCCTTCAATCGGTCCTCGCGCGCGTCAGGTTTTTTAGGCTGTTTCTTGCTGTTTGAATTCTCGCTCATGAAAGTTTCTTACATGAGGGCGAAAAAACCGTCCACTACCCCCTTGCGCCCGGATTCTTGTTTGGCTAAACACCGCCACACAGTCGAGACCGGCGACGGAACGACTGCAAACGGCGCTGCTGTAGCTCAGAGGTAGAGCACTCCCTTGGTAAGGGAGAGGTCGAGAGTTCAATTCTCTCCAGCAGCACCATCTTCACCCCAGATAGTCTGTGTGTGGCTCCAATTAGAGCGTCTTTGTGCCCCTGCGTCCTACCGTGGTCCTCCGGCTTGCGGGTTATGGCTCTGCGGCTTAGCCTCATCAGGGGTTTAGGGAGGAGAGGCCATGACACCGTTTGCATTCAACACCACCAAATCTGTGGTTTTTGAAACCGGCGCTGCGGCGCGGATGGCTGAGGTTGCGGGCGCAACGTTGGGCAAAACGGTGTTGCTGATCACCGATTCTGGTCTGCGCAAACTGGGGCTGTTGGATCCGGCGCTGCATTCGCTCACCGATGCCGGTCATGAGGTGGTGGTGTTTGACGGGGTGGAGGCTGACCCCTCCCGCGAGACTTTGGAACAGGCGGTTGAGGTGGGGCGCACTATCGGCGCCACAGGCGTTCTGGGATTCGGCGGCGGCTCACCGATGGATGTGGCCAAGCTGACGGCGCTGCTCTTGGGATCGGACGAGGATCTGGACAGCGCCTGGGGTGTGGCCCAGGCCAAAGGGCCCCGATTGCCCTTGGTACTGGTGCCAACCACGGCCGGCACCGGGTCTGAGGTGACACCTGTGGCCATCATCACCGTCGGTGTTGAGGAAAAGCGCGGAGTCTCCTCCCCCATCATCCTGCCTGACATTGCTATTCTGGATGCGGACCTGACCCGCGGGTTGCCGCCCCATATCACCGCGGCCACCGGGGTGGATGCGATGGTGCACGCGATTGAGGCCTATGCCTCAACCTCCGCCAACAACAATCCTATGTCCCAGCTGTTGGCGCGCGAAGCGCTGCGGCTGCTGGGGGCCAATATCGAAACCGCGGTGTTTGAGGGCGCCAATGCCGCGGCGCGCGGCGCCATGTTGCTGGGCTCCATGCTGGCCGGTCAGGCCTTTGCCAATTCACCCGTGGCGGCGGTGCATGCGCTTGCCTATCCAATCGGCGGCACCTTCCATATTCCGCATGGTCTGTCCAACGCGCTGGTGTTGCCGCATGTGCTGCGGTTCAACGCACCAGAGGCCCATGCCGTATATGCTGAAATCGCGGCAGATGCCTTTCCGCATCTGGCAGAGGTAGAGGGCAGCCAGGCCCGCTGCGCGGCCTTTATCGAAGCCTTGGAAAATCTGGCGGAAACGCTGGGCATGCAGACCCGGTTGCGTGATGTGGGTATACCCGAAAGCGCCCTGGCCAAGATGGCAGAGGATGCGATGCTGCAGCAGCGCCTGCTGGTCAACAACCCCCGTAGCGTGAGCGAGGCAGATGCCCTCGCCATCTACCGGGCCGCTTGGTAAGGGGCGCCGCATGAGTGAGAAAACGTCCCCGACCCGCCGCGCCGATTATGTGGATTTCTACCCGCTGCAAACCCGCTGGAATGATAATGACTGCTATGGCCACATGAACAACGTGGTGCATTACGCGCTGTTTGACACTGCGGTGAACGGCTGGCTGATGGAGCGTGGCCTGCTGGATCCGCGCAGTTCGGAAACCTTTGGACTGGTGGTGGAAACCGGCTGCAAATATTTCGCTGAGATGGGGTTTCCGGATCGGGTCACCGCTGGGCTGCGGGTGGCGCATCTGGGCAGCAGCTCGATCCGGTATGAGCTGGGGCTGTTTCGCAACGACGAAGATCAGGCCTCGGCCGAGGGGACCTTTGTGCATGTCTATGTCAACCGCGACAGCCGCCGCCCCAGCCCGATCGAAGGCGAACGTCGCGCCGCGTTTCAGGCCCTGATGCGCCCGTAACCGGGCCATCCCCCTTGGTATTCAGGTCGCTTGACCGCAAAACACAGGCAATGTTACCGCTAGGGCAGCCGAGCGGCAGATTTCATGCCGCAGGCTGATTCCAACAGTAGACGTTCTGCGAGGCATCCTGCGATGGGCCGTTATGGCGCGTTTTGAGCAAGAGTTGAAATGGCTGGCGCTTGCGCTTGGGCTGGCCTCGACCCTGGCACTGGTCAATGCATGGCATCCCTGGCCCATGGTGCTGGGCCTGCCCTTCTGCCTGCTTTGGGCCTATTTCGGCTGGCTGCGCACGGAACCTCAGCTGAAATACATCAACATCGTGTTCAGCGGCCTCTATGTGTACGGATTGGTGAAGTATTTCCTGCCGGCCTGAGGTGCGACGCCAGCAGCGCCCGCAGATCAACACGCGCGCGAAGGCGCGTTGCCAGCAAGGCCAGCCCGCCCAGTTTGCGCTGCACGTAGAGCACATCCATCGCCACGGGCGGTGGGGTCATCCCCTCCTCCATCAGGGCCAGCCCTTCGGCCTGCAGCTGTTGTGACAGGCGGGTATCGGCAAAATCAAACGGACCCGGCGCACGCAATGCCGTGAAGACCAACTGCATCATTGCGATCAAGCGCGCGTGGTGGTCAGGGCGCATATCCCCCGCCAACAGGCCCATTGCGGCTGCGGCCTGCTGCATTTCCGTCCAACACCCGGCCAAGCCTGCCGTCAACAGATCGCGGTACCCCTGCACCACATCAGATGCGATGGCGCGGGTGGCACCGAAATCCAGCAACACGATCCGATCCTCCTCAGGCTGATAGAGGAAGTTGGCGAAATTCGGATCACTTTGCATGTCATCGAGGGTGAAGAGCTCATCAAAAAACAACGCAAAGAGATCCCGCATCACGCCATCCTGCGTGGGCTGAGGCGCGGCCTGCAGATCCTCCACCGGCTGACCCGCTATATGGGACATCGCCAGGACCTGCCCAGTTGACCAATCGGCATGAAACGCCGGCAGCAGGAACCGCTCCTGCCCCTCCAGATAGCGGGCGAACCGCTGCAGCTGCGCGCCCTCGCGCAGGTAATCGGTTTCCTCATGCAGTTGCAGGCGCGCAGCCTCCAGATAGGGGGCCAGATCAAAGCCCTTGGGCAAGACCCGCGCCGCGCGCAACAGCGCCCCGACATTGACCACATCGCTTTCGATGCTTCGCGCCACGCCGGGGTATTGCACCTTCACAGCCAGATCGCGCCCATCCTTCAGCTGTGCCCGGTGCACCTGCCCGATCGAGGCCGCCGCAATCGGGCGCACGTCAAAACGGGCAAACTGGCGCTGCCAGCCCTGCCCCCAGGCCGCGTTCAGCACCTGCTTCAACTGCTGCGGCGGCATCTGATGGGCGTCAGACCGCAGCCGGGACAGGATCGCGGTCAGTTCTGCCGGCAGCAGATCCCCAGCCTCCAGCGAAATCAGCTGACCAACCTTCATCGCCGCGCCGCGCATCTGCGCCAGCTCCTGCGTCAGACGTTCGATATTGCCGGGGGTCAGCACCAGATCGCGCAGCTGTGGCCGCGCCCCACCCGCCAGCGCCTTTGCGCCGCCAAGGGCCACGGCGCCCGCAACCTGTGTTGCCAGCCCGCCAAGACGCGCCATGCGATGCAAACGGCCCGCAGGCACCGCAACGGGACGCGGACGATGGGAGGTATCAGACATTCTGCGGCTCCTAGACTTGCGACGCCCTTCGCCAGCTAACGCCGAAAGCCACAGCGTCAATTCCCTGCGCCGCCCTGACGCAGGTTCCAGACAGCAAAAAGCCGCCCCGAGGGGCGGCTTGCTTTACTGCAGGGCCTGAGAGGTTACTCAGCCCATTCCCACGGGCGGGTGTAGGCGCCCAGAACGTGGCCAACCTCATCATCATGGACAACGCCGGTGCGCTCGACACGGGCCACCAGACCACGTTTCTTGTCGTCCAGAACCTCAATCACCTTGGCGTTCAGCTTGGCCTCATCCAGCGCCTTGTTGTAGATGCGGGTGATGGCACGTTTGCGCAGGTCCGGCTTGAATACCTTGCCAACAGCGGTTTTCGGCAGCTCGTCCAGCACCTCAACATGTTTCGGGATGGCGGCGCGTTCGTGCACATGCACCTTGGCGTGCGCTAGCAGTTCTTCACCGGTGACGGATGCGCCCTCAACCAGCTCCACATAGGCACAGGGCAGTTCGCCCGAATGCGCATCCGGCTGACCGATGGCACCGGCCATGGCCACATCATGGTGCTGCAGCAGCGCCTCTTCGATCTCCGCTGGATCAATGTTGTGACCACCACGGATGATCAGGTCTTTGGCGCGACCAGTGATCCAGATGTAGTTTTCTTCATCGATACGGCCCAGATCGCCGGTCCGCAGGTATTTGCCGTGATGATAAAGCTCGGCGTTTTTCTCGGCCTCAGTGTAGGTGTTGCCCGCATAGACGCCGGGGTTTGAGACACAGATCTCACCCACCTCGTCAGGACCACATTCCACCGGTTCACCGTTGACCTCTTTGAAGATGCGCACATCGCTATAGGGGAAGCGGATCCCGACCGAGCCGACCTTCTTGCCACCGGTGGGCGGGTTACAGGACACCAAGCAGGTTGCTTCGGTCAGGCCGTAGCCTTCAACGATGGTCACGCCAGAGGTTTCCTCAAACCGTTTGAACAGCTCCAGCGGCAGCGGCGCGGAGCCCGAGAATGAAGTTTTGACCGAGGAGATATCCGCATCCACCGGGCGCTGCATCATCGCCGAAATGGCGGTGGGCACGGTAATGATGAAGGTGATCTGCCAGCGTTCGATCAGCTTCCAGAAGTTGTCAAAGACGCCATCACCGCGATAACCCGCCGGTGTGGGGAAGACCACATGGGTGCCCGCCGAAATGGCCGACATCATGATGACGTGGCAGGCAAAGACGTGGAACATCGGCAGCGGGCAGATGACGTTGTCATCATTGGTGAACAAGAGCGTTGCGCCCAGCCACCCATTGTAGACCATGCCGGAATAGCGGTGCTGCGCCACCTTGGGCATACCAGTGGTGCCGCCGGTGTGGAAATAGGCCGCAACGCGATCCTCGGTGCTGTCGGCAAAGGACAGCGAGGTCGGGTATTTCTTGGCCGTCTTGTTGAAGTCCAGCACATCAGCGTGGTGGTTGCCCGGATTCTTCGGGCGGATCAGCGGCACGATCAGCGATTTCGGCGGCGTCAGGTACCGGTTCAGGTCGATTTCCAGAACGGTTGCAACACCCGGCGCGTGGCGCACGGCCTCCGCGGTTTTCTGGGCCACATCGGTTTTCGGGAAGGCCTTCAGCGTCACCACCACCTTGGCTTTGGTTTCGCGCAGGATAGCGGCGATCTGTTCCGGCTCCAGCAGCGGGTTGATCGGGTTGATGATCCCTGCAATGGCGCCACCAAAGATCGTCAGCAGTGTTTCGGTACAGTTGGGCAGGATGCAGGCCACCACATCCTTTTCCCCGATCCCTAGATCCCGGAACATGTTGGCCACCTGACAGGTGCGCGCGTGCAGATCGTTCCAAGTCAGCGTTTCCGCCTTGTCCTTGGGGCCGCTTAGCAGCTGAAACGTGGTGGCTTTGCCGTTGCCATGGCGATCCTTGGTGCGTGTCAGCAGCTCATAGAAAGTGACCGGAACATCGCGGTCCTCCCATGGCATTTCGTTTTCCAAGGCAATTGTATCTTCTACCGAGGCAAAGGCCATCAGCATTCCTCCCAAAGTATCTCCCGTTTCGGACCCCAGATGGGCCAGTATTTAACGAAGCGGTTTTGTCCCTCGCAACAATGTGGAAGGGAAATTGTGCTGATACAAGGTTTCATTCGGACAGGGGCGCAACGTCAAAGAGAAGTTCGACCGGGGCAATCACACGCGGGGCGGGAAGTTTCCCAAAGGTCATGCCGCCTAAACAAGGCTTTCTACGGGATCAGTCCCGGGTGCAGCCCCCCACGTTGGGGATCCGCGTGGCCTGTCACCGGCGCGCACCTGCAGGAGTGGAAGAGGAAGACCGATGCGAGTGTCCCGGCCCTCCTCTTCCGTCCCGTGGTGGGTGCGCCGCTTATGCACCCATCTCTGGCACCGGTTCACGGGGAAGAATCTTGCGTCTGCATCACATTGCGCGCAGGCTGACCGCAAAAGAAAACCGGCCGGGGTTTGCCCGACCGGTGTCCTAACTCAGCATATTCAGTTCCGCTCAGGCCGCTTCAAAGCCTTCGGTGAACTGCAGCTTGGCCAGCTGGGCATAGAGCCCACCTTCGGCAACCAGCTGATCATGGGTACCCTGCGCCACAATGCGGCCTTCGTCCATCACCACAATCCGGTCGGCCTTTTTCACGGTGGCCAGACGGTGCGCCACGATCAGGGTTGTGCGGGTCTTGGACAGTTCATCCACAGCGCCCTGCACCGCGCGTTCGCTGGCCGCATCAAGCGCAGATGTGGCCTCATCCAGCAGCAGTACCGGGGCATCGCGCAGAATGGCCCGCGCAATGGCAATCCGCTGTTTCTGGCCGCCTGACAGCATGACACCGCGTTCGCCCACTTCGCTGGCGTAGCCATCCGGCAGTTTCATGATGAAATCATGCGCAGCGGCGGCTTTGGCGGCGGCCTCAACCTCGGCATCGCTGGCCTCAGGCCGGCCAAACCGGATGTTTTCCATCGCGCTTGAGGCAAAGATCACCGGATCCTGCGGCACCAGCGCCAGGTGTTTGCGGAAGGCATCACGCGCCATATCTTTCAGATCCACACCATCCAGCAGGATCCGTCCCTCCTGCGGGTCATAGAACCGCAGAATGGTCTGAATGATGGTGGTTTTGCCCGCGCCAGAGGGGCCGACAAAGGCCACCGTTTCACCGGGCTGGATTTGCAGATCCACCTGATCCAGCGCCGACACATCAGGCCGGGTCGGATAGCGGAAGCTGACGTTTTCAAACTGGATCTGACCAGTGACCTCAGCAGGCACGGCCTTGGGGGCTTCGGGATCGGCGACGCTGTCTTCCGCGTTCAGCAACTCGACCAGTCGCTCGGTCGCCCCGGCGGCCCGCTGCAGCTCGCCCCAGATCTCTGACAAGGCCCCGACGGAGCCTGCAACCATCACCGAATAGATCACGAACTGCACCAAGGCGCCGGCGCTCATCGTGCCGCTGCGCACGTCATTTGCACCGATCCACAACACGCCAACCACGCCCGAGAAGACAAGGAAGATCACGATCACCGTCATCAGCGCCCGCGTTGTGATCCGCCGCTTGGCCGAACCAAAGCTCGCCTCGGTCACATCCGAGAAGTCACGGCGCACGGCCATCTCATTGGTGAAGGCCTGCACGGTCTGAACGCTTTGCAATGCCTCTGACGCGCTACCGGAACTGGCGGCGATCCAATCCTGGTTTTCCCGGCTCAGCACCCGCAGCTTGCGGCCCAGCACCAGAATAGGCACCACCACCATCGGCACGATCAACAGGACCAACCCCGTCAGCTTGGCCGAGGTGAACAGCATCAGCACCAGCCCGCCAAGGAAGATCAGCACATTGCGCAGCGCGATTGAGATTGACGAGCCGATCACAGACAGGATCAGCGTGGTGTCGGTGGTGATCCGGCTCAGCACTTCACCGGTCATTATGTTTTCAAAGAACGCCGGGGACATGCCGACAACTCGGTCGAATACCGCCTTGCGAATATCGGCCACCACCCGTTCCCCCAGCCGGGTCACCAGCATGTAACGCAGACCGGTGCCCACCGCCAACAAGCCAGCAATCGCCATGGCCGCGGTGAAGTAGAGGTCCAGAATACCGCCATCTTCGGCGTTGAAATTATCGACCACCCGGCGCACGGCCAAGGGCAGCATCAAGGACACACTGGCCGTCAGAACCAGCGCCAAGCCCGCCAGGGCAGCCAGCCCGCGGTATGGCCTCAGAAAAGGCCAAAGCTCGCGCAGGGCGCCAACCTGTTTGGATTTTTCGCGGTCCTCATCCGATGAGATCGGGGCACGGGCCATGCACTGTCCTTCCTTCGCTTTGCGCAGCGGGTTTATGCGAGGACACGCGCCCCGGCAAGCGTGGCGCGCCCCGTGATGGGTGCGGTGTATCGCCTCCGTGACGGTAAATCGACGCGGCAGACAAGTCGAGCGCCGTAATTTTTGTTGACTCACATCTCTTCAGCCGACAAATAACACACAATTAATACGTTACGCAGGAGATATTACCGTGATTGACAGCACCGACCGCAAAATCTGCGACATCCTGCAACAGAACGCCCGCACCTCCTCCACCGATGTGGCGGCGATGGTTGGCCTGTCGGTCTCGGCCACAAACGAACGGATCCGGCGATTGAGTGACAGTGGCACCATCACCGGCTGGCATGCCACGCTGCGCCCGGATCGCTTTGACGCGGCGCTTTGTGCCTTTGTGCTGATCGACATGTCTTATGAAGGTGAGGCCGAAGCGGTCGCGGCCCTCAGCCAGCGCGATGAGGTGCAGGAGCTGCATCACATCTCCGGCCCGCACTCCTATCTGATGAAACTGCGGGTGGCAGACACCGCGGCGCTGCAGGCCTTTCTGAGCGAAGCGGTCAAACCCCTGCCCGCCATCACCCGCACCGAAACCGTCATCACCCTGGGGTCACCCAAGGAAACGCCGGCGATTGCAATCCCGGCCGGTATTGGGGGCGCAGATGTTTGAGGTTTTCCTGAAAGGGCTGGCTGTGGGCTTTGCCATCGCGGTGCCGGTCGGCCCCATTGGGCTTCTGTGCATTCGCCGCTCCATGACCGAAGGGCGCGCGGCGGGGTTTGCCACGGGCCTTGGCGCGGCGGCGGCAGATGGCACCTATGGGTTTCTGGTTGCGGCAGGGGTCGCCGCCAGTGGCCTGCTGCTGAGTTACACGACCGAAATGCAGCTGTTTGGCGGTTTGCTGATCGCGGTGCTGGGCGTGCTGAGTGCGCGGGCCTTCTTTCAGCCGCGTCCTGAGGCTGCGGACATGGCCCCTAGCAGAAACATCGCCAGCGCCTTTGGCACCACCTATCTGCTGACCCTATCGAACCCGATGACGATCATTGCCTTCACCGGCATGATTGCCGGCCTTGGCGCGGCGGCAGGCACCGGGGGGCAGGCGGCCTATGTTTTGGTCCTGGGGGTGTTTCTTGGTTCCGCGCTGTGGTGGTTGATCCTGGTGCAGCTGGCGCTTTGGGCGCGCAAACGGCTCACAGGCAACGCGCTGAAATGGCTGGACCTTCTGGCGGGCAGCGTCTTGATCCTCTGGGGGCTGCAACTGGCCCTGACCGCAGGCAGCGGAACACATTAACGGCCTCAGTAGATCGCAAGGGCATCACTGTCAGGGGAGTTTGGAGCGGGTAGCGGGAATCGAACCCGCACCTTAAGCTTGGAAGGCTCTTATGATACCATTTCACCATACCCGCTCAGAGTAGGCGAGGGTTTAGGAAATGCACCGGGGGAGGTCAAGCAGAAAGCGGCACACCCCGGACGTTCCACTGCCTCACCCATGAAAAACGGGGCCTCGTGGGCCCCGTTTTCAATCGCTTATTTGGCGCGTATTAGCCTGCAACCAAACCCGGGCGCGCCTTGCGCAGGCCCTGGGTGATCAGACCCGCCAGGACACATTTGATCAGGTCGCCGGGCACAAACGGCCCCATCGACAGGGTCAGCCCCATCAGCGTGGCGTCCAGCTTAAGGTACATGCCGATGATGCCGATCGGGTAGAGCACCAGAATGCCCCCAATGGCCGAGGCGATGGCCGGTGCGATCCAGCCGCCTTTGCCCGCCCACATCTCAGCCAGCAGGCCAGTCACGTAAGCCGCCACAACCCAGCCAAACAGGAAACCAGCGGTCACACCGCTGAACACGCCCAGACCACCGCGGCCGCCCGCCAGCAGCGGCAGGCCCAGCGCCACCAGACCCAGGAACAGGATCACGGCCAATGCGCCGCGTTTTGCCCCCAAAACAGTGCCCGCCAGCATGATGCCCAGGCTCTGACCGGTGATCGGTACGCCCAGCGGCAGGGTAAATTTCGGGATCAGCCCCAGTGCTGCGATCAGCGCAGCGAACAATGCGATTTGAGTGAGATTGCGTTCCATATGTCCTTCCCCCAACTCCGTAGTTTTACTGTATTCGCAGAGGTGTTTATTCCACACCACCCCGTGCCTTCAACGCCTCAGCGACCTGTTCTGCATCATCAAGAGCTAACAGCGCGAAAGGTAACAGTAATTTCCAACTGAATTTCTTGGTACTGCGGGCGCGCCAGGCTTCGATCAAGGTGCCGCCCTTACGGGTCAGTTCCGGGATGAAACGTATCACGAGGGTCACCGACAAGGCAATGCGGCGTCGGATCTTGGCACCGATAAACAGCCGCGCCATCAGGCGCTCCATCACATCCAGCATATCCTCCAGCGCGGTGGTCAGCGTCACCAGATTGGCCGCCGCCACCGCCGTGGCCAGCCGCATACACACCAACAGCCCTGCCTCAACATCGCGGGTCAGCACATGGTAAGTCATAATGATCAGCGACACCCAAAACACCGGCCGGATCAGCCGCAGCCCCTGCCGGGCAAAGCGCCGCCCTGCCACCAGATAGGCGCAGGCCACAGCTCCCATGACCAGCAGCGCGGCGACGCTCTGCTCAAGGTAGAAGACTGCGACGGTAAACAGGCACAGGCCCAGCAGCTTCCTGCCCGCGGGCCATGAATGGTAAGGCGTGCGGACCTCAGAGGTCAGCGAAATCATCGCTGCTACCCTGCCCTTTCATCGCCGCCACATAGGCCGCGATCACCTCTTTGGCGGGGCCGTCCCGTTCAATGCGCCCCTGTTCGACCCAAAGCACCCGATCATAATCGGCCAGCGCGTCCAGATCATGGCTGATGTGGATCAACGCCGGGCTGACCCCATCCAGATAGCGGGTCAGCGACAGGGTGGTGGGCAGGTCGAGACCGGCAAAAGGTTCATCCAGCACGATCACACCGGGGTTCATGGCCAGCACGGCCATCAGACAGACCAGATGGCGCTGCCCCTGGCTGAGCGTCTGGATCGAGCGGTCATACCAATCGGGACGTTTGAACTTTTCCAGCGTGACGCGTGCCTTGGCCTGGGCGTCATCCTTGGGCATGCCCTGTGCCACCAGACCAAAGGTCAGCTCCTCGCCGACGGTGGGGAAAATGATCTGATGATCGGGGTTCTGAAACAAAATGCCAACGGTGCGCAGCGCCTGCAGGCGCTCTTTGGCCACCGCAACGCCGTTCACGGTGACGGTTCCCTCATCTGCAGGCGCCAGCCCCGCGATCAGACGCGCCAGTTGCGATTTGCCAGAGCCATTGCGCCCGATCACCCCGATGCGATGTTCCCGCAGAGACAGGTTCAGACCATTAAAAATCTCAACACCATCACGCAGATAGCGCAGATCTGTGATCTCCACTTTGCAGGCAGGGTTCAGCGTTTCAACCTGCGATGCGGCGCTTTGGCCAGGGGTGTTGCCGTCTTCGTGGCTGTGCATCAGGCGTCCTCCGTTCGGGCAGGAAGTACAAGGAGAATCAGGGCCATGGCAAGGTGCTGCGTTTTTTTTCGAAAAAACTTCTAAAATGGGCGCGCCAGCTGCCGTTGTTATAATTGCGAGGGACCTCCTGCCTGAAATGCTTGGCCCGACTTGCTTGCCTGAACAGCGGTGCTGCGGCGTCACATGTCCTCCGATCCGCCTACCGTGCTTGGTAGGAACCGGCCCTCGCCCCCAACTGACATTCCCTCAGATTCCCTCATAGGTCGGTTACGTTTCCTCAAATGGTTCGATCAACTCTGGCCCTGAGGCCCGGTTGGAATTTACGCGCCGGTCGACCCGGTGCAGCTGCAGGGTCTGCGGCGGCGCTGCCTGCATCAGGGCAGCCGCGCCGTGCCCTTCCTCCCCCAGCCATTTGCCCCATTGATCGGGGCCAAGGATCACCGGCATGCGGTGATGCACCTGATCGATATCGCTGCTGGCGCCGGTGGTGACCACCGCGCAGGTGCGCAACGCTTCGCCCCCCTCAACCTGCCAATCCTGCCAGATGCCGGCCATCACCAGCGGCGTGTGATCCTGCCGGGTGATGTACCATGGCAAACGGTTGCCTTCGCTGTCCTTACTCCATTCATAGAACCCTGAGGTCGGGATCAGACAGCGACGGCTGCGGCAGGCCGCGCGAAAGGCTGGTTTCTCTGCGATGGTTTCCGCCCGCGCATTGATCAGCAGCGGCCCATCATTTGGCGCCTTGTACCAATGCGGCAGAAATCCCCAGCGCATCGCCCCGAGCCGCCGCATATCACCGTCAGAATAGACCACGTGAATGCCCGTCGTGGGGCAGACGTTGTAATTAGGCACATCGGGCAGATTGTTCGCCGGCGCCGCCTGAAACAGCTGCGCCATCGCATCATTGGGGAGCGTTACCGCAAAGCGCCCGCACATCGCTCAGCGCCGATGCTCTTTGCGGGCAATCTCAATACGCGCTTCCATCATCGACATTTCCGTCATGATCTCCTTGCGGCGTGTGCGGTCACCTGTGTCGCGCAGTTCTTCACGCAGCCGGGCCAGTTCGCGCGACAGGCTGACGAATTCAGGAACGCCGCCGGCCTCTTTGACCAACCGGTTGACCAAATGGTTTTCCGGATCCTCCACCTGCGGCAAGGGCTGCCCTGCCCCTTCGAGGTTGTCAAAAGCACCCTCTGCCTCAGCGGCGGCGATTTTGGCGTTGATAAGATCGATCAGCGGATGGTCCATATCCGCAGTTTATCCCGACCCACTGGCTGGGGGAAGCACGGATACACCCCGTTCATAGCGCGCCAAACGCTGTTCCAATGTGCCGGTGTGCAGCTCAAACAGGTGGTTGTCCTCATCATAGAAGTAGAGCGACTGCCCCTCCCCTTCGACGCGGGGTCTGGGGGGCTTCACCTCCAACCCCAGCGCTTTCACCTTTTCGGTCAGTTTGGGCAAATCCGCCTCAGACACTTTGAAGGCCACATGATTGTAGCTGCGCGCCTGCAGCGGATCGCCCTGCATCACCGCGATCCACAACCCCGCCACGTCAAAAAACCGCTCAGCCGAGAGTGAAAACCCCTCGGCCCCGCTGTCATAGATCCGCTTGGCGCCCAGAACTTCGATCAGGATCCGTTCCATCCGGTCCAGATCGCGCACCACAAAGGTCATATGTGACAGGCCTTCAATCATCGCGGGCTCCTCCGCTCCTCAATATGCAAAACGCGCGGAACATCCCTGTCCCGCGCGTCCTGATGTTTCAGTGTTTTCCGGTCAACGACCAGATCACTTCATCTTGATACGGCCGTCCACGTAAGGGGTGTAAGGCGCGTTTTCTGCCAGATACTCGGCAGTGACGTCTGCCAGATCGGGGCCGAAGTCATAGGCGTTCATGGCGCCACGGAACATTTTGTAGCCGTCGCCGCCGTTGCGCACGTAGTTGTTGGACACAGCACCGTAAACCTTATCCAGATCCACCGGCGCACCGCCAACCATCACGTCCGAAATACGCGAGCCAACTTCAGCCGAAACGTCCACGGTGAAGGTCATGCCCGCAACCTGCGGGAAGCGGCCTTTGACTTCTTCGATCTGGCTCACACCGTTTTCCAGCGCTTCAACCAGGGTCGAGCCTTTGATCTGGAAGGTCGACAGGGTGTTCTGGAACGGCAGCACGGTCAGCACTTCGCCCATGGTCACATCACCCGCATCGATGGAGGCGCGCAGACCACCGGAGTTGGCGATCGCAATGTCGATGCCCTGATCGGCCACACGGGCCAGCATCGCATCTGCCACCAGGTTGCCCATCTGGCATTCTTTCACGCGGCAATCGCCACGCTCACCGTTGATCGCTTCGGCGGCCGAGGCGACAACCTTGTTGCGGATCTCATCCAGCGGGGCTGCCGCTTCGGTGATACGCGCCTTGGTGGCTTCGTCTTCGGTCACGGCGGCGTCCATGATGATCGGCTCACCAGTGGCCGAGACAATCTCACCCGCATCGTTGAAGGTGACGTTCAGCTCACCCAGGAATTTGCCGTAGGCATAGGCCGAAACAATTGCAGTGCCGCCGACCATGGTCGGGTAAGCGCCTTCGGCACGGTCCGAGGTGTTGGACAGGTAGGTGTTGGAGTGGCCGCCAACGATCACGTCAACACCGGTGGTGTTGGCTGCAACCTGCTGGTCCACAACATAGCCCGAGTGCGACAGAACGATGATCTTGTTCACGCCTTCCGCGGTCAGCTTGTCAACTTCACCCTGAACCGCCTGAGACGGGTCGGTGAAGATAACGTTAGGACCGGGCGAGGCCAGTTCATCGGTGTCCTGCGGGGTCAGGCCGATCATGCCGATCTTTTCGCCACCACGTTCGATCACGGTCGATTTGGCCAGTTTGCCGGCCAGCAGCGGCTCCTGGCTGACGTCAGCGTTCGACATCAAAACGGGGAAGTTCACCGCATCCATGAAGCCACGCAGCACTTCGGGGCCATCGTCAAACTCGTGGTTGCCAACGGTCATGCCGTCGTAACCCAGTTTGTTCATCATCTCAGCGGCAAGTTTGCCTTTGTAGTAGGTGTAGAACAGGGTGCCCTGGAACTGGTCACCGCCGTCCACCAGGATCGAGTTCTCGGCGCGTGCACGGGCCGCTTCAACAGCGGTCACCAGACGGGCGGAACCACCGAAACACTTGCCTTCGGCGTTGCTGTCAGGCGAACAGCCCGAGTCATATTTGCTGATCGGTTCAAAACGGGCGTGGAAATCATTGGTGTGCAAAACGGTCAGATTAAAATCTGCCGCAGCCGCACCTGCACTCAGGGCGAGCGCAGCGGCGGAGGCAAGTAGACGAACGGACATGGTCTTCCTCTCTGTTGATTATTATCGCGTGAATCTGCACTGGTGTGCACCAACTGTCAAAAACTCAGTCCACATAGTGGTTTCAGGCCGGTGCAGCACCGCTGTTAGGCCTCAATTGTAACCGAATCGCTACGAAACCCGCATGAGTTTATTCGGATTTTTGCCCTGACGCTGGGGCAGCCATCGAAATGCGGCCATGGGATTCGGCGCGATGTTTTGAAATTGAGTATTTCCGGAACATTGAAAGCGGTGTTTTTCGCGCCCCAGCAGGGCGAAGCCTTGACGGGTGCGGCGCGGGGCGGCATCACGCGGACATGCTGATATACAAGATATTCCGGGCACCCGAATGGCAGGTGCTGGTCGATCATGGCGAGACCACAGGTGCGCCGATCGATGTCACCGACGGCTTTGTGCATTTCTCCACCGCTGCGCAGGCGGCAGAAACGGCCGCCAAACACTTCACCGCCGAAGAGGGGCTGACCCTTGTTGCGCTGGAGGCGGATGCCCTGGGCGATGCGCTGAAATGGGAAGTGTCGCGCGGCGGCGCCCTGTTCCCGCATCTCTACCGTAAAATGCAGATGGCGGATGTTCTGTGGCACAAGCCTTTGCCCTTGGTGGACGGCAGCCATCAGTTTCCGGAGGATATAGTATGAAGCTGATCGAAAAGATCGGCCTCAGCGCGCTGCACCGGGTGGATCCCGAGCGCGCCCATGGTCTGGCGCTGCTAGCGCTACGCACGGGCGCCGCGCCTTTGGCGGGGCTGGTGACCTCAGCGCGGTTGCGCACCTCGGTCGCGGGTCTGAATATGGCCAACCCGGTGGGCATTGCCGCAGGGTTTGACAAAAACGCCGAAGCGCTGTCACCGCTGTCACGCGCCGGATTTGGTTTTGTGGAGGTGGGCGCGGCCACGCCCCGCCCGCAGCCCGGCAATCCCAAGCCGCGCCTGTTCCGCCTGTCCGAAGACCGCGCCGCGATCAACCGCTTTGGCTTCAACAACGACGGGATGGAGGCCATCGGCACCCGCCTGTCGCAGCGTCCGCGCGATATGGTGCTGGGGCTGAACCTTGGCGCCAACAAAGACAGCGAAGACCGCGCCAGCGATTTTGCCCGTGTTCTGGCCCACACCGGCGCAAACTTAGATTTCGCGACGGTCAACGTGTCGTCGCCGAACACCGAAAAACTGCGCGACCTGCAGGGCGCGGCGGCGCTGACCAGCCTGCTGAACGGTGTGGTTGACGCCCGCAATGCGCTGGACCGGCCAATCCCGATCTTCCTGAAGATCGCCCCTGATCTGACCGGCGCGGAAATCGCTGAAATTGGTGAGGTGGCGCTGTCTACCGGGATCGATGCGGTGATTGCCACCAACACCACCCTGTCGCGCGACGGGTTGCAAAGCCCCCATGCCGCAGAGGCCGGTGGCCTGTCTGGCGCGCCGCTGTTTGACAAATCGACCCGGGTGCTGGCGCAGCTGTCCAAGCAGCTGGACGGGCGTCTGCCGATCATCGGTGTAGGCGGGATTTCATCGGCGGCAGAGGCCTATGCCAAGATCTGCGCCGGCGCCTCGGCCGTGCAGCTTTACACCGCGCTGATCTACGGCGGGCTCAGCCTCGGGGCTGAGATTGCCCGCGGGCTGGACCGGTTGCTGGAGCAGGACGGCTTCACCAATGTTGCCGACGCCGTGGGCCACAAACGGGAGGACTGGCTGTGATAACCATCTGGCACAACCCGCGCTGTTCCAAATCGCGCCAGACCCTGGCCCTGATCGAAGAAAAGGGTGAGGTGACCATCCGCCGTTACCTGGATGACGCCCCCAGCGTTTCCGAGATCCAAGAGGTGCTGAACCTGCTGGGTCTTTCAGCGGTGGAGCTGATGCGCGTGAAGGAAAAACGCTTCAAAGAGCTGGAGTTGTCCAAAAGCGATCCTGAGGCCGGTTTGATCGCCGCAATGGCACAAAATCCTGTCCTGATCGAACGTCCGGTGGTCTTGGCCAACGGCAAGGCCGCGATTGGCCGCCCGCCGGAACAGGTGCTGGATATCCTGTAACGTCGGCTCCCCTAGATGCGCTTGATTACCCACAGGCCACGTGCCGGTGGGTAATCGCTTTTTCTTATCTAAATCAGTGCTATATCTTAGTTCATCCACAGTGGCGCATCCGGTCCGCCCCTCGGTAACTTAAGGCAAACATCCCCAGATTTTCCACAGGCTGTGTATCGCAGATCAACCGGCCATTGCGGCGGGTCTGTTGGCCTCAGCCCGGGCTTCCAGGCTTGGGTAACGCGCTGCCAAGGTGACGGCCCGGATCACGAAACTTACCAACATAGATATCCACAGACCGTGGTTGCCTAAGGAAGGCACCAGCAGCGCGACCGAGGCCAGGTAAACCGCAAGGCTGATCGCCATCATATTGCGCATATCGCGGGTGGCTGTGGCGCCAATAAACACCCCATCCAGCATCCATGAGGCCAACCCCACAACGGGGCACAGCACCAGATAGGGCAGGAAGGCGCGCGCACCGGCACGCACATCCTCGGCAGTGGTCATTGTGTCGATGATCATCCCGCCAAACAGGGCAAAGCCCAGCGCCATCAGCACCGAAACCACCACACCCCAGATCGTCGCCAAGAGTGCCGCGCGACGCATGTGCCGCTTGAGGCCCGCGCCGAAGTACTGCCCCACCATCGCCTCGACCGCGAAGGCAAAGCCATCCAGCCCATGGGCGGTGATATTGAGGAATTGCAGTAGCACCTGATTGGCAGCCAGCGTCGTGTCGCCAAAGCCTGCGCCTGTCAGCAGGAAGGAGAGGAAAATCGCCTGCAACATCAGGGACCGCAGCAGGATGTCTGAATTGACCGCCATCATGTGGCGCAGCGCCACCCGGTCAAACACCCGCGCCCAATCGCGCCAGGCCGCATTGGAAAAACCCGCCCGGCACAGCCACAGCCCCATCAGGGCACCACTCCATTCGGCCAGGAAGGTGGCAATGGCCACGCCCTCCACACCCCAGCCCAGCCCCAGCACAAACCACAGGTCCAGCAGGATGTTCAGCCCGTTCATCCAGATTTGCAGGGCAAAGACGGCGCGGGTGCGTTCCTGCGCGATCAACCAGCCGGTCAGGCCATAAACCGCAATGGCGGCAGGGGCCGAATAGACCCGGATCTGCATATAGTCCCGCGCCAGTGCCTCCACCTCGGGTGAGGCGGGCGAGATCTGAAAGGCGGCCCAGAACAGGGGCATCTGCAGCAGAATGACCGCAACCCCGCCAAGGCCCGCGATCAACAGTGCACGGGTCAGCAGCGCTGCAACCTCACCGGATCGCCCGGCGCCCAGCGCCTGGCTGACCAGCCCGGTGGTGCCCATCCGCAGGAAGCCAAACATCCAGTAGATCGCGCTGAGAAAGATCGCCCCGACGCCAACCGCCCCGATCGGCACCGCCTGCCCCATCTGGCCAACAACACCGGTGTCCACCGCCCCCAGCAAGGGCACGGTGGCATTGGACAGCACAATCGGAATGGCGATGTTGAGCACCCGTTTATGGGTGATCTCAGCCTCAGGGCTGTGACCAGAGCTGCGACTGTCAGTCATCACGCGAGGGCATCAGGAAATGGCCGGTCGCCTGTGCGTAGGGCCGGGCGCGATTGTCCTGCCAGGCCTCCACATGCACCGAACCGTAGCGCCGCCCGGACCGGTTGATCTGCGCCCGCGCATAGGCATCCCGCGGCAAGCCGGAGCGCAGGTAGTCCACGGTAAAGTCGATGGTTTTGGGCAGCGGCGGCATTTTCCCGGCGACCAGCGCCTCGGCCTCCAGCTGGCCGCTTTCGATATCTTCCCACAGCGTGGCCCAGCTGAGGCCGATGATTGCGGTCATCTCAAGGAAGGCCGCCGTCGCACCACCATGCAGCGCCGGCAGAAAGGGGTTGCCGATCAGCTCATCTTTGAAGGGCATGATCGCGGTCAGCTCATCGCCGCGTCGATCAAACTCAATGCCAAGAAACTTGATGTAGGGAATGCTGTCGACCAGCGCGTTCAGCGCCGCATCCCGGCGTTGTTTTACCACCTGAACCGGTTCGGGACGTTTATGGGCCATTACTTCTTCTCCGCCACAAAGGCGCCGGTGGCGCTGGCCACCGGGGAGGCCTCATTGTCATCCAAGGCTTCAGCACGCACAAAGGCCACTGACCGGGTGACCCGATAACAGGTCGCGCGGGTGCGGATCGCCTGCCCAGGGGTGGCGGGACGCATGTAATCAATGCGCAGATCGATGGTTGCGGTGGTGCCCTTCACCTCAGGATGGGCCATCACGGCCGCGCCACAGGTGGTGTCCAAAAGGGCAAAGACCGCCCCACCATGAATCACCCCGCTTTCGGGATCGCCGATGAAACGTTCGTCATAGGGCATCTGCATCTCCGCCTGCCCGTCACTGACGTTGGTGAAAACCATGCCCAGCGCCTTAGCGTGTGGAATCGCCTCGATAAACTGCTGCGCAGCTTTGGTGTGTTCTTCACTCATCTCATACCCTCTTGTGCTGCGCCGATAAGACCGCCTCCGGTCTCAATTCGCAAGACCAACGGTTGCCCTCCTGCCCGCGAGACCCTAGTTTGCCGCCAAGGGAGCACCGCGTTATGTCCGAAATCAGACTGTCCTTTAAAGAGATGTGCGCCAAGTTTGACGTCACGCCACGAACTTTGCGTTATTATGAGTATATCGAGCTGCTGCAGCCCGAACGGCAGGGGCGGTCCCGTTTCTATGGCCACCGCGAAGTGGCCCGGATGACCCTGATCCTGCGTGGCCGGAAATTCGGCTTCCCACTGGAAGAGATCCGCCAGTGGCTGCTGATCCGCGATGACGAAGGCGATGTGGCTCAGCAGAAGGCCTGGGTGGTGATGGCCTCAAATCAGCTGAAACAGCTGGCTGAGCAGCGTCAGCAAATCGACGAAGCCATCGACGAATTGCAGAGCCTGCATGATGACACCCTGGCGGCCCTCGACGGTCGCTGATTCTACACAAACCGTAAAAATCAGGGCAAAATTCACCGTACATGCACGGGAAACACCCTAGAAAGCACCCATAGCGGGTGCTTTTTGCGTTTTGACGGAGCGTCATTCCCGCCCGTCAAAAAGATTACCTTGATTGATCCTACGTCAACATCCAAAGTGACGCGACGTATTAATTACGTAAACGTAAATCAGTGGTGTAGCCCTAAGACACAGCTCAAGCTCTGTCTTCCTGGGCCCATATGGAAAGCGTGAAAAATGACCGAAGAAGACACAATGACCATCCGCGAAATGTGCGACGCATTTCAGGTCACCCCGCGTACCCTGCGCTTCTACGAAGCAAAGGAACTGCTGTTCCCGATCCGGGAAGGGCAGAAACGGCTGTTCACCAAAAGTGACCGCGCCCGCTTGAAATTGATCCTGCGCGGTAAACGTTTTGGGTTCTCGCTGGAGGAAATCCGCCAGCTTCTGGACCTCTATGACATGGGCGACGCCCAGCTGACCCAGCTGAGCCGCACCTATGAAGTGGCCCAGCAGCGTCTGGATGACATGATCCGCCAGCGCGACGAACTGGAAGAAGCGATCGACGAGCTGAAGGAACAAATGAAATGGGGCGCCGAAATGATCGTCTCACTTCAGGAGCAAAAAAACGCCGCAGAGTGATCGCGGCCCTTCGTTACTTGGGAGAGAGACATGCCTAGCTATACCGCCCCCACCAAGGACCTGCAGTTTGTCCTGCATGACCTGTTGAACGTCAGCCAGTCCGACATCCCCGGCTACAGCGATCTGGAGGCTGACTTCACCTCCGCCGTGCTGGAAGAAGCTGGCAAGATCACCTCCGAGGTGCTGGCCCCGCTGAACGTGGTGGGCGACAAGGAAGGCTGTTCACTGGACAACGGTGTTGTGCGCGTGCCAACCGGCTTCCAGGAAGCGTTTGATCAGGTCCGCGAAGGTGGCTGGACCGGTCTGGACATGCCCGAAGAGTTCGGCGGCCAGGGCCTGCCCTATGTGATGGGCACCGCGGTTGGTGAAATGTTCTCGGCCTCAAACCAGGCCTTCACCATGTACCAGGGCCTGACCCACGGCGCGGCATCGGCCATTCTGGCCCACGGCACCGACCAGCAGAAAGAAACCTATCTGCCCAATATGATCAGCTGTGAATGGACCGGCACCATGAACCTGACCGAACCGCATTGCGGCACCGATCTGGGTCTGATGCGCACCAAAGCAGAACCGCAGGACGATGGCTCGTTCAAAATCTCCGGCCAGAAGATCTTCATCTCGGCGGGCGAACATGAAATGGCCTCCAATATCATCCACTTGGTGCTGGCCAAGATCCCCGGCGGCCCCGAGGGCATCAAAGGCGTGTCCCTGTTCATCGTGCCCAAGTTCATCGTGAACGAAGACGGCTCGCTCGGCGCCCGCAACGGCGTCAGCTGTGGCAACCTCGAAGAGAAAATGGGCATCCACGGCAACTCAACCTGTGTGATGAACTACGATGAGGCCACCGGCTACCTGCTGGGCACCGAACACAAAGGCATGCGCGCCATGTTCACCATGATGAACGAGGCCCGTCTGGGCGTCGGCATGCAGGGCATGGCTCAGGCCGAAGCCGCCTACCAGAACGCGCTGATCTACGCCAAGGACCGCCTGCAGGGCCGCGATGTGACCGGCGTGAAAAACCCTGATGGCCCGGCCGATCCGCTGATCGTGCACCCCGACATCCGCCGCAACCTGATGGATCAGAAAAGCTTCGTAGAGGGCGGCCGTGCCTTCCTCCTGTGGGGCGCGATGATGATCGACAAGGCACACCGCAACGGCGACAAAGACGCCGACGGCCTGATCTCGCTGCTGACCCCGGTGATCAAAGGCTTCCTGACCGATGAGGGCTACGACATGACCGTGCAGGCCCAGCAGGTCTACGGTGGTCACGGCTACATCGAAGAATGGGGCATGTCCCAGTTCACCCGCGACGCCCGGATCGCCATGATCTACGAAGGCGCCAACGGCGTTCAGGCGCTGGATCTGGTTGGCCGTAAACTGGCCCAGGACGGTGGCAAGCATGTGATGGCCTTCTTTGATCTGGTCAAATCCTTCCTCAAAGAAAACGCCGAAAACGAAGCCCTGAAAGCCGACTTCATGGAGCCGCTGAAAGCCGCCTCCAAGGATCTGCAGGCGGCCGGCATGTTCTTCATGCAGAACGGCATGAAAAACCCCAACGCGGCGCTTTCGGGCTCTTACGACTTCATGCACCTCTTCGGTCATGTCTGCCTCGGCCTGGTGTGGGCGCAGATGGCCAAGGCCGCGCAGGAAGCGCTGGACGGCGGTGCATCGGACAAGGCGTTCTATGAAACCAAACTGGCCACCGGCCGCTACTACATGGCCCGCCGTCTGCCGGCGACCGCCATGCACCTGGCGCGCATCAACACCGGTGCCGACACGGTGATGGCGCTGGACGCCGAACAGTTCTGAACGATCTAAACGGGGTGGGCCTTCGGGCCCGCCCTGCCCCTGTTGGTTTTGACCTGTCATGGGTCATGGGAGGACCGATGCCGAAACGTTTTCGCCTGACCCGCCGCATGCCCATCGCGATGACCGAGGACGCCTACCGGCGCCTGAAGAGGTTTTCGCAAGAGGCCGGGCTGGACGAGGGCGAGGCGATTTCCTTCCTGTTTGAAAACCTCGACGGGGTAATCGATGAGGAAAACTTCGGCCATAAACTGCGGCTGTTCAACGCAACGCTGGACGCCCGCAAACGCTAAATCCGCTGCGGTAGCGCGGGGGAAAATGACGGGAGAATGAGTATTTTTGGCAAGATGAATTGAGGGCGCGGCGCCCCGGCCACACTGGTCCCTTTCAGGAGAGTATGGCGCGGGGTTTCACCTTGCGCGCCCATCGCCTCTCCAGGCTGTGACGCATGGTTAGGCTAGCGGGTTAACCTTAACAGTGCGTTACTTGCACAAAGCCCAAGGCTTTCATCTTGCCAAAAATACTCAAAAAACGACGCAGCCGTAGGCCGCGCGCTTCGGGAGGAAGACCATGACCATCAAACTGCATTGCTTCGGCGAAAGCGGTAATTCCTACAAGGCAGCGCTGGCGCTGCAGCTTTCCGGTCTCGACTGGGAGCCGGTGTTTGTTGACTTCTTCAACGGCGCAGCCCGCCAGCCGGAGTATCTGGAAAACGTCAACGCCATGGGCGAAGCGCCGGTTCTGGTGGACGGCGATGTGAAGCTCAGCCAATCCGGCGTGATCCAGCAATATATCACCGACAAAACCGGCAAGTTCGGCGGCAGCAACGCCGAGAAATACGATGTGCTGCGCTGGGTGCTGTGGGACAATCACAAACTGTCCAGCCAGGCCGGCATGACCCGGTTCCTGATGAACTTCCTGCCCGAGGACAAGCGCCCGCAGCAGGTGATCCCCTTCATGCAGGGCCGTCTGAAGGCCGCCTATGCCGTGCTGAACAAACATCTGGAGGGGCGCGACTGGATTGTGGGCAATGGCATCACCAATGCCGACATTTCCTGCTGCGGCTACCTCTACTACCCCGAACCTTTCGGTTTTGACCGCAAAGAGTGGTCCAACATCGACCGCTGGCTCGACAATATCTCGAGGCTCAAAGGCTGGAAACACCCCTATGACCTGATGCCCGGCCACCCCTCGGACCGGACCTAGTGGATCTGAGCATGAAACTTCCTGAATTCAAGATCGTGTTAGAACCGCGCTCGGAAGACGCAATTTCCGCTCAGGGGTTTGACTGGGCCGATGACGATGTTGGCACGCGCTCGAAGGTAGGTGGAGCTGCTGACTTGCCGGCAGAGGTTGCACTGCCAAACTGCCCTAGCTGCACTGTCGCTATGACCTTTGTTTCGCAACTAGACTCGATCGGCGACTCAATTTGCTTCGCCGATGCAGGCTTGTTGTTCACCTTCGTCTGCTTCGATTGTTTCGAGGCAGCCAGTATCATCCATAGCTCTTAAGGAGATCCTATGACTGACGTATATATCTACGACGCGCTGCGCACCCCGCGTGGCAAGGGCCGCAAGGATGGCTCGCTACACGAGGTGACCGCCTCGCGCCTTTCGGCCAATGTGCTGAACGCGCTGAAAGAGCGCAACAATCTGGACGGCCACGCCGTCGAGGATGTGATCTGGGGCAATGCCACCCAGGTGATGGAACAGGGCGCCTGCCTGGCGCGGACCGCCGTGCTGGCCTCGGACCTGGATGAGCGTATCCCCGGCCTGTCGATCAACCGCTTTTGCGCCTCGGGCATGGAGGCTGTGAACCTTGCCGCCAACCAGATCGCCGGTGGCGCAGGCGATGGCTACATCGCCGGTGGTGTTGAGATGATGAGCCGCGTGCCGATGGGCAGCGACGGCGCGGCTGTTGCAGCGGATCCTTCCGTGGCGATGGACCGCTATTTTGTCCCGCAGGGCATTTCGGCCGATATCATCGCAACCGAATATGGCTTCACCCGCGATCAGGCCGACGCATTGGCCGTTGAATCGCAGCGCCGCGCCGCTGAGGCGATGGCCGATGGCCGTTTCGACAAATCGGTGATTGCGGTCAAGGACGTCAACGGTCTGACCATTCTGGACCGTGATGAATACCCCCGCCCCGGTACTGACATGCAGGCCCTGGGCGCGCTGAAGCCGGCGTTTAAGGATCTGGGTGAAATGATGCCCGGGTTCGACAAGGTGGCGCTGCTGAAATACCCACATCTGGAAAAGATCAACCACATCCACCACGCCGGTAACTCGTCCGGTATCGTGGACGGATCCGCAGGTGTTCTGTTGGGCAACGAAGAGTTCGGCAAGAAGTTCGGCCTGACGCCGCGCGCCCGCATCCGCGCCACCGCCAAAATCGGCACCGATCCGACCATCATGCTGACCGGTCCGGTTCCGGTGACCGAAAAACTGCTGGCTGACAGCGGCATGTCCATTTCGGACATCGACCTGTTTGAAGTGAACGAAGCCTTTGCATCGGTTGTGCTGCGCTTCCAGCAGGCCTTTGATGTTGATCCGTCGCTGGTCAACGTGAACGGCGGTTCCATCGCGCTGGGTCACCCGCTGGGCGCCACCGGTGCCATCATCATCGGCACCCTGCTGGACGAGCTGGAGCGTCAGGACAAAGAGGTTGGTCTGGCCACCCTCTGCGTGGCCTCCGGCATGGGCGCCGCCACCGTGATCGAACGCGTGTAACCCCAGGGGAAGAGTTGAGATTATGACTGACTTTACCATGAACAAAGATGCCGAGGGCATCGCCACCATCACCTGGGACACTCAGGGCAAATCCATGAACGTCATGAATGAGCAGGGGTTCTATGATCTAGACGCTCTGATGGATGACGCGCTAGCAGATGACGCCGTAAAAGGCATCATCATCACCTCAGGCAAAGCGGGCTCTTTTGCCGGCGGCATGGACCTGAACGTGATTGCCAAGATGAAAGAAATGGCTGGTGACAGCCCGGAACAGGGCCTGTTTGACGGGCTGATGAAAATGCACGGCATCCTGCGCAAGATTGAGCGTGCCGGCATGGACCCGAAGACCAACAAAGGCGGCAAGCCTGTTGCCTGTGTAATGCCCGGCACCGCGCTTGGCATTGGTTTTGAGATCCCGCTCAGCTGTCACCGCACCTTTGTCGCCAACAACCCCAAAGCCAAGATCGGCCTGCCGGAAATCATGGTCGGCATCTTCCCCGGCATGGGCGGCACCACCCGTCTGGTCCGCAAGCTGGGGGCCATGGGCGCCTCGCCCTACCTGTTGCAGGGCAAACAGCTGAACCCCGCGAAGGCCAAAGCGGCCGGTCTGGTGGATGAGGTTTCTGATGATCCAATGGCGGCGGCGCGTGAATGGGTGCTGTCTGAACCGAAGATCGTGAAGCCCTGGGATGAAAAGGGCTACAAAATGCCCGGCGGTGCCCCTTATCACCCGGCTGGTTTCCAGACCTTCGTTGGGGCCTCGGCCATGGTGAACGGCAACACCCAAGGTGCCTTCCCGGCTGCCAAGGCGCTCTTGAGCGCGGTTTATGAAGGTGCATTGGTGCCCTTCGACACCGCCATCAAGATTGAGGCCCGTTGGTTCACCAACGTGCTGATGAACCCCTCCTCCGCTGCAATGATCCGGTCGCTCTTCATCAACAAGGAAGCGCTGGAAAAAGGCGCCAACCGTCCCGCCGTTGCCGATGAGACCGTCAAGAAAGTGGGCGTTCTGGGCGCCGGCATGATGGGCGCAGGCATTGCGCTTGTTTCGGCCATGGCCGGTATCGAAGTGGTTCTGATCGACCAGAAACAAGAGGCCGCGGACAAAGGCAAAGCCTATACCGAGACCTATATGGACAAGGGCATCAAACGCGGCAAAGCCACGGCTGAGAAGAAAGAGCAAGTGCTTGGCCTGATCACCGCGACCACCGATTATGCTGCCCTCGCTGACGCCGATCTGATCATTGAAGCCGTGTTCGAAGACGTCGGCATCAAGGCCGAGGTGACCAAAGCGGTTGAGGCTGTGATCTCAGAGGATTGCATCTTCGCCTCCAACACCTCGACCCTGCCGATCACCGGTCTGGCCAAAGCCTCCAGCCGGCCTGAGCAGTTCATCGGCATCCACTTCTTCTCCCCTGTTGAGAAGATGCTGCTGGTGGAGATCATCAAAGGCAAGGAAACCGGTGACCGCGCGGTGGCCAAGGCGCTGGATTACGTGCGCCAGATCCGCAAGACCCCGATCGTTGTGAATGACGAACGGTTCTTCTACGCCAACCGCTGCATCATCCCCTACCTGAACGAAGGTGCGCGGATGGTCACCGAAGGCGTCGCCCCGGCGCTGATCGAAAACGCCGCACGTCAGCTGGGCTTCCCGCTGGGCCCGCTGCAGCTGATCGATGAGACCTCGCTGGAACTGGGTGTGAAGATCTCCAAAGCGACCAAAGCAGCGATGGGCGATGCCTACCCTGCCGATATGGGACCGGTGGATGATCTAATGTACGCCATGGTGGAAGAGGGCCGTCTGGGCCGTAAATCCGCCGCGGGTTTCTATGCCTATGACGAAAAAGGCAAACGTCAGGGTCTGTGGGAAGGTCTGGGCGAACGTTGCCCGGTTGCCGCGGATCAGCCCTCGCTGATCGACGTGCAGCACCGTCTGATGTTTGCGCAGGTGTTGGAAGCGGTGAAATCGCTGGAAGAGGGCGTGTTGGAAGACATCCGCGAAGGCGACGTCGGCGCGATCCTCGGCTGGGGTTTTGCACCTTGGTCCGGCGGCCCGTTCAGTTGGCTCGACATCATCGGCACACCCTATGCGGCTGAGCGTTGCGCAGAACTGGCCGAAACCTATGGCGATCGCTTCACCCCGCCTGCCCTGCTGAAGGAAATGGGCGACAAGGGTCAGAGCTTCTACGGTCGGTTTGACAAGGCTGCTGCAAAAGCCGCCTAAAGGCACCGGTTAAGAACAGCAAACGCGCCTCGGGATCCCTGGGCGCGTTTTCGTTTGGGCAAAGCTATCAGGTCCCGGTGGCCATGGTCAGCAGCACCGTCAGATAGATCCCGTAGCACAGCACAAACGACGCGCCCTCCCGCCGGCTGACGGTCCAACGTGTGCGGGCAAACAGCATCAGCACCAGCGATGCCGCCACCAGAACCCAGATATCAAGGCGCATGATCTCAGCCGGGATCTGCATCGGTTGCACCCAGGCCGTGATGCCTAAGATGCCCAAAATGTTGAAAATATTGCTGCCCAGCACATTGCCCAGGGCCACGTCACCTTCGCCTTTGCGCACGGCAATCACGGCGGTGGCCAGTTCCGGCATGGAGGTGCCGATCGCCACAATGGTCAGGCCGATCACCGCCTCAGACAGGCCCGCCGCCTCGGCAATGCTGACGGCGCCTGACACCAAGGCCCGCGCGCCCAGCACCGTCACAACCAGCCCGGCCACAGCAATCATCAGCGATGGGCCCAGCGCCAGGTCTGGCCCCGGCACGGCCTCTGCTTCGGCCTCATAAACCTCCCCCGAAGGGGAACCCTGATGCCGCATCTCATACCACAGCGTTGCGGCCAGATAGACACAGAGTGAAAAGAAGAACAGCGCCCCAATCGGCCGCGTGGCTTCGCCGTTCAGGACAACGATCAAACAGGCCGTGGTGGCCGCGATCATCACCAGCCCGTCCCGTTGAAACGCCCGTGGATCCACCGCCACTGGCGCCATCAAGGCCGCAACGCCAAGGATCAACAGGATATTGCCGATGTTGCTGCCAACCACATTGCCCACCGCAATGCCCGAAGACCCGGACAAGGCCGCCTGCAGGCTGGTCACCAGTTCCGGAGATGAGGTGCCAAAGCCCACCAGCGTCAGCCCGATCACCATGGGCGACAGGCCGAACCCCTTGGCGACAGAAACGGACCCCCGCACCAGCATCTCGCCTCCAAGGACAAGCCCAACAAGGCCAAGCAATACCAGCAGCGCCGCAGTCATCTGATCACCTCGTCATTCACACAAGGATCAGCTTAGCCCCTTTTTGCGCCATTGCGAGGGTCTTAGCCGCGATAGCCCAGCGCCGCCTCAGCCAGATGGGTGGTCAACTGGCGCAATTCCTCAAGTGGCATGTCCTTCAGCGCCCCTAGGCGGAAGTTCTTGCGCATCAGCGCCAGGCCGAACAGCACCGCCAACAGCATCGCCGCACGTTCCGCAGCACGCGGCCCGCCGATGGTTTCGGCCAACGGGTCCGCCATGCCATTTTGCACCATATCCTGAATGCGCGGCCCCATTTCCGGGTCGATGACATTGCTCAGCAGCATGGAAAAGGCACTGGCCGCCTCACTTTGGTCATCCACCGGATGGGTGAAACTGGCCACCGCGGCTGCCAGCAGGCCATCGCGGTCAGCTGCCAGCGCCTCCCACGGGGCGACCTCGGCCAATGTGGCCTCAAACAGCCCTTGTTTGCCGCCGAAATAGCGTGACACCAAAGCCGCATCGACCCCCGCCGCACCGGTGATATCGCGTACCGACACATTGGAATAGCCCCGCGTCCAGAACAACTGGCGCGCCGCAACAAGCAGCTTGTCCCGGGTCGTTGGGGCCTTGGTCGTGAGTGCCTTGGTCATAGGCCATACCTAATAGCGGTGGAAAAAATGTCAACAAGTGTTGACGACCGTAAAACCCTCCCTATATGGAACGTCAACAACCGTTGACAAATCCTCATCATACCCGCCAGGAGATCCCCATGGCCAAGAACCTTGCCCTTATCACCGGTGCCTCATCTGGCATCGGAACCGAATTTGCCCGCTATCACGCTGCCCGAGGCGGCGATCTGGTGATCGCAGCCCGCCGCGAAGCGCCGCTGCAGGCGCTGAAGGCCGAACTGGAGGCTGCCCATGGCATCACCGTCACGGTGATTGCGATGGACGTCGGCTCCTCCGAGCAGGCGACCAAACTGTTTGAAGTGATCAAGGCACAGGGGCTTGAGATCGATGTGCTGATCAACAACGCCGGCTTTGGCGGCCATGGCGCCTTCCTTGATCGGGATCTGGCCAAAGATCAGGCGATGATTGACCTCAACGTCTCGGCGCTGGTGACATTGGCCCATCTGGTCGGCAATGACATGCGCCAGCGTGGCGGCGGCAAGATGCTGCATGTCTCCTCCACCGCCAGCTTCATGCCCGGCCCCTATCAGGCGGTCTATTTCGCGACCAAAGCCTTCGTCACCTCCTTCAGTCAGGCCATCGACGAAGAGATGCGCAAGGACGGGATCACCTCCACCGCGCTCTGCCCCGGTCTGGTGGCCACCGAATTTGTTGAGGCTGCCGATCTGGGTGGCACCGGTCTGGCCAATCAGAAAGCCGCCACGCCGCAGTCCGTCGCCAAATGCGGCTATGACGCGATGGTCAAAGGCGATCTGATCGCCATCAACGATGGCCGCCTGTCGTTCATGCTGAACTGGATCACCCCGTTCCTGCCACGCCGCCGGATGCTGAAGATGATGGCGGGCATGCAGACCAAGTAAGGCCACGTGAACGGTGAACGCGCCCCAACGCGGGACGCGTTCCTATTCCGGTTAACCCAGCGCCATTGACGCCCGAACGGTTTGGATCGTTTGTTCATAGAATGTGTCGACGTCCCGCCGGGCGGCCTCGGTCTTTTTCAACGCAAGCTCGGCCACGATCCCGTCGCGCAGGGCGCGGGTGGCGCGCATGCTGTAGGCATAATCGCGCATGTGATAACCTACAGCAACGCCGACAAATTCGCAGGCCCGGTCATCATTCAGGTAACCAACCTCAGACATGATCGGCTCACCATCATGGCCGCCTGTCACCTCCCCCTCACAGCCGCGGTGAAACTCGGTGAACAGCCGGATCTGCGCCGCCTCAGTTGCAGCCTGCGCTTTGGGGATATTGTCCAGCAGCTCATTGGCGTTGGGATAGGATTTGCCAAGGATCGCCAGAATTGCGCTCTGCTGCGCAAGGGTCACATCATGCAGGGCTGAGATGCGCACCAGATCCTCATCACTCAGGAACCCCGGCGCATTCAGCATCATGGTCAGCAGAAAGTTATAGTTTGCGTTGGCATTAAGCCAGGCATCGCTGACCCGCCCCTCATCTGCCGTGCCTTCCCAAAGCGCCAGCGTGGTGGTCACGCTTTGAATGTCCGCATAGGCGCGGGCAAAGGTCATATCGCTGAAGAACCCGCGATATTCGCTGCGGGCCGCATCCAACTCAGCCGCCAGCGCGTTCAACTGGTTTTGCAGCCCCTGAATGGCCGCGCCATTCACCATGCTTTCATAAAGCGCCCGGCCGATCCCCAGTATTGAAAACGCCGCCACAGCCACTGTACCAGCATCTTTGGCCTCGACCATCTTAATTGTCTTTGCTTCCGTCATTCGTCGTTCCTAAAAATAAGTGAAAACAAACGCGTAAACGGCGGGCAACGCCTATCGCGTCAGACCGCCAGACCATTCAAACATGCTGGATTTAGCCCGTTCAGGCCGCAGGACCAGTTGCGGCGCAACAGAATGCGGGCATTAAGGCTTAGACAAAGGCCGGATCTTCAAATCGGTAGCCGAAGCGATCAATATCCTCAGCACAGATCTCCGCCAGGAAGGCCGCATCGGTGTCTGAGTAATAGCGGCGATAGTCCCCGGCACGTGATGAGGCATTGGCGCGGGGCAGATCAATCGTGAAGCCCAGATGGGCCTCCACCTCGGGCAGGTCTTCCTCCAGATGCTCCAGCCGCACGTATTGATCACAGACCTCATTGCCGCGGGCATCCGTCATGTAATGCCGGGCGGGGGCTTGTTTTTGCGCCTGCCAGGTCATCGGATGCGACAGGAAGCCGGAAAACTCCTCACTCCGCGCCAATTGGATGGCGGGGTGGTCAAAGGTCTGGCGTTGCAGCCAGTGATAATAGCTGACCATCCGATCCCAGGGATTACGCACCATCGTGAAGGTGAAGTAGCGCTCCACCTCATCCGGGCCGACCAGCCCTTCGATATCGGCAAGGGTTGAGTGTTTCCAAAGCCTTCCGCGCGTCTCAACCCCGCTAAAACGCCGCCGCCGCTTGGCTGCCTTTGGCGTATCCCCGATCAGCACATCATCTTTCTTGGCACGATCCTCCAACGCCAGCGCCATTGAGGTGCCACCGGTCTTGGGGATGTGAATAAAAATGTATTGCCGCCCGTGAGAGATAAACATGCCCCCAAGCTAACCAAATTGATCCGGACGGAAAAGCCCGAAGCGCAGGCAAGCCCCCATGCTGCACCCGCAACATTATTTCACACCTACGCAATAATACGTTCTTTTCATTCTCGCCGCATCTGCACAATATACGCACATCTGAATACAGGAGGATCCCATGGGCTGGATGGCGGATGAAACAGGTCTAGGCAAAACGCAGGCGAACTATGTGCCGCTGACACCGCTGTCATGGTTGCAGCGCGCGGCCGTGATTTACCGCGACCATCCGGCCGTGGTCTATGGCAGCCACCGCAAGAGCTACGGCGAATACCACGCCCGGGTCAGTCGGCTGGCCTCGGCCCTGAAAGGTCTGGGCGTTGCCCCCGGTGATGTGGTGGCCACGATCCTGCCCAACATCCCCGCTCAGGCCGAAGCGCATTTCGGCGTCCCCGCCTGTGGGGCAGTGCTCAACACCATCAACACCCGGGTGGAGCCTGAAACCATCGCCTATATTCTGGATCATGGCGGCGCCAAGGTGGTGCTTTGTGATCCGCAGTTTCTGCCCTCTCTCGCCACCGCGCTGGAATTGATGGAGGGCCCCGCCCCACAGATCATTGAGGTTGCGGACGATCAGGCCGGCGTCCACGCCCATGGCCACTACATGGAGTATGAGGCGCTCTTGGACAGCGGCGATCCCACCTTTGAGTGGATCATGCCGCAGGACGAATGGGAAAGCATCGCGCTGAACTACACCTCAGGCACCACCGGGCGCCCCAAGGGTGTGGTCTACCATCACCGCGGCGCCTATCTGAACGCGATGGGACAGGTGATCAGCTGGCGCATGGTGCTGCACCCGCGCTACCTGACCATCGTGCCGCTGTTTCACTGCAACGGCTGGTGCCACACTTGGCTGATGCCCGCGATGGGCGGCACGGTTGTGTGCTGCCGCGACATCACCGCCAAAGCCATCTATGACGCCATCGCCGACGAAGGTGTCACCCATTTCGGCGGTGCCCCCATTGTGCTGAACACTCTTGTCCACGCCGCCGAGGCCGACCGCCGCAGCTTTGACCATGTGGTGGAAGTGTTCACCGCCGGTGCGCCCCCCGCCCCTGCAACCCTCGCCGCGATTGAGCCGATGGGCTTCAACATCACCCAGGTCTACGGCTTGACCGAGGTCTACGGCCCCGCCACCGAATGTACCTGGAAATCCGATTGGGACCCGCTGCAGGGCGACGATCGCGCCGCGATCAAGGCCCGTCAGGGGGTTGCCATGCCCGCCTATGAACATGTCACCGTGGTTGATGAAAACATGCAGCAAATCCCGATGGATGGCACCACGCAGGGCGAAATTGTGTTTCGCGGCAATGGGGTGATGAAAGGCTACCTGAAAAACCCCGACGCCACTGAAGAGGCCTTCAAGGGCGGCTATTTCCATTCCGGCGACATCGCGGTGCAACATCCTGATAGCTATGTGCAAATCGCGGACCGCGCCAAAGACATCATCATCTCAGGCGGGGAAAACATCTCCTCCGTCGAAGTTGAGGGCGTCTTGATGGCCCATCCCGATGTGTTGCTCTGCGCGGTGGTGGCCAAACCGGATGAAAAATGGGGCGAGGTTCCTTGCGCCTTTGTCGAATTGAAAGACGGCCATCAGGCAGAAGAGGCTGGCTTGATCGCCTTTGCCCGTGAACGGCTGGCCGGGTTCAAAACACCGAAAAAAGTCGTCTTCCAGGAACTGCCGAAAACATCGACCGGCAAAATCCAGAAGTTTGAACTGCGCAGCATCGCCAAAACGCTCTGACGCGCGGGCGGCTTTGCCCCGGTAAATGGCGCACGCGGGACCGTAAAAACGGGTGGGAGCCACACCCACCCCGCATCCCGCGTTGCCGCCTTGGGTCTGCCCGTGTTATCCATCGGGAAAAACAGGCAGAGCAGCCCGCCATGAGCACCGCGCTACGCAAATATCAACGTCTGGAAGCCACCGCGCTCTGGCGTCCCACGCCCGAGGAGCAGCGGCGCGAGGTCATCGTTTCCATCGGCGATGCCACTTTGGTGATCACCGATATGCAAGACCGGGCGTTGACCCATTGGTCCCTGCCCGCGCTGCAACGGGCCAATCCCGGCAATTGGCCGGCGCTCTACCACCCTGATGGCGACAGCGGCGAAACCCTTGAACTGGCTGAGGGCGAGGAGGAGATGGTCGCCGCCATCGAAAAGCTGCGCGCGGCCATCGAAAAACGCCGCCCCCGTCCCGGACGGTTGCGCTGGTGGATGATGGGCCTCTCGCTCAGCTCCGTTCTGGCGGTTGGGGTGTTCTGGCTGCCGGGAGCGGTGGTTGATCACACCATCTCGGTTCTGGCCGCCAGCCAAAAACGCGCCCTGGGTGAGGCCCTGTTGGCCGAGGCAGAAGGGTTCAGTGGACAGCGTTGCCAGAAACCTGCGCAGGGTGCCGTACTGACCCGGCTGGCCGAACGCATGCGCCCCATCGCGCCCGACACACTGGACATTCACGTGGTGCGTGACAGCCAGATTGAGGTGGCGATGCTGCCCGGCAACCTGATGTTGCTGAACAGCCGCCTGCTGGAAGATCACGAAGTCCCAGATGTGGCCGCTGGCTACATCATTGCCGAATTGCTGCGCGCAGGGTCCAATGATCCGCTGCACGCGCTACTGTCTGACAGTGGTATGCTGGCCAACCTGCAACTGCTGGCAACCGGCACCTTGGATGCCACCAGCCTGCGCAACCACGCCGAAGCCCTGCTGAGTGGCGCACGGGGCGCCACCGTCCAGCCCACCCCGGATGAGGCGTTGCTGATGGCCTTCCGCACGGCGGAGGTCAAATCGACCCCATATGCCTATGCCGTTGATGTCTCCGGGGAAACCACGCTTGCCTTGATTGAGGCCGATCCCTTCCCCCAGGCCGCGCCGCGCCCGGTTCTCAGCGATGCAGACTGGCTGCGCCTACAGGCGATCTGCGAAGGCTAACCCTCACAGCACCCAACCAGAAACGCAAAAGGCCGGGAGATACCCCGGCCTTGCACATTCTCTGTCTAAGCGATTAGCGCAGATAGGCGTCTTTGAACCCCGACCGGCGCACGATCGAAAGCGCCGCATTGGCATGTCCGCTGTCGACAAAGGGACCAACCACCACCAATTGCACCGGCTTGCCGCCGCGCTTGGCGTTCCAGATCCGCATTGGCAGACCTTTGGCCGCCAGATTGCCCGCAGTGCGTTGGGCGTTGCCCGCTTGGGCAAACATCGCAACCTGCACATAGGTTTTCGCCGCCTCGTTCGTCGTGGGGGTGGGCTTGGCGGCAGGCTTCTTTTTGGCCTGCTTCACCTTGCTGCGCACCGCCGGTGCCTTCGGTTCAGTCACAAAGGACTTGCTCGACAGGGTAGCCTGACCCGAAATCGACGTTGAGGTTGCCGCATTCTGCGCGGCGAAACTGGTGTAGGGATAGCTGAGTCCCGGATAATGGCGTGTCACATCCCGCCCCGAAGCCCGATCAATCAACTGACGCGGCACGGTCTGCGTCCAGATCAGATCCATCGCGGCCTTGCCGGCCATGGTCTGATGCGCCCGTTTCGGGTTCAGCCGATCATCTTCCCACAGCGGCCGGTAGCCTTCAGGGATGCCCACAAGCAGGGCAGAACGCTGCTGTTTTTCATAGACATGCCGCGGCACAACCCGCTGACTGCCTGCGGCAACAGCCACATAGTCCGAAACCACTGCCGCCTGCGTGCGGCTTTGCGGAACCGGCGAAATACTCTGCGGTTTGACCCGCACCCCGGTTGCCGACGGGGCCGAAGCGATGGTTGCCATCGGCGCCGCAAAGGTGCCCAGCGGTACGGTTGGGGCCTGTGTGGTCACATAGCCAACAGGTGATTTCTGCTGCGGTCCGCAGCGCACACCGCTGCCAGTGCCCAGATAGCGCTGACTGACCGCCGTGCCGCCGGGACAGGCCGGGCTGGCAGGCTGCACCACGCGGCGCGGGCTGGGCGTGGCAACAGGCGCAGGAGCGCTGGGTTTGACAACGGTTCTTGCGGTCTGCTGCGGGACGGCCTGCACTGTGGTGCGTGTGCGCGGTTTAAACAGGGACGACAGGGTGAACCGTGGCTGACGCTGTGTGGTCGCTGCTGTTGTGGCGGCGGGGGCAATCACCTCGGCCTTTGGCGGGGTTTGGACCTGCGGCGCGGCAACTGTCGCCCGCGCGGTGCGCACCGGCTGAGCCGCGACGGTCGGTGCGGGTTTCGGCGCTGCTTGCTGTGCGGCGGGTTTGGCGGCCACGATGGCCGGCACGGGATCCGGATCCGGGATCACCGGCAAATCAGCAGATTGTGCCTGTGCAAAAGTCGGCTTCGCGTTGCAGATGTGCTGACGGCTGCGGCTGACGCGGGGGATCCAGTTCACCAAACCGCCCGTGCTGGCGCGGATAAAGACGCAGCCCCGGCTGTCGACATACTGGCGTCCATTGAAACTGCTGGGCGGAAATTCGGCAGGAATGCTGGTATCCGTACGCGCCATCGCAGGCGCGGCAGTAAAGCCGGTAGATGCAAGAATGACAGCGGTTACGACTGCGCGTTTAAAACTCATTTGTGCCCCCACACAATGTGCAGGGGCACTCTGCACGAATCAGCGACTCGTGTAAAGAATCGGGGCTTATTTTGTGCCGAACATCCGGTCGCCCGCATCCCCTAGTCCGGGCATGATGTAGCCTTTTTCGTTCAAACACTCATCAAGTGAGGCTGTTACGATCGGCACATCAGGGTGGGCTTCCTTCATTTTTGCAACGCCTTCAGGCGCGGCCAGAAGGCACATGAAACGGATATTTGTGGCGCCTGCCTCTTTCAGCAGATCGATCGCGGCCGCCGAGGAATTGCCTGTGGCCAGCATCGGATCCACAGCAATGACCAGACGATCCTCCAGGTTTTCCGGCACCTTGAAGTAATATTGCACCGGCTGCAGGGTCTCTTCGTCGCGATAGAGGCCAACAAAACCCACGCGCGCACCGGGGATCAGCTCCAAAACGCCGTCCATCAAGCCGTTGCCGGCCCGCAGGATCGACACCAGCGCCAGTTTTTTGCCTTGCAGCACCGGGGCATCCATCTCTTGCATCGGGGTTGAGATGCGTTTGGTGGTCAGCTCCATTTCGCGGGTGATCTCATAGGCCAGCAGCTGGCTGATCTCACGCAGGAGGCGGCGGAATTCAGGGGTGGCGGTGTCCTTGTCCCGCATCTGGGTCAGCTTGTGCTGCACCAGCGGGTGGTCCACGACGGTCAGATGTTCGCTCATCAGGCTTCCAATCGCTGTTTGATACGTGTCTTTGTATCGGCGTCGCAGAAGGCGGCGTCAATCGCTGTCATATTCAAAGCTGTGAAATCTTCGGCGCCCCAGCCAAAGGCCTGCTCCAGCATTTCATATTCTTTGGTCATCGTGGTGTGGAAGAAGGGCGGATCATCAGTGGACACCGTGACCTTCACGCCCGCATCGCGCAGCCGTTTGATCGGGTGGTCCTTGATCGACGGGTAAACCCCCAGCACCACGTTTGAGCCCGGGCAAACCTCCAGGGTCACACCTTCGTCGATGACCCGCTGCATCAGCGCTTCATCTTCAATCACCTGAACCCCGTGGCCCAGACGCTCCACCTTCAGATCATCCAGCGCCTGACGGATCGATTCCGGCCCGCCCCATTCACCGGCATGGGTGGTCAGCTGCAGACCGGCCTCACTGGCGCAGTCAAAGGCCCATTTAAAGGTGCCTTGGGTGAACTGGTTCTCATCGCCGCCCATGCCGAAACCGGTGATGAAATCCCCCTTGGTTTCCGCCGCACATTGCGCGGTTTCCTTGGCCCATTCTCCACCGAAGTGACGGATGCAGGTCACGATACCCTTTAGCGTGATGCCATGCGCGGCCTCAGCCTTGTCAGCCGCTTCCTGAATGGCGTGCAGGTATTCCTTCCACGCCCCCACATCACGGCCGCCGCAGAAATCGGGGCTGATGAAGCTTTCGGCGTAGATCACGCCGTTGGCGGCACATTCTTCCAGCACGGCGGTGGTCAGGCGGGCATAATCCTCAGGGCTTTTCAGCACCGAAGTTGCAGCCTCATAAACGCTCAGGAAATGTACAAAATCCTTGAAGGCGTAGCTGCCGTCCTCGTTGAAGACACCCTCAAGGTCGACCTTCTTTTCATGCGCCAGCTGTCGGATAAAGGCGGGCGGGGCCGCGCCTTCGTGGTGCAGGTGCAATTCAACTTTGGGAAACTGGTTCCAGCTCATAGAAAACTCCGTCCTGGCCCTTCTGCGGCCACATCCAAATGCGCAGCCACCGAGGCTGCAACGTCAACAAAGGCGACCTGCCCAATGCTGCCGGCCCCTTTGCCCGCAATCAGCACCGGGGTGCGTTCACGGGTGTGGTCGGTGCCGGGCCAGCTGGGATCATTGCCGTGATCTGCGGTGATCAGCAGCATATCGTCGGGGCGCAACTGCGGCAGAATGGTGGATAGTTCAGCATCAAACCATTCCAAAGCCCGCGCATAGCCCGAGATATCGCGGCGGTGACCATAAAGGCTGTCAAACTCGACAAAATTGGCAAAGACCAGGCTACCCTCTTCCGCTTCAGCCACCAGATCCTTCAGGTGGCCCATCAGCTGGGCATCCGACCCTTTGCGCAGATCATCGATCCCCCGCATTGAGAAGATATCGCCAATCTTTCCAACACCATAGACCTTGCGTCCCGCACCCTGCACCCAGTCACACAGGGTGGCTGACGGCGGCGCGATGGCATAGTCATGGCGGTTGGTTGTGCGGGTGAAGCCCTCAGCCTCAGACCCGATGAAGGGGCGGGCGATGACCCGGCCCACTTTCATATCATGCAGATAGGGCGCCACGTCCTGACAGAGCTGCAACAACCGGTCGAGGCCGAAATGCTCTTCATGGGCGGCGATCTGCAATACGCTGTCTGCCGAGGTGTAGCAGATCGGCCAGCCGGAACGGATATGTTCGGCACCAAAATCGGCAATCACCTGGGTGCCCGAGGCATGGCAATTGGCCAAAATCCCTTCGGTGCCAGCATGTTGTGCAATGTGTTTGCTCAGCGCGTCGGGGAAGCTGGGCTGCTGATCGGGGAAATAATGCCAGTCCCACGGCACCGGCACGCCGGCCAGTTCCCAATGCCCCGATGGTGTATCCTTGCCCGGTGACACCTCGGTCGCCGCACCCCAAAGGCCGGTTGGCTCTGCCGCCAGGCCCGGTGCTTCAGCGCCCGAGGCCAGCGCAACCGCGCGGCCCAGCCCAAGCGCATCCAAAGTGGGCAGGCTCAAAGGCCCGGACCGGCCTTCTTCACCGCGCCCCTCGGCGCAGCCGTCGGCAATATGGCCGACGGTGTTCGCGCCCGTGTCGGGCAGCGACCCGTTATAAAATTTGTCGGCATCAGGGGCGCCCCCGATACCGACTGAATCGATCACAACCAAAAATGCGCGCGCCATCTCAGCCGACCCTTTCATGTACAAGAGGAGGCAGATCAGGGGGAGTTTCACCCAAGGCGATCGCCCCAAGCACCGCCTCGGCAGCCACATCCGCAGCCCCTTCCCGGGCCGCATGGATTCGCGCCAGCGGTTGGCCCTTTTGCACTTTTGCGCCCAGAACTGCAACCTCGGACAGGCCCACAGCCGGATCCACCACATCGCTTTCGACCTGACGCCCACCGCCCAATTCGACCACCGCCAAACCCAGCGCGTGACCGTTGATCGCGCTGACATAACCATCCGCAGGCGCCTTCACCTCCCGGATCACCGGCGCCTCGGGCAGGAAACGGGCCCAGTTTTCAACGAATTGCAGCGGTCCACCCTGTGCCGCCACCATCCGGCCAAAGGTCTCAGCCGCCTGACCGCTGCGGATTGCAGCGCGCATCTTCTCGGCACCGTTACCCGCGTCTTTTGCAAGACCGGCATTGGCCAGCGCCACACCGCCCAGCTCCGCTGACAGTTCAAACAGCGGCCCTTCAACCGCGCCCGTCAGCACCCGCATGGAACTGGCCACCTCCAGCGCATTGCCTAATTCCGCGGCCAGCGGCTGGTTCATATCGGTGATCAGTGCCGTGGTCGGGCAGCCGGCAGCATTGGCGGTTGAGACCAGCGCCGCAGCCAGCGCGCGGGCGTCATCGGCGGTTTTCATAAACGCGCCAGAGCCAACTTTGACGTCCAGCACCAGCCCTTCCAGACCCGCGGCCAATTTCTTGGACAGGATGGAGGCGGTGATCAGATCCAGGCTTTCCACCGTGCCGGTGACGTCACGCACCGCATAAAGCCGCTTGTCGGCTGGCGCCACCTCACCTGAGGCCGAGACAATCGCGCAGCCCGCTTTGGCGACGACGTCTTTGAACTGCTCCTCGCTGAGGCCGGTGCGATAACCGGGGATTGCCTCCAGCTTATCAAGGGTGCCGCCGGTATGCCCCAGCCCGCGCCCCGAAATCATCGGCACATAGCCACCGCAAGCCGCCAGCGCCGGCGCCAGAACCAGCGACACGCAATCGCCCACGCCACCGGTCGAGTGTTTGTCGATCACCGGCCGGTCCAGATCCCAGCGCATCACATCGCCACTGTCCCGCATCGCCAGGGTCAGACCCACCCGACCCTCTTCGCTCATACCGTTCAAGAGCGCCGCCATGGCAAAGGCCCCGGCCTGCGCGTCACTCACGGTGCGATCAGACAAGCCTCTGGCAAACCACGCCAATTCCTCGCGGCTCACCTCTTGCTTTTCGCGCAGTTTGACGATGATCGCGCGTGCATCCATGGCTCAGCTCCGCTCCATATGGCTGGCGTCAAAGGCGCCGGGCAGCAGGTCACCAATGGTGGTGGTCAGGATCGTGCCATCGGTGGTGGCCAGCGTAACCTTCACATCACGGGCGCCAAATTCCGCCAGTTTCTGACGGCAGCCACCGCAGGGCGGAACCGGCGCCGGGCTGTCAGCAATGACACAAACCTCGGTCAGTTCCTTTTCGCCCGCAGCCACCATCGCCGCGATGGCCCCCGCCTCGGCGCAGGTGCCTTCGGGATAGGCCACGTTTTCCACGTTGCAACCCTGATAGGTCACGCCACCCTTTGACAGGATCGCCGCGCCGACCTTGAAATTGGAATAGGGCGCATGGGCGTTTTCACGGACCGCCGTGGCGGCCTCCAGCAGGCTGGTGTTCTCAGGCATCGACTCGGGCATTGTCAGGCATCCTTTTATTCTTGATCTTATAGGGGGTCTTGTGACCCTATTTTGTTGGAGTGCAACCGGCAACGGTTACGTATTTTTTGACCGAATGGAAAACTTTTGACCAAACGAGGGGCACAATGCAAGCGCCCTGTTAGCGCTAAGCTAAAATCAGCGTCTTTCGCAGAGGAGGAATATAGTTTAACGCTAAACTACCATATTTTATGAGGCGATCCGATGTCCGACAGCCATAACGAGAAACTGCGCCAGGCAGCCCTGTTTTACCACGAACACCCGAAACCCGGGAAGCTGGAGGTGCGCGCCACCAAACCGCTGGCCAACGGCCGCGATCTGGCCCGCGCCTATAGCCCCGGCGTGGCTGAGGCCTGTCTGGAAATCAAATCCGAACCCTCAGACGCCAGCCGCTACACCGCGCGTGGCAATCTGGTGGGCGTTGTGTCCAACGGCTCAGCCGTTCTGGGCCTCGGCAACATCGGCGCGCTGGCCTCCAAACCGGTGATGGAAGGCAAGGCGGTTCTGTTCAAAAAATTCGCCAACATCGACTGTTTCGACATTGAAGTCGAAGAGAAGGACCCGGAAAAACTGGCCGAGATTGTCTGCGCGTTGGAGCCAACTTTTGGCGCGATCAACCTCGAAGACATCAAAGCCCCCGACTGTTTCATCGTGGAAAAGATCTGCCGGGAAAAGATGAACATCCCGGTCTTCCACGATGACCAGCACGGCACCGCGATCGTTGTTGGCGCCGCAGCAACCAACGCGCTGGAAGTGGCTGGCAAACGCTTTGAGGACATCAAGATCGTCTCCACCGGTGGTGGCGCGGCGGGCATTGCCTGCCTCAACATGCTGCTGAAACTGGGTGTGAAACGTGAAAACGTCTGGCTCTGCGATATCGACGGTCTGGTTTACGAAGGCCGTACCAGTGAGATGACGCCGCAGAAGGCGGAATATGCCCAAGCCAGCGACAAACGCACGCTGGATGAGGTGATCGACGGCGCCGACATGTTCCTGGGTCTCTCGGGCCCCGGCGTGCTGAAGCCTGAAATGGTGGCCAAGATGGCGGATCGTCCGATCATCTTTGCCCTGGCCAACCCGACCCCGGAAATCATGCCGGACCTGGCCCGCGAAGTGGCACCAGAGGCGATCATCGCGACCGGCCGCAGCGACTTCCCCAATCAGGTGAACAACGTGCTGTGCTTCCCGTTCATCTTCCGCGGCGCGCTGGATGTCGGCGCGACTGAGATCAACGATGAAATGTGCGTCGCCTGTGTGCAGGGCATCGCGGAACTGGCCCGCGCCACCACCTCGGCTGAGGCGGCAGCGGCCTATCAGGGCGAACAGCTGACCTTTGGCTGTGACTATCTGATCCCGAAACCCTTTGACCCGCGTCTGGTGGGCGTGGTCTCCGCCGCCGTGGCCAAGGCCGCAATGGACAGTGGCGTGGCCACCCGCCCGATTGAGGATCTGGAGGCCTATAAACACAAGCTGGATCAGTCGGTCTTCAAATCGGCGCTGCTGATGCGCCCGCTGTTTGAAAGCGCTCGCGCCGCCTCGCGCCGGATCATCTTTGCCGAGGGTGAAGACGAACGTGTGCTGCGCGCCGCGCAGGCCATTCTGGAAGAAACCACCGAAACCCCGATCCTGATTGGCCGCCCCGAAGTATTGGAAGCGCGCTGTGAACGCGCTGGCCTGACCATTCGCCCCGGGCAGGATTTTGAGTTTGTGAACCCGGAAAACGATCCGCGTTACTTTGACTATTGGAACAGCTATCATCAGCTGATGGAACGTAAGGGCGTCACCCCAGATATCGCCAAGGCGATCATGCGCACCAACACCACCGCCATTGGTGCGGTGGCCGTGCAACGCGGTGAGGCGGACAGCCTGATCTGCGGCACCTTTGGCGAATACCGCTGGCATCTGGACTATATCCAGCAGATCCTTGGCACCCAGACCCTGACGCCCCATGGCGCGCTGTCGCTGATGATCCTAGAAGATGGGCCACTGTTCATCGCTGACACGCAAGTCAACGAGCTGCCGACGCCGGACCAGCTGGTGCGCATCGTCGAAGGCGCTGCCCGTCACGTCCGCCGTTTCGGTCTGGAGCCCAATATCGCGCTGTGTTCACAGAGCCAGTTCGGCAACCACAAAGAGGGATCCGGCAAACGTCTGCGCGAAGCGTTGGAGATCCTCGACAGCCGCAATCCTGACTTCTGCTACGAAGGTGAGATGAACGTCGACGTAGCGCTGGACCCGGAACTGCGTCAGCGCATCTTCCCCCGTTCCCGGATGCAGGGCGCGGCCAATGTGCTGGTCTTTGCCCATGCCGATGCGGCCTCAGGCGTGCGCAACATCCTGAAAATGCGGGCTGACGGGCTGGAGGTTGGCCCGATCCTGATGGGCATGGGCAACAAGGCCCATATCGTCAGCCCCTCGATCACGGCGCGGGGGCTGTTGAACATGGCCGCCATCGCCGGCACACCGGTGGATCATTATGGCTAAGGTCCTATATTGGGGGGGGCACGGCCTGGCCGTGCTCCTCCTGACATTGTTGACCTTTGTTGGCGGGATCGCCTGGGCCGCTGCGCTCTTTGGCACCCACATCCACTTCCTCTTCCGCTTTACGCTGGCCTATCTGGCCCTTTCACTTGCCCTGCTGTGGCTGCCGCACCTGCTGTTTCAGAACAATGTTGTTTCAGTACCGCGGATCAGCAACAGCGTTCAGTCGTCGCAGTTTCTGAAAACCCCTGCGGTTTACCGGCTGATGAACCGCGATTTCGTCACGCCGGAACTGCACAGCGTCGCGCGTGACCTGGCCGATCACATGGCCCGGCACTTTCCCGCCACCCCGCGCACCGTGACCTATGCGCTGGATGGCAACTTCCCCTTCTTTGACTGGCTACCCCTGCTGCCGCATCTCAGCCACAACGACGGTAAAGCGCTGGATCTGGCGCTTTATTGGCAGGATTCAAATGGCGCCTATGTCGCGGGCCCCGGAAAATCACCGCTAGGCTATTGGGGCTATGTGGACAGCCCAAGCGATTGCCCCCCGCGAGCCTTTGACCTGCGCTGGGATTTGAACTGGCTACAGCCGCGCCTGCCGGATCTGCAACTGGATGTCGCCCGCACCCGCGAAGCGCTGATCTGGCTCAGCCAGGACCGCCGGGTGCATAAGACCCTGATTGAACCGCATATCCTGGCCCAGATCGGCTACGACCACCCCAAGATCAGGTTTCAGGGCTGCGCGGCAGCACGCCACGATGATCACATCCACATTCAGCTGTGATCCAGAATCACGCAGCCCTCACACCCGCCGCAGCTAACTTTGCAAACTCCACCGTAATTTCCCCGTATTTCTTGCAGAATTTGCTGCTTTGCAAAACTTTGCAGAGTGATTTTGGAAGATTCTGCAAATATCTGCGTATTTCTGTCACTGTTGGCGGCAACATCCTTGCCTCACCGGAAAGCCCTCCCCTACACCTGAGACAAGCAATTTAAGGAGGAGGCATCTGATGACATATAAAGAGGTCTATGAAGGCTGGAAGGCCGACCCGGAAGCGTTCTGGCTGGACGCGGCCAAGGCCATTGACTGGGACGTGGCCCCGACCAAGGCGCTGCATGCCGACAATGCCCCCCTTTATGAATGGTTCAAAGACAGCAAGGTCAACACCTGCTGGAACGCCGTGGACCGCCATGTTGAGGCCGGTCGCGGCGATCAGGTGGCGATCATCCACGACAGCCCGGTCACCGGATCGAAGAAGTGGATCACCTATGTGGAGCTGCGCAACCGCGTGGCCATGCTGGCCGGCGCGCTGAAGGCAAAAGGCATCGAAAAAGGCGACCGCGTCATCATCTACATGCCGATGATCCCCGAAGCGCTGGAGGCCATGCTGGCCTGTTCCCGTCTGGGCGCTGTGCATTCGGTGGTGTTTGGCGGCTTTGCCTCCAACGAACTGGCCGTGCGCATTGACGATGCCAAACCCAAGGCCATTATCGCCGCCTCCTGCGGAATCGAACCAGGCCGCACTGTGCATTACAAACCGCTGCTGGATGGCGCCATTGAACTGGCCCAGCACAAGCCTGACTTCACCGTGATCTTCCAGCGCGAAAACGAAGTGGCGGAGCTGAAAGAGGGCCGCGATTTCAACTGGCACGGCTTCCAATACGGTGTGGAACCGGCAGACTGTGTCCCGGTGGAGGGCGACCACCCCGCCTATATCCTCTATACCTCAGGCACCACTGGCCAGCCCAAGGGCGTTGTGCGCCCCACCGCAGGCCATCTGGTGGCGCTGAACTGGACGATGAAGAACCTCTACAACGTCGATCCCGGCGATGTATTCTGGGCGGCCTCGGATGTGGGTTGGGTCGTTGGCCACAGCTATATCTGCTACGGCCCGCTGATCCACGGCAACACCACCGTAGTCTTTGAAGGCAAACCCATTGGCACCCCGGATGCGGGCACCTTCTGGCGGGTGATCGAAGAGCATAAGGTCAAAAGCTTCTTCACCGCCCCCACCGCCTTCCGTGCAGTGAAACGCGAAGATCCTAAGGGCGAGTTTGTCAAAAAATATGACCTTTCCTGCCTGAAACAGGTCTATCTGGCGGGGGAACGTGCGGATCCAGACACCATCGTCTGGGCGCAGGAGCAGCTGAACGTGCCGGTGATTGACCATTGGTGGCAGACCGAAACCGGCTGGTGCATCGCCGGCAACCCCTTGGGGATCGAAGAACTGCCCACCAAACTGGGCAGCCCCGCCGTGCCGCTGCCGGGCTATGACGTGCAGATCCTGGATGAAGGCGGCCACCCGGTGCCCGCCGGTGAACTGGGCGCCATCGCCATCAAACTGCCGCTGCCCCCCGGCACCCTGCCGACCCTGTGGAACGCGGAAGAGCGGTTCAAATCCTCCTACCTCACCACCTTCCCCGGCTACTATGAAACCGGCGATGCCGGCATGATTGATGAGGACGGCTACCTCTCGATCATGGCGCGGACTGATGACGTCATCAACGTTGCGGGCCACCGTCTGTCGACCGGCGGCATGGAGGAGGTGCTGGCCGCCCACCCCGATGTGGCCGAATGCGCGGTGATCGGCGTGTCGGACGATCTGAAGGGGCAGCTGCCGCTGGGCTTCCTCTGCCTCAATTCGGGGTGCAACCGCCCCCATGACGAAGTGGTAAAAGAGGTGGTCAAGCTGGTGCGCGAAAAGATCGGCCCGGTTGCGGCCTTCAAACTGGCCACCGTTGTGGACCGCCTGCCCAAGACCCGGTCTGGCAAGATCCTGCGCGGCACCATGGTGTCGATCGCCGATGGCAAAGACTACAAGATGCCGGCCACCATCGATGATCCCGCCATTCTGGATGAGATCAAGACTGCGCTGCAGGGGTTGGGCTACGCCGCCTGACCAGTCTTTTCGACCTGAGAATATAGAAACGGCGCGGGAGACTGCGCCGTTTTGTATTGGGCCGTTTTCCGTTGGGATTTGCGACCTCAGGGAATTACCAAAGCCTCCGGATCCCGACCCGCCCGGGACCAGAGCGGCTCCAGTTCATCCTGCACTTTGGGGGCCAGCGGCGCGATGCGCAGCGCCTGCAGATAGGCCTCAATCGCGGCAGGTTCATCACCGCGCGCCGCCTCAATCCGGGCCTTCAGCCGCCAGGCGGGCCAATTGACCTCGGACTGGTTAAGGATCGGCGCCAGCATCGTCAGCGCCGCCTGCTGCTCACCTGCATCTTGCAGGAACACAGCAAGGTTGTAGCGGGCGATTGCAAAGTCGGGATAGCGGGCCACCAGATCCTCCATCGCCCTGCGCCCCGCCGCCTTGTCCCCTGATAGGAAAAGCGCCATCGCACGCTGTTGCAGCAACATCGCATTGTCCGGTGCCACGCTCAGCCCCTTCTCGGCCGCCACAAGGGCCAGATCATAACGCTGCTGTGCCAAGGCACTGCGGGTCAGAACCAGCCAGGGCTCAAACCCGCGCACAGCGCCCTCCGCCTCCATCTGGCGCAGCAAGGCCTTCAGCTGTTTGGCGGCTGGGGCGTATTTGTAAGAGGTGTAGCGCAACCCGCCGATCAGCTTGGCCATCTCCGCTTCCTGCGGGGTGAGCCCCTGATCGGGATAGAGCAGCGTCACCGCCGCCACCTTGGCCGGTCGTTTGCGCATCGGCGCAACCAGAACCGACAGCGGGCCGGGATCGCGTTGGATCCGGTGGTCAGTCATCGTGGTATGGATCACATCCTGCGTACGGCGGGTAGGCATATGGCAGGAGGTACATTGGCCCTGCGGATCCACATCCGGATGCGGTTCCCCCGACGCCATCACTGGCAGATCACGCGCGTCCACCTCATGACAGCTGAGGCAGATCTGCCGATAATGATCCGCGCGTTCGGCCACCGGCACCTTGCGATGGGGATCATGACAGGTCAGACAGCCCAGTGCGTTCTCCTGACCCAAAGTCTGCGTGAAACAGGCGCTTTGCTCCATCCGATAGGGATGGTGATTGATGTCAAAGCGCTGCGACTGGTTACGCGTCTCATCACGGATATCCAGCAGCGTCTTATAGCCCTGCAGCGGCTCCCCCGGTCGGAAGGAATAAGCCCCGCGCCCGGGGCGCAACTCAGGCGTGACAGCGACCGAGGGCTGCATATGGCAGCCATAACAAATGCCATATAACTCCTGCCGCGGCAGGTCGATCGGGTTCACGATGGCGGCTTTGATCGCCTCAGTTTCCGGGGCCTCACTATAAAGCGCCCGCAGATGCGCCGCGCCGGGACCATGGCAGCGCTGGCAGCCGATCCCCTCAGGCAGATCCACGGGATAGGTCTGGGGCATCCCCTCCAGATCGCTGCCCTTTGGCACATCCGGGAAGGCGTTGTGACAGGCCATGCAGCGATGGCGCACCTGCCGGTTTACGCCAAGGTGATCGGCCTCTTCATAGCCCGGCGCCATTTCCCACAGACCACCCTGCAGCGTGTACCACGACAGTGGCAGCTGCATCAGCTCCCCTGACCCGGTCCGATAGAGGTAAATCCGCGAGTGATGGCCCGATCCCAGGATCCAATCGACGCGGGTTTCAAACACATGGGTGCGCTGGCCTTTGGCGTTCAGCTGATAGCGGCGGAAGTAATAGCGCCCGTCATCAACCCACAGTTCGTAATGCCGATTGGAGGGTTCATGGTAAAACCGCCCCACCCCATCCTCATCAAAGCGCTCAATCACCTCCGCGCCATCCGCCTTGACGAAGCTTTTGCCCATCCCGACCTGCTGGAAGCTTTCCCATTTGTCGCTGTGGCACTCCCCGCAGACCGCATCGGGCACATAGCCCGCCGCCGCCCCGCTGGTGACGGGGATCTCAAACGCGGCCAAAGGATCCACAGCACCCGCCTCAGCCAAGCCGAGGGCAGGAAAAGCAAAAACAAAGCTCAAAAACGTGATGGCTAGGCAGCGCATACATCCTCCATGCGCGATAATCTGGCGTCTCAATCAATTGCCGTACCCTAGGCGCTCCGAGCGTCTGCAGGCAAGGACCGGGCTTTCCCCGTATTGACCAAATAGGCCCTGACAGGCTCCTCTATCGCAAACGGAGGAGAGACATGACAACATCCCGCATTCCCGGGCTGCATAAGATGGCGCGCACCGAACGGCTGGATGCCGTGGCAGACGCCGCAGGCCTCAGCGCAGACACCAAGGCAGCCCTGAACCGCAACAGTGCCACCGCGGATCTGGCGGACCACCTGTCGGAAAACGTGATCTCAACCATTGAGGTGCCGCTGGGGGTGGCCACAAATCTGGTGGTCGATGGCACGGAGGTGCTGGTGCCGATGGCGACCGAGGAAAGTTCGGTCATTGCCGCAGTCTGCAACGGGGCACGTGCCTGCCGTCCAAGCGGCGGCGTGATGACAGAGGCGGATGATCCCGTGATGATTGCGCAGGTGCAGATCACCAATGTGCCGGATGTCGCGGCAGGTCAGGCAGCCCTCTTGGCGCAGGAGGCCACGATCAAAGCGGTCTGCGACGGGTGCGATCCGATGCTGGTGTCGCTGGGTGGCGGGTTTCGCGGGCTGGAGGCGCGGACGCTGGAAAACGCTATGCTGGTCCTGCACCTGCATGTCGATGTGCGGGACGCGATGGGGGCCAATACGGTCAACACCATGGCCGAAACGCTGGCACCACAGATCGAAGACTGGACCGGCGGCACCGTGGGCCTGCGCATCCTGTCAAACCTTGCTGATCGGCGGCTGGTGCGCGCCCGTGCGCGTTGGAGCGCGGAGGAGATTGGCACCGACACCGTGGCGGGCATCCTCAACGCCTATGCCTTCGCCGCCGCCGATCCTTACCGGGCCGCAACCCACAACAAGGGCATCATGAACGGCATTGATGCCGTGGCAATGGCCACAATGAACGACACCCGCGCGATTGAGGCCGGGGCACACGCCTATGCCGCCACCCGTGGTCCGGGCTATGCGCCGCTGACCCGCTATTGGCAGGAGGGTGAGGATCTGATCGGCGAAATTGAGCTGCCCCTGGCCATGGGCATCGTCGGCGGAGCCACCCGCGCCCATCCCACCGCACAGGCCGCGCTGGAAATCATGCAGGCAGATGGTGCCGACCGGTTGTCACGGGTGACGGCGGCTGTGGGGTTGATCCAGAACTTCTCGGCCCTGCGCGCCCTGGCCACCGAAGGCATTCAGCGCGGCCACATGAGCCTGCATGCCCGCAACGTTGCCATCACCGCAGGGGCAACCGGGGCGCAGGTGGATCAGATCGCACAGGAGATGATCGCCCGCAAAACCATCCGCGAAGATGTGGCGCGGGCCTTGCTGTCAGAAGGCGCGTCCTAAGACGGCCTAGGCTCAGGACCGATTAATGCGTTCTGCGTCTAAACAAACTGCTCCCGCAGCAGCCGCTCTTCCAACCCGTGGCCAGGGTCAAACAGCATGTTGTGGGAAATTTCCGGCTCGGACTGGATTTCCACCGACAGGACATTGGGCACCAATGTGCTGTCGGCCTCGGCCATCACCGGGCGTTTGCCTGGCTCAATCACATCAAAACGCACCTTCGCCGTGGAGGGCAGCAAGGCCCCCCGCCAGCGCCGGGGCCGGAACGGCGCAATCGCGGTTAGCGCCAGCACATCCGATCCAATCGGCAGGATCGGCCCATGGGCGGAATAGTTATAGGCGGTCGATCCCGCCGGCGTCGAAATCAGCGCCCCGTCGCAGACCAGTTCTTCCATGCGCAGGCGCCCGTCGATGGTGATCCGCAGCTTCGCCGCCTGTGATCCCGACCGCAGGACCGAAACCTCATTCAGCGCCAATTCGCGATGTTTGGTGCCATCTGCGCAGGTCGCCAGCATGGAAAGCGGGTGAATCACCGCCTCCTCAGCCTGCTCTAGGCGCTCCATCAGGTCGCCCTCGGCATATTCGTTCATCAAAAAGCCAACGGTGCCGCGATTCATCCCGTAGACAGGTTTCGCCAGATCACGTGTTCGGTGCAACGTGGCCAGCATGAACCCGTCACCGCCCAAAGCGACGATCACATCGGCTTCAGCCTCCTCGACAGTGCCATAGCGGCTGATCAGCGCGGCACGGCCGGTTTGGGCCGAAGGGCTGTCACTGGCGACAAATGCGATTTTCATAGTTAACCCGGCACCCTGTAGTTTCCGATAGGCGTCATTGGTGCCGATCGAAACACAAGTTCACAGCAAGTACCACCCCTGCCGCCAACACACGCCACTTGGTCGCATTCATAGCTTTCCGATTCACCATTATTCCGTTACCTAGCCGCCAACCCTATCCCATGACTCAGCCATGACGGAGCGTCCCATGTCCGATACCGGTTTCTTCACCGAAAGCCTCTCTTCCCGCGATCCCGAGCTGTTTGGCTCCATCACCGATGAGCTGGGCCGCCAGCGCAACGAGATCGAGCTGATCGCCTCGGAAAACATCGTCTCTGCCGCCGTGATGGAAGCGCAGGGTTCGGTAATGACCAACAAATACGCCGAAGGCTACCCGGGCCGCCGCTACTATGGCGGTTGCCAGTACGTCGACGTGGCCGAAAACCTGGCCATTGAGCGCGCCAAAGAGCTGTTCGGCTGTGAGTTCGCCAATGTGCAGCCCAACTCGGGGTCGCAGGCCAACCAGGGCGCCTTCATGGCGATGATCAAACCCGGTGACACCATCCTGGGCATGAACCTGGCCTCCGGTGGCCACCTGACCCACGGCGCCGCGCCGAACCAGTCGGGCAAATGGTTCAACGCCGTTCAGTACGGTGTGCGTCAGCAAGACAACCTGATCGACTATGACGAAGTCGCCGCCCTGGCCCGTGAGCACAAGCCGGCGCTGATCATTGCCGGTGGGTCCGCCATCCCGCGTCAGATCGATTTCGCCAAATTCCGTGAGATCGCTGATGAGGTTGGCGCCTACCTGATGGTGGACATGGCCCACTTCGCCGGTCTGGTTGCTGCAGGTGAACACCCCTCGCCCTTCCCTTACGCGGATGTGGCCACCACCACCACCCACAAGACCCTGCGCGGTCCCCGTGGCGGCATGATCCTGACCAACAACGCCGATCTGGCCAAGAAGATTAACTCGGCCATCTTCCCCGGCATTCAGGGCGGCCCGCTGATGCATGTGATCGCGGCCAAGGCCGTGGCCTTTGGCGAAGCGCTGCGTCCTGAGTTCAAAGAGTACCAGAAACAGGTGCGCGCCAACGCCGTTGCGCTGGCCGATCAGCTGATGAAGGGTGGTCTGGACATCGTCACCGGCGGCACCGACACCCATGTGATGCTGGTCGACCTGCGCCCCAAAGGGGTGAAAGGCAACGCCACCGAAAAGGCCCTGGGCCGCGCCCACATCACCTGCAACAAAAACGGCATCCCGTTTGACCCGGAAAAGCCGATGGTCACCTCGGGCATCCGTCTGGGCACCCCGGCTGGCACCACCCGCGGCTTCGGTGAGGCTGAGTTCCGCCAGATCGCGGATTGGATTGTCGAAGTTGTCGACGGTCTGGCCGCCAACGGTGAAGAGGGCAACGGCGCCGTCGAAGCCAAGGTCAAGGCCGAGGTCGAAGCCTTCTGCGCCAACTTCCCGATGTACCCGAACCTGTAAGCAGGTCTGACATCAAGAAATAAGAACCCCCGGCCCAATGGACCGGGGGTTTTTCTTTGGCGCAAGCCCTCAATACCAGAAGCGCGACAGGTGCTTTTCGTTTTCTGCCCGCAGCGCCGCGCGGCAGCGCCTATGTTGGGCAAGTTGCGCTTCGTGGTTTTTTGGCAAGTGTGTACCCACGTCTATCTTGCGTGGCGTTTGGCTGAACCAACTGGTGAGTTTCCCAAACATTGAAATGTCTCCGCTAAGACCTGTCTATCTGTCAGCTTAGCGAAGACGGCTGTGGTGACAGCTGCACTTCAGCTGCCACCTTGTAAGCCGGGCTTACACGTCTTCGCGCAGGGCCTCCTCCAGCATCTTTTCATTGCGGGCCTCTTCGATCTTGCGAATGCGGTCCTCGCTGGAGCGGGCGTCAAAGCGGTATTTCACCACGTTGATCAGGCTCAGTGTCAGCAGCAAGATGCCCATGCCCCAGAACCCTTTGGTGGCCAGCGGCACCTCAGTCGAAAGCCACAGTGAGACGCCCAGCATCCCATAGGCAATGGCGACACCAGCCATGTTGAGAAGGACGATAAGGGCGTTGTCATTACGATCGGTCATTTCTAAATTCTCCTAAGTCTATCAGTTATCTATCAGGTGCTGGGTTGGGGATTATTTGGTTTTCAGCCGCGCCAGCACATCGGCGGCGGTGGATTTTGTGGCGGGGCCAAACCCGGCCTCAGCAAGGGTATCTGTGGCGCTGCCGGGGGGCAGATCGGCGTCAATCTCATTCAGGATCATGGACTGCTCAAAGGGGTCATCACGGTCCAGCACCCGGGCGATCAGCCCTTCGGCCTCCTCAAAGGCGCTGTCCTGCGCCACGTGACGTCCCAGCCGTTTCTGCATCTGCTGTTCCTTGTGGGCTGCACGTGCCTGCAGGGCGCCCTGCTTCAGATCCAGAATGCGACGGTGGGCGCGTTCAACCGAGTGTTTCAGCTGCATCACACGGGCCTCCAGCCGGTCCAGCGTCTGTTGGCGCTGCTGGCGTTCGTTTTCCATTCGGGCAATGGCGTCCGCTGCCTGCATCGCCAGATCTTCACGCCCGCCCTCCAATGCGGCGGTGGCGCGGCTGGTCAGGTCCACGATCTGCCCGTCAATCCGCTGCAGCTGGCTGGCCTCGCCGCGCTGTTTCTGCATCAGGCTGGCCAGTGTGAATTTGGCGTTTTTCAAACCCGCCTCAGCTTCGCGGATTTTCTGATCGATCAATTCAATCGCATAGGTGTCGCGCAGACGCTCTTCTGCACGGGCATTTGCGCCGGTCACCAGGGTCTTCAAAGTCGAGAACATAATCTTTCCTCCAATTCACTTGCGATGCTGTCGTGAACATCGTTCATAAACTAGAGGTAAGACACTCCTGAACATCGTTCAAGACATTTCTTGAACGATGTTCAATTTTTCCCGATTTGACCCAATACCTGCGAAATCATTTCTGCGATCTGATCGCGTGGCACCCCGGAAATCCGCTGCTGCAATCCCAGCAGAACCATGCCGTGCACCGAGGAAAATAAGGCCCGTGTCATCAATGACAGCTCATCGCGGTCCTTTTCCGGGAACAGTTCGGCCAAGGGGGCGGCGATCAATGCAAACAACTCCCCCAAGGCCTGCATATACCACTGTGGCACCGCATTTTCGGTCGACATGTCCACATCAAACAGCGCCCGCCACAGGTGCGTGTTGTCGGCAGCATAGCCCAGATAAGCGTGACTCATGCGAATCAACCGGGCATTTGGATCCAGATGCTCCGCCCCTTCCAGTGAGCCGCGCACCGTCGCCCCCAATTGCTGAAAGGTGCGGCCGTTCACCTCCAGCACAAGCGCCGTCATATCCTCAAACACGTTATAGATGGCCCCTAGGGCGCACCCCGCCTCTTTCGCCAACTGCCGCGCCTTCAGCGATCCCAGCCCTTCGGCAACGATCTGCGCTTCGGCCAGTTCCACCAGCTTCTCCCGCAGCGCCGCGCGCCGGGCCTCTACCTTGCCTGCCATCTGTGTCCCCTCATCGCCAAACACATTGAACGTCGTTCATGACTACCGCGAAGACCCGCCGAGGGAAAGGCCCAAGCTGGACAGCCCTGCCCAAGCGCGGCTAACTGGACCGATGAAAAAGTCACTTATATCCAAAAGCAAATTTCTAAGCCTCATTCTGCGCCACTCCCCAGAAGAAATCGGTCTTACCCTTGATGCCGCTGGCTGGGCGCCGGTGGATGCGATCCTTGCCAATAGCCGTCAGCCGATCACGCACGAAGAATTGCTAGAGATTGTTGAAACCAATCCAAAACAAAGGTTTGCACTATCTGAGGATGGTCGGCGCATCCGCGCGCGGCAAGGTCACTCCCGCGATGTGGACCTGGGGCTCAAGCCAGTCACACCTCCCTCAATCCTTTATCACGGCACCGCCGAATCCACACGCGCGCAAATTTTGGCAGAAGGCTTGCGACCGATGGGTCGCCAGCACGTCCATCTTTCCGCCGATAAGGAGACGGCCCGGACTGTTGGCGCCCGTCACGGGAAACCAGTGATTTTGCAGGTCGCAGCCTCGGCGCTCCACCAACAAGGGCAGGCTTTCTACTTATCGGAAAACGGCGTTTGGCTGACTGGCTCTGTCGCGCCAGAGGCACTCTCCGAATGACCCAACACGCCCCCCATACCCTGACCGTTGAACGCCGCCTTGGTGACTGGATGCGTGAGCGGCTGCCGGGGCCGGTGGCGGAATTTGTGATGTTTGTGCTGAAACAGGGCTGGGCCTGCCTGTTCGGGATTTGCCTGCTGGCTGCAATTCTCGGCAGCAAGGCGATCTGGCAGCCGGACTGGGCGCTGCACCGCTATGACGCGCTGGTCATTGTGGCCGTGGGCCTGCAGGTGCTGTTCCTCAGCCTGAAGCTGGAAAGCTGGGAAGAGGCCAAAGTCATCGCCCTGTTCCACCTGACAGGCACCGCGATGGAGCTGTTCAAGGTGCAGGCCGGCAGTTGGGCCTATCCCGAACCGGGGATCCTGAAACTATTGGGGGTGCCGCTGTTCTCCGGCTTCATGTATGCGGCGGTGGGGTCTTATATGGCGCGGGTCATCCGGCTGTTTGACATGCAGTTTGCCCCCTACCCGCCGTTCTGGACCACGGTGATGCTGGCCACAGCGATCTATGTGAACTTCTTCGCCCATCATTTTGTGCCCGACATGCGCTATCTACTGTTTGCCGCCACATTGGTGATGTTTCTGCGCACCCGGATCTGGTTTCGCATTGGCGACAACTGGTATTGGATGCCGCTGCCACTGGCGGCGTTTTTCTCCAGCTTCTTTCTGTGGCTGGCCGAAAACATCGGCACGCTCACCGGCACGTGGCTCTATGCAGGGCAGAACCCGCTGGAGAAGGTCAGCTTTGCCAAGATGGGATCATGGTATCTGCTGCTCTACGTCAGCTTCGTAACCGTCACCCTGGTGATCCGTCACGCGCTGCACCGTCAGCCAGTACAGCCTCAGCGGATCACAGAAAGCCGCGCCACACCAGAATCAGCAGCAACAACGCCAGCACCGCCAGCAGGTTGAACGACAGGCTGCCCAAGAGCGACAGCACCGCGCCTTTGCGGCGGTCTTTGACATCCACGGTTTTCAGATGCTGGCGCAGGGTGCGATAGGCGCGCTCCACCTCGGCTGCATCGACCTGCATCATCAGCTTGGGGTGGCCCACATGGGCCCCGGCCTCGACCAGCACTTGCGCGGCGCGGCGCACATAGCCCGGCACCCGGCGCCCCAGCCGCTGCAACCGTGCGGTCAGCGGCCCGCTGGACAGGCCAAACTTTTCGGCCAGTAGCTCATTCAGCTCACTCTCCATCCGGGTCAGCGCCTGTTGGTCGATCACTTTTGCGTCCTCTGCATCCAGTGTTGCGCCTTTGGGGCGCGAATGTCTCTGGCACGCGCGCGCGTGCTCCACTATCTATCCCCCATGCTGAACCAGATTGTCCACGGTGAACCGACCGACCAGCCCGCTCTTTTGATTGTTCATGGCCTTTACGGCTCTGGCCGCAATTGGGGTGTGATTGCCAAACGCCTGTCTGACGAACGGCAGGTGATTGCTGTTGACCAGCGCAACCACGGGCACAGCCCCTGGCATGACAGCCACAGCTATGAGGACATGGCCGAAGATCTGGCCGAGGTGATCCGCGCCCATGGCGCGCCGATGGATGTGCTGGGCCACTCAATGGGCGGCAAAGCGGCGATGGTGCTGGCGCTGAAACACCCCGATCTGGTCAACCGGCTGGTGATCGCGGACATTGCGCCGGTCAGCTACACCCATTCGCAGATCCAATACATCGAGGCGATGCGCGCGGTGGATCTGGCACAGGTCGAAAAACGTTCTGACGCCGAGGCACAGCTGCGCGCGATTGTGGATGATCCGGTGTTGCCGACCTTCTTCACGCAGTCACTGGATGTGGCGGGCAAACGCTGGCGGCTCAACCTGGACGTGCTGGCACGGGACATGGATCAGATCCTCAGCTTCCCCAAGATTGACGGGCAGTTCGATGGCAAAACCCTGTTTCTAGCCGGGGCGCTATCGGACTATGTGCGCCGGGAAGATCGGGATTTGACCAAAAGCTATTTCCCCAACAGCCACTTTGCCAAACTGCCGGGTGCCGGTCACTGGCTGCATGCGGAAAAGCCGCGTGAGTTCGAAGCTGCCGTGCGCAGCTACCTCGCTAATACCTGATTTACCGGGAGGGCACACGGGTCTTAGCGGCGGCGACAGCACCTGGGGGACCCCTTCCCGCGAGCACCATCGCCGCCTCCCGCCGAAGCGGGATGCCGAGAACCTATTGATCAGTCGTGATAAAGTTTGCGCGCGACCAGGTAGGTCAGTGGCAGCGACAGAACAAATCCAATCAGCGCCGCCGTCAGCAGGCCGACAACCCTGTCATGGCCCATCACCAGCGCGATAATCAGACATGTGCCGGAAAGCGTAGCACCAATAAAGAGGTGCAGGATGGCTGCAAGCCTGAGCATATCTTTCGCCCAATTCAGTTACTTCAACGTCTTGATCATATTACTTACTTTGAATGATTTGCCTTTTGATTTGAATCAACACTTAAGTATGTGATTTTGACAGCAACGTAGGGTCAAGCAGATCGCCACAACCGTAGATATACGGGAAATGGCATATTTTTTCTTCAAGCCTACGCTCGAGTTAAACAGACCTCAAAAATACAGGTTTAGCCTTTAAAACTTGGCAGCTTTTGCATGAAACAAGTTTTAATTGTCAACTAAAATTTCCCTACGACTGAAGCGTGCACAGGGCCGCGCGACAGGTCAGTGCATGACGTCAAACTATTGACCATACAGACGTCAAAATATCAACAATACAGAAATCCGCCCAAGTACATCCGCACAATAGAGGCGGATGAAGCGGGCTGCATAACTGCCCCCAAAAGCGAAGCGCCCCAAAAGAAACCCCGCACCAAGGTGCGGGGTCGTGTCTCAGTCATCCATCTTCAAGGCCGAGATGAAGGCCTCTTGCGGGATGTCCACCTTACCGAACTGGCGCATCTTCTTCTTACCCGCCTTCTGCTTCTCCAGCAGTTTCTTCTTCCGGGTCATGTCGCCGCCGTAACACTTGGCCGTCACATCCTTGCGCAGCGCGGCCAGGGTTTCACGGGCAATCACCTTGCCACCGATGGCGGCCTGGATCGGGATCTTGAACATGTGGCGCGGGATCAGCTCTTTCAGCTTCTCACACATGGCGCGGCCCCGCAGTTCGGCGCGATCGCGGTGCACCATCACGGAAAGCGCATCCACCGGCTCTTCGTTGACCAGAATGGACATCTTCACCAGCGTGTCTTCGCGGTAGCCGGTCATCTGATAGTCAAAGGACGCATAGCCCTTGGTCACCGATTTCAGACGGTCGTAGAAGTCAAACACAACCTCGTTCAGCGGCAGGTCATAGACCACCATTGCGCGAGTGCCAGCATAGGTCAGATCTTCCTGCAGGCCACGACGGTCCTGACACAGTTTCAGCACGTCGCCCAGATATTCATCCGGCACCATGATGGTGGCCTTGATGCGCGGCTCCTCAAGGTGGTCCACCTTGGAAAGGTCAGGCATGTCGGCCGGGTTGTGCAGCTCAATCATCTCACCGGGCTCGTTATCCTTGCCCTTCATGTAGACGTGATAGATCACCGACGGCGCGGTGGTGATTAGCTCAATGTTATATTCGCGTTCGATCCGGTCGCGGATCACCTCAAGGTGCAACAGCCCCAGGAAGCCGCAGCGGAAGCCAAAGCCCAGCGCGGCGGAGGTTTCCATTTCATAAGAGAAGGACGCATCATTCAGTGCCAGCTTCTCAATCGCGCCGCGCAGATCCTCAAACTCGGCCGAGTCGACCGGGAACAGGCCACAGAACACCACCGGCTGGCTGGGTTTAAAGCCTTCCAGCGGCTCCTCGGCGCCTTTCTTTTCGGTGGTGATCGTATCGCCCACCTTGGTGTCACGCACCTGTTTGATCGAGGCGGTGATAAAGCCGATTTCACCCGGGCCCAACTCCTCAACCTGCGTCATCTCAGGGCGGAACACGCCAACCCGGTCCACAGGGTAGTTGGCGCCGGTCTGCATCATGGTGATACGTTGCCCTTTGCGCAGGGTGCCGTCCATGATCCGCACCAGAACCACAACGCCCAGGTAAGCGTCATACCAGCTGTCAACCAGCATCGCCTTCAGCGGCGCATCACGATCACCGCTCGGCGCCGGCAGGCGCTGCACGATCGCTTCCAGCGTGTCCTCAATACCGATGCCCGATTTCGCCGAGACCTGAATGGCGTCCGTGGCATCAATACCGATCACATCTTCAATCTGCTCGGCCACACGGTCACAGTCCGAGGCGGGCAGGTCGATCTTGTTCAGAACCGGCACGATCTCATGATCGGCCTCAATCGCCTGATAGACATTGGCCAGGGTCTGCGCCTCAACCCCTTGGGTCGAATCCACCACCAGCAGCGAACCTTCAACGGCCCGCATCGAACGCGACACCTCATAGGCAAAGTCCACGTGGCCGGGGGTGTCGATCAGGTTCAGCACATAGGTCTCACCGTCCTTCGCCTGATAGTCGATGCGCACGGTGTTGGCCTTGATGGTGATGCCGCGTTCCCGCTCGATATCCATCGAGTCCAGGAGCTGTTCCTTCATGTCCCGATCGGCCACGGTATTGGTCGATTGGATCAGGCGGTCAGCCAGCGTGGATTTACCGTGGTCGATATGCGCCACGATCGAGAAGTTGCGGATGTTTTTCAGGTCGGTCATGAGCGGGATATGCGTTGGAATCGGGCGCTGGTCAATATGGCGCATGCGCCCCGCGCCCTGCAAAAGCACAATGAACGCGGGGTTTGGCTGATTTTCGTGGCTGTGCGCCCCCTGGGCCACGAAACGTGATCCTCAGAAACAGCAAAGGCGCCCGGCTCGCGGGCGCCATCGGATACCTTCGTGCAGATCAGTCGAAGTCAAAGATCTCGGACAGGAAGCTCTTCTGTTTGCGCTTCTTATAGTGCTTGCGATCGTCATAGCCCCGGCTGTCATAACCGCTGTCACGGCGTTCCTCGCGATACGCCTGACGCGGCGCGGGCTGCGGCGCCTCGGGCACGGCGGAGCGTTCGATGATCTTGTCCAACTCACCCCGGTCCAGCCAAACACCGCGACACTGCGGGCAGTAGTCAATTTCGACCCCCGCGCGTTCGGTCATCACCAGTTGGGCGCCGTCGATCGGACATTGCATCATCATCACTCCTTTATGGTTGCCCCATAGAAATGGGGCTTGCCCCGGCTGGAACAAGCCCCATCAACGGTCATTTCGACGCAATCAGCAGCGATCAGCGCAGCACATGCACCGCGCATTTGGCATGGCGTACAACTTGCGTCGCGGTGGAGCCAAGTAGCAGGTTCTGCATGCCCGGACGGTGCGAGGCGATGACGATACAGTCGATGTCATTTTCAGCCGCGTAATCCACAATAGTGCGGCCCGAATGGCCATCCACCACCTGAACCTCGGCGCCGTCGATGCCCTCAACCATTTGGGCCAGTTCTTCGGCAACAGTTTTCTGCATATCGCTGTGAAACCCTTCGGGCACATAGGTCAGCGCATAGCCCGGCACCGCCTCCATCACATGCAGCACGGTCATTTTGCCGCCTTCGGCCCGGATCGCTTGGGCGATTTCCAAGGCACCGGCCGAGTCGCGGTTTTCTTCAAATGAGACGGGGACAAGAATGTTCTTATACATAGGGATCTCCTTTCGCTTGCCGTGACAGTGCCACAGGCGAAAGGAGGCCACCTTGATACAGGTCAGATCCGGGTCAGGGGCGGATTACAGCACTGTGACGCGGGTTCCCGTGGGCACCCGCTCATACAGATCCTTCACATGGTCATTGATCATGCGGATACAGCCGTTGGAGACCGAGCGCCCGATCGAGCGCGGCTGGGTCGTGCCATGGATGCGGAAATAAGTGTCGCGGCCATTTTTATAAAGGTAAAGCGCCCGCGCGCCCAAAGGGTTCGACGGACCACCCGGTTGAATGTAGTCATTGTCGACAAACTTCGCATAGGTGCGCGGCTCACGTTTGATCATCTCAGCCGTGGGGCGCCAGTTTGGCCACTTGGCCTTGCGTTGGATCACCGCGTCACCTTTGAACTCCAGCCCCGCCTTGCCGACGCCAACGCCGTAGCGCCGTGCCTGATTGGGCCCGGTGACCAAATAGAGGTAATGCGCCTGTGGCAGGATCAGGATCTGCCCCGGCTCTACCCCGCTTTTGATCCGCACCTCCTGCGGCAGGTATTTCGTATCAACCTCAAAGGCCCGCGCGATGGAGGGCATCGCAAGCGTGGTCGAGGCGGCGGCAGCGGAGGTGAGGAAATGGCGGCGTAGCATCAGGGGGGCACTCATATGTTTTGCAAAGGAATGCCCGCAGAATGCCCTGAGCCGGGTGGCAAAATCAATGTTTTCAAAGGCCCCGGCGATCACGTTTTTGCCAATAGGACCGCTTTGGGCACTCAGATCGCCGCCCAATCGGTGAAGCGATAAGGTGCCCTGCCCTGCGCCTCCGACGGACGCGGCAGGTCATGTTTGCGGGTGGGTTGGGGTTCAGATCTCGGCATCGGTGTGTCCTCCTATGTCTAAGGACGTGGGGAGGCCGAGGACCTGTTTCCAGCGATGTTTCAGCCAGATGGCGGCGCTGTGAGGGGATGTGTTTTAGAAGCGGATACCTCTGTACTTAGCCCCTAGCGACCGAACCGAGGGGCGAAGCGAAGCGCCCGCCCCGTGGGGGCGGTTCGGGCGCTGCCCGGCAAAGCCGGGCTGGTTTTGGGTAATTATCACCAGTCCTGAAGATCGAGGATATTATCTAGAAACAAAAACTCCAGATCTCTGCTGCGAAACAGACACTCCCAGTGTGCTTTTGCGGAATTTTCATCATCAGGAGTTCTTGAAACAACTCGGATCGTCGCGCCCTCATGGGCTTCGGATATCAAACGATTGAGATGTAGATCCGCGCCTCCATAGCCAAAAAGCGTAACCGCGACTGGTTGCTTAAGTATCTCTGCAAGTTCAGCCCAATATCGCCGAAGTATTGCGGATGAATTGATAGCACCGGGCTTGCTTTTAGCATCTGTCAGAACCAGGTGAGTTCTCTCGTATCCTAGGTGACTAGGCAGCTCCGCTCTCGTGATTTTCCGGTCTTTACCACCTCTTCTAATGAACAATGGAGAGCCGTGGAGATGCAGAAACCAGCCCTCACCCTCTATCATAAGCCGTTTATGGAACTCGAAATCAAATTTCCCGCGCAAGAAACCGTCTCGCAACAAGTGTTGTTGCGCAATTGGTGTCTCCACGAAAGAACCGTACAAAAGATCATCATAGTTCAATGTAGCAATATGCGGTCTGTCACGCTCAACAAAGGCCCGGAATTTTTGGGCAAACTCAGGGGGTAACTTGTGCTCTGCACTATGAAACTGAGATGCTGCGTGATGAAAATACCTGCGCACAGCATTGGGAAAATCTTCTCCATTACCAGTTAACCAAGCCTCGTCACAATTGGCGCGTTCTTGAAAATGCGCAATCAAATCGCAAGCATCCACAACTCGTTGCAGATCGCGTAACTGAGCCTCTTCGGTAGGAGCTGCCATCTCTGGCCCGACAGCGCCGTCGCTGAGGCAATTTGCAATTAGCGCACGTTCGTCATCGTTTAGGGGGCCTTCTTCGGACCAGGCTTCCTCAAGTGCCCGCTTTAAACTGTAGAAGTCATTGTCAAATGCACGACCTAAGCCGTTACCAAATATGTACAGCTTTCTCATATCGCTTCCCAAATCATCAATAAGATGCATCAATCAGAAGCAAAATCGCGCTTTGAGTGCAAGTCGGAGAATTCACAAAACAAAAAAGCGGCCCCGAAGGGCCGCTTTGCCACCCCTTAACGGGTGAATTTCTTGTGTTTGATCCGCTTCGGCTCCAGCGCGTCGGGGCCCAGGCGGCGTTTCTTGTCTTCTTCGTAGTCCTCGAAGTTGCCCTCGAACCATTCCACATGGGCGTCACCTTCGAAGGCGAGGATGTGGGTACAGATCCGGTCAAGGAAGAAACGGTCGTGCGAGATCACCACCGCGCAGCCGGCGAAATCAACCAGCGCATCTTCCAGGGCGCGTAGGGTCTCAACGTCCAGGTCGTTGGTCGGTTCGTCGAGCAGCAGCACGTTGCCGCCCTCTTTCAGCAGGCGCGCCATGTGGACACGGTTGCGCTCACCACCGGACAAGAGGTTCAGGGTTTTCTGCTGATCACCGCCTTTGAAGTTGAAGGACGAGCAATAGGCGCGCGAGTTGACCTGCGCATCGCCCAATTCAATCAGCTCCGCCCCGCCAGAAATCGCTTCCCAGACGGTTTCATTGTCTTTCAGATCGTCGCGCGACTGATCGACGTAAGACAGCTGCACGGTCTCGCCATATTCCACGGTGCCCTCATCAGGCTGTTCCTGACCGGTCAGCATGCGGAACAGGGTGGTTTTACCGGCGCCGTTGGGACCGATCACACCGACGATCCCACCGGGCGGCAGGCTGAACGACAGATCCTCGACCAGGAGCTTATCACCCATCGCCTTCTTCAGGCCGTTCACCTCAATCACCTTACCACCAAGACGCTGGCCGTTCGGGATCACGATCTGGGCGCGGGTGATTTTTTCGCGCTCGGACTGGTTGGCCAGATCGTTATAGGCGGCGATACGGGCCTTGGATTTCGCCTGACGCGCCTTGGCGCCTTGACGCATCCATTCCAGCTCGCGCTCCAGCGTTTTCTGGCGGGCTTTGTCTTCTTTGGCTTCGTGCTGCAGGCGTTTTGCTTTTTGTTCCAGCCAGGCCGAGTAGTTGCCTTCGTAGGGAATGCCACGGCCGCGGTCGAGTTCCAGGATCCAGCCGGTGATGTCATCCAGGAAGTAGCGGTCGTGGGTGACGATCAGGATGGTGCCCTTGTAGTCGATCAGGTGCTGCTGCAGCCAGGCGATGGTTTCCGCGTCCAGGTGGTTGGTCGGTTCGTCAAGCAGCAGCATATCAGGTGCTTCCAGCAGCAGCTTACACAGCGCCACACGACGTTTCTCACCACCCGACAGGCTGGTCACATCGGCATCATCGGGGGGGCAGCGCAGCGCCTCCAGCGAGATATCAACCTGGCTGTCCAGATCCCACAGGTTCTGGCTGTCGATCTCATCCTGCAGCTGCGCCATCTCATCCGCGGTTTCATCGCTGTAGTTCATCGCCAGCTCATTGTAGCGATCCAGGATAGCCTTTTTCTCGGCCACACCCAGCATCACATTGCCGCGCACATCGAGGCTCGGGTCCAGCTCCGGCTCCTGCGGCAGGTAGCCGACCTTGGCGCCTTCGGCGTGCCAGGCTTCGCCGGTGAAGTCCTTGTCCATACCGGCCATGATCTTCATCAGCGTCGATTTACCGGCGCCGTTCACGCCCACAACGCCGATCTTCACCCCGGGGAGGAAGTTCAGGTGGATGTTTTCAAAGCATTTCTTACCGCCCGGATAGGTCTTGGAGACGCCGGACATGTGGTAGACATATTGATAGGATGCCATGGGGGAGCTCTCTTACAGGAAAACTTAGGTTGGCAGAGGTGATAGCGGATGGGGCTTGGGGGGGCAATGCGGTTGATAGAGACGATGCAACACCTGCCCAATTGTACCGAGCGCCGTTCCGAGGGGTGGTGCGAACGCGCCGCCCCGTGGGGGCGGAACGGCGCGGCCCAACAGTGCCTGTTGGGCAGGGGCAAAAACGCTAGGCGGTCGTACTAGCAAAATCCAACCCATCAACAGAAGCAGTGAACAGGCATGCCCCTTAATACGCGCCGACAATCAGGCCTCAGATCTTCTTCTCAAAAAAGTAGTCGGGATAGGGGTCATCGTTGAACCGCTCAATCTCACTCCAGCCGGAGCGTTGGTAAAGCGCCACCGCCTCGGGCAGGGCCGAATTGGTGTCGAGCCGCAGCAGGGTGATGCCAAGGTCTTTGGCGGCGCGCTCCGCCTCTGCCATCAGGGTGCGGGACAGGCCCAAACCGCGGGCGGCGGGGGAAATCCACAGGCGTTTGATTTCGGCATAGCCTTTGTCGGTGCCTTTGACGCCAACGCATCCCAGCGGCATGCCATCGGAATAGGCCACAAAGAACACGCCCCTTGGCGCCATCATGTCGGTGGCATCGGGATCAGCGCTGAGGTTGACGTCAAAACCGGTATCGAACCGCTCGCCCAGCTCTTTGTAATAGGCCTCCAGACAGCCCACCGCATCGGGGCTACGGGGGTCACATTCAACCAGTTCGATCCGGTCCCGGCCAAGGGCCGAGGCGACCAGATCCATCGCCTCCAGCAACGCTTCGGGTCGAGGGTGGCGTGACAGGATCTTATCGGCCTGCGCATCCGACAGCGCATTATAAGCATCACGTTCGGCCCTGCCGGCCTCGGTCAGCAGGGCGATACGGCGGCGGCCATCGTTGGGATCGCGCTGCAATTCCAACAGCCCCTCATCCTGCAGCGATTTCAAAAACCGGCTGAGCAGCGGCTTGTCGAGGTCCAGATAGCTGCGGATCGATTCCAGATCGCGGCCTTCAGGGCCAATGGCATGCAGCACCCGCGCCGGGCCCAGAGGCCGCCCGCGGCCCAGAAAGGAATTGTCCAACGCGCCGGTTTCACGGGTGACAGCGCGATTGAAACGGCGGATACGGGCGATGGGATCTTGCGGCATTACGGGGGCTTCCTGGCAGCGATGTCTTACTTGATAGAATAGTTGACTTAAGGCAACTATATCAAAATTGCAAGCCTCGCCACCCTGCCCTGCATGCAGCCCCGAAAAGACGCTTAACGGTTGACAGCGCGCCCCCGCTCCGAGATGGAAAGACATGCGCAACACCCTGCCATACGCCCGCGCCGGTCAGACCATCGGCCTGCTTGGGGGATCCTTTGATCCCGCCCATGCCGGCCATGCCCATATCACCCGCGAAGCGCTGAAGCGGTTTGGGCTGGATCGGGTCTGGTGGCTGGTCAGCCCCGGCAACCCGTTGAAATCACGGGGGCCCGCGGCCATGGCGCAGCGGCTGCAACGGGCCCGGCAGGTGATCAACCACCCGCGCGTGACCGTGACTGATCTGGAATGCCACATCGGCACCCGCTACACCGCCGAAACCCTCAGCCGTCTGCAGCGCCTCTATCCAGGGGTGCGCTTTGTCTGGCTGATGGGGGCGGACAATCTGGTGCAGTTTCACCGCTGGCAGAACTGGCAGCAGATCATGGCCGATGTGCCCGTCGGGGTGCTGGCCCGCCCCGGTGACCGGCTGGCGGCGCGCTGTTCCAAGGCAGCGCGGATGCACCGGCAACAAAAGCTCTCCCCGCGCCACAGCCAGGCGCTGCCACAGGGCCGCCCGCCGCGCTGGTGCTTTGTGAACATGCCGATGGTGGCGCAGTCCTCCACCCAGATCCGCGCCGGTGGTGGCTGGGGCTAGCCCACCTTATCCCCACGTTCCGGCCCGAAGGGGCTGCAATGTCGCGGGAAATTCATCAAAACATCCCATCTGCGTGCTTGAGGCCCGCCCCAGACCCGGGGTAAACTGCGCCTTATGGTTCACTCACTTTCCAGACGTTTTTTTATAAGCGCCCTGGCTGCATTTTCGGCCAGCCCCACCGTTGCCAGACCCGTCGATCGCTCCCTGCGACCTGTGGCGCGTCCCGGCACGCCCACCCTGCCCAAGGCAGAAACGATCGAAACCCTGCTCGCCCGCGCCAAACTCAGCGGCGGGCTGAGCTGTGCGGTCGCCGATCCCCACAGCGGTGAGATCCTGGAGGGGCGCGCGGCCAATGCCGTTTTGCCCCCCGCCAGCGTGACCAAAGCGGTCACCGCGCTTTATGCGCTGGACCGGCTGGGCCCCAATCATCGGTTCCGCACCCGGCTGATTGCCACCAAACCGGTGCAAAACGGCGTGCTGCAGGGCGATCTGATCCTTGCCGGTGGCGGCGATCCGACGCTCGACACCGAAGCCCTGGCGCAGCTGGCCAAAACGCTGAAGGCCAGCGGCCTGCGTGAGGTGCGCGGGCGCTTCCTGCTCTATGCCGGCGCCCTGCCCTACCTGCGCCAGATCGATGACAGCCAACCCGATCACGTCGGCTATAACCCGGCGATTTCCGGCCTGTCGCTGAACTACAATCGGGTGCATTTCGAATGGAAACGCGCCGGTGCCGGCTGGGGGGTCACCATGGACGCCCGCTCGGCCAATTACCGGCCTGAGGTGCAGATCTCCCGCATGGCGGTGATCAAACGGCAGGTGCCGGTCTACACCTATCAGCAAAAGGGCAGCACCGATCACTGGACGGTTGCCAGCGGGGCCTTGGGCAAAGGCGGGGCACGCTGGCTGCCGGTGCGTCGTCCAGACCTTTACGCAGGGGAGGTATTCCGCACCCTAGCCCGCGCCCATGGCATTGTTTTGCCTAAGGAAAAAGTGGTGAAGTCCCTGCCCGGCGGCACCACGCTGGCCACCCATCAAAGCCCGATCCTGCGTGAGATCCTGCGCGGCATGCTGAAATATTCCACCAACCTCAGCGCTGAGATGGTAGGCCTTGCCGCCACTCAGTCGGGCGGGAAATCCCCCAGCTCGCTGCGCACCTCGGGTCAGGCCATGACCCGCTGGGCGAAACAGCGGCTGGGCATGCAGCAGGCCAAGTTTCTGGATCACTCGGGCCTTGGCGACGGCTCGCGCCTCTCGGCGCAGGATATGGTGGCCGCGCTGACCACCGCGCAGGCGCGCACCCAACTGGGGCCGCTCCTGAAACAGATCACCCTGCGCGATGCCAAGGGCAAGCCAAACACCCGCCACCCGCTGAAGGTGGTGGCAAAGACCGGCACGCTGAACTTTGCCTCATCGCTGGCGGGCTATGTCACCGCGCCAGACGGGCGGCAGATGGCCTTTGCCATCTTCACCGCCGACGACAAACGCCGCCGCGTGCTGAAGAAGGATGAACGCGAACGCCCCGAAGGCGGCCGCGCCTGGAACCGCCGCTCCAAATCCCTGCAGCAAACCCTGCTGGAACGCTGGGGCGGGGTCTATGGGGGATGAGGGGCTGGGTTGGCGGCTATTCCAACAATCGTAACACATTGCGAACCTTCAGTTAGGTCGTCGACTTCGGATCACTTTCCAGGAGATTTATGAGATCTCTGCCGTTTTGATACCCATTCGGCCGATAACAGCCGCCATCATCAACAAGTACTTGGAATGCTGCGTTTAGACGTTTCCAGTCCGCGTTTTCCCTCGGTACTGTAATGTAACGCTTCCTCTTGTTCTCACATATACCGAGCGCAAACGCCAATGGCTCACTCCCTGCCATCATGTCTGCAAATGTTCCCTTAGCATTGTCAGGTGGGTGACTGACAGGACGGACGATCCGCAACTCAAATTCAGCGTTTTCCGAGGAGCGATGAATGGAAAGACACTTTTTCCCAAGGTACTTTGGGCTCAATCGCCAATTGCAGTAGTCCCAGATCGTTTCATCATAGTCACCCTGAAGCTCTTTCGCCCCTTCGTTTTGCTGTTTGGTGAACTCCTTTTGGATTTCTTCGTCTGCGACAGTGTCATAGGTCAAAATCAGAGGTACATTTCCAAAAAGGTCATCCAGCTGACATATCGTATCAAGCACATTTTTGGCCGTCTGCGCAGGCCGCATCCGCATATACTCACCAAGCGTGGCAGCCCCAAACCTGTGTTTACACATCTCAATGTGTTCATCACTCAGCGGCTCGCCAGCTTCGTAGAACGCCTCGGCCTGCGAAAAGGCCTGAGCCGCAGCTTCACCAACCAATACAACACCAGCCTCCTCATGACCGCCATGAAGACTGCCATGCAAACCATTTGACGAAGCATTTGCGGAACCGATCAGGCCCAGTGCGCGGCTCGCATAGATCTTGGCATGTAAATCCGGATGCACCCGCACTCTTTCAGGGAAAAGATCCGCCAGCACTTGAAGCTCCGCAGGGTTGGTACCGCCATGAGCAACATTAAGCACGACTCGAGTTTTGTCGCTTTTCCGCAGCCCGAGATAATCTGCTGCGTTTTTACCCCAATAAGAGACTGCCAACACCAGTTCATCGTCTGTGCGACAAATGTCCCTCGCGTTCTCCAAAATATCCTGACCCGTTACAATTCTTGTCATTGGACCAACACCACCTCAAACTTAATCTTGCAGAAATAACAATCCTAAATATCCAACAAAAAAAATAAAACAACCTTAAAGATTTCCCCACCCAAAACAAAACCCCGCTCAGCGTGAGCGGGGTTTCTTGAACTCAAAACGCGTAGGCGTCCCCGGTCACCCGGCGATGTGGCGGGCGCGGGCGCCGCGTTCGATGGCGGCGGCGTGCAGGCGGTCGATGTTCAGTTCATGGCGGATCTCTTCCAGCAGGCGCAGCTCGGACTCGGGGATGTTGCCGTCCGCCGCGGCCACATCACAGGCCAGCGCGTAGGCGGTTTCGAACAGATGCTCCGGCAGGTTGTCGCGGATCAGGCCAAAGAGGGCGTCCAGACCTTCCTCTTCCGAGAACAGCTCAAACACGATGCGCGACACATCCCCGATCCGGTCAATGTCATAGGACCCGAAAATCGGCAGGTGGTTCACGGCGTTTTGGATCTTCACCAGCTCAGCCGTGCGCATATTTGCATCCGCCGCCGAGATTGCGACCATGATCGCAACCAGACAGTCCTGCGGGCTGAGCGGATGAGGGGGTTGTTCGCGGGTCATATGCGGGCCTTTCTGGGGCTAACGGGGGGCTGGTGAGGCGCTAAAGGCCCCTTTGCAATTGCAGAATATTGACTGATGCGCTCTGCCGCAATAGGAAGCGGCGGTCTGCCGCGCATGGGGCGCGGGCGGACCGTTTATCTATGGAGACAGCAGATGTCTGAACTGCGTGACGCCGCAATGAAATCCAAAGCCTGGCCCTTTGAGGAAGCCCGGAAGCTGGTAAAGCGTTATGCAAAGGGCAAACCTGAAAAGGGCTATGTGCTGTTTGAAACCGGCTATGGCCCCTCGGGCCTGCCGCATATCGGCACCTTTGGCGAAGTGGCCCGCACCACCATGATCAAACGCGCCTTTGAGGTGATCAGCGACATCCCGACCAAACTGATCTGTTTCTCCGACGATCTGGACGGCATGCGCAAAGTGCCGGGCAACGTCCCCAACGCCGAAAGCCTGCATGAGCATCTGCAAAAGCCGCTGACCTCAGTGCCCGATCCTTTTGGTGAGTATGAGAGCTTTGGCCATCACAACAACGCCATGCTGCGCCGGTTCCTGGATACTTTTGGGTTCGAGTATGACTTCTACTCGGCCAAGGAGTTTTACGAATCCGGCCAATTCGATGAGGTGCTGAAACGCGCCGTTGAGAAATATGATGACGTCATGGCCATCATGCTGAAATCCCTGCGCGAAGAGCGCCGCCAGACCTATTCGATCTTCCTGCCGATCCACCCGGAAACCGGCCGTGTTCTCTACGTTCCGATGAAAAAGGTCTGTGCCGAGACCTACACCATCACCTTTGATGATGAGGACGGCAAAGAATGGACCGTGCCGGTCACCGGCGGCAATGTGAAGCTGCAGTGGAAGCCGGACTTTGGCGCCCGCTGGGCGGCGCTGGGTGTGGACTTTGAGATGTATGGCAAAGACCACTCGACCAACACGCCGATCTATGACGGCATCTGCCGTGTGCTGGGCCAACGCGCGCCGGAACACTTCACCTACGAGCTGTTCCTGGATGCCAATGGGCAGAAGATCTCGAAAACCTCGGGCAACGGGATTTCGATCGATGAATGGCTGACCTACGCCCCGACCGAGAGTCTGGCCTATTTCATGTATCAAAAGCCCAAAACCGCCAAGCGGATGCATTTTGACGTAATCCCCAAGGCGATGGACGAATATCACCAGCAGCTGCGCGCCTATCCCGGCCAGGATGTGAAGGCCCAGCTGAACAACCCGGTCTGGCACATTCACGCAGGTGATGTACCTGCCTCGGACATGGTGGTGCCTTTCTCGATGCTTCTGAACCTGGCCTCGGTTGCCGGTGCGGATGACAAGGCGCAGCTTTGGGGCTTCATCCAGCGCTATGCGCCTGAGGCCTCCCCCGAAGCCAACCCGCAGATGGATGCGGCGGCGGGCTATGCGGTGCGCTACTACAACGACTTCGTAAAGCCTGAGAAGGTGTTCCGCACCCCGACCGATCAGGAACGGGCCGCATTGGAAGATCTGAAAGCGGCCTTCGCCTCGGCAGAGGTGGCGCTGGAACAGATCGCCAAGAAAAACACCATGATGGGCAACGAAGATCCGCTGCCTGAGGCCGATTTCACCGATGGGGATTTCCTGCAGTCGGTGGTCTTTGCAGTGGGCAAGAACCATGGCTTCGAAAACCTGCGGGACTGGTTCAAGGCGCTTTATGAGGTGCTGCTGGGTCAATCGCAGGGTCCGCGCTTTGGGTCCTTCGCAGCGCTTTACGGTGCGGCGGAAACTGTGGCGCTGATCGAACAGGGGCTGAACGGCGAACTGTCGTAAGGCATCCCTCAAATTTGACGGAAACTTTGGCGGGCCTACCTGAATGTCAGGAGGCCCGCCATGCGTTTGATCCCGACCCTAGCCCTTGCCCTGATGCTGCCTTTGCTGCTGTCCCTGCCCCGCGCCGCCCTTGCGGAGCGTTCGGCGGTGGAGCAGGTGATCCGAAACCAGATCGCCGCCTTTCAGGCCGATGATTTCTCCACGGCTTTCAGTTTTGCCAGCCCCAACATCCGCCGGCTGTTTGGCACCTCGCAGAACTTCGGCACCATGGTTCAGCGGGGCTACCCGATGGTCTGGCGCCCCACCGCCCTGGCCTTTCTGGACCATCAGGAACAGGAGGGCGGCGCGGTGCAACGCATTGAGGTGCAGGACAAATCCGGCAAACGCCACCAGCTGGACTATCTGATGGTGGAAACCGATAAGGGCTGGCGCATCGATGGCGTCTTCCTGCGCCCCCCGATGGACGCGGGCGTCTGACGCCTCCGCTCCGCAAGTCCCCCGCCGCCTACCTCCCTGCCGCCACCGTCACGGTGGTCCAAGCGTGCATTAACCTTGTGCCCCTATCCCTAGCCCTCAACAGGCCCGCAGTGCGGGACGTTTCTGGGAAAGGGCATAGCGATGAACAAGGCAATCACCGACGGTCTCACCTTCATGCCCCCGGCCTTTGCGGCGGGGCTAGCACAATGGTCCAGTGGCGACGGCACGCCGGGATCGGCCAGCTATGACGGTGCGGCCAACGCCGCCTTGGTGCCGGCGGATGCGGATTTTGGTGGCTGCCTTGAGATGGTCAAAACCAACAGCACGCAGCGGCTGCGCTACATGGGACAGACTCCGCTGCTGCCCGGCTGCTACCTGCGCATCACCGCGCGGGTCAAAGCGATCAGTGGCAACCTGCCCTCGGTGCGGATTGCGGGTTGGGCGGGCAATGCCAGTGACAGCAACGTCGGCGGTCTGGTGGAGAGCGGCCCCACAACCAACCTCAGCCTTTATGGCGAGGTGGTCACGGTCAGCGCCATTGTTGGCACCGGCGCGCGCACAGGTGTGGATATGGTCTGGGGCGATGGTGCGATCTACGGCCACTTCGGACTGGACCTGACCGGCGGCAATGGCGGCGTGGTGCGCATTGATGATCTGGTGATCGAAGATATCACCGCGGCCTTCCACCGCGACATGATGAACTGGGTCGATGTGCGCGACTATGGCGCGTTGGGCGATGGCACAACAGATGACAGCGCGGCCTTTCTGGCCGCGGATGCGGCGGCCAATGGCCGTCGGGTGCTGATCTCAGCCGGGACGTATCGGCTGGCCTCATCCGTGACGCTGGAAAACCCGGTGGAGTTCGAAGGCACGCTGAGCATGCCCGATGACGCCATCCTGTCGCTGACCAAAAGCTTTGATCTACCAACCTATATCAACGCCTTCGGGGATGAGGTCCTGGCCTTCAAGAAGGCGTTTCAGTCGCTTTTGAACAATGCCGATCACGAAGGGCTGGATCTGGGCGGGCGCCGCATCAACATCTCGGCCCCGATTGACATGGCGGCGGCTGTGCCGAACCGCACCGAATATGCCCAACGCCGCCATATCCGCAACGGCATGTTCTATGTGGAAAACTCCAGCGATTGGGACACCGAACAGGTGACCTCGCCCGCGAGCTACGCCACCTCCAACCACTGGCAGCTGACGGACGTGGACAATATCGCCAACATCCCCGTTGGGGCGCTGATCACCGGCGCCGGTGTCGGCCGTGAGGTCTATGTGCGCGAAAAGAATGAAGCAACGCGCGTCATTACCCTCTCCGCGCCGCTTTATGACGCGGTGGGGCGGCAGACTTACACCTTCACCCGGTTCAAATATGTGATGGATTTCAGCGGCTTCCAGAAGCTGTCCAAATTCTCCATGTCGGATATTGAGTTTCTGTGCAACGGCCGCGCCAGTGCGGTGCTGATGGCCCCGGCCGGGCTGATTTTCCATGTGAAGGACTGTTTCTTCACCACGCCGAAAGACCGCGCCATCACCTCACCCGGGGACGGCTGTCAGGGGATGCTGATTGACCGCTGCCAGTTCCTGTCAAATGAGGGCAACCTGCGGGTTCAGGACCGCAGCACCGTTGCGGTGAACGCCAATGCCAATGACGTCAAGATCCGCGACAACCGGATCACCCAGTTCCGTCACTTTGCCGTGCTTGGGGGCACCTCCTCCATCATCACCGGCAACCATTGGTTCCTGGGTGACAATGAACCCGATGGCGTGCGGGTGGCCGGGCTGGTGCTGACGGCGACACAGAACCGCGCCACGATCAATGGCAACTACGTCGACAATTGTTCTATCGAGTGGAGCAATGAGCATGATCCCGAGCCGGATTTTGCCTCTGAGTTTTCCTTCTCAGCGCTCAACATCACCGACAATATCTTTCAATCAATCGGCTCCGCCCCCTGGTCACGATTCATTGTGATCAAGCCGCATGGGCCGGGGCATTTCATCAACGGGCTGACCATCGCCGGCAATATGTTCCGCGCCATCCATGGCAATCTGGACCGGGTGGATCTGGTCGACACGACCTTTGCCGATCTGGATTACAGCCGCATCCGCAATGTGCTGGTGCAGGGCAACAGTTTCCAGTCGATCACCCAAGGGATCGAAAACCCAGCACGGATCAGCCATGACCAAAACGCGCTGGATAATGTCTGGACGGTGGATTGTTCCGGGCCGCTGCCCTTTGGCGGTTATGCCCAGAACGTGGATTCGGTGGTGGCGCGTGGCAAGATCGCCAATGCCGCCAATGTGGCCAATTACGATTTCCCCTATGTCTCGACCGAACAGGGCACAAACCGTGACCGGATCACGCTGCGGTTTTCGGAAAACACTGTGGGCAGCGTGACCGTTCTGGCGCGGATCGACAACAACTAGCGGCGCTGGGTTAGAGGCCCAGATCCTCAGCCGTCAGCTCATAAGCGCGGGCAAAGCCGCCGTTCATATAGGCTTTGTCCACCTCGAAAATGGCAAAACAGAAGTCGGGGAAATCGATGTAGAGTTTCGATTTCGGGTGGCTGGCCAGATAGTGCGCTGCCAAGGCGTCGCGTTCGCTGTCACCGTGGTGCACAAAGCGCACCTTGGCCATCAGCGTCAGCCGCGGGTGGGTCAACGGATCGCCCTTGTCACCGGGTTCCCCCACCAGAAGCGAACAGCGCTGATCCTCTTTCAGCGCTTTGGTGTGATGAGACAGGCCGGACACCAGCGTCACAGGCGCGCCCTCTGGGGTGGTGCCAACAGCCACGCGGGTCACCATCGGCAGGCCGGTGCCGGCCTCATTCACTGCAAGGGCGCCATAGCGCGCCTCATCAATCAACCCACGCGCCAGCGCGCGGGCCTCATCATCGGTGGGTTGAACTAACTCAGGCATAAACGCGATGTAGACCCGATGCTAACCTTTGGCAAGCATTCCTGAGTTAAAATATCAGAAATCATACCAGAGGCCCAGTTTGACCCCATTTTCCCGCGCCCCTATCAGCGCTTTGGACAGGCCCAGTTCCAACTGCCAGCCGGGGCGGATTTCATAGGTGGTGGAGGGCACGATGCGCAGGAACTCAGGTTCATCCGCGGCGCGACCGGCCTGCAGTTGCACCATCCACCGGCGGCCACTGTCCAATGTCACGCCAAGGGTCAGGTCCGACTTCACATCCACCTGCCGGTCGCCGAGGTCAAATTCCACAAAACTGTCCAACGCCAACCAACCGCCGCCCCAGCGCGTGTCAAATCCGCGCCCATAGGCAAGGCCCGGGCGCAGCACCTGCTGGCCCGCGATCCGTCCCAGCCCCAGTTCAAACGCCAACCGGTCCTGCCCCTGCGCCTTGATCGGCAGGCGGGCAAAGGCGATGGTTTTGTTCTGCCCGGTCACCCCGCGCCCCAGATCAAACCCGACGGTCAGATTGGGCCGTAGCCCGTATTCCAGATAAAGGCCGGTGTAATAGCTTTCCTCATCAAAGGGTTCGGATGCATAAAACGACAGGGACGAAAACCCTGTGCCCTCCTCACGCAGCCACGCCCCAGCGAGAGCTGCGGCAGGACAGTGGATCAGCAAGAAGAGGCATATGAGGCTGCGCATGGGACCTTCGCTAACGGAGCCCAGCAAGCCTGACCGAAAGCGGTAAACAGGGGGTTAACCCCGATTAACAAGGCGTGGATGCGGCCCCAGAACGCCCGCCCCCCTAGAGGTCAGATCAAAATAAGCGAGGATGAACGTTGCAGATACCGGGGTCCTGCGCCTAGGCTGATCCTATCAGGAGGAGGTTCTCATGCCTAAGATCTCGCAATCCAACGATTTTCAGACTGTCATCACGACCTTTGAAATGACGCCAGGCACCTGCCAAGATCTGCTCGAAGCACTTCAGGATGCCTATGAACACTTCATCTCAAAACAGCCCGGATTCATCGCGGCAGGCCTGCATGTGAATGATGCCCAGACCCGGATCGCCAACTATTCGCAATGGCAACGGCGCGAAGATTTTCAGGCGATGCTGCGCACCGATGAGATGCGCAAACGCAACCGGGACATTGCCGTGCTGAGCAAAAGCTTTGAGCCGGTGATGTATGAGGTGGCGCATTCCTACGACTGACCCTTCGGGTCAGAGCGCGCCCTGCACCCATTGCACAATCGCCGGGGTCGGCATCGCCCCGGCTTTGCGGGCTTTTTCCTTACCGCCCTGGAAGGCCGCCAGCATCGGGATGCCGCGGATGCCGTAGCGCTGGGAGGCTTTGGGGTGGGCTTCGGTGTTCAGCTTGACCAGCCGGGCGCGGCCCGACAGCGGTTGCACGGCTTGCGCAAACTGCGGCGCCATCTGACGGCAGGGGCCGCACCAGGGCGCCCAGAAGTCCACCACCAGCGGCACCTCATCATTGCGCGCCGCCTTTTGCAGCGTGGCCAGATCGACCTCCACAGGTTTTTGCGCAAACAGTTTGGTGCCGCAGGTGCCGCATTTCGGTCCAGCGCTCAGCCGGTCCACCGGCACCCGGTTCACCAGCCCACAGTCCAGACAGGTCAATTTCTTGCCAGCCATCGCGCTCTCCGTTGTCATCGGCATAGTCATATTCACAACGCGATATAAGATGTCGCCGCAAAACCACAAGCCCGGGCAAATCCATCAACAGGCTTGCCCGATACCGTAATTCTACCCATAGTCAGCGTGTTCGTTAATTTCTTTCGTTGGTCGCAGCACGGTTTACGGCCCTAAGCCCAAGGTCAGCGATAGAGACACCAAGCTGTTTCAGTAAGCGGAGCAGCCACTATTTTAGGAGACTACGGAATGGCCAACGGCACCGTAAAATGGTTCAACACCACCAAAGGCTATGGCTTCATCGCGCCCGAAAACGGCGGCAAAGATGTGTTTGTGCATATCTCGGCTGTGGAACGTTCGGGCCTGACCGGCCTGGCTGACAACCAGAAGGTGACCTTCGATCTGGAAGCAGGTCGCGACGGTCGCGAACTGGCGGTGAACCTGTCACTGGTCTAAACCGCCGACAGATTTTTATACATTTATGACATCGACGGGCCCTCTGGGCCCGTTATTTTTTTGAATGGTAACTTGCCTTGTTGGCGGAAGCGGCCCATATCTGGGGTGCTACGTTAAACGCTTTCGACCTCTGCTCCTATTATACGGCTCAGTTTTTCGATCTTGCTGATGACCTGCCAGGCTGCCGCACCTCCGCGGGCAGCACATATTAGGAGACTACGGAATGGCCAACGGCACCGTAAAATGGTTCAACACCACCAAAGGCTACGGCTTTATCGCACCTGAAAGCGGCGGCAAAGATGTGTTTGTACATATCTCGGCTGTTGAGCGTTCGGGCCTGACCGGTCTGGCTGACAACCAGAAGGTGACCTTCGACCTGGAAGCAGGCCGTGACGGTCGCGAATCGGCCGTGAACATCGCGCTGGCCTAAGCCCGCGACACAGCTGAAAAAGCGTTAAGCAGATCGAAACGGGCCGTAGCGGCCCGTTTTTTGTTGCCAACTTGTTACTGTGTCCCTGCTTACTTTGCCCCTGCCAGCAACTGCAGCACCTGCGGCCCCAGCCCGGCAACGATCAGCGCCACACCTTCGGCGTTCGGGTGGATGCCGTCGGACTGCATGTATTGCCCCAGTGCTGCGGGATCATCACTGGGCAGCCCATCAAAGAACGACGGTGCGTAAAATGTGCCATATTGCGCCGACAGGTCGGGCCAAATGCCGTTGAAGGCTGTTTCAAACTCAGGGCCATAGTTTTTGGGCGCCGCCATGCCGACCAGCAGCACATCCATGTCCTTGGCTGTCACCACCTGCAAAATGCCATCGATATTGGCCCGCGTGACCTCTGGCGCGGTGCCGCGCAGCAGGTCATTGCCGCCAAGGGCAAGGATCATCGCATCAAAGGGTTCGGTCAGGGTCCAGTCAATGCGCGCAAGGCCGCCTGCGGTGGTGTCGCCCGAGACCCCGGCGTTGGTCACGCTGACATCTTGGCCCTGATCACGCAGCCAGGCCTCAAGCTGGGGCACAAAGCCATCGCCCTGCGCCAGCCCGTAGCCCTGGGTCAGGCTGTCACCAAAGGCGAGCAGCCTCAGCGGTTCTGCGCCGACGGGGGCTGCCAGCAGAAAAAGCGGCAGCAGCAGGGTCTTGCCCCTCAATATCGCCGCCCCATATGACAGAAACACACGAATAAACAGGCTGATAGACATGGTGACTCCGGTTCTTTCTCTAAGAGATGTGACGCTTTCGCTGGATGGCAACGCCGGGCGCATCGAAATCCTCCACGGCATTTCACTGGATGTCCAGAGCGGCGAGAGCCTAGGGCTGATCGGCCCCTCGGGGTCCGGCAAATCTTCGCTGCTGATGCTGATGGGCGGGCTGGAACAGGCCACTACCGGCAGCGTCACCGCGCTGGGGCAGGAGCTGACCACGATGAATGAGGATCAGCTGGCCCGGTTCCGCCGCGATAGCATGGGGATTGTGTTTCAGTCTTTCCATCTGATCCCCACCATGACCGCCCTCGAAAACGTCGCCACCCCGCTGGAACTGGCTGGTCACCGGGATGCCTTTGACCGCGCCATGGAAGAGTTGCAAGCCGTCGGGTTGGAAGCGCGCGCCGATCACTATCCCTCGCAGATGTCTGGCGGCGAACAGCAGCGCGTGGCGTTGGCACGCGCCGCCGCCCCCCGCCCCAAAATCTTGCTGGCGGATGAACCGACCGGCAATCTGGACGGCGCCAATGGCGCGGCGATCATTGACCTGCTGTTCGGGCTGCGCGACCGGCATGGATCCACCCTTGTACTTGTCACCCATTCCCGCGAATTGGCTGAACGCTGTGACCGCGTGGTGCGGCTGCGCGATGGCCGCGTTGATCAAGCGGCAGCAGGGGCAGCAGCATGAGTCTGGCGCTTTCGGCCCGACTGGCCCGACGGGAACTGCGCGGCGGGCTGCGCGGTTTTCGCATTTTTCTGGCCTGCCTTGTGCTGGGTGTGGCCGCCATTGCCGGGGTCGGATCGGTCAGATCCGGCATCGAGGCGGGCCTTGCCAATGAAGGCGCCGCGCTCCTTGGGGGCGATGCGGAGATGGAGTTTACCTACCGGTTTGCCGATGACGCCGAGAGGCGCTGGATGGCGCAGACCGCGGTGGCCGTTTCTGAGGTGGCTGACTTCCGCTCCATGGCGGTGCGCGGGGATGTGCGGGCGCTGACACAGGTGAAGGCGGTTGATGATGCCTATCCGCTGGTCGGTCAGGTGGCGCTGGACCCGACCCTGCCGCTGGATCAGGCGCTGGCGGGGCAGGATGGTCTGCCCGGTGCGGTGCTGGATCCGCTGCTGATCGATCAGATGGAGCTGTCGCCCGGTGAGACCTTCCGCCTTGGCACTCAGGACTTTGTGCTGATGGCGGCCCTGACCAATGAACCCGACAGCGCCGGCGATGGCTTTGCACTTGGTCCGCGCACCTTGGTGACGCGCGAGGCTTTGGAAAACTCAGGCCTGCTGGCGCCGGGCAGCCTGTTTTCCTCAAAATACCGGCTGCTGCTGCCCGAGGGGCACCAGCTGGAGCCGTTGAAACAAGAGGCGCAGGATCTCTTTGCCAATTCGGGCCTGCGCTGGCGCGACGCCCGTAACGGTGCGCCGGGGATTGCCACCTTTGTCGAACGGCTGGGGGCCTTTCTGATCCTTGTTGGCCTCTCCGGTCTGGCGGTTGGCGGTGTTGGGGTTTCGGCTGCGGTGCGCGCCTACCTGGCGGGTAAAACCAGCGTCATTGCCACGCTGCGCAGCCTTGGTGCGGATCGCCGCACGGTGTTTCAGGTCTACTTCATCCAAATCGGTGTCTTGTCTTTGGTCGGGATCACCCTGGGCCTGCTGCTGGGCGGGCTGGTACCGGTTCTGCTGGGCCCGGTGATTGCGGCGCAATTGCCTGTGCCGGCGGCCTTTGGCCTTTATCCCGCCCCGCTGATTGAGGCGGCGATCTATGGCGCGCTGACCGCGCTGATCTTCACCCTCTGGCCCTTGGCGCGCACAGGTGAGGTGCGTGCCGCAACCCTGTTCCGCGATGCGATGGCGGGTGCCAAACTGCTGCCCCCCCTGCCCTTTGTGGCGATCACCCTGCTGCTGGCGGCGGCACTGGTGGCGGTGGCGGTGGCCTTTTCCGGCACGGTGACGCTGACACTTTGGACCGCTGGCGGTGTGGTTCTGTCCCTCGTGATCCTGGCGATTGCGGCGCTGGCCCTCAGGGCGCTGGCCCGGCGGGTTGCGCCCTGGACCCGGGGCCGCCCGGCCCTGCGATGGGCGGTGGCGGCGATCGGCAGCGCGCGCGATGAGGCCACGCCGGTGGTTCTGTCGCTGGGGCTGGGGCTGACCGTACTGGCCGCTGTTGGGCAGATTGACGGCAACCTCAGAAACGCCATCGCGCAGGATCTGCCGGGCAAGGCGCCGTCGTTCTTCTTTGTCGACATTCAGCGCGATCAGATTGACGGGTTTCTGGACCGGCTGACCACCGATGATGCGGTCAGCCGCACCGAACATGCGCCGATGCTGCGCGGGGTGATCACCCAGATCAACGACCGCCCGGCGACCGAGGTGGCTGGCGATCACTGGGTTGTCACCGGCGATCGCGGCGTCACCTACGCCGACGCCCTGCCCGCAACCACCCGCATCACGGCAGGCGAATGGTGGGGCGAAGGCTATGACGGCGCGCCGCAGATCAGCTTTGCCGCGGAAGAGGCCGAAGAGATGGGTCTGAGCCTGGGCGACAGCATGACCATCAACATTCTGGGCCGTGACATCACCGGCACTATCACTTCCTTCCGGGAGGTGGATTTTTCCACCGCAGGCATGGGGTTTGTGCTGGCAATGAATGAGGCCGCGCTGCGCGGGGCACCGCATAGCTTCATCGCCACGGTCTACGCCGAAGAAGGGGCCGAGGCCGCGATCCTGCGCGATCAGACCAACAGCTATCCCAACATCACCGCGATCCGGGTGCGCGATGCCATCGACCGGGTGACCGTGTTGATGGAGGGCATCGCCAATGCCACCCGCTGGGGTGCGGCGGCAACCCTGCTGACCGGGTTCCTTGTGTTGATCGGCGCGGCGGCAGCAGGTGCCCCTGCGCGGGCCTATGAGGCGGCGGTGCTGAAAACGCTGGGCGCGACACGGCCCCGGATCCTGAGCAGTTTCGCCCTGCGTTCAGCCCTATTAGGCGGCGGCGCAGCGCTGGTGGCGCTGTTTGCCGGGATTGCCGGCGGCTGGGCGGTGATGCGCTTTGTGATGGAGAGTGAGTTCACAGTGATCTGGGGTTCCGCCCTTGGGATCGTGGCAGGCGGTGTGGTTGCGACGCTGCTGGCGGGCTTTGGCTTTGCCTGGGCGGCGCTGGGGACCAAACCGGTGCATACCCTGCGCGCACGGGAATAACCGCTCATTGTCTTGCCAATGTCATCGCACGATGGCACCCCTCTGGTGATGTCATCAGAGGGGACCACCATGTCACAGGACCACAAACAGCACCCATCGCTGAGCCAAGATCAACAAGATCTGCTGATCGCCACGGTGCGTGAGGTGGCCCGCGAAGAAATACTGCCGCGGTTCCGCAATCTGGCAGCGGGTGACATCCGTTCGAAAACCAAACCCGATGATCTGGTGACCGAGGCGGATCTGGCCGCTGAGGCCCGGATTGCGGCGGTGCTGCGCGAAGCCTTCTCTGAGGCCATGATCCTTGGTGAGGAAGCTGCCAGCGCCGATCCCACCCTGCGGGCCAAAGCGGCCGGGGCAGATCTGGCGCTGATCATTGATCCGGTGGATGGCACCTGGAACTTTGCCAATGGGCTGGCGGTTTTCGGCGTCATTCTGGCGGCGACGGTGCGGGGCAAGCCGGTCTTTGGGCTGCTCTATGATGTGGTGATGGATGACTGGGTGGTGACTCATGACGCGGCGCCCAGCGTTCTGGCCCGCGATGGGATGCCACCGCTGCCGCTGCAAACGGCCACGGGTGGGCCGCTCGACACGCTGACCGGTTATGTCCATCTGTATCTGATGGAAAAATCGGTGCAGGCGCAGATGGCGGCGGCGCTGCCCAGTTTCAACCGAACCTTCATGCTGCGCTGTTCCTGTCATGAATATCGGCTGCTGGCGCAGGGCGCGGTGGATTTCTGCCTGTCGGGGATGCTGAACCCTTGGGACCATGCCGCAGGTGTCTTGGCGGTGCAAAACGCCGGCGGTGTGGCGCGGTTCATTGATGGGCGCGATTATGACACGGCAATCACCAAGGGCTACCTGCTGACAGCGGCCAACGAACAGGTCTGGCAGGAGGTTGCGGCGCATCTGGCCTTTCTGAAGTGATCGCCCTTCAGGGGTGCGCTCAAACGCCCGGCGCGCCTAGCACCTTCTGATCCAAGGGGCGTTTGGCGTTTTTCTGCAACCGGGCAACCAGCCGCCTTTGCTGTTTGCCTTCCGGGATAGGACGCGCGGGGTCGGGCAGGCCGCGGCGGATGGCCAGATCGGGAAACAGCTGAAACAGCTCCTCCCGGGCGGCGGGCGTCATGGCGCGCAGGGCCTCAGGCCCGGTGAACAGCGTTTCACTGGGGCTGCCTTCGGCGATGATCACCTGATGCTGATCCATCACCACATGCACATAGGTGATGCAGTCCACCCATTCATCCACGTAGATCCCCGGCAGCTCCGTCAGGCGGATGGCGGCCACCAGCACCTCGGCCGCGCCGAACATCCGTTTTGCCACCGGTGAGGCGACCAGCATCCGATGCTGCGGTGAAACCCAGAGATCGCGTTTTGGCAACCCCAGCCCCATAGCGCCCGCCGTGATCTTCACCGGGCGCAAGTGGGGATAGGCCGCCAGATCCTTGGCGCTCAGATGGCGTTGCAGAACCAGCCGCACCCGCGCCGCCCCTTCGGACCAGAGCGGCAGCAGCTGACCTTTCTGCAGGTGTTGCACCTCCTCCTCCCCGGCGGGGGTGCGGATCAGGGTGCCATGGGTGAAACAGGGAATCAGCCCATCCTCAAAAGCGACAAGACCCAGCGTTTCATCGATGTGGTTCAGCTCACTATCGCGCGACGCCTCCTCCTCCAGGAACATGTCGACGCTGGAATTGTTCTGGCTGTCGATGACAACCGTGGCGGGGTTGCCACCATTGATCGTCTGGGTTTCGCCCAGCACCACTGCATCGGTGAAGGTGGCCCCAAGGCCGAAGGTATCAACGTTATCGTCAAAGCCGCCAAATGTGTTGGCTGTGCCCGCGGAGCCATCGCCGCCCGCCTGAATGGCGATCCAGCCAATGGTTTCCGTGCCATGATCATCTGCTTGCGCCTCTTCCTCCTGCAGGGAGAGGTCAAAGCCCGAAGAGGTGATGTTCAGCGGATCACTGTCCACGGTGGTGGTGTCATTGTTGGACATGACCGAGGTCAGAACCACCGGCGGATCGGTGAAGCTGCCGCTGAAACTGGCCGAACGGCCCGAGGCATCGGTGGCGGTTGTTCCGGCCTCAATAATCCGGCCATCCGGCAGGGTATGCACCCCGGCCTCAATCGCCAGCCAGTTGATGGTTTCCACAGCCGGGTGCGGCCCGTCGTGGTATTCCCATTCCTCAATGATGAAGCTGAAGGAGGTGGTGTTGCCATCACCGTCCAGCACCTGATCTGTCAGGCGGATGGTGAACTGATCGCCACCGTTGTTGGTGGCGGTGAAGGCAAAGACCGGGTTGGTCAATGGCTCCTCTAGGGTGACAGTGATCGGCGCATTCTCCGTTGGAGAATTCGTCGTAATCGACCCTGCCTCACCGATAGCCATAAACAAATGCCCCAAGTTGCGCCTGAACAGGCGTACGTCCTCAAGGCTTAAGATAATCCTGCTTGCAGGCGGCAATATGGTTCAAATTGGGCTTAAATTTGAACCGGTTGCGCATGGACACCCTGCGTAATTCAGGGGTGTATTTCGCTGCGCGGAGGGTGCAGCGGCCAAAGAAAAAGCGCCCCGGATAGGGGCGCTTTCTGTTTTGATATCCGCGGTTTATTCGGCCGCTTCGGCGTAGTCGTCCATCGGTGGGCAGGTGCAGACCAGATGGCGGTCGCCATGGGCGTTGTCGACGCGGTTGACCGGCGGCCAGTATTTGTCCACGCGGAAGGCACCGGCCGGGTAACAGCCCTGTTCACGGCTGTAGGGGCGATTCCATTCACCCACCAGATCCTCAACAGTGTGGGGCGCGCGTTTCAGCGGGTTGTTTTCCGCATCAATGTCACCTTTTTCCACCGCCTCAATCTCGGCCCGGATCGACAGCATGGCATCGCAGAACCGGTCAATCTCAGCTTTTGTTTCCGATTCCGTCGGCTCCACCATCAGGGTGCCGGCCACTGGCCAGCTCATGGTGGGGGCGTGGAAGCCGTTGTCGATCAGACGTTTGGCGATATCGTCCACGGTGATATTGGCGCTGTCGGCAAAGGGACGGGTGTCCACGATACATTCATGCGCCACACGGCCGGTTGGCCCTTTGTAGAGCACCTCAAACGCACCTTCGAGGCGTTTGGCGATATAGTTCGCAGACAGGATCGCCACACGGGTGGCCTGCGTCAGACCGCTGTCGCCCATCATCAGGCAATAGGCCCAGGAGATCGCCAGGATCGAAGCCGAACCGTAAGGCGCTGCCGAAACAGGACCTTCGGTGCCCCCGGTTTCCGGGTGGCCGGGCAGGTGTGGAACCAGATGCGACTTTACGCCAATCGGACCCATGCCGGGGCCGCCACCGCCATGGGGAATGGCGAAGGTCTTGTGCAGGTTCAGGTGGCTCACGTCGCCGCCCAGATCGCCGGGACGGCTGAGGCCGACCATCGCGTTCATATTGGCGCCATCGATATAGACCTGACCGCCGTGATCATGGGTGATCTGGCAGACCTCTTTCACGGTTTCCTCAAACACACCGTGGGTCGAGGGGTAGGTGATCATGCAGCCTGCGAGGTTCTCACCGTGCTGTTCCGCCTTGGCGCGGAAATCGTCCAGATCAATGTCGCCATTTTCCAGCGATTTCACCGGAACCACTTTCCAGCCCACCATCTGGGCCGACGCCGGGTTGGTGCCGTGGGCCGACATCGGGATCAGGCAGACGTTACGGTGGCCCTGATCGTTGGCGCGGTGGTAGGCGGCGATGGTCAAAAGACCAGCGTATTCGCCCTGCGCGCCCGAGTTCGGCTGCATCGAGAAGTCATCGTAGCCGCAGATTTCGCACAGTTTGTCGGACAGGTCCGACATCATCTCAGCATACCCTGCCGCCTGATCCAGCGGCACAAACGGGTGCAGATCCGACAGTTCCGGCCAGCTGATCGGCATCATCTCTGCCGCCGCGTTCAGCTTCATGGTGCAGGAGCCCAGCGGGATCATCGCACGGTCCAGCGCCAGATCGCGGTCCGCCAGACGACGCATGTAACGCATCATCTCGGTCTCGGCCCGGTTCATGTGGAAAATCGGGTGGGTCAGAATGTCCGAGTTGCGCAGCGCGTGATCGGGCAGACGCCATTCACCGGGCTGATCGTCCTTGCGACTGATGCCAAAGGCGCGCCAGACCGCTTCGATGGTGGCGGGCACAACGGCTTCGTCAATGGTGATGCCAACCTTGGTGTCGCCGACGGGGCGCAGGTTGATGCCTTCGTCCACAGCCGATTTCAGCACGGCCTTTTGCAGCGGGCCCACTTCGACGGTCACAGTGTCAAAGAAATCCTTCGGCTCGACCGCAAAACCGGCTTCTTCCAGACCTTTGACCAGACGCACCGTCTTGCGGTGGATCTTCTGCGCGATGGCTTTCAGACCGGCCGGCCCGTGGAACACGGCATACATCGAGGCCATCACCGCCAGCAGGGCCTGCGCGGTACAGACGTTCGATGTCGCTTTTTCGCGGCGGATGTGCTGTTCGCGGGTCTGCAGCGCCAGGCGGTAGGCGCGGTTGCCGCGGGCATCGATCGAGACACCAACCAGACGGCCGGGCATCGAGCGTTTGAACTTGTCGTTACAGGCCATGTAGGCGGCGTGCGGACCACCGTAGCCCAGTGGCACACCAAAGCGCTGGGTCGAACCCACAGCAATGTCGGCGCCCATTGCGCCCGGCTCTTTCAGCAGAACCAGCGCCATCGGGTCAGCGATCACGATGCCGATGGCCTTGTTTTCATGCAGTGCGGCCATTTCGGCGGTGAAGTCGCGCACGTGGCCATAGGTGCCGGGGTACTGGAAGATCGCGCCAAAGACAGCGGTGGCGTCCAGATCTTCAGGCGCACCAACGATCACCTCAATACCCAGCGGCGCGGCGCGGGTCTGCATCACGGCGATGTTCTGCGGGTGGCAGTTTTCATCGACAAAGAAGGCTTTGGATTTCGACTTCGACACACGCTCGGCCATGGTCATGGCTTCGGCGGCGGCGGTGGATTCATCGAGCAGCGAGGCGTTAGCGATCTCCAGACCGGTGAGATCGGAAATCATCGTCTGGTAGTTCAACAGCGCCTCAAGACGGCCCTGTGAAATCTCAGGCTGATAAGGGGTGTAGGCGGTATACCATGCCGGGTTTTCCAGAATGTTGCGCTGGATGGCGGGCGGGGTCACGGTGCCATGGTAGCCCATGCCGATCAGGCTGGTCAGAACCTTGTTCTTGCCAGCGACCTCTTTCATCCGGGCCAGCATCTGACGCTCGGACAGCGCCTTGCCGAAGCCCAGCGGCTCCTCCTGGCGGATCAGGGCCGGAACAGTGTCATCAATCAGGGCCTCAAGGCTGTCGGCACCGACGGTTTGCAGCATCTCAGCCATTTCTTCAGGCGAGGGCCCGATGTGACGGCGGTTGGCAAAATCGTAGGGCAAATAGTCGGTTGGCTGGAACGGCATCCCAAGCTCCTTATCGCGCGATATGTGGTCGTTGTGGCGGCAGCGTCGCTGCCGGGAGGCACCGCGCCCCTCCCCGTCTGGGGCGCGGTACAAGGGGCGCCATGCAGCGCCCGAGGTGTCAGCCCGTCAGCAGCGCTGCGCAGGCTTAACGTTTGGTTTACTCAACCAGCGCTTTGTAGGCGGCTTCATCCATGTAGTCGTTGATGACCGAGGCATCTTCGACCTTCACCTTGAAGAACCAAGCTTCGCCGGTGGGGTCTTCGTTCACTTTGCCCGGCTCATCTTCCAGGGCTTCGTTCACTTCGACGATTTCACCGTCAACCGGGGCCACAATGTCCGAGGCAGCTTTCACGGATTCGATCACAACGATCTCATCGCCTTTTTCCACTTCGGTGCCGACTTCGGGCAGCTCAACGAACACAACATCGCCCAGCGAGGTCGAGGCGTGCTCGGTGATGCCTACGGTGATGATGTTGCCGTCGGCCTTCAGCCACTCGTGATCTTCGGTATATTTCATGTCTGGATCCTTCCCTGCAGAGATCTGGATTATCGTTTGAATTGCGCAGCCACGAAGGGCAGCGCGACAACTTCCACGGCCATACGTTTACCACGTACATCGCCGTAAAGAACTGTTCCGGTGTCGGCGTTTTCGGTTGCGACATAGCCCATCGCAACGGGGCCTTCGACCGAGGGGCCAAAGCCGCCCGAGGTCACTTTGCCGATCGGCGCGCCACCGTTGTCGGTGGCGTAAAGTTCAACACCTTCGCGCATCGGGGCGCGGGTCTGGGGTTTCAGGCCAACACGGGCACGCGGGGCGCCGTTTTCCAGCTCGGCCAGAATACGTTCGGCGCCGGGGAAGCCGCCTTCGCGGTCGCCGCCGGTGCGGCGGATTTTCTGGATGCCCCAGGTCAGCGCGGCCTCAACTGGGCTGGTGGTTTCGTCAATGTCATGACCGTAAAGGCACATGCCGCCCTCAAGGCGCAGGCTGTCACGGGCACCAAGGCCGATGGGCAGAACACGTTCGTCCGCGAGGAGGGCGCGCGCCAGACCTTCGGCGGCGTCATTCGGAACAGAGATTTCATAGCCGTCTTCGCCGGTGTAGCCCGAACGCGAGATCCAGCATTCCGCACCGTTCAGATCATAGATGCCGACATCCATGAATTTCATATCCGCCACAGCCGGGTTCAGCGCCGCCAGCGCCGCCTCAGCCGCCGGGCCTTGCAGAGCCAAGAGGGCGCGATCGTCGATCACTTCAACCGCAACGCCTTCGGGCAGACCGTTTTGCATCAGGGCGATGTCCTGATCTTTACAGGCGGCGTTCACCACAACGAAGATATGATCGCCCCGGTTGGCAAACATCAGATCGTCTAGAATGCCACCCTGATCGTTGGTGAAGAACCCGTAGCGCTGACGGTTCTCTTTCAGGCCTGCCACATTTACCGGGATCAGCGCCTCAAGCGCCAGCGCGGCCTCTTCGTAGGAAGAGCCGCGCAGGATCACCTGTCCCATGTGCGAGACGTCAAACAGACCAGCCTGGCTGCGGGTGTGCAGGTGTTCCTTCATCACACCGGCGGGGTATTGCACCGGCATCTCATAGCCTGCGAACGGCACCATCTTGCCGCCCAGTTCACGATGCAATGCATCCAGGGTGAGGGATTTCAGTTCGGACATGTCGCCTCCCAGCTGTCGCTCAACCGGGTCGGAATTTGAAACTCCCCGTCCGGCATCATTCAGACGCAGCGAAGCCGCGCCACTGATGCCCCCTCTGTCACGGTGCCTGAGATCGTTATCCCTTCGGCGGACGCGTTTTCGCGCCTCTCTCCAGAGTAGTCAGCCCTGATCGGTCCCTTTGGCCTGAGAGTTTCCGGGGCGGTTGCTCCTTCGGCACTGGCACGCGGCCAGTTCTCCCGATCAGTTGACAGGGTGATTATCCTAGTCGGATTTTCAGAGCAAGGGTCTCAATGCGACAGATTGCCGATCAGGCGCGACAAGTTGCGGGGCTGAGGATCTCCAGCAGGCGGTCATTGCCGCAAACCAGCGAATCCAATGAGACCTGATCGAGGTGGGCAAAAAACGCCTCGGCCGCATCGGCCAGGGCCAACCGCAGGCGGCAGGCCTCGGTCAGGGGACAGGTGTTATCAACGTCGGCAAAACACTCGGCCAGCGGCACCGAGGCCTCCAGCGAGCGAAACACATCGCCGATGTGAATTTCGGTTGCGGGGCGGCCCAGCATTAACCCGCCATTGCGACCCCGTTGCGTGCGCAGGAAGCCCAGCTGACCCAATTGGTTGATGACCTGCGCCAAATGGTTTTCCGAGGCATTGCACCTTTCGGCGATTTCCGATTTTGTCACCAAGCGGCCGTCATTGGCGGCGCAAAACATCAGAATACGGATCGCAATGTTGGTTCGTTTGGTAACACGCATGTTCTTGCCCTTACAGCAGCTGAGGCCTGCACCATGCACCTCACAGGCCTGTGAGGGATTGATATGGATCAAGATTGGGGTGATTTCCTGCATGGCAAATGCATTTTTCTTTGGCTACGGCTCCCTCGTGAACCGAAAAACCCACGTCTATGAGGATGCCCACCGCGCCAAAGTGCAGGGCTGGCGGCGGGCCTGGCGCCACACTTCGCTGCGCCCGATTGCCTTTCTGACCGGGGTGCCCGCGCCCGGCAGCGCCATTGAAGGGCTGATTGCCGGCGTGCCGGGCAATGACTGGGCGGCGCTGGACGAACGCGAATTTGCCTATGACCGGGTGGCGCTGACGGAAACGCTGGATCATCCGCTGCCGGCGCGTCCGGATGTGGCGATTTATGCGATCCCTGAGGGCAAACATGGCGCCCCGGACCGGCGTCACCCGGTTCTGCTCAGCTACCTTGATGTGGTGGCTCAGGGATACTTGCAGGAATTTGGCGCAGACGGCGTTGCTGACTTCTTTGCCACCACAGATGGCTGGGACGCGCCGATCCTTGATGACCGCGCCGCGCCTTACTACCCCCGCCATCAGGTGCTGAGTGCAAAAGAGCGCAGTCTGGTGGATCAGATGCTGGTGCAGGTCGGGGCCACACCGATGCATCTGGAGGGCACCGAACTGGCGGACTTTGAAGCCGCCCTGCAGTTTGGCGGCCGCAGCTGAGGATCTGCGTCTCAATTAAGCGCTAAAACCACGCATTCCCCGCCCCGTCTTAGGGCCGGGGCTGCGATAAAATCCCCCCAAGACGTGAACAATTCGGTCAATTTCCCGCTTTTGTTCCGCAAATTTCGCCCCAATACCCCCTAAAGAGAGCCCCTCCCCTCCGTTTTGACGGGGTTAAATGGGGCCGTTTCCGGCCGTTCTTCATACTGGGAAAAACGATCCAACGCTGCCGCTTAGGGTCACATGTATTTTTGTAACGTTTCACGAGGGCTTTTTACCAATGACGCAGATCGGACAACTAGAGAAAGCTCTCGAAGGGGGAAACATGAAGAAACTAAGAACCGTCTCGCAGATTATTCGCAAACGTCGCCTTTTCTGTGTGTCGCCCGACGACATGGCCCGTCAGGCCTGTAAAATCATGACAAACCGCAAACTGGGCGCGCTGCCGGTCATTGATGACAACGGCACCCTGATTGGCGTGATTTCCGAGCGTGACATCGTGCGCCGCTGCATTGGTGGCAAACGCAAAACCGTACGCACTCCGATCCGTGAGGTGATGACCCCGGATCCCATCGTTGCCAAATCCGATGACACCATCGTGGTGGCCATCGCGGTGATGATGCAGAACCAGATCCGTAACCTTCCGGTTGTTGAAAACGGTGTGGTCATTGGCATGATCTGCATGCGCGAAGTGGTGACCGAGCTGTCGACCCTGGCCGTGCAGAACTTTGGCCTGGCTGGCATCGTTCAAGACACTGAACTGCAGGTCGCTGAGCGCGTCTGATCCGATTTAGCGCTACGGGGCACTTCCCCCCACCTCGCCTTGTGGCCGCAAAGAAAAACCCCCGCGATGCAGATCGCGGGGGTTTTGCGTTTCTTTGATCTGTGGGCGCGTTAGCCGCGCGCCTTGACCACCTGCAGCAGCGGCATCACATCGCCCATGTCGGGACCGTGGCCCTGACCGGTCAGCGCCTTGCGCAGCGGCATGAACAGACCTTTGCCTTTGCGGCCTGTGGCCTCTTTCACGGCCATGGTCCAGCTTTTCCAGGTGTCACCGTCAAACGGGCCCTCAGGTAGCAGTTTCATCGCTTCGGCAATGAACGCCTTGTCCTCATCCGCGATCTCAGGCTCTGCGCCTTCGCTGAACAGGGTCCACCAGCCTTTGAGGTCTGCGCGCACGGTGATGTTGTCACGGGTCACGGTCCAGAACTGTTCAGCCAGATCTGCAGGCACACCGATTTCGGCAATCTCATCCTTCACCGCGTCAAACGGCAGGGTCTGCAGATAATGCCCGGTCAGCGGGAACAGGTCCTGCACATCAAACTTGGTCGGCGCCGAGCCGAACTTGTTGATGTCAAAGCCTTCTGCCAACTCCTCCATCGAAGACCGCAGTTCCACCGGATCAGAGGAGCCCAGACGCGCCATCTGGCTCAGCAGCGCCAGCGGCTCCACGCCCTGTTCGCGCAGATCCTTGATCGCCAATGTGCCCAGACGTTTTGACAGCGCCTCACCCTGTGGGCCGGTCAGCAGCGAATGGTGGGCAAAGGCCGGAACCGTGCCGCCCAGCGCCTGGATCATCTGGATTTGGGTCGCGGTGTTGGTCACATGGTCGGAGCCACGCACAACATTGGTCACGCCCATTTCGGTGTCATCCACGATCGAGGCAATGGTGTAGAGCACCTGACCATCAGCCCGGATCAGCACCGGATCAGACACCGAGGCCGCATCAATGGAGATGTCGCCCAAAACACCATCGGTCCATTCAATCCGCTGGTGGTCCAGCTTGAACCGCCAAACGCCATCGCCACGCTCCGCGCGCAGGGCATCTTTTTCGGCCTCCGACAGGGCCAATGCGGCGCGGTCATAGACCGGCGGCTTGCCCATGTTCAGCTGTTTCTTGCGTTTCAGGTCCAGCTCGGTCGGGGTTTCAAACGCCTCATAGAACCGGCCCATCTCACGCAGCTTGTCAGCCGCTTCGGCATAGCGGTCCAGACGCAGCGACTGGCGCTCCATCACGTCCCACTCCAGCCCCAGCCATTCCAGATCCCGTTGGATCTGGTCGACATACTCTTCCTTCGACCGCTCCGGGTCGGTGTCATCGATGCGCAGAATGAACTTGCCGCCCGCCTTTTTGGCGATCAGATAGTTCATCAGCGCGGTACGCAGGTTGCCGACATGGATGTAGCCTGTCGGCGAAGGGGCAAAACGGGTAACGGTCATCGTGATCTCCTGTTGCTGGGCCACATGTCACAGGTTGTGCGATTTGTCCAGTTGGGGCTGCGTTTCCAAGGGGTCCGTGCCGATTATCACGAAAGCGTGAAAGCGCGAGACTATTGCGCCGCGCCGCCTACCCTCCTGAGCCATTGATCTTGACCCGCTGATCTGTGGAGGAACCCCGAATGCCCCTGACGTCCCCGTTACTTTCGCGCCGCCATCTGTTGTTGGCCGGCGCTGCCCTGCCCATCGCAGGTGCGCTGACCCCGTCCCCTGCTTTTGCCGCGGCTGAAATGCTGGGGGCCGCAACGCCCAAATTCAACCGTTTCAAACTGGGCGAGATGGAGGTCACCACCCTCCTGGCCGGCACCCGCACCGTGGAAGAACCGCAAAAGATCTTTGGCATGAATGTCAGTGCCGATGATTTTGCCAAAGCCTCGGACATGGCGAATATCCCCACCGATAAGGCGCAGTTCTTCTTTACCCCCACCATCGTCAACACCGGCAGTGAGCTGGTTCTGTTTGACACCGGCCTCAATGGCGCGGGCATCGCTGCCGCGGTGACAGCGGCAGGCTACACGCCGGATCAGGTAGATGTGGTGGTGATCACCCATATGCATGGCGATCATATCGGTGGCCTGCTGACCGATGGCACCGCCACCTTCCCCAATGCCCGCTACGTGACCGGATCGGCTGAATTTGACCATTGGGCCGGGGCTGAAAACGAACGCTTCGAAGGCAACGTGCGCCCGTTGGCCGAACAGATGGCGATGATCGGCGATGGCGACAGCCCGGCCTCAGGCATCACCGCGATGGCAGCCTTTGGCCATACGCCGGGCCATATGACCTATATGCTGGATTCCGGTGGCAAACAGTTGCTGATCGCGGCGGATTTTGCCAACCACTATGTGTGGTCGCTGGGCTATCCCGATTGGGAGGTGCGTTTTGACATGGACAAAGCCGCCGCTGCCCGGACCCGCCGCAAGGTGCTGTCGATGCTGGCCGCAGACCGCGTGCCCTTCATCGGCTATCACATGCCTTTCCCCGGCATGGGCTATGTCGAAACCCGCGGCGACGGCTTCCACTACACCGCGGCCAGCTATCAACACATGCTCTGATAGGTGCTCACGCAGGCTGGACCGGCCAGATCCGGTCCAGATCCTGCAATCCAGCGTGGATCAATTCCGCCAGAACCTCCAGATCAATGTCCGCCAGCTTATTCACATAAAGGCAGGATTTGCCCAGTTTATGTTTGCCCAACCGGCCGAGGATCTCTGCGTATTCCTGATACCCCGGCATGATGTAGATCGACAGGTTCGCCTTGCGCGGACTGAACCCGGTGGCCAGGAAATCACCCTCGCGCCCGGATTTGTAGCGATAGTAATAGCGGCCATAGCCAATGATCGACGGCCCCCACATGATGGGCGGGAATCCGGTGACGCGCTGGAACAGGTCCAGCAGAACCAAGCCATCCTCACGCCGTTTCACAGGTTCCACAGTCGCTAGAAAATCACGCGGGTTCAGGTCATGGGGTTGGGTTTTATTGGCCATATCCCATGCTGGCGCAGAGACATACGGGGATCAAGCCACTTGCCCCCTGCTGCAGGATGGGGGAGCGCAGTGAGTATTTTTGGCAAGATGAAAAGCGCTTTTCACCTGCCCCGAAAACTCCCGCCGGAGGCACCCCGAGGGCCGCAGGGCCCGAGACATCCAGCGCGCCCCGATCAGGGGCGCACAATTTGAATACGGGATAAATCAGGCGCCGCTGGGGTCGCGCCAGCGGTTGACGATCGGGTAGCGGCGGTCCAGCCAGAAGGCTTTGCGCGACAGCCGGGTGCCCGGCGCGGATTGGAAACGTTTGTATTCGCTGATCAACAGCAGATGCTCCACCCGTTTTACCGTGTCACGTTCATAGCCCGCGGCCATGCAATCGGCGACCGAAGCTTCCTCATCGACCAGCATGGTCAGGATCCCATCGAGGATCTCATAAGGCGGCAGGCTGTCTTCGTCTTTTTGGTCGGGGCGCAGCTCGGCGCTTGGGGGTTTGTCGATGATCGACACCGGGATCACCGTGCCCTCTGGCCCTTCCATCCAGTTGCGATGATTGGCATTGCGCCAGCGGCAGACGTCAAAGACGCGGGTTTTGTACATATCCTTGATCGGATTGTAGCCGCCGTTCATGTCGCCGTAGATGGTGGCATAGCCGACCGCGACCTCGGATTTGTTGCCGGTGGTCAGCAGCATTTCGCCAAACTTGTTGGACAGCGCCATCAGCAGCAGGCCGCGCAGGCGGGATTGGATGTTTTCCTCGGTCAGGTCCTCATCCCGGCCGGCAAAAAGCGGCGCCAGCGTGTTGGTGACCGCCTGACGGCTTTCGGAGATCGGCACGTAGTCGTAATGGCAGCCAAGGTTTTTCGCCAACGCCTCAGCATCATCGAGCGAGCCTTGCGAGGTATATTCCGACGGCAACATCACGCAGCGCACGTTTTCAGCGCCCAGCGCGTCAGCGGCGATGGTGGCAACAATGGCACTGTCGATCCCGCCGGAGAGCCCCAGCAGCACCTTCTGGAAACCAGATTTGCCACAATAGTCGCGCAGCGACTGCACCATGCAGCGATAATCCTGTTCCATCTCATCGGGCAGGCTGGCCTTTGGGCCATCTTCGGCCATCCAGCCACCCTCTGTGCGCTTCAGCGTGACATGGGCCAGCGCCTCATCAAACAGCGGCAGTTGCAGCGCCAGCGCGCCGCCCGGGTTCAGGATGAACGAACCGCCATCAAAGACCTGATCGTCCTGACCGCCCACCATGTTGAGATAGATCAGCGGCAGGCCGGTTTCGACCACGCGGGCCACCATATGGTTCATCCGGCGTTCGAACTTGCCGCGATAGTAAGGTGATCCATTGGGCACCAGCAGGAACTCGGCGCCGGTTTCCTCCAGCGTTTCGGCCACATCTTCAAACCAAGCATCTTCGCAGATCGGCGAGCCAATGCGCACCCCGTCGATGTCATAGGGCCCTTCCAGCGGGCCGTGATCAAACAGGCGCTCTTCGTCAAAGACGGTGTAATTGGGCAGGTGATGTTTGCGCCGGATATGGGCGATCTTGCCGCCTGACAGGATGTAATAGGCGTTGAACAGCTGGCCGCCCTCAGCCAGTGGGCCGCCGATTGCGATGGCGGGGCCGTCTGCGCAATCGGCCGCCAGCAGCCCCATCAGCTCATAGGCGCGGGCCTGCAGCGCGGGCTTCATCACCAGATCCTGCGCGTTATAGCCCAGCAGGAACATTTCCGGCAGGGCCAGCAATTGGCTGCCTGCGGCTTTGGCCTCAGCCCAAGCCTCTTTTACCTTGACGGCGTTGCCCTCCAGATCCCCCATCACCGGGTTCAGCTGGGCCAGTGTCAGTCGAAATGTATCGGCCAATTGCTGCGCTCCTCTTTGGCGTCACCCCTGTGATGTAACAGATCACCCGGCAAGGGAAAGCCGATTTGCAGGAAAGCCGTTGCCTGATCGGCATTCCTCGCCTAGGTTTTTGCATGTTTCAGAGGGAACGGGGACCTGGGGCTTAGGGATTAACATGGCGAAAAAGCACGATAAACAGGCGGCAGCAGTCGCGCGGGTGGCACTGGCGGCCGGACTGGCGGTGACAGCTGTAGCTGGTGCAGGCCAGGCACAGGACAGTGATGTCCTCACCAAGCAATTTGATGACGGCGGTGTCTATGAGGGCACCTTCAAGGGTGGTTTGCAGCATGGCACCGGCACCTACCGGTTGCCAAATGGCTATGAATACACCGGCGCGTGGGTTGAGGGTGAGATCAAAGGTCTGGGTGTGGCCCGCTTCCCCAATGGATCGGTCTATGAGGGCGCCTTTGAAAAGGGCAAACCGCACGGGTTGGGCAAGATCGTCTTCACCGATGGGGGTACCTATGAGGGCGACTGGGTCGAAGGCAAAATCTCAGGCCAGGGTGTGGCGACCTATGCCAACGGCGTGCGCTATGAGGGCGGCTTTCAGGATGCGATGCACCATGGCCGCGGCCGGATGCAGAGCCCGGGCGGCTATGTGTACAACGGCGACTGGGTGAGCGGCGTCAAAGAGGGCTTTGGCAAGATCACCTATCCCGATGGCGCGATTTACGAAGGCGCTGTCGCCCGTGGTGCGCGCGAAGGTCAGGGCACGCTGACCATGCCGGACGGGCTGGTCTACACCGGTCTGTGGAAAGACGGCCAGATCAACGGCAAGGGCAAGCTGACCCAGCCCAATGGCGATGTCTATGAGGGCATGCTGGTGGGCGGTCGCCGGGAAGGTCAGGGCAAAGTCACCTACGCCAATGGCGACACCTATGAGGGCATGTTCCAGGAGGACAAGCGCGACGGTCAGGGCACCTTTAACGGGGCGGATGGCTATCGCTATGTCGGCGCCTGGGTCGCCGGTCAGATCGAGGGCGACGGCACCGTGACCTACCCCGATGGCTCAACCTATGCCGGGCAGTTCCGCGCCGGGCTGGCCGATGGCATTGGCAAGATCACCTACCCCGATGGCGCCACTTATGAGGGCGACTGGAAGGCCGGTGTGATCGACGGTCAGGGCAAGGCAACCTACCCCAACGGGCTGACCTATGAGGGCAGTTTCATCAACGCGCAGAACCACGGATTTGGCATCATGACCTACCCCGATGGCTACCGTTACGAAGGCGATTGGCTGGAAGGGCAGCGCCACGGCAAGGGGCAGGCCACCTATGCGGACGGCACGCTTTACAATGGCGACTTTGTTGCCGGTCAGCGCGAAGGTGTGGGGGAGCTGACCATGCCGGATGGCTTCCGCTACAATGGTCAGTGGAAAGCCGGCGAAATCTCAGGCAACGGGATTGCCACCTACCCCAATGGCGACAGCTATGAGGGCGCCTTTGAGAACGGTAAACGCTCAGGCCAGGGCACCATGCGCTACGCCACCGGACAAGAGGCCAGCGGCACCTGGGAAAACGGCGCCCTGAACAACGACGCGGCGCCTTCGGGCAACTAAAGCGTCTGATCAAGACATAGAAAAGCCCCGGTCCTGCCGGGGCTTTCTCAATTACCTTTCGCGATAATCTGCGGCCGATTGGATCGCTTCCTGAGCCTGGCCTTTTGGAATCCAACCTGTGTTTCGTTTATTTACCAAGATCTTTGCCCGGCAGCCCCACCTTCGTTCAACGCCTACAACCGGCGACGCGCCACTTTTGGCAAGGCTCACCCATCACAGCGGCTACGTGCGCGAGGCAGCTCTAGTTCGACTTAACGGCCCGATTAACGATCCCGAAACGATCCGTGCGGTGTTCCTGCGACTCAACGATTGGGTGCCGCAGGTCCGGACCGCCGCAATTTCTGCGCTGCTACGTTGCGTGGAGACGACAAGCGCCGAAGTTTGGGCTCCAATCCTGAAAACCCTACTGCCGCAAATGGGAAACTGGAAAAGGTGGGCAAAGGGCCCCCACCCAACCACGCGCGATGTGGCGTTTGACCTGTTGCTGCGGCGGGACGTGTTGGACGTTTTGCTGGTCGATTTACTGCACAGCGGGGAAGGAAAACTGGGTTTGGTCTTTGCCCTCCTGAACCGCAATGTGCTGCTGGACGCACATCTGCAGGAAATCGCAGCGCAGGCCGCACTGCCGCATATACGCGGCATGGCCCTGACCTGCCTACTGACCGGTGAAATGCGTTGGCCCACAGGTGGGACCCAGATGGTTTGGGTAGACAAATCGCTGGGCAAGCGGCGACTGGAAAGAGTTTACAAGACCCGACCTCTCTCCGTTGATGTGCCTATGCTGCTGGTGCTTGAAACAGCCACCTCGGACAAGGCGCGCGGGGTGCGGCTGAATGCGGCGGATGGGCTGATCGCCCATAGGCAAAACCCAGAGGTGATCCCACGCATCCCCGAATTGATGGCCCGCCTCAGCAACGATCTATCCCCAGCCATGCAAGGCCGTATGGAATTCCTTGAGCGCAAACTGGCCGAGGAAGCGCAGACCTGAAAAAAAACGAAGGGCGGCGCGTGCCGCCCCTCATGAGTGTTGCACACGGATTTCCGGGCTCTACGCTCAGAACTTCCCGTTTTCATGAACCATTTCGGCGGGGGTGGGGGCGACGACGTCCCAGTGTTCGACGATCTTGCCGTCTTCGACACGCCAGAGGTCAAAGAAGGCCCAGGGCTGGCCGCTGACCACGGCGTCGGATGCGACGAAGACGAAGTTGCCCTCGGCCACGACGATCTGCGGCTCAAATTTGGTGATGACAAATCCCTGATCGGCCCAGGCTTTGGTGCCGGCAATCAGCCCGTCGATCCCGTCGGCCAGGTTGGGATTGTGCTGCATATAGACCTCAGAATAGATCGGCGCTTTCTCCGGGGCGGCGCCGCCCAACACGTCGCGCACAAAGCCCAAGACCAGCGCCTTGTTCGCTTCGGTTTTGTCCAGATCGGTGATCTCGGTGGCGCCATCGGTCATGCCGCGACCAGACACGGTGGTTTCTGGCACCGGCTGCAGGTTGTCCCAATGTTCGGCAACCTTGCCATCCTCCACCCGGAAAATGTCGAAGGCGGCGAGGGCCGGGGCGCCGAACGCATCGGCGTTTTCAAAGGTGCTGTGCAGCACAACCATGTCCCCTTCGGACAGGACGCGGTGCGTTGTCACCGTCATGCCGGACTGCGCCACCAGCGGGATCAACCCGGCCAGCCCATCAGCCCCGGTCGGCACCTGCGGATTGTGCTGAATGTAGTCGGGCGTCACCAGCTGACGGGCGGCTTCGGGATCGTGATCGACGAAGGCGGCGGTGAAAAGGGCGATGACAAGTTCTTTGATGGCCATGGTGTGGTCCTCTGATTCGTAGGTTGTGACTACGTGGTATCAAATTCATACCACATCGCAATTACGTACCTTAAAGTGACCTGGTATGTTGAACCCTACCTGCTTGTGTATGCAGGACTTGTTGAGGTGCGGGGGCTTCGTTACTGTGGAGACAAGTTGTGAATCACTACTAGGAACGATCATGCTACCCATTGGCGTTGCCAATAAGGCCGAGGCTTCGAACTGCTGCATCCGATCCGTGCTGTCCAATGTGACCGGAAAGTGGCGGATGATCGTCATTCTGGCGCTGGAGGATGAGCCGAAACGCTTCGGCGATCTGAAGCGCTGCATCGGGGATGTGACCCAAAGCGTGCTGACAGAGAACCTGCGCGGGTTACAGCGCGATGGCTATCTGACGCGCACGGTCGATCCCGGCCCGCCGGTGGCCGTGTCTTATGAGCTGACGCCACGCGGGCGCAGCCTGCTGGAGCTGCTGAAACCGCTGGTGTTCTGGTCACATGATCAGATGGATCCGGTGCGGCAAACCCGGATGGAGTATGACCGGGCCAACGCCAAATAGGTGCTGGCGACAAGCCTAACGGTGGCTCACCATTCTACCCGTGTGCCCTGCCAATCGAAGAACCCACCGCTGTCTTCGGGGCGCAATGCCTCCATCACCTGCACCAGGTTGGCCGCCGATTGGGCCGGATGCACCGTGGCGTGGCGGGCGGCGTAGTTTTCAGTGAACGTTGTGGCCACAGTGCCCGGATGCAGGGCGGCGCAGATGACGCCCTTGTGGCTGCGGGCCAGTTCGATCGCGGCGGTGTGGATCACCTGATTGAGCGCCGCCTTGGCACTGCGGTAGCTGATCCAGCCACCAAGGCGGTTGTCGCCGATGGAGCCAACGCGGGCCGACAGCGCGGCGAAAACCGCCCTGCCCTGACGCGGCAACAGCGGCAGCGCATGTTTCAGGACCATCGCAGGCCCCAGACAGTTGATCGCGAACTGATCCGCCATCGCTGCCGGGTCCAGCGCCTTGATGGTCTTTTCCGGTGGTTGCCCGGCCCCGTGCAGTGCGCCTGTGGCCACAAAAATCAGATCATACGGCCCCTGTAAGGCGCCAAGATGGGCGCTGACGGACGCCTCATCCGTCACATCCAACCCATCGACAGAGCGTGACAGGGCCGTGACGGACACGCCCCTTGCCTGCAACTCTGCCACCATTGCTGCGCCGATACCGCCCGACGCGCCGATTACCAATGCGTGTTCCATAAGCGGTGACCTAGCGGTCGTTTCTTGCGCGCCAAGGTGAGATTCTGACTTTTCATTTCAAATAAGCCGGTTATAACTTCGCCCCATGACGATGAAGGGCCATATCATTTCGACCGACCACCGCGCTGGCTGCGCGGGCGTTTCGGCTGCCCTCATCCTACTGCTAAGCCGCCTCTGAGCGTGCCGTTTTGGCGCGACCGCTCAGAGGATGTGCCTGTTTCGCGCCCAAACCCGCAAAACCAAACCACCGGCTTACGCACGTAATTACATAAGAGACCTGACATGACCGATTCCGCGACCACATCCCCCGCGCAAGATCACGTATTGATCTTTGACACCACGCTCCGTGATGGCGAACAGAGCCCCGGCGCCACCATGACCCATGACGAAAAGCTCGAAATTGCCGAGATGCTGGACGATATGGGCGTGGACATCATTGAGGCTGGTTTCCCGATCGCCTCGGAAGGTGACTTCAACGCGGTGAAAGAGATCGCCCAGCGCTCGAAGAATTCGGTCATCTGTGGCCTGTCGCGCGCCAACTTCAAAGATATCGACCGCTGCTTTGAGGCGGTGAAACACGCCGCCCAGCCGCGCATTCACACCTTTATCGGCACCTCACCGCTGCACCGCGCCATTCCCAACCTCACCAAGGATGAGATGGCCGAGAAGATCCATGAAACCGTGACCCACGCCCGCAACCTCTGTGACAACGTGCAATGGTCGCCGATGGATGCGCTGCGCACCGAACATGACTACCTGTTCCGCGTGATCGAGATCGCGATCAAAGCCGGGGCCACCACCATCAACATCCCGGACACCGTGGGCTACACCATCCCGCGCGAAAGCGCTGACTTGATCGCCAAGATCCGCGCCAATGTGCCGGGGGCGGATGAGGTGATCTTTGCCACCCATTGTCACAATGACCTTGGCATGGCGACCGCTAACTCGCTGGCGGCGGTTGAGGCGGGGGCGCGTCAGATCGAATGTACCATCAACGGCCTGGGCGAACGCGCTGGCAACACCGCGCTGGAAGAGGTTGTGATGGCCCTGAAGGTCCGAAATGACACCATGCCCTATGCCACCGGCATCGACACCACCAAGATCATGGGCATCTCGCGCCGTGTGGCGGCCGTGTCGGGCTTTAACGTGCAGTTCAACAAGGCGATTGTGGGCAAGAACGCCTTTGCCCATGAAAGCGGCATCCACCAGGATGGTATGCTGAAGAACGCCGAAACCTTTGAGATCATGCGTCCCGAAGATGTGGGCATCGCCGGCACCTCGCTGCCGCTTGGCAAACATTCGGGCCGTGCGGCGCTGCGTTCGAAGATGACCGAGTTGGGCTTTGAACTGGCCGACAATCAGCTGAACGATCTTTTTGTGCGCTTCAAGGAGCTGGCGGACCGCAAGAAAGAGGTCTTTGACGACGATATCATCGCGCTGGTGCAGGTGGAGGCCGGTCAGGCCGACGCCGATACCATCCAGTTGAAGCGCCTGCGGGTGATCTGCGGCACCGACGGCCCACAGGAGGCTGAGCTGACCCTGACCGTTGATGGCGAAGAGAAAAGCATCGATGCGACCGGCGACGGCCCCGTGGATGCGGCGTTCAACGCGGTGAAGATGCTTTACCCTCACAACGCACGCCTGCAGCTTTATCAGGTGCACGCGGTGACCGAAGGCACCGATGCGCAGGCCACCGTTTCGGTCCGCGTTGAAGAAGATGGCCGCATCGCAACCGGCTCGTCAGCGGATACCGACACCGTGGTGGCCAGCGTCAAAGCCTACATCAGTGCGTTGAACCGGCTGATCGTGCGCCGCGAAAAAGTTGCACCCGGCGGCGACAACAAGGAAATCAACTACAAGGACATGCACTAAACCGCTGCCTTAGCGTTATACTCCTTAAGAGAGCCCCGGACCTACCCGCCGGGGCTCTCCTGTGTTTCATTTGTGTGTACCCGCCCAAATGTCGACATTTTTATGTTAAACAGGTTCGGTTCCAGTAGTCAGGCCAGCTTTTCCCTCTCGGAATCGTCCCCCAGGCCAACCTGTTTGCGAGAAACCGAACGTTGATGAAGTACCTAGATATCGGCAAAAGCCCGCTCTTCCCCGCCCCCCGGCGGTTCCGCCGACAGGTGCGTACATCCTATTCGGTCTTGCTGATCCTGGCGCTGCTGTCGCTCTATTCGGTCTTATCCAACCTCATCTTTGCCAGCTACAACACTGCCCTGATCGCCTCTGGCGCGGTGGGGGCTTTGGGGGCTGCGGCCTGGCTGCATCATATCGGGCGGCACACGCTTGCGCGGTTCGTGATGCTGACGTCGGTCAATCTGGCGATCTTCCTCTCCAGCTTCTTCCTGCCACAAAACAGCAACATGTCGATGTTCCTGCTGGCCTTTATCGGGCTGCCGTTCATCGTGATGTCCTGGCGTGAAAGCCGGCCGATGATGGCCTATTTCTGCGCTCTGCCGATGGTGCTGTGGATCATGCTGATGGTCACCAACTACGGCAATGGCGCCTATTTTGAGCTGGATCCGCAAATCACCGCGCTGTTTGGCTACAGCCATTCCATCATGGTTTTTGCCTTTGTGATGATGGAGTTCTTCTACTACGACCGGGTGACGCAGAACTACTCCCGCGCCCTGCGCCGCGCACTGCGGGCCGAGGAACGCGCCAACCGCGCCAAGACCGCCTTTCTGCGCTCGATGAGCCACGAAATGCGCACGCCTCTGAGCGCTGTGCTCGGGGCCGCAGATCTGTTGGAGCATCACCCCAAGGCCACGCCAGATATCAAACGCCTGGCCAAGATCGTGGCGGATTCCGGCACTGACCTGCTGTCGCTGACGGAAAAAAGCATGGCTTATGCGCGCATCACAGCCGGCAATGTTGATCCCGATCTCAGCCCGGCGGATCCGCTAAGCCTGATTGATCCGGTGATTGAGCGGTTCCGCGACAAGATCGATCGCAAAGAGATCAGCGTCGAGATCAGCAAATCCAACCATCACAAGGTGATCGTCGATCCAGCCATGTTCACTGAGGTGATCGCGCAGATCTTTGACAATGCGCTGACCTATACGCCCTGTCAGGGCTCCGTCCGGTTGCAGATCCGTGATGGCAAAAGCGGCGCTGTGCGGCTGATGGTTAGTGACACCGGTCCGGGCATTCCCAAACAGAACCACCGCGCGGCCTTCAAGCCCTATGAGCGGCTGGAACAGACCTATGGCACCAAATCCGGTGGCGGTGTGGGGCTGACCATTGCGCGGTCCTATGTGCACGCGATGCACGGCGAAATCGGGCTGGAACGGGAGCCGTCAGATGGCACCCATGTCTGGATCGAGGTGCCCGCAGCCTGACCTATTCCGGCGCTGACGGTGCCGTTAGGACGATCAGAACCGGTCGAGCAGACGTTTCAGATAATCCAGCTCTTCCTGCGGCCGTTCCCCTTCGCCTGAGCGGCGGCGGATCTCATCCAGCAATTCACGGGCGCGGCGATAGACATCTTCGCCCTGCAACATGTTTTCATCGCCGTTAAGCGCCCCACCGGCCCCGGGGTTGCGGCCCAGAGGATCACGTTGCGCCCCGGCGGTGTTGCCTTCGGCCTGTCCCTGACCGGGTTGCTGCTGGCGCTGCTGTTCGGCCAGTGCTTCACCAAGATTGCGCATGCCTTCACGCAGCTGATCCATCGCTTCGGCCTGTTGATCAATAGCGCCCGCCAGATCGTTTTCCCGCAGCGACTGTTCGGCGCCTTCCATCGCGCGTTCAGCCTGCCGCAGGGCATCGCGGGCGGCATTGCCGGCCTCACTGCCCTGCCCGGGCAGATTGCCCAGCTGGCGGTTCAATTCCTGGCGCAGGGCCTCTTGCCGTTCGGCAAGGCTGCCCTGGTCGGGTTGGCCACCTTGGCCCTCTTCACCGCTTTCGCCCGGCTGACCACCGGGGCCATCCCCGTCCTGGCCCTGACCGTTCTGACCCTCATGGCTCTGACCGCGCCCCTGACCGCCGTTGCGGCCTTCGTTTTGTTGCGACTGGCCCTGATTGGCGTTGGGGTTGAACTGCTCCTGCAGGTCGCGGAAAGCCTGATCCGAAAGCCCCTGCTGATCGCGCAGGGTTTCTGCCAGATCCTCCATCGCCTGCTGCCCGGGCGAGTTCTGGCCCTGACCTTGGGTGACCTGCATGTTTTCCATCAGCTGTTGCAGCTCTTCCAGCGCCTGCTGCGCCTCGGCCATGCGGCCCTGCTCCATCAACTCCTGAATGCGGTCCATCATCGCCTGCAGATCGTTCATATCCATCTGCATGCTGTTTTCATTTTCCGCGCGCTCAAACTCATCCATGTCCTGCTGCTCTTGCTGCGCCTGACGCGACAGTTGCCGCAGATAATCCTGCGTGGCGTCGCGCAATTCCTGCATCAGCTGGGCGATCTCCTCGTCGCTGGCGCCGTTGCGCATCGCCTCGGACAGGCGTTCCTGCGCCGATTGCATGCGTTCCAGCGCATCATCGATGTCGCCGTCTTCCAGCTGCACGGCAAGGTTCCACAGCGCCTCAGCCAGGTCATCGCGGGTGTCATCCGTCAGCCCTTTCGGCAGCGCGGCCTCAAGGCGGCGCAGGATGGTGCGGAATTGCAGGTAGGTGCCCTCATCACGGAACAGGCGATCCTCAGGCTGCCAGCTGATCGCCCGCATGATCATCGCCACGCGGGGGGCATTTTCCCGGTTCCACAGAAGGTCCCGACGCTGTTCGATTACGGCGGCGGCCAGCGGATCAAAGAAGCGGCGCGCCGGCAGCGGGATCTGCAAGACATCGGCAATGCCTTCTTGCCCGGCAGCATCCTGAACCCGCAGGGATATGCTGACCGGCAGATGTGCCCAGGGATGTTTCGAAAAATCCTCAATCCAGGTTTCTTCATAGTCATCACGGGCGCCGGCAATGGGCAGCGGCAGGTCGCTCATCAGTGCGTCGCGTGGTTCAGGTGGCAGTGCCAGACCATAGCGGCGATCCACGGCGGCCAGATCCAGCGTGACCTCAGCCTCCCCCATCTGGATGCCGTAGTCATCCACGGCCTCGTAACCCAGGCTCATTTGCCCTTCGTAAGAGGTTTCGGGCATCGCAGTCACTGCAATGCGCGGGGCCATATCAGGCTGGATCACCACAACCCAACTGCGGCCGCCCTCACCCTCGATGGTCAGGGCGCCGTTTTGGGTGATGGCAAAGGTTTGTTCGGGGGCGGCGGGGTCTTGGGCCTCCGGGCTGGGGGTGCTGATGGTTTCGGCCACCTTCAGGGCACCGACCTCACCGTAGAGGCGTAGGATCAACCGGCTGCCTTCGGCAACCTCCAGCAGGTCCTCTTTCTGATCGGCCAAGTAGCGGGTGGGCAGGCCAGTGTAGCCCGGTGCCTCAATCCAGCCCTCCCACGAGGGGCCTGCGGTCAGTGCCTGCGCGGCACCGCTCAGCGGATCCACCTCAGAGACGCGGGCAAGGCTGCCGAAAATCAGACCGATGCCGAGCAACAGCATCGCATGGTAGCGCAGCGCGTAAGGATCGCGCCGGGCAAGGCCGGGAGCAGGTGCCACCGGCCGGGCATCGGCCATCCGGTCCGCCATCCGTTTCTGATGCGCCGCCCAAAGCGCCTGTGAGGCGGGATCGCTGGCGCCAATGGCCTGCTGATCCAACACCGCCTGAATCGGGCGCCCCTTGAGGGTTTCGTCCACCCGCGCCAAGGCCGCGCCTGCAGCGGGCAGGCGGAACATCCATAACCCGCGCAACAGGCCAAAGAGGATCAGCGCACCAAAGACGGCGTAGGTTCCAAGGATCAATGAGGGCGACAACCAGTCCTGCGCGCCAAGCAGCAGCGCCGCCAAGCCAAGAATCACCGCCGTCCACAGCGGCCAGAAGGCCCGCGCCAGATTTTCTGACAGCATCCCCAGCCAGGTCAGCCGAATCGACCACAGCGGCAGCCGCGCCTTGGGCGGCGCGGGCTTGGGTGTTTCAGTGTGGTTCCGGGTTTCCTGCGTGTCTGACATAACCTTTCCCCGCGGCGCTGCGCGGGGATCGCGTCAGAGCCACTCTGGGATGGTATCGCGTTTCAGCATCTCGTCAAACGTTGGTCGTTCACGAATGACGGCAAATTGATCTTCGTGCACCAAAACCTCGGGGATCAGGGGCCGGGTGTTGTATTCGCTGGCCATCACCGCGCCGTAGGCCCCTGCTGAACGGAAGGCGACCAGATCACCGGGGGCCAGCGGCGCCATCATGCGTTCCTTGGCGAAGGTGTCACCGGTTTCGCAGACCGGGCCGACGATGTCATAGGGCTGTTGTTCGATGCCGGGCGCCGGTTCCTTGACCGAGACGATGTCATGATGGGCCTCATACATCGCCGGGCGCAGCAAATCGTTCATCGCACCATCCAGAATAAGGAAGTCGCGCCCTTCCCCGGATTTCACATAGATCACCTTGGAGACCATGATCCCGGCGTTGCCCGCAATCAGGCGACCCGGTTCAATCTCAATCTCACAGCCCAGATGGCCCAGCTCTTCTTTGATCATCGCGCCATATTCAACCGGCAGCGGCGGCGCTTCGTTTGAGCGAGTGTAAGGAATGCCCAATCCGCCGCCCAGATCCAGACGGTGAATGTCATGGCCGTCACTGCGCAGCGTCTCGGTCAGGTCGGCAACCTTGCGATAGGCCAGGCGGAAGGGGTCCAGATCGGTCAGCTGACTGCCGATGTGCACGTCGATGCCAACAACCTTCAGGCCCGGCAGGGCAGCCGCGCGGGCATAGACCTCACGCGCGCGGGCGATTGGGATGCCGAATTTGTTTTCGGATTTGCCTGTGGCGATCTTCGCGTGGGTTTTCGCATCCACATCCGGGTTCACCCGTACGGTGATCGGTGCCACCTTGCCCAGTGACAGCGCCACCTCATTGATGACCTCCATCTCGGGCTCGGATTCGACATTGAACTGGCGGATCCCGGTGCTGAGAGCGGCGCGGATCTCCTCATGGGTTTTGCCAACGCCGGAGAAGACGATTTTGTCCCCCGGCACGCCAGCGGCAATGGCGCGGGCGTATTCGCCACCCGAAACCACATCCATACCGGCACCAGCCTGCGCGAGGGTTTTCAGGATCGCCTGGTTGGAGGCCGCTTTCATCGCGTAGCAGACCAGATGGTCCATGCCCGCCAGCGCCTCATCAAACAGGCGGAAGTGGCGCAGCAGCGTGGCGGTGGAATAGCAGTAGAACGGCGTGCCGACCTTGGCGGCAATCTCAGCCACCGGCACATCCTCGGCGTGCAAAACACCATCACGATACAGGAAATGATCCATCTATCTGCCCTTCCGTCTTGATCGCAGAGGTCATAGCAGATCGCGCTATCGGATCAACGTGGCAATCGTATCAACACAATGGCGGCGTCCCCCGGCAACGGGGGACGCCCCACAGCCTGAATCAGCCTTCGGCACCAATCAGGGTCGAGATCAGCAGGCGCGCATTGTCGTCATGCCATTCCGCATCACCGATCAGGCGGCCAATCTCGCGCCCCTCAGGGTCAATCAGAACCGAAAGCGGCAGGCCGATCACCGCCATGTTGCGGGCCAGCTTCTGCTTGGGGTCGCGGTGCAGCGGCAGGGTTTCGATCCCGGCATCGGCAAAGAATTTCTTCATCGATGGCACCGGATTGCGGCCGGTGGCGATGGTCACCACCTCAAAGGCGTCGCCGCCAAATTCAGCATTCAGTGCATCCAGCGCCGGCATCTCAGCCCGGCAGGGGGCACACCATGTGGCCCAGAAGTTCACCAACACATATTTGCCGCGGTAATCGGCCAGTGCGATGGGCGCGCCCTCCACGGTTTCAAAGGCATCTGATTTCAGATCCTTCGCCGCATCATGCAGGATCAGCTTCTTCATGTCGCCTTCGCGCATCTCACGCAACGCCTCCATATCGGCGGCGGCAGCGCCATTTGCACCAAGCATCAAGGCCGTATAAAGGGTTGTGGCAACAAACTTTCGCATTTTTCCTCCCAAGGGGCAGACCATGAGTGACAAATCCTCGAACCAGATGTGGGGCGGCCGTTTCGCTGCCGGACCGGACGCGATCATGGAGGCGATCAATGCCTCGATCGGGTACGACCAGCGCATGGCCAAACAGGACATCGAAGGTTCCAGGGCCCATGCCGCCATGCTGGCCGCCACAGGCATCATTACTGATAGCGATGCTGAGGTCATTCGGGAAGGTCTGCTCACGGTCTTGTCAGAGATTGAAAGCGGCACCTTCCAGTTTTCCACCGCGCTGGAAGACATCCACATGAATGTTGAGGCACGTTTGAAGGAAATCGTCGGTGAGCCTGCAGGCCGTCTGCACACCGCACGGTCGCGCAACGATCAGGTGGCCACCGACTTCAAACTCTGGGTGCGCGATCAGATTGATGCGTCGATCGAAGGGATTGAGGCGCTGATGAAAGCGCTGATCGGTCAGGCAGAGGTTGGCTACAACTGGGTGATGCCCGGTTTCACCCACCTGCAGACTGCACAGCCTGTAACCTGGGGCCACCATATGATGGCCTATGTGGAAATGCTGGGCCGTGACCTGAGCCGTTTCAAAGATGCCCGTGCCCGGATGAACGAATCGCCCCTGGGTGCGGCCGCGCTGGCCGGCACCTCTTTCCCGATTGATCGCCACATGACGGCGGCGGCGTTGGGATTTGACCGCCCGGCGGCAAACTCGCTGGATGCGGTGGCGGATCGTGATTTCGCACTGGAGTTTCTGTCGAACGCTTCAATCTGCGCGATGCACCTAAGCCGCTTTGCCGAAGAGCTGGTGATCTGGTCCTCGGCGCAGTTCCGTTTTGTCACCATGTCCGACAAGTGGTCCACCGGCTCATCCATCATGCCGCAGAAACGTAACCCTGACGCGGCTGAACTGCTGCGCGCTAAGCTGGGCCGGATCTTTGGCGCCAATGTTGCGCTGATGACCGTGATGAAGGGCCTGCCGCTGACCTATTCCAAGGACATGCAGGAAGATAAGGAACAGGTGTTTGACGCCGCCGACAACTTCCTGCTGTCGCTGGCGGCGATGACCGGCATGGTCAGCGATATGACCGGCAACAAAGACTCGCTTGCGGCGGCGGCTGGTTCCGGCTTCTCAACCGCAACCGATCTGGCCGACTGGTGTGTACGCGCGCTGAACATGCCGTTCCGCGACGCCCACCACGTCACCGGATCGCTGGTGGCCCTGGCCGAGGAAAAGGGCTGTGACCTGCCGGATCTGACGCTGGAGGACATGAAATCGGTCAACGACCAGATCACCGAAGAGGTCTTCGGCGTCTTGGGGGTTGATAATTCGGTCGCTTCGCGCATGTCATATGGAGGCACAGCACCGGCACAGGTGCTGGTACAAATCAAACGCTGGAAGAAAGAACTGGAATGAAACCTCTGTTGCTTACCCTTGGCCTACTGAGCCTTGCGGCCTGTGGCATCGATGGCGAACCGGTGAAACCCACGGCGGGGGCCTCGGTCAACATCGGCACCAATGGAATCACCACCTCTGCCGGGGTGGGTGTCCGCAAGGGCCCGATCTCCATCGGGATCGGCCTCTGACGCCTAGACCACAGTCCTATTGAAACTGGGCGATCTGCCCTGACTGGCCCGACCTTGGCAAAAGGTTGGGCCGGTTCGTTTTTGGCATCGGGCTGCGTCATGGGCGCAATTTAACCCTCTGTTAGGGAAGTTCGGACATCCTATGCCTATGGGGCCGCTGGCGCCCCGATGAACCAGAGGACCTGTCTCATGCACGGCACCCCGCCCCCCCGCCTGCCGCCAAGTGCTGATATTCCCGCCGGGATGGACAACCCGCTGAACTATGCGGTGCAGCAACGTGACCGGGACGTGTTGCAGATGGTGGCGGATGCGCTGCGTCATGATGAGGTGCTGCTGGCCTATCAGCCGATTGTCGAAAGCAGGCGTCAGGATCACATCGCCTTTTACGAAGGTCTGGTGCGCATACTGGATGCCACGGGCCGCGAAATTCCCGCCGCCCAATTCATGCCCCAGGTGGAGGATCGCACCCTCGGGCGGGAAATTGATTGCACCGCCCTCAGGCTGGGGTTGCAGGCGCTGGCCAATGTGCCGGGGCTCAGACTGTCGATCAACATGTCTGCGCGGTCAATCGGTTACGCCAAATGGCTGCGGGTTCTGGATGAGGGGCTGCGGGCGGATCCCAGCGCCGGGGCGCGGCTGATTCTGGAAATCACCGAAAGTTCGGCGATGACGGTGCCCGAACTGGTGCGCAGTTTCATGGCTGAGATGCGGCGGCTGGACCTGGCCTTTGCCTTGGATGATTTCGGCGCGGGCGCCACCGCGTTCCGCTATTTGCGCGACTTCCGCTTCGACATGGTGAAGATTGACCGGCAGTTCTGTCACCGGATCAGCACACAGCCCGATAATCAAACGCTTGTTCGCGCTATGGTTATGATTTCAGAACAGTTTGAGATGATGACGATTGCCGAGGGCATCGAAGAACCAGCCGATGCCGAATGGTTGTCAGCCGCTGGTCTGCACTGCCTGCAGGGCTATCACTTCGGCTATCCGCGCCTGCACCCGCATTGGCATCAGGACCAGTGCGAAAAAGCACGCGCCTGAGCCGCCGCCACTGAATGCGCTGCAACGCGGCAATTCCGCACTCTTGCCGCACTGCGGCGAATGTTCTATGACCAAGGGGAAGGCGGGAAGTGTTGGGCCCGCGGCGACGCGTTACCCCTGCGCAGATCCGCCATGATCTTGGTGGAGGAAGAACATGACCAATGTCGTCATCGTATCGGCAGCGCGGACCGCTGTTGGATCATTCAGCGGCTCATTTGCAAACACCCCGGCCCATGACCTAGGCGCAGCCGTACTGGAAGCGATCGTAGAACGCGCCGGTATCGAAAAGGGTGAGGTTTCGGAAACCATCCTTGGTCAGGTTCTGACCGCCGGTCAGGGCCAGAACCCTGCCCGTCAGGCCCATATCAACGCCGGCCTGCCGATCGAAAGCGCCGCCTGGGGCATCAACCAAGTTTGTGGCTCAGGCCTGCGTGCCGTTGCCTTGGGCGCCCAACATGTGCAGCTGGGCGATGCGGCGATTGTGGCTGCAGGTGGTCAGGAAAACATGACCCTCAGCCCCCATGTAGCGCATCTGCGTGCCGGCACCAAAATGGGCGACATGAAATACATCGACTCGATGATCCGCGACGGTCTGTGGGATGCCTTCAACGGCTACCACATGGGCCAAACGGCCGAGAATGTTGCCGAACAGTGGCAGATCAGCCGTGACATGCAGGACGAGTTTGCGCTTGCCTCGCAAAACAAGGCCGAAGCCGCTCAGAACGCAGGGAAATTTGATGATGAGGTGATCCCCTTCACCATCAAGACCCGCAAGGGTGAGATCGTGGTCGACAAGGATGAATACATCCGCCACGGCGCCACGATCGAAAACATGCAGAAGCTGCGCCCTGCCTTTGTCCGCGACGGTGGCACTGTGACCGCGGCCAACGCCTCGGGCCTGAACGACGGCGCCGCCGCAGTCTTGCTGATGAGCGCCGATGAGGCAGAAAAACGCGGGTTGGAGCCTCTGGCCCGCATCGCTTCATACGCCACCGCAGGTCTGGACCCGTCGATCATGGGCGTTGGCCCGATCTACGCCTCGCGCAAAGCGCTGGACAAGGCCGGCTGGGCCGCCGGCGATCTGGATCTGGTGGAAGCCAACGAAGCCTTCGCCGCCCAGGCCTGCGCCGTGAACAAAGATATGGGCTGGGACCCGTCGATCGTGAACGTGAACGGCGGCGCCATTGCCATCGGCCACCCGATCGGCGCCTCGGGCTGCCGGATCCTCAATACGCTGCTGTTTGAAATGAAACGGCGCGAGGCCAAAAAAGGTCTGGCCACACTCTGCATCGGTGGCGGCATGGGCGTCGCCATGTGCCTGGAACGTCCCTGAGGGCGCCGGTGAGAGAGCAAGAGACATATCAAGGGCGCCATCACGGCGCCCTTTTTTTGGGCAGCCTGTGCTGCAGGTGCGAAAAACTGCCACAGACCCCAAATTGATCGCGAAATAATATTGCTTAAAAGAAAATCACAACGTAACACTATTACCAACCCAATTTCCGAACGGAGAGAAGACCATGGCACGAATTGCACTTGTAACCGGTGGATCACGCGGGATCGGCGCCGCAATTTCCAAACGGCTTAAGTCCGAAGGTTATGAGGTTGCCGCGACCTATGCAGGCAATGACGACGCCGCTGCAGCCTTCACTGCGGAGACCGGCATCAAGACCTACAAATGGAATGTCGCCTCTTACGAGGACAGCGCCGCAGGTATCGCCAAAGTTGAAGCGGACCTGGGCCCGATCGATGTGGTGGTGGCCAATGCCGGCATCACTCGCGACGCACCGTTCCACAAGATGACACCGGAACAGTGGCATCAGGTGGTCGACACCAACCTGACCGGTGTGTTCAACACCGTGCACCCGATCTGGCCCGGCATGCGGGAGCGCAAGTTTGGCCGGGTGATCGTGATTTCCTCGATCAACGGGCAGAAGGGCCAGTTCGCCCAGGTGAACTATGCCGCCACCAAAGCCGGCGATCTGGGCATTGTGAAATCGCTGGCACAGGAAGGCGCCCGCGCGGGCATCACCGCCAACGCCATCTGCCCCGGCTACATCGCCACTGAAATGGTCATGGCCGTGCCGGAAAAGGTGCGCGAGTCGATCATCGGTCAGATCCCCACCGGCCGTCTGGGCGAACCGGATGAGATTGCGCGCTGCGTGTCCTTCCTGGCGTCTGATGAGGCGGGTTTCATCAACGGATCCACCATTTCGGCCAACGGTGGTCAGTTCTTCGTCTGATCCCCAGAGCCAGATGTGACAAAGGCCGCCCCGGTTTTCCCGTGGGCGGCCTTTTCGTCTCGTAAGTCCTGAAGATCAGGTCAGCGGGACGGTTCCGTAAGTACCGGCCGAGGTCTTGGCAGGCGCAGCGGAACGAAACAGGGCGCGGAAAAGACCAACGAAGGCGGCACCACGTGCGGCGTAGGCGGCTTGGCTCTGGCGGGTCTGGGCAACTTCGATCATCGGGTATCTCCGTCATTAAGATGTCTGAACTGACCCTAATATGCGGTTTATACCGGGCTGCGACAAACGAGAGTTTCCAAGGCGTCAGTTAAGCTGTATTTAACTGATATGTCTGATCGTCTACCGCCCCTAACCTCCCTTCGTGCCTTTGAAGCGGCTGCGCGCCATATGTCCTTTGCCAAAGCGGCGGAGGAATTGCATGTGACGCCCGCAGCGCTGTCTTATCAGATCAAATCCCTTGAAGAGCATTTGGGCACGCCTTTGTTCATACGTCTTAACCGCGCGGTGGAACTGACCGAAGCGGGCCGCGCCCTGTCACCGGGCGCATCCGAGGCGTTTCAGACCCTGACCAATGCCTGGCGTGCCACCCGGCGGCTGCAGGACAATACGACGCTGAACGTCACCGCAGGCCCGGCCTTCACCGCCAAATGGATGGCGCCGCGCCTTTATGAATTTGCCCGCGCCCATCCTGAGGTGGATCTGCGATTCTCCGCCAGCCTGAGGATGATGGATTTTGAGCGGGATGAGGTCGATGTGGCGATCCGGTTTGGCTACGGCCCCGACCATGGCGTCTGGTCGCAAAAGCTGAGCAGCGAATGGTTCACCCCGGTGATGCTGCCCGAAATGGCAGAGCGGTATCCCACACCCGAAAGCCTGACCAAAGCGCCGCTGATCTTTGATGAATCGACTGATTTCCTCAAACCCGCCTGTGACTGGCCTGCATGGTTCCGTGCCATGGGGGTGGATTTCACCCCATCACACGGGCTGCATTTTTCCGGGGCGGACCACGCGGTGGACGCGGCCCTTGCCGGTGGCGGCGTGGTGCTGGGCCGCCGCGCCATGGTGATCAAGGACATCTATGATGGCCGGCTGGTGGCCCCTTATGGGGTGGGCCTCGGGACAAAAGCGCACTTCCGGTTCCTCTGTCGGAAGGGGACGGAAAACCGTCCACATATAGTGGCACTGCGGGAATGGATGCTTGCAGAAATCGCCAAAACCATTTCTGTTCACAACGCATTAACCATTATCCCGGTAGAGGACGTTCCCGCCCCATGACCAGCCACGCCAATTCCCCCGCCCCCAACGCTACGGGCGGCACACAGACGATGTCCCGATCCCGCGCCACGGCCATCGGCTTTGTTGCGGTGCTGCTTTGGGCGCTGCTGGCGTTGTTTACGGTGGGCACGGCCCCGACGCCGCCGCTGTTGCTGAACGCGATCTGCTTTGCCATCGGCGGCACCTTGGGGGTGATCTGGACCGGTGTCACCGGTGGTGCAGGCAAGCTGCGGGCGGTGCCGCTGAAGGTCTATGCCTTTGGCACGATCGGCCTTTTTGGCTATCACGCGCTTTATTTCAGCGCCCTGCGGCTAGCGCCCCCTGCGCAGGCCGGGCTGATCGCCTACCTTTGGCCGCTGTTGATCGTGCTGTTTTCCGGGCTGTTACCAGGGGAAAAACTGCGGGCGGGACATTTCATTGGTGGGATCATCGGCTTTGCAGGCGCCGCGCTGATAATCCAAGGTGGCGGCAGCGGCTTTGATGCCAGCGCCCTGCCCGGCTATCTGCTGGCGCTGGGATGCGCGCTGTTCTGGTCCGGCTATTCCGTCCTGTCGCGCAAACTGGGCGACATCCCGACCGAGGCTGTGGCAGTGTTTTGCATCGCAACTGCTGTTCTGTCGGCGCTGCTGCATCTGGCAACGGAAACCACCCAATGGCCGGTTGGCCTCTGGGGGTGGGGATCGGCCATCGCACTGGGGCTGGGGCCTGTGGGCCTGGCCTTCTACGTCTGGGATATCGGGGTGAAACGCGGCGACATTCAGCTGCTTGGTGTCAGCTCCTACGCGGCACCTTTGCTGTCGACACTGGTTTTGGTGGGGTTTGGCATCGCCGCCCCAAGCTGGTCCCTGGGGCTGGCGGCTTTGCTGATCACGGGTGGCGCGGGATTGGCTGCCCGCGCCAGCTTGAAAAAGTGATCAGGCGGTTGCGGTACTGAGCCGTTCGATTTCTTCCTTCAGGCGCAGTTTCTGCTTTTTCATTTCGGCAATTTCCGCATCCGACGTGCCGGGAGCGCGCTGCGCTTCTTCGACCTGATGCGAGAGGGCACTGTGTTTTTTCTTCAGTTCTTCGATATGCGAACTCAAGGCCATATAATTCTCCTCTCAATGTTAGTGCGAGACTCTCAGTCGATCATAGATCGTCGCCCCTGTCACGCTGCAGTGCAGCGCAAACAGGCCCCAAGCGGCGATTTGCTTACACCGGGACTTACACTGGGAAAGGCAGCGCCGCGCCATCGCGTAAAACGGCCTGAATAACAGGCGCATAGTCTTCGCCATCGCTGCCGTGCTGCGCGCCCTGATGCAGGACCAGACCCTCATGCAGGCGAAAGTCAGCGCGGCCGTTTTTGCGCCCACGGATCAAGACCAGCTGCGCCTCACGTCCCGCGCGGGGAATCAGCGGCAACAGCTGCAGCGACCCCAACACGCCGCCCATTTCGCTGATCAACTCGGGCAGGCGTTCCGCCCGTTGGATGAAGCTGACATAGCCCTTTGGCTTGCAGCGCTTTGCCGCCACCGCCACCCAATCCGCCAAGGGCGTTTCCCCGGCAAAGGCGATATCACGCCCCGTATCCTGCGCCGCGGTCGACCGGTCACGCTGAAAATAGGGAGGATTGGCGAAAACGTGATCGAACTGCTGCTGGCGCAGCCCCTCAGGCAGTTGGGTCAGATCACCGGTGACAACGTCAAAGGCCGCGACCGCCTCAGCAGCGTTGCGGCGGGCCAGTTGGGCATACTCCTCCTGCAGCTCCAGCCCGGTCACCGTGACCCCTGGCACCCGCGCCAACAGGCAGAGAGAGGCCACACCAACACCGCAGCCCAGCTCCAGCGCACGCTGCCCTGGCTTTGCAGGCAGGGACGCCGCCAGCAACACAGGATCCACCCCGGCGCGATAGCCTTTGGCCGGCTGCCAGGCCTTCACGGCCCCGTTGAGGAAATCATTGTGGGTCAGATCAGCCATCTGAAACGGCCTCAGCCCTCCAGCGCGATACCGTTGTCGCGCATCACCTGTTCGGCCTCTTCCAGGTCGTCAGGATGCACCATCAGACGGCGCGGCAAAATGCCGATGCTGCCCTCAAGGACGCTCATGTTTACGTCCATTTCAAAGCAGTCTATACCCTCCCCCTGAAGCAGCGCTTTGGCAAAGGCAATCGACGTCGGGTCGGTGGTTCGAAGCAGTTGTTTCATATCGGGGAAATATGGGCATGACGTGCGGATTTGTCGAGGACAAGAAGCGTCATGGGCGGGACAAGATGAACCTGGATCACGCAAGCACAAAACCACATGAGCGTCTGGCGGCGCATCTGGAAACCAAACTGGTGGCGGTGAATGAGATGATTCATTCCCGCATGATGTCCGAACACGCGCCGCGCATCCCGCAGGTGACCGCGCATCTGATCGATGCGGGCGGCAAACGGCTGCGTCCGATGCTGACCTTGGCGGCGGCAGATCTGTGCGGCTACCAAGGCCAATATGATGTGCATCTGGCCACCACGGTGGAGTTCATCCACACCGCAACACTGCTGCATGATGATGTTGTCGACGAAAGCGCCCAACGTCGTGGCCGTCCGACGGCAAACCTGATGTGGGACAATAAATCGTCGGTTCTGGTCGGTGATTACCTGTTCTCGCGCTCATTCCAGATGATGGTTGAGCCGGGCAACCTGCGAGTGCTTTCGATCCTGTCCAATTCCTCGGCCACAATTGCCGAAGGCGAGGTTCTGCAGCTGACCGCGGCCACCGATCTGGCCACGGATGAAGATATCTATCTGCAGGTCGTGCGCGGCAAGACCGCCGCGCTGTTTTCCGCTGCAACCGAGGTGGGCGGCGTCATCGCTGAGGCCCCAGAAGAGCAGGTGAAAGCGCTGTTTGACTATGGCGATGCTTTGGGCATCTCCTTCCAGATTGTGGATGATCTGCTGGATTATCAGGGTGATAGCGCTGCGACGGGTAAAAACGTCGGGGATGATTTCCGCGAACGCAAGCTGACCCTGCCGGTGATCAAAGCAGTTGCCAAAGCCGACGCTGAAGAACGTGCATTCTGGGTGCGCACCATTGAAAAGGGCCGCCAGGAAGAGGGCGATCTGGAGCACGCGCTGAGCCTGCTGAACAAACACAATACGCTGGAAGAAACCCGTCAGGATGCGCTGGCCTGGGCCACCAAGGCCAAGGATGCCCTGCAGGTGCTGCCGGATCATCCGGTGCGCCAGCTGCTGATTGAGATTGCCGATTACGTGGTCGCGCGGATCAACTGACGGCTAGGACAAAACCGTGGCTTGCACCCACCAACCGGGGTGGGCCAATGCAAGGGCGGCGTCAGCCGCCTTTTTGCTGTCCGGGTAAAGCCCAAAGCAGGTCGCGCCCGAGCCTGACATGCGAGCAAGTCCCGCGCCACTTTCCCGCAACGCCTGTAGAACATCAGCGATCACCGGCTGCGCCGCAATCGCCGGCGCCTCCAGATCATTGCGCTGCCGGGAAAGCCAGGCCAGCAGTTGATCGACGCTGATGCCCTGCGGCAGCGCCTCCATCGGGGCGTTATCCTTGCTGGCCAGCCCGCCAAATACCGCGCCGGTGGGCACCGGCACGCCGGGGTTGACCAAGACCGCGTGCAGCGGCGGCAGGTCGACCGGGGTCACCTCCTCACCGATACCCCGCATGAAACCCGCGCGGGCCAGCATGCAGACCGGCACATCCGCGCCAAGGCTCACCCCCTGATCCGGCACGGCGCGTCCAGTCAGATCCGCCAGCAACCGCAGGGCAGCTGCTGCATCAGAGGACCCACCGCCAATTCCGGCGGCTGCGGGCAGGTGTTTTTCCAGCGTTATGGTAGCCTGCGCCCCCATCAGCTCCGCCGCGCGGAACACAAGGTTGGAGGGGCCGACCGGCACGCCCTGCGCCATCGAGCCACTGACCGCCAAGGACATTTCGCCCAGCCGACAGGTCAGGTGATCCCCAACGTCTGCAAAGACCACCAGCGAATCCAGCAGGTGATAGCCATCAGCCCGCTGGCCCGTGACATGCAGCGTCAGATTGATCTTGGCGGGCGCGAAGCCCTCAAGCTTGTCCATGGTCTTGGGATCAGTCCTTCACCGCATGCAGCGGCGCCGCGCCTTCACCTTCCAGCACGGCGTCCAGCCCAATCTCCAGTTTCTCACGCACACGGTCGGGCGAGATATCGGTGGGCACGTCATCAGGATCGATGAACGACAGGGCGCGTTTCCACTGGAACTCAGCTTCACGATGGCGGCCGACAGCCCAGAGCACATCACCCAAGTGGTCATTCACCACAGGATCAACGGCCATCAGTTCCGCGGCGCGTTCCATATGCGGCACCGCCTCTTCATAGCGGCCGAGGCGGTAGAGCACCCAACCCAGCGAATCGACGATGTAGCCGCTGTTTGGACGGGCAGCGACCGCGCGTTCGATCATATCCAGCGCTTCGTCCAGCTTGATGCGTTTTTCCACCAGCGAATAGCCCAGATAGTTCAGCACCTGCGGGTGATCCGGGTTCAGCTCCAGTGCTTTGCGGAAGTCGGCCTCGGCCTGTTCCCAACGGTCCAGACGTTCAAAGCTGATGGCGCGGGCGTAATAGACAAACCACTGACCGGGCTCTTCAACCTCATAAAGCGCCAGGGCCGCATCATAGGCGCGCACGGCTGCGTCAAATTCCTTGGTCTGGCGCCGCAGATCGCCCAGCGTGACATGCACCACCGGCAGATCCCCGTGGCTGGAGGCCAGGGCGGTCAGAACCTCAGCCGCTTCATCAATCCGGCCACCACGGCGCAGCGCATCCGCGCGGCCCAGTTCCGCCGCATGGAAGGACGCGTTGTCAGATCCGATCCGGCCGTAGGTTTCCACCGCCAGATCATAAAGCTGCAATTCATCCAGCAGCTGCGCCGAAAGCAGCAGCGCCTCGGTGTGGTCGGGGCGCAGGTATTCTGCAACGCGGGAATAGAGGATTGTGTAGTCACCCTCGGCCTCATTGCTCAGCGCGGCGGCGACGGTATAGTAAACCTCGGCCAGGCCATCGCGGGCGGAGGTGACGCTGTTGAAGGGCAGCGGTTTGCCCGCCTTCAGCTGCGCCTGCAGGCCCCGCAGTTCGGGATCCAGATCCTGACCAAACTGTGCCTCGATCAGCTGCAGCGCCTCGTTCCCCCGTTCCAGCTGGCTGAGGATTTCGAGATGGGCAATGACACCCCGGCGGGTGCGGTTGAGACCGGCAACGGCGGGATCGGCAAAGATCGCCTCGGCCGCCTCATAGTCACCGACAAGCGCCAGCGCCAAGGCCTTGTGGAAGTTGGCAAAACCGCCCAGACCGCGTTCTTCTGCAACCAGATCAAACGCTGTCATTGCATCCGACACATCGCCCTGACCCATCAAGGCCCAGGCCCGCACCAGACCGTCAATCAGCGGACCAACACCTTTCCCCTCATCATCGCGGGTGATCAGAGTGGCAAAGTCCTCTTTGGCGGCGGCATCTGCCATCAGCACCATATTGGCGATCTGGCTGGCCAGCCCTTCGGCATCGAGACGGCGCGCGATTGGCACGCCGCGATCCAACCGACCCAGCGCCAGTTGCGCGTGGGTGGCGGATTCCAGCAGCTGCGGGTTGCCCGGATCACGGGCCAAGGCGCGGGTGTAGTAATCCGCTGCGGCTTCGAAATCGGCGGTCATCCCTGCATGGCGCGCGGCGAGGTAAGCCCCGGCCAGTCCCTGTGCCTGCGCCGCGAATGGCGCCAATCCCATGACTGCAGCCAGAATGAGTCCCGATACCGTTTTGCGCATGAATACCTGCCCGTTTGATGCCTGTTTCAAAGGTTAAATTAACGACCCTGCGGATAAAGGCAAACAGAAGCCTTAGGATCTGTCGGTTGCGTGAACAGGGCGTTAACTCAGCGCGCGATTTGCCAGCCCCCCGCAAGCGTCCTAGATGTGACGCAGCACGGAGGGATCTGATGACCACGGGACATGTTTACATCGCAACCAGCCTTGATGGGTTCGTTGCGCGCGAAGACAACAACTTGGATTGGCTGATGAAACAGCCCCAGCCCGATGTTGATGAGGATGGCGGCTACAACAGCTTCTTCAGCGGCATGGATGGGCTGGTGATGGGGTCAGGCAGTTTTCGCACCGTCGCCAGTTTTGGCGATTGGCCCTACACCAAACCCGTCGTGGTGATGAGCCAGACCATGACCGATGCCGATATTCGCGACGATTTGCAGCATAAGGTCCGAATCACCCGGAAAGACCCCACCGCCTTGATGGAGGAGCTGGAGGCTGAGGGCTGGGCGCGCGCCTATATCGATGGGGGACAGGTCATTCAAAGCTTCCTGCGGGCCGGGTTGATCGAGGATTTGATCCTGACGCAAATCCCGATCCTGCTGGGCCGTGGCAAACCCCTTTTCGGGCCGCTGGATCAGGATGTGGATCTTGAACTTGTGCGCAGCCTGACCCTCAGCAGCGGCTTGTTGCAGGTGCATTACCGGGTGAAATCCTGACCGGAATGCAAAAGGGCGACCCAATGGGCCGCCCTTGATCTGGGTGGTGATCGAAGGGATCACATGTTCGGATAGTTTGGCCCTTCGCCCCCCTGCGGGCAGGCCCAGGTGATGTTCTGGGCGGGGTCTTTGATGTCACAGGTTTTGCAGTGAACGCAGTTCTGGAAGTTCACCACAAACTCTTTTTTGCCGTCCTTCTCAACCACCTCATAGACGCCGGCCGGGCAGTAACGCTGCGCCGGTTCATCATACATCGGCAGGTTATTCCCAATCGGAACGGTGTCATCGGCCAGACGCAGATGCGGCGGCTGGGTTTCTTCGTGGTTGGTGAAGGAGAAGCTGACGTTGGTCAGACGGTCAAAGCTGAGCGTGCCATCAGGCTTGGGGTAGTCAATCGGCTTATGCACCGAGGCCGGTTCGGTGGCTGCGGCGTCAGTCTTCCCGTGCTTCAGCGTCCCAAACAGCGAGAAGCCACCGGTCAGGGTCTGGAACCACATGTCAAAACCACCCAGCGTCAGCGAGGCGGTGAGGCCGAACTTGGACCACAGCGGTTTCACGTTGCGGACCTTTTTCAGGTCTTTGCCGATGGCGCCTTTGCGCACCTCGGTTTCATAATCATGCAGCTCATCGCTGGAGCGGCCCGCCTTGATCGCGTTATTTGCCGCCTCAGCCGCCGCGATGCCCGAGAGCATGGCGTTGTGGTTGCCCTTGATGCGCGGCACGTTAACCATGCCGACCGAACAGCCCAAGAGCGCGACGCCGGGCGCCACCATCTGCGGCATCGACTGATAGCCGCCTTCGGAAATCGCACGCGCACCATAGGCCACACGTTTGCCGCCCTTCAGCAGCTCAGCGATCATCGGATGATGCTTGAAGCGCTGGAATTCCATGTAGGGGAACAGATGCGGGTTCTTGTAGTTCAGGTGAACCACGAAGCCGACGTAGACCTGATTGTTTTCCAGGTGATAAACGAAGGAACCACCACCCGCGTTTGAGCCCAGCGGCCACCCCATGGTGTGGGTGACGGTGCCCTCTTTGTGTTTGGCCGGATCAATCTCCCAGATCTCTTTCATGCCGACGCCAAACTTCTGCGGCTCTTTGCCATCCGACAGGCCGTAGCGTTCGATCACCTCTTTGGAGAGCGACCCGCGCACACCTTCGGACAGGAAGACGTATTTGCCGTGCAGCTCCATGCCCGGCTCATAGCTGGGACCATGGGTGCCGTCAGCGTTTTTGCCGAACTCACCTGCAACCACCCCTTTGACGGTGCCCTGCTCGCCATAAACCAGTTCCGAACACGCCATGCCCGGGAAAATCTCAACGCCCAGTTCTTCGGCCTGCTCCGCCATCCAGCGGCAGACGTTGCCCATGGAGACGATGTAGTTGCCGTGGTTATTCATCAGGGGCGGCATCGGGAAATTCGGGATGCGCACTTCGCCGGCTTCGCCCAGCATGTAGAAGTTATCTTCGGTCACCGGAACGTTCAGCGGTGCGCCTTTTTCTTTCCAGTCCGGGATCAGCTTATCCAGACCGCAAGGATCCAACACAGCACCCGACAGGATATGCGCGCCAACCTCGGAGCCTTTTTCCAGAACAACAACGTCCAGATCGGCATCCAGTTGTTTCAGACGGATCGCGGCGGACAGACCGGCAGGGCCTGCACCTACGATGACAACGTCATATTCCATTGCTTCCCGTTCGATTTCCGACATGGGTGGCCCTCCTTGGATGCGGCGCGAAACTTTATTTCGCCCGTGGTTACCGCGCTGCAGCATTGTTCGTCAATTGCGACGACACGTTAAATCGTCACAACCGCCTGGTGGGGTGCTGTTTCCGGCCTTTTACCAGCTGTTTACGGCCCGTTTTCTGACCTGACGGGAAAATCCATTTGGAATCGTCCTCAATCCTGCGCTGGTGGGCGCGTTGCCACCTCATCCCCCAGGAGGTAGCGCGGGCCATTGCCCTTCTCATGGGCTTTGTCCTCATCGTTATAAAGCGCGCAGGCCTTCATCGACAGGCAGCCGCAGCCGATACAGCCATCCAGCTTGTCGCGCATCCGTTCCAATGCTGCGATGCGGCTGTCCAGCTCCTCACGGAACTCTTCCGAGATCTGGCGCCAGTCGGCGGCGTTGGGTGTGCGGCGATCCGGCAGACGCTGCATCACCTCGCGGATCCGCGCGATGGAGAAGCCAAATTTCTGCGCGATCATCACAAAAGACAGCCGCCGGATGTCCGATCGTTCAAACCGCCGCTGCCCGCCGGCATTGCGCCACGGATGCACCAGCCCTTCGGATTCGTAAAACCGAATTGCCGAGACGGCGAGGCCGGTGCGTTCCGCCAATGCCCCGATCGATAGCCCGGATCGTAGGCGTAACCGATTGTTTTGCGTCATTTCTTATCCCTTGACCTAAAGTGTACTTCAGAAACTAGCCTGCAAGAGACTGATAAATCAACAAATGAAAGGAAATTATCATGAATGTCAGCCTTGAACACGCCAACGTCACCGTGTCCGATCCGCAGAAAACAGCCCAATGGCTAGGCCAGGTTTTTGGCTGGAAAATCCGCTGGGAAGGGGCGGCCATCAATGGCGGCTACACCATCCATGTCGGCAATGAGACCTCATACCTTGCGCTTTACACCCCCGGTGATACGGCCAAAGACGGCCATGACAACAGCTATACCGTCCGTGGTGGGCTGAACCATCTGGCCGTGGTTGTCGATGATCTGGATGGGGTCGAGGATCGCGTCAAAGCCGCAGGTTTCACCACGGGCAACCACGGCGATTACGAACCCGGCAGGCGGTTCTACTTCCACGATTCCGATGGCATTGAATTCGAAGTTGTCAGCTACGCCGCCTGATCTGCACCGGGCTTACACTGGGCCTAAACCGCGCCCAAACGGCACAAATTTGCCAACCGAATGCCCGGCTGCCCTTGCATTTCGCCCCCGGTTTGGGTCAGGTATTTACCAAGCAACAATAACAAGGCGGCGGGTCGCAATCCGACCCGCCGCCCCTTCTCATGGAAAAGGGGCCCATGGAAAAGATACCGATGACCCACGGCGGGTTTGCAGCGCTGGAAACCGAGCTGAAGCACCTGAAATCTGTCGAGCGCCCGACCATCATCAAAGCCATCGCCGAAGCGCGTGAGCTGGGCGATCTGTCGGAAAACGCCGAATACCATTCGGCGCGCGAAAAACAGAGCTTCATCGAAGGGCGCATCAAAGAGCTGGAAGGCGTTATTTCGCTGGCGGATGTAATTGATCCCACCTCGCTTTCGGGGGCCATCAAGTTTGGCGCCACCGTCACCTTGGTGGATGAAGACACCGATGAAGAGAAGGTCTGGCAAATTGTTGGCGAATACGAAGCCAACATTGAAAAGGGCCTGTTGAACATCAAATCACCCATCGCCCGTGCCCTGATCGGCAAAGAAGACGGCGACAGCGTTGAGGTCCGCACCCCCGGTGGCATGCGCTCCTACGAAGTGCTGAAAATCGAATACATCTGATCCCATCAGACAAAAACAGGTCGCGGCAATGACCGGCAAACGCAGTAACCCAACCCCTATGGGCCTTTATGACAAGCCAAGCCAGGCGCGGATCACCGGTGTCGAACTGGTCGCTATTGCGCTGAGCGTGATCTGGGTTCTGGGGGCGGGCTGGTTCTTTGTCACATTGCCGCAACCCGAAGCCCCGGCAGAGCCTGACAGCCTACGGTTCCTGATGACGCTATTGGTGGTGTTCCTTCCCGTGGCGATGATCTGGGTCGGGGCAACGGCGGCGCGGTCCAGCCGGGTGATGCGCGAAGAAAGCGCCCGCCTGCAGGCCGCCATTGATGCCATCCGCCACGCCTATGTGGCGCAGGCGCAGGGCAATACCCCGCAGACCGAGGCAACGGTTGCGAAAAAGCTGGAAGAAATTGCAGAAGCACAGCGCAAGACGGAAACTGCGCTGGCAACCTTCACCTCCTCGCGGGACCGCGAGGTGCTGCGCCCAAGTCAACCCGCCCCTGAAGCACCTGAGGAAGATCAGGGCGACCTGCCGCTGGGCACCCCGGCCGAAGAGCTTTCACCGCCGCTGTCGCGCGCGACATTTGTGCGGGCGCTGAACTTCCCTGACACGGCTGAGGACGAAGAAGGGTTCGCCGCGCTGCGTCGGGCGCTGAAGGACCGCGATGCATCGCTGCTGATCCAGGCCAGCCAGGATATCCTCACGCTGCTCAGTCAGGATGGGATCTACATGGACGATCTGCGCCCTGACCTCTGCAAGCCCGAGATCTGGCGCCGTTTTGCCCAAGGCGAACGCGGACGGGTTGTGGCCAAGATCGGCGGCATTCACGACCGCAGCTCACTGGCGCTGAGCGCGGGCCGGATGAAGGAAGATCCGATTTTTCGCGACACGGCGCATCATTTCCTGCGCCGCTTTGACCGGATGTTCCAGGACTTTGAAGCCACGGCAACGGATGCCGAGATCACCGCCCTGTCGGAAACCCGCACGGCGCGGGCTTTCATGCTGTTGGGACGTGTTGCGGGCAGCTTCGATTAAGCTCAGGACGTAGCGCAGCCCCCAATGTGCCGCAATGCACAGAGCATGGGATTGCATCTGCCGTGTTGCGCCGTTACCCAGAGAAAAATAATTAACTTTGGTCAACCATGCGTTCCTCTGCCTCCCCTATCCGGCAAGGCCTGACAGACGGCCTGCCCTTCATCGCCGTGGTGATTCCCTTCGGTATGCTTTTCGGTGTGGTCTCGGCTGAGGCCGGACTTAACATGTTTGAAGCGCTCAGCTTCTCCGTTGTGGTGATCGCGGGCGCGGCCCAGTTCACCGCGCTGCAGCTGCTGACCGAACATGTGCCTACCTTTCTGGTGCTGACCTCAGCGCTGGCGGTCAATCTGCGCATGGCGATGTATTCGGCCTCCCTAACGCCGCATGTGGGCCCTGCCCCGCTGTGGCAGCGGGCGATCATTGCCTATTTCACCATCGATCAAAGCTATGCCTGCGCCATCGCCGCCTATGAGCGCAATCCGCATTGGACCACGCAGGACAAGGTGCGCTACTTCTTCGCCGCGGTCGTGATGATCTGCCCGCTGTGGTATGTGGCGACGGCTGCCGGCGCTTGGGTGGGCAGTGGCATCCCGGACGGTCTGGCGCTGGATTTTGCCGTGCCGATCACCTTCATCGCGATGACCGGCCCGATGCTGCGCACAGGCGCCCATCGTGCGGCGGCGCTGATGTCTGTGGTGCTGTCGCTGACCTTTGCCTTCCTGCCCTATAATCTGGGCCTGCTGGTCGCCGGTTTGGGTGCAATGATCACCGGGGCACAGGTTGAGCTGTGGCTGGAACGCCGCACCGGAACCACCCCCCCCACCCCGCAGGAGGCCAAGTGATGACCGAGATTTCATCTACCGCGCTTTGGACCGTGATCATCGGCCTTGGGCTAGGCAGTTTTGCGCTGCGCTTTGTCTTTATCGGGCTGATCGGCGATCGTCAGATGCCGGAATGGGCGCTGCGCCACCTGCGCTATACGGCCGTGGCGATCCTGCCGGGTCTTGTGGCCCCGCTGGTCGTCTGGCCCCCTGCCACCGGCGGCAGCTTTGATCTGCCACGGGTTCTGGCCGGCATTGTAACGCTTGCGGTGGGCTATGTGACCAAGAATGTGCTCGCCGCGATTGTTGCAGGCGCCGCAACGCTTTACGCGCTGCTGTACCTTCTGGGGTAAGCAGAACCCGATAAGAAAAACCCGGCCTGAGATCAGACCGGGCGATATCTTCAGGATGTTCTGACAGGGTTAGTGGCCGTTGGCCGCCATGTTGTCACGCACCCGTTCAGCGTCAAAGGCTTCCAGCGCTTTGAAACGGTCACCATCGTCGTATTCATAAAGCTCCGAGCGGCTGACGCCGGGGATCTGATTGAACTGTTCGGACAGGTCCTTGGGGTACCAAGTTTTCTTGATCCCTTCGAAGCCGGGCAGCTTTGCCAGCAGCTCAGACGTGGAATTGGCGCAATAGGCGTCCGGCACCTCACCGCGCGCAAGCGCCAGCTGCAGCGCCTGTTCGGCCACCTCGGCGCTGACATCCAGTTCCTGTACCACGACATGGTAGGTCTGGCGGGCGTGGAACCGGGTGTAGATGTCGGCCAGGCGAGGGGTGACGTTGTAGACAACATCATCCCGGGTCACGATCCCACCTTTGCGGAACGACCCGGCCGGATCAAAGATCACCCGCTGCGAGCCGTTGATCATCAGCGAGGTATGCGCGCCGCGGCCCGTCCGGTTGTTGATCATGGTGAAAAGGGTCAGACGCGGCGGCCCGTCGTGTTGATAGACCGAGGCCGCCAGCACCTCGTCCGAAATGGGGGGATCCTGTTTCACCACACAGGCCGACAGCATCGATACTGCAGCCATCGCAAGCATCACATTACGCATCGCGGTCCCCCACTCGGGTTTGCCCGGACCTTTGCAGATCAGGGCCGGATCAAAGCTTAGGCGTTTACCAGAGCCATGAAGATCAGGATGGCGATGATTGCCACAACCGACCATTTGGTGAAGTTGATGAAGCCCTCATAGGTCTTTTCCTGAACTTCGATGTCCATTTCACCATGCTTGTGCTCAGCCATAGTCACGTCCTTTTGTTGGCTTGATATTTCGCTGTTCAACGCTGATTAGCGGATTTTTCAACGGGTGTCACCACGACAGATGCGCCCATTTTCACAGACGCCTCCTGACGCTTAGCCTTTCTCAAGATCCGCCGCCAGACGGAAGCCGATACGATTGGGCTCAGGTGCTTCAGGCTGCTTCTGCAGGGCGCGCAGGATGACGCTCAGCTGGCTGACATGCTGCACCAGCTGGGTTTTGGTGCCCGCCTCATCAGATCCGTAGAAGGTCACGATATCAGGGTCGAAATACCCCATGCCTTCGATCCGCAGGACACCGGCATTGCTGCCGGCGAACCCCATGGCGACCTCATGGTTCTGATCCAGGGTCTGTTCAAAGTTCTGGATGTAGAGGATCAGGCGCTCATAGGCCCATTGGGCCGCGCTTTTCTGCTGCACCGGCGTTGCGGCAACAGCGGCAGGGACAGCGCGATCCACTTTGGCTGCGGGGGCATCGGGATCGGCATGCACCTCATGGCGGCGCGGCAGCGCGGTGGTTTCATGAACCTCAGCCGAGGTGCGGATTTCGTCGTCCATCGCGCGTTCCTTCCCTTTCAGGGCGAGGAGAGGCGGTTATGGCGCCTTACGCTGCCACAGCCAGGCCCCATCCGCCCGTCTTTCGCGTGTTACCTCACCTGTGTGATGCAGATGGTTAAGATGCGCAACCGCTTCGACCATCGCCAGCCCGTAAGTGCCGCCATCAATGCTGCGTTTGAACAGCGGCGGAAAACACTCCACCGCGGTGCGTGGCTTTTCCAGATGCTGTAACAGGCGGCGCAATCCGCCGTGGTGATTTTCAATCAGCTGATGCATGCGCAGTGGCAGCCCGGTGAAGGGTGTTTTATGGCCACCCAGCACCAGATGATCCTCGCGCGCGAGGGGTTGCAGGCGCAGGCAGCTTTCCAGCCACTCACCCAAGGGATCGGCCTCAGGCTCTGTCGGGTGGACACCGATGTTGGGGCTGATCGAGGGCAGGATCTGATCGCCCGAGATCACCAGATTGTCATCACGCGACCAGAGCGTCAGATGCTCGGGCGCGTGGCCATTCCCGATATGGACGTCCCAATCGCGCCCGCCAGCCCGAATCACATCGCCCTGACGGACCCGCGTGTAGCCCACAGGCAGCGGGTGGCTGATGTCGGCAAAGTTGAACGGCCGTTCGTTCAGACGTTTCTGCATGACCTCTTCGGACATGCCGGCGCTGCGCCAATAGGCGATCGCCTGTTTTGTCGGCTCAGCCTCCTCATCCAGGATCAGCATCCGCGCCGTCAGAAAGGCGGTGCGGGTGGTCAGCAGCTCGGCATCAAAACGGTCGCGGAACCAGCCCACGGCACCAACATGGTCGGGGTGGTGATGGGTCAGGATCACCCGCCCCACCGGTTTCCCACCCAACGCACCGGCCAGCAGATTTTCCCAGATCGCGACCGAACGTTTGGAATAGACGCCTGCATCCACAATCGTCCAGTGATCGCCTTCGTCCAGCGCGTAGATATTGACGTGATCCAACGCCATGGGCAGGGGCATTCGGATCCACAGAACCCCTTCGGCCACCTCTAGGGCGCTGCCGTTTTCCGGGGCCTCAAAAGGATAACGCAGCCCGTTAAGGGCTGCGCGTTCCGATTTGGTATCCAAGCTCATGCTTCCAGTTCTTCCAGACTGAAGGCGTAGAGGTCATCGGCCCCAGCGCGTGCATGTTCCAGATAAGAGACATGCTGCGGCAGCAGACGGCGGATGTAGAACCGCGCCAGTTTCGACCGTGGGCCTTCGCCGCCCTCAGCCAGCGCGGCCTTCATATGGTAATAGGCGCCCAGCACCCGGCCAAAGGCCATCAGGAAGGGCACGGAGCCAGCAAAACGGGTGTTCATATCGGTCTGGCTGACCAGCCATTCCACTGCTTCGCGCAGCGACTCGCAGGCCTGCCAGACAGGCTCGGCCAGCTCCGGCATGGCGGCGCGGGCGGCTTCCACCTCGGCCTCAATCTCATCCAGCAGGACGTTGGCGGCTTCGCCCCCGTCCATCATCTTGCGGCCCACAAGGTCCATCGCCTGAATGCCGTTGGTGCCCTCATAGATCGCAGTGATGCGCACATCGCGGCTGAACTGGGCCGCGCCGGTTTCTTCGATGAAGCCCATGCCGCCGTGGACCTGAACACCCTGCTCGGCCACATCGATGCCCACTTCGGTGGCGAAGGATTTGGCGATTGGGGTCAACAGGGCTGCGCGTGCCTTCCATTCCGGCGTGCCGGTGGCGGTGGCCATGTCCAAGGCGATGGCGCAAGACATCACGATCGAACGCGCCGCGGAGGTATCGGCCTTCATGCCAATCAGCATCCGGCGCACATCAGCGTGGTTCACGATCGGGCCGAACTGCTGACGCTCTTTGGCGTAATCCAGCGCCTTCTGATAGGCGGCTTCGGCAATACCAACCCCTTGCGAGGCCACACCAAGACGGGCGTTGTTCATCATGGTGAACATCGCAGCCATGCCTTTGTGTTCTTCGCCGACAAGCCAGCCCTTGGCGCCGTCAAACTGCATCACCGCTGTGGGTGAGCCGTGGATGCCAAGCTTATGTTCCAGGCTGACCACCTTCAGGTCATTGGCCACTCCGGGGTTGCCGTTTTCATCCAGCAGATATTTCGGAACCATGAACAGGCTGATGCCTTTCGTGCCTTTCACGCCGTCAGGCAAACGGGCCAGCACCAGATGACAGACGTTGCCGCCAAAATCATGATCACCCCAGGTGATAAAGATCTTCTGACCCGAAATTGCATAGGTGCCATCGCCGTTTGGCTCGGCCTTGGATTTCAGCGCGCCCACATCGGAGCCTGCGCCCGGCTCGGTCAGGTTCATGGTGCCGGTCCATTCACCGCTGATCAGCTTGGGCAGATAGCGCTCTTTCAGCTCGTCCGAGGCGTGATGTTCCAGCGCCTCGACCTGGCCCTGCGTCAGCAGCGGGCACAGCCCCAGCGCCATGTTGGAGGACGACATCATTTCGTTGAACGCAGTGGTATAGGCAATCGGCAGCCCCATGCCGCCCTGCGCTTCCGGGCCAGAAACAGCGACCCAGCCGCCCTCGGCGATGGCTTCAAAGGCTTCCTTGAACCCGGGTGAGGTGCGCACCACACCGTTTTCCAATTTGGCCGGGGTCAGATCACCATCACGCGCGGTGGGGTAGATCACCTCTTCACACAGTTTGCCCATGCCATCGAGCACAGCATCAGACAGGTCGGCGCTGACCTCGGCAAAACGCTCGGTCGCGCGCAGCTGCTCGACCGGGGCAACATTGTCGAAGATGAATCGGATATCTTCCACCTGGGCACGGTAGCTCATTGGTATTCCTCCTGGCTGCGGCTTGGATTCGGGAGGGGCCGCATGTATGCATTTGATTTGCGGGGCAACCTAGGCGGAAGCCCCCCGTCCACTCAATCAAAACGCGGCGTCATAGATCATGAGCACCCCAATGAGCCCTCTTGAGACCGAGCATTTGGCCCCAGATCATGCTGGCGTGGCCCGTGCGGCCGCTTTGTTGAACGCTGGCGGGCTGATCGCCATGCCAACGGAGACAGTCTATGGCCTGGCCGCAGATGCGCGCAATGATCTGGCTGTGGCGCGAATTTTTGAGGCCAAGGGACGCCCCCGCTTCAACCCGTTGATCGTGCATGTTGCGGATGCTGAGGCGGCGAAACGTTACGTCATCTGGTCCGATCTGGCGGATCAGCTGGCACAAGCCTTCTGGCCCGGTGCGCTGACGCTGGTGCTGCCCCTGCGCGACGACAGCGGCCTGTCGCCTTTGGTGACCGCTGACCTGCCGACCCTGGCCGTGCGGGTGCCAGCCCATCCACTGGCGCATCAGTTGCTGGCCAGGTTTGACGGCCCATTAGCGGCCCCTTCGGCCAACCCATCTGGCAAGATCAGCCCCACCACAGCCGAACACGTCAACGCCGGGCTGAACGGCCGGATCGAAGGTATACTGGACGGCGGCGCCTGCCCGGTTGGGGTGGAATCCACCATCCTTGGCCTGTTTGACGAACCTATCCTGCTGCGCCCCGGCGGTCTGCCGCAGGAGGCGATCGAGGCCTGCCTTGGCGGTCCTGTGAAGCTGCATCAATCCGGTGATCCGTTGATCGCGCCGGGGCAGATGACATCGCATTACGCCCCCGGCGCCACGGTCCGGTTAAACGCAACCGATGTTGCGGCGGATGAGCTGTTGTTGGGATTTGGCAAGGTTGACTGCGCGCTGAACCTATCCGAGGCGGGCGATCTGACCGAGGCGGCGGCGAACCTGTTTCACCACCTGCATGCGCTGGATGCCCAAGGCCCGCGCGGCATCGCCGTCTCCCCCATCCCTGAGGTTGGGTTGGGCCGTGCGATCAACGACCGGCTGCGCCGGGCCGCCGCGCCGCGCTAAAAGTACATTTCCTGAGGTCAGTAGATCAGGCGTGCCCCGCATCCGCGGAGAGCAGCAGCGCATCCACGCCAATGCTTTGCAGCGCAGCCTCCCACTTGGCGTCATCGGCGGTGGTGAACACCAGCTCAGAACTGGCCGCGCAGGTCAACCAGCCGTTGTGAGAAATCTCATCCTCTAGCTGGCCCGGCCCCCAGCCGGAGTAGCCCAGGGCAACAATGGCGTTTTTCGGCCCCTCACCGGCGGCCAGATCCTCCAGCACATCCAGCGTTGCGGTCAGGCCAAAGCGGCCAGAGACATCCAGAGTGTTCAGCGCCGAGCGGTAGTCGCGCCCGTGCAGCACAAAGCCACGCCCGGTTTCAACCGGCCCGCCAAAATGCACCCCTAACTCAGGCGCGCCCTCCACCGGGGTGATTTTGACCTGCTCCAGCAGATCGGCCAGTGCCACGTCTTCGGTGGGTTTGTTGATGATCAGCCCCATGGCCCCATCTTCGGAATGGGCACAGATCAACACCACAGCATGTTCAAAACGGGTGTCCCCCATGCCTGGCATTGCAATCAACAACTGTCCGGTGAGATCCATCTGGGCTTTACTCCTCTGATAGTATGAGAATAGGCAGCGCATGGGCTAAGGTCCAGAATGGCAGGTGAAAAAAGCCGCTGTCACAATTCAATCTCTGGAATGTGAGTTGGCAAACGACCGATTCTGCCGCAAACCGTTGCCTATGAGAAAGACCCGTTTGTTCCCCTTTTTCGCTGGTATGGCGCTGAGCCTGAGCTGCAGCGCCGCGGCCTTGGCCGAAAGCTGGCAGCCGGACATGGCGCAGTTGACCGTGTTGCCCGGCTGGACGCGCGATGACGGCAGCCGTGTGGCGGCGCTGCAGATCGATCTGGCTGCGGGCTGGAAAACCTACTGGCGCGCGCCCGGTGATGCTGGGATCCCGCCGATGTTTGAACTGTCTGGCAGCCGCAATCTGGCCGCGATGACACCGCATTGGCCAACGCCCGAGGTGTTCAGCCAGAACGGCATGCGCTCGGTCGGGTATCAACGTTCCCTCTTGCTGCCGGTGTTGCTCAGGCCTTCGCAGACGGGTGAAACGATCCGGCTCAAAGGGCGTTTGATGATGGGGGTGTGCCGCGACGTCTGCGTGCCGGCGGAACTGTCGATCAACGTGGAACTGCCCCCTTCGGTCAGCGGCCCCGATCCCCGAATTGAGGCCGCGCTGCGCGATCGCCCGATGCCCGCGGCTGAGGCCGGTCTACGTACCGCCCATTGTCACCTGCGCCCAACCGCTGACGGCATGGCCCTGCGGGCCGAGTTGCAGCTGCCCGATACTGGCGGGCAGGAATATGCGGTGGTTGAAGTAGGCGACCCGCTGGTCTGGGTGGCCGAGGCCAATATTTCGCGCCACGGCAATATGCTGACGGTGGAAACCGAGATGATGCATGTGGAGGGCGACGCGCTGGCACTGGACCGCTCCACCCTGCGGTTTACTGTCCTAGGTCAAAACCGGGCGGTGGATGTGCAGGGCTGCGTCGCGGGATAACCACAGATCCATTGAGATAGAAAAGGCGGGCCAGGGCCCGCCTTTTTTCGTTAAGCATTTGCACGTCGTCTGAGCGCGATCCTAAGGCTAGCTGCTATGTAGAGCAGCAGCACCAGAACCACCGCAAGCGACAGGAACAACACTAGGGCAACCGGCAGCGCGGGAAGCTCCGCAAGCGCTGGCGCGGCCTGCAGGATTTGCGGTGCCACCGTGTCATAAATCGCCACATGGCCCAATGTCGGAACCAGCCAAAGCGCCAGCGCAGCCAGAGCCGCCGCAAATGGCATGCGTAGCGGTTTGGCCTTCACCGCATGCCGCAGGGCCGAAAACTGCCGCCCGATGTCCTGCTGTGCAGCAATCACCGCCGGGACAACCAGAAGCACCAGCACCATGCCAAAGCCCAAACCATAAACCAGCGTAATCACTGTCGGCCGCAGGAACTGCGCCTGACTGGAACTTTCATACAGCAGCGGTGCAAGCCCCAGCACCGTGGTCAGCGTCGTCAACATCACCGGACGCAGACGGTCCGACGCCCCATCCAGGATCGACGGCAGCAACCCGCGATCTTTGGCGTAATCATCAATGGTGGTCACCAGAACAATCGAGTCGTTGATGATGATCCCCGTCATCCCCAAGAGCCCCACGACCGAGAACATAGAGAGCGGCACATCCCAGATGTAATGCCCCCAGATCGCCCCGACGAGGCCGAAGGGAATGACCGCCATAACCACCAATGGCCGGGTCCAGCTGGCAAAGACCCACGCCAGAACCAGATAGATACCGGTCAGACACAGGATCAGACCTGTGCGCGCCTCATTAAGGAAGCTTTCTTCCTGCTCGGCCAAACCTGACAGGCGAAACTCAACCTGACGCTCGCTGGCGATGGTCGGCAGGATTTCGGTTTCCAGCGCGGTTGAGATGGCTTCGGCCCGGACCGGATCATCCTCAGATATATCGCCGGTGACCGAGATCAGCCGGATGCCGTTTTCCCGCCGCACGGTTGAGAACCCGCTTCGTGAGGTGACCGTGACCAGATCCGACAGCGGCGCGTAAACGCCGGTTGGGCTGCGCATCTGGCTGCGGTCCAGGAAATCGGCGGTCAGCTCATCTTCGGGCAGTTCAACGCGAATGGCGGCGCTACGTGGCCCATCGGGGAAGGTTGCAGCCTCAATCCCGTTCAGACGGTTGCGCAGCACACGGCCCAGCCCGTCAATGGTAAAACCAAGCGCCTGTCCCTGTGCGGTCAATTCAAGGATCAGCTCTTCCTTGTCGTAGGCCAGATTATCCTCAACCGCTGACACCTCGGGATATTCCGCCAAGGCCGTTTGCAGATCCTCACTGGCCTGTTTCAGAACCTCAGCCGTTGCGCCGTAGAACTGAACGTCCAGCGAATCCCCGCCCGGCCCCGACCGCCAGCCACGGAAGCTGAGGGTTTCGGCCAGCGGGTGTTTGCGCACCTCATCCTGCAGTTCGGCCACAAAGGCAAAACTGGAATAGGGGCTGCCGTCCTGCTTCAGGCGCAGGTCCGCATCGATCAGCTCAATGGAAATCGCCCCCAAGAGGTCTGCATCTTTGCTGTCCGCGCCGCTGAGGCCGCGGCCGGCGTTGCCACCCACCTCAGTGATGACATAATCCACCGGCTCCCAACCGTATTGCTGCTGCAATCGCTGGTTCACCGCCTCGGTTGCGCGCTGCATTTCCTTCATCATCGCGATGGAATCGTCGCGCGTGGCGCCCTCCAGCATGGCAAAGTTGCCGGTGACCGAACTGCGCTCGGGCGCGTTGAAGAACCGCCAGGTGACATCGCCCTTCAGGAACAGCGCCGCCTGCGACGCAAGCAGGACAACCGCCAGCGCCAGCACCGGGTAGCGCGCCCAGATCACAAACCGCATGAACGGGCGGAACGCATGATCCCGCATCCAGCGGAACCCGCGGTTCACCACCCGGCTGGGCCAATCGTACCAATGGTCCTTAGACTGATGCTTCAGCGCATGGGCCATGTGGTTGGGCAGGATCAGGAAACACTCCACCAGGGAGGCCGCCAGAACGGCGATCACCGTAAAGGGAATATCCGCAATCAGATCGCCAAACCGGCCAGAGATCGCAGTCAGACCAAAGAAGGCAATGATGGTGGTCAGCGTCGCTGCGAAAACCGGCATCGCCATGCGGCGGGCGGCGTTTTCTGCAGCCTCCACCGGGCTGTCGCCAAATTTTCGCAGACGGGCATCGGCATGTTCACCGACCACAATGGCGTCATCCACAACGATCCCAAGGGTGATGATCAGCGCAAAGAGCGAGATCATGTTGATCGTCAATCCGCCCACATACATCAGCGTCACCGCCCCCAGCATTGCAACCGGGATCCCCGCCGCCACCCAGAAGGCGGTGCGCGCATTGAGGAACAGGAACAGCAGCAGAACCACCAGCCCCAGCCCCATCAAACCGTTGTCCAACAGCAGGTTCAAACGGCCCGAGATGGCCTCGGCCCGGGTGCGGATCAGATCGATGGAAACGCCATCCGGCAGGGTCGCGTTCAGCGCCTCTGCCACGTCTTCGACCTGATATTGCATTCGGATCGCATCGCCGGTTGCCGTTCGGTCCACCCGGACAGAAACCGCCGGATTGTCGCCGACAAAATAGCTGCGCGCCCGGTCTGGACCCAGTTGAGACACCGTCGCCACGTCGCCGACAGTCAAATTGGAACCATCCTCATTGGTGCGAAGAACGATCTGTTCAATCTCATCCGGGGTGCGTTTGGCCACGCCGGTGCGCACACGCGCATTGGCCCCGGCCACATCGCCTGCGGGATCGGCATCCACCTCTTGTGCAATCGCATCAGAAATCTGCGCCATTGTCACGTCATGAGCGATCAGCTTCAGCGAAGGCACTTCAACCAGCACCTCGGTCGCGACAACGCCGCGAATGGTGGTGCGCGTCACACCTTCGGCAAAAAGCCGGGTCACGAACTCATCGGCAAACAGGCCCAGCTGACGCGGTTCCACCGGGCCGGTGATGACCACATCGGTCACCCGGTCCCGCCATGCCCCCCGGCGCACGTTTGGGTCTTCGGCGTCTTCGGGCAAGGTGGTGATCGCATCAACGGCCGATTGCACATCATCGGCAGCGCGGGCCATGTCCCAGCCCGGCTCAAACTCCAGATTGACGCTGGCACGCCCTTCGCGGCTGGTGCTGGAGGAGCTTTCGACGCCTTCAACCGCCAGCAAGGCGGGTTCCAAGACCTGCACAATGGCGGCGTCCACGTCTTCGGCCCCTGCCCCATCCCATGTGACTGAGACAGAGACATCATCAACCACAACATCAGGGAAGAACTGCGCCCGCATCTGCGGCACCACCGCCATGCCCAGCACCAAAAGCACCACCAGCAACAGGTTGGCGACGGTTTTGTGGCGGGTGAAATAGGACAGGATGCCGCCCGCCGCCGATGGGATTTCGCGCACCATGGCTTAGCTCCCCATCCGGTCTTCGAGGCGTTGCACCATCTGGGTTGGCACCTGTTCTTCTTTCAGGGCGTTCAGGATGCGTTCCTTGGCGTCGGCGGGCATCCGTTTGTTGGCTTCGACAAAGGCAACCAGCTTGGCGCGGCGTTCTGCGGACAGGGTAACGGTCTGCGGTTCATCTGTCGCCGCCTCTGCCCCGGCCGGGTTCAGCGGGCGCACTTTGATCCCGGCCCCCAACAAGGGCGTGCGTTCCTTGACCACCTGACGCCCGGCAAGGCCGCGCGCGCGTACCAAAACGTCATCGCCTTGACGCCGTAGCAGTGTGACCTCCATGGCCTCAAGCCGGTCACCTTCGCCGATAACCAACACACGGCCATCGCTGCCAAGTGCCTTGGACGGCAGCTGAACCACACGATCCAGAGGCGGCTCTTCCACTGCGACGGTCACAAAGTCACCAGGTTTCATGCCGCGCGGGCTGTCGAGGGTCGCGAAAATCAAACGGCCGCTTTGGCCTTCGGCCACCGCTGCACTGTCACGGCTAAGCTGCCCTTTGGTCGACAGGTCGATGCCGCTCACATCCAGTGAGACCTCAACCGGGGCCGGACGCAGACGGCCGGCGTCATCCAGCAGGCGCGCGTATTGCGCGGTGGAGACGCGGAAGGCCACCTCCAGCGTTTGCCCATCCACCAGCTGTGCCAATTGTTCATTGGTGCTGACCAGCCCGCCGGCCACAACCGAAACATCCGAAAGCGTGCCGTCAAATTCTGCCCGGAGCACCGTGTCATCCAAGTTCCGTTGTGCTTCGTCCCGGGCAATTGTGGCGCGGGCCAGACCTGTGGCGGCCTTGTCCACGCGGGCTTCAGCCTGGGCCAGCGACTGGCGGCGGGTGACCACGGATTGACGCGCCGACGCAGCGGCGAGTTCCGCGGTTTCCACGGCTGTATCGGTGACCACACCGCGGGCCTGCAGCCCCTGTTGCCGCTCAAACGCTTTTTGGCGCAGGGCCGCCTGTTCCTGCGCTGCGGTCAAATCCGCCTGGGCCAGTTCCAGCGCGCGGTCGGCATCGCGGGTTTCGGCCTCACTGTCCTGCAAATCCGCCTGCGCGCGATCCAAGGCGGCCTGCGCGTCCACCGGATCGATCCGCAACAACATCTGCCCGGCCGACACAACGCCGCCTTCGGTCATGTTATCGGCCAGTTCCACCACCGGGCCTGAAACGGCCGCACGCAACACGAGGGCGCGGCGGCTTTCGATCTGGCCATAGGCCTGCAGGGTCGGCGAAACGGTTTGGGGTTCAGCAGTGAGAACAGATACAGCAAAGACGCGTTCGCGGCCCTGACCACGGCGATTGTCCTGTCCCAGGCTGTCTTCGACGGCGCCCCGCACCAGCGTTACGGCGTAAAATAACAGGCCGATGGTGACGGCCATGAGGAAAAGCCCAGTAAGGCTTTGTCGCAGAAAACGCATGTCTCTTCCCTTGCGCACAACGTGTTGGGCCCTGCCAGATAGGTAAATCCCGATCCGACAAAGCCAAGTCTAGGTACTGATACGAGGGAAAATTTTATTTCCGTCGCTGATGTTCGTCTAAACGTGGAAAAATTTCCACGAAGTTGCAGGGACGGTGGCGATAGTCCAGTTGCAGCGCCAGAATTTCGTCCCATGCATCCTTGCAGGCGCCGGGACTGCCGGGCAGCGCAAAGAGGTAGGTGCCACCTGCAACCCCGCCCGTGGCGCGGCTTTGCACGGCGGAGGTGCCAATCTTCTGCATCGAGACGATGGTGAAGACGGTGCCAAATGCCTCAATCTCTTTTTCATAGACGTCGCGATGGGCTTCGACGGTCACATCGCGACCGGTCAGACCGGTGCCACCGGTGGAAATGATAACATCCACCTCCGGGTCGGCGATCCAGGCCCGCAGCTGATCTGCAATTTCACCCCGTTCGTCGCGAATGATCTTACGGTCTGCCACGATGTGGCCCGCGCCTTCGATCCGGCCGACCAGCGTATCGCCCGAGCGATCCTCACTCAGATCGCGAGTGTCCGATACCGTCAGCACGGCAATCCGCACCGCAATGAACTCTTTGCTTTCGTCGATACGCGACATCTCTTTACCCTCGTTCCAACAGGGCAAGGCGCAGTGCCAGCCCGGCAAAAATTCCTGCGCTCACGCGGCCCAGCCAACGGGCAAAGCCCGGGCTTTGCGTCAGGCGGCGGCCAATGCCACCCGCGAAAACCCCGACCAGCCCATTCACGATAAAGCCCCCCAGCGCCAGCACCGCGCCAAATATCAGAAACTGCATCAAAACCGCCCCGCGTGCGGGATCCACGAACTGAGGTACGAAGGCCAGCACAAAGAGGATCACTTTGGGGTTGGTGAGGTTCACCAGCAGCCCTTCCTTAAAAGCGCGCAGGGCTGGGGCGGGCGCGGCGGTGGCATCCAGCGGGCCCTGCCGCAGCGATTGCCAAGCCAGAAACAGCAGGTAGGCCACGCCGATCCAGCGGATCACATCAAAGGCCCAGGGCAGCGCCGCAATCAGCGCCGACAGTCCCAGACCAGCCAAGGCGGCATGCACAAAGGCGCCCACGGAAATACCGGCGCTGGCCGCAACTGCAGGCCGCGCGCCCGAGCGCAGGCCCTGCCCAAGGCAAAACATCATATCGGCCCCCGGCGTCAGGTTCAGCGCCAGAGCCGCAGGCACAAAGGCCAGTAGGACAATCGGATCAACACTCATAGGGCATCCAGTTTGGCGCGCAGGAACAGCAGATCGGCCCAGGCATCACGTTTGGCATTGGGGTTTCGCATCAGCCGTTCCGGGTTCATCATCGGCAATGCAGGGATGGCTGGCCCGCCGGCCACCTGCACCTCAGCCCATTGTCCGCGCAGACGCGAGATGCCCCGTTTGGCCAGCAACGCCTGACAGGGCAGGTTGCCCATCAGCACCATGACCTCAGGTTTCTGCAGGGCGATGTGGCGTTCCAGAAACGGTTTCATCATCGCCACCTCAGCGGGGGAGGCATCGCGGTTGGTTGGCCCGCGCCATGGCAAGACGGTGGTCAAATAGGCCCCGCTTGCACCGTCGCCACTTCGGGACAGGTTAATTGCGGCCAGCATCTTATCCAGCAATGCGCCGGTGCGCCCCGCGAAAGGGCGGCCTTCCCGGTCTTCATCGCGGCCCGGCGCTTCACCGATCACCATCACCCGGGCGTCCACGCTGCCTTGGGACAGGATCAACTGGCGGGCCGCCTGTTTCAGCTCGCAATGCTCAAAACCTTCAAGCGCGGCGCGCAGCCCTGCCAGATCCTGCGCTGCCGCGGCCAGTTTCTTGGCATCGGCGACAGGATCTACTTTAGGTTTTGCGACCGGCGTGGGTGGGCGGCGTTTGCCATCAGGCCCGGCAGGAGCCTGTTTTGGCTGGCTTTGCTGCAATTCATAGCGGTTAACCGGTGCTTCAGACAGCACCTCATCGGCCCCCAGCTCAATCTGCCAGTCCAGCATGGCCAGAGCCACATGATAGTCGAGTGCCGATTCCACCTGTTCCATGCCGCCAAGCTATCCTGCCGAGCGGACAGGGAAAAGGGCGATCATTTCTGGCCGATTTTTGGCTCTTCGCCTTTGCGCAGGCGGGAAATATTGGCGCGGTGCGTCCAGAAGATCAGCAGCGTTAGCGCAGCGCCCATAAACATCATGTCGCCATGCCCAAAAAGCACCATCCAGAAGGTCGAGGCCGCCGCAGCCACCAGCGCCGACAGCGAGGAAATGCGCCCGATCACCGCCGCCACCAGCCAGGTCGCGCAGGAGGCCAGACCCACAGGCCATGCAAGGGCCAACAACAGGCCAAGGAAGGTTGCAACCCCTTTGCCACCTTTGAATTTCAGCCAGACCGGGAAACAATGCCCGATGAAGGCTGCTAAACCGGCCAGTTGCGCCGCATCTTCGCCTGCAAAGGCGCGCGCCAGCAGAACGGCCACAGCCGCTTTGCCGCCATCCAGGATCAGTGTCAGCGCCGCCGCCTTTTTGCTGCCGGTGCGCAGGACATTGGTCGCGCCGATGTTGCCCGAACCGATGTCGCGCAGATTGCCCAGCCCCATCACAGCCGCCAGCACCATCCCAAACGGAATGGAGCCCAGCAGGTAACCAATCACCCCCCAGAGGCCCAGGGTCGGAACAGAGGACAGGATTTCAGGCATTTACAGTTCTCCGAAGACAGGTTTGCCGTTCACAATTGTTGCCAGCACCTTGCCCTGCAACCGCTGCCCGTCAAAGGGGGTATTTTTCGATTTCGACTGCAGTTTGAACCGATCCATCACAAATGGCGCATCCGGGTCAAACAAAACCAGATCCGCCGGTGCGCCGTTTGACAGACGCCCGGCGGCCAGACCCAGACGGTTTGCCGGGTTCAGCGCCATGGCGCGCCACAGCTGCGGCAGCGTCAGATCGCCCGAGTGATAGAGCCGCAAAACCGCAGGCAGGAAGGTTTCCAGCCCCACCGCGCCGCTGGCGGCTTCTTCAAACGGCAGGCGTTTGCTTTCCTCATCCTGGGGGGTGTGGAAGGAGCTGATCACGTCAATCAACCCGTGACGCAATGCCTCTACGATGGCCAGACGATCGTCCTCAGCCCGCAAGGGCGGCTTCACCTTGAAGAAGGTGCGGTAATCAGCGACGTCAAATTCATTCAGCGTCAGATGGTGGATTGAGGTGCCCGCCGTCACATCCAGACCGTTGTTTTTCGCCCGTTCCAGCGCCGGCAACGCCCGCGCGGTGGTGATCTGGTCAAAATGGTACTTCGCGCCGGTCATCTCCAGCAGGGCGATGTCACGATCAAGCCCCATCCGCTCTGCCATGGCAGAGACAGCCGGCAAGCCACGCAAGGAAGCAAACTTGCCCGAGGTGACTGCCGCGCCTTTTGACAGGATCGGTTCCTGCGGATGCCCCAGCACCAGCGCGCCCAGTGATTTGGCGTAAGACAGCGCGCGGGTCAGAACCTTGGTATCGGTGACCACATGATCGCAATCGGTGAAGGCTACGGCGCCAGCATCCTGCAGAAACCCGATTTCGGTCATTTCCCGGCCTGCACGGTCCTTGGTCAGCGCAGCCATTGGCACCACATTAACCGGGGCTGCCTCCTGCGCGCGGCGGGTGACGAATTCCAGCGTTTCGGGATTGTCGATGGTCGGTGAGGTGTCTGGGCGGGTCACGATGGTGGTGACGCCCCCGGCTGCAGCAGCCAATCCGGCCGAGCGGAAGCTTTCCTTGTGCCGCTCACCCGGTTCACAGACCTTAACGCCAATGTCCACGATGCCCGGCGCCAGGTATTTGCCCTGCCCGTCAACCACCTGCGCCCCATCGGGCACCGCCAGTTCCTGACCGTGACCGGCAATGACGCCGTCCTTCACCAACAGGGTGCCAAGAACCACATTGCCTGCCTCAGGATCCACAAGGTGCACATTGGTGAACAAGATCGTGGTCATGGGAAATCCTTCCTCTGAGGCAGTGTTAGGCGTCTCTTATTGGGGTTCGGTCGTTGAGGAAAGGGCTAAGCGTTATCCGCTGAACGATCCTTCTGACGATCCGCGCGCTGGATGTCCCGCATCATGCGATACACGTCGCGCCCATCGGCTATGCGCTCAAACCCGATTGGCACCAGATAAGATCCGTTTTTGGTCCGTTTCCGCTTGTTGGCAAAATGGACCGAGGCCAGCGGTTCATCAACAAACTCCAGCACCATTTCACGGGTGATCGGATAGCTTTGCAGCTTTTTGCCGACAATTGGCATGTCCGATGCGATGAAGGCGCGTTGATTGGTCAGCGTGTACCAGGTGTGGCGGCGTTTGTAGGCCGGTCCCCAGATGCCGCCGAAACTGATGCCCACCCCGACGCTGAAATGCAGCAGGCCGAACATCCAAAAGGCCCCACCGGCCTGGCTGGCCATGATCATCCAAAACAGGGCAAAACCGGCAAACATCAGGCCAAAGAAAAACATCATCACATTGCGCGGGCGGAACACGATGGCGCCATCGGGGCGCCCCTGCCAGAGGATTTCTTCGCCGGGGTCCAACAGGCCTTCCCAGCCGCTTGTCTGTTCTGACATCTGTGACCTCCCTCTGCTGCCGTGACGGTTTAACCAGCCACGGCTTTTGCGCGTTCTATCCGGGCAATAGTGTCATCCCGATCCTGTTGAAATTTCAACAGGTGTTTGTCACCAGACAGGGTGACCACCTGCACGGCCGAGCCCAGCTTGCGGATTTTGGCGATCTCACCCAGCCGCACGGCGCGGCCCTGCGGGCCCAAAAGGCGGGTTTCCGTCAGGTCCCAACGGGCCTTCAACTCATCCGAGGCCAGATAAAATCCGCGCACTGCAATGGCCGCCAAGCCACCAATGGCGCCGGTCCAGACATGTGGATTGCCTAGCAACATCAAAATCGCCATTCCACAGCCCATCGCCCCTGCCGCCAGCCAAGCATGATCGCGCCAATAGGCCGAACCGCAGGGGTAAAAGGAATGCTGGACGTTTTCACCATCCTCTAGGGCGGTGGTTGGTGTCATCTCAGGCTGCATCAGGTTCCTCCTGCCACGGCGGCATAAACCGCGACCAAGCCCAGCAGGACCATCACAGCCACAAGCCAGGCGACCCAGCGCGGGGCTTTCGCAGGCTCAGCGGGGGGCGCATCAGCCAGCTGGCCTTTGGCTGCCTCAGATCGCAGCGGGGTAAATTCCAGATCGGGGATATCTTCGTCCCAGGCACCGACAGGCGTCAGAACCTCCGCCGGCTGAAGGGTCAGCACCTGATCCCGGAAGGCACCGGGATAAAGCAGCAGCACAACGCCGCTCAGCGCTTCCAGGCGGGCGCGATCAGGCTCAACCGCCTCGGCGGGCAAGCCGTTGGCTTTGACCAGATAGTTTACCAGACCGAAGTTCGACAGATCCTCAAGATCAAACACCTCAACCCGGGTGGCATCAATCGCTGGCGCGCCAAGGATGTCAGCCAGATAGCCCTCAGCCAGTCCCGGTTCTGCTTCGGCAAGGATAGCCTGCAAACGATCGAGTTCAGCCCGGTCGGCCGCAACGCTGAACATGCGCACACCGCGCAATTCATCAGGTCGGACAGAGAGGAGATCCATCATGTTCCGGCCCCTTCGCGGGATAATCGCCCGTCAGCCATCAGCTGATCCACACCATCACGCCAACAAAGATAAACATGACCAGAAGCGCGATTGAGGCCACGCGGCCCGACATACGCGGATCTTTAGGATCTTCCATAATCAGACCTCCACGTCTTTGGTTGCTGCAAGCGCCGCCCGCAGGTTGCGTGCCAAAAGGTCCATCGCTGCCATACGTACAGCCACACCCATTTCCACCTGTTCCTGAATGACCGAACGGTTGATGTCATCGGCAATGGTGCCGTCAATTTCAACCCCACGGTTCATCGGTCCGGGGTGCATCACGATAGCGTCGTCTTTGGCATGGCTCAGCTTTTCAGCGTCCAGACCATAGCGATGGTAATACTCGCGTTCAGACGGGATGAAGCCACCGTCCATTCGCTCTTTCTGAAGGCGCAGCATCATCACAACATCGACGTCTTTCAGGCCTTCCTCCATGTCGTGGTAAACCTCAACACCAAACTGATCGATCTGCGAAGGCATCAGGGTCGGCGGCCCAACCAGACGCACGCGGTTTTCCATTTTGCCCAACAGGATCAGGTTCGAACGGGCCACGCGGCTGTGGGCAATGTCCCCACAGATCGCAATGTTCAGGCGATGCAACCGGCCCTTGGCACGGCGGATCGTCAAAGCATCCAGCAGCGCCTGCGTTGGGTGTTCGTGTTTGCCGTCACCAGCGTTCAACACCGCGCAATTCACCTTCTGCGCCAGAAGGTCCACCGCGCCGGAATGCGGGTGCCGCACCACCAGCAGATCAGGGTGCATCGCGTTCAAGGTCAGCGCCGTGTCGATCAGGGTCTCACCTTTCTTGATCGACGAGGCCTGCATCGCCATGTTCATCACATCCGCCCCCAGACGTTTGCCCGCCAGTTCAAAACTGGCCTGCGTCCGGGTGGAGTTTTCAAAGAACATGTTGATCTGCGTCAGCCCCTGCAGCGCGTCAGAATGTTTCTGCTCGCGGCGGTTGAGGTCAACATATTGGTCCGCCAGATCCAGAATGGCGGTGATTTCCATCGGATGCAGGGGCTCGATCCCCAGAAGGTGCTTCTGCGTAAAACTCATGGCCCTCTCCAATGCGGTGTTTGCCCGCTTATAGGAAGCCGGGGACCACGGGGCAAGGCAACGCTGCGGCGCTGCGGCAGTTTGCGGTCCGTCCTTGCATTGGTCTGGGTCACCCGCCCATTCACGCACCCCTCACCAGATCGTGTATCCCCTTCTGTGCACAGCCTTTTTGCGGATCCAAACACTCAATTCATGTTGTTTTGAATGTGAGCACCGCATGGTCCATCTGGGGATCAAGGCAACGCAATTACGCTGCCTCAGAAATTGACCGGCCGTATCGGAATTACGCTGAACGGCCCTACTTCAAAGGAATGACATCATGAACGCAATCAAATCGCTCATCGGCGGCCTTGCCGTAACCGTAGCCCTGACCAGCACCGCCTTTGCCGCTGGTGTGGACGTCAACGCCACCACCACAGGTCTGGCCCTGCGCGGCTATGATCCGGTCGCTTACTTCACCTTGGGTGAACCGACCCCGGGCGACTTCCAGATCACCTCAACCTATGCAGACGCAACCTACCGCTTCGTCTCGGAAGAGCACAAAGCCAAGTTTGACGCCAACCCTGAGGCCTATGCGCCGCAGTATGGTGGCTACTGCGCTTTTGGCACTGCGATGGGCTTCAAGTTCGACGGTGACCCTGAGGTCTGGAAGATCGTAGACGGTGAGTTGTTCCTCAACCTCAGCAGCGGTGTTCAGGCCCGTTGGGAAGAGGACATCTCCGGCTTCATCGACACGGCCGATGTAAAATGGGGCGAGATCGAATTTAAAGATCCGGCCGAGCTGCAGAACTAAAGCGGCTCTCACTCACGGAAAGGCGGTCCCGATTTCGGGGCCGCCTTTTTTGTTTGCCTGAGCCAATGAATGCGCTGCACGCAGCGTCACACCGTAACGCAAGGACCACCTAGGCGACGATGCGCAGGCCAAGGAACAGAAGCCACATACCTGCAAATGCAAAAAAAACGATTTTTCCATGGCGTACACGTCCGCGCAAACCCAATGCGACCACGGATCCGAAACCGATACAGGCGGCCGCCACAACTAAGGCAACAACTATCCCCAAAGCAGGATTATGTGACTCTGGTGCATCCATAACGACAAACGCCGCCAAACCAGCGCTCATCAAAGCCGCCGCGCAGGCCACCCCGTGCCACCACCTCGCTTCAACTTGAAGAAAAGCCGCTGTCGCGGCCATCGCAGCCCCGAATAAGGGAAAAAATATCGCGATGTCTGCATTGCGTGTTGGGTAAGCTCGTAATGCGCACGTTCATTCCGGTTGCGCGGTCAGTTTTTGCGCGCTACCAATTTGGAAAAATTGATTTTGAGGATTTGAGCATGGTGGGATTGAAGGCAACTGCGAAAATCGGCATGGCGGCGATGGGATTGTTGGCACTGACCGGGTGTTTGAAGCTGTCCGACAACGCCATGCGAGAGGGTCCGAATGGTGTCGAGATCCAGATTAACGAAGGTCGGAATTGCTGGGCCAACAAGTGTTTCCGCTATGATGCAGATGAAAATGAGATCGTAGTCTCAGGCAGAGAGCCGATCACTGTTCCGGCGGGGGTGGATCTCAGCGACGGCTATGTAAGCGAGGCAGAATTCGCCGCACTACTCTTGGCGGCGCGAAAGGCTCCTCCAGTAATGAGACAGGCGGAGGGTTCAACCGACGGTGGCTCCTCCGGTAGAAACGGACATGGGACCGGAAGTGGAGGGGCCTTGTGACTGGCCTTCTCAGTAGGCCCTGCTGGGACCGTCTAAGAAATCGGTGCCAATAGCTCCTTTAGGGCCGCGTCCGCGCTGACTGTTTTTCGCACGAAATGCCAATTTACATAGCCATCCAAATATTTCGTGGATGGCCCTTTGAAGGGGCGAAGGAACGCTTTCAGGTGCGAGTGCAGGGCATTCACATTCTGGATGTGAAACGTCTGGTTGACCTTTCGTGTGCCGGGTGTTGTGCCCAGCACGACATGCGACATGCCAATGGTTTTGGCGAGTTTTGCGTATGCGGGATAGCCATCAGAACACAGAGCCGCATCCGGGCAGATAAGCGGTGAAAGGCTCTGAATGATCGTCGGATCCTTTCGGTCAGGAAGCCTTTCTGCATAGCGATTTCCCGCGCGATCTATTGCGGTCATCACAGGCAGCTGCCACTTGTTCAGACCGCGCTCTTTCAGCACTCCGAGCAATTTATACTCATACCAACGCAGGCGGGGTGGCTTTGGGTGGTTGATCGGGTCAGCCTCATGGCGCACCCATTCACGGCTACCTTTACGGCTTTCCCGGACGAAAGTCTCATCGACCTCTACAATCCCGGAAAGGGGCGTGATGGATTGCGACAAGGATCGCAGGATGATCTGCCGCCACCGCCAGACCGTGTCTTTGTTGACGCCGAGCTGCCGGGCCAGATGCCGGATGGAACTGGGGGCTACGTCGCCGAACATGTCTTCCAGAACGCGATAGAACTGATCAATGCGTTGCAGATGCGCGATTGAACTGCCTGTTCGGCCATTGAAGGTCCTGTTGCACTGATTGCACCGGTATCGCTGAGCGCCAGTGCGTGTGCGTCCCCATTTCTGACGGTGGGAAGAGCCGCAGTGCGGGCAAACACCCTCCCTTGCCGCCGTGTCGATGGCTGTATGCGCTGCAGATTGCGCGGTCATGTCCTGAACCGACTGCATCAGTATCGCGGTCTGATCTGGTGTCAGGCCGTGCAGTCGTTTCAGGATGTTCTCGAAGGTTGTCTGTTTCATGGCGCCTCTGATGCAAAACTCAGAGGCGATATTGGCCTAATCCTTCAAATCGGAACCAACCAACACGCGATACAGACATCGCGAAAAATATCATCTATGTAATCCAATTGTGTCGTAGCGACAGAAATTTCTCAGCGCAATAAATGACATCTGCGCTGATCTCTATCAAGACGGTATCACGCAGTGGAAAACATCCGCGGACTGCTCTCAATCTTAACAAGGAAACTCTCCCCTAGCGCATACACCTAGGGCAACAGCCGTTCCAGCGCAGTGCCGTTTTCCCATGTGCCATGCAGCTGACCGCTGGGCATAAGCACATAGACAACCGGATACTGGCTGCCCCAGTTCACCCAGATCACATCGCCATTGCGGGTGCCTGATCCCAGATAGGTCGAGGCGCCAACGCGCCAGTTGAACTGCACGGCATTGTCCTGTTCAGAAATCACCACGGAGCCGCTATAGGCGGAGCCATCGGGATTGCGCCCTTCAACGCGATATTGCCCGGCAACCGATTGCGCCAGGGCCATACCGGCAACCGTGCTGAGCGCGGCGCCCAGAACCAGCGCCCTGCGGATACGATCAAATGCCATCAACAAACCCTCCTGAAAATCTGTCGCCTATCTTGTCACAGATTTCCCCAAGCCCGGGTGTGATTTCTGCCGCGCCACACAAAAGGGCGCGATCTGCATCAGATCCCGCCCCTTCAAATCGCTGTACGGTGTGCGCCGATCAGTAGCTGTATTCGCTGTAGATCTTGCTTAGGTCGCCGTCCCAGTCGCCGTGGTATTTGGCCAGTAGCTCATCCGCGGGCACCTGACCGGTTTCCACCGATTCCTTCAAGGCGTTGAGGAAGTGCGTCTCATTCGGCACCAAGCCCCCGGCGCCCTCTTTGGCGCGGGCCACCAGCCCTGATTCTGAGATTTTCAGGACCTCACGGGCCAGATGGTGCATGTTGATGTTGCCGACCTGCGCCTGCAACCCATCGACCGAGGCCGCAACGCGCAACGCTTCGCGGGTTTCGGCATCCCAGCCTTTGGCCAGATCCCAGGCCGCATCCAGCGCGGATTGATCATACATCATCCCCACCCAGAAGGCCGGCAAGGCACACAGACGTCGCCAAGGTCCACCATCCGCACCGCGCATTTCCATGTATTTCTTGATCCGCGCCTCAGGGAAGGCGGTGGTCAGGTGATCCGCCCAGTCGCTGAGCGTCGGCACCTCACCGGGCAGCGCAGGCAATTCACCTTTCAGGAAGTCCCGGAACGACTGGCCCAGCGCGTTGATGTATTGGCCGTCGCGGTAGACAAAATACATCGGTACATCGAGCGCATAGTCGACATAGCGCTCAAAGCCCATGCCGTCCTCAAACACAAAAGGCAGCATGCCGGTACGCGCGTCATCAAGGTGGCGCCACACGTTCGAGCGCCAGCTTTTGTGACCGTTTACCTTGCCATCAAAGAAGGGCGAATTGGCGAAAAGCGCGGTCGCCACCGGCTGCAGCGCCAGCGCCACGCGGAACTTCTGTACCATGTCGGTCTCAGACGCGAAGTCGAGGTTCACCTGAACGGTGCAGGTCCGGTACATCATGGATTTCCCCATGGTGCCGACCTCGTCCATGTAGGAGGTCATCAGCTTATAGCGGCCCTTGGGCATCACAGGCATCTGCTCATGGCTCCAAATCGGGGCGGCGCCCAGACCGATGAAGCCCACGCCAACCTTATCGGCGATGTCTTTGACGTCTTTTAGGTGCTGGTTCACCTCATCACAGGTTTGGTGAATGCTTTCCAGCGGCGCGCCTGACAGTTCCAGCTGCCCGCCCGGCTCCAGCGAGACATTGGCGCCATCTTTTTGCAGGCCGATCAGCTTGCCCGCCTCTTCAACCGGTTGCCAGCCATGGCCATCGCGCAGCCCTTTCAGAACGGCCAGCACGGACCGTTCGCCTTCATAAGGGATCGGCTTCAGTGTGTCCTTGCAGTAGCCGAACTTCTCATGCTCGGTGCCGATGCGCCACTGGTCCTTAGGCTTGCAGCCAGACGCCAAAAATTCAGCCAACTGGTCACGATGTTCGATTGGCCCGCCGCCGGATTGAGGAATGGACATGGCTTGCTCCGTTGTTGCTGCGTGTCGCCGCTATGGTCAGGCAGATATTCACATATTCAGGCCGCAAGACTTGTGGCCAATATAGAAGATTGTCAATGCAGCTTGCGCATCTCAACATGCCACAACAGCACATCCTCTGCGAGCGGCTGATCCAGCGCGGCCTGAACCACCTTCATATCAAGGCCCGGAAGGTTCGAGAACACGTCAAAAAGCGCATCTGCGCCCTCGGCGTTCACGGGAATGTCAAGCGGCGTGGTGTCTTGCGCCAGCAGATACCAGTTCTTGGATCCATCGTCATTGACAACCATGCGGATCGAAACCAGCCCCGCGATGGCCAGCGTACCGCCAGTTTCTGGCCCGAAGTAAGCCACCCGGCCTTCGTCCACGGTCACGACGCCTGCCCCACCACCGCCACGGTCAAACCGCGCACGACGTACCGACAGGACAACCCAGACCACCCCAAGGATCGTGATCAAGGCCCCCAGCGCTTTGAAAATGCCAAATGAGGTCAGCAGCCAATGCAGGCCCAGCGCCGTCATCAAGACCGCGATCAGCACCTCGCGCCAGCGGCGCAGCCCTTCGGCAGCTTCGGGTCGCATAAAGCTCATCTTCAGGATCCTATGGTCACAGGTTCTTTCAACACCGCCACACGGTAGCTGCCAACGCGCTGAAATCCAATGGATTCATATGCCTTTGAAGCCGCATCATTATTGGAAAACAAAATCGCGGTTTTGACACCGTCTTGGCGCGCCTCGGCCAGATGGGCCGCAACCACCTGCCGCCCGTAGCCGCGGCTGCGTTTCTCTGGCGGGGTATAAACGCCACCGATCTGCACGATATCCTCAAAGCGGGCGTTGAAGGCCGTCATGGCCACCGGCTTACCCTCAACGATCAGCAGACGGGTCAAGTCGCCCTTGATTGCATTCACTGCGCGCTCAATCGCCTTGCTCGCCATATCCGCGCCGCCACCTAGCCCGGTGTCCTGCATATAGGCCAGAAACCACTGCATCAGCAGATCGATGTCCAATGTTTCAGGCGCGCGCAGGGTCACCTGCGGTGGGTCCAACTGTGCAAGTTCCAACCGATAGAGCGGTTCTGCGTGGTTGAGGGAGAAGAGATCGGCGGGCAGTGCCAGCGCGTCGATCGCCTGCAACACCTGTTCGTCAGATCCGGTGATGCCGCTGATCCTGCGCCCCGCAACACCACGGGCAAAGGCCTGCCACTCTGCCGGGCCAGCCTCAGGCGCCTGACACATGGCGTAGCCTTCATTGGTCACCCCGAAGGTCCCCATGATCTCATCCTGTTTCATCTGCACCAGAAAGAAAGTGCCATGCGGATGGTCCAGATTGCCGATCCCTGCCGTGGCAAGGTTTGAGCGTAGAAACATCGAGCTGTTTGGATGGCGCGCCAGAAACGCGCCCAGCGCAGGAGCATCGGCCGTCACGGCAGGGCGGATCATCTGCGGCCTCCCCCTCTCGCATCAAAAGGAATCGCTTACCAATCCCCGAGATGCTGCTGCCAAACGGTCAAAGCTGCAACCGCCGCCGTATCGGCGCGCAGAATACGTGGGCCCAGGCTGATCACATGGGCAAAGGGCAACGCGTGCAGGCGTTTACGCTCGCCTTCAGAAAAGCCACCTTCGGGACCGATCAGGATCGCCCATTTGTCACCGCCGGTTTTCGCCGCCTCGCCCAGCGCCTTGCCGGCGCCGACCTCAGCTTCGTCACAAAAGACCAGCTGGCGATCCGTCGGCCAATCGGCCAGCAAACGATCCAGCCGCTGCAAATCGCAGACCTCAGGCACATAGGTGCCGCCACATTGCTGCGCTGCCTGAACCGCGTGATCCTGCAGCCGGTCCTGCCGGATCCGTTCGGAATTGGTGAACTCCGTCTGGACAGGCAGGATCCGCGCCGCGCCCATTTCAGCCGCCTTTTCGACGATGAAATCCGTGCGCGCCTTTTTGATCGGAGCAAACAGCAGCCACAGGTCCGGCGGCATCTGCAACGGGCGGGTTTGTTCAACGCAACTCAGCTCACCACCGCGTTTGCCCGCCTGTTCCACCCGCGCGCGCCATTCACCATCAACGCCGTTAAACAGCGCCAGCTCTGCCCCCACCTTCTGGCGCATCACGCCAAACAGATAGTGGGCCTGCCCCTGGTCCAAGGGAACCGATTGCCCCGGCCCCAAGGGATGATCTACATAAAGACGGATTTTGATGCTCATGGAGCCATTCTTATGCCCGACCACCCCCATATGCCAGAGCCTAAAGGCCAAGTTTCGGATGCTGTCACAGGCAATTGGGTGGATCATCTGGCCCCGGCCTGGAGCCGCCCCTATCTGCGGCTCAGCCGGGCGGATCGCCCGATCGGGACATGGTTGCTGCTGCTGCCCTGCTGGTGGGGGCTGTTGCTGGCAATGCTACATGACGGTCAGGCGCGCTGGCACGATCTGTGGATCTTTGCCGGCTGTGCCATCGGCGCGTTTTTGATGCGCGGTGCGGGCTGTACCTGGAATGACATCACTGACCGCAAGTTTGACGCCGCGGTGGAACGTACCCGGTCGCGCCCCATCCCGTCGGGCCAGGTCTCGGTCCGTCAGGCGCTGGTCTGGATGGCGCTGCAATGCCTGATTTCGCTGGCCATCCTGCTGAGCTTCAACATGGCTGCGATCATCGCCGGCTTTGTCTCGGTTGTGCCGGTTGCGATCTATCCTTTTGCCAAACGGTTCACCTGGTGGCCGCAGGTGTTTCTGGGTGTCGCCTTTAACTGGGGGGCGCTGCTGGCTTGGGTTGCCCATACCGGGTCGCTGCATCCGGCGGCGGTCGTGCTTTACCTCAGCGGCATCGCCTGGACGCTGTTCTATGACACGATCTATGCCCATCAGGACAAAGAGGATGACGCGCTGATAGGGGTCAAATCCACCGCCCGGCTGTTTGCCGAAGAAACCCCGAAATGGCTGAAACGGTTTTTGATCCTGTCGGTTCTGTTGATGGCTGCCGCGGTTGTGCTGGCGATGACGGGCGGGCAGGACACGCCGTTTGCCATTCTGGTGGCACTGCTGGCACCCTGGGGGTTCGGTGCCCATATGGTCTGGCAAATGCTGCGGCTGGATACGGAAAACACCGCCGTTTGCCTACAGCTTTTCCGTTCAAACCGCGACACAGGGCTGATCACCTTGCTGTTTTTCGCCGGTGCGCTGCTGATTTGATTGCGATGTGGGGCGACGCGCCCTAAACATCTTGCGACCAAGACTAAATGACCGGACGACATGCGACTGTCTTCGTATCTACTTATTGCGGCCCCTTTCGGCATCGCCGCCGCCCTGAGCGTTGCTGCCGCCGGCGGGATCGCGAACATCATCGAAGACAGCTCTGAGCTGTCGATCCGCAACGGACTGGACGACGCTGGCCTGACCTGGGCCGAAGTGCATGCCGATGGGTTGCAGGTGATCCTTACCGGCACCGCCCCCTCGGAGGCGCAGCGGTTCAAAGCGGTTTCAACCGCCGGCGGGCTGGTCGATGCAGCCCGTGTGATCGACCAGATGGATGTTGCCGACAGTGAGGCGCTTGCGCCGCCACGTTTCTCAATTGAGATCCTGCGCAACGATATGGGGCTGTCGCTGATCGGGTTGATCCCTGCGGGCACCGACCGCGCCGCCCTGATCGACGCGGTGCGCAAGATCACCGAAGATGGCAAAGTCTCCGACCTGTTGCAGACCGCCGATTACCCGGTGCCGAAAGGCTGGGACCGTTCGGTGGGGTACGCCATTGATGCGCTGCGCCTGCTGCCGCGTTCCAAAATCTCAATCGAGGCGGGTAAAGTTTCGATCACCGCGATGACCGACAGCGCTGAGGACCAGCGCATGTTGGAACGTGAACTGACCCGTAAGGCGGATATGGAGTTGGTGCTGAACCTCTCAGCCCCGCGTCCGGTTCTGACCCCCTTCACCTTGCGGTTCCTGATCGAGGATGGCGCTGCGCGTTTTGATGCCTGTTCCGCAGACAGCGATGCCGCCGCCGCGCGTATCTTGACCGCCGCCAATGCCGCGGGTCTGACCAGCACCGCGCCCAGCTGTACTGTTGGCCTTGGCGTGCCCTCCCCACGTTGGGCTGAGGCGGCCGAAAAATCCATCGCTGCTTTGGCCGAAATTGGCGGTGGCACGGTCACCTTCAACGATGCGGATGTGTCCTTGGTGGCCGCGCTAGGCAGCGATCAGGCGCGGTTTGACCGGGTGATCGGTGAATTGGAAAACAGCCTGCCGCCGGTCTTCTCGCTGCATTCTGACCTGCCCCAGCCAGTGGCTGCGGAAGAGGTCACCGAAGCGCCGGAGTTCACAGCCACGCTTTCGCCTGAGGGGCAGGTGCAGCTGCGCGGGCGCATGGGCGGTGAACTGGCCCGCAACGCGGTCGAAAGCTTTGCTACCGCCCGTTTCGGCAGTGCCAGCGTCCATAACGCGGCCCGTCTGGATGAGGCGGTGCCGGCAAACTGGTCGCTGCGCGTTCTGGCCGGTCTTGAGGCATTGTCGCTGCTGTCAAACGGTGTGGTGATCGTGGCCCCTGACCTGATCACCGTATCCGGCAACACAGGTCGCGAAGATGCTTCGGCCCGGATTGCAGGTTTTCTGGCGCAGAAGCTGGGGGAGACCCAGCGCTTTGATATCAAGGTCACCTATCTGGAAAAACTGGACCCGATCGCCTCGCTCCCCTCGCCCGAGGAATGTGAGATGCGGATCAACGATATCCTGAAAACCCGCAAAATCACCTTTGAGCCCGGCTCCGACACACCGGCGGCCTCCGCCCAGGCGGTGCTGGATGATATCGCCACGGTGCTGAAGGAATGTGGTGACGACATCAAGTTTGAGATCGGCGGCCACACCGACAGCCAGGGCCGTGAAAGCATGAACCAGGCGCTCAGCCAGGCCCGTGCCGCTGCCGTATTGACCGGCCTGCGTGAACGCCGCCTGCTGACCGCCGCCTACCGCGCCGTCGGCTATGGTGAGGCGCAGCCGATTGCCGATAACGACACCGAGGAAGGCCGCGAGGCCAACCGGCGCATTGAATTCAAGCTGATCCGGCCCGAAGCCAGCACGCCCGAGGGCAACAGCACATTGGATGCCGTTGCCGCAGATGCAGCCGCCAATGGCACCAGCGGTGACACCGCATCGGATGAGAGCCAACAAACAGAAGATACCCCGGCCACGGACGCGGCCGCTGAGACGACAAGCGAAGGGAACTGAGCCTAATGGAGCGCACTCAATTCATCATGGCCACCGCGATCATCCTGTTTGTCGCCTTCTGCATGGGCTGGTTTGCCTATTGGCTGATCCATCGCTTCACCCAGGTGTCAAAATCCGACATTGGCGAATTGGACCGGATGGCGCAGGAGCTGCATGAGGCGGAAGAGACCCGCGATCAGGCCATCACCTATCTGCAACAGCGTGAGGCCGAGCTGACCACCCAGCTGAGCCAGACCGAAGCGGAACTTTCCGCCACGATGGAAGGCCTACGCGAGGCCCGCCATGAGGCCGAAGAACTGCGCGCCTATATCGAGCGGACAAATCAGGGTTAATCCCGAGTTCAGCAGCGAAAATTAGACAGGGCCGCACGACGCGGCCCTTTTGCGTTAATGCTCAGTGGCTGGAACACAGGCTAGGCTCACTCACCCTCGCCGCGCTCCAACCCGTCCAACTCATTCAGCAGGTCCAGCAACAGCTCCAGCTTCTCTTCGCCCATGTTGTTTTTCAGCCAGGCGTTCAGACGGCGGCTTTCCTGCAGGTTGTCCAGAATCAGCTGGCGCCCGGCATCGGTGATGCGGATCTGTTGTTTGCGCCGGTCGGTTGGGTGTGGTTTGCGGGTGATCATACCCTTGCCCTGCAGGGTCTGCAGGATCCGCGTCAGCGACGGCAGCAACAGGCAGGAATGCTCTGCAATCTCCGTCGGGTCCAGCACGCCGCGTTCTTCCAGCACCCGCAAAACCCGCCATTGCTGTTCCGTTACTCCAGCATCGGCCAACATCTGACGGATCGGCCCCATGACCTTTTCTCGGGCCCGCAACAGCGCAATCGGCAAGGAGCGGTGGGTCAGGGGTGGCAGGGTGGCTTCAGTTTCCATACGGGCGGAGCGCCTCCGATTGTCGCGGTCTATGATCTTAAGGGTTGTGACTTTAACCCGGATTTTCTTATCACGTTAAGCAAATCTTTGCATCAGGCCAAGTTGATCCTGCGCCCGCAATTCCCCGGTGCTGACATCGCGCCGCCTGCATGCATATTGAGTGAGCGATAAAGGGCGGTGGCGCCAGTGAAAGGACACGGGATGATCAATGAGCTAGCAGCGCTGGTGGGCGAAGCAAATGTGATGCAGGGCGAAGACATGGCACGTTGGTCCAGCGACTGGACCGGGGCGTATCGATTCAGCCCGCTGGCCGTTGTGCGCCCCGGCTCCACCGCCGAGGTTGCTGCCGTCGTGAAATGGGCCAATGAAACCGACACCACAATTGTCCCGGTGTCCGGCAACACGGGTCTGGCCGGGGGCACCCGTGCAGACGGCGCCGTAATGCTGTCCCTTGACCGGATGAACCAGATCCGGGATCTGCGCCCCGAGGCCCGGGTGGCGATTGTGGAGGCCGGGGTGATCCTGTCCAACCTGCATGACGCGGCGGATGCGGTCGATATGATCTTCCCGCTGACCTTTGGCGCCAAAGGCTCGGCCATGATCGGCGGTTGCCTGTCGACCAATGCCGGGGGTTCGAACGTGCTGCGCTATGGCAACACGCGAGATCTGGTGTTGGGGATTGAGGCCGTGATGCCCACCGGTGAGGTGGTTGAGATCATGAGCGAACTGCACAAGGACAACTCGGGCTATAATCTGAAACACCTGCTGATCGGCGCCGAGGGCACATTGGGCATCATCACCGCCGCAGTGCTGAAACTGCACCCGAAACCCGGCGCCTATGCCACTGCGATGGTGGCAACCCCGTCGCTGGATGAGGCGCTGGTGCTTTTGAACCGCCTGCAGGAGGCAACGGGCGGCGCTGTTGAGGCTTTTGAATACATGCCTCGCCGTCACATTGAGGTGCATCAGCAGATCAACCCAAGCGCCCGCGAACCGTTTGAGACGCCGCAAGACATCAACATTCTGGTCGAGGTAGGCGCCACCGCCCCGCGTGACTGCACGGTGGGCAAAGACGGGCAAACCCCAATCGCGGCCTATCTGGAGGAAACCCTGATGGCCATGTTCGAAGAGGGCATGCTGCTGGATGCTGTGGTTGCGCAGAGCGAAGCGCAGCGTCAGGAAATGTGGGAACGGCGCGAGGCCTCGGCAGAGATTGCCATGTCGCGCAAACCCTTCATCGCCAATGACATCGCTGTGCCGCTGGACAAGGTGGCGCCTTTCCTCAAAACCATGGCGCAGCGCTTGCCGGAACTGGATCCGGCGGCCGAGGAAATTGTGGTGGCCCATCTGGGCGACGGCAATGTGCACTATACCGTCTGGCAGTCGTCCGAGGATGCCGCATTGCGTGATAGCATCATGGAAGCGGTCGAAGATGTGGCGCTAAGCTTTGGCGGGTCCTTTTCGGCCGAACACGGCATCGGCACCTCCAAGCTGCCGTCGATGCAACGGCGCAAGAACCCCGCCGCAATTGCCGCCATGAAGGCGATCAAGGCGGCGCTTGATCCCAAGGGGATTTTGAACCCCGGCAAGCTGCTGCCGTGACCCCTGCGCGCAAGATTTAGTTGACTGCGTCAATTAACATGTGAATTAATCAGCGCAGACCAGACGGTTTTGAAGACCGCGAAAAGGCAGACGAAAGGAATGCGCTGATGACCCAACCCTTAGTGATGATTGCCGGTGGCGGCATCGGTGGCCTGTCTGTTGCGCTGACCCTCACGCAGATCGGTGTGCCCTGTGTGGTGTTTGAGGCGGTGCCTGAGCTGAAGCCGCTAGGCGTCGGCATCAACCTGCAGCCCAACGCGGTGCGTGAGCTTTATGATCTGGGCATCGGCGCCGAGGATCTGGATCAGGTCGGCGTGCCCACCAAGGAATGGGCGCTGGTTGGCCGCAACGGCAATGACATCTACGCCGAACCACGCGGCCTGCTGGCTGGCTACAACTGGCCACAATACGCCGTGCATCGCGGCGAATTTCACATGCTGCTCTACCGCAAACTGGTGGAACGTGCGGGCGAAGGTGTCGTGCGGCTGGGTCAGCGGGTTGTGGGCTATGAAAACAACGCAGATGGATCGTTAACTGCGATCATCGAACAACGCGATGGCACCACCTTGCGCGAAACTGGCACCTTGCTGATCGGCTCTGACGGCATCCACTCCCGCGTGCGGGCACAGATGCATCCCGACCAGCCGCCGATCCAGTGGGGTGGCATTGTCATGTGGCGCGGCACCACTTTGGCCAAGCCGCATCGCACCGGTTCGTCCTTCCTTGGACTTGGCAGTGACAAGCACCGGATGGTGATCTACCCGATCTCCTACCCTGATCCTGACACCGGTCTGGCCTGGATCAACTGGATTGCCGAGATCACGTTGGAGGACACCGAAGGCTATGACGTCTCCAGCTGGTTCCGCCAGGCGGAACTTGATGAGTTCAAACATCATTTCGATGGCTGGACCTATGACTGGATGGATGTGCCAGCGCTGCTGAATGGCTCCACCGTGGCCTATGAAAACCCGATGATTGACCGCGATCCGGTGCCTTTCTGGGTAGATGGCGCGGCTTGTCTGATGGGGGACGCGGCCCATGCGATGTATCCAACGGGGTCAAACGGCGCCAGTCAGGCGGTGATTGATGCGCGCGAACTGGGCATCGCGATGCTGGAACATGGCGTGACACGGGCAGCGGTGCAGGCGTTTAATGACAAACTCTGCGGTCCGGTGTCAGAGCTGATCCTGCGCAATCGCGGTGCTGGTCCCTTTGGTCTGCTGAATATGGTGGAGGACCGCTGCGGTGGCGAGTTTGACGATATCGACACGGTGATCCCAGCCGCCGAACGGGCCGAGTTCATGGCCAAATACAAATCCGCAGCAGGCTTTGCGATTGAGACGCTGAACAACGCGCCCCGCATGATTGCCGAAGGGGCGCAGGTAAAACTGTAAACGGGCCGACACAGACGCCTTGGGCCTCTGCGACAAACAAAAAAGGGCGGGGTCTCCCCCGCCCTTTGTCATTCTTGCCTGGCTTAACTACGCCAGCTGAAGAAATCCGGCCCCGCCTGCGCCAGCATATCCTTGGCCATCGCCTTGCCCAGCGCCTCCCCGTCGGAGATGGCGCAGGTACGCTCATCGCGGATCACCTCGGACCCGTCAGGGCGCAGCACTTCGCCGCGCAACCGCAGTTGACCGCCTTCCAACGTCGCCAGACCCGCAATCGGGGTTTCGCAGGAACCGTCCAATGCGGCCAGAAACGCGCGTTCGGCCGCCAGACGCTGGCCGGTTTCTGCGTGATGCAGTGCCGCCAGCATTTCGCCCGCACGATCGTCATTCTCACGCCGTTCGATCCCGATGGTGCCCTGCGCGATGGCGGGCAGCATATCCTCAGGGTCAATGGCGGAGCGCGCCACATCCGCCTTGCCCAATCGGTTCAAGCCAGCCTTGGCAAGGAAGGTTGCCTCCGCCACGCCATCCTCCAGCTTTTTCAGACGGGTCTGCACGTTGCCACGGAACTCCACCACTTTCAGATGTGGGAACCGGTTCAGCAGCTGGGCACGACGGCGCAGCGAAGAAGAGCCGACAACCGCGCCCTCGGGCAGATCCTGCAGGCTTTCATATTTCAGCGAGACAAAAGCATCGCGCACGTCTTCACGCGGCAGGAAGGTGTCCAGCACCAGCCCTTTGGGCTGTTCCACCGGCATGTCCTTGGTCGAATGCACCGCAATGTCGATGCCACCATCCAGCATGGATTGCTCAATCTCTTTGGTGAACAACCCCTTGCCGCCCAAGGTTTTCAGCGGCGTATCCGTTTTGATCAGCGCCATGTCATCGCCAGTGGTTTTGATCACCACCACCTCAAAGGCCGCCTCAGGCAGATCATAAGCCGCCATCAGGCGATCGCGGGTCTCATAGGCCTGCGCCAGTGCCAGTGGCGAGCCTCGGGTGCCAATTTTCAAGGGCGATGCGGGGGTGGGCAATGTCAAAGTCATGGCCGAAGCCTTAGCCCCAGCCGCCGCCTCGCGCAAGCATTGGCCACAGTGCGGGCCTGCGGCCTTTGGTTGCGGCGCCACAGCAAGCCTTGACAACGGCGCCCCGGCAATGGACCAACCGTTCAAGCGAAAGGAAGCCGACATGTCCGAGCCACACGTACCGCAAAAGAAAATCCTGCGCGCCCTTGCGGGCGAAACCCTGCCCACGCCGCCGATCTGGATGATGCGTCAGGCGGGCCGCTATCTGCCCGAATACCGCGCCACCCGCGCTCAGGCCGGTGACTTCCTGTCGCTGTGCTACAACAGCGAACTGGCCGCTGAGGTGACCCTGCAGCCGATCCGCCGCTATGGCTTTGACGCGGCGATCCTGTTTGCCGACATCCTGCTGTTGCCGCAGGCCCTAGGCGCGGATCTGTGGTTCGTGACTGGTGAGGGTCCGCGTCTGTCTACCACCACCACCGCCGATCAACTGGCCGCGCTGAAGGGCAAGGACGACATTCATGAGGTGCTGAATCCGGTGTATGACACCGTATCAATCCTCAGCCGCGAATTGCCGCGTGAGACCACTTTGATCGGTTTCGCCGGCGCACCCTGGACTGTGGCCACCTATATGATCGCCGGTCGCGGCACCAAGGATCAGGGCCCTGCCCATGCACTGAAAGATGAAAACCGCGCTGTGTTCGAGGGCCTTCTGGACCTGCTGACCGAAGGCACCATCGAATATCTGTCCAAACAGATTGAGGCTGGTGCCGAAGTGGTGAAGCTGTTCGACAGCTGGGCCGGTTCACTGAAAGGCGCGGACTTCCAGAAATACGCGCTGGAGCCTGCAAAACGCATCATTGCCGCCATCAAGGAACGCCACCCCGGTGTGCCCGTGATTGCCTTCCCGCGCGAAGCGGGCGACGGCTACATCGGCTTTGCCAAGGCCACCGGCGCAGATTGTGTTGCCGTCGACAACTCGGTCTCGGCCGAATGGGTTGCGGAACATGTGCAGGTGGATGGCTGTGTGCAGGGCAACCTGGCCTCGCGCCATATGGTGACCGGCGGGCAGGACCTGATCGATGACACCCGCCGCATCGTGAAGGCGCTTGGCAACGGGCCGCATATCTTCAACTTGGGCCATGGCATCACACCGGATGCCGATCCTGAGAATGTGCAACTGATGATCGATACCGTGCGCAACGGGTAACGCCCGCACATTGGCAAAGGTTTAGGGGCGCTTTGGGCGCCCCTTTTAGTTAGGCAATCCAGCGCAGCAACAGGCCCGCCAGATAAAGACCCAAACCAAAGCTGAGGTGACCAACGAGGCTGCGTGCCCGCGCTGCCCAGGGGTGCGGTAGGTTTGCGGCGGCAATTCCAAACCCAAAGGCGGGCTGCATCACACATAGCGGCATCACCACCGTCACAGCCCCAAAGGCCAAGGCCGCAAGCGGTTCAGGCAGCGCCAACCAGCTAAAGCCGGTGAATGTGAGAAACGCGATCCCAAACACCACCCCCACGCCATAATGTGCGACCTGACCCAGTGCCGCCTCACCGCGTATCTGCGCCGCCTGACCAATATTGTCATGCAGGAACGTGCCCCGCGTCATGTGGCCCAGCCAACGGCCCAACATCGCATAATTGCGACGCGGCAGCCCCAACAGCCGGGCCTCTGCCCATTCCCAGCCATCCATTGTGATGGTCGCCACGGTCCCGAGCGCCGCACCATATCCCCAAAGCTCTTCCATCTGTTCTGCCTCTTGCAAAATGATCAACTGGCGGCGATCCTGCCAACTCAAGCCGACTTGAGGTCAAGTGACGAAACCCAATTCCCGTGAGGCGCAATGACACAGGCAAAGACCCTCCTTGAGACCTCGGCCCTGGCGCGGCAATCGGGGCTGCCGGCCTCCACCCTGCGCTATTATGAGGAACGGGGATTGATCCATTCGGTCGGGCGGCACGGGTTGCAGCGGCTGTTTCCTGCCTCAACAGCTGATCAGCGCAGGCCGTGCGGCGGGATTCAGTCTGGATGACTTGCAACAAATGTTTGGCCCTGGCGATGCGCCAAAGATTGACCGGCAAGCCTTACGCGATCAGGCGCAGGTGCTGGATCAGCAGATTCGCCGATTGACGGCCCTGCGCGATGGGCTGACCCACGCCGCAAGCTGCCGCGAAGAGGACCCGATGCAATGTGGCAAGTTTCGTCGCCTGCTCAAACTGGCAAGCGACAGGTTCTCAGCGCGTTAACCTTCATCCCCGTCACCGCGCTGGCGCCGCAACAGCGTCGACACCCGGAACGAAATCGCCGAGGAGGCACGCGACCGGTTGCGCAGAACAGGCGTGTTTTCCGACCGGCCGCCCCGCGATTCGCGGAACAGGATGTAAAGGCCCGAGGCAATGATGATCCCTGCCCCCAGCACCGTTGCACCATCCAGATGTTCATCAAAGAACATGTAGCCAAAGAAAGTGGCCCAAAGGATCTGCGAATATTGCATCGGCGCCACGATCGCCGCCTCTGAGGCGCGATAGGCAAAGACCAGCAACAGGCCCGCGGTGAAGCCGAGGAGCGCGATCGCGCCAACGCCGGCCAGATCCGGCAGCGGCATCGGCTGATAGGTGAAGATCATCAGGCTGCCCATCACCACAAAGTTCGACACCATCGGATAGATCATCATCACAACCGAACGCTCTTCGCGCCCAACCTTGCGCACGATGATCGAGGCGACCGAGCCAAGGCAAGCACTGGACAGCGCCGCTGCGTGCCCAAGCCCCAACTCGGTTTGGCCGGGACGCAGCACAACGATCACGCCGATCAGGCCGACCAGCACCGCAAACCAACGGTGGATCCCAACCTTTTCCCCCAGAATCGGGATCGACAAGACAGTGATCAGCAGCGGCATCGCAAAAAGGATCGCATAGACCTGCGCCAGCGGCAGCACCGTGAAGGCATAGAAGACACAGATGGCATTCAATGTGGAACACAGGGTGCGCAGCGCCGTCCACCAGGGATGAATCGGGCGCAGGTTGCCCTCCGTCTTGTCCTGCATCAGCATCAAGGTGACCAGCGGGAAGGAAAACAGCGTCGCGAAGAACACCACCTGAAACGGCGAATAGGCGCCGCCCAGATATTTGATCACAGCATCATGGGTCGCAAAAATGCCAAAGGCCAGCAGGCCGTAGAATGCGCCGGTCACGTTCATCGATAGGTCCCTCAGGTCTGCCGGGATGGATTTGGGGTGTTTGCGCTAGCACAATACAGAAACGCCCGCGCCTGCAAGGATTAACTGAAGCGCGGGGTCGGATTGCCCCCGTAGCGACCGCGTAAAAGTAGCAGTCAGCAGACACAAAAAAGCCCGCCTGAGAGGCGGGCTTTTTATGGCGGACCGAGGAGGATTCGAACCCCCGACCCCTTGATTCGTAGTCAAGTACTCTATCCAGCTGAGCTATCGGTCCGTGTGTGGCGGCTTTTAAGCTGTGGCGCTGGGGGGCGCAACCGGAAAACGACAGAAAAATGAAATTCTTCGAAACTTTCTTTGAAAGCGTTTGAAAATCAGTGCGTTACCGCTTCACCATTGTCGAACTCCGGCTCAATCGCCAGTTCCAGATCCCCCTTGGGCAGGTCGATTTCAAACACCGTCCCCGACTCACCGGTCTTCTTAAGGCGCAGCTGGCCGCCATGACCGCGGATCAGCTCCTGCGCGATGGCCAGACCAAGGCCCGTGCCGCCTTTACTCACGCCGCCCTGGAAGGGACGGAACAGGTTATCCAGCGCTTTTTTCGGCAAACCCGGCCCTGTGTCGCTGACCAGAATCACCCAATGATCCTCATGTTCTTGGGCTGCGACACTGATCTCCCCGCCTTCGCCGGACTGCATCACCGCCTGGCGCGCGTTGCGCACCAGATTGGCCAGCACCCGGTAGATCTGTTCGCTGTCCGCGCGGATCTGCAGGGTCGAGGGGATGTCTTCGGCAAAGCTGAGGTCATGTTCACCAGCGGACAGGCGTTCGCTGTCAATCACATCGCTGACCAGATCGGCCAGAACCACCCGTTCCAATCGCGGCGCCGGCTCTTCTGCCTTGCCAAAGGCCAGGGTTGCCTCACACAGGTGCACCGCGCGGGTGATGGAGTTCACCAGTTTCGGCGCCATGCGTTTCACACCGGGATCCTGTGACATCTCAATCCGGTCGGTAAACAGCTGGGCGGAGGTCAGCATGTTGCGCAGGTCATGGCTGACCTTGGCCACGGCACCGCCCAACTGCGCCAGACGTTCCTTCTGTTTCAGGGACCCTGTCAGCTGTACCTGCATGGTTTCCAGCGCCTCTTCGGCTTCGCGCAGCTCACGCAGGCCAGATTCGGGTTTGATGATGCGGCGGGCATCTTCGGGATCGCGGGCATAGGCCTGCATGTGGCGCACCACACCTTTGATCGGCCGCACAAGGAGGGCCTGCACCGCAAGGAACAGCAAGAACGCCGTCACAGCCGAAATCACCGCCGAAAGGATCAGGATCCGCAGGCCGTAATCGATCATGGCATCGCGCAATTCACTGGTTTCCATCGTGACCTCAATCAGCAGCCCGGCCTCCCGCACCGGGTTGCCGATCACCCGGATCACCTTGGGATCAGGATCAAACAGCCGCGCCATTGCATCACGGATCAACTGAAAAGCGGTTGCGCCGCGCAAATCGAAACTGTCTGAGATCTGCTGCGGCATCGGGGCTGACAGAATCAACTGACGCGCCTCATCGCGGCGCAGTACAACGTTGAAGACCTCCGCGTTGCGCAGCAGCTCCTCCTCCAGATCAGGGGAGATCATGTCATCCGCCAGCAACGCGAGCGAGGCGATCTGCGCCCGTTCCAGGCGCGACAGCAGATAATCTTCGCGGAAACGCGCGATCGACGGCACGAAAATCAGGATCTCTGCCAGCATCACAAAAATGATGGTCAGGATCAGAAACCGGCCGGACAGCGAATTCAGCATGGGCGCTCCGTTCAGGGGCTTGGGGTCATAGCAGGTAGCGCTGCACCAGCCGCACGACCTTTTTCACACGAAGGTTATCAAACAGTTTCGGTGAGAAATAGGCACCCGCAGCCCGCTTGTTAACCTCTGCAATCGTCGGATAGGGCGCAATCATTGCACTTATCCCCGACATTTTCACTTTGTTCACAATGGCAAGAGACCAGGTCGCGATCAACTCCCCTGCCTGATGGCCCACAATAGAGGCGCCGACCGGCCGGCCTTTGACCACCATCACCTTGATCAACCCGGTGGTCCGCCGCGTCGCTATAGCGCGGTCATTGTGGGCGTATTCAAAGCGCGCCACCTCCAGCTTGTCGCCATGGATCTGACGCGCCTGTTCTTCGGTCGGACCTACCTGTGCAATCTCGGGATCGGTGTAGGTGGCCCAGGGGATGTGGGCGGTCATCTCTTTCGCGGGCAACCCAAAGAGCGCCTGACGGATGATCAGCCCGGCGTGGTAGCCGGCCACATGGGTGAACTGCATGCCCCCCGCTACATCCCCAATGGCAAAAACCTTGCGATCTGAGGTGCGCAGGCTCTCGTCCACGGTGATGCCCTTGCCGGTGTGGGCAATGCCGCCTTTGTTCAGATCCAGAGCGTCGATATTGGGTTTGCGCCCCACCGCCATCAACAGGTGTGTGCCCTGCACCCGGCCCTTGGGGGTTTCCACAGCGATATTGCCCGCCTGCCCCACAATTTCCTGCGCCGGTGCGTCTTCCAGAATCTCCACCCCTTCGGCGCGCAGGTTTTCCAGCGCAATGGCGGCCAGTTCGGGATCGTCTTTGCCAAGCGCCTGCATCGCCTCGATGACGGTGACTTTGCAGCCCAGCCGGACATGGGCCTGCGCCATTTCCATACCGATGGGGCCACCGCCAATGATGATCAGATGCGCGGGCTTTTCGCGCAGTTCAAACAGCGTTTCATTGGTGTAGAACGGCACATCCTGCAGGCCCTTGATCGGTGGCACCAGGGGGGATGATCCTGTGGCAATCACAATGCGGCGCGCGGTGATGATATCCTCACCCGCCTGCACCTTGCGCGGCGCGATGAACCGGCCGAACTCACGGATCACCCGCACGCCGAACCCTTCGAACCGTTCCTGACTGTCAACCGGGGCGATCTGGTCGATCACCTGCATCACGTGGTCTTTGGCGGCGGCATAGTCGACCTCAGGCGCGACCGGGGTGATTCCCATTGCCGCCCCTGCCCCCATCGCATGGGCCGCATGGCCCGCGGCAAGCAACGCCTTGGAGGGGACACAGCCGTAGTTCAGACAGTCACCGCCCATCTTGTGGCCTTCCAGCAGGGTCACATCGGCCCCCATCTGCGAGGCCCCCGCCGCAACAGACAAGCCACCAGAGCCGGCCCCGATGACCAGCAGATCCGTCTTAATCTCAGCCATGATCAGAGCCCTTTCTGGCCGCGCAGGGCCTTGATGACGATCGGCAGTGCGGCCAACGCACAAAGCCCAAGGATAGGCAGCAGAATGGCCGGTTCAAAGATCACCGCCAAGTCCGGTGTTTCACCGCGCGCAAACACTTCGCCCAATCCGGCCCCAACCGAGGTAAAGACCAAGCCACCTGGAATGATGCCCAAAAAGGTTGAGATCATGAAGCGGTTGAGCGGCACGCCAACAAGTGCAGGCACCAGATTGGCCACAAAGAAGGGCACCGCCGGCACCAGCCGGATCAGAAACAGCATCGACCATTGGTTTTCATCAATGCCCTCTTTGATCTTCTTCACGGCGCCATGGCCCGCATCCATCTTAGCCGCCAGCCGTTCGCCCAGCCCCCAGCGCGCAGCCAGGAAAATGGCCGAAGCCCCCAGCGTTGCCGCGGTGACGTTGAACAGCGCCCCGGGGAAGACACCAAACAGGAACCCGCCGGTCAAAGTGGCGATCAGCGCCCCGGGCAGCGAAAAGGCAACGATCCCCACATAAAGCGCGATGAACACCACAGCGCTCAGCAGATAGTTGGCATCGCGGAACTCGATGAGCATCTGCCGATTCGACGCCAAGGCCTCAAAACTGAAGACATCTCGAAGATAGATCCCGCCCAGCACCGCCGCTGTCGCGATCACTGCCATAGGCAGGTAACGCATCAGCCCGGATTTGCTGTCTGCCTTAGCCGGCGCTGCCGCCGAGCGAGGTTGAGGAGGGAGGGAATCGTTTGTCATCACCATAGGCACCACATGTCTTGTTCCCCCGTAAGATGAAGATCTGGGGGCTTTTTTGACAGATCTCTCACAGCCGCCTCACGCTGGCTTGATCTCAGGTGACGCTCTAAGGCAGAAAACAGGGCGATTTTCCGGGCTTTGTAACACAAACCCCGATCCCACGCCCAAAGTTGCAGCATTTTTGTTGCAAAACCCTATTTGGGCATTTGACTATTGCCGAAATCCGCCCTAAGGACGGGCCTCGGATTATATATCGGGCCGTAGCGATTCCGCTTGTCTGGCCCTTAGACAAGATGGAGACGGAGCGATGAAACGCACCTACCAGCCCTCGAACCTGGTTCGCAAACGCCGCCACGGCTTCCGTGCGCGCATGGCCACCAAAGCAGGCCGTAAGATTCTGAATGCACGTCGCGCACGTGGCCGCAAGTCGCTGAGCGCATAAGCTCAGCCACTTATCGGACAGATGACACCGCCGGAGGCCCCCATGACAGGCGCAATAGCCGACATGGGGAATAGCCCCCCGGCGGTTTCTGTTTGTGTGACGGTTCTGAAGAACCGGTCAGATTTCCTGCGCGCGGCCAAGGCGCGGCGGCAAGGCACGGGCGGCATGATGGTGCAGGCCCGCAAACGACAGACCGATGAACCCGCAACAGGGATTCGCGTCGGCTTCACCTGTTCCAAAAAGGTTGGCAATGCCGTTGCCCGCAACCGCGCCAAACGGCGGATGCGTGAGGCCGCGCGCCTGGTGCTGCCTCACCACGGCCTGCCCGGATATGACTATGTGCTGATCGGTCGCGCCGATGCTACCGCCGCGCGCCCCTTTGAACAGCTGCAGGGTGACCTTATCTATGCGTTGAAACGGCTGCATCAGCCGCCCCGCCCCCGCAAGGAGGGTGACAAGGGCCGCAAAGCGCCACACCGCAAGGATCCCAAGGACAAGACCTAAGCAGATGAGCCCGCTTGCCCATATCGCTGCCCTGCCCGTTCGGTTTTACCGGCTAGTGTTCAGCCCCTGGGTCGGCTTCAACTGCCGCTATCAGCCAACCTGTTCCGCCTATGCGCTGGAAGCTCTGGAAAAACACGGGGCGATCAAAGGCTCCTGGCTAACCCTGCGCCGTATTGGCCGCTGCCACCCCTGGGGCGGTGACGGCTATGATCCCGTGCCCGGTGCTGAAGGCCGCAGCGGATCCTGCGGATGCCACAGCGCACCGCAGAACGACAAAACCTCCAAAGACACGGGCGAGTGACCGTAAAACCACACAACCCCGCCCTTGGCTGGGGGTAAGGTTTTCCGGGCTTTGGAAATGGCACCGACTACGGTATCCCCACCGCAGGTCCAACAATCAGCAAGGAGGGCGACCATGAATATCTCTGTTTCAAACGCACTCTTCGGCTGGACCTGCTATGGCAATGTGGCGCTGTTTCGCCGCCAAAAGCTGGCTCTGATCTAAGACCCCGCTTCGCCATTCCTGATCCTTTGCCGGATCTCTCACCTTCGAAATCTATCGCCTGAGCTTCGCCCCAGCCCCTGTGCTGGTCCGCTGCTTTACTTCGATTTTGACCCACACATCCACTTAACTAAGGGACCGGTCACCACCGACCGGTAAGACATATGACCCGTTTGGAAACCACAGCGGCCGGACTGCGGCCGAATCTTATCCTAGAAGAACTGATCGCCCGCCACGGGCTGATCGCGGTGCTGCGCGCGCTGTTCAGCGCCAACCTGCGCCACCGGCGTCGCCGCCATGACGAAGCAGCGCTGTCGGATCACCTGCGTCGTGACATGGGCTTGCCGACACTTGCCCCCCCACCGAGACGTATGCGGTAACGCAGCGGGCGCTGAGACACCTCCCGCTGGGAGTGCCTCAGCGCCCGCCCCCACCGCGCAATTTCTGTGTTGGCAAATTATTTCGCAAATAGAGGCATAAAGGTCTTGAGCTAAAGTGCACTTCAGCTTTTATCACCCGTGGCAGATGACACTGACCAAGGAGAAAGCTCATGTCACTTGCCCTGCCTCACCGCCCCATTGCACGCGAACGTTCGCGTGCCCGGCTGACCGCCGCCATCACCCAGCTGATTGAACGTCATGGCCGCTGGCGTGTTCTTCGCGCAATCCTGCTGGTACCCGATCTGCGGCGGGTGGACCGCCTGCGTCCGGGGGACCTTTCGGATCATCTGCGCCGTGACATGGGGCTTGCCCCCGATGCGCGCGACCATCCTACGCTGTTGCGCTGAGCCTGCCATGAACCTCAACCAAGTGACCCTGCCGGTGATCGATTTCGACACCTCCGTCACCTTTTATCAACGCCTCGGGCTGACGCTGATCGTTTCTGCCCGTGGCGAATACGCTCGGTTCGAACTCCCCGAAGGCCACGCAACCCTATCGCTGCATCTGTCTGAAACCGCGCCGCAGAATGGCCCCGCGCTTTATTTCGAGGTGGCCGATCTGGACGCGCGCTATCAGGAGCTACTGGCAAGAGGCATTGCGTTTGAGCATCCGCCAATGGATCAGCCCTGGCTCTGGCGGGAAGCATGGCTTGTGGATCCTTCGGGCCATCGCCTCTGCCTTTATCACGCAGGCAAAAACCGACGCTTCCCACCATGGCGCCTCACCGGATAGACCGGTCACTTAAGCCGATCAGCGTTTTTCAAAGAAGATGATCACCTCACCCAATGTAACGCCAAACCGGCTCATGTAGGCGCGGTTCAGCAGACGCCCATCCTCGAGGAGCCACATCCAATCATCAAAATCGACCCGCAGCGTGTCCCCCTCAGGCAGCGGCAGATCGATCTGGTAACGCCAGTTGAACGTATCGCCCCGCTCCTCCCCGGTTGCGACGCCCTGTACGCCCGCTGCCATGCCCTGCCAGCTGTATGGCCCGGTTTTGACAAGTGACCAGATCCGCTCTTCCTTGCTGCCATCGGCATAGGTGAAATCCTCAACCAGGGTCAGGACCTCACCATCCCAAGTGCCATCAATCACCACCTCAAAGCGCCGCCGCACCGTGCCAAAACGATCATTGAACTGACCGTAGGCAACCGTCCGACCATCAAAATACTCTTCAAGATTCAGCACCTTATCGCTGAGCTTTGGATCCTCAAGGCTGGGTTTTCCGCAGGCACTTAAGCCAAGACCCAGCACCAGACCCAAGGCAAGTAGGGCAAATGCACGCATGAACTTCTCCTCTTTCCCTTGATACGCACCGGCGCCGCATTCGGATGACCGCGTGGGGTCCATTCGGTCAGAAACCGCGTTTTTTCCTTGGCAAAACGCCCGCCACCGGCTAGGGGCGCGGCATGCTTGATACTGATCTGGACGATATCCACCCGCTCTTTGCCGGCGCCCCTTCGACGACCGAGTTCAAAAAGCTGCGCAAACGCATCGTGCGTCAAACGCGTGAGGCGATTGAGCAATACGGCATGATAGAACGCGGCAGCCGCTGGCTGGTCTGCCTGTCGGGCGGCAAGGACAGTTACACGCTGCTGGCGGTGCTTTATGAGCTGAAATGGCGCGGCCTGCTGCCAGTGGAACTGCTGGCCTGCAATCTGGATCAGGGTCAACCTGGATTTCCCTCAACCGTGCTGCCCAAGTTCCTTGAAGACATGGGCGTGCCGCATCGGGTGGAATATCAGGACACCTATAGTGTGGTGAAAGAGAAGGTTCCCGCCGGCCGCACCTATTGCGCGCTCTGTTCGCGCCTGCGTCGCGGCAACCTCTATCGCATTGCCCGCGAAGAGGGCTGTTCAGCCGTGGTGCTGGGCCATCACCGCGATGACATTCTGGAAACTTTCTTCATGAACCTGTTCCATGGCGGCCGTCTGGCCACTATGCCGCCCAAACTGGTCAACGAAGAAGGCGATCTGTTTGTCTACCGCCCGCTGGCCCATGTGGCCGAAGCGGATTGTGAGAAGTTCGCCAAGTCGCTGAACTATCCGATCATCCCCTGTGATCTGTGCGGGTCGCAAGATGGTCTGCAGCGCCAGCAGGTGAAACAAATTCTGGATCAATGGGAAAAGAACAGCCCCGGCCGCCGTCAGGTGATGTTCCGTGCCCTAACCAATGTGCGGCCCAGCCATATGCTGGACCCGAAACTGTTCGATTTTGCAGGGCTCGCGCTGGGAACTGCTAAAATTGATCAGATTTCTGAGGATATTCCCAAGCTGCGTTAACCTGCCCTTGATCATTTCGCCTTCAAGCTGTCACCACTGACAACAAGAGGGCAAGATGATGCGGCTGTTTTCCCCCGCGATGGTCCAGTTGCGGCAAGCGCTGCGTGCGCTGGTGGCTGGTCCGCAGGCTTTGGCCTTCCTCCCAGCCTTGGTGCTGGCTGCGTTTTGGATCGGTGGTGAGGGCTGGCTGGTGGCCGTTGCACTGGGGCTACCAGCCGTAATGGCTCTCAATGGCGGGCTGCCGCTGAACATCGGTACGACGCCAGACAAACGGCAGGCTCTGGGGTTGGAGGAGACGCTCGACCAGAATCTGCTGCAGTGTGACCGCCGCAAGCAGCGCTGCGGCCTCTACCTGCTGTCGATCGATTCCTTTCATCAGTTGAACACCCATCACGGCCTGTCCGCCGCCGAACGGATTGAGGCCTGGGTTGGCGATCGCCTCAGCCAGACCCTGCGCCCCGGTGACCGGCTGCTGCCGCAGGGGGACGGGCGGTTTGCCATTGTGCTGGCCCCCGTTGCAAAGCTGGACCTAGAAAGCGCCATCCAACTGGCCCGCCGGCTGCAGACCGCGGTGGAGGAACCCGTCGCGCTGGATGGGGCCACGCTGTACCTCAGCTGCTGCATCGGCTTTGTGCTGGATCGTCAACTGACGATGCCCTACGGCCCCCCGATGATTGAGGCCGCGCAGGCCGCGTTGGATGAGGCGATGCACAATGCCCCCGCCGCCATCCGGGCCTACGCCCCCGGGATGACCAGCCGCACCCACCGTCATGCTGATCAGGTGAATGAGCTGATCGAAGCCTTGGAAAACGGTGCAATCCACCCATGGTTCCAGCCGCAGATCTCCACCGACACCGGCGCCCTCAGCGGGATGGAGGCTTTGGCGCGCTGGAAACAGGGCACCCACACGGTGCCGCCGTCGGATTTCCTGCCACTGATGGAAGAAAACGGTCTGATGGAGCGGTTGGGCGATGTGATGCTGACCCGCAGCCTGATGGCGCTGGCCTCCTGGGATGAGGCCGGATTGACCGTGCCTTGCGTTGGGGTCAATTTTTCCACCGCAGAACTGCGCAATCCCAAACTTGTCGACAAGGTCGTGTGGACGCTGGATCGCTTTAACCTGCAGCCGGAACGCCTGGCGGTGGAGATATTGGAAAGCGTCGTCGCCTCCTCGCCGGATGATGTGGTGGTGCAGAACGTGGCCCGGCTGTCCAATCTGGGCTGCGCCATTGATCTGGATGATTTTGGCACCGGCAATGCCTCCATCACCGCCTTGCGCCGGTTTGACGTCAACCGGATCAAGATCGACCGATCCTTCGTCACCAACCTTGACCGCGACCCCAGCCAACAACGCATGGTGGCCGCAATCCTGTCGATGGCTGAACAGCTGGATCTGGACAGCCTGGCCGAGGGGGTGGAGACCCCCGGCGAACATTCAATGCTGGCGCAACTGGGTTGCCGGCATGTGCAGGGCTTTGGTCTGGCCCGTCCGATGCCGGCGGCCAAGGCGCAGGAATGGCTGCGCAACTACGAACGTCAGGACAAGCCTATGCCCAGCCTGACCCCCAAGATTGACCGCCAGATCGGCCGCAACACCGGCTGAGCCCAGCAAAACAGCGCGTATCACACGCCGAAAGGGGGAATCCGCTTGACCTTTGGGGCCGCACTCTGTTGAACCAGCGGCTAAGAATTCCAAGGACAGGCACGCACTCCCGATGGACGATCAGAATAAAAACCTTCTTTTGGCAACTGGCCTCAGCTTTGCCGTCATCCTGGTTTGGTTCCTTATGTTCCCCCCGCCGGAACAAACCGCAACCGACCCGAACGCGACCGAAGTGACTGCAGAGGTCACAGCACCCGTTGCCGATCCGGCCGTTGCGGACACTGGCACCGTCGCCAATGCCGCGGTCACCGAAGACGCCGCGCGTCTGATGATCGACACCCCGCGCGTCAGCGGCTCTATCTCGCTGATGGGTGGCCGTGTGGATGAGCTGTCGCTGAAAGACTACCGCGAAACGCAGGACGAAGATTCCGACATCGTCACCATGCTGTCGCCGCTGAACTCAGCAAACCCCTATTACACGCTGTTCGGCTGGGCCCCGGGCCAAGGCCTGAGCATCGATCAGGTGCCGGGTGCCAACACCATCTGGTCGGTCACCGGCAATCAGACGCTGACCCCGGACGCCCCGATCACCCTGACCTGGGACAATGGTTCCGGCCTGACCTTCCGTCGTGAGATGTCGATTGATGAGAACTACATGTTCTCCATCAGCCAGAGCGTCGAAAACACCGGTGGCGCCACCGTATCGCTGGCGCCTTACGGCGTGATCGCCCGCCATGGGGAGCCGGCAGACCTGAAGAACTTCTTCATTCTGCACGAAGGCCTGATCGCCATGACCGACGGTGAACTGTCGGAAGTGGATTACGACGACGTTGCGGATCTGGGCTATGACGCCAGCCAGGGCGCCCGCGCCGAGGTGACCCAGGTTTCGGAAACCGGCTGGACCGGCTTCACCGATCACTACTGGATGTCGACCCTGATCCCCGAAGGCCCGTTCAAATCGGTGCGCAAATATGTGGATCAGCTGGACGTTTACCAGACCGAAGCGGTGCAGCCGACCCAGACGCTGGCCCCCGGAGAAACCATCACCGCGGACACCCGTCTGTTTGCGGGCGCTAAGGAATGGGAAGCGATCCGCACCTATGAGAACGACGAAAACGTGCCCGGGTTCCTCGATTCGATTGACTGGGGCTGGTTCTTCTTCTTCACCAAACCGATCTTCTGGCTGCTGCACACGCTGAACGCCATGATCGGCAACATGGGCTGGGCCATCATCGGTCTGACCGTAGTGATCAAGATCCTCGTCTTCCCGCTGGCCTATAAATCCTACGCTTCGATGGCGAAGATGAAGGAACTGCAGCCGCAGATGGAAGAGCTGAAAAAGGCGGCCGGCGACGACCGTCAGAAGATGCAGCAGGGTATGATGGAGCTTTACAAGAAGGAAAAGGTGAACCCCGCCGCGGGCTGTCTGCCGATCCTGATCCAGATCCCGATCTTCTTCTCGCTCTACAAGGTGATCTTCGTTACGCTGGAACTGCGCCACGCGCCTTGGGCCGGCTGGATCACTGACCTGTCGGCACCGGATCCCAGCTCGATCCTGAACCTCTTTGGCCTCTTGGCCTTCACCCCGCCGGAACCCGGTTCGCTGCTGGCGATCATCTCGCTTGGTGTGCTGCCGATCCTTCTGGGTGTGTCGATGTGGCTGCAGCAGAAGCTGAACCCGGCACCCACCGATCCGACCCAGCAGATGATCTTTGCCTGGATGCCATGGGTCTTCATGTTCATGCTGGGCGGCTTTGCCTCGGGTCTGGTGCTGTACTGGATCACCAACAACATGATCACCTTTACGCAGCAGTATCTGATCATGCGCTCGCACGGGTATAAGCCGGACGTCTTCGGCAACATCAAGTCGAGCTTCAAACGCAAGGAGAAGGCAAAAGAATGAGCGCAACAGTCGCGAATCTTTGGCGGCACCCGATCAAAGGCATCGGGGCCGAGCCTCTCTCCAAGGTCCGTCTCTCACGAGGCGGGCCTGTTCCGTTGGACCGGGCCTATGCGGTGCTGACCGGCACGGCTGAAGACACCGGCACATGGCAGAAATGCCGCAACTTTGCCCGGGGCTGTTTCGGGCCCGAGCTGATGGCAGTGACCGCCCGCACCGAAGGCGATCAGATCACCCTGAGCCATCCGAAGCTGGACGACCTGACGGTGAACCCCGATCAGGACGGTGCCAAAGTGGTGGACTGGATCACCCCGATCTACCCTGAGGCCCGCCCGGCCCCGCATACGCTGATCAAGGCCCCTGCGGGGGGCATGGCGGATGCGGATTTTTCGGCCGTGGCGATCCTGTCAAACAGCTCGCTTGCGGATCTGGGGCAAACCCTGGGCGCTGAGCTGGATCAGCGCCGTTTCCGCGGCAACCTGTGGCTTGATGGCCTTGCCCCCTGGGCCGAGTTGGATCTGGTCGGCCGTGAGCTGCAGATCGGTGCGGTGCGCCTGAAGGTCATCGACCGGATTGAGCGCTGCCGCGCAACTGAAACCAACCCTGAAACCGGCGCGCGCGATCAGAATACGCTGAAAGCGATCCGCGACACCCAGGGTCACACTGATTTCGGCATCCGCGCCGAAGTCCTGAATGACGGTGAGATCGCCCTTGGCGACCACCTAGAGGTACTGTGATGCAACTCCCTTTCCCGCTGGCCGAAGAGCCGGATCAAGCCACACGCGAAAAAGGTCGCCTGCTGTTTGCTGGCGAAACCGACTTCGTCAAAGGTGTGGTCGCCATGGATGGCCTGCCCCCTGCGGACCGGATTGAGGTCTGCTTTGCCGGCCGTTCCAACGTGGGCAAATCCAGCCTGATCAACGCGCTGACGGGGCGCAAAGGTCTGGCGCGTGCCTCCAACACGCCGGGCCGTACGCAGGAGATCAACTTCTTCACCGCAGGTGAAGAGCACTATCTGGTCGACCTGCCCGGCTATGGCTTTGCCAATGCCCCGCTGGCCGTGGTCGAGAAATGGCAGCGCCTGCTGAAACGCTACCTGTCAGGCCGGCAGAACCTGCGCCGGGCCTTTGTGCTGGTGGATCATCGTCACGGGGTCAAACCGGTCGACGAAGAGATCATGAGCCTGTTGGACAGCTCAGCCGTGACGTTTCAATGCGTGCTGACCAAAGAGGACAAAGTGAAGGCCAAGGACCGCGAGCGGATCCTCGATCAGGTGCGTGAAAAACTGTCGAAACACCCCGCCGCCTTTCCTGAGCTGATCGTGACCTCCTCAGAAAAGGGTGACGGCATCGAAACCCTGCGCAGCACCATCGCGACGCTGGTTTAAGCAATAAGGACGGCGGCCCTAGACGTGCTGGCCGCCGTTCACCTCAATCTCAGTCCCTGAGATGTAAGAAGACGCCTCGGTGCAGAGGAAGTAGATGGTGTTTGCCACCTCTTCGGTCTGCCCCAGACGGCGCAGCGGAATATCCTCAATCAGTTTTTCCGTGCCCGGGCTCAGGATTGCGGTTTCAATCTCACCCGGCGCAATTGCATTGACCCGAACCCCCATTGGCCCGAAATCATGCGCCATTTCGCGGGTCAGCGCCGTCAGCGCCGCCTTGGACGTGGCATAGGCCGCCCCGGCAAAGGGGTGCACCCGGTAGCCCGCGATGGAGGTCACATTGACCACCGCGCCTTTGGCTGCGGCCAGTTCTTCCCGCAGGCCCCGCGCCAGCACGACGGAGGAGAAGAAATTCACATGGAACACCTGCCCCCAAGTCATCAGATCGGTGTCGATGGTGTTCAACCGGCCGCCGTCTGGCCCTTTGGGTGAGATTCCGGCGTTGTTGACCAGCGCGTCCAGCTTGCCGTCCAGCCGATCGCGGATCTCTTCCACTTTGTTGATGGTATCCGTCGGGTCCGACAGATCGATCTGAACGTGGTTTTCCTCACCGCCGCCCCAGGGGCATTCCGCAGGAAACGGCGCCCGGGAACAGGTGATCACCCGCCAGCCTGCCTTGTTGAACCGGCGCACCGTGGCATGGCCAATCCCGCGACTGGCCCCCGTCAGCAGCAGGGTCTTGCGTCTGTCACTGCTTTTTCCACTCATCCGGGCCACTCCTTGTTCTGTCCCATATGCGCGCGCGCCGACAGTAGCAGCCTTGCCCGGGGGCGCAACCGCTTGAACGGTCTTGGCAGCGCGCGGCGAAGCCGCTAACACGAGGGGGTTTATAAAAAAGATACCAGATCACAATGAAGAAGCAGAACATGAACCGCGATTGGATTGCCACGGCCCGGACCTTGTCCGAGGCGCTTCCTTATCTGCAGCGCTTCACCGGCGCTGTGGTTGTCGTGAAATTTGGCGGCAACGCCATGGGCAATGATGAGGCAATGGCCGAGTTTGCCCGTGACATGGTTCTGATGCGACAAGTCGGCGTGAACCCGGTGGTGGTCCACGGTGGCGGCCCGATGATCAATGAGATGCTGGGCAAGCTGAACATCGAAAGCGACTGGGTACGCGGCAAGCGGGTCACCGACAAGGCCACGGTTGAAGTGGTGGAGATGGTGCTGGCCGGCATGGTCAACAAGCGGATTGTGCAGGCGATCAACCACGAAGGGGGTCGCGGCATCGGGATTTCCGGCAAGGATGACGGGCTGATGATCTGTGACGCTGATGATCCGGAACTGGGATTTGTCGGCCGCCCGAGCGAGATGAACGTGCAGGTGGTGCGCGATCTGTGTGACGCCGGCATGATCCCGGTGATTGCCCCTATCGGTGCAGGCCGGGAAGGCAATGAAACCTATAACGTCAACGGTGACACGGCCGCAGGCGCCATCGCCGGAGCGCTAAAGGCCGATCGCCTGCTGCTGCTGACCGATGTGGCCGGTGTCAAAGGCGCCGATGGTGAGGTGGTGACACAGCTCAGCACCCAACAGGTGCGCGACATGATCGCCGATGGCACGATTGCGGGCGGCATGATCCCGAAAACTGAAACCGCGCTGAAGGCGGTGGAGGATGGCGTGCGCGCCGTGGTCATTCAGGATGGCCGTGTCGCCAATGCCTGCCTGCTGGAGCTGTTCACAGAACACGGCGCCGGATCGATGATCCGCAATGATGACCCGGAGGACGGGTGAGCCGTTGGGATGAGATAGAAGATGCCGCCTCCGGGCGGCATTTGTCTGTTATGGGGGCGCTGCACCCCGAGGATTTGGATGGCCTAAAGACCGTGGTCATGCTGGGCCCGCAGGAGCCCGGTTTCTGGGCCATGTTCACCGAAACACCCGAGCATCGTGACGGCGCAGCCGACCCGATGGACCGCTGGTCAGAACGGGTGATCGGTGATCTGGCGCGCGAGCTGAGGGCGACTGCGCTATTCCCCTTTGGCGGGCCGCCGTTTCAACCCTTCATCCGCTGGGCCACGGAAACCGGGCGCGCCTGGTCCTCGCCGGTTGGGCTGTTGGTGCATGATCAGGCCGGGCTACTGGTGTCTTACCGCGGCGCATTGGGCTTTGCCGACCGGCTGGATATCCCCGCACGCCCAAACCAACCCTGCGACCTCTGCGCCTTGCAACCCTGCCTGACCGCCTGCCCGATCGGCGCGCTGGGGCCACAGGGCTATGATGTGGCCGCCTGCAAAACCCACCTCAACAGCCCCGAAGGTGCCGCGTGTATGCAGGGCTGTCTGGTGCGGCGATCTTGTCCCACCAGCCAGTCCTATGGCAGGCTGCCCCAACACAGCCATTTCCATATGAAAGCCTTTCGATGAGCCTGAAATTGATCCTGATGCGCCACGCCAAATCCGATTGGAACGACCCGTTGCAATCCGATCATGAGCGGGGGTTGAACCCACGCGGTCAGGCCGCGGCCATGGCCTTGGGCGACTGGCTGCGCGGGAATGGGCACCTGCCGGATCTGATGCTGTCCTCTGACGCGACGCGCACGCGGGAAACATGGGCGGGTCTGGCGCTGGAGGCCGAGGAGAGGTTTCTGCGCGGGCTATATCTGGCGCCGTCGATAGCAATGCTGGAGGTGCTGAAACAGGCTGGTGATGCGGCAACCGTATTGATGCTAGGCCACAATCCCGGGATCGCAGATTTTGCTGACACACTGGCCGCCGCCCACCCGGGGGATGCGGATTTTGACCGCTATCCCACCTGCGCCACAACCGTCTATCAATTTGAGGCTGACAGCTGGTCAGAGGTTGGCCCGGGGATGGGCCAAATCCTCGATTTCATAATCCCACGCCGATTGACCTGATCGCTTAGGCGCGCGCGGGGGTCGGCTGCTTGGGGCGCCCCCCCAAATTGCCAGCCCAGACAGATCCCAGCACAATCAACGCGCCAAGGCTTTGCAACGGGCTCAGCCCCTGCCCCAGCACCAGCCAGCCCAGCATCACGGCGCTCAGCGGGCTGAGAAAGCCCAGACCGGTAATCGCTTCCGGGCCCAAACGGGCAATGCCGCGGAACCACAGGTAATAGGTCAGCGCCGCGCCGATCAGCCCCAGCCAGACAAGGCCGGCCAAAGACTTGGCATCCGGCGCCGGGAAGGCAGGTTCAAAGATCAGCGCCAATGGCACCAGCAGCAGCCCCCCTGCGGTCAACTGCCAGGCGGTGAAGGTCAGCGGCGGCACTGGCGGTTGCCACTTGCGGGTCAGCACCACACCCAGCGCCATCGATCCAGCGCCCCCCAGCGCGGCCAGCACGCCCAGGCTGTTCAGCCGGGCATCCGGCCCAAGGATCAGGAGCGCAACCCCAAGGATCCCGGTCAGCGCAGCGGTCAGGGACAACGGCGACAGCGCAGCCCCCAGCAACCGATGCGCCAGCAGCAACACGATCAACGGCTGGATCGCACCAAGGGTTGCGGCCACCCCGCCCGGCAATTGATAGGCCGCCACAAACAAGGCTGCCCAGAACAGGGTGAAGTTCAGCGCCCCCAGAATGAACAGGCGGCCCAGCCAGGCCACGGGCGGCAGCTGGCGCACCAGCACCAAGAGCAACAGCCCCGCAGGCAATGCCCGCAGCGCCGCAACCGTCAGCGGGTAACCATCCGGCAGCAATTCGGTGGTGACAATGTAGCTGCTGCCCCAGATCGCAGGGGCCAGAGCGGTGAGCATCAAATCAGTTTTACGGGTCATCGGATCATTCCTATCCATTTATCTTGACGTCAAGATATTTGTATTTAGCTTGACGTCAAGATAGTTTGCTGAAAATCTGCTAAACATGGATAACGTCGACAGAATTTTGGCGCAATGGGCCGCCGAACGCCCTGACCTGCAGCTGCTGCCCATGGCGCTTATCGGCCGCAACAAGCGACTCGCCCAGGCTTTGGGGCATGGGATGGAGATCGTGTTCAAGGCACATGGGCTCAACTCAGCCAGCTTTGATGTGCTGGCCACTTTGCGGCGGTCCGGTGCGCCCTACGCGCTGACCCCGTCGGAACTGATAGACTGGACGATGGTCACCTCAGGCACGATGACCAACCGGCTGGACCGGTTGGAAGCACAGGGCCTGATCGAACGGGTGAAATCCGCGACCGACGCGCGCAGCGTGACCGTGCAGCTGACCGATGCCGGGTTTCAGCTGATTGAGGGCTGCGTCAGCGAACATGTCGCCAATCAGCACCGTCTGACAGCAGGGCTAAACGCAAACGAGCAGGCGGAGCTGTCGCGACTGCTAGGCAAATTACTGGCAGGTGTGGAACAAGCTCAGAGCTTGGACTGAAAGCTCATCTGCAGACCACCGGGCAGCGTCAGGAAATAAATCCGCTCACCATGGGCCTCCATCGGGCCCTGCGGCTCCAGCCCGTTCTGACGGGCCTCTGCTGCCATCATATCTGCATCATCAACAACAAGCTGCAGCATGGTGCCCGCCGGCATTTCCTCACTGGCGTGCCAGAACTCGGCCCAGCTTTTCTCGTCATCTGTTGGGAAAATCGTGCCCGGAAACCCCTCCGCCTCGGGGAAGTGTTTCGGGGAAAGGCCAAGGCCCCGCAGGGCCTTGGCAATGCCCTCGGCCTCAGCTTCTGGTGCCACATGGGCGAAGCGGAGGCCGAGCAAAGCCATTTTAGTGCCCCAGGATCTGGCTGAGGAACAGTTTGGTCCGGTCGCTCTTCGGGTTGTTGAAGAACTCTTCCGGCTCGTTCTGTTCCACGATCTGGCCCTGGTCCATGAAGATCACGCGGTTGGCCACCTGACGGGCAAAGCCCATCTCGTGGGTCACGCAGAGCATGGTCATGCCCTCTTCGGCCAGTTCGATCATGGTGTCGAGCACCTCTTTGATCATCTCTGGGTCAAGCGCCGAGGTGGGTTCGTCAAACAGCATGATGCGCGGCTTCATGCAGAGCGAGCGGGCAATCGCCACACGCTGCTGCTGACCACCGGACAGCTGGCCCGGGTACTTGTTGGCCTGATCCGGGATCTTCACCTTCTCAAGGAAGTACATCGCCGTCTCAATCGCCTCTTTACGGGGCGTCTTGCGCACCCAGATCGGGGCGAGGGTCAGGTTTTCCAGAATGGTCAGGTGCGGGAACAGGTTGAAGTGCTGGAAGCACATACCAACTTCGGACCGGATCTTATCGATGTTTTTCAGATCCGAGGTCAGCTCAGTCCCATCAACGATGATCCGCCCCGCCTGGTGTTCTTCCAGACGGTTGATGCAGCGGATCAGGGTCGATTTACCGGAGCCCGAGGGGCCAGCGATAACGATACGCTCGCCCTGGTTTACGGTCAGGTTGATGTCGCGCAGAACGTGGAACGCACCGTACCACTTGTTCATGTTCGAGATTTCAATCGCAACCTCATCCGAGACTTGCATCTTGGAGCGGTCGATATCGCGGTCTACAGCAAGATCAGACATATCATGATCTCCTTAGTGATGGTCAGTTCTGAGCTTGCGCTCAAGATACATGGAGTAGCGGGACATGGAGAAACAGAAGATGAAGAACAGCACAGCAATGAAGCCGTAGAGTTCCCAGACAATCCCGTTCCAGTTGGAGTCCGCGCGGATGGCGTTGGTCAAGTTCAGCGGGTCAAACAGGCCGATCACCGACACCAGCGTGGTGTCTTTGAAAACGCCGATGAAGGTCGACACGATCCCAGGGATCGAGATCTTCAGCGCCTGCGGCATGATGATCAGGCGCTGTGCCTGCCAGTAGTTCAGACCAAGCGAGTCGGCCCCTTCGTACTGGCCTTTCGGCAAAGCGGCCAAACCACCCCGGATCACCTCGGCCATATAGGCCGATGCAAACAGGGTCACCATGATGAACACGCGCATGATGATGTCAAAATCCGTGCCCGGAGGCATGAAGATGTTCAGCAGCGTCGATGCGACGAACAACAGGGTGATCAGCGGTACACCACGGATGAACTCGATGAAGCCAACGCAGAGCGACTTGACGATCATCAGATCCGACTGACGGCCAAGCGCCAGAACGATCCCGATCGGCAGCGACAGGCCAATGGCCACAACACCGATGGTGATCGACAGCATGAAGCCACCAAACTTACGGCTTTCAACCGGCTCCAGGCCCAGCGGGATGATATCCGCCAGCAGCCCCGCAACAGGGGATGCAAGGAAGAGCCACCAGAGGATTGCAGCGACGACCGATCCAATCACAGCTGCCAGGCTGCCAGCGACCCCATCGATGACACGATAGGCGGCATAGCCCACACCGAAACCGGCGGCGACGGCGATGGGCGACCAGATCGACCCGCCCCACAGCAGGAACGGCAGCAGGAAGGGATAGGCCATGCTGAGGTAGATCAGCTTGCCCGGAACCTTGTCTGCAAACAGAACCGGTGCCAGTGCCACGATCAACAGAACAAAGGCCAGAACCGGACGCCAGCGCAGATCGGCTGTGCCTTCTTCCGAACCGTTCGGGTAGAAGCCGAACATCAGCTGCTCCCAGCGTTCCGAGATCACGCCCCAGCAGGCGCCTGCCAGGTGGCCTTCACGGCCCATGTTGTGCAGGATTTCACGGCACTCATTCAGCGAACCTGCTGCCCAAGTGGGCACCATCGCCCAGGAGAGCAGACCATAGAGGGTGTAGAAGATGAACACCCCGGAGATCACTGTCAGGATCGAGTTCCAGACGCCCGAGAACAGGTTCTCACGCATCCAGCCGACAACCCCAACCGAGCTTGCTGGCGGATCTTGTTCCGGCAGCATCTCAGTGCGAACAAAAGATACGTCGCTCATATTACCGCTCCACCAGTTTGACGCTGTTGTTGTACCAGTTCATGACCATCGAGATCAGCAGGCTGATTGCCAGGTAGATGCTCATGCCCATCAGAACGGTTTCAAGCTCACGGCCGGTCTGGTTCAGCGTCACGCCCATCAGCGTGCCGGTGAGGTCCATGTAGCCCACCGCAATTGCCAGCGAAGAGTTCTTGGTCAGGTTCAGGTAGTTCGAAATCAGCGGCGGGATGATGACCCGCAGCGCCTGCGGCAGGATCACCAGGCTCATCGTCCGGTTGGGACGCAGACCCAGGGCCGACGCGGCTTCGGTCTGACCCTTGGAGATCGCAAGGATACCTGCACGCACGATTTCAGCGATAAAGGCTGCCGTATAAAGCGACAGAGCCAACCACAGCGCAATCAACGAGTTACGCATGTGAATGCCACCTTTGAAGTTGAAGCCTTTCAGCTCCGGGTAGCCAAGGTGGAAGCCCAGTGCGATCAGCACAGCGCCGGTCGGGATCACAACAGCGCCCAGGCTCAGGTACCAGGTGGTCGGACGATCACCGGTGCTTTCCTGAATGGCATCTGCGCGGGTTTTGATCTTGCGGCGGATGAACAGGCCGATGAACAGCGCTGCCAGAACCGCAATCAGATCCAGCGAGATGTCAAACCGCAGGCTGTGTTCGCCAAACAGGTGGATGTTGCCAAGGCTGTTGGAAAACAGCGGCTCGGGCACATACACACCACGGTTGGTGATGGCCACACTGTCTGCCAGATTCATGGTCGCTTCGGGGGTTTCGCCCCGGAACGCCCGCGGTGCCGGCAACGTTTCGATCAGGATCGCCATGATGAACACGATCCACAACAGCAGCGGCACGTTGCGGAACATTTCAACATAGATCGTCATCAAACGCGAGATGAGCCAGTTTTTGGAAAGGCGCAAAACGCCGATAATCACACCCAGGATGGTGGCCGTGATACAGCCCATTACCGCCACCAGCAGCGTGTTAAGGATGCCAACAAAGGCAGCACGCAAGTGGGTGGCCTGGGAATCATATTCGATAAGACGTTGGTTGATATCATAGCCTGCCGGTTCGCTGAGGAAACGGAAGCTAGGTTCTTTGCCAAGCGCCTGAAGGTTTTGAGCGGTGTTGGAAATCAGCCAGCCGATCAGAACCATGAAGCCGATCATCGCGATGACCTGGATGGTCAACGAGCGATACCGGGTGTCGTAAATCAGCATAGATAGCCGAAACGACTCCTTCGGAGGGTCGGTGAGTGTTGTCATTTGGGATGTCCCCGTCTGTCGACCTTGTTGTTTTCACTGGCCTTTTTTGCGGCCTATTGGTCGAACTTTTACCTGTCAGTTAGTCAAAGGGCGCGGCCTTGGCCGCGCCCTTCATTACCAGATGTCCTTAACGGAACGGCGGCGAGTACAGCAGACCGCCGTCTTTGTAGGAAGCGTTCAGACCGCGCGACAGGGCGATCGGGGTTGCTTCACCGATGTTCTTCTCGAACAGCTCACCGTAGTTACCACCGGCGGCGATTGCTTTCACGGCCCAGTCAGCTTCCAGACCCAGCATTTCGCCCAGAGTACCCTCGGTGCCCAGCAGACGGTTGGTTTCCGGAACGTCGGTGCCAGCTGCCAGCTCAGCGATGTTGGCCGAGGTCACGCCCAGCTCTTCAGCCGAGATCAGCGCGTTCAGGGTCCAGCGTACAACGTCACCCCACTCGTGGTCGCCGTGACGGACCAGCGGGCCCAGCGGCTCTTTCGAGATGATTTCGGGCAGAACAACGTGGTCACCAGGAGCTTCGAAGGTGGCGCGGGTAGCGGCCAGGCCCGAAGCGTCGGTGGTGTATACGTCACATGCGCCAGCCAGGTACTGCTGCTGTGCTTCTGCGTTGGTTTCGATCGGAACCGGCTCGTAGCTGATGTTGTTCGCGCGGAAGAAGTCCGCCAGGTTCAGCTCGGTAGTGGTACCAGTCTGGATACAAACGGTGGCGCCGTCCAGTTCCTTGGCCGAGGATACACCCAGCTCTTTCGGAACCATGAAGCCCTGACCGTCGTAGTAGTTCACGCCAACGAATTCGAACTTCAGGTCGACGTCGCGCGAGAAGGTCCAGGTGGTGTTACGCGCCAGCATGTCGATCTCGCCGGAGGCCAGAGCGGTGAAGCGGGTTTTACCGGTGGTGGGAACGAATTCAACTGCCTGAGCGTCGCCCAGTACAGCTGCTGCAACGGCGCGGCATACGCCAACGTCGAAGCCATCCCAGTTGCCGTTTGCGTCAGGCGCTGCGAAACCAACCAGACCAGTGGTCACGCCGCAGTTCAGCTTGCCGCGTGCTTTCACGTCGTCGAGGGTCCCGGCTGCTGCGGCACCGGCTGCCAGGCCAGCAACGGTCAGCGCGCCAAGAAATACGGATTTTTTCATGTTTACCTCTTCCTGATTATCCGCCCTGTTGATGGACGGTTATGCTTCGGCCCCGGTTCGGGCCGAGGGCGATAAAGCCGGGGGCAGCCCCGGCAATGTCGAAACATTAGGCGGATTCATCGCAAAAGGTCAACCCGAAGATCACAAAAACCGAAGCATTCGTATAGTTTCCCTGAAGGGACGCGTAAAAAATGCTGCAAATACAGGGGTCAGCTGAGATCGAAGAAACTTTTTGCGTGAAGAAATTCACTTTTCTTCACAGCAGCTTGTTCCGCCGCTTCTTCGTCAACACCCCACTGCTCTTCCTGCCAGGTTTCGTCAATCCGCGACAAGGCCCAGATAGCGTCAATCTCCTGTTGGTTGAACGCCGCCGCAAAGGCCAGAACGAGGGAGCCTGAAATGCCAACGAGATCATGGAAACCAGCCAACTTAAAGTTGTTCATTTCATGAACGCGCGCCGCCAAGATGTCCAATGCAGCTTGATCCTGCGCGACATGCATCACGCCCGATCCAATCGCCAGACGGGCGCCCAATTCGGCCTCAGCCCAATCCAACATCGGATCCCAGGCTGCCGCCTGACGGCTGATCAATTCCTGCGGAGACGTGGCGCGATAGCACAGCAGATCCGTGCCCCCATATTCCGCCAGCATGTCTGCGACCTCTGCCTGCTGTGTGGCGACCTTGTCCAGCGCTGAATTCGCGGTGCGGGTAAAGGGCATTTTGGCCGGATCTACTTCACCTTCCTGGGCATCCCATTCAGCCGCGATGGCCTCAGCCAACCCTTTGGTGGGGAGAATCACCTGCGTTTTGGCCGGGGTCCGCACCGGGCGGCCGTCCAACTCGACCCGGAAACCACCTTCAACTTCGGCAACGGCGGCCTCTTTCCAGAAGCGTTTTGGCTTCATGATGCTCATTTATCGCTCTCCCAAATCTGCGCGATCGCCTGCGGCAAGGCGCGAAAGTCACTGATGACGTGATCCGCCAAGGGCGCCAGTCGCGCCGTGTCGTGATAGCCCCATTCAACGGCAATCGCCGAAACACCTGCGGCGCGGGCCATTTCCATGTCAAACACCGTATCCCCGATCATCACGGCCTGGTCCGGGGCCACCCCCATTTCGGCCAGCGCCGTTTCGATCATGGCCGGATGCGGCTTGGAGGGGTGATGGTCCGCAACCTGCTGGGTCAGGAACATCTTTTCCAACCCATGCCCCGCCAACAAGGCATCCAATCCACGACGGGACTTCCCCGTAGCGATTCCCAACAGGTAGTGATCCACCGCCGCCAATTCCTGCAGCACCTTCCGGGCATGGGGGTAAAACGGCGATGACTGCGCCGATCCCTGCTCAGCCCGGATCTGCATATAGGCCTGTTTGTACCCCTCGACGACCGCGGCCTGATCCGTCGCGGACAGCGCCGGCGCCAACTGCGCAACGGCAACCGGCAGGGACAGCCCCACGATGCTCAGCGTCTCTTCACGGCTGGGAGCCGCCAGATCCATCGCCTCAAACGACCGGGTCATGGAGGCGACGATATGGGCCTGACTGTCAACCAGCGTGCCATCCACATCAAAGAGGATCAGCCGCAGATCGGCGCTCATCTGAGACCCTCAAACGGGTCGTGTTCGATCAGGTCTTCGGACCAGCCCAGCGTTTCCCAGCTGTGCGCCATATGTTCAGGCAACGGCGCTTCGATAGAGGTCACCTTGCCGGTCACCGGATGCTCAAACTGCATCTGGCGCGCATGCAGGTGCAGCTTCTTCGAAATGGCACCCCCCAGCTGAGCGCCCCAACCGTCGCCCAGATTTTCCTGACCCGAGCCACCATATTTGCCATCGCCGATGATCGGGTGGCCAATCTCAGCCATATGCGCACGCAGCTGATGGGTGCGGCCGGTCACCGGCTCCATCGCCACCCAGGCCGCACGCCCCGCCACACGGTAAAGCGTGGCATAAAGCGTATGCGCCCGTTTCGCGCCATCAGTGCGATCAATCTCACGCGGGTGCACGCAGATCATCTTCTCACCTTCGCCGTGGCGGCCATGACCCGGCGCTTTCACCAGACCATATTTCACCTCCCCCAGATAGGGGGTCGGCACCCCGGCCACCAACGCCCAATAGATCTTGCGCGTTTGTTTGTGACGGATCGCGGCAGTCAGGGCCTGCGCGATCTGACGGGTCCGCGCCAGCAACAGCACGCCCGAGGTGTCTTTATCAAGGCGATGCACCAGCCGCGGTTTTTCCTCAAAACCAAACTTCAGCGCCTCCGCCAGACCATCCACATGGCGTTTCTGCTTGCTGCCGCCCTGGGTCGGCAGGCCGGCGGGTTTGTTGATCGCGATGATATGGTCATCGCGGTAGATCACGGAGGACTGGATCAGCTTTTCATCCGCGGGCGAAATCTTGGGTTTGGCAGGCTCAGCGGGCTGTTCCCCCGCCTCTGGCAGCGGCGGAATACGCACGGTCTGACCGGTTTCCAACCGGGTAGAGGCCTTGACCCGGCCGCCATCGACGCGCAGCTCACCTTTGCGGCACATCTTCTCAATGCGGCCCTGCGCAACATGCGGGAACATCCGTTTCAGCCAGCGGTCCAACCGCTGATCGCCGTCACCCGGCCCCACTGTGATCATCTGTACCCGGCTCATGCCAACACCCATCGCATCAAGTAAACGCCTGCCACCAGTGCTGCCAGCGAACAGACCACCGACAGCCCAACATAAAGCGCCGCCCACCCCAGCTGCCCGCGTTCGAACAGCGTGTAGGCTTCCAAAGAAAAGGCCGAAAACGTGGTAAAGCCGCCCAAAATTCCCGTCATCAAAAACGGGTTCAGCTGACTCAGACCTTTCTGGCCCAGATAGACCACACACATCCCCATCAGGCCCGAGCCCAGCACATTCACAAACAACACGCCCAGCGGAAAACCAGACCCCAGTAGTTTGAAAATGGCCACCCCCGAGAGATAGCGCATCACGGCGCCCAAGGCCCCGCCAAGGGCCACATGGAATGCGGTGGTCAACATGGCGCCCCTCCTGCGGGTTGAGGGGTGAATTGTCAAGTTTTGCAGCGCGGGTGCCGCCTATGCCCCGGACGCATAGCAACCTGATGTGTTGCAGTTTGAGTATTTTTGAAACAGTGAAAGTGCCTTCATCGTTTCCCAAATACTCATCTGCACGACGCTAATCGCCGCGCTTACGCCGGAGGTTCTCAAAATACTCCAGCCGCTTTTTCAGATCACGCTCAAACCCACGTTCCACCGGTTGATAGAACTGTTCCCTCGGCATGGTTTCGGGGAAGTAGTTCTGGCCCGAAAAGCCATCTTCGGCGTCGTGGTCATAGGCGTAGCCCGTGCCGTAGCCCTGATCCTTCATCATCTGGGTCGGTGCGTTCAGGATGTGTTTGGGCGGCGGCTCTGAGCCGTGTTTCTTGGCGGCACGGCGCGCTGCCTTATAAGCCATGTAGCCGGCGTTGGTTTTCGGCGCGAGGGCCAGATAAATCACCGCCTGCGCCAGCGCCAATTCCCCCTCGGGAGAGCCGAGGCGCTCATAGGCCTCCCAGGCGTGCATACAGACGGTTTGGGCCTGTGGATCCGCCAACGCGATATCTTCGACCGACATGCGCAGCAAACGGCGCGCCAGATAGCGGGGATCTTCGCCACCTTCGAGCATACGCGCATACCAGTAGAGCGCCGCATCAGGATCTGAGCCGCGCACCGATTTATGCAGCGCTGAGATGAGGTTATAATGTTCCTCACCGGATTTATCGTATTTGGCTGCGCGTTTCATCAGCCGGTTTGACAGGGCTTCGCGATTCAGCGGTGCATCGACCTGCCAGGCGGCAACCTGTTCGATCAGATTAAGCAATGCACGCCCGTCGCCATCGGCCATTTCCAACAGCGCGTCGCGCGCGTCCTTGTCCAGCGGCAGTTGGCGGTTCAGCTCAGCCTCGGCGCGGGCGGTCAGCGCCTCCAGCTCCTCAGGCGACAGCCGTTCCAGCACCAACACCTGCGAACGAGACAGAACCGCTGCGTTCAATTCAAAACTGGGGTTTTCCGTGGTCGCCCCGACCAAGAGGATGGTGCCATCTTCCATATGGGGCAGGAAGCCATCCTGCTGCGCCTTGTTGAACCGATGGATCTCATCCACGAACAGCAGCGTGCCCTGCCCGTTCTGACGCCGGATCTTGGCGGCCTCAAAGACTTTGCGCAGCTCCGGAACCCCGGTGAAAATCGCGCTGATCTGGACGAAGTGCAAATCCGTTTCATCCGCCAGCAGTCGCGCGATGGTTGTCTTGCCCACCCCCGGCGGCCCCCAGAAGATCAGCGAAGACAGGCTGCCTGATCGCAGCATCACGCCCAGCGGTGCCTCCTCACCCAGAACCTGCTGCTGGCCGATCACCTCGGACAGGGATTTGGGCCGCAATCGGTCCGCCAGCGGGCGCGGCGCCGTATCCGCCACGGGTGCGGGGGTTTCAGATTGAAAAAGATCAGCCATGGGTCAGAGTCTGAACCGGATCTGCACCCGCTGCAACCCGCGTTGCACCACAATGGCGACGCGGCGGCTGGCCTGATCCAGCGCCTTAGCCACAGCTTGGGGGCTGTCTGTTTCCACACCGTTGATGCCCAGCACCAGATCGCCCGTGCGCAGACCAACCTGCGCGCCGTAGGGGCCCGGATCCTCAATCACCACGCCCGATGTGTCAAACCGCAACCCGTATTGCGCCACCACTGCCGGGTTCACCTGCGACAGTTGCAGGCCAGGCAGCGCTGCGCCTTTATTCAAGGTCAGTGTGGCGCGCGGCGGATCCTCGGGGGCGAGGACCAATGACACCTCAACATCCTGCCGGCTGCCATCGCGGTACAGCGTCACCGGCACCGTGCTGCCCAGCCCTGCAACGGACATGCGGAAAATCATCTCCTGTGGGCTGTTCACCTCAGCGCCTGCGACCAGCTGGATCACATCGCCTGCCTCAACGCCAGCGGCGCGAAACGGGCTGGCTTCATGCAGGCCGGAAATCAGAACCCCACCGGGCCGGTCCAGCCCCAGACTCTCGGCAATATCATTGTCGATCGTTTGCCCGCTCATCCCGGCCCAGGGACGCTGGAAGGTCTCAAACCCCTGACGGGCTTGCGCCACGAACTGCGCCACCAGATCAGAAGGAATGGCAAAACCCACCCCGTTGGAGCCACCCGAGCGCGTCAGGATTGAGGTGTTCACCCCAATCAGCGCGCCATTTACGTCAATCAATGCCCCACCCGAGTTGCCAGGGTTGATCGCCGCGTCGGTCTGCAGGAAATAGCCCCGCGCCGCGCCTGTGGCGACACCGGATCGCGCCAGACCAGATACGATGCCGCTGCTGACGGTCTGGCCGATCCCAAAGGGGTTGCCGATGGCCAGCACCAGTTCCCCGACCTCCACCGCGCCGCTGTCGCGCAGCGGCAGGTAGGGCATTTCAGGGGCGTCTTTCAGTTTCAGGATTGCCAGATCGCTGTCTTCATCCGCCAGCACAACCTCAGCCGCATATTCCCGCCGGTCCTTCAGCACCACGCGGATATCCGTCGCGCCGCCCACCACATGGAAGTTCGACACCACATAGCCATCCGCCGACAGGATCACGCCCGATCCGAGTGAGTTCTGCACCTGGGGGCGGCTTTCGCCAAAATCCCGGAAGAAGTTGCGGAAGAACGGATCGTTTTGAAATGGGCTCTGACGGGCCTGCACAATGCGTTTCGCGTAGATGTTCACAACGGCGGGCGCGGCCTGTTTGACCAAAGGCGCAAAGCCCAATGCGATCTCAGCCTGCGATGTGGGGATCTTGGTCTCAGCCACCGCAGGGGTGATCACCGAGGTGATGCCAAGTGAAAGGGCAAAAACGAATGCAGGCAGCGTGCGCAACATGGGGATCCTCTAAATCAATCTTGCAGATGATATGCGGCCGGCCCGTTGCGAATGCAAGGCGGACCGGCCGACCGGGGAGAACCCTGTAATGACTTGGCTGAAATCAGCCGGCTTTGCGCATCGGCATGGCCCGGCGGGTGTCCACCGCCTGTGCCAGACGGCGCAGCATGAATTCGGTATCCTCCCAACCAAGGCAGCCATCAGTGATCGACTGGCCGTAGACCAGCTTCTGGCCTTTCACCAGATCCTGACGGCCCTCAACCAGATTGCTTTCGATCATCACACCGGTGATGCGGCGGTCGCCTGCTTCCATCTGGCCGGCGATGTCTTCCAGCACGGCGGGTTGTTTCAACGGATCCTTGCCGCTGTTGGCATGGCTGGCGTCGATCATCACATGAGGGCGAATACCGTCTTGTTCCGCCATCCGGCAGGCCGCATCGACTGAGGTCGCGTCAAAGTTGGTGCCGCCACCGCCGCGCAGAATGATGTGGCAATCCGGATTGCCATTGGTCGCCGCAATCGCCGCGCGGCCGTTTTTCGCCAGCGCCATGAAATGATGGGGATGTGCCGCCGAACGTACCGCATCAATGGCGATCTGGACGTTGCCCCGGGTGCCGTTTTTGAAGCCAACCGGGCAGCTGAGGCCCGAAGCCATTTCCCGGTGGATCTGACTTTCAGTGGTGCGCGCACCAATAGCGGCCCAGCTGACCAGATCGCTGATGTATTGTGGCACGGCGCTGTCCAGGAACTCCGTTCCAACCGGCAGGCCCATCTGGTTCACATCGATCAGCAGCTGGCGCGCCACCTCAAGGCCCGCATCGATGCAGAAAGATCCATCCAGACCGGGATCATTGATCAACCCTTTCCAGCCCGAAATGGTGCGCGGTTTCTCAAAGTAGACCCGCATGACAATCTCCAGATTGTCGCCCAGCTCCTCACGCAGTGGCTGCAGCTTCTTGGCGTAGTCGACCGCCGCTTCGGGATCGTGGATCGAACAGGGGCCGACCACAACGATCAGACGATCATCGTGACCATGCAGGATCTTTTGCACCGCCGCCCGGCCGTCCAGCACAGTGCGGATTGATTTGGCGGTGATCGGCAGCTTGGCCGCCAGTTCATCGGGGGCGCGCATTTCCATCATATCGGCGATGCGCAGGTTTTCGGTTTGGGTGGTCATTTTGTGGCGTCCTAGATTTTGTCTGTCTGGATGCCCCCTTGGTCCTGAACCTTGGGCGGATACAAAAAGACCGCCCGGAGGGGGCGGTTCGTTTGGTATCTCTGGTGCGTATGTTCTGGTAATTCAGTACGCGCAGACCCCTCCGACCGCCGGATGGCTCGGATAAAAGTAATACCAAAAAGATGCGGTCTGGTAGGTCATGTCCAGACGCTAACGGCGATTCGGGATTCTGTAAAGGCGGAAAAAACGGCGCAATTTTAGGGGTTTGGGGATGACACCCAGAAACTGCGCGCTACCTCTGTCTGGAAATGACAGGACCTGCCTGATGCCAAAGTCACCAGAAACACGCACGCTCTACAATGCGGATTGTCCGATCTGCAACGCTGAGATTGGCCACTACGCGGTATATGCTGAGGCCCGCGCCCTGCCCCTGGGATTCGAGGATCTGAACAGCGTGGACCTGTCAGGCTGGGGCGTCAGCGCTGAGGACGCGGCCAAGCGTCTGCACGTGTTGCATCAGGGGCAGCTCTACGTCGGTTTTGACGCTTTCCTGATCCTCTGGGAGCAGCTACCGCGGTACCGGTTTGCAGCGCGCCTGGGCCGCCTGCCCGGGGTCTATCAGCTGGCCTGCTGGGGCTATGAAAAAATCGCCGCGCCCTGGCTCTACAACGCGCATAAGCGCAGGCAAGCCCGTCAAAGCACGACATAGAAAAACCCCCGCACCATTTCTGGTACGGGGGCAAAGGTCCGGTCTAATGACCGAGGATCTTATTCGTCAGCCGCTGCTTCTTCAGCTGCAACGCGGGCTTTGTCAGCCGCGCCTTTGGCGTCGACGTCACGATCAACGAATTCGATGATCGCCATCGGTGCCATGTCGCCATAGCGGAAGCCGGCCTTCAGGATACGGACGTAGCCGCCCTGACGGTCCTTGTAGCGCGGGCCCAGAACGTCAAACAGTTTGGTGACATACTGGTCCTGCTTCAGCTTGGAAGCTGCCTGACGACGGGCGTGCAGATCGCCACGTTTCGCCAGAGTGATCATCTTTTCGATGATCGGGCGCAGTTCTTTTGCTTTCGGCAGGGTGGTTTTGATCTGTTCATGTTCGATCAGCGAACCGGCCATGTTCGAGAACAGCGCTTTGCGGTGTTCATGAGTACGGTTCAGGCGGCGGTAACCACGAGCGTGACGCATTGTTTATCTCCTAAGTCTTGCGTTTTTGCTTTGTCAGGCCAGCGATGCGTGTCGCGGGCTCTCCTTGGGGTCTTGTGACCCAGATGGTCCCCGGCAGGTCCGGGCATTTGCAACGCAGGGCGGCCCACTGGACCGCCCCGGTATTCTGTATGGCTTAGAAAGCGTCTTCGAACTTCTTCGCCAGATCTTCGATGTTATCCGGCGGCCAGTCCTCGACATCCATGCCCAGGTGCAGGCCCATGCCCGACAGAACTTCTTTGATCTCGTTCAGCGACTTGCGGCCGAAGTTCGGGGTGCGGAGCATCTCGGCTTCGGTTTTCTGGATCAGGTCGCCAATGTAAACGATGTTGTCGTTCTTCAGGCAGTTGGCCGAACGTACCGACAGTTCCAGCTCGTCCACTTTCTTCAACAGAAGCGGGTTGAACTCGAGACCATCGTCTTCGTCCTGACGGCCAGCGGCTTCGGGCTCTTCGAAGTTTACGAAGATCGACAGCTGATCCTGCAGAATGCGCGCCGCAAATGCGATCGCATCTTCCGGGGTGATCGAACCGTCGGTTTCCACCTTCATGGTCAGTTTGTCATAGTCCAGAACCTGACCTTCACGGGTCGGCTGAACGTCATACGAAACCTTTTTGACCGGCGAGTAGATGGCGTCAATCGGCATCAGGCCGATGGGCGCATCTTCCGGCTTGTTACGGTCCGCAGGGACGTAGCCTTTGCCGGTGTTGACGGTCAGTTCCATGTAGAGATCGGCACCATCGTCCAGGTGGCAGATCACGTGTTCCTTGTTCAGGATCTCGATGCCAGCGCTGTCCGAAATGTCACCAGCAGTCACAACTGCCGGACCTTTGGCGTTGATCGACAGGCGCTTAGGGCCTTCGACTTCCATGCGCAGCGACACACCTTTGAGGTTCAGAACCACATCGGTCACGTCTTCACGCACGCCAGCAACGCTGGAGAATTCATGCAGAACGTTGTCAATCTGAACGCTGGTGATGGCTGCGCCCTGCAGCGAGCTCATCAGAACGCGGCGCAGCGCGTTGCCCAAGGTCAGACCAAAACCGCGTTCCAGCGGCTCGGCAACCAGGGTTGCCTGACGAGTCGGGTCGTTGCCCGGCTTCACGTCAAGCTGGGTCGGCTTGATCAATTCTGCCCAGTTCTTGTGGATCATGCGTCCCTCCATTCCTGTTCTGTCCCCATGTCCCAAAGACAGAACGCCCGAGGTTTCAAAATGACATACTGGGGCCGCGTCTCAGACACAGCCCCAGTCTTAAAAGCTGGATTAAACCCGGCGGCGTTTCGGCGGGCGGCAGCCGTTGTGTGCGATCGGGGTTACATCACGGATCGAGGTGATGTTGAAACCAATCGCGGCCAGTGCGCGCAGAGCCGATTCACGGCCCGAACCGGGGCCCTGAACTTCAACTTCCAGGGTTTTAACACCGTGTTCCTGCGCTTTTTTGCCTGCGTCTTCAGCAGCCATCTGAGCGGCATAAGGGGTCGACTTACGCGAGCCCTTGAAACCCATGGTGCCGGCAGACGACCACGAAATGGCGTTGCCCTGCACGTCAGAGATCAGGATTTTGGTGTTGTTGAAGCTGGAGTTTACGTGTGCAACGCCAGCTGCGATGTTTTTGGAGACCTTTTTCTTGCCCCCACGACGGGTATCACGTGCCATTGGTAGCTACCTCCCTTACTTCTTCTTACCGGCAATGGCCTTTGCGGGGCCTTTGCGAGTACGAGCGTTGGTGTGAGTACGCTGACCGCGAACCGGCAGGTTACGACGGTGGCGCAGGCCACGGTAGCAGCCCAGGTCCATCAGGCGCTTGATGTTCATGGTCACTTCACGACGTAGGTCACCTTCAACGGTGTAGTTGGCGTCGATGTGCTCACGAATGGCCAGCACTTCGGCGTCCGACAGTTCGTTGACGCGACGGGTAAAGTCGATTTTCACGGCTTCGCAGATTGCTTCGGCCGAGGTCTGGCCGATGCCAGTGATGTAGGTGAGGGCGATCGGGACCCGTTTAGAGGTCGGGATGTTAACGCCGGCGATACGTGCCACGTGTCACTTTCCTTTTCAGTTGCGGTTCCGTAGTTCCAGAACCTTTTTTCACAACATCAAGCCCGGCGGGATATCACCGGGCCTTTGCTGATCTAGGTGGTCTGTATCCCGGCCAAAGCGCCGCGACACAAAATGATTCTCTCAAAGAGATGTTGGTACTTATGAAGTTTCCCAGAGGAGGTCAAGCAGCGAAAGGGTTTCGGCCTTATGAAACACGTCAAACTGCGTCTCTGCGACCTAGACGAAACACCTTGTCGGCATTCGGGCGTCCAGCCGCAGAAGTGGCGGCTCATTCGGCAGGCCGCTGAGCTTCGCCGGAAATGCGCCTGAACGGCTGCAAGCTGAATAGCAAAAACCCCCGGCAATCTGCCAAGGGTTTTCAAAAGCTTTACCGACCTGATTAGGCGTCCAGCACCTTGGCGATGTCGGCGGACACGGTTTCGATGTCGTTCAGACCATCCACCGCGGTCGACAGGCCTTTGGCCCAGTAATAGCCGATCAGCGGAGCGGTCTTTTTGTAGTATTCCGTCAGACGGAAGCGCACGCTTTCCTCATTATCGTCAGCACGCGCCTCTTTACCGGCAGCAACCGCTTCGGCAGCGCGGTTCACGATACGCTTCACCAGCGTCTCATCGTCCACCTGCATTTCGATAACCGCTGCCAGGGTTTCGCCCTGCTCTTCCAGCAGTTCGGCCAGCGCATCGGCCTGCGGCAGGGTGCGCGGGAAGCCATCAAAGATGAAACCACCCTTTTTGTCGCCCTGCAGCTTTTCGCGGATCAGACCAATGACGATCTCATCTGTCACCAGACCACCACGGTCCATCACCTCAGCAACAACTTTGCCCATCTCGGTGCCACTGGATCTGGCTTCGCGCAGCATATCGCCGGTAGAGAGCTGAATCATGTTGCGATCCTCAACGAGTTTCGCAGCCTGAGTTCCTTTACCCGCGCCGGGCGGTCCAAGCAGAATAATGTTCATCGACGAGACGGTCCCTTACGATTGCGTTTCTTACCTTTGCCGCGCAGCTGAGATTTTTCAATCAAACCTTCGTACTGGTGGGCCAAAAGATGGCTTTGCACCTGCTGGATGGTGTCCATGGTCACCGACACGACGATCAGCACCGAGGTACCACCGAAGTAGAAGGGAATGGCCAGCTGGCTGCGCAGGATTTCCGGCAACAGGCACACCGCCGCCAGATAGGCCGAACCCAGAACCAGCACACGGGTGGTGACGTATTCCAGATACTCAGCGGTTTTCTTGCCCGGGCGCACGCCTGGGATAAAGCCGTTCTGGTTCTTCAGGTTGTCAGCAACATCATCCGGTTTGAAGGAAACGTTGAAGGTGTAGAAGAAGGCGAAGAACACGATCATCGCCACGAAGAACAGCAGGTAAAGCGGCTGACCGGGGCCGAAGTAGGCCAGGATGGTCGACATGACCGGACCGGTTTGGTTGCCCGAGAAGGTCGAGATCGTGGTCGGCAGCAACAGGAGCGACGAGGCGAAGATCGCCGGGATCACACCCGCGGGGTTCACTTTGATCGGCAGGTGGCTGGAGCCACCGTCATAGACTTTCATGCCCACCTGACGGCGCGGGTACTGAATGTGGATCTTACGCAGCGCACGCTCCATGAAGACCACAAATGCAATGGTGCCCACGACCATCAGCAGCACGCCGATGATCACACCGGGGCTGATGGCGCCCGAACGCCCCTGGCTCAGGAACTGGGCCAGTGCAGCAGGAACCTCGGCGATGATGCCGACGAAGATGATCAGAGAGATGCCGTTGCCGATGCCACGCTGGGTGATCTGCTCGCCCAGCCACATCAGGAACATGGTGCCGCCTACCAGGGTGATCACGCAGGAGGCCACGAAGAACCAATAGCCGATGTCAGCCTGCACCAGATCACCGGTGTAAAGGCTGACCGCCAGACCATAGGCCTGTACGGTGGCCAGGAACACGGTGCCGTAGCGGGTGTACTGGTTGATCTTCTTGCGGCCCTGTTCGCCCTCTTTCTTCAACTGTTCCAGCGCCGGAACCATCGAGGTCAGCAGCTGAACAATGATCGAGGCCGAAATATAGGGCATAATGCCAAGGGCAAAGATCCCCATCCGCCCCAGCGCACCACCGGTGAACATGGAGAGGATCCCCCCAAGACCGGCCGCTGCACCTTCCATGAACTCACGGAGGGCGTTGCCGTCGATGCCGGGAACGGGAATGAAGGTGCCAAGGCGATAAACAATCAGAAGGCCCAGGGTGAACAGGATGCGGCTGCGCAGCTCAGTCGCCTTGCCGAAGGCGGACCAGCTGGTGTTCGCTGCCATTTGTTCTACTGCAGATACCATGCGGCGGTCTCTCTTATATGACAACGCCGCCAAGAGCGTTTTCCAGCTCCGGCGGCGTTCTTAGGAAAACTGGGATCTTATGTAAGCGGCTAAGGCGCCGCTCACAACCCGTTAACGCGTGACTTACGCGCCTTTGACCTTCAGCGAGCCGCCAGCTTTTTCGACAGCTTCAACGGCCGACTTGGACGCACCGGTCACATCCAGCTCAACTTTGGTGTTGAATTCACCTTTGGCCAAGATGCGGATACCGTCCAGTTTGCGACGGATCAGGCCGCTTTCGACCAGAACGTCTTCGGTGATCGGTGCCGAAGCGTCGATCTTGCCGGCTTCGATGAACTTGGCCAGCAGGCCCAGGTTCAGAACGGCATATTTCTTGGGGTTCGGTACGTTGAAACCGCGCTTAGGCAGGCGCTGGTACAATGGCATCTGGCCACCTTCGTAGCCGTTGATCGATACACCCGAACGCGACTTCTGACCTTTGATACCACGGCCACCCATTTTACCCTTACCAGAGCCGGGGCCACGGCCTACGCGCATACGTTTTTTGGTTGCGCCAGGATTGTCGCGGAGTTCATTCAGTTTCATTTCGCTTCTCCTTGCCGGAACTGACCCCTGAAGCGTAAGCGGGCCAAACACGGCGTTTTTTGCTTGTTGATTCTGTGGCCCACAAGGGACCACCGGGCGCGTATACGCGACAGAGGCCAGCGGATCAAGACCCCCTGCCCCATGTGCCGGGTGTTTGCGACCCGGACGCTTCTGAACCGAGGGGACAGCCCCCCGATACACAAAACGCCCCCGCTATTGCGGAGGCGTAAATCCTGCAGATCTGTGTTCAGATCTTAGACGTTGTAGACGTGCTCGCGGGCGATGCGCGGGATGTCGTGGCGATCAACGCCCAGGTCCCACAGCTCGCGGTTGGTCAGCGCGCTCAGTTCGCGTACGGTTTCGTCATATGCGGCGCGACGTTTGCGTGCGGCGCGGAATTCGGTCAGGGCGGCGTTCAGGCGTGCAATCGGGTGAAAGCCGGTGGTGTGGGTAGCTGCAAAAGCCATATCTGTTACTCCTTGAGTGCGAACGGGGCCTATTCCCCGGGGTCATGTTCTGTCTCTCTTGGTGACAGCGCCTATATAGGCCTGACCCAACGGCAGGAGAATCGCAGACTCCGCCCTATTGCTCTGCAGAAAATGCATGGCTAAATCGCTAAACTGTCGTCTGACCGTCATTTCAGCGTCGCAGAGGCGGCAGATCCACGGCCCTCAGGCGCTTTCGCCCTTCGGCAACGGCTCCAGATCGCTCAACGCCAGGGGTTCGCCGCAACAGGCACAGACCACCATCGCCGTTGCTTCATGGCCGCAGCGTTTGTGCCGCACCCGAAACGGCGGGGATACATCCTGCAGCCACTTCTGCCCCCAACTTGCCATGGCCATCAGCACCGGCACCAAATCCACGCCCTGTTCGGTCAGGGCATAGCGATAGCGCTTGGGTCTTTCGCTATAGAGCGTTTTGGCCAGCACCCCGTGATCCACCAAACTGTTCAGGCGTTGGGTCAACGTGTTGCGGCTGATGCCAAGGGACAGGTGAAAGTCATCAAAGGTCGTCACCCCCCGCGCCGCATCGCGCAGGATGAGGGGCGTCCACCAATCGCCAATCACGTCCACCGTGCGCGCCAAGGCGCAATCCCACTGCGAGAAGTCATTCCGTTTCATCTGAGGGCCCCTTCTAACGAGAGAGTTGCAAAACTGAACTGACCATGCAATCCAATAGTGAGTTCACTATTGGAACTGAGTCGCGGGTAAGCGGCGACACACTTATTGAGAGGACAAGAGATGACCGAACAAGACTTGCGCCGCCTGGTGGCCGTCAGCGCAGCGATTGGGGCCACATTGGTTGCAACCATGGTGGCGATTTCTATGCAGAACGGCACCGGGTTTCAGGATTTCGAATCTATCCTACGCCACAACACGCCCGAAGCCTTTAGCGCCGCCATCATCGATGCCGCTCCCGTGCTGCGGCTGATCTACCCGCTGGATACGATGTATATCTTTTCTTACGTCACGATGGTCTTTGCCATGGTGCAGCTGCTGCCGGACCGGCGCATGGCGAGCATCCTGGCACTGATCGCCGTGATGATGACGGCTGGGCTGGATTTCATCGAAAACAACCACATCCTGGCCATGGCAGCCGCCGCCGAACGTGGTGTGATGCCCGATATGGCGCGGATCACCTTTGAAACGGTGGTAACGCAGAGCAAGTTCAACTTCGGCCTCTTGCTGACGCTTACCCTGTCATTCCTGATCCTGCAGGAGTCGCGTGTGGCGGCGGTAACTCGCTGGCTGGCCCGTGCCGTGGTCCTCTTTGCCCCGGTGGCGCTGCTGTCACCTGTGACGACGCTGCTCTATCTGACGATGAACATTGCGCTGGGGTATCTGATTGCGGCCACCTACTGGCCGCGCCGCAGCTGGATCCCGGCGGTCACACCGGCCGAGGCCTAAACGAAAACGCCCCGACCAATCAGCCGGGGCGTTTCCAATTCTCAAGAAGCAATCGGCTTAGCCGCGCTCTTCGATGATTTCCACCAGATGCGGGATCTTGTTGACCATGCCGCGGACCGAAGGAGTGTCCTCCAGCTCACGGGTTTTGTGCATCTTGTTCAGACCCAGACCCACCAGGGTGGCGCGCTGGTCTGCGGGACGACGGATCGGCGAGCCGATCTGTTTTACAACGATGGTTTTAGCCATGGGACGCTCTCCTTACGAGTCTGCGGCGGCAGGTGCTTCATCCTTGCGCAGGATGTCAGCAACTTTTTTGCCACGACGTGCGGCAACCGAACGCGGGCTCGACTCTTTGGTCAGGCCGTTGAGGGTTGCGCGGATCATGTTGTAGGGGTTCTGCGAACCGATCGACTTCGACACAACGTCTTTGATGCCCAGCATCTCGAAGACGGCACGCATCGGACCACCGGCGATGATACCGGTACCTTCAGGTGCGGTGCGCATGACGACTTTACCGGCACCGTGACGACCTTCCATGTCGTGGTGCAGGGTGCGGCCCTCTTTCAGAGGTACGCGGATCATCTGACGCTTGGCCTGCTCGGTGGCTTTACGAATGGCCTCAGGGACCTCTTTCGCTTTACCTTTACCGAAGCCAACACGGCCTTTCTGATCGCCGACAACCACCAGAGCGGCGAAGCCGAAGCGCTTACCACCTTTTACGGTTTTCGACACACGGTTGATCGCGACGAGACGATCTGCGAATTCCGGAGCTTCGTCACGATCGCGACGGTCCCGGCGGTTTTCACGTTCTGCCATTTCGGCATTCCTTTCTGAATGGCGCATTGCGGCGCCTGTTTGTTCAATCCTGGTGACCGCCCCATAAGGGACAGCCCCGGATCATCGGGGGGGCGACGGACGCCCCCCGCAGGTCATTAGACCTTCAGGCCACCTTCACGCGCAGCGTCGGCCAGGGCCTTCACTTTGCCGTGGAACAGGAAACCGCCACGATCGAAGTATGCTTCGGTGTGGCCAGCCTTCACGGCGCGCTCCGCAACAGCTGCGCCAACCTTGGCCGCTGCTTCGGTGTTGTTTTTGCCAACAACGCCCAGGTCTTTTTCCAGCGACGAAGCCGAAACCAGGGTTACACCGTTCACGTCGTCGATCAGCTGAGCGCTGATGTTCTTGTTCGAACGGTGAACCGACAGGCGCAGCTTGCCGACGTTCACTTTGCGAAGTTTGTTCCGGACGCGCAGGCGGCGCTTCAGAAACAGGGTTCTTTTGCTGTTTGCCATTACTCTGGTCCTTACTTCTTCTTGCCTTCCTTACGGAAGATGAACTCGTCTTTGTACTTGATGCCTTTGCCTTTGTAGGGCTCGGGCTTACGCCATTCGCGGATGTTTGCCGCGACCTGACCAACGAGTTGTGCGTCGTCGCCTTCGATGATGATCTCGGTGGGCTTCGGTGCGGTCACGGTCACGCCGGCCGGCACTTCGAAGTTCACGTCGTGCGAGTAACCGAGGTTCAGCTTCAGGGTGTTGCCCTGCATCTGAGCACGGTAACCAACACCGTTGATCTCAAGCTCTTTCTTGAAACCAACAGTCACACCTTTGACCATGTTGGCCACCATGGTGCGCGACATGCCCCACTGCTGACGAGCACGCTTGGACTTACCACGGGGGGTAATGGTCACAGCGTTGTCTTCAACAGAGATGGTCACATCATCGGTTGCGGTGAAGGTCTGCGACGCTTTCGCGCCTTTCACTTCAATGGTCTGACCCGACACAGTGGCGGTTACGCCGCTGGGCAGTTCGACCGGCTTTTTACCAATACGAGACATTCAGACCTCCTTAGAAGACGGTGCAGAGCACTTCGCCGCCAACGTTGTTGGAGCGAGCGTTTGCATCCGACATCACACCTTTCGGAGTGCTGACAATCGACACGCCCAGGCCCTGACGGACAACGGGGATGTCATTGACGCCCATGTATACGCGACGACCAGGTTTCGAAACCCGCTTCAGTTCGCGAATGACAGGGGTGCCTTCGTAGTATTTCAGCTCGATTTCGAGGGTCGGATGACCATCGACACCGGTGCCTTTTTCGTAGCCGCGGATGTAGCCTTCGTCAGCCAGTACATCCAGAACCCAGCCGCGCAGCTTGGATGCGGGGGTAGACACGGAGGCCTTACCACGCATTTGAGCGTTACGGATACGGGTGAGCATATCGCCGATAGGATCGTTCATAACTATCTCTCCCTTACCAGCTGGATTTCACCAGACCGGGGATCTGGCCAAACGAGCCCAGTTCCCGCAGCATGATACGGCTGACCTTGAGCTTACGGTAGTAAGCGTGAGGACGACCGGTCAGCTGACAGCGGTTGTGCAGACGGGTAGCCGAGCTGTTGCGCGGCAGTTTCGCAAGCGCGAGAGAAGCGCGGAAACGCTCTTCCATCGGCTTTTCTTTGTCGTTGATGACCTCTTTGAGGGCAGCGCGCTTAGCAGCATATTTTGCTACCAGCTTCTCACGCTTTACCTCACGAGCGACCATGGATTTCTTAGCCATTACTCTAATCTCCCCGCGCTTAGCTGTTGAAGGGCATGTTGAAGGCTTTCAACAGGCTCTTAGCTTCCGCATCGGTGTTCGCGGTGGTGGCGATCACGATGTCCATACCCCAGACTTCGTCAACTTTGTCGAAGTCAATCTCGGGGAACACGATGTGTTCTTTCAGACCGGTGGCGTAGTTGCCACGGCCGTCGAACGACGTGCCCGAAACACCGCGGAAGTCGCGGATACGAGGCATTGCGATGGTGATCAGACGATCCAGGAATTCATACATGCGGTCGCCGCGCAGGGTCACTTTCGCGCCCATCGGCATACCTTCACGTACGCGGAAGCCCGCGATCGAGTTCTTGGCAACGGTGGTCAAGGCCTTCTGACCTGCGATCTTGGTCAGATCTTCCTGAGCAGCTTTGGCTTTCTTGCTGTCTTTGACAGCTTCGGCGCCGCAGCCGATGTTCAGAACGATTTTGTCCAGACGCGGGATCTGCATGTCGTTTTTATACGCGAACTCTTCTTTCATAGCTGCGCGGATAGTTTCGACATACTGGGTCTTCAGACGCGGGGTGTAGGTTGCATCAGCCATTAGATCACGTCCCCAGTGGTTTTGGCGAAGCGCACTTTCTTGTCACCTTCCATGCGGAAGCCAACACGCGTTGCTTTGCCGTTTGCGTCCAGGATCGCCAGGTTCGACAGCTGGATGGGCATTGCCTTGGGCAGGCGGCCACCTTGGCTGGTCTGGGTCTGACGGGTGTGGCGGATGGCCATGTTGATGCCATCTACAACTGCTTTACCGGCAGCCGGGTCAACGGAGGCGATTACGCCTTCTTTGCCCTTGTCTTTGCCGGCCAGCACGACGACCTTGTCGCCTTTTTTCAACTTAGCAGCCATCTTACAGCACCTCCGGAGCCAGGGACACGATCTTCATCATGCCTTTGCCGCGCAGCTCACGAACAACCGGGCCAAAGATACGGGTACCGACCGGCTCGTTGTTGTTGTTCAGGATAACAGCTGCGTTGCGATCAAAACGGATCGCGGTGCCGTCTTCACGACGTACTTCTTTGGCGGTGCGAACGACGACGGCTTTACGCACGTCACCTTTTTTCACACGACCACGCGGAATGGCTTCCTTGACGGAAACGACGATGATGTCGCCCACCGACGCATAACGACGGTGCGAGCCACCCAGAACCTTGATGCACTGAACACGGCGCGCGCCGCTGTTGTCAGCAACATCCAGGTTTGTCTGCATCTGGATCATTTGGTTTCTCCCGACCTGTGGGGGGGCTTGCAGTTGCCCAAATCCCCAGGGTTTCGCTAATTAAAGCGTTGGGATCGTCTAAGCTAACTTAGGCGATCACTTCCCAACGCTTCGTTTTCGACTTCGGTGCACATTCCTGGATACGGACGGCGTCACCGACGTTGAATTGGTTGTTCTCATCGTGAGCCCGGTACTTTTTGGACTTACGGATGGTCTTTTTCAGAACAGGGTGCGTAAAGCGGCGCTCGACCAGAACAGTAACGGTTTGCTCGTTGGCGTTCGAGGTCACGGTGCCTTGCAGAATACGTTTGGGCATCAATCAGGTCCTTATTCAGCAGCCGCTTGGGCTTTTTCGTTCAGCACAGTGGCAACGCGTGCGACGTCACGACGGACCTGACGCATACGAGCAGTGTTTTCGAGCTGACCGGTGGCCTGTTGAAAGCGCAGGTTAAACGCTTCTTTCTTAAGAGCCGCCAGCTCATCACGGAGCTGATCCGGCGTCTTATCACGCAGTTCATTGGCGTTCATGTCGCCTTTTCCTTTCTACTACACCAGAAGGCCCCGCTATGTGTTTGGGTCACCTTTAATCTGGTGGGTTATCTCTGCACGGACGAATCCCTACAGCCTGCGAATCCGCAGGATGACGCTCTATAGGGGCATATGGGGGTGGGGGCAAGGGAAAGGTTTGCGCGCAATCGTTTATTCTATTGCTAACGCCAAAGCTAGCGCGGCGAAGCACAAATGCCAAATCACAGATTTGGCAGCGCCCGAACCGCCCCCAACGGGGCGGGCGCTTCGCTTCGCCCCTTCGGTTCTTGCGCGGCGTGCACAACTGACGGCACATTAACGCCCAATCGTCACACCCCCTACCCCAATCCGCAGCGCGGGTGTATCACCAAGACATGTCACAGATTGAATCGCTCTTTGTCACGCGGGTCTACCGCGCGGAACTTAACGAATTCGGCCCCGAGGTCGATGCCGATGAACTCGAAGCCTCCTGCTACGGCATTGCCGAAGATGATGAGGCCGGTCAGGACTGGTGTGAGGAAAACGGCTATCCCGGCTACACCTCCTATGCCTCGCTGACGGACCTTGGCTGGCGCTCACCGATCTTTGCCGATGTCATCAAGGCCTTGGATGAACACGTCATGTCCTTCGCCAAGGATCTGGAGTTTGATCTGGCCGACCGCAAGCTGGTGCTGGAGGACCTCTGGATCAACATCCTGCCCGAGGGCGGCATGCATTCATCGCATCTGCATCCCCATTCGGTGATCTCCGGCACCACCTATGTGTCGATGCCCGATGGCACCTCTTCGCTGAAGCTGGAAGATCCCCGGTCCGGCCGACTGATGGCTGCCCCGCCACGCCAGAAAGACGCCCGCCGCGACCTGCAAACCTTTGTCTACATGAAGCCCAAAGTGGGCGACGTACTGCTCTGGGAAAGCTGGCTGCGCCATGAGGTGCCGATGAACATGGCCGAAGATGACCGCGTCTCAGTCAGCTTTAACTACAAGTGGGAATAACCCCGAAGCCAAAACGGCCCCATCCGGGGCCGTTTCTTTTTGAAACCTAGCTGCGTTCGCTGAGCGCCTTTTCAATCCGTTCCAGACGCGCCACCACGTCATCGCGGTATTCATCGGTCGCGGCCGCCGTTTCCTCAGCATGCGCATCCTGCATGGTGCTGACGATCAAACCGACCACCAGGTTCATCACCGCAAAGGCCGTGATCAGGATAAAGGGCACAAAGAACAGCCAGGCCTGGGGATGCACCTCCATCACCGGACGCACGATGCCCATCGACCAGCTTTCCAGCGTCATCACCTGGAACAGCGAGTAAAGCGAGCCGCCCAGCGTGCCGAACCATTCGGGGAAAGACGGCCCATAAAGCTTGGTCGCGATCACCGCGCCGATGTAGAAAATGATGCCCGTCAGCAAGAAGACCGAGGCCATGCCGGGCAGCGCCAGAATAAAGGCCTCCACCACGCGGCGCAGCGACGGCACAACGGAAACCACGCGCAGCAGACGCAGGATCCGAAGCGCCCGCAGAACCGACAGCCCCGCGCCCGCCGGTGACAGGGAGATGCCAATGATCACCGCATCAAACAGGTTCCAGCCCGAGCGGAAGAACGCCCCGCCGCGGGCAAACAGCTTGGCCAGCAGCTCCACCACAAAAATCGCCAGACAGATCTGATCCAGCGCTTTAATCAGCCCCCCAGCCGTAGCCATCACCGCGGGCGAGGTTTCCAGACCCAAGATCACCGCGTTGAACAGGATCACCGCAAGGATCGCATTGCCGACCCACGGCCGATCCAGAAACTCAGATACAGTCTTGCGCATTACTCGCCCCTTTGTTCGCTGAGGCGCTATATGTGGCGTTTTTCGACGCCACGCAAGAACCACGCAAAACAAAACCCCCGCTGCATCAGCAACGGGGGTTTCGCAATTTTCAGAAGCGGTAAGGCTTACCAGTCTTCGCGAACAACCACGCGGGTTTTCACCGGCAGTTTCATCGCGGCCAGACGCAGGGCTTCACGTGCGATGTCTTCGTCGACGCCGTCGATTTCGAACATCACGCGACCCGGCTTAACCTTGGCAACCCAACGGTCAACCGAACCTTTACCTTTACCCATACGAACTTCGATCGGCTTTGCAGTGACCGGTACGTCAGGGAAGATACGGATCCAAACACGGCCTTGACGCTTCATGTGACGGGTCATGGCACGACGGGCTGCTTCGATCTGACGGGCAGTTACACGCTCGGGCGTGGTTGCCTTCAGACCGTAGGTGCCGAAGTTCAGGTCAGAGCCGCCTTTGGCCAGACCTTTGATCCGGCCCTTCTGCATCTTGCGGAATTTAGTACGCTTTGGCTGAAGCATTGTCAGATCTCCTTAACGACGGCCACGACCGCCGCCAGTGCGGGGCGCGGGACCATCCTGGGCTTCTGCAGCGCGACGGTCACGAGCAGCGGGATCGTGCTCCATGATTTCGCCTTTGAAGATCCAGGTTTTGATGCCGATGATACCGTAGGCAGTCATCGCTTCGGCGTGAGCGTAATCGATGTCCGCACGCAGGGTGTGCAGCGGCACGCGGCCCTCACGGTACCATTCGGTACGCGCGATCTCTGCACCGCCCAGACGGCCAGCAACGTTTACACGGATGCCCAGGGCGCCCATGCGCATGGCGTTCTGAACCGAGCGCTTCATGGCGCGGCGGAACGACACACGACGCTCCAGCTGCTGAGCGATCGACTCGGCAACCAGCTGTGCGTCCAGCTCAGGCTTGCGCACTTCAACGATGTTCAGGTGCAGTTCGCTGTCGGTCATGTTCGACAGTTTCTTGCGCAGAACTTCAATGTCAGCACCTTTTTTGCCGATGATCACGCCCGGACGCGCAGTGTGAATGGTCACACGGCACTTCTTGTGGGGGCGCTCGATGATCACACGGGCAACGCCAGCTTGCTTGCACTCGGTGTTGATGAACTCACGGATTTTCAGATCTTCCAGCAGAAGATCACCGTAGTCCTTGGTATCGGCGTACCAGCGGCTGTCCCAGGTACGGTTGACCTGAAGGCGCATGCCGATCGGATTGACTTTCTGACCCATTAGGCTTGCTCCTCAACTTGACGCACCGTGATGGTGAGTTCCGAGAACGGCTTGACGATCTTGCCGAAACGGCCACGTGCACGAGGACGACCGCGCTTCATGGTCAGGTTCTTACCAACGTAAGCCTCTGCCACGATCAGCTCATCCACATCCAGGTTGTGGTTGTTTTCGGCGTTCGCAATTGCGGACTGAAGGCATTTCTTCACGTCCTGCGCGATCCGCTTTTTCGAGAAGGTCAGGTCGGTCAGAGCCTTTTCAACCTTCTTGCCGCGGATCATTGCGGCGACCAGATTCAGTTTCTGCGGCGAGGTACGGAGCATACGGGCCTTGGCCATTGCTTCGTTATCTGCCACGCGGCGGGGATTTTTTGCCTTGCCCATGACTTACTTCCGCTTCGCTTTTTTGTCAGCCGCGTGACCGTAATAGGTACGAGTCGGCGAATATTCACCAAACTTCTGACCAATCATGTCTTCGGTGACGTTGACGGTGATGTGCTTCTGGCCGTTGTAAACGCCAAACGTCAGACCCACGAACTGGGGCAGAATCGTCGAGCGACGCGACCAGATTTTGATAACTTCGTTACGACCCGACTCACGCGATGCTTCGGCTTTCTTAAGCACATAAGCATCCACGAAGGGGCCTTTCCATACAGAACGTGCCATGTCTTAACGGCCCTTCTTCTTGGCGTGACGCGAGCGAATGATAAGCTTCTGCGACGCCTTGTTGGTGTTGCGGGTACGCTTGCCTTTGGTCGGCTTACCCCAAGGGGTAACCGGGTGACGACCACCCGAGGTACGGCCTTCACCACCACCGTGGGGGTGGTCGATCGGGTTCATAACCACACCACGAACCGACGGACGGATGCCTTTGTGGCGCATACGGCCGGCTTTACCGAAGTTCTGGTTCGAGTTGTCGGGGTTGGAGACGGCGCCAACGGTGGCCAGGCATTCCTGACGAACCAGACGCAGTTCACCCGAGCTCAGACGGATCTGAGCGTAACCGCCGTCACGGCCAACAAACTGAGCGTAAGTACCGGCTGCACGGGCGATCTGGCCGCCTTTGCCCGGTTTCAGTTCGATGTTGTGAACGATGGTACCGATGGGCATACCCGAGAAGGGCATGGTGTTACCGGGTTTGATGTCGGCTTTTGCCGAAGCGATAACCTGGTCACCAACCGCCAGACGCTGCGGGGCCAGGATGTAGGCCTGCTCGCCGTCTTCGTACTTAATCAGCGCGATGAACGCGGTACGGTTGGGGTCATATTCGATGCGCTCTACGGTAGCAGCGACGTCGAATTTGTTACGCTTGAAGTCCACGATACGGTAGAGGCGTTTTGCCCCGCCGCCTTTGCGACGCATCGTGATCCGCCCGGTGTTGTTCCGGCCGCCGTTCTTCGTCAGACCCTGGGTGAGGGCTTTGACGGGGCGTCCTTTCCACAGCTCCGAACGGTCGATCAGTACCAGCCCACGCTGGCCTGGCGTAGTCGGCTTATACGACTTAAGTGCCATGCTTCTGTCTTCCGTTTTGTGAGGTAGGCGATTGCCTACCCTTAGGTTATAGCCCCCCGTCCGTTTGTTCCCCGCTGGAAACGCCCTACTAGGGTGGCCGATCATAGGGCCCCGAAGGTCCCAAAGTTCCAAATATCATGGGCCCCGGAACGAATCCGAGGCCTCAAGATGCGCGGGAGGTATCAGAGATGTCGGGGGGAGTCTATAGGGGCACCAAAGAAATAAGGCCATTCAGGCGTTTTCTCGGAATCGGCTCGAAATTGCAATTGACCTGGCGCGGCGACGGCATTGCAAAAACCCTACCCAAACGCACAGCATCGCCAGTAGTAGAGCGATGCCAACATCTAAACATCGCCCCAAAGCCCCGTCTCCGGGACGTCAGCCTTCAAGACCCCGAGGCAGGGTAAGTTCGACCTCGTGATTGAAAACATCGTAGTCAAGGGCGCAAACGAATGTAAAATTCTCGCGGTAGCACAACACAGCATCGCCATCTATTCGAAGCAGTTCCAGCAAGCACCAATAATCGATTTGGCCACCCAGCTTCACCATACCAATTTCGTCAGCGAAGTTGTGCAGGAACAGGTAGCGTGCCATTTGAGCTGCGGTTCGCAGTTGAGCCGTATCAATCCCGTCAGCGGCCAGCAGTTCGCCAATGGGCACGCCCACCGAAAGAGTAACGAAATCGCTCTCCTCTCTTTTTGGCTGCATCGAGACTGGGAAGCTCGGACGTAGCGCGTCGAGCGAAACGAAGGTGTAGCTAGCGCTAGACTTGCCTAACACACGGTGAATTTCCTCAACTTGTTTACTAATTTCCATACCGGCCATTCATCACATTATTCAAAAATTTTTCGTATTACGGGTATCAAACTGGAGAGATCCAGCCAATTAGGTTGAATGAGCACTACAGAGGCCTGAGCGACCGTTAGCGCAATAAGCGGCGCCCTCTTTAGCAGCTATAGAAACCGGAATTTATAAATTTCCCTCAAGCATGTTGATCGCAACCTAGTGCCCACCACCGGGCGCAATCAAGTGCGGCACGGGCCAAACACCAACGCCGCCCCAATGGGACGGCGCTTGCATGTTACACTGATCGTTTACGGGATCAGACGTCGTAGACCGGGTGTTTCATCTGCGGGCCGTCACGTACTGGCAGTTCGCCCCCGGCGCTACAGGCGGACAGGGCCATGGACCCGGCGATCAATGCGGCGGCGGCTACAATCTTCATCATCATCACTACTCCTGTTACTCGTTACCCAGTTTAAAACGGCAGGAATGAACAAAAGGTATAGCGCCTTGGCCACGCCTCACAGGCTACGCGCCTTATCCGCTGCGGCTGTCAGGCCGGCGGAAATCAGATCAGCCAGTGGCGAGGCGCGCATTGCATCCAGCCCCGCCGCTGTGGTGCCTGCATAATCGACCATGCCCTGCACATGCTCTGCCGCTGTTGGCCCCTCTGCCAGCATCTGGCCGCTGGCCAGAAACAGCTGGCGGATCGCCTTATCTGCCACCTCAGCCGGGATGCCCTGCGCGGTGGCGTGGTTGATCATTGCCTCGGCAAAGTAAGCGACAAATCCCGGCACCGGGCCAGTCATCGCGGTGAAATGATCCAGTAGCGGCTCCTCCGCGATCTCATCCGTTGCGCCGCAGGCCTCAAACAGCCGGGTCACATACTGCCGGTCCAGCGCATCGACAGCCGCGGAGGCCACCCAGGGCGAATAGGCCAGCCCCTGCCCCGCCGCCGGGCTGGACATGGCCCGGACAACGCGCGCAGCCCCGGTCTGCGCCTGCAGCGCCGCTAGATCCACGCCTGCCATAACCGAGATCACCAGCTTGCCCGACAGATCCAAACTCATATCGGCAAACACGGCGGGCGGCAGGCACAGCAGCACCAGATCGCTGGCAGCAACCAGTTCGGCGTTCGATTGCGTTACACGCACCCCGTCGGCCCAGTCCGGCGCCACACCGCTGCGATTTGAGATCGTGACCTGCCAGCCGCCCTGCGCCAGCACTGCCCGCAGCATCGCCGCGCCCAACATGCCGGATCCGCCGATAATACCAAGATGGGGGAGAGGGCTGGGCATCTGAGGCTCCTTCGAAAATTGCCGCGCCATCTGAGGCGCCTTCGCCGCTGAAGTCAACGCAAGGCAAGAGCCAACACCCGGACAACGAAAAAGGCCCCCGCTTGCGCGGGGGCCTTCTTTAGCTTTCAAAACCGTTCGACTTACAGACCGGAGGTCACGTCGATGGTGTTGCCCTCTTCCAGGGTAACGTAAGCCTTTTTAACGTCTTTCCGCTTGCCCAGCTGGCCGCGGAAGCGCTTGGCTTTACCTTTGGTGATGGTGGTGTTGACGGCTTTGACCTTCACACCAAAGACAGCTTCAACAGCTTCTTTGATCTGGGGTTTGTTGCTGTCGATTGCCACTTCAAACACAACCGCACCGTTTTCCGACGCCATGGTCGCTTTTTCGGTGATGATCGGCTTGCGGATCACATCATAGAGTGCAGCTTTGGTCATTTCAGGCGAGCCTCCAGAGCTTCGACACCTGCTTTGGTGATCACCAGGGTGTCACGCTTCAGGATGTCATAAACGTTGGCGCCCATCGTCGGCAGGATGTCCAGACCGTCGATGTTGCGTGCCGCTACTGCGAAGGCTTCGTTGACAGCTGCGCCATCAATGATCAGTGCGCGCTTCCAGCCCAGGTCTTTGACCTGTTTTGCCAGAGCAGCAGTTTTGCCTTCGGACTCGGCGGATTCGATCACAACCAGCTCACCTGCTTTGGCTTTCGCCGACAGAGCGTGCTTCAGACCAAGCTTACGGAACTTCTTGGTCAGGTCGTGGCCGTGGCTACGCGGGGTCGGGCCCTTGTAGATACCACCTTTGCGGAAGATCGGCGCGTTGCGATCGCCGTGACGTGCACCACCGGTGCCCTTCTGGCGATAGATCTTCTTGGTCGAGTAGCTGGTTTCCGAGCGGGTCTTTACCTTGTGGGTACCGGCCTGCGCGTTGTTGCGCTGCCAGCGAACCACACGGTGCAGGATGTCCGCACGCGGCTCCAGACCGAACAGGTCTTCGGACAGTTCTACGGAACCGGCCTTGCCACCGTCGAGTTTGATCACATCAAGTTTCATGCTTCACCCCCTTCGGCAGGTGCTTCTTCCGCCGGAGCTTCAGCAGCTGCGGTTTTCAGAGCCGCCGGGAACGGTACGTTTTCAGGCAGAGCCTTTTTCACGGCGTCCTTAACGGTGACCCAGCCACCTTTGGAACCGGGAACGGCACCTTTAACCATGATCAGGCCACGGTCGGCGTCAGTTTTGACGACTTCCAGGTTCTGAGTGGTCACACGAACGGCACCCATGTGGCCGGCCATTTTCTTGCCTTTGAAAACCTTACCGGGATCCTGACACTGACCAGTCGAACCGTGCGAACGGTGCGAGATCGATACACCGTGCGATGCACGCAGACCGCCGAAGTTGTGACGCTTCATTGCACCGGCAAAACCTTTACCGATCGAAGTGCCTGCAACATCCACTTTCTGACCTTCAACGTAGTGCTCAGCCGAAATCTCGGCGCCCACTTCGATCAGGTTTTCTGCGGAAACGCGGAATTCAGCCAGTTTACGCTTGGGCGCAACATTGGCCTTGGCGAAGTGACCGCGCATGGCCTGGCTGGTGCGTTTGGCTTTTGCCGAACCGGCGCCCAGCTGAACGGCGGTGTAACCGTCACGTTCGTCGGTACGCTGGTCAACGACCTGCAGGTTTTCCAGTTGAAGAACAGTCACAGGGATCTGCTTGCCGTCTTCCATGAACAGGCGGGTCATGCCCACCTTCTTAGCGATAACACCAGAGCGCATTACAATACCCTCCGATTACGCTTGCAGCTTGATCTCGACGTCCACACCAGCGGCGAGGTCGAGCTTCATCAGCGCGTCAACGGTCTGGGGGGTCGGATCAACGATGTCGAGCATACGCTTGTGCGTACGGATCTCGAACTGGTCGCGGGATTTCTTGTCGATGTGAGGGCCACGCAGAACGGTGAACTTCTCAATCTTGTTCGGAAGCGGGATCGGGCCACGAACCTGAGCGCCGGTGCGCTTGGCAGTGTTTACGATTTCCTGGGTGCTGGCATCCAGCACGCGGTAATCAAATGCCTTCAGCCGAATGCGAATGTTTTGACTTTGCATTTCGTCAGCCTTTTTTTAGGCGTTGGAGTTGAGAGGAGGGTCAGCGACCATCGCAGATCCTCATCGAACCCAAAAGGCGGGAATCACCCCGCCTCCATCTGCATACACAGACCCGCGCGTCCTACAGCGGGAATACCTGTCTGGCAAGGGGTTTTGATCCCTAAGTCGCCGAATATCTCGTCGACCTCAAAACGCGCACTGCGCTGTCCCCACAAGAGTGAAGCCCCCCTGACTGCACCAAGGAGATCGCACTACCCCCCGTTAACGCAAGAATGGCCAACCCAATTGCACCCCGTGTTTACAAAACTCCCACCCCTCCTCTATTTACTATTTCGCTGAATTCTAGCTAAGACCCACAACTCACCCTTGAGCCACAAATCCAAGACGGAGTCTGATTTGGCCACTGAATACCTAAAACTGCATGCTCAAAATCCCGAATATGGCAAAACAAGCCTGAGGCTGCTGGGATATGTGCTTCCGTTACTTGAAGATCTTAATGCAAAACGTGTTTTGGACTTCGGATGTGGAAAGGGTGCTCTTGGTAAAAAGCTTCAAAGCCTCGGCTATGATGTGTCTTTCTACGACCCTTACGTGCCGGAGTTCGCTAAAGATCCCGAAGGGCAGTTTGATGCGGTGCTCTGCACAGATGTCATGGAGCACATCCCTGAATCTGAGCTAAACGGCGTTCTGGAAGCGATCGCCTCAAAGTCAGCCAATGTGCTTTTTGTCATATCTCTTACATTCGCTGACGCTCTGCTCTCAGATGGCAGCAATGCACACTATACAATCAAACCGCCTGCATGGTGGCAACAACGGCTAGCCCCCTATTTTTCGAATGTAACTGAAGTGCCTACGCGGCAGGACACGGCAGTCGGTTATACGAGCTGGGCACCGAAAAACGATACGGTTGCGCAGATCTCCCAGCACAGGAAACTTGAGAGAAGAGCGGCAAAGCGCTCTGAACTCTACAATCGACCGCTTAGGGAGATCGGGTCATATTTGCTTGAGCGTAAAAAGCTGTCAGCGCTTGCTGATCTCACGAAAGGCAAAAGCGTCGCGCTTGTGGGAAATGCCAAGTCACTGAGGGAAAAATCGCTTGGAGGTGAGATTGACGCGCATGATGTCGTTATCCGTCTGAATCGCGGTCCAATAATGTCGACAGAAATCAGCGGCCAAAAAACAACCGTGCTGGCCACCAGCATCCCCATCTCGATGGGGCTATTTAAGCAACGGGGCTGCGAGCTTGCCCTTTGGCTGACCCCCAAGCGGAAGAAGTTCCCACTTTGGTTCCTGAAAAAGAAATACAACTGTGCCGTTTTTCCAAAATCACATCACAAAGCGCTCAGCCGAACTATCGGCTCCCGCCCAACGAGCGGCGTTATGGCGCTCCACTCGGTTTTGGACGGGGAACCATCGCAAGTGACACTTTTTGGTTTTGACGGTTTTGCAAGTGGGTCTCTTTCCAGCGACATGACCGCCGAACAAGCGCCCCATGACTTTGTGAGCGAACAGACTTATATTGACCAACTGGTCGAACGGCTACCTTTCCTCACGCGCGCCTAGAAATCGGCAACGCACATTGTCACCAAATGTTGAAATAGGGTGTGAGCGGCACTTACTGCCGCAATTGACCTAAAGTTCGTCAACATATGCTTAGCAAACGATAGGGTGCTCTACGGGCACCCTTTTTTGTGAGTGTCCAACAAGGCAAAAATTTTGCTCAGTTCAAATGCAAAAAGGGCGCCCCGAGGGACGCCCTTTTCGTAGATCAAATCGTCGAGTGATTACTCGATGATTTTGGAAACAACACCGGAACCAACGGTGCGGCCGCCTTCAC
>NZ_CYSB01000030.1 GCF_001458255.1 Thalassovita autumnalis
CGCCCTCCTCGTCGCCTTCCCATGGATTGTCCTGTGGCTGCCAAGCCAAGTGTGATCCGGGAGAGACGATAAAAGAGGGGAACTGAAAACCCTTACACGCCCCGCATCCCCGCGGGGCGTTTTTCTTTGCCGGGTCAGAGCGGGCTTGACGGAATTTTTGATAGCGCTATCAGGGTCGCAACAGTGCCTTGGGAGGGCCAGAGATGAAACGTTCCAGAATCAATGAAATCATGGCCGCAGCGGATGAGATGATCCGCTCCTACGGTTTTGTCCTGCCGCCCTTTGCCTATTGGACACCGGAGGTGTTCAAAGCCAATGCCAGCAAGGCAAAAGCCGTGATTGAGGCACGTTGCGGCTGGGACATCACCGATTATGGCGACGGCCGCTTTGACGAAATGGGGTTGTTCCTGTTCACCCTGCGCAACGGTCGTCTGGCCGACCTGCAACGCGGCGGCGGTATGTGCTACGCTGAGAAGCTGTTGATTTCACGGCAGGATCAGCTGTCGCCGATGCACACCCATGTCATCAAAGCCGAAGATATCATCAACCGGGGCGGCGCCACCATGGTGGTTGAGCTTTACGGGTCTGATGACGATGGCAACTTTGCCGAAGACCGTGGCGGCATGGTGATGTGTGATGGTATCCCGCGCGAATTTGCACCGGGTGAGAAATTGAAATTTGCCCCCGGTGAAAGCCTGACCCTGATGCCGGGTGATTGGCACGCCTTCTGGGGCGAGGGCGGCGATGTTTTGATCGGTGAGGTCTCCACCGTCAACGACGATGAAACCGACAATATCTTCCGCGAACCGATTGGCCGTTTTGCTGAAATTGAGGAAGATGCAGCGCCGACACATCTGCTGGTAAGCGACTATCGCAGCTGGCTCAGCTGAGCCGCTCACCCCTCAGGGACACTCGAATCACCCTTCGCCCTGCGGAGGGTGTTTTTGTATCTGCTGTCATTGGCTTAGCAGGGGGAGGGACAGTTTGTTCCATGCCTCGATCCGGTAGGTGGACATTCTGACCCTTCGGCCAATGACGTGGCCAATCTGCCCAAATAAACGTCAGTACCTGTCTGGTCCTGCGTCGCATGTCCTGTGGCCGCGCGGTAAAATCCAGCCGAGGAAAGGGCGCAGTGTGCAGCAAGACGCACCTGTGATTGAGGCGGATGACAGAAATCTGGGACGGGCTGCGGCAGGCGGCCCTGTTGATTGTGACCTTGGATCCGGATCTGTTGCAGATCTCGGCCCGATCGCTGCATGTCACGCTGACCGCCACGGTGATCGCCTCTGCCATTGGGTTGCCTTTGGGCGGATGGCTGGCGGTCTACCGGTTTCGGGCCCGCCGTTCTGTGATTGCACTGCTGAACGCGCTGATGGGGCTGCCGCCCGTGGTGGTTGGGCTGATTGTTTATCTGATGTTGTCGCGCTCAGGGCCCTTTGGGGTCTTCGGGCTGCTGTTTACGCCCACGGCGATGATCATTGCGCAGGTGGTTATCTTGACGCCGCTGATTGCCTCCATCGCGCATCAGGCCCTGCGGGAACTGTGGGCAGAATACCATGACCTACTGATTTCGCTGAACACCAGCCGTCGCCAGCGGATCCGGACGCTGCTGTGGGATGCACGGCGGGCGCTTCTGACGGCATCGCTGGCCGGATTTGGCAGAGGGATCGGTGAGGTTGGCGCGATCATGATCGTGGGCGGTAATATCGATCAGGCGACACGGGTGCTGACCACGGCGATCGCTTTGGAGACCGGCAAAGGCAACTTCGCTTTGGCGCTGGGACTGGGGTTTGTGTTGATCGCCATCGCTGTTGGGGTGAACCTTTCGATCCACTATGCCTCCAAGACGGAGGTCAGCAGCCGATGGTAGAGCAGATCCTTCCGCTGCGCCTTGCCGGCGCCAAGCTGACACGCCGGGGCCGGACCCTGGTGGGACCGATTGACCTGACGTTGGGCCCGCAGGGGTTTACCATCGTGATGGGGCCAAACGGGGCCGGTAAAACCTCACTCCTGCGGATGATGCACGGGTTGGAACGGCCCAGTTCAGGCCGGGTGGAGTGGGCGGTGCCAGAGGTTCAGGCACGCCCCAGTCAGGCCTATGTCTTCCAGCATCCAACCCTGATGCGACGCACGGCGCTGGACAATGTAGCCTATCCGCTGACCGTGCACGGCATGCCCCGCAAAGAGGCGCGCGCCCGCGCTGCGGAGGCGCTGAAGTCCGTCGGACTTGGCGACAGTGCGTTGAAAATGGCCTACTATCTGTCAGGCGGTGAACGGCAGAAGCTGGCGCTGGCCCGCGCCCTGATCCGCAAGCCTGAGATCCTGTTTCTGGATGAACCCTGCGCCAGTCTGGACGGCAGGGCCATTCGCGACATCGAGCATATCCTGCTGACGGCCCATGCCGCCGGCACCCGCATCATGATGATCACCCATGATCACGGTCAGGCGCGCCGTCTGGCGGAGGATGTGCTGTTTATTCACCATGGCCAGCTGCATGCCGCAGATCAGGCCGATGCGTTTTTCTCGGACCCGCAAAGTCCAGAAGCGCATGCATTTTTAAAAGGAGATATCCTAATATGACGTTCAAACTCGGTTCGGTTTCAGTGCGGGGCGTGGTTTTGGCCGGGGCGATTGCTGCCCTTTCGGCTGGTGCATCCTTGGCGGACAGTGTGAAACTGGCGGTCACAACCTCGTTCCACAACTCGGGCCTGTCGGATGTGCTGCTGCCGGAAATTGCCGCAGATCTGGGGCTGGAGGTGCAGCTGTTGGTCGTGGGCACCGGTCAGGCGATCCGGCTGGGCGAAGCGGGCGATGTGGATGCCATTCTGGTGCATTCCAAAAAGGCCGAAGAGGCGTTTCTGGCAGGGGGCTATGGCACCCACCGGACCGAGGTCATGTATAACGACTTTGTCCTGATCGGCCCTGACACGGACCCGGCCGGTATCAAAGGCGCGGCGGATGCGGCTGCGGCGCTGAGCGCGATTGAGGCGGCAAAGGCCGATTTCGCCAGCCGGGGCGATGACAGCGGCACCCATAAGAAAGAGCTTTCGCTCTGGCAGGCTGCAGGCATCGATGCTGAGGCGCTGGATCCCAGCTGGTACAAGGCGGCAGGCGCTGGCATGGGCGCCACGCTGAACACCGCGTCAGGCATGAATGCCTATGTGATGTCAGATCGCGCCAGCTGGTTGAAATTTGCCAACAAGGGCGATCTGGATCTCCTGTTTGCGGGCGATCCTGTGCTGTTCAACCAATATGCTTTCCTGCCGGTGAACCCGGACAAGCATCCCCATGTGAAGGCTGATCTGGTCAATAAGCTGGAGGGCTGGCTGGTGTCCGAGCGTGCACAGATCCTGATTGATGGCTACCGCCTGAACGGGGAGGCGCTGTTTACCTTCAACGCGAAATAACCCTTAGGTTTCCCAACGTGCCCCTCCTCTTGGGGCACGCAAAAGCCCCCGCAGAGTGTCATCTGCGGGGGCTTTTTGCTGTCTGGCTATGGCTTACAGTTTTGGGACGTCGTCCTCAGGCACCGCGTGTACCGCCACCTGATCCAGCTGCGCCGCATCGGGCTTGATCGAGCGGAAGCGTTCGCGCACCCCGGCCTCGGTCAGTTCCCGTTCGACGGTCAGTAGGGTGTTGGGATCATGATCCGCGCAGAGGTCGATCATATGCGCGATCTCTTCCTGCGCGACGCCCATCGCGGCCTCAACATTGGGGGCGCCGTAAAGGTCCACGAAATGCTGCGCCAGTCCGCGCGCGATATCGTGCAATTCGCTGTCTTCAACCTGTGTTACGGCCACAAACGTCACCCGGCCAAAGGTTTCCACCCCCAGCCAGCCATTTGCAAAGGCCTGCCGGGCCTTGCCGGTCAGATCGGCCTCACCCCAATTGGAAAACTCAAAGCCACCGCTGATCGCCCATTCGCCGGCACGGGCCGGGCTGAAGAAGACGTTCATGTCGCTTTCATCCAGATGGATGGCGCGTGCCAGTTTGGTGCCGCTCATCGCTCACCCCCTTGTTCCAACAGCAGTGACAGGGGCAGCAGTTGGGTGTCATCCCCCTGCCGAAGCAACATGCCAAAGCTTTCGTCAATTCCCATGAAGGTGCCGCTGTAGCTTTGCCCAGCCAGCGTCATCTCAACCGGCTCCCCCATCTTGTCCACAAGGCCACGCCATTCGGTCGACAGCGGGCGCAGACCTTCATCTGACCAACGGTTGATCCAGACCAGCGTGTGGCGGGTCCAGGCCTCCAGCAGCAGACCGGGATCCAGATCGGCGCAGCCCTCTTCAAACAGGCAGGTCTGATCTGGTGTCAGCCCCGGCGTTTCGGGATCCGGCGGCAACAACGGCAGTTCCAGCCCGATCACCACCCAATCCAGATCCGCGCCTTTGGCAACCTCAGCGGCGGCCATGCGCATCCGGCCACAGCGTGCGTTGTTCACCAGGATCTCACCATCCCAGCGGAAGTGCACGGAAACCTCTGGCGGCGCCAAGGCCCCCAGCGCGTTCTGGAAGCCAACCTCGCAGGCAATCAGCACCGGCAGCGCTTCGGTCATCGGCCTTTCGGGGGCAAAGATGATCGCCGCCTTCAGCGCGTCAGGGGTGATATTGTAGATCACGGTCCCCGCGTCACAGCCCAACAGCGCCTGCGTGCAGGCCTTGGCAAAGGGGTCGGCAGCGCCGGTCAGCGCTTCGCCCTGAAACAGCGGGGGGAAGGTTAGTTCTGGTGTCATCTCATCCTTAGGCATGGCCATTGTCGATCAAGGTCTTGGCCAGCTTACGGAAAGCCTGCGCCTGAGGCGAGGCTGGTTTTGAGGCAACAAGCGGCGCGCCCCCATCGGCGGCCATGCGGATGTCGATATCCAGCGGGATTTCCCCGAGGAGCGGCACGCCCAGCTTCTCCGCCTCAGCGGCGACACCGCCATGACCAAAGACATGCTCTTCGTGGCCGCATTTGCTGCAGATGTGGGTCGACATGTTTTCAACCATGCCCACAATCGGGGTGCCCAGTTTGTTGAACATGTCGATGCCTTTGCGGGCATCCAGCAGCGCGATGTCCTGCGGGGTGGAGACGACAACAGCACCGGTCAGTTCGGCCTTCTGCGCCAGGGTCATCTGCACGTCGCCCGTGCCCGGTGGCAGATCGACGATGAGCACATCTAGTGCGCCCCATTGCACCTGATTGAGCATCTGCTGCAACGCGCCCATCAGCATCGGGCCACGCCAGACCACGGCCTCTTCCTCGCGGGTCATCAGACCGATGGACATCATCGTCACCCCATGATTGCGCATCGGCAGGATGGTCTTGCCATCCGGTGACGCCGGGCGGCCGGAAACCCCCAGCATGCGCGGCTGTGATGGGCCGTAAACGTCGGCGTCCAACAGGCCGACCTTTCGCCCCTCAGCCGCCAAAGCCACAGCCAGGTTGGCCGACAGGGTGGATTTACCCACCCCACCTTTGCCCGAGGCAATGGCGAGGATGCGGTCCACGCCGGGGATCTTCTGCGGGCCCTGCTGCTGCGCCGGGCGGCGCGCCTGCAGATCCGGCGGCGGGGCTTTCACCTCATGGGCGGTCATCACGATCGCCACCCGATCCACGCCGGCCAGCGCGTTCAGCTTCTCCTCGGCCTCTGCCTTCACGGCCTGCATGGCATTGGACTGGCTGGGGTCGATTTCCATCACAAAACGCACATCGCCGCCTTCGACGTTCAGCGCGCGCACCAGCCCGCTGGCCACGATATCGCTGCCGCTGGTTGGGTCTTTCAGGGTCTTCAGTTCGGCCAGAACGGCCTCGCGCGTTAGGCTCATTGGTCGCGTCCTTTGATCTCACCTGTCACCACATGCTCCATCTCCAGCCCGTCGATGGTCAGCACCATTTTGGCCTGATAGCTTTTGCCTGCAGTGTCGCCCGCGGACCGCATTGCGTCCTCAATCGCCTGCTGGCTGGTCACGCCGACCTGTTTCAAAAATTTGCGCATCGACATGTTGAAGTCATCACTCATGGCTGGGGCCTTTCGTTCGCTGTGGGTGGTGGGGCGCGGCGGCGGACCGGGTTCTTGACCCGTGCAAAGCGGCAGCCCTAGACTTGTGTGTAAGTGTTGCAGGCCAGCCGGGAAGGAGCCAGCCATGTCCAGAGTCACAGGGTCCAAAATCACGAGTGTACTGCTGCGAATGACCTTGGTCTGTGGGATGATGCTGAGCGGCGGCGCGGCGCTGGCGCAGGACCGAACCGTCAGCCTGGCTGTGCCGGAGGCCTTGGTGGAGACCGGCCTGCTGAAACATTTGTTGCCGCGCTTTACGTTGAAACACCGGGTGCGGGTCAGCGTAGTTGGTGCAGATGGCGCAGCCCCTTTGTCGCTGAACACCGAAGGACAGGGCCGGGCGCTTTTCGAAGGGGCCGGCAGCCTCTGGCATCTGGATCAAAGCGGTGGTGGCGACAATGCTGACCGGTTTGTGGACTGGCTGACTTCGGACATCGGCCTCAACACGATCGAAGCCTTCAAAGGCCCCGATGGGCTGCGCTTCACCCGCGCCACCGCGGTGGTGGAGGTTGAAGAGGCGCTGGAGCTGACGGGGGACGCGGCAAACGGGCTGGCGGTGTCGAACCTGCAGTGCAAACGCTGCCACGTTGTTGGCACGGCCGACCGGATGAGCGGCATCGGCTCCACGCCCTCGTTTTTCGTTCTGAGGGCCTTCCCCGATTGGGATGAGAGGTTCTATGCCTTCTACGCGCTTAACCCGCATCCCAGTTTCACCCGCATCAGTGATCTGGAGACCGAGCTGGATCCCCAGCACAAGGCCGCCATCGTGCCGCTCGACATCTCGCTGGAGGAGCTGGACGATATCGTGACCTATGTGGCGGGGTTGCCCCCCGCGGATCTGGGCGCGCCGATCCAACTTCAGTGATCCCGGCGTTTTGACAGATAGTCATCGGTGGTGCGCACGCGCGGCCGCTCAGCACCGGCCATAGGGTTGTTTTGCATGTGATATTGGGCATTTACCCGGCAGTCATCGCACATCTTGATCAGGTTCGCCGCGCCACCTGTCTGGAACATCGAATGTTTGCCTTCCAACTTTGCAACGATCTTGTCGATGGTGGATTTCACCCCAAAGGGTTTGCCACAATCGATGCATTCAAACGGTTCCTCTTCATGGATCACACGCTGGCTAAGCGCCGCGTCGCTCAGATCCATCTGCGGCTGCAGGGTGATCGCATTTTCCGGGCAAACATTGGTACACAGACCGCATTGCAGGCAGGCATCCTCCTGGAAGCGCAGCTGCGGCGCGTCGGGGTTGTCACCCAAAGCCCCCGCCGGACAGAGGGAGGCGCAGGACAGGCACAGGGTGCAGGCCTCTTTATCGACCACAACCGCCCCGTAAGGCGCCGCAGCCGGCAAGGGTAGGGGCGCTTCCGCATCGATGTTGAGCGCCTTGGCCGCCAGTCGCGCCACCTGACGGCGGCTGCCCAGCGGCAGGATCGGTTCGGCCAGCGCGGTGCCTTTGGCCGCGCCGTAGAGTGCATCGCTCAGCGCCTCTGGCGTGGCAGGGTCCAGCACCCGGATCTGCGCCCCGGTGCCGGCCATGGCCTGCGCCAGCGCGACCTCTGGATCCAGCGCGTCGCGTTCGGTTTTCGGGCTCACCAGAATGTCGACAGAGGCAAAGCCAACCGCCAGTGCGCCCAGTATTTCGGCGTGGCCAAAGCCCGAGACTTTCTCCAGCTCCATCGGGATCACATCGGCAGGTAGGCCGCGGTCAAAACGGGCAGAAAGGGACATCATTTCAGACCCATGGCTGGCATCATGCACCAGCAGGCGCGGGGCGTCGCCGCCAGCCGCCTTATAGGTCTCAGCCAGCCGGTTCATCCGGGTGAATAGGGCTCCCGGTGCGGGGTTGTCAAAGATGATCGCCCCAGAAGGGCAAAGCGCGGCGCAGGATCCACAGCCGGCGCAGATCGTTGGGTCAATGTCCACATGATCGCCCTCAGAGCGGATTGCGCTGGTGGGACAGACATCCAGACATTTGGAACAGCCCGACTGCCCGGCCCGTGAATGGGCGCAGATCAACGGGTCGAGGCCAAGGTAAAACGGTTTTTCAAACGTTCCGACCAGATGTGAGGCTTCCATCACTGCGGCCCCAACTGCGGGCAATGAGCCGGGATCGGCGCGCAGGTAGCCCTCGCGCTTTTCCGGGGCAGGGAACAAAGGCGTGCCGCCGCGCAGGTCCAGAATGATGTCACATTCTGCCATGCCACCGTTGCGGGCCTCGCCAAACTGCATCTCGCCACGACCGCCCGGTTGCATCTGCTGCAACTGATCGATCCGAACCTCAAACTGGCCAAGCGCCCCAGTTGCACCTTTCAGTTGTCCGGCCACCAGATCGAAGCTGCGGTCCATCGGCAGGTCCGCGATTTCCGACGTGTTTTCAACAAGTAGGGTGACGCTAAGGAAGGGCGCCAGCTGACGCGCAGCATCAACAGCGACATCGACCGGACCAAGGATCAGGCACAGCCCTTCCGAGGTCACATCGAAGGTTTTCAACGGCGCCATCGGGTGGGCCGCATCGGCTGCCAAAGCGGCCATTTTTGGCCCCGCTTTTTTGCCCTCATCCGACCATCCGGCGCGGTCGCGCAGGTCCACGAAATCCGGGGTCAGATCCGCTGGGTTTGCGCCGGTCTCAGCCGCGATTTCGCCGGCGATTTCTGTAGCGAGTTCTTCAAAAAACGCATACTCCTGCTGGCAGGCGATGGTGGCATTTCCGGCCGCGATCAGCTTGGCAGCCGCACCGCTTTCCGATCCGCAGAGATTGCTGTGCACCTTTGAACAGGTGACGCCCTCCAAATGGGACAAACTGTCAGTGTCGATCTTTTGGCTTGCCAAACAATCACACAAAATCAGTTGCTTAGTCATTCTATTTCCCCCGCGGTGGTCGCGCTGTCGTTGTTTTGGACCCGTCCGATGTGCGTTAGCTATTCATGAAATAGAGCGCCCGTAAAGCCCCGGTAAAGCCCAAGACCGGCGCAGAAACCGCCGAGTGATTCGTTTTGAAAAACCGATAATTTTTGTTGGTTTTTGACAAAAGTGGACATTCCGTCCCGTTGGTTTTCGTGCCCCGGGTCATCTGGGACATTGTGTCCCGATTGGGCTGGGTAAATCCCGAAAACGGCGATTTTTTTTGCCTTTCAAACAGGTGGAGATGATCATTGCAGCGATCCGAAAAAAATTTGTGACAGGGATCCCACTGGGACCCCTCAGGGCACGCGGATCGTTGAGGAAGGGACAAAATCACCATGCGGCACGCGACAGCTTCGTTGCCATTGGGAATCATCATCCGCCGCACCCCATCGGTCAGCCGTTGGGTGCCTTTCGCGTGGAAAGTGGTTGCCGTGATCCCCGGTGCTGGCCCGGCCGATTGGCAACCTTTGCGCGAGGAAGGGGAGGCGGTTGAGTTTCACGCTGCCACCGTGCCGCTGGAACTGTGGCGCACCGATACGGAGGCGTATCTGCACGGCCTTTCGGCCCGGGTGCCTACCATCGGGGTGGTGCTGCGCGAAACCACCGATCCAGACGCGGAGCAACCGCTTGAGGTTCTGCTGGCCACAGCCTCACCCTATGAGACGCAGGATTACACCGACAGCGGCGAAGAACTGGTCGAACTGGTGCCGATGCCAGAGGGGTTGGTCGCCTTCATCCGCGACTTCGTCAATGAACATCACGAACATGAAGAATTCGTTAAGCGCCGCCGGGACCGCAAGCGGGTGGACCTGCATGAAGACGGGATTGGCGATGCGCGCATTTCGCAGCTGGCTGACGTCTACGCCGTGCCGCACCGCAAGAAGGTGAGGCTGCAATGAGCGATTTCTGGTCCCGCCGCCGCGCCGCCGTTGCCGCCGAAGCTGAGGCTGAGGTGCAGGCCGCCGTAGCGGCGGAGCAGGCCGAAGAACAGGCCAAGCTGGACGCGCTGTCAGATGAGGAACTGTTGGCCAAGCTGGAGCTGCCAAATCCTGATGAGATGCAACAAGGCGACGATTTCGCGGCCTTCATGAAACAGGCCGTTCCCGAACGCCTGCGCCGTCGCGCCCTGCGCCGTCTTTGGACATCCAATCCGGTCTTGGCCAACGTCGATATGCTGGTTGATTACGGCGAGGACTTCACCGACAGCGCCATGGTCGTGGAGAACCTGCAAACCGCCTATCAGGTCGGCAAAGGCATGAAAGCCCATGTCGAGGAACTGGCCCGCCAAGCCCGTGCGCTGGAAGAAGCGGCAGAAGAGGCCCCGGCCGATCTGCCCGAAGATACCCCCGACCAAACCCCAGAGGACGCAGCAGAAGACGCGCCAGTTTTGCTGGCCGCGGCCCCTGATGAAGCCAATGATATGGCCCCTGCCCAAAATCAGGACGCGCCAATCCCCCCGGTGGCGCAGCCCCCCAACGAAACCCTCCAGGATGAAGCGCCGGAGCCGCAGCCCGTACGGCGGCGGATGCGCTTCCAGTTTGAAACCTGAGCGATGAGAGACGAGATGAACATGACCGCAACGGACACCCAGATGGCTGCGATCCCCGAAGAGGATCGCCTGCGCGCGGATCTCTATGATTTCCTCGCAGCGCTTCTGTCGCATCCACCTTCGAAAGAGATGCTGGCACAGGCCGCGGCATTGCAGGGCGATGACAGCGAATTGGGGCAGGCGATCAACACGCTGGCCCGCGTAGCCAAAGCTACCAATGCCAAGGCGGTTGAGAGCGAGTTCAACGCGCTGTTCATCGGTCTGGGGCGGGGTGAGCTGCTGCCCTACGCCAGCTACTACCTGACAGGTTTCTTGAACGAAAAACCGCTGGCACAGCTGCGTGGCGATATGGCGGCGCAGCGTATGGAACGTGCCCCTAACGTTTTTGAGCCCGAGGATAACATCGCCAGCCTGTGTGACATGATGGCGGGCATGATCCGGGGTCGCTTTGGTGACCCCGTGCCGCTGGAAAAACAGCAAGAGTTTTTCGGTCGCCACATCGCGCCTTGGGCGCAGCATTTCTTCAGCGATCTGGAAGGGGCCAAGAACTCCGTCCTCTACGCGCCAGTGGGCAGCGTGGGCAAAGCATTCATCGAGATTGAGACGCAGGCGTTCCGCATGGGCGCCTGAGGCTTGACCTCATCAACCGCAACCGCGGGCCGTCAGGGAGCGGACCCGCCCCAACCAAGGAGGAGAGCATGAGCAAGAGCGACGCAAGCCAGACCACCCGCCGCGACTTTCTGAAAGTTGCAGCCACGTCTGTGCCTGCTGCGGCTGCGGCCGTGGCCGTCTCGGGTGATGCTGCCGAAGCGGCGCCGGTCGATCTGACCAGCGAACGCATGCAGGACACCGCGCATGTGCGCACCTACTACGATCTCGCCCGGTTTTAACCGGACCTGATCACCCCGCCTCCGACGACTGGTTGCGTGACGCCCGACTGTCGGAATTTTGAACAATACCTAGCAGTTCCCGCAAGGGACGCGAGGGAGGATAGAAATGCTTAGGAAAAAGACCAACGGGGTTGCGCGACGCCCCCAGCGGACAAGTATCCTGTCAGCGGCAGCCGAAGCTTCCGTTGACCGCCGCACATTCTTGCGCGGCTCTGGTCTGGCCATCGGTGGCCTGGCCGCGATTGGCGCCTCAGGCGGCATGGTCACTCAGGCGAGTGCAGCCACGGCCGTGGATGGTGCCGTCAAGACCGTGAAATCGGTCTGCACCCACTGTTCGGTGGGCTGCACGGTTCTCGCCGAAGTGCAAAACGGCATCTGGACGGGGCAGGAACCCGGCTTTGACAGCCCGTTTAACCTGGGTGCGCATTGCGCCAAAGGGGCCTCGGTGCGTGAACACGCCCATGGTGAACGCCGTCTCAAGTACCCGATGAAAAAAGAGGGTGGTGAGTGGAAGCGGATCTCCTGGGAACAGGCGATCGATGAGATCGGTGATGAGATGCTGAAGATCCGCGACGAAAGCGGCCCTGACAGCGTTTACTGGTTGGGCTCGGCCAAGCATAACAACGAACAGGCCTATCTGTTCCGTAAGTTTGCGGCCTATTGGGGCACCAACAACGTCGACCATCAGGCGCGTATCTGTCACTCGACCACGGTTGCCGGTGTGGCCAACACATGGGGCTACGGCGCCATGACCAACAGCTACAACGACATCCACAACTCCAAGGCCATTTTCATCATTGGTGGTAACCCCGCCGAGGCGCACCCTGTGTCGCTGCAGCACGTGCTGAAAGCGAAAGAGCAGAACAACGCACCGGTCATTGTCTGCGATCCGCGGTTTACCCGCACCGCAGCCCATGCTGATGAATATGTCCGTTTCCGTCCCGGCACCGATGTGGCGCTGGTTTGGGGCATCCTGTGGCACATCTTCGAAAACGGCTGGGAAGACAAAGAGTTCATCCGGACCCGCGTTTGGGGCATGGATCAGATCCGTACCGAAGTGGCCAAATGGAACCCCGAAGAGGTGGAGCGTGTGACCGGCACCCCCGGTTCGCAGCTGAAGCGCGTGGCGCGGACGCTGGCCAACAACCGCCCCGGCACCGTGATCTGGTGTATGGGTGGCACACAGCACACCAACGGCAACAACAACACCCGTGCCTACTGCATCCTGCAGCTGGCCCTTGGCAACATGGGCACCTCGGGTGGCGGCACCAACATCTTCCGTGGCCACGACAACGTTCAGGGTGCAACCGACCTTGGCGTTCTCAGCCACACCCTGCCGGGCTATTATGGCCTGTCCAAAGGCGCATGGGCCCATTGGGCGCGTGTCTGGGGTGAAGATGGTGACTGGCTGGCCGGTCAGTTCAACACGCTGACCTCTGCCGACGGCAAGGAGAAATCGCTGCAGAACCTCACCGGTATTCCGGTGTCGCGCTGGATCGATGGTATCCTCGAGGACAAGGACAACATGGATCAGCCGGACAACGTCCGTGCCATGGTGCTCTGGGGCCACGCGCCCAACTCGCAGACCCGTATGACGGAAATGAAAACAGCAATGGAAAAGCTGGATATGCTGGTCGTGGTTGACCCCTATCCGACGGTTTCCGCTGTTCTGCATGACCGCACCGATGGTGTCTATCTGCTGCCGGCAGCAACGCAGTTCGAAACCCGTGGTTCTGTGACCGCGTCGAACCGTTCGATCCAGTGGCGTGATGAGGTTGTGGCCCCGCTCTTTGAGTGTAAGCCTGACCACACCATCATGGGGATGTTTGCCAAGAAGTTTGGCTGGTCCGATCGTTTCTTCCGTAACATCGAAATGGAAGATGAGGTCACCCCGAACATCGAAAGCGTTACGCGCGAGTTCAACGCAGGTATGTGGACGATCGGCTATACGGGCCAAAGCCCTGAGCGGATCAAGCTGCATATGGCCAATCAGCACACCTTTGATCGCACCACTTTGCAGGCCATTGGTGGCCCCGCAGATGGCGATTACTACGGGATGCCGTGGCCGTGCTGGGGCACCGCTGACATGAAACACCCGGGCACGCCCAACCTCTATGACATGTCCAAACGTGTCTCTGAGGGTGGTCTGACCTTCCGGGCCCGTTTCGGTGTGGAACGTGATGGCGACAACCTGTTGGCCGAAGGCGTCTACTCGAAGGGTTCAGAGATCCAGGATGGATACCCTGAGTTCACGATGCAGATGCTGATGGATCTGGGTTGGGACGGTGATCTCACCGATGAAGAGCGTGCCGCGATTGATGCGGTGGCTGGTCCCAAAACCAACTGGAAAACCGACCTCTCGGGCGGCATCCAGCGGGTGGCGATCAAGCACGAATGTGCGCCCTTCGGCAACGCCAAGGCACGGGCCGTGGTCTGGACATTCCCAGATCCCATCCCGCTGCACCGCGAACCGCTTTACACCCCACGGCGTGATCTGGTGGCGGATTATCCGACCTATGAGGATCGGAAATTCTACCGTCTGCCCACCATGTATGCCTCGATCCAGAAAAACGATTTCAGCAAAGATTATCCGATCGTGCTGACCTCGGGCCGTCTGGTGGAATATGAGGGTGGCGGGGATGAAACCCGGTCGAACCCCTGGCTTGCTGAACTGCAGCAGGACATGTTCGTCGAGATCAACCCGCGCGATGCCAACAACCTGGGCGTCCGTGACGGATCGCAGGTCTGGGTCGAAGGCCCAGAAGGTGGCAAGGTCAAGGTTATGGCAATGGTGACCCCACGGGTGGGTGAAGGCGTGGCCTTCATGCCCTTCCACTTCGGTGGCCATTTCCAGGGTGAGGATCAACGCAGCAAATATCCGGATGGGGCTGACCCATACGTGCTGGGTGAATCCACCAACACCGCCCAGACCTACGGCTATGACAGCGTAACCCAGATGCAGGAGACCAAGTGTACTCTCTGCAAAATCTCTGCAGCATAAGGAGAAACGGATATGGCAAGAGCTAAGTTCCTCTGTGACGCCGAACGCTGCATTGAATGCAACGCCTGTGTCACCGCTTGTAAGAACGAGCATGAGGTGCCCTGGGGGATCAACCGCCGCCGCGTGGTGACCATCAATGATGGTAGCCCTGGGGAACGGTCGATCTCGGTCGCCTGTATGCATTGTTCGGATGCGCCCTGTATGGCCGTCTGTCCTGTGGATTGTTTCTACCAGAACGAAGAAGGTGTCGTTCTGCACTCCAAGGACCTCTGCATCGGCTGTGGTTACTGCTTCTACGCATGCCCCTTCGGCGCGCCGCAGTACCCGCAGGCTGGCAACTTCGGCTCCCGTGGCAAGATGGACAAATGTACCTTCTGCGCGGGCGGTCCCGAAGAAACCCACTCCACCGCCGAGTTCGCCAAATACGGCCGCAACCGGATTGCAGAAGGCAAGCTGCCGATCTGCGCCGAGATGTGTTCGACCAAGGCGCTGCTCGCAGGTGACGGTGACATCGTCTCGGCCATCTACCGCGAACGCGTGGTGGCCCGTGGCTTTGGCTCCGGCGCTTGGGGCTGGGGGACGGCCTACGAACAGAAAGGCGGCTGATACCGCTTCTTTGGAAGGGCGCAGCAGCGCCCTTCCGACCCCTCTCACGCCCCGGAATTTGAACCAAATTCCACCCGTTTCCCGCACTGGAAACGGTTCCTTAGAGTTATTCGACAGATCGAGGACCCCATGCGCGCTCTTCTCTGGATTTTCCTATGCCTTTCACTGGCGCTGCCTGTGGCCTCCCCGGCCACCGCGCAGGACGCCTCCCCGACCGCCACCGCGGAACGTTCCGCAACCGGTGGCGCTCAGACACTCGAAGATATCCTTGCCCGCCAACGCGGCGAAAAGATCCAGGATGATTTCCGCCGCAGCGCCACCGGGGATCCCGACAGTGCCGCGGCAATCTCAGCACAGCTGGGCACGCTTGGCGGCGTTTCCGATGCCGAAGTGTACCGCGCCCTGCGTTATGGATCTGCGGATATCAATGCCTCGGCCCGCGGGCCGGTCAGCCACCTGATCATTCAGGACAGCGGTATGGCTTGGTTGCAATTCCGCGAAGGTCCGATGACCACCTATGGCGGCTATCTGATGCTGGCGATGTTTGGCCTGCTGGTGCTGTTCTACCTGCTCCGCGGCAAGATCCGTATCGATGGCGCAAAAACCGGCCGCACGGTGGAACGGTTCAACGGCATTGAACGTTTTGCCCATTGGTTGCTGGCGGTGTCCTTCATCCTTCTGGGCATCACCGGTCTTATTACCCTGATGGGGCGCAAGTTCCTGATCCCGCTGATCGGCAAAGATGCCTTTGCACCAATCGCTATTGCCGGCAAATGGGTGCACAACAACATTTCCTGGGCCTTCATGCTGGCACTGGTGATGGTCATTGTGCTGTGGATCAAACACAACATCCCCAACCGCACGGATGTCAAATGGGTCATGCAGGCGGGTGGTCTGTTTTCCAAAGGGGTTCACCCACCGGCCAAGAAATTCAATGCCGGCCAAAAGGTGATCTACTGGATCGTCGCGGTCTTCGGCATTTCGATTTCGCTGTCCGGTCTGGCGCTCTTGTTCCCGTTCGAACTGTCCTTCTTTGCCAAGACGTTCCAGATTGCCAACATGACAGGCCTGCCGGAAATCATCGGCTATGGCCGCCTGCCCGAAGAGCTGACCCCCTATCAGGAGATGCAGCTTTCCCAGCTGTGGCATGGCATTGTCGCCTTTGGTTTCATGACCGTGATCATCGCACATATCTACCTCGGCTCCGTCGGAATGGAGGGCGCCTTTGACGCCATGGGCTCCGGCCACGTGGAGGCACAATGGGCCAAGGAACACCACAGCCTCTGGTATGATGAGGTGAAGGATAAAGAGACCGGCGCGGACAAATCCGGCGGTCAGGTTCCTGCCGAGTAAGTTGACCCGCTGATGCTGCGCGCCTCTCTTCTGTCGTCTTTACTGCTGATGGCCTCGCCCCTTCTGGGGGGCGAGTTCTTCACGCTGTCGGGTCACGGCGGCCCGATCAAAGGCATTGCGGTGGGACCAGAAGGGCGGATTGCCACGGCCAGTTTCGACAATTCGGTTGGCCTTTGGCAGGGCGATCAACCGCAGTGGCTGGAGGCGCATGAGGCCGCGGTGAATACGGTGGCCTTTGTTGATGCGGATACCCTGATTTCCGCCGGGGATGACTTTGCTGTCTATCGCTGGGATCTGACCACGGGGCAGAGTCTGCGTTTGGGCCAGCATCAGGGCAAGGTGATGTCACTTGCCGTTGCGCCAGACGGCTTGAGCGTTGCTTCGGCCAGTTGGGATGGCAGCATCGGCATCTGGTCCCTGTCCGGTGCCGCGGCGCAGTTTCTGACCGGCCATGCCGGGGCGGTCAACGATGTGGCGTTTTCTGAGGATGGCACGCAGCTTTACTCGGCCTCAGCCGACGGGTCGATCCGGCTATGGGATCTCAGCACCGCCAGCCTGAAGGCCCAGCTGGTTGCCGGTGGATTTGGCATCAACACCCTGGCTCTGAATGAGGCGGAGGGCTGGCTGGCCTATGGCGCCGTGGATGGCGTCACCCGCGTGATTGACCCCGAAAGCCGCGCCTTGGTCAAAGATTTCACCCTTGAACGCCGCCCGATCCTTGCCATGGCCACCGATCCAGAGGGTCGCTATCTGGCGGTGGGGGATGGCCATGGCTACATCTCGCTGCTCGACAGCCGTGACTGGTCCCTTCTGGTGGATTTCCGCGCCACCACCCGCGGCCCGATCTGGGCGCTGGCCTTCAGCCGGGATGGGCAAAACATCCATGCCGGTGGTCTGGATGAACAGCTGTTCTCCTGGCCGATCGATGGGCCGAAGGGTGACAAAATGACAGTTGGTGACAAACCGTTCCTGCAAGGCATCCAAAGTGCCTCAGCCGGGGAGCATCAATTCAATCGCAAGTGTTCCATCTGCCACAGCCTGACCGAGGACAGTCAGCGCCGTGCAGGGCCAACGCTTAAAAATCTGTTCGGCCGTCCCGCTGGGGCCGTGCCGGGCTATATCTATTCCGAGACCCTGCGCAATTCCTCCATCATTTGGGGGGCTGAAACCGTCGATGCGCTTTTTGATCTGGGGCCAGAGGTGTATATAAAGGGGACGAAAATGCCCATGCAACGTATCACCAATCCCCAGGATCGAGCGGCACTCATCGCGTTTCTGCGCAGCCATTCGGAGCCCAAGGAGTAACGGACATGAAATCTTTCTTCTTTGCATGTGCAGCGATCATCGGCATCGCGGTGGCATCCAATGTTGTGTTGAACGGGTCGGGCTTTTCGACTCAGGAACGCACCACCAGTGCTTCCGCCCGAGTGGAATAAAGGACGTTTGCACAGGTGAATACACCGACGAATTTAAGTGTCCCCGAACAGTCTGAGTTCGGGATTGGCCTCGCGCAGGCCTCTGTTTTGGTGGTCGATGACGAACCGGGGATCCGTAACTTCATCGTTAAAATTCTGGGCCCGATGGTGGGGCGCGTGGAACAGGCGGATAGCGCGGCCAATGCCTCCAAGCTGTTGGATGCAAACCACTTTGATATTGTCATACTCGACAACATCATGCCCGGCACCACCGGACTGGAATGGCTGCGTGAACAGCGCAAGCTGGGCTTCTTTGCCGATGTGATCCTGATCACCGCTTTTGCGGATATGGACACGGCCATTGAGGCGATGCGCGCAGGCGTGGTGGATTTTGTGCTGAAACCCTTCCGCTCGAACCAGATCATCAACGCGGTTGCGCGTTGTGTGGACCGGGTGAACCTGCGTCGCGAAAACTACCTGCTGAAATTCGAACTGGCCTCCGGCAACACCGCCGCGCGTGAGCGGATGCTGGGCAGCTCTTCGGCCCTGCAGGACATTCGCAACACGCTGGAACGCGCCGCCCCCTTGATGACGCCGGTGATGTTCACTGGCGAAACCGGCACCGGCAAGGAAATTGCCGCCCGTGCGCTGCACGCGATGTCGGAACGGGCCGGCAAACCCTTTGTGCCGATCAACTGCGCAACGATCTCCCCCGATGTGATTGAAAATGAACTGTTCGGCTTTGTGCATGACAGTGGTCCCAATCAGCGGGCGCGGCAGGACGGGCTGTTTTTGAACGCCAATGGCGGCACGCTTTATTTGGATGAAATCGCTGAATTGCCGCTTTCCATTCAGGCGGCACTGTTGCGGGTGATTGAACATCGCAAGATCCGCCCGGTTGGCTCCCTGCGGGAGGTCCCGCTGGATCTGCGGTTCATTTTTGCCACCAACGCCGATCTGGAAAAGGCGGTGGCCGAGGGGCGGTTCCGCGAGGATCTGTATCACCGCATCAAGGTCCTGAAGATTGAGATGCCAGCGCTGCGCAAACGGGCGATGGATATCAAGGAACTGACGCTGATGTTCATCCAACAAATCTCCCGCGCGTTGGGGATTGAGCCGCTGCCGCTCAATGAAGGGGTGTTGTTGAACCTGTCGCGCTATGACTGGCCGGGCAATGTGCGTGAGCTGCGCAATGTGGTCGAACAATCCCTGATCCAGGGTGAGTGGCCCGCTGAATTTGCCAGCTCTGAGCCGGGCAAAGAGGTGGAAGCGGTGGACAGCCTACAAGAGGTGGAACGCCGTCATATCCTGACCGTGCTGGAGGCCTGCAATGGCAACCGGGCCGAGGCGGCGCGGCGGCTGGGCGTGTCACGTAAGACCATCGACCGCAAATGTGCGATGTGGAATGGCTGATGCGGTGTCAGATCACCCGGCCGTAGCACAGCAGGGGCCACGCAACCGTCGCCGCCGGGTTTCGGTGCGGGTGCGGCTGTTGGCGATTGCGCTGCTGCCGACCGTGTTCATCATGCCGATCTTTTTCATCATTACCGCGATCAACTGGTCGGCGCGTTTTGATAACCTGCTGATTGCCAAGGTGAACGGGGAGTTGACCATTGCGCAGCAATATCTGTCGCGCATCGTCGAAAGCCGCCAGTTGCAGGTGCAAAGCCTTGGCGACAGTCGGCAGTTTTCCATCGCGGTGGAGCGTGGGGGGGCTGAGGCACTTCAGGCCTTGCTGGATGCCCAGCGTGACGCGCTTGGCTTGGATTTCCTCTATGTGCTGAACCCGCGCGGGGTGGTGATTTCCTCGCCGGATTTTGTCCAGACCGACACGCTGGAACATTGGCCGGTGGTGGGCAGCGCCCTGCGGGGCAAATCCGCGGCGGCGATTGATCTGTTTTCCGGTGAAGAGCTGAAGCAGATGTCGCCGATTTTGGCATCGCGGGCGCGGATCCGGCTGGTGCCGACACAGGCGGCTGTGCCCACAGACCGCACCGAAGAAACCCGCGGGATGTTTGTGCACACCGCCGCCCCAATCAGCCTGCCAAACGGGCAGGGGGCGCTGGTCGGGGGGGTCTTGCTGAACCGCAACCTCAACTTCATCGATACGATCAACGATCTGGTCTACCCGACCGCCTCCTTGATTGAGGGAACAGTGGGCACCGCGACGCTGTTTCTGGATGATGTGCGGGTGTCGACCAATGTGCGGCTGTTTCAGGATCAGCGGGCGCTGGGCACGCGGGTTTCGGCCGCAGTGCGCGCCGCCGTTTTGGACGAAGGGCGCACCTGGCTCGACCGGGCCTTTGTGGTGAATGACTGGTACATCTCGGCCTATCAGCCGATCACCGACAGCATGGGGGAACGGGTTGGCATGCTTTATGTCGGGTTCCTTGAAACGCCCTTCCGCACCGCCAAGTTCAAGACCCTGCTGACCTTCGCCGCAGCCTTTGCGGTGATCGTGTTCCTGTCGGTCCCGCTGTTTCTGCGCTGGGCACGTCAGATTTTCCGCCCGATTGAGCGGATGCAAGGCACCATCAACCGCGTGGAGGAGGGCGACCTGGGTGCACGTACCGGCGTTGAAAACCGTGGCGATGAACTGGGGCGCGTGGCGGAACAGATGGACAGCCTGCTGGATCAGATCCAGGACCGCGACCGCGAATTGAACAACCGCGTCGCTGAACGCACCCGCGAGTTGCGCGAGGCCAACAACCGGCTGGAGGCGACCACCAAACAGCTGCTGGTCTCTGAAAAACTGGCGGCGGTTGGCGAAATTGCAGCCGGCATTGCCCATGAGATCAATAACCCGATGACCGTCATTCAGGGCAATCTGGACCTGATCCGGTCTGAAATTGGCCCGCAGGCGGAGGACCTGAAGACCGAGTTCCGCCTGATCGACGAACAGGTGCATTCGGTCTTTCTGATCGTCAATAAGCTGCTGCAGTTCACCCGGCCTGATGAATATGCCGGTGAGGTTGAAAGCCATCACCCCGATGAGGTGATTGAGGATTCCATCCCACTGGTCCAGCACCTGCTGAACAAGGTTGATATTGATCTCTACCTGCGCCTCAACGCGACGCGTTATCTGGGGATCAACCGGACTGAACTGCAGCAGGTGCTGATCAACCTGATCGTCAACGCCATCCACGCCATGCCTGATGGCGGTGATCTGCTGCTCAGGGCAGATGATATGGACCGCGAAGGCAAACCCGGTGTGCAGATCGTGGTGCAGGACAGCGGTGATGGGATGGAGGCCGATGTGCTGGCGCGGGTGTTTGACCCGTTCTTCACCACAAAACAGGGCGAAGGCACTGGCCTAGGCCTGTCGATCAGCCGCAAAATTGTGCTGCGCTACGGCGGTCACATGTATGCAGACAGCACCCCGGGCACCGGCACGCGGTTCACCATCTGGCTGCCGCAGGAGGGCACCTGAATGCAGGCCTGTTCAAACGGTGATCAACGCGTAGCGATGCGGGGCCTTGCCCTCGCCGCCGCCGTCCAGCGCCTCAGCGCCCTGAAAGCTGTGACCGCTCTCATTGCAGAAATGCGGGATGTCGATCAGGGCGGCCGGATCATCGGCCAAAACAGTCACCTTCGACCCGGCGGGCAGGCCCTGAATACGTTTGCGCAGCCGCAGAACCGGCAGCGGGCACAACAGCCCCAGCGCATCAATTTCCAATGTCTCGCTCATGGCGCCAACATAGGTGCTGCGGCTATGGCTGTCCATGCGACAGCACGCCAATCCCACCGCAAAACAGGAGGCATCTTTGGCCAAACTGTCTGACACTGCCGGCCCCGGCTACCTCATCGCGCCGGACCTCCTGCGCCCCGGTCTGACCGCCGCCGTCACCGGCGTGGATCAGGACGGGCAAGCGCAAGAGATTTCCGTTGTCGAAGAGCGCCCGCTGACGATCTACCTCAACAGTCAGGAGATCGTTACCGCCATGACCATCGGCGATTACCCGGACTATCTGGCGCTGGGGTTTCTGCGCAATCAGGGCATGCTGCTGGCCGACGATCAGGTCACCGGTGTCGACTATGATGAGGAGCTGGAGGTCGTGGTTGTGCGCACGGAACGGGCCACCAACTATGAAGAAAAACTCAAGAAAAAGACCCGCACCTCGGGCTGTGCGGTCGGCACCGTCTTTGGCGACATGATGGAGGGGCTGGAGGATTTGCAGCTGCCCGCGATCCCTGTGCGCACCTCATGGCTCTATGCGCTGGCGCATCAGATCAATCGCACCCCCAGCCTCTATCTGGAGGCCGGTGCGATCCACGGCACCGTCTTGTGTCAGGAGGATCGCCCGCTGGTCTATATGGAGGATGTCGGCCGTCACAACGCCGTTGATAAGGTTGCAGGCTGGATGTTTGCCGAAGGGCAGGGGCCGGAGGATAAGATCCTCTACACCACCGGGCGACTGACCTCTGAAATGGTGCTGAAAGCGGCGCAGATGGGCATTCCAACGCTGGTCTCCCGCTCAGGCTTTACCGCTTGGGGGGTGGAGCTGGCGCGCAAGCTGAACATGACACTGATTGGCCGGATGCGCGGTAAACGCTTCACCTGCCTCAGCGGGGCCGAGCGTCTGCAGTATGATGCCGATCTGGCCACCGTTTCAGACGACAGTAAGACACACCGCCGCAAAGGAGCCGCCGCAGATGGCTGAGAAGATACCGGGCGTTATTCTGGCAGGTGGCCTGTCATCGCGCATGGGGGGCGGGGATAAGTGCCTGCTGTCCTTGGGGGCTGAGACGCTGTTGCAGCAGGTGATTGCGCGGTTGCGCCCGCAGGCCAGCGCGATGGTGCTGAACGCCAATGGCGATGCCAGCCGCTTTGCCGATTACGGCCTGCCGGTGGTGGCTGATGGCATCGAAGGCTACGCCGGACCCTTGGCCGGGGTGCTGGCGGGGTTGGACTGGGCGGCGGCGCAGGGGGCGGATCACATCGTCTCGGTCGCAGCGGATACGCCGTTTTTCCCCACGGATCTGGTGCAAAGGCTCAACACCGGACGGGGCCGCGCGCCGTTGGCCCTTGCCGCCAGCATTGATCCGAAACGCGGGCAGGTGCGCCAGCCGACCTTTGGCCTCTGGCCGGTGGCCCTGCGTGATGACCTGCGCGCGGCTCTGCAAGACGGTTTGCGCAAAGTGGTGATCTGGACGGACAAACATGGCGGCACCGAGGTGTTGTTTGAAACGGAAAACGGGCAGGAGCCGTTTTTCAACGTCAACACACCCGAAGATCTGGCCATCGCCCGGCAGATGGCCACGGCAGAACTGGGGGCAGATCAGTGAAGCTTTACGGGGTCACCGGATGGAAAAACTGCGGCAAGACCGGGCTGATGGAACGGCTGGTTGCAGAAATCACCGCGCGTGGGTTTAAAGTGTCGACCGTGAAACATGCCCATCACACCTTCGACGTGGATCAACCCGGGCGGGACAGCTACCGTCACCGAACGGCCGGCGCGTCTGAGGTGCTGCTGGTTTCAGGCAAACGCTGGGCCTTGATGCATGAGTTGCGCGAAGAGGCAGAGCCGTCGCTGGCCGAGCTGTTGACGAAGCTTTCAGACGTGGATCTGGTCCTGGTTGAGGGATACAAACGCGAACCGCACCCCAAGATTGAGGCCCATCGCGCCGCCGCCGGGCAGGCACTGATTGCCCCAAATGATGCGAGCATCCGCGCTGTGGCCTCCGATCAACCCGCAAGCGCACATGCGGATCTGCAGCGCCCCATCTTTGACCTCAATGATCATGCGGCGATTGCCACCTTCATATTGACCGAAACAGGATTGACCCAAGATGCCGCCGAGACTGCGTAACGATTGTTTTGCTTTGCCCGCTGGCGTCGATTGGGTGCCTTTGGATGAGGCGCTGGCACGGCTGCGCGCGCGGGTGACACCGGTTGTGCCGGTGGAACAGGTGGCGCTTGCTGAATGCCGCGGCCGGGTCTTGGCGCAGGATTTGATGGCGCTGCGGGCCAATCCCCCGTCCGCAAATTCGGCGGTGGATGGCTACGGGTTCGCCGGTGCGGCACTGGATGAACTGGTGACGCTGCCTTTGGCGCCGGGGCGTTCTGCGGCGGGTGAACCCTATGAGGGGGCTCTGCCACAGGGCCATGCGCTGCGCATCCTGACGGGGGCCATCCTGCCGGAGGGTATGCAGACCGTGGTGCTGCAGGAGGATGTTGAAGTCTCAGGCGGCAAACTGCAGTTCTACGGCCCGCTGAAACAGGGGGCCAACACCCGGCGCGCTGGCGAAGACTTTGATGCAGGCGACCCGATCCTCAAGGCCGGGCGCCGGCTGCGCGGGGAGGATGCGGCGCTGCTGGCGGCGGCAGGATACGCTGGGGTCTCGGTTCATCGCCGCCTGCGGGTGGGGGTGTTTTCCAACGGGGATGAGGTGATCGCCCCCGGCACCGTCGCGCCAGAAAACATGGGGGCAGGCAAGATCTATGACAGCAACCGCCCCATGCTGCTGAGCCTGTTGCAGGACTGGGGTTTTGAGGCGGTGGACCTTGGCCATGTCGCAGACAGCCGCGATGCGCTGCGCAGCCGGTTGGATACGGCGGCTGAGGCGGTAGATGCGGTGCTGACCTCAGGCGGGGTGTCCACCGGGGATGAAGACCATGTTTCGGCCCTTTTGCGTGCGGAGGGGCGGATCGACAGCTGGCGTATCGCGATTAAGCCGGGGCGCCCGCTGGCCCTGGGGCTTTGGCCCGCGGGGGGCGCGCTGTTGCCGATCTTTGGCCTGCCGGGCAATCCGGTGGCGGCGATGGTGACGGCGCTGTTGTTCGCGCGCCCCGCCCTTGGGGTGATGGGCGGGGAGGTCTGGCGCCAGCCGCAGGGCTATATGGTGCCCGCCGCCTTCAGCAAAAACAAAAAACCAGGTCGGCGTGAGTTTCTGCGCGCCCGGATGAACGGCGACGGTCAGGCGGAGGTGTTCCGCTCCGAAGGCTCGGGCCGGATTTCAGGGCTGTCCTGGGCGGATGGTCTGGTGGAACTGCCGGATGAGGCCTGCACAATCAGCGAAGGCACTTTGGTGCGCTACATCCCATACAGCAGTTTTGGTTAGCACTGGCGGGTCGTGAGGTCCGCCAAAATGCGTGGCTCACATCAGGCCGCTTTGGCCTCAAATCCCGCTTTGGCGATGGCCGCCAGCAGCTCAGCTGCCGGATCTGCGCTGTCGATCTCAACCTCGCGGGCTTCCAGATCAAACGACAGCAGCGCCGTCGGGTCCAGCGCCTGCACGGCGGTTTCGATCTTGGCGGTGCATTTGCCGCAGCTCATTCCGGGTACGCTAAAGGTCAGCATCACTCATCCTCTTGTTGCGCTCTGACATGGAGCCTTCCAGCGTGGGAAGGTCAAGCGCTGCGCAGCGGCCCGCGACAAAATCTCTCAAACCAGCGGTTCTTTTGGGGCGGGGCCTTGACCCTCCAGTTACTGGAACCCTTATCTGGGGTGTCGACAGAAGCACCGCAGGGCAGAATGATGACACACCCAACCGATCAAACCCTCCGATTGCCGATCACTGGCATGAGCTGCGCCGCCTGCGTGGGCCGGGTGGAAAAGGCCCTGCGCGCTGCGCCCGGCGTGACGCGCGCTGATGTGAACCTTGCGCTGGAAACGGCAGAGGTTGCCTTCAGCACGCCAGCCACCCCTGAGGATGTGGTCACTGCGCTTGATCGGGCGGGGTATCCGGCCCGTGTCGAAACGCTGGAACTTGCGGTGGAGGGGATGACCTGTGCCTCCTGTGTGGGCCGGGTGGAGGCTGCGCTGGCCGCAGTTCCCGGGGCTATTGCTGCGCAGGTGAACCTTGCCAGCGAAACGGCGCAGGTTGATCTTCCCGAGGGGCAAGACCTGAGCGCCGATCTGATAAAGGCCGTCGCCGCTGCCGGTTATGAGGCCCATCGCAAAGGCGAAACCATCGCCCCACCACTGGATCGCAAAGCCGCCGAGGCCGAGGCGTTGACCCGCAAGTTGTTACTTGCGGCAGCTTTGGCGCTGCCGGTTTTTGTCGCCGAAATGGGCGGTCACCTCTACCCGCCGTTTCATCACTGGATCATGGCAAACATTGGTATGCAGACCTCCTGGATGCTGCAGTTTGTACTGACCGCCATTGTGCTGTTTGGCCCCGGGCGTCAGTTTTATCAGAAAGGTCTGCCCGCCCTGTTGCGCGGCGCCCCTGATATGAACTCCCTCGTGGCATTGGGCACGTTGGCGGCGTTTGGCTATTCGACCGTGGCAACCTTCGCCCCGGCGATCCTGCCCGCGGGCAGTGTGAATGTGTATTTTGAAAGTGCGGCGGTGATCGTGGTGCTGATCCTGTTGGGGCGCGCCTTAGAGGCCCGCGCCAAAGGCCGCACGGGGGCCGCTATTCGCGCCCTTGTGGGGCTGCGCCCCAGCACCGCGCGGGTGGAACGTGACGGCGCAACACAGGACCTGCCAATCGCGGAGATCGTCGTGGGCGACGTGGTGCTGACCCGGCCGGGGGAACGGCTGGCAGTGGATGGGGAGGTGCTCACCGGCGACAGCAATGTTGATGAAAGCATGATCACCGGCGAACCCCTGCCGGTTGCCAAGACAGCCGGTGATCGGGTCACGGGCGGAACGGTCAATGGGGCCGGCGCGCTGCGGGTGCAGGCCACCCATGTGGGGGCAGACACCATGCTGTCGCAGATCATCCGTATGGTGGAGGCCGCACAGGGTGCCAAATTGCCGATACAAGCCTTGGTGGATCGGGTGACCCTGCGGTTTGTGCCCGTTGTGATCGCGGTGGCGGTGCTGACCGTTCTGGCCTGGCTGGCCTTTGCGCCGGCACCGGCCTTGGGCCATGCGCTGGTTGCCGGGGTGGCGGTGCTGATCATCGCCTGCCCCTGCGCGATGGGTCTGGCAACCCCCACTTCGATCATGGTGGGCACCGGGCGCGCGGCAGAACTGGGCGTTCTGTTTCGCAAAGGTGATGCGTTGCAGCGCTTGCAGGAGGTCAAGATCGTGGCCTTTGATAAAACCGGCACATTGACCATGGGCAAACCGGTGCTGACCGATCTGGAGGTCACCGAAGGCTTTGAGAGGACTGAGGTTCTGCGCCTCGTGGCCGCGGTGGAAGCGCAATCGGAACACCCGATTGCCGCCGCAATTGTCGCCGCCGCCGAGGGACCGCTGCCGGAGATTGAGAAATTTGGCGCTATCCCCGGCTACGGCGTGGCCGCAACAGTGGCTGGCCATCGGGTGATGGTGGGGGCGGATCGGCTGATGGTCCGGCGCAAGATCGACCTGGCACCGCTGGCCAGCAGCGCCGCTGCATTGGGGGCTGAGGGGAAAACGCCGCTCTATGCCGCCATTGACGGCAAACTGGCCGCTGTGATTGCGGTCTCTGACCCCGTGAAACCCAGCTCCGCCGCAGTGATCCAAGCGTTGCACAGCCGCGGCATCAAAACCGCGATGATCACCGGGGACAATGCCGCGCCCGCAGCCGCCATTGCCCGCAGCCTTGGCATTGATCACGTGGCGGCAGAGGTGCTGCCACAGGGCAAGGTTGAGGCATTGGAGGGCCTGCGCGCCAGCCACGGCACCCTGGCCTTTGTTGGCGATGGCATCAACGACGCCCCGGCGCTGGCCCATGCGGATCTGGGCATCGCGATTGGTACCGGTACGGATGTGGCTATTGAAAGCGCCGATCTGGTGCTTATGTCTGGCGACCTGACGGCGGTGCTCAACGGGTTTGATCTGTCGGCGAAGGTCATGCGTAACATCAAACAGAACCTGTTCTGGGCCTTTGGTTACAACGTGGCGCTGATCCCTGTGGCGGCGGGGCTGTTTTACCCGTGGTTTGGCTGGCAGCTGTCACCGATGCTGGCCGCTGGCGCAATGTCGCTGTCCAGCGTCTTTGTGCTCAGCAATGCCCTGCGGCTGCGGTTCGTGTCCGGGTCCCATCTGCCGAAGGAGGCATAAGCGATGAACATCTCAGAGGTTTCCAAACGCACAGGCCTGCCTGCCAAAACCATCCGCTATTACGAAGAGATCGGCCTGGTATCCCCAGCCCGCAGCGGCAATGGCTACCGCAGCTTTCGCGACAGCGATCTGCACAAGCTGGCCTTCCTGGGCCGGGCGCGGGCCTTGGGCTTTTCGATTGAGGACTGCCGCAACCTGATGACGCTTTATGAGGATCGCGGTCGCGCCTCCTCGGATGTGAAAGCCATCGCGTCTGAGCATCTGGTGGCGATTGACGCCAAACTGGCGGAGTTGCGCCAGATGCGAAACACGCTGGCTGATCTGGTCTCTTCCTGTGCGGGGGATGACCGGCCGGATTGTCCTATTCTGGCGGATCTGGCTGCGAAGTCTGACGGGTAAGGTTTGGGCTGATTGGAGGACTTGATTGGCGGGTTTGGCTGGTTGGGAGGGGCGTTGCCCCTCGCCCCTTTGGGGCTCACCCCAGAGTATTTGCAAAACGTTGAAAAGGGGCAGCGCGCCCGCTGTCAGCCGTCGCGGCCCGGCTCCTTGGGGTTGGACGAAAACAGCGCGATCTTATTGCCCTGCGGGTCACGTAGATAGCCAACGTAGAAGCGCGGCCCATATGCGGCGCGAAAGCCTGGAGCCCCTTCGTCGGTGCCACCTGCAGCCAATGCTGCGGCGTGCAGGTTGCGCACCTGGGCCTGTGTTTCGGCCTCAAAAGCCACCATCGCGCCATTGCCGGCCGAAGCTGGCTGCCCGTCAAAGGTGGGTTTGACGTAGAAATCGGGAAAGAGGGCGCGTTGACCTTCGGGGACGGGCAGGGCGAAGCTGAGCCCGTCGGCCCCTTCGGTGAGGCTGTAGCCTAGGGCCGGAAGGAAGGCCGCGTAGAACGATTTGGCACGCTGGATGTCATCGGCCCCAACTGTGACATAGGCGATCATGGCGGCCCTCCCTTTGGGTCAGGGGCGGCTCAGCCGCCCAGCGTTGCAGTGGCTTCCACCTCGACCAGCGCCTCGTCCTCAATGAGACCGGCAACCACCACCATCGCCATAGCGGGGAAGTGGCGGCCCAGCACACGGCGGTAGGCTTCGCCCACTTCGCGCTGACGGGCGAGGTATTCTTTCTTATCAGTGATATACCAGGTCAAGCGGGTGATATCTTCGACCTTGCCACCGGCCTTTTCGACCACTGCGCGGATGTTCATCAGGGCCTGTTCCATCTGGCCGATGAAGTCATGGCTCTGGAAGATCTGGTTTTCGTCCCAGCCGATCTGGCCGCCGACGTAAAGCACGTCGTTTTTGTCCAAGACGCCGTTTGCGTAGCCTTTGGCAGGTGCCCATCCATCGGGCTGAATGATCTCATTCGCCATTTTCCTGTCCTTTCACATGAGGTTCAAGCGAGGCGCGCAGCGCCTCGGGCCAGGGGGCAGGGCGCCCCTCCGGCGTGATGTAGACCAGCGTTGCGCTGGCGGTAAAGCGGGTTTCACCAGCGCATTGCGCGGTGATAGTTAGGCCAAGCGAACTGCGGCCCAGGCGGGTCACGTCCAGCCCAAGGGTCAGCTGGTCGCCATGGCGGCTGGGCGCGGTGAAACGGGTGGAGATTTCGGCGGTCGGCACGGCGCCCGTTTGATGCAGCTTTTCAAACGGGTGACCCAGATGATCAAAGAAGGCTTCGACGCAGTCATTGATCATCTCAAAATAGCGGGGATAAAACACAATCCCCGCCGGATCACAGTGTTTGAACAGCACCTTTTGGGCCATTTCGAACGCCATTGCCTCAGACCCCCAGATACTGATCGGTGATCTCTGGTGTCAGCGCGGTGAAATCGCCGGACCAAACCGACTTGCCCTTCTCAAGGATCACTGCCTTGTCCGCCACTGTGGCCAGTTCCTTAATGGATTTGTCGATCACAATGATCGCCAGGCCGGTTTCGGCCTTGAGGCGGGCAATGGCGGCCCAGATTTCCTGCCGGACCACGGGGGCCAGGCCTTCGGTCGCTTCATCCAGGATCAACAGGCGTGGGTTGGTCATCAGCGCGCGACCAATGGCCAGCATCTGCTGTTCACCGCCCGACAGGGACGAGGCCAGCTGATCACGGCGTTCTGCCAGACGTGGGAACAGCTCTGATACCTTGGCGAAATCCCATTCGCCGGGACGCGCCGCCGCGATCAGGTTTTCATAAACCGTCAGCTGGGCAAAACACCGGCGGCCTTCTGGCACCAGACCAATGCCTGCCTGCGCCGCCTTGTGCGAGGGTTGGCGCGCCATGTCCTGGCCGTCAAACACCACCGCACCACCGCGGTTCTTCAGCATCCGGCAGATCACCTTCACGGTGGTGGATTTGCCCATGCCGTTGCGCCCCATCAGCGCCACAACCTGACCTTCTGCGACGTCCAGATGCACGTCAAACAGCGCCTGCGAGGGACCATAGAAGGCAGAGATATGGGATAGCTTAAGCAGGCTCATGCGTCCTCCTCCCCAAGATAGGCGCTGCGCACCTGTGCGTTGCTGCGGATCTCATCGACGCTGCCGGTGGCGATGATCTCGCCGTAGACCAGCACCGAAATACGGTCCGCGAGGGCAAAGACCGCGTCCATGTCATGTTCCACCAGAAGGATCGGCGCCTGCTGGCGCAGCCCGTCGAGGAAGCCCATCAACCGGTGCGAGCCTTCTGCGCCCAGACCGGCCATCGGCTCGTCCATCAGGAAGGCTTTGGGCGACAGGGTCAGCGCCACGGCGACCTCCAGCTGGCGGCGTTGGCCATGCGACAGCTCCGAGGTGCGGAAATTGGCAAACTCCTCCAGCCCGACCTGAGCCAGCGCATCGCGTGCGGTGGCCAGTAGCTGTTTGTCCTTCATCACCGGACGGAAGAAGCGGAAGACGTCGCCGCGATGGCCCTGCGCGCCCAGAACCACGTTCTGCAACACGGTGTATTCCATCGCCAGTGACGAAATCTGGAACGTCCGCCCCATGCCTTTCTGAGCGCGTTCGGCGGTGGACAGGGCGCTGACGTCCTGCCCGTCGAACCAGACCGAACCCTCATCTGGGGTCAGCCCACCGGCGATCTGTTTGATCAGGGTGGATTTGCCCGCCCCGTTCGGCCCGATCAGCGCGTGAATTTCGCCCGGCTTCAGATCCAGCGTGATGTTGTTGGACGCCTTCAGCGCGCCAAAACTTTTGGAGATGCCTTTGACATCAAGGATCGGCTTAGTCATGGGCCACCTCCCGTCCTGCAATCAGACCGTAAAGGCCACCACGGGCAAACAGCACCACACCCAGAAGGATTGCGCCAAGATAGACGTGCCAGAATTCACTTAGGCCGCCCAGCATATGCTCCAGCAGGATAAACAGCGCCGCACCGGCCACTGGGCCAAAGACGCGGCCGACACCGCCAAGGATGACAAAGATCATGATCTCACCTGACATGTTCCAGGCAAACATCGTGGGGCTGACAAACCGGTTCAGATCAGCAAACAGTGCGCCTGCCAGACCGGTGATCGCACCGGAAATGGTGAAGGCCACCAGATACAGCCGATAGGGCGTCTGGCCTACGGCCTGCACCCGTTCCTCATTTTGACGCGCCGCCCCCAGCATCAGGCCAAAGGGCGATCGGGCCGCGGCCCAGACAAAGCCCAGCACCAACGCAAGGATGACGTAGCAGATCATGTAGAACTGGATCGGGTCCATCGTGTTTAGACCCGGGAAGTCATTGCGGATGTAGATCGACAGCCCATCTTCGCCGCCATAGGTCGGCCAGGAGTTGGCGAAGTAGTAAAACATCTGCGCAAAGGCCAGCGTGATCATGATGAAATAGACGCCGGTGGTGCGCAGCGACAGCGCGCCGACGGCCAGCGCGGTGATTGCGGAGATTACAACCGCCACCAACCAGATCACCGGCATCGACTTGGTGCCTTCAATCAGGAAGGGCGCCTCCATCAGCGGCGTGTAGGTCTGCGCATGATAGGCCAAAATGCCCATCGCATAGCCGCCCAGCCCAAAAAACGCCGCATGGCCAAAGCTGACCAGCCCGCCAAAACCAAGGGCAAAGTTCAGCCCCACACCGGCAATGGCAAAGATCACCGCGCGGGTTGTCAGCGTGATCAGGAACGGCTCATCCGCCTGATAGGCCCAGAGAGGGAAGGCCAGCAATGCCGCCATCAGGCCAAGGTTCAAAAGGGTTTCACGTTTCATCTCATGCCCCTCCGAACAGGCCTTTGGGACGGAACAGCAACACGCCCGCCATCAACAGATAGATCGCCATCGAGGCCAGTGACGCCCCGGTAGAGGTGGCGGCGGCTGGCTCCATGAAAAGGCCAAAGAACATCGGCAGCAATTGGCGGCCCAATGTGTCGGTCATGCCGACCAGAATGGCACCCACAAAGGCTCCTTTGATTGATCCGATGCCGCCGATCACGATGACCACAAAGGCCAGGATCAGCACCGGTTCGCCCATGCCCACCTGCACCGATTGGATCGCGCCGATCAGCGCACCGGCAAACCCGGCCAGCGCTGCGCCAAGGGCAAACACCAGCGTGTACAGCATCGAGATGTTCACGCCTAAGGCCGCAATCATCTCGCGGTCGTTTTCACCGGCACGGATGCGGATGCCGATACGGGTGCGCGCAATCATCCAGAACAGCCCCGCCGCCACGGCCAGACCCACCAGAATGATGGTCAGACGGTAGAGCGAATATTCGATCCCGAAAGGCAGCATCACCGTGCCCGACAACCACTCGGGCTTGTCCAGAAACAGCGGGAAGGATCCAAAGGCCCAGCGGGTGCCTTCGGAAAACATCAGCACAAGGGCAAAGGTCGCCAGCACTTGGTCCAGATGATCGCGGTCATAAAGCCGTCGGATCACCACAGTTTCCACTATAACGCCTGCAAAGGCCGCGAAGACAAGGCTTGCCACCAGCGCCAGCAGGAAGGATCCGGTGGCCGCAGCAGTGGCAGCGGCGGCAAAGGCGCCAACCATATAGAGCGAGCCATGCGCCAGGTTGATCAGCCCCATAACGCCGAAGATCAGCGTCAGACCGGCAGCCATAAGGAAGAGCATCACGCCAAACTGTAGGCCGTTCAGCGCCTGTTCGATGAGTAGGATGATGGACATGAGAGTTTTCTTGCTAAAGGTGGGGCCGCCCGCGACGGGGCGACCCCCTTAGCCCTTACATTTTGCAGTCAGCCGCATAGGCGTCTGCGTGGTCGGTCAGGCCGGTTGCGATGATCTTGTTGGTGTAAACGTCACCCTCTTTGATCACTTCACGAACATAGATGTTCTGGATCGGGTGGTTGTTTGCACCAAATTTGAAATCACCACGGACCGAGTCAAACTCAGCCGCTTTCAGCGCTGCGCGGAAGGCATCACCATCTTTGATGTCAGCCTTATCCATTGCCGAAATTAGCAGGTTGGCAGTGTCAAAGCCCTGGCTTGCGTAAAGCGACGGCAGGCGACCATAGGCTTCCTGGAAAGAGGCCACAAAGGCCGCGTTGGCCGCATTGTCGATGTCCTTGTTCCACTGGCTGGTGTTCTTGACGCCCAGTGCCGCGTCGCCAACTGCCTGCAGGATACCCTGATCGAACGAGAAGGCAGGGCCAACAACCGGCAGGTCCACACCGCTGTCGGCATATTGCTTGAGGAAGGAGATCCCCATGCCGCCGGGCAGGAAGAAGTAGACGCTATCTGCACCCGAGGCACGGATCTGCGCGATTTCAGCCGCATAGTCGGTCTGGCCCAGTTTGGTGTAAACCTCACCTGCCAGATCACCTTCGTAGAAACGTTTGTAGCCGGTCAGCGCGTCTTTGCCCGCCGGGTAGTTCGGCGCCAGGATGAAGCTGTTCTTCAGACCGTCACCATTGGCATAGGCGCCTGCAGCTTCGTGCAGGTTGTCGTTCTGCCAGGCCACGTTGAAGTAGTTCTGGTGGCAGCCTTTGCCGGCCAGCGGCGAGGGGCCAGCATTGGGCGACAGGTAGATTTTGCCCTGTGCGGTTGCGGCAGGAACCACAGCCATCGCCAGGTTCGACCAGATGATACCGGTCATCACGTCAACCTTTTCGGACTGGATCATCTTATCGGCCAGCTGCACCGCAATATCGGGTTTGCGCTGGTCGTCTTCGATCACCACTTCAAGATCACTGCGGCCCGCTTGGTTCACCGCCAGCATGAATCCGTCACGCACGTCGATGCCAAGGCCCGCGCCGCCGCCCGAAAGGGTGGTGATCATGCCAACTTTGACGCCTTCGGCCTGAACCGCCCCTGCGGCGGCCATCGCTGCCATGGACGCGGCCATGACCAGAGATTTGAATTTCATTGTCTTTCTCCCTGTTTTTTATGTTTGAAACGTTTGGAAACTCACGCTTTCACAGTTCGCCCCTGCCCATGGATGTCAAGCTTATTGTCGCTTGTTTCTCTCCTATGGTGTTGATCAGGAACGCATTTCACAATTGGTCTTAAAACCCTTCCCCGTCCACACGCAGCTGGAACCTCTGAATTTTTCCGGTGGCGGTTTTCGGCAGGGCCTGCCGGAACCGCACCGCCCTTGGATATTTGAACGGCGCGATGGTGGCCTTCACATGGTCCTGCAGCGCCTTCACCATCGCCTCATCTGCGGCGAAGCCGTCGTTCAGCACCACATGGGCCTCCACGATATGGCCCCGCTCACTGTCGGGCGCGCCAACCACGCCGCATTCGCTGACCGCCTCATGCGACAGCAACGCCGCCTCAACCTCGGGGCCCGCGATGTTGTAACCGGATGAGATGATCATATCGTCGTTGCGCGCCGCGAAGTGGAAATAGCCATCAGCGTCCCGGGTGAAACTGTCACCGGTGATGTTCCAGCCATCGCGCACATAGACCTGCTGACGCTCGTCATTGAGATAGCGACAGCCCGTGGGCCCGCGCACCGCAAGGCGGCCCACCTCACCATCTGCAACCTCATTCATCTGATCATCCACCACCCGGGCCTCATAACCGGTCACCGGGCGGCCGGTGCAGGCGGGCTGATGATCGTCAAAACGGTTGGTGACAAAGATATGCAGCATCTCCGTCGCGCCGATGCCGTCCAGCATTGGCTTACCGGTTTTCTCTTTCCACTCAGCATAGATCGGGGCGGGCAGGGTTTCCCCCGCGGACACCGCCGCGCGCAGCGAAGACAGATCCGCGCCCTCTTCCATTGCCTGCAACATCACCCGATAGGCGGTTGGGGCGGTGAAACAAACGGTGGCTTTGAACTTCTCGATGATGTCGATCATGCTGGGCGGTGAGGCATTTTCCAGCAGGGTCGCCGCCGCGCCAAACCGCAGCGGGAAAATCGCCAAGCCGCCCAGGCCAAAGGTAAAGGCCAGCGGTGGCGAGCCTACAAAGACATCGTCGGGGGTGACCTTCAGAACCTCTTTGGCATAGCCATCAGCAATGATCAGCAGATCGCGGTGGAAATGCATCGTCGCCTTCGGCTCACCTGTGGTGCCCGAGGTGAAGCCCAACAGCGCCACGTCATCCCGGCCGGTTTTCACCGCGTCAAACTTCACCGGCTTTTCCAGTGCCAGCCGGTCCAGCTCAGCGTCGTGGTTGGACGTGCCGTCAAAACCAACCACTGTTTTCAGGAACTTGCTGGTTTTGGCGCAGGCCGTGATTTCATCCGTCAGGCGCGTGTCACACAGCGCATGGCTGATTTCAGCCTTGTCGACAATCGCTGACAATTCGCTGGCGCGCAGCATCGGCATGGTGTTGACCACCACCGCGCCCACCTTGGTTGCGGCCAGCCAGCAGGCGACCATCGCAGGGTTGTTGGCCGAGCGGATCAGCACCCGGTTGCCCGGCTTGATCCCTAGGTTTTTCACCATCGCATGGGCCAGACGGTTGGTCCAATCGGTCAGCTCTTTATAGGTGCGGCGCCGGCCGTTGCCGATCAGTGCCGTGTGGTCACCAAGGCCTTTGTCGACCATCGCATCGGTCAGTTCAACCGCGGCATTCAGATAGTCAGGATAGTCAAACCCCTCCAGCTGAAAGGCGGGCCACTGGTCAATCGGCGGCAGCCCGTCGCGGGCAAATGTATCAATATGCGCGCTTGGTCCCAGCATCGCTCACTCCCCTAAATGGTTCGCCATCGCCTGTCGGGCGATGATGACACGCTGCACGTCTGATGCACCCTCATAGATGCGCAACGCTCTGATTTCGCGGTAGAGTTTCTCTACCGTTTCGCCTGACTTGACCCCGTCGCCGCCATGCAGCTGCACGGCGCGATCGATGATCTGCTGGGCTTGATCTGTGGCAAACAGCTTGGCCATGGCGGCTTCGCGGGTGACACGGGGCGCGCCCATGTCTTTGGCCCAGGCCGCGCGGTAGATCAGCAGGGCGGCGGCATCGACTTCCATCGCCATATCGGCGATGTGACCCTGCACCATCTGCAACTCAAACAGCGGCGCGCCCTGAACCTCACGGGCCTGCACCCGGGCCAGCGCCTCATCCAGTGCGCGGCGCGCAAAGCCAAGCGCGGCCGCGGCCACGGTGGTGCGGAACACATCCAGCACCGACATGGCGATTTTGAACCCCTGACCGGGCTGTCCCAGCATCGCGCTGGCCGGAATGCGGCAATCGGTAAAACGCAGGGTTGCCAATGGATGCGGCGCAATGGTTTCCAACCGTTCCACCACTTCAAACCCGGGCAGATCTGCCGGCACGATAAAGGCTGACAGCCCTTTTGCACCCGGCGCTTCGCCTGTGCGGGCAAACAGCGTGTAGACATCCGCGATGCCGCCGTTGGAAATCCACGTCTTTTCACCGTTAAGGATATAATCATCCCCGTCACGCTCGGCGGTCATGGTGGAATTGGCAACATCTGATCCCGACTGTGGTTCGGTCAGGGCAAAGGCGGAAATCGCCTGCCCCGACCGCGTGAGTGGTAGCCAGTGGGATTTTTGTTCTTCGGTGCCAAAAAGCGTGATCGCCCCGGTGCCAAGCCCCTGCATCGCAAAGGAAAAGTCAGCTAGGCCGTCATGGCGCGCCAGGGTTTCACGGGTCAGGCAGAGGGTGCGCACATCCAGTTTTTCCTGCCCCTCCGCGGCGGAGTGTTTGGCCCAGCCACCCGCGCCAAGCGCCTTGACCAGCGACCGGCAGGCCGCATCGGTATCGCTGTGATCGATATCGGTCAGTGCCTCTGCGGCCCAGGCGTCCAGATCGGCTGCATAAGTGGCATGGTGTGGCTCAAAAAACGGCCAGGAGAGGAAGGATTTATCTGCCATCAGTTGCCCTCAAACACCGGTTTTTCTTTGGCCACAAAGGCGCGGTAGGCGCGCTCAAAGTCGGTGGTCTGCATGCAGATCGCCTGCGCCTGCGCCTCGGCCTCGATCGCCTGATCCAGACCCATGTTCCATTCCTGGTTCAGCTGCGTCTTGGTGATCCCATGGGCAAAGGTCGGCCCCGCCGCCAGACGCTGCGCCAGCTTCACAGCCTCGGCTTCCAGCGCGTCGGCGTCGTGCAGATTGTTCCAGAACCCCCAACGCTCGCCCTCGGCGGCACTCATCGTGCGCCCGGTGTAAAGCAGTTCTGCCGCACGGCCCTGACCAATGATCCGGGGCAGCATGGCGCAGGCGCCCATGTCACAGCCCGCCAGACCCACACGGGTGAAGAGGAAGCCACATTTGGCCTCAGGCGTTGCCAACCGCAGGTCCGAGGACATGGCGATGATGGCCCCCGCACCGACGCAGACGCCATCAACGGCGGCAATAATCGGCTTGCCACAGCCGATCATCGCCTTGACCAGATCACCGGTCATGCGGGTGAAGGCCAAGAGGTCCTTCATATCCATATCAACCAGCGGGCCGATAATGTCATGCACATCCCCGCCAGAACAGAAATTGCCGCCGTTGGAGGCGAAAATCACCACGTCCACATCCTCGGCATAGACCATATCGCGGAAGGTATCGCGCAGCTCTGCATAGCTGTCGAAGGTCAGTGGGTTCTTGCGATCGGGGCGGTTCAGACGGATCGTGGCGATCCGGTCTTTCCATTCCCAGATAAAGTGTTCAGGGCTTAGGTCAGCCATTTTTGTCATCTTGGGATCCTTCCAGATGATGCAGCATTTTGCGGATTGTGTCGAGTTTGCCATGACCGAGGCTGGCGAACAGCTTGTCGACCTCGGCTTCATGGGCGGCGGCCAGCTCTTCGAACCAGGCGCGGCCCTTGTCGGTCAGCTCCACCATCACCACACGGCGATCCTCGGCCGAGGGGGTGCGGCGGGCATAGCCGTCCTTTTCCAACCGTTCGACCACGGTGGTGGCATTGCCGTTTGAGACCAGCAAACGTTGGCTCAGCTCGCTCATCTTCAAGGGCGCGGCTTCGCGGTGCAGGGCTGCGGCCACGTCGAAACGGGGCAGGGTGGTGTCATAGTTCACCCGCAAGAATTCCCGCAGGTGGTTTTCGGTGCTGCGGGTCAGTCGCAGCAGCCGGATCCATGTGCGCAGCCGCCGTTGAGACAGCGGTGTGTCATGGGAGGTATCATGCGTGCTCTCGCTCACAGCTCCCCCCCCGCGATGGGCAGCGCCTGCCCGTTGATGCCCTCGGACCCTGGCCCACACAGCCACAGCGCCGCCGCCGTTACTTCGCTGGGCTGGATCAGCCGTTTCTGCGGGTTGTGTTTGGCCAGTTCCTTGCGGGCGGCGGCTTCATCCATACCGGTTTTGTCGATGATATTGGCCACCGACCGGTCCGTCATTTCGGTATCCAGAAAGCCGGGACAGAGCGCGTTCACTGTCACCGGTTTCTTCGCCACCTCCTGCGCCACCGCGCGGGTCATGCCGACCACACCGTGTTTCGCCGCCGTATAGGCGCTGACATAGCCGTAGCCCTTCAGCCCCGCCGTTGACGCGACCGAAATCAGCCGCCCCCAGCCGGTGAACTGGTTCAACCCTTCACGCAAGGTCAGGAAAACGCCGGTCAGGTTGACCGCCATCATGGCGTTCCATTGCTCCAACGTGGTGCGGCCAAAGGGGGCGGTATCTGCGGCACCGGCATTGGCGATCACCACGTCACAAGGCCCCGCCGCGGCAAACATGGACCGGACCGAGGTTTCATCGGTTACGTCACAGATCACCGGGCGGATTTGATCGCTGCCGTCGGCCACGGCCTCCATGGGGGCGCTGCGGCGGCCCGCGATGACCCCCCGGGCGCCCGCCGCGGCAAAGCCCCGGGCCATATCGGCGCCGACGCCCGTGCCGCCGCCGGTGATCAGCACCTGTTTTCCGCTCAGATCGGTCATACGCGGATCATCTCCTGCTGCTTTTGCGCCAGACGGTAGGCCTGATCACGGCCTGCATAGTAGGGCGCAGGCCAGTGGATCTGCTGATCGCCCATCTCCACCGCGGCATGCAGCGTCCAATAGGGATCGCTCAGATGCGGACGGGCCAGGCAGACCAGATCGGCGCGCCCCGCCAGCAGGATCGAGTTGGCGTGATCGGTCTCATAGATGTTGCCCACTGCCATCGTCGGGATCTGCAGATCGTTGCGGATCCGGTTGGAAAACGGCGTCTGGAACATGCGGCCATAGACCGGCTGCGCCTCGACCGAGGTCTGACCGGCGCTGACGTCGACGATATCCACACCAGCCTCGCGGAACATGCGGGCGATTTCCACCGCCTCCTGCGGGGTGACGCCCTCGTCGCCGAGCCAGTCATTGGCCGAAATCCGCACCGACATCGGCTTGCCCTCAGGCCAGACCGTGCGCATCGCTTTGAACACCTCCAACGGGTAGCGCATCCGGTTTTCCAGACTGCCGCCATATTCATCGCCACGCTGGTTCGAAGCGGGTGAGATGAAGGAGGAAATCAGATAGCCATGGGCCGCGTGCAGTTCGATCATGTCAAAGCCACAGCGCCCGGCCATTTCGGTCGCCTGCACAAAGTCGTCGCGGATCTGGTCCATCTCGGCGCGGGTGATCTCACGCGGGGTGGCGTTGCCTGCCGACCACGGAATGGCCGAGGCCGACACCAAATCCCAATTGCCGTCCTTCAACGGCGCATCCATCTCTTCCCAGCCAACCTGGGTAGAGCCTTTGCGCCCTGCGTGACCAATCTGACAGCAGATCTTGGCCTCTGTTTCTGCATGGACGAAATCGACCAGACGTGTCCACGCCGCCTCATGTTCCGGCGCATAGAGGCCGGGGCAACCGGGGGTGATCCGACCATCGGCGCTGGTGCAGGTCATTTCGGTGTAAACCAGCCCCGCGCCGCCCTTGGCACGTTCGGCGTAATGGACAAAATGCCAATCGGTCGGGCAGCCCTCCACTGCTTTGTACTGCGCCATGGGGGACACCACGATGCGGTTCGCCAGTTCCATATCGCGCAGTTTGAACGGCACAAACATCGGTTTACGCGCCGGCGCATCCGCAGCCATGCCCGCCTCGGATTGGAACCAGCGCTCGGCCTCGGCCAGCCATTCAGGGTCCCGCAGACGCAGGTTTTCATGGCTGATCCGCTGCGACCGGGTCAGCAGGTTGTAGTTGAACTGTACTGGATGCTGATCCAGATAGCGCTCCACTTCTTCAAACCATTCCAGTGAGTTACGCGCAGCAGACTGCAGGCGCAGCACTTCCAGACGGCGTTCCTCCTGATAGCGTTTGAAGGCGCCTTCCAGCGTTGGTTCCGAGTTGACGTAATCCGCCAGCGCAATGGCGCTGTCAAAGGCCAGACGCGACCCGGATCCGATCGAGAAATGCGCCGTCGCCGAGGCATCGCCCAGCAGCACCACGTTTTCATGATACCACTGTTCGCAATTCACCCGCGGGAAGTTGATCCAGACAGCCGAGCCGCGCAAATGCGCCGCGTTCGACATCAGCTCATGACCACCAAGGTATTTCTCAAAGATCATGCGGCAGGTCTCAACGGTTTCTTCCTTGGACATGTCGGCAAAGCCCCATTTGTCCCAGGTCTCCTGCTGGCATTCGACGATGAACGTCGCGGTGTTGTCGTCAAACTGATAGACATGCGCCCAGAGCCAGCCATGCTCGGTCTTTTCGAAAATGAAGGTAAAGGCGTCGTCAAACTTCTGATGGGTGCCCAGCCAGATGAATTTGCACTCACGATTGTCGATATCGGGTTTGAAGACGTCTTCGTATTCTGTCCGCACTCGTGAGTTCAGACCATCGGCGGCGACCACCAGATCGTAATCCTTGCGGTATTCCTCGGCGGTTTTGAACTCGGTCTCAAACCGTAGATCCACGCCCAATTCGCGGGCGCGTTCTTGCAACAGGATCAGCATCTGTTTGCGGCCGATACCGGCAAAGCCGTGGCCACCGGAAACAGTGCGCACGCCGTTGTGTTCCACCGCAATGTCATCCCAATAGGCAAAGTGATCGCGGATCGCGTCACAGCTTTTGGGGTCATTGCCCTGCATCCGTTCCAGCGCGTCATCAGACAGCACAACACCCCAGCCAAAAGTGTCATTGGCGCGGTTGCGCTCCAGCACTGTGACGTCGTGGCTGGGATCGCGCAGTTTCATGCTAATAGCAAAATAGAGCCCGGCCGGGCCGCCCCCTAGGCAGATGACTTTCACGAATTTCCCTCCAGCAGGTGTGTGGTTTTCCCTGTCGCTGGAGCAACGGTAGCGCGATCTGAATTTATTTCAAGCTTAAATGTTTTGAGTTTGAAATGTTTGTGCGTCGCGGATTACAGGCGCGATTGGCCTTTGTTTTTATGAAAATGTGGGGGTAGGGGGTGGGGTGGCGCCCCCTATGGTCGCCACCCGGAATTTACATCACGGCCTGAGAATCACGCGCCGTCAGGGTGCCACAGATGCGGCGCGGTCTGCGCCTGCAGCCGTTTCACCGCCGCCTCATATTCGCGGGCCACGCGGTCGATCAGCGCTGCCGCCGGCACCACATCCTGCACCGCGCCGATCCCTTGGCCCGAACCCCAGATCTCTTTCCAGCTTTTCGGCTTTTCGCGACCCTCGCCAAAGTTCATCGCCGATGGGTCCGAACGTTCCAGCGCCTCCGGGTCCATGCCCGCGGCTGCGATCGATGGCTTCAGGTAGTTGCCCCAAACCCCGGTGAACAGGTTGGAATAGACAATGTCCGAGGCACCGCTTTCGGTGATCATCTCTTTGTAGCGCTGATCTGCATTGGCTTCCTCGGTGGCGATAAAGGCCGAACCCATGTAGCCGCCATCCGCACCCATCGCCTGCGCGGCAAGGATTGAATCCCCTTTGGCAATGGCACCCGACAGGAACAGCGGGCCGTCAAACCAGCTGCGGATTTCCTGGATCAACGCCAGCGGCGACAGGCTGCCAGCATGGCCACCGGCGCCCGCGGCCACGGCGATCAGCCCATCGGCGCCTTTCTCAATCGCCTTTTTGGCAAAGCGGTTGTCGATCACGTCATGCAGGGTGATGCCGCCAACAGAATGCGCGGCCTCATTGACCTCAACCCGCGCACCGAGCGAGGTGATCCAAATCGGCACTTTGTGTTTCACGCAGATCTCCAGGTCGCGCTCCAACCGTCCGTTGGAACGATGCACGATCTGATTCACCGCAAACGGCGCAGCGGGCTGATCGGGGTTGGCCTGATTGTGGCGGTCCAGCTCTTCGGTGATGCGGATCAGCCAGCGTTCCAGTTCGATCGGTTCACCTTCGGCTTCGCGGGCATTGAGCGCCGGGAAAGAGCCGACTATTCCCGCCTTGCACTGGGCGATGACCAGATCCGGGTTTGAAATGATGAACAAAGGGCTGCCGATCAACGGCAGGCGTAGGTTTTGCAAAATCGGGGGTAGGGCCATGGCCGCTCTCCTCAGGTCAGGACGCCGTCAGCCCTGAGGGCCGCCAGCTGTGTGTCATCATAGCCCAGGTCGCGCAGCACGTCTTCGGTCTGCGCGCCGGGCGCGGGGGGCGGGGCTGGCACATCGGCTGGCGTGCGATCAAAGCGCGGTGCGGGGCTGGCCTGGCTGACGCCTGCGACCTCCACATAGGTTCCGCGCGCTTTCATGTGGGGATGCTCAGGCGCCTCTGACCAGCGCAGCACCGGGGTGACGCAGCCGTCGGTTCCGTCAAAAATCGCTTCCCATTCGGCGCGGGTTTTCTGGCGGAATACCTCGGCGTAGTCGGCGCGGCGCTCCGCCCAGGTGGTTGGATCGTTTTGATCGCTGCGATGGGCCTCGGGCAGGCCGGCCTTTTCGACCAGCAGGGCAAAAAACTGCGGTTCCAGCGGGCCCACGGCGATGTGGTTGCCATCGGCACATTCGTAGCTGCGATAAAACGGGGCGCCGCCGTCCAGCCAATTGCTCTGCCGGTCTTCGCCCCAACGTCCTCGTGCGATCATGGAATGCATCAGCGCCATCATCGCAGGCACACCATCAACCATCGCAGCATCAACAACCTGACCTTTGCCTGAGGTCTGGCGCTCAAACAGCGCAGACAGGACACCAAACAGCAAGAACATGGTGCCGCCACCGTAGTCCGCCGCGATGTTGAGCGGCGGGATCGGTGGCTGATCCGCGGTGCCAATGGCGTTCAGCACGCCGGTCAGGCCCAGATAGTTGATATCATGCCCGGCCATTTGTGACATCGGACCATCCTGCCCCCAGCCGGTCATACGACCGTAGACAAGGCCCGGGTTTTCGGCGTGGCAGTCTGCGGGGCCAAGCCCCATGCGTTCCATGACGCCGGGGCGAAATCCTTCGATCAGTACATCGGACCGCGCGATCAGAGCTTTTGCGGCCTTCAGCCCCTCAGGATGCTTGAGGTTAAGCGCGATGGAGGCCTTGCCGCGGTTGTTGATATCGGTGGCATCTGCCGGTCCCGAGGCGCGGGTGATCAATGTGACCTCCGCCCCCATATCTGCCAGAAACTGGCCGGCCAGCGGACAGGGGCCAAGGCCCTGCATTTCCACCACCCGCAGCCCCGCCAAAGGCCCGCCGCGTTTGGCCGTTTTTGGATCCGACATCTGCTTTACCTCCCCCTAAACTACGTTAATTTCTGATCTTTCCCGGCTGCAGGGGTCAAGCGGTTTCGGAAATGACCTTGGGTCGAAACGCCTGATATTTGTGCTCATAGAAGCGTTGACAGGGGGCAAAACCGCGTGCTTTGCTGAGGGTATTCGGCGTTCATAAGGTCTGGGGAGGAGACTGAATGAAGGCACTTTTACGTGGAGCTGCCTTTGCGCAGTTCCCTCAATACGTTTGCAATTTCCAATCTGGCGCTTCCTGTTTTGCCGCGCCTTACCCCCAGGATCATCACTGGGGCTGTGCCTTTTCTGATGCACCTGAAAGGGCCGCATCATGGAGCTGATCCAGCTGTTGATCGGTGGGGTGGCCTCGGGCTGCATCTACGGGCTGGTCGCGCTGGGGTTTGTGCTGATCTACAAAGCCAGCGAAGGCGTGAACTTTGCCCAGGGCGACATGATGATGCTGGGCGCCTTTGTGGCGCTGGGGCTGGTGAACCGGGACTATTGGGCGCTGCCTTTCATTCTGGGCATTGTGCTGGCCTGCGTCATCATGGGCGGTGTCGGCTACGGGATTGACCGCTTTGTGGTGCGCCGGATCTTTGGCCAGCCGCAGTTTGCGCTGGTGATCCTGACCATCGCTTTGGGCTTCGTCCTGCGGTTTGTGGCCGGGGCGATCTGGGGCTTCACCCCGCTGGTTCTGGAAACGCCATTTGCCGGCAAACACCTGTCGCTTGGCGGATTGGTGTTGGGATACGAAGACATTTTGACAATATGTGTCACCGCTGTCCTGACGCTGGGTCTCTGGGCATTCTTCAGCCGCACCAAACTGGGGCTGGCGGCACAGGCCGCATCTCAGAACCAGATGGCGGCCTATATCGTCGGCGTTCCGGTGCGGCGGATCAATTCGCTGATCTGGGGGCTATCTGGCATCGTCGCGACCATTGCCGGGGTTCTTTATGCCGCCAAAGGGGCGATTGATCCCAATATCGGCCTTTTGGGGATCAAGGCCTTTGCCGCTGCGGTTATTGGCGGCTTTGGCAGCCTGCCGGGTGCGTTGCTGGGCGGCCTGCTGATCGGTGTGGTCGAACCTGTTGCGGCCCGTTACCTGCCATCGGGTTTCAGCCAAATGAGCCCTTACATCCTGATGTTGATCGTGCTGACAACCCGCCCAGGCGGCCTGTTTGCACAGATCCATGCCAAGAAGGTCTGAGCGATGCGGGTGGTGTTTAAAACAAGCTATGACAAGGACATCGACCTGCATCCCGATTGGTGGGAGCGCGGTAAAATCGCTGTGTTGCTGGTGGTGATGGGCCTGCTGCCGTTTCTGGTTGGCGAATATTATCTGGCGGAGGCGACCAACACATTGATCTGGGCCTTGGCGGGCATGGGGCTGATGGTGCTGGTGGGCCATTCCGGGCAGGTGTCGCTGGGCCACGCAGGCTTCATGGCAATCGGCGCCTATGTGGACGCCGGGCTGATGACCGCAGGGGTGCCCTGGATTATCGCCTTTCCACTGGCGGGACTGGCGGCGGGCTGTTTCGGCGCGCTGGTGGCGATCCCGGCGGTGCGCATGTCCGGGATCTATCTGGCGATTGCCACATTGGCGCTGTTTGTCATCATTGAAGAAATGATCATCATCCTTGAACCGCTAACCGGCGGGGTCGGGGGGATGTTTGCGCCTTCCATCACGCTGTTTGGCATTGATTTCGATCGCTACGCCAGCCTCAGCAATTTCTACTGGCTTGTGCTGGCCATCGTGGCGCTGGTCACCTGGGGCTATGCCAATATCCTGCGCAGCCCAACCGGGCGCAGCTTCCTGGCGGTGCGCGACAGTGAGGTGTCGGCGCGGGCGCTGGGCATCAACGTGACCCGGACCAAGGCGCTGGCCTTTGGTCTGTCCTGCGGGGTGACCGGGCTGGCTGGAGCGTTGATGGGTCATTACATCGCCTTCTTTAACTATGAGCTGTTTTCCATCTTCATCTCCATCAACCTGCTGCTGGTGGTCACCATTGGGGGGCTTGGCTTTATCCAAGGTGCCTTCTTTGGTGCGGTGCTGATCACTGCGGTGCCGCAGCTGATTGCGATCCTGCGCGATGGGCTTAATGCCTCGGTCGGGATTGATCTGGGGGCGGTGCCGGGGCTGGATACGCTGATCTTCTCGGTCATTCTGGTGGGCTTCATCATCTATGAGCCGACCGGGCTTTATGGGCGCTGGCTGAAGTTCCGCGCCTATGTGCAGCTGTTCCCGCTGGCCCGCCGCGAAATGTTCCGCCGCCAGAAAACCTACCTCAAGACGGAGCGGATGCGATGAGCCTGTTGGAGGTTACAGATCTGGCCGTGCATTTCGGCGGGGTGAAGGCGGTTGATGGCGTTTCCTTCCACGTTGAGGAGGGCGAGGTGTTTTCGATCATCGGCCCCAATGGCGCGGGGAAATCGACGATCTTCAACCTGATCTCGCGGTTTTATGAGCCGACGCGCGGCAAGATCCGTTTTGATGGGGCGGAGCTGACGGCGCTGGCACCGCATCAGGTGGCGGATCTGGGCATTGCCCGAACCTTCCAGAACATTGAACTGTTTGATCATTCCACCGTGCTGGACAACCTGTTGATGGGCCGTCACCGCCATCGCGCCACCCATTGGGTGCAGGATCTGTTGTTCCTGCCCAAGGTCCGGGCCGAAGAGCGCGCGCATCGCCAGAAGGTCGAGGAGGTGATGGAGTTTTTGGAGCTGGAAGCCTACCGCGACAAGATGATCGCTGGCCTGCCCTACGGCGTGCGCAAAGTGGTGGAGATCGGCCGCGCCCTGTCGATGGGGCCCAAAATGATCCTGCTGGATGAACCTGCCTCGGGCCTGTCGGTCGAGGAAAGTCAGGATGTGGCCTATTGGATTGAGGACATGCGCCGCGACATGGGGCTGAGCGTCTTGATGGTGGAACATGACATGCGGCTGGTGACACAGGTCAGTGACCGGGTGTTGGCGGTGGCCAATGGCAAACCACTGGCACTGGGCAGTCCAGCTGAGGTGCAGAGCGATCCAGAGGTGCAGGCGGCCTATCTGGGCACCGCAACGGCGGAGGATGTGGCATGACCCTGTTGGAGCTGCGCAATGTCGAAAGCTTCTACGGGGCCATCATGGCGCTGCGCGGGGTGTCGATTGATGTGCCGGAGGGGCAGATCGTCACCATTCTGGGCGCCAATGGCGCGGGCAAGACAACGCTGATGAAAACCATCTCGGGGTTGATGGACGCGGAAAAGGGCACAATTGATTTCAACGGCACGCGCCTGAACGGGATGGAGCCGGATAAGGTGGTTGCGCAGGGGCTGGCCCATGTGCCCGAGGGGCGCGAGGTGTTCCCCTACCTCAGCGTCGAAGAAAACCTGCGGCTGGGGGCCTATGCCCGCAAAGGCGGCGGCGTGGCCGAGGATATTGAGCTGGTCTACAGCTACTTCCCCATCCTGAAAGAACGCCGCGCGCAATCCGCCGGCTTCCTGTCGGGTGGGCAGCAGCAGATGCTGGCGATTGGGCGGGGCCTGATGGCGCGGCCCAAGCTGATGTTGCTGGATGAACCCAGCCTTGGCCTGTCGCCGCTGCTGACGCAGGAAATCTTTGCCATCATCAAACGCCTCAACGCCGAGCAAGGGGTGACCATGCTGCTGGTGGAACAGAACGCCCATGTGGCGTTGAACACCGCGCATTACGGTTATGTCCTTGAAATGGGGCGGATTGTCATGGCTGACAGCTGCGCGGCGCTGAAAGCCTCGGAAGATATTCAGGAGTTCTATCTGGGCAAACAGGATGCCAGCCAACGGGGCGAAAAACGCTGGAAGAGGCGCAAGACATGGCGATGACCGGGACAGAGATGCAGGCCCCCATCACCGTTGAGGGGTGCGATACGGTTGTGGCGCTTTGGGCGAAACGCTGTGCGGCGCTAGGGGATCAGATTGCCCACCGCGAAAAGACGCTGGGCATCTGGCAGGCCTACAGTTGGCGCGACTATTTTAAGGGCGCGCGGGCCGTCGGGCTGGCGCTTGAGGCGCTGGGCTTCAAACGCGGTGAGGTGGTGCAGATACTCAGCGAGGACCGGCGCGAATGGCTGTACTGTGATCTGGGAATTGCGGCGATGGGCGGGGTGCCATCGGGCGTTTACACCACCGACAGTGCCAGCCAATTGGCGTATCTGATGACGGATTCCGGGGCGCGCTTCCTGTTTGTGGAAAACGACGAACAGCTGGATAAGTTTCTGGAGGCACGCGACCAGATGCCGGATGTGGCAAAGGTCATCGTGTTTGATCGCGATGGGCTGGCCGCGTTTTCCGATCCTCAGGTGATGTTCTGGGATGATTTTCTGGCGCTGGGCGTTGCACAGGCCACGGCGGATCCGAAACGGTTTGATGCGGCTCTGCAGCAGGTGAAACCAGAGGATCCGCGCATGCTGATCTACACCTCTGGCACCACCGGGCCGCCGAAAGGGGCGATCATCACCCACCGCAATATCCTGTTTCAGATGAACGCCAGCCGCACCACCCTGCGGTTTGAACCCACCGATGAGCTGCTGTGTTTCCTGCCCCTGTGTCACGTGCTGGAACGTCTGATCTCGGTCGAGTTGCCGATTCTTGTGGGCTGTAAGGTGAACTTTGCCGAAAGCCCCGAAACCGTCTTTGATAACCTGCGTGAGGTGTCGCCGCATACCTTCACCGGGGTGCCGCGGATCTGGGAAAAGATCTATTCCCGCCTTGCCATCATGCGGGGCGAGGCCGGCTGGCTGGGGCGGATGGCCTTTGACTGGGCGGTTGCGGCAGGCATGGCGAAAGTTGAGGCGGATCAAGAGGATCGCGCCTTTGGCCCCTTGGCTCGGATCAATCTGGCGCTGGCCGATCTGCTGGTTTTGCGTAATCTGCGGGATCTGATCGGTTTGGCCCGCACCCGGCGTTGCGCCACCGGGGCCGCGCCGATCAGCCCCGAGTTGCTGCGCTGGTTCAGCGCCATTGGGGTGAACCTGTGCGAAGGCTTTGGGATGACCGAAACTGCAGGCGTTGCCTCGGTCAATACGGTGGATGACAACCACATGGGCACCGTCGGTGCGCCGTTGCCGGGGTTGCAGGTGCGCATTGCAGAAAATGGTGAGATCCAGCTGCACGGCCCGGCCATCTTTGGCGGCTATTGGAACAAGCCGGGCAAAACCGCCGAAACCTTTAGCGAAGACGGCTGGCTGCGCACCGGCGATATGGGGCGGGTCAACAATCAGGGGCGGCTGATCATTACCGGCCGCTTAAAAGACATCATCATCACCGCGGGCGGCAAGAACATCACCCCGGCCGAGATCGAGAGCCGGCTGAAATTTTCACCCTATGTTTCGGACGCGGTGGTGATCGGCGATCGGCGCAAATATCTAACCTGCCTGATCATGATCGATCAGGAAAACGTTGAACGTTTTGCGCAGGAACGCCAGATCCCGTTTTCCGATTTCGCCTCGCTCACCCGCGCGCCGGAGGTGGTGGCGCTCATCGGTGATCTGGTGCGCCAGGTGAACGGCGAATTTGCGCAGGTCGAACAGATCAAGGATTTCCGCCTCATCGATATTCTGCTGACCGCAGAGGATGAGGAACTGACCCCAACCATGAAATTGAAGAGGAACTACGTAAACCAGCGCCATGCGGCGTTGATCGACAGCATGTACTGAGACCGCCACAGGCCTTTCCGGGCTGATGCAACCGGCGGCACCAAAGGGAGGAAGATCATGAAGATGTGGAAAGCACTGGCCGCAGCGGCGGCCTTGGCGGTGGCGTCCGGTGGCGCGCAGGCTGAAAGCGGTGTCTCAGAGGATGAGATCAAGATTGGCGGGGCGCATGATCTCTCTGGTATTTTCGCGCCCTTTTCTGTCCCGGCGGTGAAGGCGGCGCAGCTCTATTTTGATGAGGTCAACGCTGCCGGCGGTGTGCATGGCCGCAAGATCACCTATATCGTCGAAGATCACGGCTATCAGGTGCCCAAAGCGGTGCAGGCGGCCAATAAGCTGGTCAACCGCGATCAGGTGTTTGCCATGCTGCTGAGCCTCGGAACACCGCATAATCTGGCGATGTTCAAACTGATGGGGCCCAAGGGCGTGCCCAATATCAGCCCGCTGACCGCCGCACGCCAGATGGTCGATCCGCCCGCGCCGTGGAAGTTTGCCGGCAATGCCTCCTACTACGACGGGGTGAAGGCAACGACCGAATATATGGCAGCGGAACAGGGGTCGTCGACCTTCTGTCTGATGTTCCTGCCAACCGATTTTGGGGTTGAGATTCAGGCCGGGTTGAAAGATGGCGCTGCGGCTGCGGGTAAGAGTTATGGCGTTGAAACCAAACACAAACCTGATGAAACCGATTTCTCCGGCGCCTTGGGTAAAATCAAGGACGGCGGCTGTGACACCGTTGGCTTAGCGCTGGGGGTCAGCCAGACCATCAACGTGATCGCAACGGCCAATAAGCTGGGCATGAGTGACGTGAAATTTGTGCTCTCATCAGCTGGATTCCACACAGTTGTGGCCAAAGGGCTGGCGGCGCAGGGCGTCATGGGGGGCGTTTATGCAGGGGCCGGCTGGCAGGATCTTGAGGCCCGGTTGGCAGAGCCTGCGGTGGGCGGCTGGGTCAAAGCCTATACAGAAGCGACCGGTGAAAAATTCCCCGGCACAGGCGCATTGCTGGGCCGATCCGGTGCGGAATTGCTGGTGCGCGGGCTGGAAGCGGCTGGTCCGGATCTGACCCGCGAAGGGTTCATCGCCGCGATGGAGGGGCTGTCCTTCCAGGATGAGATTTCGGGCTACCCGGTGGCACTGAGCGCTGACAATCACGTGGCGGGGCGCAGTGTTTTTGTCTCGGCCGTGGAAAATGGATCCTGGAAACTGTTGAAGACGCTCGACTGAGCACCAGTTTACAACCTGACCGAAGAAGAGGCGCTGTGACGCGCCTCTTTTTTGTCGCTGTGTCAGTCCCGGCAGCAACCGGGGTGCGCAACTCATGCGGAAGTTGGGGGATTAACATTTCCTTAATAATAGAATCATTGATGTGGCGACTTGCATGCCGCACACTTATCACTGGACGGGAGGAGCTATGACGCGTCGGATTTATATAACCGGTGCGGCCGGCACCGGTGTCAGCAGCCTTGGCCGCGCTCTGGCGCAGCGGCTGCATGTATCCCATGCGGATGTTGATGACAGCTATTGGTGTGAAGACGAGCCGCCCTTTGTGACAAGGCGACCAAAACCAGCGCGGCGCAGCTGCCTGCTGGACCAACGTGGCACGGGCGGTTGGGTCATGAGTGGCTGCCTGGAAGGCTGGGGCGAAGACCTGATTGAAGAGGCCGATCTCTTTGTCTTCCTCATGGTGCCCACGCCGATCCGCATTGACCGGCTGCTGCGCCGTGAACGCCACGATTATGGCCGGCGCATCCTGCCCGGCGGCGACATGCATCGCAGCCATGAACGGCTGATTTCCTGGGCCGCGCGCTATGATGATCCGGACTTTGCCGGGCGCAACATGTACCGTCAGGAAGCTTGGCTAGACCGTCAGACCACGCCGGTGCTACGGATGGGGGGAACGCTGCCGTTGCTGCGGCTGGTGGATCAGGTGATGGCACATAAGGCGATCCGGCGGACTTATGCCTGAGCCTTCGGGCGGACCTGCGCCTAGTGACTGAGGAAATCCGCCGCCATCCGCAGATCCCGTAGGGGCCTGACCACATCGATGGATTGCTGATACAGCGGATCTGCCTTGAAGGCGGCCAGCTGAGCCTCGTCTTCAAATTCGCCATAGACAACAAAATCAGGCGCCGCACCGTGGATCGGGTCAGACTTCAGGTTGCGGCCGATTTCGAAATGGCGGGCATGGCGGCTCTGGGTCAGCAGGGACAGACCGTCATAGATCCTGTCGCGGTCTTTGGGATCGCGGGCGGTGAAAAAGACGATGTGACGTAGCATGGCTACACTCCTGCCGATTAAAAACAGATCTCCCTTGCTGGCGATGTGGCGCACAGCAAGGGTAGGTTCAATCGACAGTGCCAATTATCCCATACGTTCCGAGGCGTGGCTGCCAGGGCTGGCAGGGAAGACTACGGTTTTGTTTCCATTGAGAAAAACGCGATGATGGATATGGGCGTGGATGGCGCGGGCCAGCACCTGCGCCTCAACGTCGCGGCCCAGACTGACGTAATCCTCAGCGCTTTGGGCGTGGGTGACGCGGATGATGTCCTGTTCGATGATCGGGCCTTCATCCAGATCGGCCGTCACATAGTGAGAGGTTGCCCCGATGAGTTTCACACCGCGCTCAAACGCCTGTTTGTACGGGTTTGCACCTTTGAAGGAGGGCAGGAAGGAATGGTGAATATTGATGATCCGGCCGGACATTTTCTGGCACATTTCATCAGACAGCACCTGCATGTAGCGCGCCAGCACCACCAGCTCCGCGCCGCTCTCTTCGATGATCGCCATTTGCGCGGCTTCGGCCTCGGCCTTATTGGCTTTGGTCACTTTGATACAATGGAACGGAATGTCGTGGTTTACGACAACCTTCTGATAATCCATGTGATTTGAGATCACCGCCACGATGTCAATCGGCAGCGCGCCGATGCGCCAGCGGTAGAGCAGATCGTTCAGACAATGCCCAAAGCGGGAGACCATCAAGACAACTTTCATCTTCTCGGTCTCATCATGGAAGGCAAACGTCATGTCAAAACGGCCCGCCACCTCGGCAAAGGCTGCCTCCAGTGCGGTGCGGTCGGCCCCGGTTTCTGAGCGGAAACTCACGCGCATAAAGAAATTGCCGGTTTCCGCATCATCAAATTGGGCGCTGTCTGTCAGGTTGCAGCCCTGATCGGCCAGAAAATTGGCGATGGCAGCAACGATGCCGCGGGTGGAAGGGCATTGCACAGTAAGGGCGAGGGTGGTCATTGGGCGCTCCGTCAGATCAGTTTGGCGCGATATTCCTTGTGACCGGCGGGGCAGCAATTGGCGAAATGCGACATTCGCCGCAAATTCGCGGCGGATTTGGCTGCGGATCAGAACACATGGTTCCGATGCGGCACAGCTGATCAATATCGGGGCGTTTTGTGAACATAGGCTCTGCGCAGCGTGGCTGGAAAAGAGCTGTAACCTCCTCGGCCCCATTGTTGCAGGCCAGAACCGAGGAGGTTACGCAAGTTTGCACCCCAGAACGATGCAAGCGCAGATGCGGTGCGGGCGGCGGGCTCTCCCGTTCAGAAGTAGGAGAGTTGTCGGGGAAAGCCCCCAAACGCCCGCGCCGGGCATCATTGCTATGCCGTGATTTGTGCAACTGTTGTGCCAACCTTTGGATGTGTGGATAATTTTTCTTCAAAGGCGTTGGTAGTGGAGAAAAGCAGTTGGGTGTAGGTGCGTTTCCGTAATTTCAGTGACTGCGGAAAATGCGGTAGTCCAGCGGTCTTCCCTGTCGCGCAACAACCGCTAAGGTGCCCGGTTAAGGGACCGGTTCAATACCGGGTGACGTGAGCAGAGGGGCGGAGCAATGACAGAGCAGCCAGCGCGCAAAACAGTTGTGGTGATTGGGGCAGGGATCCTGGGTGTCTCCACCGCGATCTGGGCGCAACGGGATGGCCATGATGTGATCCTTGTCGATCGCGAAGGCCCGGCGGCGGGCGCGTCTTATGGCAATGCGGGGCTGCTGGCCTCCTCGGCGGTGGTGCCGGTAACCACGCCGGATCTTTGGGTGAAGGCACCGGGTATGATCCTGAACCCGCAAAGCCCGTTGTTCCTACGCTGGTCCTACCTGCCGCGAATGTTGCCCTGGCTGATGCGTTTCATGTCCCATGCCACTGATGCCAAAACCCGCGCAGCGGCAGATGCGCTGTTTCCGATCATCGGCGACAGTCTGGCCGATCACCAGGCACTGGCGGCGGGCACTAAGGCCGAAAAATACATCGTGCCCACGGAATACCTTTACCTTTACGGCTCCCGCGCCAGCTATGAGGCGGCGCAGTATTCCTGGCAGATCAAAAAATCGCTGGGGTTCCAGCCCACTGAATATGAGGGCGCGGCGCTGAAGGCGAAGGATCCCGCCTTTTCCGATCAGATCGGTTTTGCGGCTGCGGTGCCGGATCACGGCCGGATCAGCGATCCCGGCGCCTATGTCACGGCACTGGCGGATCACGTGGTCGCCTCGGGCGGGCAATTGGTTATTGGCGAGGTCAGCGACATCGCGCATGAAAACGGCCGCGTGACCGGCGTTCGGGTCGGGGGCGAGACCCTGGCCTGTGACACAGCGGTGGTGACGGCGGGCGCTTGGTCCGGTGCCTTGGGCCGTGCGCTGGGGCTGCGGCTGCCGTTGGAAACCGAACGCGGCTATCATGTGGAGCTGTGGAACCCGTCAAAGATGCCGAAAACGCCCGCCATGGTCTCATCCGGATCTTTCGTGATGACCCCGATGGAGGGGCGGTTGCGTCTGGCCGGAATAGTCGAGTTGGGCGGGTTGAAGGCTGGACCATCAAAGGCGCCGATCAACCTGTTGCGCAGCCATCTGGCCAAGGTGATGCCGGACCTCACCTGGGAGGAGACCACGGAATGGATGGGATTCCGCCCGACGCTTAGCGACTCGGTCCCGATCATCGACGAGGTGGCAGATATCAAAGGGGTCTACATGGGGCTGGGCCATCAGCACGTGGGTCTGACGGGCGGGTCAAAGACCGGCCGGTTGCTGGCGCAGATGATGGCGGGTCAACGCATCAACCTGGATATGACACCCTACCGGCTGGACCGGTTTCGCGGCGTCTAACAGCGCCAGCGGCAGCCCGCAAAACCGTGAGCGTCGCGCCGATTGCAAGGCCCGCAGATCCCTGTCACAACAGGCGGCAACGCTATGACGCAAATGGAGGGGCACATGGGCCTGTCAGTCGATCTTAACGCCGATATGGGCGAAAGCTTTGGCGCGTGGAATCTGGGCGATGATTCTGCGCTTCTGGGCATTGTGACCTCAGCCAATGTGGCCTGTGGCTTTCACGCAGGTGACCCGGATGTGATGCTGAAGACCATGAAAGTGGCGGTGGACAACAACGTCGGCATCGGCGCGCACCCGGGTTTTGACGACCTGCGTGGCTTTGGCCGTTACCGGATGCAGGTGCCGCTGCCGTCACTGGCCAATCAGGTGCGCTATCAGGTGGGCGCGGCCCAGGCGATGGCGCGGGCTGCAGGCGGCGAAGTGCGGCATCTGAAACTGCATGGCGCGCTGGCCAATATGTGTTCGGAAAATCAGGACATGGCGCGTGCCTGTTATGAGGCAGCGCTGTCGGTTGCGCCTGAGATCATCATCATGGTGCTGGCCGCCACCGCCCAGCAGCGCGCGGTGGAAGAGCTGGGTGCCACTTTTGTGGGTGAGATTTTTGCCGACCGGGCTTATAACGATGACGCCACGCTGGTGGATCGCTCCAAACCCGGCGCCGTTATCCATGATGCGGCCATCGCTGGCCCGCGGATCGCTGAAATGGTTAAGGCGGGCGCGATCATCACCGAAAGCGGCAAACATATCGAAACCCAGATCGATACCATCTGTCTGCACGGCGACACGCCGGAAGCAGTGGAGATCGCCCGTTCGGTTCGCAGCGCGCTGGAAGGCGACGGGATTGAGGTGAAAACCTTTCGCACATGACCCGCGGCACACCGGGCACGCTGGGCGCAGCCGCCGCGCCCCTTTCAATGTTCCAAAAATACTCAAATCCCCGCCTGTCGCTTGCGCTGGCGGGGATTATTTTTGCGCCTGGAAGGGATCATCCTGATAGCCGACTCCGGCCAGATACAGACCTTGGGGCGGGCAGACCGGCCCGCAGGCAGATCGATCAGCCGCTTCCAACGCATCACGCACGCGCTCCGGTTCCCAAGCACCGGCGCCGACCCGTTCCAACGTGCCAACAAAGCTGCGCACCTGATTGTGCAGGAAGCTGCGGGCGCGCAGGAAGAAGCGCAGCTCGGGCCCGGACCAGCCGTCAACCTCGGTGATGGTCAACTCATCCAGCGTTTTGACCGGGCTGGCCGCCTGACAGATCGAGGAACGGAAAGTGGTGAAATCATGCAGCCCAATCAGGTGCTGCGCAGCTTCGCGCATCGCTGCGGCATCCAACTGATGAGACACCTGCCAGACCAGCCCGGCGTCATGGGTGGCGGGCGCGCGCCGCATCAACAGGCGGAAGGTATAGCGCCGCTCATGGGCGGAAAACCGGGCGTGCCAGTCATCTTCAACCCGCGCTGCCCGGGTGATTGCGACGGGGGCGGGTTTCAGGTGATAGTTCAGCGCCTCGGACAGGCGGAACGGGTCCCAGTCTTTGCTGAGGTCGCAATGGGCCACCTGCGCCAACGCATGCACACCGGCATCGGTGCGCCCGGCGGCGGCAATGGTATGCTCGCCCGGTTCCAACTTGGCCAAAGCCGCCTCAATCGCCCCCTGCACAGAGGGCTGATCGGCCTGTCGTTGCCAACCGGCAAAAGGGGCACCATGGTATTCAACAAGAAGCGCAAATCTAGGCATGGCGGGGCGATAGCGGAAAATCAGCCTCTTTGGAAGGGTGAGGTTTTCCAGCTATTTTGCACCATATAAATGTTCAACGCTTTTACATCGCCTTGGAGGTGCCTATCTTGGGGCGGAACAAGGGATTTGTTGAAGGGATTTCGGGGTTTGGTCATTACCTCCATTGCAGATGCGGTGACCCGTCAGGTCGAAGCGGTGGGCGACAGCGTCAATGAGGCGCTGTTTGAACCGGTGATCCGTCTGGGTGTGACGGGGCTGGCACGGTCCGGCAAGACGGTGTTCATCACCTCTTTGGTCGCAAACCTGCTGGACCGGGGGCGTATGCCGCAACTGGTGGCCGCCGCCGATGGCCGGATTGAGGCCGCCTATCTGCAGCCCCAGCCGGATGATACCGTGGCCCGCTTTGCCTATGAGGAAAACCTGGCCGTGCTGACCGGACCCACCCCGCATTGGCCCGACAACACCCGTGGTGTCAGCGAATTGCGCCTGTCGCTGAAGGTGCGCCCAACCGGCATGCTGGCCGGGATGCGGGCGGCGCGGACGGTGCATCTGGATATTGTCGACTACCCCGGCGAATGGCTGTTGGATCTGGCCCTGCTGGACAAAAGCTATGAGGACTGGTGCAGCCATGTGCTGACCCGGCTGGCCGGGCGCGATGAGGCGACCGCTTATCTGGCGGCGATGGAGGACGTGGACGCCGAGGCCCCCTTTGAGGAGGGTGCGGCCAAAGCGCTGGCGGGGCATTTCACCGACTACCTGCAGGCCGCGCGGCTGGCGGGCTATTCCGATTGCACCCCCGGTCGTTTCCTGCTGCCCGGCGATCTGGCGGGATCCCCGGTGCTGAGTTTTGCGCCCCTGCCGGTTATCGATGGGCGGCCCGCGCGCGGCACCCTGCGCCGGGAAATGGCGCGCCGCTATGAGGCCTATAAATCAAAGGTGGTGAAGCCGTTTTTCCGCGATCACTTTGCTCGGATTGACCGGCAGGTGGTGTTGGTTGATGCGCTGGGGGCCATTCACAATGGTCCCCCCGCGTTGGAGGATCTGCGCCAGTCGATGGCGGATATCCTTGGTGCGTTTCGTCCCGGTCGCAATGCGTTTTTGACCCGGCTTTTGGGCGGCAAGCGGGTGGAAAAAATCCTCTTCGCGGCCACGAAATCCGACCATCTGCACCATTCGCAGCACCCGCGTCTGTCTGCCATTCTGCAGGCCCTGCTGCGGGAGGCTAAGGATCGCGCGGATTTCGCCGGGGCGCAGACCCATGCGCTGGCCCTAGCCTCGCTGCGGACCACGACCGAGGCCAGCCTGACCCATCACGGGCAAGAGGTGGACTGCGTGCGCGGCCTGTTGCTGGACAGCGGCAAACGCGCCGCCTTTTACCCCGGAGAGCTGCCAGCGGATCCGGCGCATCTGTTGTCACCAGCACGACAAGGGGCGGAGCGCTGGTTGGACCAGGATTATGCCGTGATGCGGTTTGCCCCGGCCCCCTTGTCTCTGCGTCCCGGCGAAGGACCGCCGCATATTCGGCTGGACCGTGCGGCGCAGTTCCTGATCGGGGATAAGCTATGACTTTGACCCTGCGCGCAGCCACGCCGCTGGACGCCGGTGCGGTGGGCGCCATCCTGCACGGCTTCAACCGCGATACGGTGTGGATGCCGAAGCTCTATTCTGAGGCGGAAACCATCAGCTTTGCCGGCGTCATGATCGATCGCGGCTGGGTGCGGGTGGCGGAACGTGAGACGGTGATCGGCTTTATCGCGCGCGACGGTGCTGAGATCTGTTCGCTGTATCTGTCGCCAGATGCGCAAGGGCAGGGGATCGGGGTCCAGCTGCTGGAGGAAGCGAAAGCGCAATCCTCAGTGTTGGAGCTTTGGGCCTTTGAGGCAAATGAAGACGCCCGGCGGTTTTATATCCGCGAAGGGTTTCAGGAAGTGGCACGTTCGGACGGGGCGCGCAACGAAGAGGGGCTGCCGGATGTGCGGCTGCGTTGGCAAAGAGGTGTGGCAGCATGAGTGACAGTCCCAAACAGGCAAAAGGCCCGATTCTGATCGATCTGGACGAAGCCCCGGACGTGACCGGCCCCGAGGCGGCGCCGCCGGTGCCGGACATCGGTCTGCCTGCAGACAGTGCCCAAACCGGTCTGCAGATGGCGGCCACCTGGGCAGGGCGCAAACCGTCACGGCTGGGGCGTTGGATCCTGGCGCTGCTGGTGTCCTTCCTCAGCGCTTTGGCGGCTCTGGCGGCATGGGACGCGGTGGTCAGCCTGATCGGTCGGGTGCCCGTTTTGGGTTACGCTGTTGGTGTCCTTGGGGTGGCCTTGGTGCTGGCCGTTGCTTTGGCCGTGATTGGTGAACTGGCCGCGCTGGCGCGGCTGGGACGGGTTGAGGCGTTGCAGCGCAGCGCGGAAGAGGCGCTGGCTGAGGCGGATCTGGCCAAGGCGCAGAAGGTCAGCAAATCCCTGATGCGGCTATACCAGCGGCGACAGGATCTGGATTGGGCGCGGGGCCGTTTTGACGAACGGCGCGGCGAACAGATGGACGCCGATGCGCTGCTGGGATTGGCCGAGCAGGAGTTGCTGGCCCCGCTGGACAAGCTGGCTGAAGCCGAGGTGCAGGCCGCTGCCCGACAGGTGGCGACCGTGACCGCGCTGGTGCCGCTGGCGCTGGCGGACGTGTTGACCGCGCTGACCGCGAACCTGCGGATGATCCGCCGGGTGGCCGAAATCTACGGCGGCCGGTCTGGTGCCTTAGGCAGCTGGCGACTGTTTTCAGCGGTGATGGCGCATCTTGTGGCTACCGGCGCGGTGGCGATTGGCGATGACCTCCTCGGCTCATTGGCTGGCGGCGGTCTGCTGTCGAAACTGTCACGCCGCTTCGGCGAAGGGGTGGTGAACGGCGCGCTGACCGTGCGGGTGGGCGTCGCTGCGATGGAGGTGTGCCGGCCGCTGCCCTATGCAAGGCGCAAACGCCCCTCTGTCAGCGCAATGGTGGGCGCGGCTTTGGGCGGTTTGTTCACCGGACGGGGCAACGCCTGATCTGGCGCTTCAGCGCAGCATCGGGATGCCGTCGCTGTTCTTGACCTTTTCGACCACACCGGCGCGCAGCGACCGGCCGATCTTATGCGCCAGGGCGGACCAGGCCGCCGCCTGATCTGGCCGCAGCTCTGCCTCCAGCACCCGGTCAAACAACGCAAGCCAGGTCTCAAACATACCGGGGTGCACATTGCCGGCCTCGCGGTGCACCAACAGCGGATTGCGATCATAGCTGCGCTCATGAAGAATCGCATTGGCCCAGAAATCCGCGACCTTGGATTCGTGCGGCGGCCAGTCAGAAATATGCGCGGCAAAGACCGGCCCCAGACCCGGATGCTGGCGGATCAGCGCATAAAAGGCGGCGACGACCGTCTCAATCTCCTGGCGTGAAATATCAAAGCGCGGTGGCAGGCTGGCCATTGGGTTTGGTCCTTTTCCTTTGTTTTCAGAGATATGCCGCCACGGCGCGCGCAGCAAGGGGGCGTATCCGCCCATATCCCGGGAGTCTGAAAGAAATTATCGGATTTCAATTCCCGATAAAACCTGTCAAGTATTTGAAATTAAACAAAAAATCCCATTGACCCCCGGGGTGACACATCCTATCTATACTCTCACAGACAGATTGGTGATCACCGCAAGGTGCCCACCTTCCAGCCTGCCAGATCACGCTACGCAGCCAGCCAACCGCAAGCCACGCCGCCAGATCTCGCCAGCCAGATATGACTAGGAGAGATATTATGTCCGCCAAAGCTTGCACCACATGCACCTTCTTCGACAAAGTTTCGAAATCCGCAGACAATGCCGGTCTGTGCCGTTTCAATGCCCCCAGCTTCCTGACTGAGGCTGAGCTAGACGCGAAATGGCCGGTTGTGAAATCGACCGACTGGTGTGGTCGCTTCGACGCCAAGGCATAAGCCCTTTCTAAAAAGACCCGTGGCCCGCCCGTCAGGCCCAGCTCGCCCCATCCAGTTCGCAAGGTTCAGCCCGTAAGGTCCAGTTCGCAAGATCCCGCTCCGCAGCCCGCCAGCTTATCGCTCGCCCGCCACGCCGCCAGATCCAGCCAGCCAGATCCCACTCGCCAAACCCAGCCCACCAGATGCAGCGCGCCAGACCCAACACGCCAGCACACGCGAAAAAAGGGATCGCCTCCGGGCGGTCCCTTTTTCATTGTGTCATTCGTGTCATGCGGCAAAGCCCCGCCCTTGATGAGTGCTTTACCCTCTGAACCATGCGCCCTATAAGCGGGGACATGCTGATGCGTGCGATCATTATTCGAATTATCAGCCCGGCGCTCTGATCGATACGAGCCGCCGGGACAAGGCGTATGGGATACCGCGCCGCCTCTCTTCCCTTAATCAAGACCCGAGATGAAGGACGCCCGAAATGTGCGCCGACACCCCTGAATACAAAGAAACGCTGAACCTGCCCAAGACCGATTTCCCCATGCGGGCCGGTCTGCCGAAACGTGAACCCGGCTGGCTGGAGCGTTGGAACAAGATCGACGTTTACGGCAAGCTGCGTCAGAAGGCCGAAGATGGCTCCCGCAAGCCCTTTACCCTGCATGACGGCCCGCCCTATGCGAACGGTCATTTGCACATCGGCCACGCGCTGAACAAAACCATCAAAGACATGATCGTGCGCAGCCATCAGATGATGGGTTTTGACGCACGCTATGTGCCCGGTTGGGACTGCCACGGTCTGCCGATTGAGTGGAAGATCGAAGAGCAGTACCGCAAGAAAGGCAAAAACAAGGATGAGGTCGACGTGGTCGACTTCCGCCAGGAATGCCGGGCCTTTGCCGACAATTGGGTGGGCATCCAGCGCGAAGAGTTCAAACGTCTGGGCATCACCGGCAATTGGGATGATCCCTACCTGACGATGAACTTCCACGCCGAGGCGGTGATCGCTGAGGAATTCATGAAATTCCTGATGAACGGCACGCTGTATCAGGGCTCCAAGCCTGTGATGTGGTCGCCGGTGGAAAAAACCGCGCTGGCCGAGGCGGAGATCGAGTATCACGACCACAAATCGCACACCATCTGGGTGCCCTTCTCGCTGGCGGCGGGTGAGGGTGATCTGGCTGAGGCGCGCGTGGTGATCTGGACCACCACTCCCTGGACCATCCCGTCAAACAAGGCTGTGGCCTATAATGAAAAGGTGGCTTACGGGCTCTACCGTGTGGATGCGACGCAGGAAGAAAGCTGGACCAACCCCGGCGATCTTTATGTCTTTGCCGATGCGCTGGCTGCGGATGCTTTGGAAAAGTCGCGGGTTACTGAGTTCACCAAGCTGCGCGACGTTGCGACCAGCGAATTTGACGGTGTCATCCTGAAGCATCCGCTGCATGGCGTTGATGGCGCCGAGGGGTTCTGGGACTACGACGTGCCGATGATCGATGGCGATCACGTCACTGACGATGCCGGTACAGGGTTTGTGCACACCGCGCCCAGCCATGGTGCCGATGACTATGAGTGCTTTGTGAAGCGCAACTGGCTGGACCGGATGACCCATAACGTGGGCGAAGAATCCGAGTTCCTGTCGCATGTGCCGTTCTTCGCCGGTCTGCGGATCCTGGATCACAAAGGCAAAGAGGGCAAAGCCAACAACGCCGTGATCGCCAAGCTGGTTGAGGCCGGTGGCATCATCGCCCGTGGCCGTGTGACCCACAGCTATCCGCATTCCTGGCGGTCCAAGGCGCCGATCATCTTCCGCAACACGCCGCAGTGGTTTGCCTCTGTGGATCGCGAAGTGGGCGATGGTCAGGACGAAATGGGCAAAACCATCCGGGAACGGGCGCTCAACTCGATCGACCAGCTGGTGAAATGGTGGCCGCAAACCGGCCGTAACCGTCTCTACTCCATGATCGAAAGCCGCCCGGATTGGGTGCTGTCGCGCCAGCGTGCTTGGGGTGTGCCGCTGACCTGTTTCACTAAGAAAGATACGCTGCCCACCGATCCGGACTTCCTGCTGCGCGACGCCGCGGTGAACGCACGGATTTCGGAAGCCTTTGAAAAAGACGGCGCGGATGCCTGGTATGCAGAGGGCGCCAAAGAGCGCTTTATCGGTGATGCGGCCAACCCTGATGATTATGATCAGGTGTTTGACGTGCTGGATGTGTGGTTCGATTCCGGCTCCACCCACTCCTTCGTGTTGCGCGACCGTGAAGACGGGACCGAAGACGGTATCGCGGATGTCTACATGGAAGGCACCGACCAGCACCGTGGATGGTTCCATTCGTCGCTGCTGCAGGCCTGTGGCACCAAAGGCCGTGCGCCTTACCGCAACGTGGTGACCCATGGTTTCACGCTGGACGAGAAGGGCAACAAAATGTCCAAATCGCTTGGCAATACCATCGTGCCCGAGACCGTTGTGAAGCAGTATGGCGCTGATATCCTGCGTCTTTGGGTGGCACAGACCGACTATATGGCGGATCAGCGGATTGGCCCGGAGATCCTGAAAGGCACCGCGGACAGCTACCGCCGGCTGCGCAACACCATGCGCTTCATGCTTGGCTCGCTCAGCGATTTTGATGAAGCGGACCGGGTTGCGCCTGCCGATATGCCTGAGCTGGAGCAATGGGTGCTGCACCGTCTGGCAGAATTGGATCAGCAGGTGCGCACGGGTTACCAGAGCTTTGATTTCAACGGTGTCTGGCAAGCGGTGTTCAACTTTGCCACCGTGGATCTGTCCTCCTTCTATTTCGACATTCGCAAGGATGTTCTGTACTGCGATGGCAATACCGACCGGGCCAAAGCGGCACGTACGGTTCTGGATATTCTCTTCCACCGTCTGACCAGCTGGCTGGCGCCGGTCCTGGTCTTCACCATGGAAGAGGTCTGGCTGGAGCGGTATCCGGGCGAAGAAAGCTCGATCCACCTGACCGATATCCCGGAAACCCCTGCGGCGTGGCTGAACGAACCGCTGGCGGCAAAATGGTCGCAGGTGCGTCAGGCCCGCCGGGTTGTCACCGCCGCGCTGGAGGTACAACGGACCGACAAGGTGATCGGTGCATCGCTTGAGGCTGCACCCGTGGTGCATGTGCGCGAGGCAGAGATGTTGGACGCCCTTAAATCCGTGAGCTTTGATGACATCTGCATCACCTCAGCGATCCAGCTGACCGGTGATCCAATGCCTGCCGAAGCCTTCCGCCTGCCGGAGGTTGAAGGTGTTGGTGTTGTCTTTGAAAAGGCCGACGGTGAGAAGTGTCAGCGGTGTTGGAAAATCCTCCCTGATGTGGGGCAGCACGCGCATGCAGCGACCTGCAAACGCTGTAACGACGCGCTGGGATAAGCCGACCATAAGATGATAGTGTAAAGGCCGGGTTAACAGCCCGGCCTTTTTGCAAGCAACCGTGGGTAAAAGATGCCAGAGCGTAGTTTTGACAGCCCCGTGGGTCGTATCAGCGTCGTGGAAAAGGACGGTGCGATCACACGTCTTTACTGGGGTGGCGCGGGAGATGATGACACTGCGCTGTTGCGTCAGGCGGGGGAACAGCTCAGCGCCTATTTCGCGGGCGAGCTGGAGGTTTTTGACCTGCCGCTTCAGGTGGAGGGCAGCGATTTCCAAAGGGCAGTATGTGCGGCCATGTCGGCGATCCCCTTTGGCGAAACGCGCACCTATGGGGAAATTGCGGCGGATCTGAACGTACCACCGCAACCTGTTGGGCAGGCCTGTGGTGGCAATCCGATCCCGATCATCATCCCCTGTCACCGCGTGCTGTCCGCCACCGGGTTGGGCGGCTTTTCCGGCGACGGCGGGGTGGAAACCAAAGTCACTTTGCTGAAGCACGAAGGAGCTGCGGGGCTTTTGCTGTAAATCTGACGATGTTTGTCTTTAAGACTCCGGGGCGGATGAAATCACATATTCAATCGCCCGCAAAATTATCTTTTAGCAATCTGACCGCGGGTGAAGCCCAACATTTGGTACGTATTGATAGGGTGCCTCAACCCTTAGTCTAATCGCCGCCACGCTGTGCCCGCGATGGACTCAGGACTCCAAAACGGAAGGATACCCACAGAAATCGTCCCGAAACTTGCACGCAGACAAGATTTCTGTGGATAATCGATATCAACGACCTTCAGGGATGATCTGCTGTACAATGCCAACAAGTAGGAGGTAGAGGGAGGTCACAACCAGGCCCCAATGGGCCCAGCTTTCCGGGTGAAACTCGACCCAGGCGGCCCAACCGGCAAAAAAGGTCCAAGCCAGTGCCATGGGCAGGGAGATCAGGCGCCAGCGCTCCGTGCGCACCGGATGGATGAACCGCAGCGGCAGGAACATCGCAACGGACAGCGCGGCGACAAGCGCCACGATGATCCAGAAATTCGGCTGCAGCGCAAAGAATACGATGATCGCCATATTCCAGCAGCCGGGAAAACCAGAGAAGGAATTGTCTTTGGTTTTCATGCGTGTATCGGCGAAATACATAGCGCTGGAGAAGGTGATTATGATGATGGCAAACCAGCCCGTCCACCCCGGCAGCAACCCCGATTTGAACAGGGCAAAGGCGGGAATAAAGACGTAGGTCAGATAGTCGATGATCAGATCCAGCAGGACACCATCAAACTGCGCGGCATAATGTTTGACGTGATAGCGGCGCGCCAGGGGGCCATCGATCCCGTCCACGGCAAAGGCGACGACCAGCCACAGGAACATCAGATCCCATTTCGCTTCAACCGCGGCAAGCATCGACAGCATGGCAAAGACAGCACCTGTCGCTGTCAGGAGGTGGACGCTTAGCGCCTTGAATTCATTGGAAATAGACATTTTGGCCCTATTTTTCTGGCGCAACGGCCTTGGGGTGCGTCTTGTCGTATACGTCCAAAAGCCGCCCCAAGTCCACCGCAGTATAGGCTTGGGTGGTCGACAGCGAGGCATGGCCCAGCAATTCCTGGATCGCCCGCAGATCGCCGCCAGCGTTAAGGAGGTGTGTTGCAAAACTGTGGCGCAGGGCATGCGGGGTGGCGGTTGCCGGCAGACCCAGCTGCAACCGCGCTTGTGCCATGGATTTCTGCACCACGCGCGGGCTTAACGGGCGGCCGCGCACACCGCGAAACAGTATGTCACTTGGGCCCAGTTCAAACGGCATCAACGCTACATAATGGGCCACCGCCTGCCGCGCGACGGGCAGCACAGGCACCATCCGTTCTTTGCCGCCTTTGCCTTCGATCCGGAGGACTTCGCCCAAGGGGACGGCGGCGCGCGTCAGGCTGAGGGCCTCGGAAATCCGCAAACCGCAACCATAAAGCAGCGTGATTACTGCGCTGTCGCGGGCGCCGACCCAATCTTCGGGGGCATTTTCGGCAACGGTTGAGATAAGATCTTTGGCGGCCTCTGCCTCAACCGGGCGCGGCAGTTTTGCGCTGAACTTCGGCGATCGTGTCGCCAGCACGGCGGTGGGTTCAAACCCCTCACGTTCCGCAAGCCAGCGGTAGAATGATTTCACCGCCGACAACTTGCGCGCCATGCTGCGGGCACCGACGTCCTGACGGCGGGTGGCGGCCATCCAGGCGCGCATGTCGGAAACGGTTATTTTGGCAATTGCACCAAGGCCTTGAGGCTCGCCATGGTGCGCGGTCATGAAACTCAGGAAAACGGCAACGTCGCGGCTGTAGGCTTCGATGGTGTTGTCTGATGCGCCTTTCAGGGCGCGCTGGTGATCCAGCCACTTTTGCAGGGCATCGCGTGCGGCTGGGGTGATCAGCGTCACGACAGCCAGCGCCGCATGGAGCGTTCAAACACCCCGGCGAAAAACGCCAGCAGATCCGTGCCTTGCTGGGGGGAAAACTGGTGCGGATCCTCAGCGCCCATGACCAACAGGCCGGGCAGGCGGCCAGCGCCGAAATCCAGACGCAGGCAGGCCTCCGATCGGATGAACGGCGCTTTGTCTCCATAGACTTCGCGTCGCCCTTCCTGCATTTGGCGCAGTGTCACCTGCCGGGTCGGGGCGCTGCGCCCTGCAGACAGGAACTGATCTACAAAGCCAGGCTCGGCCACCGACAGAACTGAACCAAGACGACGCACCGCTGGTTCGTTTTCTTCCTGAACGGTTTCCAACACCAGTTTCACGCAATCCACGCGTAGGATGTCAGCCACAGGGCCGTTCAAATCTTTTAGAAACCGTTCAAATTCGGTCGGGTCCAGCATCCGCAAAATGGCGCGGTGAACCTGATTGGTTCCAGCCAGATTTTCATAGGCGGCTGCGATCACCGAACGATGGGTGTCTTCCAGGCGATCAAGACGATGCTCAAGCCGTTCCATCGCGATGCCACGCAGGTCGACAATATTGCCGCCCATGGCGCGTTCATTGGCCGAAATCAGCGCATGCATAAGGTCCTGATCGTCCAGAATGACGTCAGGCTCCGAGATGATCTTCTCGCGCAGGGTATCGTCAATTTTTGCTGTGCTCATCGGCCTGCCATTATTGTTTTGCCAAACTTACCAGAGGTTTTCGGTGATTTCCTCATGTTTTTCACCGTTGGGATGCGGTTTTTGGCAGTTTCATGCCTGTCCACTGTGGGTGGATCAAGAAAACCCAATTGTGACAGATACTAAGAGATTTGTACGTCTGTGGATAAAAAAATTCCACAGGGTTATGCACAGGGCCTGGTGTGGGCTGATTGGCGAGGGGAATGCTGCAAAGCCTATGCCATATAGGGGCCGCCTCAGCAGAAATGAAAAACGCCCCCAAACTTTGGGGGCGTTAAACGTTTGTTCAGCTTTTTGGGCGAAGATCAGAGAATCTTGATGTTCGCGGCTTTGATGTCAGCCAGGAATGCAGCTAGGCCTTTGTCCGTCAGCGGGTGGTTGGCCAGCGCTTTGATCACCGCAGGCGGGGCGGTGATGACATCGGCACCCACACGGGCGCAGTCCTGCACGTGGTTGGCGGAACGGATCGATGCAGCCAGAACTTCGGTTTCAAAGCCGAAGTTGTCATAGATGGTGCGGATGTCTTCGATCAGGTCCATGCCATCAAGGGCGATGTCGTCAAGACGGCCGATGAAGGGGCTGATGAAGGTGGCGCCGGCTTTGGCTGCTAGCAGCGCCTGATTGGCCGAGAAACACAAGGTGACGTTCACCATGTGACCTTCGCTGGTGAGGGTTTTGCAGGCTTTCAATCCGTCCCAGGTCAGCGGCACTTTGACGGCGATATTGTCGGCGATTTTGACCAGCTTACGGCCCTCGGCGATCATTTCATCCGCGTCGGTGGCGGTGACTTCGGCCGAAACCGGGCCGTCAACCAGATCACAGATCTCTTTGGTGACTTCCAGAATGTCGCGACCGGATTTCTTGATCAGCGAGGGGTTGGTGGTTACACCATCCACCATGCCCAGATCGTTCAGCTCGGCAATGGCATCGATTTCGGCAGTATCAACGAAGAATTTCATCGGCGTTCCCTTTTGTGGCGCGACGTGTCAGATTTCGTCCCTGCCTTTACCGCATGACGGGCAAGGGGGCTAGCCCTTGGGTGGCGAATTTGGGATAGAGGCCGAAAGAGCGGGGGCGAAAGGCAATGACGGGGCAGGTTCAGCCGGATCAGCAAGAGTTTTTTGACCCCGGCACATTGGTCGGTGTGCTGACCACGCAACCCCTTGATCGCATTCTGGATTACAAAGCGCCCGAGGGCGGGTGCTGGCGGGGCGCTTTTGTTGAGGTGCCGCTGGGCCCCCGCAAGGTGCTTGGCGTGGTCTGGGGCGCTGGGCAAGGGGGCTATGATGCCAGCAAGATCCGCAGCATCTTGCGCGTTCTGGATGTGGCGCCGATGCGGGATGAGCTGAAGCAATTTCTGCAACGCTCGGCTGATTATACGCTGACGCCGTTGACGGCGATGTTGCGGCTGGCGACCCGCGCGCCGGGGTTGAGTGATCCCCCGTCAATGCAGAAAATCTACCGTCTGGGGCAGGGCGAGCCTGACCGCAGCACGGCGGCGCGCACCCGCGTGTTGGACACGCTGCGGGACTATGGCGGTCTGGCCTTCACGCTGAAAGAACTGGCTGAGATGGCCGGGGTCTCTTCGAGTGTTGTTAAGGGTTTGGTAAAACAAAACGTGGTATTGGAGGAGGACCGTCCGCGTGACCTGCCGTTTGCCCGTCTCGATCCAGACCATGCCGGCAAAACACTGACCGAGGCACAGGGGGAGGCGGCCGCGAAATTGCGCGCGGGTGTGGCGGCGCAGACCTATGGCACTACGCTTCTGCGCGGCGTCACCGGTTCGGGCAAGACCGAGGTTTATCTGGAGGCGGTGGCCGAATGTCTGGCGCAGGGGCGACAGGCCTTGGTTCTGCTGCCGGAAATTGCGCTGACGGCGGAGTTTTTGACCCGCGTTGAGGAACGGTTTGGCGCTAAACCCGCTGAGTGGCATTCGGGCGTTACCATGACGGAGAGGCGCCGGATCTGGAAAATGGTTGGGCAAGGCGGCGCACAGATGGTGATCGGTGCCCGATCGGCGCTGTTTTTGCCCTATCAGAACCTGGGCTTGATCGTTGTCGATGAAGAACATGATACCTCTTACAAGCAAGAGGAAGGGGTGCTGTATAACGCGCGTGATATGGCCGTTTTGCGGGCCCATCTGTGCGGCGCGCAGGTTGTTTTGGCGTCTGCAACACCATCGCTGGAAACCTGGGTGAACGCTGAGGCCGGGAAATACGAAAAAATCGATCTGGTCAGCCGCTATGGGCCGTCGGTCATGCCGGATATGCGCGCCATCGACATGCGGCAGGAGAAGCTGCCGTCAAATCGCTGGATCTCGGATAAGCTGAAACATGAGGTTTTGGCGCGGGTTGAAAAAGGCGAACAGTCACTGCTGTTTATCAACCGCCGCGGCTATGCGCCGGTGACGATTTGCCGGGCTTGCGGCCATCAGATTGCCTGTGATGTTTGCGATGCGCGGATGGTGGAACACCGGTTCCTCAAACGGCTTATGTGCCATCAATGTGGTGAAACAAAACCGGTGCCAACGGAATGTCCAAACTGCGCGGCTGAGGACCGGCTGGCCCCGGTTGGTCCGGGGGTAGAACGCTTGGCCGAGGAGGCGACAGCGCTGTTTCCCGATGCCCGGGTGGTGACGCTGAGTTCGGATATGTTTGGATCAGCCCGCGCGCTGAAGGCTCAGATCGCAGAAATCGCTGAGGGTGGTGCCGACATCATCATTGGCACCCAGCTTGTTGCCAAGGGGCACAACTTCCCGCTGCTCACCCTTGTGGGGGTGATTGACGCGGATCTTGGGCTGCAGGGCTCCGACCTCAGGGCGGCGGAGCGGACTTTTCAGCTGATGCGTCAGGTGGCGGGTCGGGCTGGGCGTTCTGAGCGCAAGGGTGTTGCGTTTATGCAAAGCTATCAGCCTGAGCATCCGGTGATCCGCGCAATCCTTGCCGGTGATGAGGAGGGGTTTTGGCGGGCCGAAGCAGATGCACGCCGGTTGGCAGGGGTGCCGCCCTACGGACGCATGGCGGGCATCGTCATCAGCGCCCCCGATCCGCAACAACCCTTTGATATGGGATCGGAAATGGCGCGAAGGAACGCGCCGTTGCGGCAAATCGGTGCGCAGGTCTTTGGCCCCGCACCAGCGCCGATCGCCCGGATCCGCGGGCGGCATCGTGTGCGGCTGCTGGTCAAGGCTGAGAAAGGCGCACCATTGCAAAATGCGCTGGCAAAATGGCTGCAGCAGTTTCGGCCGGGAAACCAGTTGCGGATTTCCGTTGATATCGACCCGCAAAGTTTTTTGTAGCCCTTAACGTTTTGTTGGTGGTTTTGCGTCATTCTGCCATGGATCAAGCGGTGGCGGCGCGACTGGCGGGCTGATCAATCAGCCAATCCGTTGCCATTGCGCCGATCCACATTGCAAATAGCGCGCACCAGGCCGTCGCCACAAAGATGGACCCACCCGTGACCCCTGCGCCAATGGCGCAGCCACCTGCCAGCATGCCGCCAAACCCCATCAGGGCGGCGCCGAAAATTGCGCGGCGCATATTTGCCGCGCCCTCATAGCCTTGGAACTTCAGCTCCTTGGTGATCCAAGCGGCGAGAAAGGCGCCGATGAAAACACCCGGAACCAGCCCGATGTCAAATTCCAGCACGGCGGTGCGGTCCAGGACAAACATCAAGCTATGCGCGGAAGGGCCCGTGAACGTAGCGCTTTCGACCTGTATCGGGTCAAAGGCGATTTGCGATAGTCCAAAGGTCAAAACCCATCCAAGGGCGACCGCAAAGCCAACGCCTGAGGCAAAGATCAAACGGGCAACGCCTATACGGTTGCGATGGGCCAGAACAAGGGCAAAACCTGCCAGCGCAAGGCCCAGATACAGGCCCGAAATGGCCGGCAGGTTGAGGGCGGTCAAAAGGTCTGTGTTCCGACCGCCCGGGGTGATCCAAAGCCCGGCTAGAACCTCACGTGGCGCGGAGAGCAGACCTGCGAGGGTCATCTGCGCAACAACGGCAAAGATCAGCCCGGACACCAGCGATCTGAGATTGCCGGTGGCCGCCAGAACCAGCAATCGCCCGGAACACCCCCGGGCCAGTACCATGCCGGCGCCAAACAGCAATCCGCCGATGATGGCGCCAGACCAACTGCCGGGTACTGCCATCATCCGGGCATCTGCGGCCCGCATCAGCCCCAGCATCTCGGCCGCCTGGACCCAAACTACTGCGGTGGAGAAGGTCAGCAACCAGACAGCAACGCGGTCATCCCAGCGCCCCCTAGCAAAGGAGACCGTGGCGGCGCGTAGACAAAACCTGGACCGTTGCGCCGCAACGCCGAAGCACAGCCCGGTGATCAGGCCAAGCAGCGCTGCGGTGGGTGCTTCGCCGATGCTGTCCACAATGTTGAGGAGTGTCATCTCAATCCCTCTTTGTCATTCGAGTGCGAGAATATAAAATCAAATATTAGAATGTATTTGATTTGGATCATGCGCAGGACAGATCTGGCCGAAAGGGGGCGGGGCGACGCATCCTCCGACAAACGCTGCCAGTTCAGCTGCGCCAATCGCGCAGATGCGCTTTTTTGACGGGGCGACTGTGCATCTGTGTGGGGGCTCAGCGCTCGCCTTTTGTGTCAATTCGGCGTAATGCCGAGGCATGAAAACGATTTATCCCCTTGAAGAGGCGCAGCAGCTTCCGGTCTGGCGCCGTCCGATTACTCTGCTTTTCCTGATGGCCGCGGCAATGCCCATTGCCTTTTCCACCTGGTCTGCGCTCTTGAACAACTTCGTCATCGAAATGGCGGCATTTGATGGCTCTGACATTGGTTGGCTGCACACCGTACGGGAGATCCCTGGCTTTCTGGCCATCGGGGTGATCGCCATCATCATGTTCATGCGGGAGCAGGTGCTTGGGATCGTGTCACTGGCGCTGCTTGGGGTGGCGACGGCGATCACGGCGTGGTTCCCCTCGATGGGGGGGATCCTGACCATCACTATGCTCAGCTCCATCGGGTTTCACTACTATGAAACGGTGAACCAGTCGTTGCAGCTGCAGTGGTTGCCGAAAGATCGCGCGCCGCAGATGCTGGGGTGGATCATGGCGGCGGGGTCGGCTGCAACGCTGATCGCCTATGTGCTGATCGTGCTCAGCTGGGAGCGCTTCGACCTAACCTATAACGTGGTGTATCTGCTGTCAGGTGGTCTGACGGCATTGATCGCGCTGTTCTGTTTTGTGGCTTACCCGCAGTTTGAAAGCCCCAATCCGCAAGTTAAGAAGTTCATTCTGCGCAAACGCTACTGGCTTTACTATGCGCTGCAGTTCATGGCTGGTGCACGGCGGCAGATTTTTGTGGTTTTTGCGGGCTTCATGATGGTCGAGCGCTTTGGCTTCGACGTGCATGAGGTGACCGGGCTCTATCTGGTGAACCTGATGGCCAATATGCTGCTGGCGCCGGTTTTTGGCAAAGTGGTGGCACGCTATGGCGAACGCTGGGCGTTGATCTTTGAATACGTCGGCCTTGTCACAGTGTTCCTGGCCTATGGCGGCATCTACTGGTTTGGCTGGGGCGTGGTGCTGGCATCGATCCTTTATGTGTTGGACCACCTGTTCTTTGCCCTGGCGCTGGCGCTGAAGACCTATTTCCAGAAAATCGCGGATCCCGGCGATATCGCGCCCACGGCGGCGGTGGCTTTCACGATCAACCATATCGCTGCGGTCTTCTTGCCGGCGCTTCTGGGCTATCTGTGGCTGATTTCACCCGGCGCGGTGTTCCTGCTGGCTGCGGGTATGGCGGGCACATCGCTGGCCCTGGCCTGCTTGATTCCGCGCCACCCAGAGCCAGGCAATGAGACCGTGTTTGCCCGTTTTGCCCGCGCTGCACCGGCCGAATGACGCGCCGTCCTTATAGTACTTCACGGCACCTAAGCCATTTGGTGCTGCCTTGACCCGACGGAGTGACCCCATGGCCGAAGCCAACACAGCCAAGCCTGCATCTGAAAAGCCGGCGGGTAAAGCCGCGGCGCCCCAGGCAAAATTCACCACAGGGTCGACCATGCGCCATGTGGTGGTGATGACGCTGACCAGTGCCTTTGGCCTCAGCTTCATGTTTCTGGTCGATTTTCTGGCCCTGTTCTGGGTCAGCCAGCTGAAGGTTGAGATGTTGATTTCGGCCATTGGCTTCGCCGCAACCATTCAGTTTTTTGTGCTCTCGGTGGCCATCGGGATGATGATCGCCGGGGTTGCGTTGGTCAGCCGGGCGCTGGGCATGGGCAAGGGGCAAAGGGCGCGGCGCATTTCCACGGTCATTCTGATCTATAGCGTTGGGATCCAAACAGCGATTTCGGCGCTGACCTATGTGTTCCTGGATCCGTTGCTGGGGCTGACCGGTGCCAGCGGCGAAACGCTAGATGTGGCCAAGAGCTTCTTGATGATTTCGCTGCCTAGCCTGCCGATCATGGCGGCGGGCATGTGTGCCTCAGCGATTGTGCGGGCGGTGGGGGACGCCTGGCGGGCGATGATGGTGACCGTTATCGGTGGTGCGGTCGCCGTGGTTCTGGACCCCTTGTTCATCATCTATTGGGGCCTTGGGATTGAGGGCGCCGCGATGGTGATCGTCGCCTCGCGTCTGGCGATGGCCATTGTTGGCATCTACTGGGTGATCGCCACCCATAACATGCTGGCCCGGCCGCATCGGCGTGACTTTAGCGATTTTCTGAAACCCTATCTGGCGATTGCGCTGCCTGCGGTGGCCACGCAGCTGGCTACACCATTTGGCAACTGGCTGCTGGTGCGTGCCATTGCAGAACATGGTGACAGTGCCGTGGCCGGTTTCGGCGTTGTGTCGCGTCTGACTATTCTGGGCTTTGGCGGCATTTATGCGCTGTCCGGGGCCATTGGGGCGATCATCGGGCAGAACGCCGGTGCCGGTCTGGGGGACCGCGTGCGTGAGGCCTATGTGGATTCGATCAAGTTCTGTGTGATGTATACGGGGCTGACCTGGGTCTTGATGGCGCTCTGCGCCAATCTGATCGTGACCGCCTTTGGCCTCAGCCCCGAAGGGGCGGAGATCGTCAAGGTCTTCTGCTACTACGCGGCAGGCACCTTCGTGTTCACCGGCGCGCTGTTTGTGGCCAATGCGACCTTCAACAACCTTGGCAAACCTGTCTGGTCAACGCTGGCCAACTGGACCCGCGATGGCATCCTGATGGCACCGCTGGCCTTTGGCATGGGCGCGGCCTTTGGTGCGACGGGGGTGGTCTGGGCGCAGGCGGTGGGCAACACCATTGTTGGCATCGCGGCCGGCTGGGTGGCCTGGCGCTATGTCAAATCGGGGCGCGGGATTGAGCCGCAGCGCGCAGCCAAGGCTTGACCCCGGACGAGGTGGCGCGTAGGCGCTGCTGCAAGACTTGAAACCCGTGATGTTCCTGCCTCGGAGGCCGCTATGCCCACTTACACCGCCCTGACGACCCTGCCCGGAAAAGCACCAGCCGAGGCGCTGGGCGAAGCGATGGAGCGTCTGAACCCGGAACCCACCGGTGTGGGCGTCTTTGAGATCGAAGACGATTCAGGCCTGTGGGAAGTGGGCGCCTATTTCGTTGAGGCCCCGGATGAGGCAGGGCTGGCGGTGCTGGCGGCGGCCTTTGATGCCAAGCCATTTGCCATCTCAGAACTGCCCGAAACCGATTGGGTGGCCAAGGTCAAACGGGAACTGGCCCCGGTCGAGGCTGGTCGTTTCTTTGTTTATGGCAGCCATGATGCGGATCAGGTGCCGGAAAACTGTGAACCGCTGCTGATTGAGGCGGCGATGGCCTTTGGCACAGGCCACCACGGCACCACACAGGGCTGCCTGCGGGCGCTGGACCGGTTGGACAGCGAAGGTTTCACAGGGCTGAACGTTGCCGACATTGGCTGCGGCACCGCTGTTCTGGCCATGGGGGCGGCCCGGATCTGGCCGAACCCGGCCCTGGCGGGGGATATTGACCCGGTCGCGGTTGAGGTGGCTGCGGCCAACGTCAAGGTCAACGATCTGGACGGTCGGGTCAAATGTGTGGTGGCGGCAGGCTTTGGCGCCCCCGAGCTGGAGGCGGCTGCGCCTTTCGATCTGGTCTTTGCCAATATCCTCAAAGGTCCGCTGATCGATCTGGCCCCTGATATGGCATCAAACCTGCAGGAGGGGGGCTATGCGATTCTGTCTGGCATCCTGAATGAGCAGGCAGATGAGGTCATCGCGGTTTATGCACAGAACGGCATCAATCTGGCCTACCGCGAAGAGATTGGTGAATGGACCACCCTCACACTCAAGAAATAAAGGCAATTTGAGACGCAATTGCAGCGAATCTGGGGCTCTTGCCCCATTTCCGCCACATTTCGAAGGTATCCCTTACCTCAGGTAATGAGTGGGGGCTCGACCATCGGAGGTTGTTATGTCTGACGCCTTTAACGAGTTTGACGATAGGCTACGACGCATCGACAAGAACAGAGCGCGTCTGAAAAACGGCTACGTGACGGTTGTGGACCGCGATGGGTTAATCGTGGTGCGCCCGAAACGCCGCCGCGCCTCATTCCCCTGGCGGGGGTTGGTGTTTCTGATCTGCGGATTTCTGGGGTTCAAGGCCTTGCTGATGGCCAGCATGGGCTTTGGCAACTACCAGGATCGTGTGGCCAAACTGCATGAAGGCGGTCTGGTCGAAGTTGCAGGTGGCTATTTGATGCAGCCCGACCCCGTGTCTGAGTATCTGGCGATCCAGATGCGCCCCTATCTCAAATAATCTCTCTCCAGAGATCTCTCACAAAAATGGCCCTGTCAGAACGCTCAGACAGGGCCATTTTGTTTGGGAGCAAAATGGGCAGGCGTCTTAAACCTTGGCAACCATTTCGATGTCGGCGCGGGTCAGGCCGATGTCGTCCAGTTCACGATCGCTCAGACGCGACAGCGCCTTGCGGGTCACGCGGGCGTCGTTCCAGCCGGTGGCGATTTCGCGCAGGTGCGACAGGGTATCGACCACAACAAATGCGGTACGGGCGATAAGGCTGGCCAGTGCGCCAGCCTGATACTGGGTGCGGGTGTTCTCGTAGACAGCCATATCAGGAACCTTGGTGTGTGTTTCGTTACATTAACTGAGACGGCATCTAGAGCGCCTTTTTTATCCGCACAACTGGGCTGGATTGCATATCTCTTATGCAGTTTGTGCATAACGGGCTGGCATGGCGTTCGGTCAAGTAAATAAGGGGTTTCGGGCAGGTCTAAAGGTGTCGTTTTTGGACAATTTGACGACGAAAACGGAACAGGTTTGGCGGGAATGAGACAGTGGTGTCGTTTTTGATCTTTTTGCTTTCCACTTGGCGTTTGTTCCCCCTTTGTGCTAATTGAAGAAAAAAATGTTCAAAAAAGGGGGCAGTGATGCGGGTTTTGGGGATCGATCCCGGCTTGCGCAACCTTGGCTGGGGGGTGATTGAGGCTGAAGGCAGCCGCATGAGCCACATTGCCAACGGGGTGTGCCAGTCTGATTCGTCAGAAGATCTGGCCAAACGGCTGCTGTCTCTGCACGAACAGCTGAGCGATGTCTTCGCCAGTTTCCAGCCTGATACGGCTGCCATTGAACAAACCTTCGTCAACAAAGATGCCGTCGGCACCTTGAAGCTGGGGCAGGCGCGCGGTGTTGCACTGCTGGTGCCGGCACAGTTTGGGGTCAGCGTCGGCGAATACGCCCCCAACAAGGTTAAGAAGACGGTGGTCGGTGTGGGCCACGCGGCCAAACAGCAGGTCGACCACATGGTGAAAATGCAATTGCCCGGTGTGGCGATCAACGGGCCGGATGCGGCGGATGCCTTGGCCATCGCCATATGTCACGCCCATTACGCCCGCGGTCCCGGTTTTGGGACCGGCGCGGGGATGCGAATTAAAGAGGTGCGCGCATGATTGGGAAACTGTCCGGTATTCTGGATTATCACGGCGAAGATCATGTGCTGATCGATGTGCGCGGCGTCGGCTATATCGTTTACTGTTCCGATCGCACCATGGCGACCCTGCCACAAGCGGGTGAGGCGGTGGCGCTTTATACCGATATGCTGGTGCGCGAAGACCTGATGCAGCTGTTTGGCTTTCCGACGCTGCTGGAAAAAGAATGGCACCGGTTGCTGACCTCGGTTCAAGGGATCGGTGCCAAGGCCTCGCTGGCGATCCTGTCTGCCCTGGGGGCCGAAGGGGTCAGCCGGGCGATCACCCTGGGCGACATTCCGGCGATCAAATCGGCCAAAGGGGTTGGTCCCAAGACCGCGCAGCGTGTTGTGCATGAGTTGAAAGACAAAGCGCCCGGTGTGATGGCCATGGGGGGTACCCTTTCGGCGGCGATGGGAACTGAGGTGGCCGAGCCCTTGGAGGTGATCGAAGAGGCGCCGAAACCCGCCGCACGCAAACCGCGCAAACAGGCGGAACCCACGGCGGCGCAGCAATCGGCAGCGGCGCAATCTGATGCGCTGTCGGCCCTGTCAAACCTTGGCTACGCCCCGGCAGAGGCCGCAAGCGCTGTTGCACAGGCCGCACAAGACACACCCGAGGCCGACACGGGTGAGTTGATCCGTAAGGCGTTGAGCCTCTTGGCGCCTAAAGGCTAAGGTATCGCCATGATTGACGCCGATCCGAACCTGCGGCCCGACCCGCTGCCCGAAGACAATGACCGCGCCCTGCGCCCGCAGGAACTGGGGGATTTCATCGGTCAGGCCGAAGCGCGGGCCAACCTGCGTGTTTTCATCCAATCCGCCCGCCAACGGGGTGAGGCGATGGACCACACGCTGTTTCATGGCCCACCCGGTCTGGGCAAGACCACGCTGGCTCAGATCATGGCGCGGGAGCTGGGGGTCAACTTCCGCATGACCTCGGGGCCGGTGCTGGCGAAAGCCGGTGATCTGGCGGCGATCCTCACGAACCTTGAAGCGCGCGACGTGTTGTTCATCGATGAGATCCATCGCCTTAATCCGGCGGTGGAAGAGGTGCTCTACCCCGCGATGGAAGATTATGAGCTGGATCTGGTCATCGGTGAGGGGCCTGCCGCGCGTACGGTGCGGATCGAATTGCAGCCTTTCACATTGGTTGGTGCCACCACCCGTCTGGGCCTGCTGACGACGCCGCTGCGCGATCGGTTTGGCATTCCGACCCGGCTGCAGTTCTACACTGTGGATGAACTGAATGAGATCGTGACCCGCAACGCCAAGCTGCTGGGCGCGCCGGCCACGCCAGATGGCGCGCGGGAGATTGCCAAACGGTCCCGTGGCACGCCGCGTATCGCCGGGCGTCTGCTGCGCCGGGTGGTGGACTTTGCGGTGGTTGAAGGCGACGGCAAGGTCACTCAGGCGTTGGCCGATCACGCATTGACCCGTCTGGGGGTGGATGATCTGGGCCTTGATGGCGCCGACCGCCGGTATCTGAGTCTGATTGCCGAAAACTACGGTGGTGGCCCGGTGGGGATTGAAACCATCGCCGCCGCGCTGAGCGAAAGCCGCGATGCGCTGGAAGAGGTGATTGAGCCGTTCCTTTTGCAACAGGGGCTGATCCAACGCACGCCACGGGGCCGGATGCTGGCCGCCAAGGCCTGGCGGCATATGGGGCTGCAGGCGCCACAACGTGCGGAGCCCGGCGCGGGGCAGGGCACGTTGTTTGGGGGCGATGGAAAATAGCCTAGGCGCGTGCCGCGCTGGTGCAGATGAGTATTTGCAGAACATTGAAAGGGCGCGGTGCTGGCCCTTTGGCGTGGTTCACGTTATGCGGGGGCCGTTCCTGCCGTTCTGAGGATAGACCATGACGCCCGAAGCCCTGAGCCCCGAAGCTGTTCAAGCGCTGTTCACCCGTGAAAACGGGGAATATGTCTTTGCCCGCTGGGGCCGTCCGATCGTGCCGGTGGTCTTTGGTGTGGAAGAAGAAACGCTGGAAATCGTCAAAGGTGCGCTGGAGGCGGTTGTGGTGCTGGCCGGGCACAAAATGGCGGAAACCGATCCTGAGTTGGGCGCCAACCTGATGTTTTTTTTCTTCAAGGACTGGGCGGAGCTGCTGGAGGTGCCAAACCTCGACCAGCTGGTGCCGGATCTGGCGGAACTGGTGGGCAAGTTGAAGGCGCAGGACGCCAATCAGTACCGCGGCTTCCGTTTTGATGATCTGGGCGCGATCCAGGCGGCCTTTGTGTTTGTGCGGATGGATGCGCAGATGGCGAAGATGCCCGCCGAAACACTGGCGCTGACCCAAGTTGTTCAGGTGATGCTGCTGTGGTCGAACGCCGCCTTTGCCGAGACCTCTCCCCTGGCGATTGCCGGGGAGAATGTGATCCTGCGTCCCGATGTGGCCGGGGTGATCCGCGCCGCCTATGCGCCCTTGATGCCGGGATCTGATCGTGATCCCTCCCATGCGCTGCGGCTCTATGCCCGTTTGCAGGTGCAGGGGGATCTGGTGATCGAAGATGACAGCGACCAGATCCAGCGCGGCGAATGAGGCGGCTGTTCCTGGCCCTGGATCTGCCGGACAATTTGCGTGACGGGCTGATGGCCCTGCCCGAAGGGCTGGGGATCGGTCGGGAGGTTGAGGAAGAGAACCTGCATCTGACGCTGGCCTTTCTGGATGCCCAGCCTGATCACATACTGGAGCCTCTGCACGACGGGCTGACCACAGTGCAGCAGCCGCAGGTGCGGTTGCAATTGACTGGGCTGGAGCTTTGGGGCGGCAGGCAGCCGTCAACCCTGGTGATGTTGGCCGAGCGGGTGCCGGAACTGATCCACCTGCAGGAAAAACTGGCCCATCTGGTGCGCGTGGCAGGCGTGGACCTGCCGCGGCGCCGGTTCAAACCCCATGTGACCCTTGTGCGGTTCCAGCGGGGCCTGCCGCCTGAGGCACAGGCGCGGCTGGCAGCATTTATGGCAGCAGAGGGCGGCGCCAGCCTGCCATTGGCCGAGGCTGAAAGCTTTTCCATTTATCAATCAACGCTGACCGCAGATGGCCCGCTTTATGAGGCGCTGGCGACCTATCCGTTGCAACCGGTTTAAGCGGGGTCTTGCGCGGGCCGGCCTGACTGCTACGGTGCCGCCAGCAACCGAAGCCAGAAGTGATAGCATCGATGATCTACGAACTCCCCGTGCGCGTTTATTACGAAGACACTGATATGGCCGGGATCGTCTATTACGCCAATTACCTGCGGTTTATTGAACGCGGCCGTAGCGAATGGGTGCGTGAGATCGGTATGGATCAGAACGCCATGAAGGCCGAAGGCTATGTCTTTGCGGTGCGCCGGGTGGAGGCGGATTATCTGGCGCCGGCGAAACTGGACGATGAGCTGACCGTGACCACCGAGGTGACACAAGTTACCGGCGCACGGCTGGTGATGGATCAATGGGTGAAATGCAACGGCAAGGCGCTGTTTCACGCCATCGTCACGGTCATCGTGATGAATGAGGACGGTCAGCCGGTGCGGATGCCGGCAAATATCCGCCAGATGCTGAACTAGAAGGCCGATCTTTGCGCAAAAACACGCGCGTTGACGCCATTTTGTTAGCTTTCCCCTTAATTCTCAGCTAGCTTTGCCTGTAATCAAGGCCCGAAGATAACGGGCCATCAGAGCAGAGCAGGCTAATGGAAACAGAAACCCTTGCCTTGGCGCATGAGATTGATTTCTCAATGTGGGCACTTTTTGCACGCGCCACACTGACCGTGAAACTGGTGATGGTCCTTTTGGTCATCGCGTCCTTCTGGTCTTGGTCGATCATCATTCAGAAACTCATTGCCTACAGGCTGGCCCGTCGCGAAGCAGCAGCGTTTGATCGGGCGTTCTGGTCCGGTGAACCACTGGATGCGCTGTTTGATCAGATCGGGGCAGATCCTAAAGGGCATTCCGAAAAGGTCTTTGCTGCCGGGATGATCGAATGGCGCCGCTCTCACCGCGATGATGGCGGGCTGATCGCCGGAGCACAGGCGCGGATTGACCGGTCGATGGATGTAGCGATCGCCAAAGAGGCCGAGGCACTGCAAAACGGATTGCCAGTTCTGGCAACTGTGGGGTCCACAGCCCCCTTTGTTGGCCTGTTTGGCACGGTCTGGGGCATCATGGTGGCCTTTATCGGCATTGCAGAACAGCAATCGACTAACCTGGCCGTTGTGGCCCCCGGTATCGCTGAGGCGCTGCTGGCGACGGGGCTGGGCCTGCTGGCCGCAATCCCGGCGGTGATTTTCTACAACAAACTGTCGGCAGATGCGGATCGGATCATTGCAGGCTATGAGGCCTTTGCAGATGAGTTCTCGACCATCCTCAGCCGTCAGCTGGACCTCTGAGCGATGGGCGCGGGTGTGATGAACAAGGGCGGAGGCGGCGGACGCCGCCGGCGCGCCCGTCGTGGCGGGGCGCAGCCCATGTCGGAAATCAACGTTACGCCCTTTGTGGATGTGATGCTGGTGCTGCTGATCATCTTCATGGTCTCGGCGCCGCTGATGACGGTTGGTGTGCCGGTTGAACTGCCCAAAACCGCCGCCAATGCGCTGCCCGGCGAACAGGAGGAGCCGCTGGCCGTCACCGTGACCGCCGAAGGCACGGTGATGATCCAGACCACCGAGGTGGCGCGTGAGGATCTGATCAACCGCCTGCGCGCGATTGCGGCGGAACGGGACGGCGACCGTGTGTTCCTGCGCGCGGACGGGGCTGTGCCTTATGAGGATGTGGTTCAGGTCATGGGGGCGCTGAACCGTGCAGGCTTTAGCAACATCGGTCTGGTGACCGATACCGGTGGGCCGTCGCTGGACGGGGCCACTGTTGAGGCTGAGACAACAGGGAACTGAGCCCGAGAATGCAGACCGGTACCATCATTTCAGGCGTTGCGCACGTCAGCCTCATTGGCTGGGCGCTGTTGGGCGGGGTGTTCAAACCCGCGCCCGAACCGTTTGAGGTGACGGAGGTTGTCGCAATCTCTGAGGCGGAGTTTGAAAGCCTGCTGGCCGGGACAGAACCACCGGAAACGGTGAGCGATCTGATTGTGCCGGAACTGCCGGATGTGACCCCGCCGGAGGCTGATACACCAGCCAGCAGTCAGGCCGATCAGCCGCCCGTGCTGGAACAGCCCGAAGAAACCAAACCACCGCGACCAGAAGCGCGCCCCGACCGGCCCGAGATCACGCCGCCCACACCGGCAGAGGTCAGCGATGATGTGGCCGTTTTGGCACCGCCCAGTGATGAGCCGGAAACCGACGGTCCCGTCTCGCTCACCCCTAGCCGCCCGCAGGAAGCCCCGCGTGTGGCGCCCGAGGCGATTGCCCCGCCGGAGCCAGAGGACAAGGTGGCTGACGTCGCGCAGGATGTCGACACATCGGATGCCACCGGTGAGGAGCAGTTGCCGGATCAAGAAAAAACCGTGGAAGAGGCGGCCAGCACTGAGATCGTGACCGAGGCGGAAACCGCTGAGCCCCCGGGGCTGGGCCGGTCGCTGCGCCCGCGGGCACGCCCCAACCGCCCAACGCCGCCCGAACCAACTGAGGTGGCGGATGACACGCCCCCCCAACCGCAGGACAACGTTCAATCCGCGGTGGATGACTTGTTGGCAGGGCTCAGCAATGACACGGCAAACCCGACACCGCCGCGCCCCTCGGGGCCGCCGCTGACCTCAGGCGAAAAGGACGCACTGCGGGTGGCGGTGCAGAAATGCTGGAACACCGGATCACTTTCGACGGAAGCGTTGAAGACAACCGTTGTTGTTGGCGTATCGATGAACGAGGACGGCACCCCAGACACCGGGACGATCCGCATGATCAGCTCCAGCGGGGGCACTGGCGGATCGGTTCAACAGGCCTTTCAGGCGGCGCGGCGTGCAATCATTCGCTGTGGCGCGCGCGGTTTTGCGCTGCCGTCCGAGAAATATGAACAATGGCGTGATATAGAAATGACATTCAATCCAGAGAAAATGAGGATCAAATGATCAGACGTTTCCTGACCCTCCTGGCGGCCACGGCTGTTTTTGCTTTGCCCGGCCTGACCAATGCCGCCCCACTTCGGATTGAAATTACCGAAGGTGTGATTGAACCGCTGCCCTTTGCAGCACCGGATTTTGTGGCCGAAAACAGCTCGGCCCGGCAGTTGGCGCAGGATATCGCGCAACTGGTGGCCGATGATCTGAGCGGCACCGGGTTGTTCCGTGAAATCCCCGACAGCGCCCATATCAGCACGATCACCAGCTTCTCCAGCCCGGTGCAATATGCCGATTGGAAAGCGATCAACGCGCAGGCGCTGGTTTCCGGCGCGGTCAGCCTGCAGCCCGGTGGGCGGCTGACGGTGAAGTTCCGCCTCTACGATGTTTTTGCCGGTGCTGAATTGGGCAGCGGCCTGCAGTTCACCGGCACGCAGGAGGGTTGGCGTCGCATGGCCCATAAGGTGGCTGATGCGGTCTACAGCCGGATCACCGGCGAAAGCGGCTATTTCGACAGCCGGGTGGTCTACGTCAGCGAAACCGGCCCGAAAAACGAACGGAAGAAACGGTTGGCGATCATGGATTATGACGGGGCCAACCTGCAGTTTCTGACTGACAGCCGGTCAATCGTCTTGGCGCCGCGGTTCTCACCCACTGGTGACCGGATCCTCTACACCTCATATGAAACCGGCTTTCCGCGGATTTACGTGTTGGATGTGGCCTCGGTCCGGCGTCGTGTGCTGGAGGAACAGCCCGGCACCATGAGTTTTGCGCCGCGGTTCTCGCCGGATGGTCAGACCGTGCTTTATTCGCTGACCAAAGGCGGCAACACCGACCTTTACAAGATGAACATCGCCAACGGCCGGTCGCAGCGCCTGACCTCGGCCCCGTCGATTGAAACGGCCCCCAGCTACAGCCCGGATGGCAGCCGGATCGTCTTTGAAAGTGACCGCAGCGGCACGCAGCAGCTCTACATCATGGACGCCAATGGCGGTGAGCCTAAGCGCATCAGCTTTGGCAAAGGCCAATATGGCACCCCGGTCTGGAGCCCGCGTGGTGACCTGATCGCCTTCACCAAACAAAGCAAAGGCCGGTTCCATATCGGCGTGATGCGCATCGATGGCTCAGAAGAGCGCCTGCTCACGGCTTCGTTCCTTGACGAGGGGCCCACCTGGTCGCCCAATGGCCGGGTGATCATGTTCACCCGCGAAACCCAAGGGGCCGGGGGATCGGCCAGCCTCTATTCGGTGGATATCACAGGGCGCAACCTGAAACGGGTGCGCACGCAGGGCGGCGGATCGGATCCGGCCTGGTCGCCGCTGCAGGAATAAACTTGGCAACCGCGCCTTCCTGCCGATCAGGGGGCGCGTTGGCTTGCGGCGTTTTCAGATCGAAAACGTTATGGTAGTGAAAACAACAAGAAGATCAGTCGAGCGGGGCAATGACATGAAGACGATTCTGGCACGGGCAGTGATGCTGACTTCGGTACTGGCGCTGGCCGCATGTACCAATCCGGGGTTTGGCAATGATGACGTTTACCTCAGCGGCGATCCTGCCGGTGTGAACGACGGATCCGCGGATGATCCGCGCTCGCCGCTTTATTTCCAGCAAACCGTTGGGGATCGGGTTCTGTTCGAAGTGAACCAATCCACCCTGTCGTCGACTGCTGCGGCAACGCTGGATCTGCAGGCGGATTGGCTGCTGCAGAATATGGATTTCACCGCCGTGATCGAAGGCCACGCAGATGAGCAGGGCACGCGGGAATATAACCTGGCCCTGGGCGCACGCCGCGCCAATGAGGTGCAGGAATACCTGGTGCAGCGCGGTATCGCGGCCAACCGCCTGAAGGTGGTGAGCTTTGGCAAAGAGCGCCCGATTGAGGTCTGTTCGCAGGAAAGCTGCTATTCGAAAAACCGCCGCGCGGTGACCGTCCTGTCCGCAGGTCTGTCCAGCTAAGGCGCGATCACACCGCGATTATCAAAGGTCCGCTAAATCTGTTTCAGCGGGCCGGTTTAGAAAGATGAGGGACCACATGCGCTGGTTTGTTATGGCAACCTGTTTTGCGCTGGCCGCACCGGTCACGGGCGCATTCGCACAGGAACAGGATCAGACCTTGGCGGATATCCGTCAGGAGCTGTCGGTGCTCTACGTCGATCTGCAACGCCTGAAGCGTGAGTTGAGCACCACCGGCGCGCCCTCGGGGGCTGCGGGCGGCACCATCCTGCAGCGGGTGAATGCCATCGAAGGCCAGATGCAGCGCCTCACCGCCAAAACCGAAGAGCTGGAGTTCCGCATCAACCGCATCGCCACGGACGGCGGCAACCGTGTGGGCGATCTTGAATTCCGCCTGTGTGAATTGGAAGCCGGCTGCGACATTGCCAGTCTGGCCGAGGGCAGCACCCTGGGCGGCGATGCCGGTGAAGAAGTTGTGAGCCCGGATGTGGGTGTGACCGATGCGCCGGAACTGGCCATCGGGGAAGAGGCCGATTTTGAACGTGCCGACGCCGCGTTGAACGAAGGCGACCATGCCACAGCGCTGTCGCTGCTGGATCAGTTTATCGCCACCTATCCCGGCAGCCCATTGACCGCGCTGGCGCATCTGATGCGGGGTGATGCGCTGGCTGCGGATGGCAATCAGACCGCTTCAGCACGGGCCTATCTGGAGGCCTTTAGCGCAGCGCCGCAGGGCGATAGCGCGCCGGAAGCGCTGTACAAACTGGGCTTCTCACTGGGGCAGTTGGGCCAAACCTCTGAGGCCTGCGTGACACTGGCTGAGGTGGCTGTGCGCTTCCCCGGTGCTGATGCCGTTGTCGCCGCCGAAGAGGAACGCGCGCGGCTCGCCTGCTCATGACCAAACTGTCCCCCGCCGAGGCGCTCGCGGCGTCGCTGCGGGGCTGGCAATCGACGGATCCCGCGGGCCCTTTGGGCATCGCGGTTTCCGGCGGCAGTGATTCCCTAGCTTTGCTGTATCTGGCGGCCGATTGGGCACGTGATCGGGGCGTGGATCTGCATGTGGTGACCGTGGATCACGGGCTGCGTTCTGAGGCGGCGCAAGAGGCCGCATTTGTCACAGATCACGCCACATCGCTGGGTCTGCCGCATAGGGTTCTGCGCTGGCAGGGCTGGGAGGGTCAGGGCAATCTGATGGATCAGGCCCGGCGTGCGCGGTATCGGCTGATGGCCGATTGGGCGCGGCAACGGGGCTTAAGCGCTGTTTTGCTGGGCCATACCCTCGACGATCAGGCAGAAACGCTGATGATGCGGCTGGCACGTGGCGCTGGGGTGGACGGGCTGGCGGCGATGGCGGCTCAGGGCGAACAGGCGGGGTTCCCGTTCCTGCGCCCGTTGCTTTCTGTGCGTCGCGACGCCTTGCGGGCGGAGTTAACTGCGCGCAACGTGACTTGGGTTGAAGATCCGTCAAATGACGACACCCGGTTTGAACGGGTGCGCATGCGGCAGGGCCTAAAGATGTTGGCGCAGCAGGGGGTGGAGCCTGAGGCGCTGAACCAAACGGCCCAAAACCTGGCCGAGGCACGTGGCGCGTTGAACTGGGCGGTGGCGCAGTTTGCGGGCAAACATGTCACCCAGCACGCGGGTGATCTGGCCATAGCGGCAAAGCCTTTTGCAGAGCTGCCAGCGGAATTGCAGCGCCGTTTGTTGCAACATGCCTTGGGATGGATTGCCGGACCGGGCTATGCGCCACGGTCTGAAGCATTGGCGCAACTGCGGGCGCAGGCCTTGGCGGGGCAGGGCGCAACGCTCAGCGGTGTGCGCATGACCCACCGCAAAGGCGGGATCTACCTGTTTCGTGAATTGGCCGCAGTGGCCGAGCTGAGCACATCTGTCGATCAACCCTTTGATACGCGTTGGCAGCTTTCAGGCCCCGGGGGGGCGGATTTGCACATCGCACCTTTAGGCGCGGAGGGTTTGCTAGCCTGCCCGAAACCGCGCGAATCTCTGCGACCGGCGGCGGCGCTGCAGGCTGATCCAGCGATTTGGCGCGACAATCAGCTGATTTCCGCCCCATTGGCGGGGTTCTTGCAGGGATGGCAGGCAGAACTTGCGCCCAACTGCCGCGATTTTGCCAAATGGACGGTATCTCGTTGAAGATGGTCGCAGGATCTCTATTTAAGTAGGATGCCGCCTGTGATACCTCCGGTGGCGACCGAAGATTGGGAGATTTTCCTTGGGCAACGCGAAAAACATCGCTTTCTGGGTGGTTCTGTTCCTGTTGGTGCTGGCCCTGTTCAACCTGTTCAGCGGATCAGGCAGCAGCTTGCAAAACAACGCCATCCCTTATTCCGAATTCGTCCAGGCCGTTGACGAAGACAAAGTCAGCTCTGTGACACTGGATGGCGAATCCGTGCGCTTCCGGGGCACCGATGGCCGTGACTATGTCACCATCAAGCCGGATGACGCCGAAGTCACCAAAATGCTGATTGCTGAAAACATCCCGGTCACCGCCGAGAGCCAGCAACAGTCCGGCTTCCAGACCTTTATCCTGAGCCTCCTGCCATTCCTGCTGCTGATCGGTGTGTGGATCTACTTCATGAACCGCATGCAGGGCGGCGGCAAAGGTGGCGCAATGGGCTTTGGCAAATCCAAGGCCAAGCTGCTGACCGAAAAGAACGGCCGTGTTACTTTTGATGATGTTGCTGGGATCGACGAAGCCAAAGAAGAGCTGGAAGAGATCGTAGAGTTTCTGCGTAACCCGCAGAAATTCAGCCGTCTGGGCGGCAAGATCCCCAAAGGTGCGCTGCTGGTGGGCCCTCCGGGCACCGGTAAAACCCTGCTGGCCCGTGCGATCGCGGGTGAGGCGGGCGTGCCCTTCTTCACCATTTCGGGGTCGGACTTTGTGGAAATGTTTGTTGGTGTTGGTGCATCCCGTGTGCGCGACATGTTCGAACAGGCCAAGAAAAACGCGCCTTGTATTGTGTTCATCGACGAAATCGATGCCGTGGGCCGTCACCGTGGCGCTGGCTATGGCGGTGGCAACGACGAACGTGAACAGACGCTGAACCAGCTGCTGGTTGAGATGGACGGTTTTGAAGCCAACGAAGGTGTGATCATCATCGCGGCCACTAACCGTAAAGATGTGCTGGACCCTGCACTGCTGCGTCCGGGCCGCTTTGACCGTCAGGTCACCGTGGGCAACCCCGACATCAAAGGCCGTGAGAAGATCCTGGCCGTGCACGCCCGCAAGACGCCGCTGGGCCCTGACGTTGATCTGCGCATCATTGCGCGTGGGACGCCGGGCTTCTCGGGTGCGGATCTGATGAACTTGGTGAATGAGGCGGCGCTGATGGCGGCCCGTGTTGGTCGCCGGTTTGTGACGATGGAAGACTTCGAACAGGCCAAGGACAAGATAATGATGGGCGCGGAGCGTCGCAGCATGGTCATGACGGCCGAGCAGAAGGAAATGACCGCTTATCATGAGGCCGGTCACGCCCTTGTTGGTCTGAAGCTGCCGAAATGTGATCCTGTCTATAAGGCCACGATCATTCCGCGGGGCGGTGCCCTCGGTATGGTGATGTCCTTGCCGGAAATGGACCGTCTGAACTGGCACAAAGATGAGTGTCACCAGAAACTGGCCATGACCATGGCGGGTAAAGCGGCTGAGATTCACAAATACGGTGCGGATCACGTGTCCAACGGTCCTGCTGGTGACATTCAGCAGGCCAGCCAGCTGGCGCGCGCCATGGTGCTGCGCTGGGGCATGTCGGATAAGGTCGGAAACATCGACTATGCCGAAGCCCACGAAGGCTACTCGGGCAACACCGCTGGTTTCTCGGTCTCGGCCAACACCAAGGAAATGATCGAGGATGAGGTGAAACGCTTCATTCAGGAAGCCTATGAGCTGGCCTTCAAGATCGTGACCGAGAATGAGGAAGAGTTTGAGCGTCTGGCGCAGGGTCTGTTGGAATATGAAACCCTGACCGGCGAAGAGATCAAACGGGTGATGCGTGGTGAGCCGCCACATGCGGGTGAGGACGAAGATGACACCCCGGATGCAGGCAACGCCCCATCGGTCACAGCCATCCCGAAAACCAAGCCGAAAGCCAAGCCAAGCGGCGACGGTGGCATGGAACCGGAAATGAGCTAACCCCATCTGATTAAGCCCCCGCCCCGGCGGGGGTTTTTCTTTGCCATCAGGTGTTTGCAACACTGTGGCCACACCCCAGAAAGGACAACGGTCACAAATCGTCGCGATCACAGGATGTCATTTGCGCGCCTTGCATTCTCGGTGCATGCTCCGCCAAAATTGAAGACGCAGCACATCGGGTGAGGGTGATATGCCGGTTTTGAAACCAACGGATTTTCGGGGCACGATTGAGTGGATGGGGGTTGTTGAGGATCGCGCGGCTTCGCTGGCCTCCAGCCCGCGCGAGCTGGCGGACCTGTCCTGGAACGGGCTGGATGAGGACAGCCATGCCGGTGTGAACCGACCCTCCTGTGGTCGGGTGGCGGCGATGCATGCGCGCGGGACGGAAATCCGCAACACCCGTCAACTGAGCCTGATCAGCGCCGAGGATCTGGCGGAAATTGCCGCGGAACTGCAGATCGCGGATTTTGATCCGGCGTGGATCGGCGCCTCACTGGTGCTGCGCGGTATTCCCGATTTCAGCCGCATGCCCCCCAGCGCGCGCCTGCAGGCGCCTTCGGGCGCCACGCTGGTGATCGATATGGAAAACCGCCCCTGCAATCTGCCGGTCAAGGTGATTGAGGCGGCAGCGCCGGGCAAGGGCAAAGGGTTTCGGGCCGCGGCCTGGGCGAAACGCGGGGTGACAGCCTGGGTCGAACGACCGGGGGAGATCGCGCTTGGTGATCCGCTGCAGCTGTTTGTGCCGGATCAGCCCGAATGGGCGCATTACGACGCGGTGCGCAGCACGCGCTGAGCCGCAAATCGACACTCCTTAAATCAAGACGTCGGGGCGACTCACAGCGACCTGTGCCCTTCCGTCCTGCGACAGCGCGACGCAACCCGCGCTGGAAATGTCGGATTTTGCGGCGCAGCCCGGGCCGTGCCGTCGTTATCTGAGCCAGAACTGTGAATTTCCATGCGTGCCGGGAGGGGTACCTATGAGCTACAAATCCGACATTGAGATCGCCCGTGAGGCCAACAAGAAGCCGATCCAGGAGATCGGCGACAAGCTGGGCATCCCAGCCAGCGATCTGCTGCCCTATGGCCATGACAAGGCCAAGGTGGGTCAGGATTTCATCAATTCGGTGCAGGACCGTGAAGACGGCAAGCTGATCCTGGTAACCGCGATCAACCCGACCCCGGCAGGGGAAGGCAAGACCACCACCACGGTAGGTCTGGGTGATGGTCTGAACCGCATCGGCAAAAACGCGATGATCTGCATTCGCGAAGCCTCGCTGGGCCCGAACTTCGGTATGAAGGGGGGCGCGGCCGGTGGCGGCATGGCGCAGGTTGTTCCGATGGAAGAGATGAACCTGCATTTCACCGGGGATTTCCACGCCATCACCTCAGCCCATTCGCTGCTGTCGGCGATGATTGATAACCACATCTACTGGGGCAATGAGGCCGAGATCGACATCCGCCGCGTCGCCTGGCGCCGTGTGGTCGACATGAACGATCGCGCCCTGCGTCAGATCACCGCCAGCCTGGGTGGTGTCGCCAACGGCTTCCCGCGCGAAACCGGCTTTGACATCACCGTTGCCTCGGAAGTGATGGCGATCCTGTGTCTGGCAACCGATCTGAAGGATCTGGAAAAACGCCTGGGTGACATCATCGTGGCCTACCGTCGCGACAAGAGCCCGGTCTACTGCCGTGACATCAAGGCCGAAGGCGCAATGACCGTCCTGCTGAAAGACGCGATGCAGCCCAACCTGGTGCAGACCCTGGAAAACAATCCGGCCTTCGTGCACGGCGGCCCATTTGCCAATATCGCGCATGGCTGTAACTCGGTCATCGCCACCAAGACCGCGCTGAAGGTTGCCGATTACGTGGTGACCGAAGCGGGCTTTGGCGCGGATCTGGGCGCTGAGAAGTTCATGAACATCAAATGCCGCAAAGCCGGTATTGCGCCTTCGGCTGTGGTGCTGGTTGCCACCGTGCGGGCGATGAAAATGAACGGCGGCGTGGCCAAGGCAGACCTTGGTGCAGAAAATGTTGGCGCCGTGCAGAACGGCTGCGCCAACCTTGGGCGCCACATCGAAAACGTCAAATCTTTCGGTGTGCCGGTTGTGGTCGCAATCAACCACTTTGTCACCGACACGGACGCTGAGGTGCAGGCCGTCAAAGACTACTGTGCCGAACACGGTGTTGAGGCGGTTCTGTCGCGCCATTGGGAGCTGGGTTCCGAAGGGTCGGCACCGCTGGCCGAAAAAGTGGTGGAAATCGTTGAAGGTGGCACCGCCAACTTTGCCCCGATCTATCCCGATGACATGCCGCTGTTTGAAAAGGTCGAAACCATCGCCAAGCGCATCTACCGTGCTGATGAGGTGCTGGCAGACAACAAGATCCGCAACCAGCTGAAAGAATGGGAAGAGGCCGGTTATGGCCATCTGCCGGTCTGTATGGCCAAGACGCAATACAGCTTCTCCACCGATCCCAGCTTGCGCGGTGCGCCCACCGGCCATTCGGTGCCGGTGCGTGAGGTGCGCCTCAGCGCGGGTGCTGGCTTCATCGTGGTTGTCTGCGGTGAGATCATGACCATGCCGGGCCTGCCCCGCAAACCGGCGGCAGAAAACATTTGCCTGAACGACGAAGGCCTGATCGAAGGTCTGTTCTAAAGCAAAGAAAGCCCATCCGGTCATGCGGGTGGGCTTTTCGTTTGGGAAACCTGCCGTTCGGATGGGAAACAGATGGGCGGCAACCTTATCCTGACCGGGTGGCTTATGGCTGGTGTGCAGGCCGCATGCGCGGTACATGCCTCGGCAAGGCGAACGCCTCCGGCGGGAGTATTTTGGGAACATTGAAAGGGTGCTTTGATGACGGCTGACATCATTGACGGCAAGGCCTTTGCGGCCAAGGTGCGCGAACAGGTGGCGGGGCATGTGACCCGTCTGAAAGAAGATCACGGCATCACCCCCGGTCTGGCGGTGGTTCTGGTGGGCGAAGATCCCGCCAGTCAGGTCTACGTGCGCTCCAAGGGCAAACAGACCGTTGAGGTCGGCATGAACTCGTACGAGCACAAGCTGGAGGTGGACACCTCAGAGGCGGACCTGCTGGCGCTGATTGATCAGCTGAACAACGATCCGGCGGTGCATGGCATTCTGGTGCAGCTGCCGCTGCCCGGCCATCTGAACGAAGATCTGGTCATCAATTCGATCGACCCGGCCAAAGATGTGGACGGGTTCCATATCTCCAACGTGGGGCTTTTGGGCACGGGTCAGAAATCGATGGTGCCCTGCACACCGCTGGGCTGTCTGATGATGCTGCGGGATCATCACGGTTCGATTTCGGGCATGAATGCTGTTGTCATTGGCCGTTCCAACATTGTGGGCAAGCCGATGGCGCAGCTGTTGCTGAACGACAGCGCCTCTGTGACAATCGCACACAGCCGCACCAAGGACTTGCCTGATGTGGTGCGCCGCGCCGATATCGTTGTGGCCGCCGTGGGCCGCCCGGAAATGGTGCCGGGCGACTGGATCAAAGAAGGCGCCACTGTGATCGATGTGGGAATCAACCGCATCGACGCGCCGGAAAAGGGTGAGGGCAAGACCCGCCTGGTGGGCGATGTGCATTTTGAAAGCGCAGCCAAAGTCGCAGGCGCCATCACCCCGGTGCCGGGCGGCGTGGGGCCGATGACCATCGCGTGCCTCTTGGCCAACACTGTAACTGCCTGCTGCCGCGCCAATGGTCTGGCGGAGCCGGAAGGCCTGACAGCCTAACGCAGATCAGCGGGGCGCCATGGGGACCATGGTGCCCTGCATCAATGCGATCAGGGTTTCCTGATCCCCGTCCCGGGCGAAGACCTCAGCGGTGACAACGACCAGCCGCTTGCCCGGTTTCACCACCTTGCCCCGCGCGATCAGACGGTCACCCGCAGCCGGGGCCAGCAGGTTGATTTTGATCTCAGAGGTCAGCACCTCATACCCCTCAGGCATTGCCGAAAGCGCTGCGTAGCCCGCCGCGCTGTCACCGATGGAAAAGGTCAGCCCTGCATGGCCAAAACCATGTTGCTGCTGACAGGTTGGCAGCACCTGCGCTTCGATCACGGCAAGGCCTGCGTCGGCAGCGATCAGTTCGGCCCCAAGGGTCTGCATCATGGTCTGTTTTGCAAAACTCTCGCTGACACGCGACTGAATTTTCATGTTTTTCCCCCTGAACACCTAAGAGATTTCTCGTATTCCACGTATTATATGCTTGAAGATGCGCGGATGAAGGTAAATACAGCCTTGCACCGCAACGTAACGGTATCGAGTGGTTAACGTGGTTTCTGAGATCTTTCAGATCTGCAAACTGTCTGGGCAGCGGGTGTTTGCCCCGTCTGTGTTGAGCTTGTGGGTGATGGCGGCTGTGGCTGGCTCCATCATGGGGCCGTTTGGCACCTATTCCGATCTTGATTGGGGGCAGCGGGTTCTCTATTGGGCCGCGATCAGCGGCTGCTCGGTTTTCCTCAGCACCTTCACCCGTGAGATTTTGCTGCGACGCCTGCCTGAGCTGAACGACGGCTGGCGCGAGGTTTGGCAGGCGCTTGGCATTACGGTTTTGATGTCGCCGCTGGTGTTCTTTCTGACCTCGCTTTTCGGGCTTAGGCTGGCGCCGGAAAGCCTGAGCTTCTGGAAGGTGACGCTGTTTGTCTTCCTGATCGCGGTGCTGTTTTCTGCGTTGCGACGGATCTACGGACGCAAGGAGCTGCTGCGGCGGTTGGCGCTGGAGGAAGAGAATGCGCTGGCGCAGGATCCACTAGGAATGATGGGTGTCACTGAGGTGCCGCTGGAGACATCGAGCGCTGAAGCAGATTGTCGTCTGCTCAACCGGATGCCGCCCGGCATTGGTGGCGCGATCCTGCACTTATCGGCGCGTGATCACTTTGTGGATGTGGAACTAGACCAGTCTCTGGTGACCCTGCGGATGCGGTTCAGCGATGCTGTGGCCGAAATGGACGGGGTTGAGGGGTTTGCGACCCATCGCTCTCACTGGGTGGCTGAGGCCGCCGTGACGGGCGTTGAGCGTGAGAATGGCAAACTGTTCATGACCCTGCGCAACGGCGGCCGCGTGCCGATCAGCCGCAGCGCCCGCCCGCGTCTGGAAGAGGCCGGGATCCTGCAGCGATTTGCTGTCGAAAGCCGTTAAACATCGTCATGCAATGACTTGCGCCGTCCCGGCATCGGGATGGCCTGGGCAAAGTTGCCGGTCAAAATCGCCAGGGCCTCAGGGCGCATCAACCGCGCCAGCGCGGGATCATCGCTGCGCAGGCCCCCGGTGTAGCTGCCATAGGCCGGCATGATGATGCGATCGCTGTCGACCAGAAAGCAGGGCCGCGTGATGCTGCCGCCTTTGGTTTTGACCCGTGCCTTGGGATGATAGTGGCCCGAAATTTCACCAGCGCTGCCCGGGTCCGCGATATGGCGGAACAGGATCGGGGGCAGCGGCAGCTCGGCCAGATGGGTGCCGCCAATGGCCAAGGGGCCGGGATCATGGTTGCCCTCAATCCAGACCCAATGTCGGCCGGCCTGCAATCGGGTGATCCAGGTGAACTCCTGTTCTGAGATCCCGCGCGCCGCAATCGAATCGTCAAAGCTGTCACCAAGGCAAATCACGGACTTGGCGCGGGTGCGGGCCAGATCCTTTTCCAGCCGCGACAGCGTATCGCGGGTGTCATAGGGGGGCAGCATAGCGCCGCCAAGTCGCGCAATTCGTTCAGATTTTCCGAAATGCAGGTCTGAGACGCAGAGCAGACTCTGCGATGGCCAAAACAAAGCGCCGGAGGGCATGGCCTGAAAGTCCTGGCCTGCCAGAGTGAAGGAATGACTGCTCATGAGGGATGTGTTTGCATGGGTTTTAAAACGGAACAAGAGGGCAGATTAAAAGGGTCAAATTTCTGCCAATCCGGCCTCCTGCATCAGCTTGGCGGTTTCTTCCATCAACAGCCGTTCGCGCGCTTCACCGTCGATGCGGACCTTGCCCACCTCCAGCAGCAGCGGGGCGGCCAGCGGGGTGATCCGCTCAAGCGTCAGGTGGGTGATCCGGCCTTCACTGCGGGTGACCATGTGGCGCAGCCGGGCGAAATCGATCAGACCGCTCAGTGCCTCTTGCCGGGTGATCGACAGCATCAGATGGTCGGGATCGTGGCGTTGCAGCGTGTCATAGAGGATGTCTGAGGAGAACGTCGCCTGTCGTCCGGTTTTACGCTGTCCCTGCAGGTTTCGCTGGATCAGCCCGGCGATGGTGGCCACACCGCGAAAGGTTCGCTTCATCAGCGCGTTTGTCGACAGCCAGCCGTCCAGATCCTCCTCCAATGTGGTGAGGTCAAACAGCGGGGCCGGATCGGTCAAGGGCTCCAATCCCCAGATCAATGTGGCCTGATCGGTGGCCACAAACCCCAAGGGGGCAAGGCCCAGCTCTTCCATCCGGCGGGTGGCCAGCAGGCCCAGCGTTTGCTGCGCATTGCGCCCAGCGTAGCCATAGATGCAGCTGTGGGCCAGACCGTCATGGGGGAAGCTTTCGATCAGCAACTCCCCCGGTGCCGGCAGCTGCGACATTTGCCGTTGCAGGTGCAGCCAATCGGCGGTGTGGCTGGGCAGGGCTGGCCAATCTGGTTGCTGCAACAGGCGCAGGATCCGTTGGCTCAGCTGGGTGGAGGTGGAAAATTTGGTGCCCATAAAGGTGGCGATCTTGGGTTTGCGGCCCTTGTCGCGGCTGACCTGCACCACCATTTCGCGCAGCGCTTCATAGCGCACGATCTGGCCGCCAATCAGGAAGGTATCCCCGGGGCTGAGGCTGGCGGCAAAGCCTTCTTCGATTTCCCCCAAAGGCGCGCCATGGCGGCCGCGCATTTTGACCTTCAGCGTGTCAGTGTCCTGAATGGTGCCCACATTCTGGCGGATCAGCGCAGCACTGCGGGGATCGCGCAGCTGCCATTGACCGTCAGGGCGCTGTTGCAGCCGTTGCCAGCGATCATACGCCCGCAGCGCGTAGCCGCCGGTGGCACAAAAGGTCAGACACTCCTCAAACGCGGCGCGGCTAAGCGTGGCGTAGGGCCCGGCGCTGGTCACTTCACCGTAGAGGGCCTCGGCGTCAAACGGGCCGGAACAGGCACAAAGCAGGATATGCTGGCACAGGACATCGCGCGGTCCCGCGGGGCGCGCATCGCCGTCCAGGTCGCCCTCCTGCACGGCCTCCAGCGCGGCCAGGCATTCGATCACCTCAAATCTATTGGCGGGCACCAGAATGGCCTTGGAGGGCGCGTTATAGCGGTGATTGGCACGGCCAATGCGTTGTACCAAGCGTTTGACGTTCTTTGGCGCGCCGATCTGGATCACCAGATCCACATCACCCCAGTCGATCCCCAGATCCAGCGACCCGGTACAGACCACGGCACGCAGCTGCCCCGCCACCATGGCGGCCTCAACCTTTTCACGCTGGCCGCGATCAAGCGATCCATGGTGGATGCCGATCGGCAGGGCATCATCATTGGCAAGCCAGAGGTTGTGAAAAAAGATCTCAGCCTGGGCGCGGGTGTTGTGAAAAATCAGCGTGGTTTTGTGCTGTTTGATCTGTTTCAGCACCGCTGGAATAGAATAGGCCGCGCCGCCACCGGTCCAGGGCGGCGCCTCCTCGGTGTGTAGCATCGAAATGTCCGGCGCGGGCCCGGGATCGGCCATCAGGATCGGGCAGGGGGCCGGGTTTGGCGCCAGATAGCGGGCAATGGCCTCCGGGTCGTCAACGGTGGCCGACAGGCCCACACGGCGCAGATCCGGGCACATCGCCTGCAGGCGTGAGAGCGCCAGCATCAGCTGATCACCCCGTTTGCTTTCGGCCAGAGCGTGGATTTCATCCAACACCACCCGCTGCAGCCCCTGGAAGACACGCGGTGCATCCTCATAAGAGATCAGCAGCGCAAGGCTCTCCGGGGTTGTCAGCAGGATATGTGGCGGATCGGCGCGCTGCCGTTTCTTGCGGGTGTTGGGGGTGTCGCCGGTGCGATCCTCGATCCGGATCGGTAGGCCGATCTCCTCAACGGGGGTGCGCAGGTTGCGTTTGATATCTGCGGCCAGTGCCTTCAGCGGCGAAATATAAAGCGTGTGCAGACCCTTATGGCTGCCATCGGCCAATTCGCAGAGCGTCGGTAGGAACCCCGCCATTGTCTTGCCGCCCCCGGTTGGGGCGATCAGCAGCTGCGCCGGCAGATCCGCACTGTCCAACATCTGGCGCTGATGGGGGTGTAGCGACCAGCCCTTGGCGGTGAACCAATCCTCAAGGCGGGGATCTAGCAGGGCGGGGCGGTCAGTCATGAAACAAAACTAGAACATAGCCGTCACGATTCGCCAGTGTTCTGATCTGATCCCGCCCAGAATGGCGGGTTATTTCACGATCTCTTCGTCCTTCACAAACATATTGGCCCATGCACGATCGATAAGCTCGGGCGTCATTTGGTAGGGGATACCTTCAAATTCGCAAATTGAGATCATCTGATCGATCAGGAAGACCGGCTGGTAGTTTGCATAAATGTTGTCGATGGTCGGGTATTTCCGGTGGATAAGATGCACCAATGCAGCCTCATCCAGCGGTACGCCCTTCTTGCGGGCCACAAGTGAGAAGATCTTGAGGAAGTTCTTCTGGTCCGGGCCATCGATTTTGATCTTGTAGAAAATTCGGCGCAGGGCGGCCTGGTCAAAGATCTCATTCGGGTGGAAGTTGGTTGAAAACACCACCAGCGTGTCAAAAGGCACTTCGAATTTTTCGCCGGATTGCAGCGCCAGAATGTCTTTGGACTCCTCCAAGGGCACGATCCAGCGGTTGACCAGCGCCTGTGGCGGTTCCTGCTGGCGGCCAAGGTCGTCGACGATGAAAATTCCGCCCGTGGCCTTCAGCTGCAAAGGTGCCTGATAGGTGCGGGCCGTGGCATTATAGGTCAGATCCAGCATGTCGATGGTCAGTTCGCCCCCGGTGATCACGGTCGGGCGGTCACAGCGGACATAGCGGGTGTCAAACCCCTTCTTGCGGCGCAGCGAGTTTGGATCCTGCTCCTCGGCCTCTGCCTTGGAATGCACGATCGGGTCGTAAACTGTGATCACCTGACCGGCGTATTCAATGGCGCGCGGCACGTATATCTTATCGCCCATCGCGTCGCGGATCCCGTTCGAGATCGAGGATTTGCCGTTGCCCGGCGGGCCATACATCAGAATGGAGCGGCCGGAGCTGACAGCCGGGCCCAGATTGGACAGCAGATCGGGTGGCAGTACCAGATGGCCCATCGCTGCGGTCAGTTGCTGGCGGGTCAGTTGGATATCGCGGATCGACTGGCGTTTGATCTGTTCGCGGTAAACCTCCAGCGGGACCGGCATGGCGCCGTAGTATTCTGACTGCGCCAGCGCATCTTGGGTGCGGGTTTTGCCGGCATCGGTCAACTGGAACGCCATCTCATTGCCCGCGCCGGCATGCAGGGTGCCCATCGCCTCCATCAGCTTTTGCTCACGACACATATCCACCAGTTCCTGCACCACAACGCGGGGCAGGCAGACCGCACTGGCCATTTCCGTGATGGTGCTCAGCGATTTGCGGAAACAGGTCTTCAGCAGGATGTCCCGCATCATGGTGATCGGCAGCTGCATCTCTGCCAGCCCAGCGGGAACGGGCGGCGGGGTCACGCGATTGCGAATGGGGGCCTGCAGTGTCATTGGTTTGCCTCTGCCAAAATCTGGACGCAGGTTGCCCTGCTGTTGCCAGCACTTTGGTCAGAGATCATGGCAGAAAAAGGGAGGAAACCGCGCAGGCAGGGGGCATTTGCCCCTAACCCATGTTGTTAAGATCTTTGCTAATTCTCTTTTGTACCCAGCCAGACAATGCGCGCAGGCCAAGCCCTGTGCGGATCTCAAACAGCTCATAGCGGAACTTGGTCGCAGACAGGCCAAGCCTGCCAAAGTCATGGGCCAAGGACTGACGCATTGCCGCGGGGCCACAGAAGCTGACGGTCAGGTCTGACACATCTGCCTCGGCCAGTTGTAATGCGCTTTCGGCCGTAAGGCGGCCTGACCGGGCGCTTTCATAAATGTGTAGCGTCAGGTTCGGCGCTGTCTTGGCCAGCTGCCTCAGCTCCTCCAGATGGGCGGCCTGACTGGCCTCGCGAACACAGTAGATCAGGTCCACGGGTGTTTCGTCCTGTTTGGCACCTGCCCAGGCCAGGAAAGGGGTGATGCCAATGCCGCCGGCAATCCATAGCTCACGCGGGGCGCGATGGGGTCGTTCAAATCGACCAAACGGTCCCTCAATCTGGGCTCGGGTGCCAGGTTTCAGGCGTTGCGCGAAGCGATGTGTGTCATCCCCCAAGGGCGCAACAGAGACCCGCAACGCCCGGTCGTCTTGAGGGGCCTGAGAAATCGTGAAGGGATGTGGTTCGCCTCCATTGAAACTGATGAAGGCAAACTGCCCAGCCCTGTGGCGTAGCCCCCGCCCCTGAGGCTTCAGAGAAATGCTGAGGGCCGCGCCCGTAGGGGCAATCTGACTGATTTCATAGGCATGGCTTGGCCGCAGCGACGGTGGCAAATACCGGTACAGAAATGCAAGGATGCCAACCACGCAGAAGGCAGCGGTGTAAAGCCCAAGCGGATCGTTGTTTGCAAAGGGTTTCAGGATGAACAGGTAATGAAACGCCCCAGCGACAAAGAAAAACCCCATCAACTTATGGGTCCAACGCCAGAGGTGATAGGGAATGAAGGTCGCGATTGTGATGATCACCAGAATAAGCAGCCCATAAAGGCTCAGCTCCCCTGCGGTTTCCGCGACCTCAACCAGCAGCGTCTCCGCGCCTAGCCCGCGCATCTCGGCATCGATCGTGTCGTGCAGGAGGATGGCCACCATCGCGCCAATGCCCAACCACTTGTGCAACTTGTAGCTACGGTCAAGACCGCCAAACAGGCTCTCCACCAACCGCAGCCGTGTTGCGATGATCTGAGCCAAAGCCATAGCAATCAGCGCCCAAATCCCCAAGTACTGGGAGAAGAGGGCAATCGCATCGCGGCCTTTGGCGATCTCCGGAAACCAGATCATGGGGGTGGTAAGTGAAACGGCGCAAAGCGCTAGACCGAATGGCTTAAGTGTCATTTTGGCTTCCGGTGCGTGTAGGAACTGTTGGCAAAAGATTGTGGGGTTTAAGGGTAAAACTCAAGCCACACGTCAGCCAAACGCCTCAGCTGCCGTAAATCGCGGCAAGACCCAGATAGGCCGACAGGGTAGGCCCCAGCGCCAGCCCCATGGGGAAGTCTTTCTTGCGGCCCCAGCTCTTCCACTCCGGTGCCAGATTGCGCAGCGGGGTGACACGGGCCAATCGGTGTGCGGCCACAGCCCCCAGCAGGATCAGCGCGAACAGCAGAACCAGAAAACGCACATCGGCCAGCATCACGTAAGGTGCTGCTGCGGCGGCAAATTTTGCGTCCCCTGCGCCCAGCAGGCCAAGCGCGTTCATCACGATGCCCACCAGCAGAACGATGACCAGCTGCGCCAATTGCCAGCCATAGACCGGCAGCGGCATCAGGAAGATACCGACCACAGCAAAGACCACCGCCAGCGCAATCACCGCATTGTTGCGGATCAGCATATGGCGCAGATCGCTGATTGCAGTCCACAGGCACAAGGGCAGGGTCAGGATAAAGAAGATCAGAGCGGTCTGACGGGGCAGGCTGAGGGTCTCAGCCCCGCCCCACAGAAACAGCATCGGGTCAAAACTCACCGGATCACGCTTCCAGTGCGCGCAGGGCGCGGACCGCGGCCTCAAAGTGCTGCGGATGGGTGTCAATGGCTTCGCGCAGCAGGGTTTTGCCAGTGGTGACGTCGCCTTGCTTCACCGCGCTCAGACCCATGGTGTGCAACAGCTGCGCCCGTTCGGTTTGATCCATCGGGATCACCGGCAGGGAATAGTTGCGCTGCGCACCGCGGGCCAGAACGATGTTGTTCTTGGCGGTGAACAGGTTCTGGTCGTGTTTGATCGCTTCGGCAAACAGGCGCTCGGCCTCGGCGTAATCGCCGCGGGTCAGTTTGGAATAACCCCAGTTGTTCAGCACCCCAGCCGGGCGTGTGGTCAGGCCAACGGCGGTTTCATAGAAACTGTCGGACTTCTGCCATTCTTTGTTGCTGTCGGCGACCATGGCTTCCAGACGGTAGCGTTTGTAGGTCTCAACGGTGGGCGGTACGGCGTCCAGCACCTGATCGGCCTCATCCCACTGTCCGGTACGGATCAGCGCATCGGCCAGATCGACGTTGTCGTCCTGTGTGCTGCCCTCCATGGTTGTCACTTTGCGCCAGGCGGGCACCGCCTCAGTCGCACGTGAGGCACGCACCAGAGATTGCGCCAGACCGCGCTGCAGATCGATCCGATCGGGGTTGTCTTTGCTGGCGCGCTGGAAGTAGCGCACCGCTTCATCCGCATCTGCCACGGTCAGCATGATGTCCGAGAGGTTGTTTTCATCCACCGCATTGATGGCGGACATGGCGCGGTCAACCTGATCATCACCGCGTAGCTGCGAACAGGCGCTCAGGCTCAGCCCGGCAACCACGCAGAGGGTAAAACGAATGGAATGGCGCATGTGCCTGCGTCCTTCAACTGCTCTTGCCTGTTATGGTATCGCACGGATCAGATAGTCACTGCTACCGCGTCGTACCAACTTATAGTTTTGTTCTAAGGGTGCATCATAAACGGGATTTTCCGATTTTGCGAGAGCTTTGCGCAAATTGTCCCGAATTGCGTCACTTGCGCCATTGTCCAGCGCATAGGCCTTGCGCAGCACCAGTTGCGCCTCACCGATTTCGCCCTTCTCCAGCAACAGGACACCAAGGTTGTTCCAGACCTCAGGGGAGGCATCCGGTTTCGCCACCGCGCGGCGCAGCAGCTCCTCGGCCTGACCCAGCCGGCCAAGGGCCAGATTGGCACTGCCAAGCCCTGCCAGAACATCAACGTTCAGCCCATGATCCAACCCGGCGCGGGTATAGGCATCAATTGCCAGCTCATATTGGCCCGCATCCATCAGCCGCCCACCCACAATCAACCCGTCCACGGCCTCACCCTGGGCCACGCCGGGGGCGTAAACCTGATCTTCGGGCAGCTCAAAACCGCCTGTGGTGCAGGCGGTTAAGGCAAGCGATGTCAGCAAGGCGGTGGCCAGCATTGTGGCGCAGCGCGGATGTGTCATGTGATCTGCTCTTGGTCTTGGCTTATTGGCCGAGCGCGGTGATCCCCACGACCGACGGTGCCACAAGAATGATCAGCAGCGGCGGAACCGTCAACATCATTGTCGCCAATGTCATCTTGGTGGGCAGTTTGTTGGCCTTTTCTTCGGCCCGCATCACCCGTTTGTCCCGCATTTCACCGGCATAGACCCGCAGCGCTTCGGCAATCGAGGTGCCGAAACTTTGCGATTGCACTAACACGGTCACAAAGCTGGAGACATCCTGCACGCCACAGCGTTCTGCCATTTCATTGAGAACATTGCCCTTGTCTTTACCGGCCTTGATCTGCTGGCTGACAATTTCAAATTCATCCGCCAACGCCGGGTAGGAGGATCTGATTTCCCGGCTCACCCGGATGATTGACTGGTCCATGGATTGGCCGGCTTCGACGCAGACCAGCATCATGTCCAGACTGTCCGGGAAGCCTTGGGTGATCTCCTCCTGGCGTTCCTGCTGGCGTTTGGTGATCCAGTATTTAGGGGCCATGTAGCCGACGATGCCGGGGCCGAGGATCCACATGATCATCTCGGTCGGTGTCGAGTTCGGGCCGGATTTCGCGACCAGGTAATAGAGCATCCCCAGCACCAACAGGCCAAGCCCCAGCGCAAACTGGGCAAAGTGGAAAATCATCACCGCTTCTTTGGTGCGATAGCCCGCCTGCATCATCTTCTGCCGCATGGCCGTAAATTCCTCGGCATCCTGTGGCTCCAGGAAAGAGGAATATTTCTCCAGCTTTTTGGAACTGCCACTTTGCGGTCGCAGGTCAACGCCGGCCGCAGTGGCCGCTTGCGGCCGGGCGGCCTCTTTCAACTTGTCCAAAGGATCAGGTTTGGTGTTGATCAGGAAGGGCAGGGTGCCCAGCACCAGCGCCACCCCAAGGAAGCCGACCAAAAACAGCGGCCCCAGACCACCACCAAACATCGTTGTGAGCACGGACATCTCTCAGGTCTCCTCAGACTTTGATGTTCACAAGCATCCGCATGACGAACATATTCGCCACAAGGAAGACACCCACCGCCACACAGGCCGGGATGAACATCGGGTGATCCATGACTTCATCGTAATAATGCGGGTCCATCAGGTTGATGCCGACCAGCGCCAGCAGCGGAAAGCCCGACAGGAACTTACCCGACCACTGCGCTTCGGCGGTGATGGCTTTCACCCGGCGGAACAGGCGGAACCGGGCGCGGATCACCTTGGCCAGACCATCAAGGATCTCAGCCAGGTTACCACCGGATTGCTGCTGGATGGTGACGGCCACGGCCAGGAACCGCAGATCCTGCATGTCCAGACGGTCCGCCATTTCCTGCAGCGCCTCACCAACGTCGCGGCCATATTGTGCCTCATCGGCGATCATGCCGAATTCACTGGCCAGCGGGTCCGAAATTTCGCGGCTGACAATCTGAATGGCAGAAGAAAACGGGTGCCCCACGCGCAGCGAGCGCACCATCAGTTCGATGCCGTCAGGCAGCTGTTCTTCGATCAGCGACATCCGTTTTTTGGCTTTGGCCGAAACCCAGACAAAAATGCCGCCAACGCCCATGGCGATGGACACCCCGGCGCGCACCACCAAAGCGGTTTGCGTGCCAACGGTCAGCGCGACAAAGGCAACTGCCGAGAGCACCCCCATTAGCATCACCAGCTGCAACGGCGAAAAGGCCAGCGCGGCCTTCTGTGCCTTGGAGGCCAGCAGCGAATAAACCGGGAAGTTCTTCCACTGCATGTGCTGGCTCATCTCCTTGCGGAGTGTCTCCATCACCTCAGCGCGCTGTTTTCCTTTTTCCATCAGCTCAAGGCGACGGTTCACCTTGCTGTTGAGGCTGATTGAGCGGCCAAAAACGGTCAGATACAACCCCTCGACGATCACCAGAACGCCGATGAACACCAGACCGTAGATCAGGACTTCGATAGGGACTGTCATCACATCACTCCGCTGCTACGGGTTCAAAGATTTCGGCGGGCAGGTCATAGCCCCAGAGGCGGAACCGTTCTGAGAAGTGGCTGCGCACACCGGTGGCGGTGAAATGGCCCATGATTTTGTTGTCAGGCGTCAGCCCCACACGCTGGAAGCGGAACACCTCCTGCATGGAGATCACATCGCCCTCCATCCCGGTGATTTCGGTGATTGAGGTCATCCGGCGTGAGCCGTCCTGCAGACGTGAGGCCTGAACAATCAGGTTCACCGCCGAGGAAATCTGCGTGCGTACCGCTTTCAGTGGCATCTCAATCCCGGCCATGGCGATCATGTTTTCCAGACGGCTGATGCCATCGCGTGGGTTGTTGGCGTGAATGGTGGTCATCGACCCATCGTGGCCGGTGTTCATCGCTTGCAGCATGTCGATCACCTCTTCACCACGGGTCTCGCCCACGATGATCCGGTCCGGACGCATCCGCAGCGCGTTTTTCAGACAGTCGCGGGGGCTTACCTCACCTTTGCCTTCCACGTTGGGGGGGCGGCTTTCCATCCGGCCGACGTGGATCTGTTGCAGCTGCAGTTCTGCGGTATCCTCAATCGTCAGGATCCGTTCCGAGTTGTCGATGAAGCTCGACAATGCGTTCAGCGTGGTGGTTTTACCGGACCCGGTCCCGCCCGAGACGATAATGTTCAGGCGGGTGGCCACAGCGGCCTGCAGATAGGCGGCCATTTCTTCGGAAAAGGCACCAAAGCCCACCAGGTCATCAATGCCCAGCTTGTCCTTTTTAAATTTCCGGATCGACACCAGCGACCCGTCAATGGCAATCGGGCCGACCATGGCGTTGAAACGTGAGCCATCCGCCAGGCGGGCATCCACATAGGGGTTTGATTCATCAACACGGCGGCCCACGGCGGACACGATCTTGTCGATGATCCGCAGCAGGTGCTTTTCGTCCTTGAAGGTCACTTCACTGAGGCCCAGCTTACCGTTACGTTCGATAAAGATGCGCTTGGGCCCGTTGATCAGAATATCGCTGATGCTTTCGTCTTTCAGCAGCGGCTCCAACGGGCCAAGGCCGGTGACCTCATCATAAAGCTCCTGAAACACCAGCTGGCGATCATCCCGGTTCAGCGCGATGCCCTTGTCTTCCAGGGCTTCCACGCTGATCGCAGTGATCTCGGCGCGCAGATCCTTCTCGGTCGCGGTTTCCAGTGCGGCGAGGTTCAGGTTGTCCAGCAGGGTGTGGTGCAGATCCAGCTTGATGTCGTTCAAACGCTCTTTGCGTTTGCGCTCTTTGTCCATAGGCAGCGCTTGTGCTGCGGCCAGTTGGGTGGGCCGACGCATGGAGGCGGGTTTGGCTGCTGCTGCCGCCGGGGCAGCCGCGCTGGGCGCTTTGTCAGCCTTGGGCAGCTCAACAACCTTGGCCGCGGTGGGCTTTTCAACCTTTTTGTATTTCGAAAACATCGCGGTCCCCCTCGTTAAAAATCGGTCTTACTTGTCGTCAGCGCCGCTGAGCTTGTGCAGTGAGGCCGCCAGCTTGGCGATCTCCTTGCGCAGCGGGTTTTTGGCAGCAGATTGCGCCAGCGGGGTGCCATGATCGCCCGACTGGGTGATCTGCTTGCCGCCGTCTGGCAGTTGAATGTCGATCTTGATGTCTAAGCTGTCCGCCAGGCGTTTGACCCGGCTTTTGCCATTCAGATCGGTGAATTTTGGCGCCCGGTTCAGCACAAAGCGCAGCTTGTCGAAGGGCAGGCCCTCGGACTGCAGCGCCCGTTTCAGACGCAGGGTGTTCTGGGCCGAACGCATGTCCAACTCAAGCGTGGCAAAGTAGACATGTGCCGCGTGCAGCACGGTTTCGGACCATTGCACCAGCGTTTTGGGCAGGTCGACGATCACATAGTCATAGTGTTTGCGCGCCATTGCGATCACGCGCTCAATGTCTTCGGGCTCCACCAGGTCCAGCGGAAGGATGTCAACTGGGGCGGTCAGGACGTAGAGCTTTTCTTCGAACCCGCTTAGCGCCTGCGAAAAGATATCGTCATCCATCGCTTCGGTATCGCTCAGCAGTTCATAAACCACTTCGCGGCGCGGCAGGTCGAGGAAGGTCGAAACCGACCCGAACTGCAGATCCAGATCCAACAGGCAGACCCGTGGTGGGGTTTCTTTCTTCTTGGCGGCATTGACCAGTTCCCAGCCAAGGTTCACGGCCAGCGTGGTCGCGCCGGTGCCACCGGCAAGGCCCTGAACGGCGATCACTACACCTTCGCGGTGATGGTTGGACTTACGCGCGGCGGGTTCCGGTTCTGGGGTGGCGGCTGCAGGGGCTGCTGCGGCGGGTTCCTCATGCGCTGCGGTTTCCAGCACTTTGGGTTCTGGTGTGCGCACACGGTCAATGGCGGCCTTCAACTCACCATCTGGCAGCGGGTAGGGGACAAATTCATCGGCCCCCTGGCGCAGCAACTGATGCAATGCGCCCGGTGTGACCTCATCTGTAATAAGGATGACCTTGATCAACCGCTCCTTTGCGGCCGCGATCACCTCACCCAGGGCAGGCAGGTTTTGTTCGTCTTCATGATCAACGGCAAGGGCCACAAATTCCAGCTGCGCCGCATCGGGCTGCTGAAAATAGGCCAGCGCATCGGTGAACCCCAGGTCGCCCCAGGCTTCGCCCATGATGTCTTCCATATCCTCGATCAGCAGATCGAAGTTCTGTACGTCCCGGCTGATGGTACAGGCCAGGATGGGCGGCACTTCTGCGGAAGAATGTTCGTTACTCGTCATTGCCTCATGTCCTACGTTGAACGTGCAACAGGAGGCGGGCCGATTTTTAGATCGTTGTATCCCTTCCTGTCACACCGTGCCTGGATTTCGCCAAGCACACTGCTCCCAGTGGGACCAAAATCACGTCCAATATGGGCGAGAATGGGGCCAAAAAATCGTAATTGTGCGGAATTGTTGGACACTCTCCCCATCTGGGGGAGAGTGTTGAAGCGGTCGGGCGTTTACTCGCCCGTAGTCACGCTGTTTTCGAGGCCGGTCAGGGTCTCTGGTACGACGGCGCTCTCGACGTAGTCGCGGTAGACGATCTGAGCGTATTTTCCATCCAGAACCAATGGGTTGTCGCGCACGAAACCAGTGACCTCGGTCACGGTGCGACGATTGCGGCGTTCGCGGTTCTGCGTCACGATCAGGGGCTGGGTTTCGCCACGGCTGACAACGGCCTGCAGGCGGCCACGGCTGATGCCTTGGCTGACCAGGAAATTCACCACCGCATTGGCGCGTCGTTTGCCCAGCGAGAAGTTGTAGTTGTTGGACCCAACCGCATCCGTGTGACCGAAGACCTTAAAGCGCACTTCGGGGAACTGTCTGATCCAGTGGGCCTGGGCGCGCAGCACTTCGGCGGCCTGAGCGTCAATCTGCGCCGAGTTGAAGGCAAAGTTGATGGTGGTCGGCACCTCTTTGGCAAAACGCTGTGCCAGATCGATCACAAATTCACGGTCACCGTTTTGAACAAGGGTGTTGTTCATAGTGGCATTGCCAAAATCCCCACCCGCAACCAAAGCGCCGGCTTCACCGGTGAAGCTGGAATAGCTGGTGGTGCCTTCACAGGCCGCAAGGGCAAACAGGCTAAAACTGAGCAGGGCGGGGGTGGTCAGGGAACGTCGCTTGGTCATCTGATCACTCCATCACATAGCCGTAGGACCCGTTAAAGTCCTGTTTGGCAACTTCACCTGCAGCCCCTTTCAGGCGGCGCGATTCGTCACGGGCCACACGACCAAAGAGGAACAGATCCTTTTCAGACGGCGGTTTGATCCGATCGGTTGGCAGGGCCAGCGCCTCGCCCCGGGTCGGGCTGACCAGATGGGCCGAGATAATGACCACCAGCTCAGACTGGTTGCGCTGGTATTCGGCGCTGCGGAACAGCGCGCCCAGCACCGGAATGTCACCCAACCAAGGGATCTGGCCGTTGGCATCTACAAATTCGTCCTGCAAAAGCCCTGCAATTGCAAAGCTTTGTCCATCACGCAGCTCCACCGTGGTGGAGGTTTCGCGGCGGCGGAAGGCATCGATGGTGAAGGCTTCGGTCTGATAGCCGTTTGAGGTGTCGATCGCCGAAACCGCGGCCTTCAGTTCTAGGTTCACCAGATCCCCGTCCACGACACGCGGCACGAAGTCCAGTTCGACACCAAAAGGTTTGAATTCTACAGTGATGGTGCCGTTGTCCTGGCTGACCGGAACCGGGTATTCGCCGCCGGCAAGGAACTTGGCCTCTTGCCCCGAAAGGGCCACCAGGTTCGGTTCTGCCAGGGTGCGGACAACCCCCTTGTTTTCCAGCGCTTCGATCAGCAGGCCCACTTCGACCGAGCCGACACCGAAGCCAAACAGCATGGCGCCCGCGTTTTCGTTCACCGCAGGGATCGACCCGCCCAGAGAGTTCGAAGCGCCGCCTGAGGTATTCGTCGTACCCGAACCGCCGTTCAATGTGACACCATTTTCGATGCCATTCAGGGCCAGCGAGGAGCTGAGCGATTTGCGCACGTTACGCTGCATTTCGGCAAAGCGCACCTTCAGCATCACCTGCTGCACGCCGCTGACCGTCATCAGGTTTGAAACCCGCTCTGGCGCGTAGCGTTCGGCCAGATCAAGGGCCCGCTGCAGACGTTGCGCCGAAGATACCGAGCCCGACAGCACAATACCGTCGTTTGCGGTGCGCACTTCGATTTTTTCGCCTGGCAGGATTTGTTTCAGCCGCTCTTTGAACTCTGTCACATCCGCTGCGACCACCACATCCACATTGGTGATCAACCGCCCGTTTGCATCCAAGAGGGTCAGGGTGGTGATCCCCGGCGCCTTGCCCAACACATAGATGGTGCGGTCTGACAATGATGAGATATCCGCGATCGCCGGGTTGGCGATCGACAGTTCTGCAAATGGCGTTTCGCTTTCCACCACCACGGCGCGGTTCATCGGCACATTGAGTGACGACGAGGTCGCGCTTTTGACCACTTTAAGGGTCTCCGCACTGCTAGGTTGCGGCAACATGCTAACAGCCGTTGCCAGTGCAAAACCGATGCATGCGGCTTTGAAAATAGTCCGATATGTCATGTGACCTGCCTTCTCGATCACGCCTCAGATCCGGGTCTGCTGCCCGCTTTATTGTGCCCACATTGAGCGAATTTGCGGAAATATGCAAGAATCAATGGGATCGGGGCCACAGTTGTACCAGTTTTACGCATTTTCCGGCGGGGTTGCGGCGGAAATGCAACGGGCGCACCTGTCATGGCGCGCCCGGGTTTTCGTCTTCCAGCCTGATCAGTTTGAGCAGGGGATCGGGATTTCCACCACTTCTGCGCCACGGCGGGTGCGGATGGTGCAGATCTGTGGTTCAACCTCTGCTTGCCGAATTTCGCGGGGCGTTTCGACAATGCCAAGCAGGCCGCGTTGGTCGATTTCGATCTGTTCGGCGATGGTGTCATCGCGTGCGCCAACCAGCGACAGGGACAGACGGCCGGTCGATTGTGCCTGGGCCAGGGCGGCCACCTGCGCCGGGGTCGCTGCGACAGTGACGGTGCGCGCGATCGAGGCTGTTGCGTCATCATCATTGGTGGTTTGGTCCACCGCAATCAGCGCAACCGAGCTTTCGATCAGTTTGGTGAACTCGCGCCGCGCGTCGTTGCCCAAAGCAGTCGTACCAGTCCAATAGACATCTACACGATCTCCAGGGCGTAGGAAGCCCGACACGCCCGAGGCCACGTCAACCTTGATGGCAAAGGCACGCTGGCCGCGTTCCAGACGTGACGTCAGGCCGGCATCCTGCCCGGGTTTGGTGACTTTCAGCGCGAGAACCGGTTCATTCACCTCCATCTGGCGCAGCACAACGCGGCGCAGATTGGGATCGCTGGGGTTCGGGAACAGTTTTTCAGTCTCTGAAAAGAAGCCTTCGGGCAGGGCTTCTTTGGGCCATTTGATCTGATAGACGTCCTCATCTGTCAGCGGCTCGCCGTATTTCAGCTGCCGTTTGGCGACGTAGACGTTCACAGTGGGCATTTCTACCACTTGCGGCTGGGCGTTGCGGGCCTGGGCCAGCTGAGCCTGATAGCCTGCAATATAGTTTTGAACCATGTAGACGGCGAACCCGGCTAGGCCGAGGCCAACAACAAGGACCAATCCAAATACGGCTCGCATGGGATATCCTTTCCAAAAGGGAGGGGCGATAGCCCCCGGTTCGGGATCAAGTTTGGCGTCAGAATATGGCCAAATCGGGGTGAGCGGGCGGTGATTGCGCGGCCTTAGCTGGCGGCGTCTGTCATCGCCTCGGCAAGTTGATCGTTCGAGGTGCTGGCCACGCCTTCGCTGCTGTCCGCAACTAGGGTGATCGCGCCGATGCCAATGCCAATCATGGAGGCGGTCAAAACAACCCATTCCACTGAAACGGCGCCAGAGTCATCGTTTTTGAAACGGGCCAGTTGTGTCTTCAGAAAATTCTTCATGGGGATCACTCCTAAAGGGTCACGCCAGATACCTGAGGGCGGGGACTGAAGGAGGCCAGTCAAATCAGGAAAACCGGGCCATGGGGGCCTTATGAAAAGAGCCGCCCGGCGGGGGCGGCTCCGGAACTTGTTGGGCTAGCGTTAGGCGAGCCCGCTGCGCAGCTTAGGAGCCAGCGCCAGCAGCGGAAGCGGCCGAAGTCATTTCGGTGCCCAGCTGAGTGGTCAGCGTGGTGGCTGCAGTGTCGATGCCGCCCTGAACGGTGGTTACGGCTGCGATGCCCAGGCCAACAACGGCTGCGGTCAGAACAACCCAGTCAACAGTTACGGCGCCGTCTTCGTCTTTGCGGAAGTTTTTGATGAACTTGATCATGATCTCTCTCCAATGTGATCAGTTAATGCCTTGGCGGGGCTAGTGTTTCGAAGCGGTCTCTCACCTCCGCCTCATTGCCTTGGCTGAGTACAAACTGACCCCAGATTTGGGCGCGAATGGGGCGCGTTAAGGGAAAGATCGCGGTTCTTTCAAGAGTTTTTCCTGTCATTTGGGAAACCCTTGTGACGGGTGAATATACCAAGAAAAAGGGCCGCCAGAGGCGACCCTTTTAAGATTTTGTGGCTCCGCTGATGCGGGGGCCGTGCTTGGCTTAACCAAGCTGAGTTTTTGGCTTAGGAGCCAGCGCCAGCAGCGGAAGCGGCCGAAGTCATTTCGGTGCCCAGCTGAGTGGTCAGCGTGGTGGCTGCAGTGTCGATGCCGCCCTGAACGGTGGTTACGGCTGCGATGCCCAGGCCAACAACGGCTGCGGTCAGAACAACCCAGTCAACAGTTACGGCGCCGTCTTCGTCTTTGCGGAAGTTTTTGATGAACTTGATCATGATCTCTCTCCAATGTGATCAGTTAATGCCTTGGCGGGGCTAGTGTTTCGAAGCGGTCTCTCACCTCCGCCTCATTGCCTTGGCTGAGTTTGTTTTGACGCTGGATTGGGGCGCGAATGGGGCAGCAAAGGATCAAATTTGTAGCAAATGCGTTTTTTGTGTTATTTTGGGTTAAGTATTTGTTTTAATATAATTTTAATTGTTATTTTTGGGGGGAGGGGCTGGGTTCTGGCCAGTTGCGGGTCAATCTGCCATACTGCTGTCAAAATCAGAGGCAGAGCAGGCCCAGATATGTTGAGATTTATTCCTATTGCCGCGCTTCTTGGCGCGTCTCTTCTTGCCGTGCCGCTATTTGCGGACGGCCCAAAGCCTTTTCCGGACTTCACCTTCAAGACTGTCAGCCCCCCCGCGCCAGGCACCAGCAAGCGGATCACCGTTCAGATTGAGCCTGAAGCGGAAGCTGCCCCTGTTGTAGCGGAAACAGCTGAAAGCCCCAGCCCAGTCACAACGCGTTACGATTGGTTCTGGCAGCGGATTTCACCGGATCTGGCAGACAGCGGCCCGGGCCGGCTGGAGGCGGCCCTGACCACCCTGGCCACAGCACCAGAGGGGCAGGGGGTGGCTACGCCGCGTCTGGATGGGCTGTTGCGGATTGCCGAAGCCCATGCGCCGCAGATCCTGCTGAATAGTGTGAACACACGGGTGTCGCCAGCGCTGGTCTTGTCAGTGATCGCGGTTGAAAGCGGCGGGCGGGCAGATGCGGTCAGTTCCGCCGGGGCCGAGGGGTTGATGCAGTTGATCCCCGCCACGGCTGATCGGTTTGACGTTGAGGACGCGCTGGATGCAGGCCAGAACATTCGCGGCGGCGTCGCCTACCTTGATTGGTTGCTGCGTGAATTTCAGGATGATCCGATCCTGGCGCTGGCGGCTTATAACGCCGGTGAGAACGCGGTGAAGAACCACGAGGGCGTGCCACCCTATGCGGAAACCCGCGATTACGTTCCCAAAGTCCTGTCCGCCTTTGCGGTGGCAAAGAACCTGTGCAAAACGCCGCCGGAGCTGATTTCAGACGGCTGTGTCTTTGACCTGCGCCGATAAAAAGGCCTGTGATACCAAAAGTTCACCAACGCAAAAGCCCCGACCAATTGGCCGGGGCATTCTTATTCTGATGTCTGATGCCGATCAGTTGACGATCGTCGCCTCAGTCGCGGCGCGCAGTTCCTCTTCGGAAACACCTTCGGCGCATTCCACGATTTTCAGGCCACCCTCAACAACGTCCAGCACACCGAGATTGGTGATGATGCGGTCCACAACGCCCTTGCCGGTCAGCGGCAGGGTGCATTCTGTCAGCACTTTGGACTGGCCGTGTTTGTTGGCGTGATCCATCACAACCACCACGCGGCCGACACCAGCCACCAGATCCATCGCGCCGCCCATGCCTTTGACCAGCTTGCCGGGAATCATCCAGTTGGCCAAATCGCCGTTTTCGGCAACTTCCATCGCGCCCAGGATCGCCATGGCGATTTTGCCGCCACGGATCATCGCGAAGGACTGTGCACTGTCAAAATAGGCGGTCTGCGGCAGTTCGGTGATGGTCTGCTTACCTGCGTTGATCAGGTCGGCGTCCTCTTCACCTTCGATGGGGAAGGGGCCCATGCCCAGCATGCCGTTTTCCGACTGCAGCGTCACTTCCACACCTTCGGGGATGTAGTTGCTGACCAGCGTCGGGATCCCGATGCCGAGGTTCACATACCAGCCGTCCTGCAGTTCCTGTGCCGCGCGTGCGGCCATTTGATTGCGGTCCCAAGCCATGATTATGCCTCCTCGCGCGGGCGCACAGTGCGCTGTTCGATGCGTTTTTCGTGCTCACCCTTGATGATGCGATGCACATAGATGCCGGGCAGGTGGATGCTGTCGGGGTCCAGGCTGCCGGTCGGCACGATTTCCTCAACCTCAACCACACAGACCTTGCCGCAGGTGGCGGCGGGCACGTTGAAGTTACGGGCGGTTTTGCGGAACACCAGGTTGCCGGTCTCATCCGCTTTCCACGCTTTTACGATGGCGAGGTCAGCAAAGATGCCCTCTTCCATGATGTAATCTTCCATCGCACCGTTTTCGCCGGTTGGGAATTGCTTCTCCAGCTTGCCTTCTGCGATCACAGTGCCGACGCCGGTCTTGGTGAAGAAACCGGGGATGCCCGCGCCGCCGGCACGCATGCGTTCGGCCAGGGTGCCCTGCGGGTTAAACTCCAGCTCCAACTCACCCGAGAGGTACTGGCGCATAAATTCGGCGTTTTCGCCCACGTAGGACGAGATCATCTTTTTGACCTGTTTGGTCTGCAGCAAGATGCCGATGCCGAAATCATCAACGCCTGCGTTGTTGGAGGCAAAGGTCAGATCTTTGGTGCCAGCTTCTTTGATGGCGTCCAGCAGCAGTTCGGGGATGCCACAGAGGCCAAAGCCGCCAGCGGCAATGAACATGCCGTCATGTAGCAGCCCGTCCAGGGCCGCAGCGGCGTTCGGATAGACTTTTTTCATGGAAAGCTCCCTGTTTCAGGTATGGCCCGGTTGTGACGCTGCGGCACGGGTGAGTCAATCGTCTGACCCCCGGAGGCGTATTACTACGGATGGGCCGTAGCAGGGGCTGGACCCATCCGCTGGGGATCATTGGGGCAGGGCCTCTTGGCTATATTGTGCGGCATAGGCGGCCGAGGGCGGGATCGGGGTGATGATGTCGATCAAGATGCCATTTGGATCAGCGGTGATGAAATGGCGCTGACCGAAGTCTTCATCAATGAGGGGTTTCAGCACGGGCAGGCCGGCATCCACCAGGCGGCTGTATTCCGCTGCTGCATCCTCAACCTCAAAATTCAGGATCACCCCGGCGGAGGCCCCACGGCCGGGCAGGGGGATGGTGTCATGCTGGCCGTCCAGAATAGCCAGATTGACGGTTGGGTCCGCTTTGGATTGCAAATGGACATACCAGTCTGAGGTGAATGCAGGCTCAAAGCCAAAGTGGTCCTGATAGAAGGCGGTGGTTGCGGTGACATCATTGGTTTGGATGACGGGATAATATTGGGTGGTTTTCATTTTGTTGCATCTCCAAAAATAAAACATACAGTGTGTATGTAGGTCAAAAATAAACATACAGGCTGCATGTATGCAAAAAAAGAAATCGATCCCCAACGCTGATCGGCGCGCCATGATGCGCGCACGGTTGATCGCGGAGGCGCGTAACCTCTTTGTTGAAAAGGGCTATGCGGAAACATCAACGCCGGAAATTGTTCGGGCGGCGGAGGTGACGCGCGGCGCGCTTTATCACCATTTTGCCGATAAGGCGGACCTGTTCCGGGCTGTGGTGCAACAGGAAGCGGCCACTTTGGCGGCGGAAATCGATCAGGGCGCGGTGGCGGATTCGGGCGATCCCCTGACCTCGGGCAGCCGGGCGTTTTTTGCCAGCATGGCCAAAGAGGGCCGGGCGCGCCTGTTGCTGATCGAAGGCCCCGCGGTACTTGGCCTTGCCGAAATGGCCGAGATTGACGCGGGCGGTGGACGCCAGAGTTTGATGCTGGGCCTGCAACAGGCCCGTCCCGATTTGGCCGAGGCAGAGCTGCAGGCGCTGTCTGATGTGTTGTCGGCGGCCTTTGATCGTGCCGCACTTGCGGTGTCTCAGGGGCAGAGCGAGTCACCCTATCTGGCGGCAATGGAACAGGTGATGGCCAGTTTGATGGCGCCCAGCGGATAAGAGCCGACCGCAAAAATTTCACCCAAACCGTGAACCTTTTCGCCCCCACCGCGCACCTTATAGCAGGAACAACGAAATGGTGATGTGATGATCGGCAAGCGCCGCGCCTATGAAGAACTGCTGGTGGTTGAAGCCCGCACTGGGGATCGCTCAGCGATCGAGGCTTTGGTGCGGTTGCGTGGCCCACGGTTGCTGGTCCATGCCACGCGACTGTTGGGCGACCGCGATCAGGCGCAGGATGCCGTGCAGGAGGCTTGGGTTGAAATCCTGCGTGGCCTGCCGGGGCTGCGTGCGGCGGCGGCCTTTCCCGCCTGGTCCACGCAGATCGTCACACGGCGCTGCGTCCGGATCATCAAGGGCTTGCAAAAAGGCCGGGCGCTGGCGGCGGAATTGACGCCGCTGATAGAGACCGAACAGCCTGAACCCGACGATGAGGCGGCTAGGCTGCGCTGGGCGATTGATCAATTGCCGGCCGAACAGGCGGCGACCATCGCGTTGTTTTATTTGGAAGATATGCGCCTGACGGAGGTGGCGATTGCCCTCGACATCCCCCAAGGCACGGTGAAATCGCGTCTGTCCAAGGCGCGGGGCGCACTGCGCGCCCTTTTAGAAGGAGAAGGTGATGACCACGAAATCCACTGACGAAATGGACAAGCTGATCGCAGCCGCGCTGAGCGCACAGGACCGCGATATCCTGCATAACACCGAAGAGCTGGGCTATTTCCAGCAGTTCGGCGGCAAGCTGGGATGGGTCACTTGGGTGATCATGTTGATCCAGATCGCGCTGTTTCTGGCAGGCGTTTGGTGTGCCGTGCAATTCTTTGGCGCCAGCGATCTGCTGCTGGTGGTGAAATACGGGATCAGCGGTGCTGTGTTGCTGCTGATGTCGCTGATCATGAAGATGAGCCTTTGGCCGCAGATGCAAGCAGATCGGGTGATCCGTGAGGTGAAGCGGCTGCAACTGCTGCTGGCCAGCCATCAGTGAGGTTAGGGCGGGCCCCGGCCCCTAGAGCAAATGAAAAAGGCGGGTCGCTCTGACCCGCCTTTACCTTATTCGTCGGCCTTCTTCGTGGCTTTCTTGGCCGGGGCCTTCTTTTTGGTGGTGGTCTTCTTGGCGGTGGTTTTCTTCGCCGCCGCTTTTTTCTTGGCCGGCTTCTTCTTGGAAGCCTTTTCGTTCACCAACTCAACAGCCTGTTCGATGGTGATGTCCTTCGGCTCCACATCTTTGGGCAGGGTCGCATTGACCTTTTCCCACTTGATATAGGGGCCATAGCGGCCTTCCATCACGCTCATCTTGCCGCCATCGGGGTGATCGCCCAACTCACGCAAGGCCTTGGCTGCGGCGGCCCCACGCCGACCGGGGTTAGCGCGTTTTTCGGCCAGCATTTCAACCGCGTGGTTCATGCCGATCTCGAACATTTCTTCCCATGTTTTCATGTTCACATAGGTCGGTTTCTCGGCATCCGGCAGTTTGTGCATGATGTAGGGGCCAAACCGGCCGAGGTTGGCGCTGATGCGCCCGCCTTCGGGGTGATCACCTATGTTGCGCGGCAGGCTGAGGAGTTTCAGCGCCTGTTCCAGCGTGGTGTCCGCCTTAGGCCAGCCGCCATGGCGGGTTTGCGGCAAAGAGGCACGTTTGGGTTTCTTGTTCTCAGGCGTGGGTTCCCCGCGCTGGACATAGGGCCCATAACGGCCATCTTTCAGCCAGATCTCATCCTCACCGTCGGTGCCCAAAAGCTTCTCTTCACCCTCAGCGCCTTCGCCTGCAATCGGGCGGGTGTAGGTGCATTCAGGATAGTTGCCACAGCCGACAAAACCGCCCGTGCGCGAGGTTTTCAGGTGTAGCTGGCCGTTGCCACATTTCGGGCAGACCCGCGGGTCAGAGCCGTCTTCGCGTGGCGGGTAGAGCTGCGGCGCCAGCGCATCGTCCAGCACATCCAGAACTTCGGTGATCCGCAGCTCGGTTGTTTCCGAAATCGCGACCGAGAAATCGCGCCAGAACCGATCCAATACATTCTTATAGTCACGCTCCCCGGCGGAGACGTCATCCAGCTGTTCCTCCAACTGGGCGGTGAAGTCATAGCCGACGTATTTGCGGAAGAAGTTCAGAAGAAAGATCGTTACGATCCGACCTTTATCTTCAGGAAACAGGCGGTTCTTGTCCTTGCGGACATACTCACGCTCCTGAATGGTGCCCAGCACAGATGCATAGGTTGAGGGGCGGCCGATGCCCAGCTCTTCCATCTTTTTCACCAATGTCGCTTCAGTGTAGCGCGGCGGTGGCTGGGTGAAGTGCTGTTCCGGCGAGACCGAGCGTTTGTCCGCCTTTTCGCCCTGCATGATCTGCGGCAGGCGCTTGTCATCCTCATCCGCTGCGGCGACGTCATCGCGGCCTTCTTCGTAGACACGCATGAAGCCATCAAAAAGCACCACCTGACCGGTGGCGCGCAGCACGACCTGACCATCATCGCTGCCGATGTCGACGGTGGTGCGTTCCAACCGTGCGCCGGCCATCTGGCAGGCCAGGGTCCGCTTCCAGATCAGATCGTAAAGCTTGCGCTGATCCGCCTCCAACTTGGCCAGTTGGCCCGCGTCCACCGACATATCCGTGGGGCGGATACATTCGTGGGCCTCCTGCGCGTTCTTGGCTTTGTTCTTATAAATCCGCGGGCTGTCCGGCACATAGTTGTCACCGTAGCGGGTGGCGATTTCATTGCGCGCCATGGTCACGGCTTCGGGCGCCATGTCGATCCCATCGGTCCGCATATAGGTGATGTAGCCTGCCTCATAGAGGCGCTGCGCCGCGTTCATACACTGGCGTGCGCCCATGCCGAATTTACGGCTGGCTTCCTGCTGCAGGGTCGAGGTCATGAAAGGCGCCGACGGATTGCGGCTGCCGGGTTTGGCTTCCACCGATTGAACCGCGAGGTCACGGCTGCTGATCGCCTGCACCGCCAGTTCGGCCTGTGTTTCATTGCTGATCGAAAACTTGTCGAGCTTGTCGCCGCCCAGAACCGTCAGGCGGGCCTCATATTCCTGCCCACGCGGGCTGGCCAGCATCGCTTTGACCGACCAGTATTCCTGCGGATTGAACGCTTCGATTTCCATCTCACGCTCAACAATCAGACGCAGACAGACAGACTGCACCCGGCCTGCCGAACGCGCACCCGGTAGTTTGCGCCACAGAACCGGCGACAGTTTGAAGCCCACCAGATAGTCCAGCGCGCGGCGGGCCAGATAGGCTTCAACCAGATCGGTATCGACCTGACGCGGGTTTTGCATCGCCTCGGTGACGGCTGCCTTGGTGATGGCGTTAAAGACCACGCGGCTGACCGGCGTGTCCTTTTTCACCGCACGGCGTTTGCGCAGCGCCTCTTCCAGGTGCCAGGAAATCGCTTCCCCTTCGCGATCGGGGTCGGTCGCGAGGATCAGTTCGTTGTCGTCTTTCAGCGCATCGGCGATGGCTTTGACATGTTTGCGCGAGTCGTTGCCGACCTCCCAGGTCATGGCAAATTCATTGTCAGTATCGACAGAGCCGTCTTTGGGAGGCAGATCGCGTACGTGTCCGTAAGAGGCTAGAACCGTGTAATCCGAGCCAAGATACTTGTTAATTGTCTTGGCTTTGGCCGGCGATTCTACAACAACGACTGGCATTTTATGGATGGACCTCTTTGGGGAAATACACGGGCGCTCTATGGCGGCGCAAAATGCGGGCTGCAAGAGGGGATTGTCAATTGTTCTATTTGCCGTAAGCATCAACGCGAAATTTTAACAATAGTTCGCCCATTGGGAGAGGCAAATATGAAGACTTGGATCGCTGCCGCATTTATGGCTCTGGCATCTTTGGTAACAGTGACTGAGGCGACAGCCCAAAGCTGGTATGAACCGCAACGCGGCACGCAGGAGCGGCGCGATCTGATGGATGCGATCCGCCCCCATGCCTGGTGGAAGCTGGGCGCGCCGGTTCAGTTTGTTGTCAAAGACTTGCGTGTTTCTGGCGACCGCGCCTTTGCCTGGCTGAAACCGCAGCGCCCGGGTGGCGGTCAGATCGATCCGTCGCAGACGCCGGCGGCCCAGCGGGATCCTTACTTTGCCGAGGATATGTGGGACGTTGAGCTGCAGGCCATTTTGTGGAAGTCCGGCAATGTCTGGGTGGTTGTGGATCACACGGTCGGTGCAACCGAGGCCTGGTGGAGCGCGCCGGAGTTCTGTCAGGGCTGGTACAACGTGATTCGCGATTACTGCGGTAATTGATCGGTTTCACGCCGGTCACACCTCTTGCGGTGTCGCGGCCCGGTCCGGTGCGCTGAGCCGCGCCAGCAGACCGCCAGGCTGGCGCTGTACCTCGCCAGCCATTTCCAGATCTGTCAGGGCAGGCAGCACGGCCTGCGCCGGCGCGGCCAGATCGCGGATCAACTGATCCTCTGCCAAGGGGGTGGGGCCAAGCCGATTGAGGATCTGCTGATGCAGCGCGGCGGTCTCCTGCAGGCTACGCTTTGGCGCGGGCTTTTCCAGCGGCAATGCGGGCTCCGCAGTTTCGGCGGTGGCCTCTGGCGGCAGCGCCTCCAGTACATCTGCACCGTTTCTAACCAGTCGCGCGCCATCGCGGATCAACATATTGCAGCCGCCAGACCGCGCATCAAAGGGATGTCCGGGCACTGCCAGCACTTCACGCCCCTGATCCAGCGCGGTGCGGGCGGTGATCAGGCTACCGGACCGGCCTGCCGCCTCCACCACCACCAAGGCTTTCGCGAGGCCTGAAATGATGCGATTACGGCGGGGGAAATCGCGGGCTTTGGGTTGGAACCCAAACGGGCGTTCGCTGAGCAGTAACCCCTGTTGCCGGATGTTTTGGTAGAGGCCGGTGTTTTCGCTGGGGTAGATCACATCCGCCCCGCCAGCCAGAACCGCCAAGGTGCCATGTGACAACGCCGCACTATGAGCGGCGGCGTCGATGCCCCGCGCCAGACCAGACACGACAATATATCCGGCCTCCGCCAATTCGGCGGAGAGCCCCCGTGCCATGCGCAGCCCGAGGGAGGAGGCATTGCGTGCACCGACAAGTCCGATCATCGGCTTGGACAAAACAGAAAGGTTGCCAAGCGCCCAGAGGATTGGCGGAGCATCTGAGGTTTCTGCCAGATCACGGGGATAATCATCGCTGCCCATGCAGATCATATGTGCCCCTTGCGCGCGGCCAAGGGCCAGTTCATCGCGGGCCCGGGCTGCTTCATAGGGGCGGTAGTCTTTCACACCTGCCGCCTTGGCGACCTCGGGCAGGGCGGCAAGTGCGGCACCAGCGCTGCCGTGTTCCGCCATCAAGCGGTAGAAGGTCGAAGGCCCCACCCGATAAGAACGCAAGAGGCGAAGCCACAACACCCGGTCATCTTCCGAGGTGGGTGGGAGTAGGGGGTGGGTGGAAGGATGTTTGGGCTCCATCGTTATGCCTCCGCCAGCTTGCGCTGACAGTGGTAAGGTCAACTGGTTAACAGCAGGTAAAACGACAGCGCATTTGAGGAAAATTGCAACGATTGTTGCAAAACCTTTGCCCCAATGAATAAGGGCGGCACCTTCGTACCGCCCCAAATCCTAATTGCTCCGGCGTCTTAGGCGGCAGAGCCGCCAACGGTCAGCCCGCCGATCATCACGGTGGGTTGGCCCACGCCCACAGGCACCCACTGGCCCTGTTTGCCGCAATTGCCCATGCCGGGATCCAGTGCCATGTCATTGCCAAGTGCCCGGATCTGTTTCAGCGCGGTGGCGCCATCGCCGATCAGTGTTGCGCCTTTTACCGGTGCGCCCACCTTGCCGTTTTCGACGCGATACGCCTCGGTGCAGGAGAAGACGAACTTACCGTTGGTGATATCCACCTGACCACCGCCAAAGCCCACGGCGTAGATCCCGTCTTTCAGGTCGGCGACGATATCTTCGGGTTTGGCCGTGCCGCCCAGCATATAGGTGTTGGTCATCCGCGGCATTGGGGCATGGGCGTAGCTTTCGCGCCGTCCGTTGCCGGTTGGGGCGACCCCCATCAGCCGGGCGTTCTGGCGGTCCTGCATATAGCCAACCAGAATACCGTCATCGATCAACACGTTTTTGCCAGAGGGTGTACCCTCATCATCAAAGCTGATCGATCCGCGGCGATCGGGAATTGTGCCGTCATCCAGAACGGTGACGCCGGGCGCTGCGATCCGTTGCCCCATCAGCCCGGCAAAGGCTGAGGATCCTTTGCGGTTGAAGTCACCCTCAAGCCCGTGACCAATTGCCTCATGCAGCAGGATCCCCGGCCAGCCCGGGCCCAAAACCACATCCATCACCCCGGCCGGCGCAGGCACCGCTTCGAGGTTTACGGCGGCGATGCGCAGCGCTTCGCGGGTCTTGGCCTGCCAATCCTCAGCTGCAATCAAACCATCAAGGCCGACGCGCCCACCGCCACCTGCCGAGCCGCTTTCGCGACGCCCGTCCTGTTCCACAATGACCGAGACATTGACGCGGGTCATCGGGCGTACATCACGCAGATGGGTGCCATCGGGGCGCAGGATCTCAATCTCCTGCAAGGAGGCGGCGATGGTGGCAGAAACCTGGACCACCCGCGAATCAAGCTCACGGGCATAAGCATCGATCTCGCGCAGGGTCTCGACCTTTACAGGAAAGGCTGCACCGGCGATCGGGTCCTCATCGGTATAAAGCCGTTTGTTGGTCGGGACAGGGGCATCGGCCAAGGTGCCGCCACCGGATCCCACGGCCAGTTTTGCGGTCTCAGCCGCGCGCTTCATCGCCTGTTCGGTCAGTTCGGTTGAATGGGCGTAGCCTGTCACCTCACCCCGCACCGCCCGCAGGCCAAACCCTTCGGAGGCATCATAGGATGCATTTTTCAGCCGACCGTCGTCAAAGACCAGTGCTTCGGCACGCCGACGCTCCAGAAATATCTCACCATCATCAGCACCATGGGTGGCGTCGCGCAGCACATTTAGCGCCGCCTCTTGGTCGATATTGGTCTCAAAAGGGCGAAAAGGCGCATCGCTCATATCTGTTTTTCCCGTCTTTCCAGTGGATCGGAATTGATCTAAATCAAAAAAAGCGTCCGTTTGCCGCACTGGGATTGTTGTTCTGTCCTCTAGAATATGATTTGTAGCGGCGGCAAAACAACGGGATTCCGTACCGCACGGTTGATCCCGCCCGCACATGAATGAAATAACAGCTCAACCGATCAGGGTGACACATGCGACTTATCACTAGCCTTCTGGCCGCAGCAGCAACCGCAACCGCGGCACCGGCCATTGCCCAGGAAGCCGTCGAAACCATCGGCAAGCCCGCCCCCAAAGGCCTTGGCTTCCAGCCAGCGGCCACCGAACTGGCCCGCGACATTCAGTGGCTGGATAACCTGCTGCTGTGGATCATCACCCTCATCACCTTGTTTGTGGTTGGCCTGGTGGCCATCGTGATCATCCGTCACAACCGCAAAGCCAACCCGACCCCGGCGACCTTTACCCACAACACCGGTATCGAAATCGCTTGGACCATCATCCCGATCTTTATCCTGGTGATCATCGGCGCCTTCTCGCTGCCGGTTCTGTTCAAACAGCAAGAGATCCCGGCCGGTGAAGTCCACATCAAAGTGACCGGCTACCAGTGGTACTGGGGCTATGAGTACACCGATCACGACTTTGCCTTCGATCAGTACATGCTGGGTCAGCCCGCAACGATGACCGAAGCGGATGACGAAGCAGGTGCCGCAGCCTACGTGCTGAACGACGCGATGCGCGCCAAGCTGGTTGATGCCGGCTACAATGAAGACGAATTCCTGCTGGCAACCGACACTCAGGTTGTTGTTCCGGTCAACAAAGTTGTTGTCATGGACGTCACCGGCGCCGACGTGATCCACTCCTGGACCATCCCGGCCTTTGGTGTGAAACAGGACGCCGTACCGGGCCGTATCGCCCAGCTGTGGTTCAAAGCCGAGAAAGAAGGCATCTACTTCGGTCAGTGTTCTGAACTCTGCGGTAAAGACCACGCCTACATGCCGATCACTGTCAAAGTGGTCAGCGAAGAGGCCTATCAGGAATGGCTGAAAGGCGCGATCGAAGAGTATGCCGGCGACATGACCACGCTGCCTGGCTATCAGGTTGCCGCTGCCAACTGATCAAACCCCTGAGGTGGTCCCCACGCCTTTCGTGCGCAGGGACCCCTCTCTGACCCCACCATGTTGCCGCGCCACACTGGGCGCGGTTTTGGAAGGCAAAGAATGAGCGACGCAAGTCTCCATACCCCCACTCAGACCGGTGAAGCCGGATTCGGCGATTACTTTGCGCTGCTGAAGCCGCGCGTGATGTCGCTGGTTGTGTTCACCGCAATGGTCGGCCTGTTGGCGGCGCCCGGTGGCGTGCACCCGTTCATTGCGTTTTGCGCCGTGCTGTTCATCGCGGTTGGCGGTGGCGCTTCTGGTGCGCTGAACATGTGGTGGGATGCTGATATCGACGCGGTGATGAAACGCACCACATCGCGTCCGATCCCGTCGGGCAAGGTTGCCCCGGGGGAGGCGATGGCGATTGGCCTGACGCTTTCGGTGTTTGCTGTGATCATGCTGGGGCTGGCCTCCAACTGGGTCGCCGCGGGCCTGCTGGCCTTCACCATCTTCTTCTATGCTGTCATCTACACCATGTGGCTGAAGCGCTGGACCCCGCAGAATATCGTGATCGGTGGCGCGGCGGGTGCCTTCCCTCCGATGATCGGCTGGGCGGTTGTGACCGGCGGTATCAGCCTGGAATCGGTGCTGATGTTCATGCTGATCTTCATGTGGACCCCACCCCATTTCTGGGCTTTGGCGCTGTTCATGAAGTCCGATTACAAGGAAGCTGGCGTGCCCATGCTGACCGTGACCCACGGCCGCAAGGTGACCCGCGCCCACATCCTTGTCTACACCATCCTGCTGGCGCCTCTGGCCATCGGCACTGGCCTGACCTCAATTGGTGGTCCGATCTACATGGTCACTGCAGTGGTGCTGAACGCGCTGTTCCTGTGGGGTGCCTATAAGATCTGGCGCCGCCCGGAAGAGGCCGCAAAAGCCGACATGTACCGGAGCGAGAAGTCGTTCTTTGGTCTGTCGCTGCTGTACCTTTTCTTGCATTTTGGTGCGATCCTGGCCGAAGCCGCTTTGAAACCCTATGGGCTGGGAGGCTGGTAAGATGAGCTTTGAAAAAGTTGAGCACGAGCTGCACAAGCGCCGTTCCAGCCGCAACATCGGTGTCGGGCTGACCCTGGTGGCCTTCATTGCCATCGTGTTTGGCCTGACCGTGGTGAAGGTGACCCGAGGCGACTTTGAACCGGAAAGCGTTCGCGTTCAGCAGGAGAACGGCTGACAATGGCAATGGACGCAAAAAACAAAACCGTGGTGAAGCTGGTTAGCGTTGTGCTGACCATGGGCGCGCTGGCCTGGGCCTCGGTGCCGTTTTATGACTGGTTCTGCCGTGTCACCGGCTTTGGCGGCACTACGCTTGTTTCCGAAGTGGGCGCGGACGAAGTGCTGGATAAGACCATCAAGATCCGCTTTGACGCCTCAAAAGAGCGCGACATGCCATGGGAGTTCAAACCCGTGCAGCGTGAGATGGAAATCCGCATCGGTGAAACCGGTCTGGCCTTCTATGAGGCTTACAACCCAACCGACAAACCCATCGCGGGTCAGTCCACCTACAACGTCGCGCCCTATGCGGCCGGTGGCTTCTTTACCAAGATTGACTGTTTCTGCTTCACCGAACAGGTGCTGCAGCCTGGGGAACGGGTGCAGATGCCCGTGACCTTCTATGTGGATCCGGAAATTGTTGAGGACAGCGAAGGCAAGTATCTGCATCAGATCACCCTGTCCTACACATTCTACGAAATCGACCTGCCCGAGGAAGAGGCCCGCCAACAGGCGGCGCTTGCGACGGACAGCGAAACAAACCTAAACTAAAAGCCTTCCAACGAGGGAAACGAAATGGCGCACGCTAAAAATCACGATTATCACATTCTGCCACCGTCCACGTTGCCGCTGATGGCTTCGGTCTTCGGCTTCATCATGCTGTTTGGTGCGGTTGTTTGGATGTCTGGCGGCATGCCGCTGTTCTTCGAAACCGTTAACGTTTCGGGCCCCTGGATGTTCCTGATCGGCCTGGTTGGCGTTCTGTACGTCATGTTCGCCTGGTGGGCCGAGGTTGTGCACGAAAGTGAAACTGGCGATCACACCCCTGTAGTAGCCATCGGCCTGCGCTACGGCTTCATTCTGTTCGTGATGTCCGAAGTGATGTTCTTTGCCGCTTGGTTCTGGAGCTTTTTCAAACACGCCATGTACCCGATGGGCCCGGAAAGCCCTGCGGTAGACGGTGTGTGGCCGCCGGCTGGCATCGAGACCTTCGACCCCTGGCACCTGCCGCTGATCAACACGCTGATCCTGCTGTGCTCGGGCTGTGCCGCCACTTGGGCGCACCACGCCATCGCGCATGAGAACAACCGCAAAGACATGATCAACGGCCTGCTGATTGCAGTGGTTCTGGGTCTGATCTTCACCGTATTCCAGGCCTATGAGTACACCCACGCCTCGTTCGGTTTTGCCGGCAACATCTACGGCGCCAACTTCTTCATGGCGACGGGTTTCCACGGCTTCCACGTTGTCGTTGGTACCATCTTCCTGTTCGTCTGCATGCTGCGCGCCATGAAAGGTCACTTCACCCCTGAGCGCCACGTGGGCTTTGAAGCGGCTGCCTGGTACTGGCACTTTGTTGACGTGGTCTGGCTGTTCCTCTTTGCCGCCGTCTACATCTGGGCCGGCTAAGCCGTTTTCCTGATGCGAATGTTTGGACCCCCGCAGATGACTGCGGGGGTTTTCTTTTGCCCGGTGAGCATTGGCAGGCGGGGGAGGTGCGCTGGGGGCGCTGCCCCCAGACCCCCGGAGTATTTTAGGAACGGTGAAAGGGTTTTTGGCCCCCTGGCTTTGATTGTTCATTGCAACTTGCGACCAGACGGGCAAAAACGGGCCAGATGCGCAATTGCGCTTGTTTGAAAGGCTGGCCGTTCTGATGCGCCGTTTGATCCTTCCTTTGATACTGGGGCTTGTCAGCGCTGCGATCCTGATCAGCCTGGGCAATTGGCAGCTGCGCCGTCTGGCGGAGAAAGAGGCCTACCTGGCCGAGGTTGAGGCGCTGATTGGCGCCACCCCGGTCGCCCTGCCTGCGGCGCCGGACCCGACAGCGGATCGGTTTTTGCCTGTCACCGTTTCTGGCCGCTTGAGCGGTGAGACGGTGCGCGTGCTGGTCAGTCACAAGAAGATGGGCGCAGGCTATCGCCTGATCTCCGCGTTGGAGACAGGCGCAGGCCGTCGCATCCTTGCTGACCGTGGTTTCATCCGTGTTGCCGCACCGATGCCGGACCTGCCCGAGGGACCGGTTGAGGTGACGGGCAATCTGCATTGGCCGCAGGAACGGGATGGTTATACACCCGACAATGACCTGAACGAAAACATCTGGTTTGCCCGCGAAGTGCCAGTGCTGGCGGACCATCTGAAAACCGAAGAGGTGATGGTGATTGCACGCGCCACCTCCTTCACCGATCCCGGTGTGACACCCCTGGCTGTTGGCACCGAAGGAATCCCTAACGATCATCTGGAATATGTCGTTACATGGTATGGGCTTGCGGCTGTTTGGCTGGCGATGCTTGGCCTTTTCCTGTGGCGCATGTACAAATCCGCACGCAACCCTCTGAAAGAGACTTGAGCTGTGAAATACGTTTCGACCCGGGGCAAGGCGCCCGTTCTGAATTTCGAAGAAGCCATGCTGACCGGTCTGGCCCGTGACGGTGGCCTGTATCTGCCCGAAACCATCCCAACCATGGATGCGGATGAGATCGCAGCGCTGGCCGGCCAGCCTTATGAAGAGGTCGCGTTCCGGGTGATGAAACCCTACATCGGTGACACGTTCACCGATGCCGAATTCAAAGAGATCATCGCCAAGGCCTATGCCGGTTTCGGCCACGCCGCCCGCGCCCCTATGGTGCAGCTGGGCGACAACCATTTCCTGCTGGAACTGTTCCACGGCCCAACGCTGGCGTTCAAAGACTTCGCCATGCAGCTCATCGGTCAGCTGTTCCAGGCCTCGCTGAAACGCTCGGGCAGCCGGGTGACCATCGCCGGTGCGACCTCGGGCGATACCGGATCCGCAGCCATCGAAGCATTCAAAGGTTTGGATGCAGTGGATGTGTTCATCCTTTACCCGCATGGCCGCGTGTCTGAGGTGCAGCGCCGTCAGATGACCACACCTGTAGAAAGCAATGTACATGCGCTGGCGGTGGATGGTCACTTTGATGACTGTCAGGCCCGTGTGAAGGATATGTTCAACGACTTTGACTTCCGCGATGGCGTCAAACTGGCGGGTGTGAACTCGATCAACTTCGCCCGTGTGCTGGCGCAGGTCGTCTACTACTTCTCCTCAGCCGTCAGCCTTGGCGCGCCGCAGCGCAAGGTCAGCTTCACCGTGCCCACCGGCAACTTCGGTGATATCTTTGCCGGCTATATCGCCAAACAGATGGGTCTGCCGATTGACCGTCTGGTGGTGGCCACCAACCAGAACGACATTCTGCACCGCTGCCTCAGCACCGGCGAATACCGCCCAGATGGGGTGGAGCCGTCGATCAGCCCGTCGATGGATATTCAGGTATCCTCAAACTTTGAGCGCGCGCTTTATTACGCCTACGATCAGGACGGCGGTGCGGTCAGCCAGCTGATGGATGAGTTGCAGGCCGGCGGCTTCACCGTTTCGCAAGGGGCGCTCAGCAAACTGCAGGAGCTGTTTGACAGCGGCAATTGCTCGGAAGCGGAAACCTCTGCCACCATCAAGGATTTCTACGCCACAACAGGTGAGTTGCTGTGCCCGCACAGTGCTGTTGGGGTCAAAGTGGCCGAAGAAAAACGCGATGCCTCGGTGCCGATGATCACCCTGGCCACTGCGCATCCGGCGAAATTCCCCGCCGCTGTGGAAGAGGCGAGCGGGCAACACCCGGCCCTACCTTCGCGTATGGCGGACTTGTATGATCGCGCTGAGCGTGTCACCCGTGTGGGCAACGACCTCAATGCGTTGGAAACCCTGATCAAGGACCGTATCGCCAAGTGACTGTAAAACTGCATAGCCTGCCCAATGGATTCCGGGTGGTCTCGGAGTTGATGCCGGGGCTGCAATCGGCGTCGATTGGCATCTGGGTCCTCGCAGGTGGACGGCATGAACGGCTGGAACAGAACGGCATTGCCCACTTCCTTGAGCATATGGCGTTTAAGGGTACAGAAACCCGCAGCGCGCTGCAGATCGCGGAGGCGATTGAAGATGTGGGCGGCTATCTGAACGCCTATACCTCACGTGAGGTGACCGCCTACTACGCCCGTGTCCTGCAGGATGATGTGCCGCTGGCGCTGGATGTGCTCTCTGACATTGTACTGAACCCAATCTTCGACCCACGAGAGATCGAGGTGGAGCGTGGCGTGATCCTGCAAGAGATTGGTCAGGCTCTGGATACGCCGGACGATGTGATCTTTGACTGGCTGCAGGAACAGGCCTATCCCGGTCAGGCCTTGGGCCGGACCATTTTGGGCCAAACGGAGCGGGTCAGCAGTTTTGGCCGTGAAGACCTTTCGCGCTTTGTGGCGGAACGCTATGGGCCGGGTCAGATGATCCTGGCGGCGGCCGGGGCCGTTGACCATGATGCGCTTGTCAAAGCGGCTGAACGGATCTTTGGCCATCTGCCGGCCCATGACAGCGCGGCCTATGAGATCGCCAAATTCCGCGGTGGCGAACATCGCCAGATCAAGGATCTGGAACAGGCGCATTTCGCGCTTGGTCTGGAAAGCCCGGACTACAGCAGTGACGATATTCACAAGGCACAGATCTACGCAGGTGTGATGGGTGGGGGCATGTCCTCACGCCTGTTCCAGGAGGTGCGTGAGAAACGCGGCCTGTGCTACACCATTTTTGCGCAGGCCGGGGCCTATGCAGACACCGGTATGATGACGCTTTATGCCGGAACCTCGGGGGATCAGCTGGAGGAGCTGTCCACCGTGACGCTGGATGAGATGAAGCGCGCGGCCGAGGATATGACGGAAGAGGAAGTCGCCCGCGCACGGGTGCAGATGAAAGCGGGCATGTTGATGGGGTTGGAGAGCCCATCAAACAGGGCGGAGCGCCTGGCCCGTATGATACAGATCTGGGGGAGGGTGCCCGGGGTGGAGGAGATCGTACAGAAGATCGATGCCGTCACTTTGGGCGACGTGAAGGGATTTGCCGAAACAATGGCCGTATCCGCACCTGCAGCACTGGCGCTTTACGGGCCAGTATCGCAGGCTCCCACATTGGAGGCGATGCAGGAAAGGCGCGCGGCATAGTGTTTGGTGGCAAAAAGCAGGTTCGGATCGAGACCGAGCGGTTGACCCTGCGTCTGCCGCAACACACTGATTTCAAGGCGTGGAGCTCTCTGCGCCGCACGTCCAAGGAATTTCTGAAACCTTGGGAACCTGCCTGGGCCCCGGATCATCTGAGCCGCAAAGCCTTTGCCAACCGCGTGTACTGGGCCGGGCGGGCGTTTAAAAACGAAACCGCCCTGCCTTTGTTCATCGTGCGCCGTGAAGACGAAGAACTGGTGGGCGCCATCACCCTGGACCACATCCGCCGCGGTCCGGCGCAGGCCGGCACCCTGGGCTATTGGATCGGTGAGAAATTTGCCCGTCAGGGCTACATGCGTGAAACCATCGATACGCTGGTTTACCACGCCTTCCACCGTATGGACCTCAGCCGGATTGAGGCTGCTTGCCTGCCGGAAAACAAACCCAGCCGTGATCTGCTGGAAAAATGCGGCTTCAAATATGAGGGCGTGGCGCAGAGCTATCTGGAGATCGATGGCCGGTGGCGCACCCATGTGCTTTATGCCCATATCCGAATGGATCGCCGCGGCCGCACGGAAGGCTGAACTGGGGCCTGACCCGCCACACCCGTGACTTGTAGTATTGGCGCGCTATCTCCGGCTGAAGGAGGTAACGCGATGATCCGTTTCTTAACCGTTTTGGCGGCCCTTGCAGTGTCGACATTGGCAGTGACGGGCTTTGCGGCCCACGCTCAGACGGCGCAACCGCGTATCGCCAGCCATTGCATTGCGCTGGCGGAATCGGTACCCGGTCTGACCTATCTGCATCACGCTTCGGAAACTGACAATTTCCGCGCTCCCTTGCCCGAGTTTGACGTGCGCATTCACTACCTGTCACATGCGTCTTTCCTGATCCAAAGCCCCGGGGGTGCCTCGGCGGTGACGGATTACACGGGCTATATCGGCAATGTGGATTTCCTACCGGATGTGGTAACCATGAACCACGCCCATGACACCCATTGGACGGCCTTCCCGGATCCGGCGATCCCGCATGTGCTGAAAGGATGGGGGGAAAGTTTCGGCGCGGGCATCGATCACAACCTGATGGTCAAGGACATGAAGGTGCGCAATGTTTCAACCGATATCCGCAGCCACAGCGGGGTTGAGCCCGAGGGCAATTCGATTTTCGTGTTTGAGGCGGCGGGTCTGTGCATTGGCCACCTTGGCCACCTGCATCACGAACCGGACGCCGCGCAATATGCCGCGCTGGGGCGCATGGACGTGGTGATGGCGCCGGTGGATGGTGGCATGACGCTGGATCTGGACACGATGACCAAGGTTTTGAAACGGTTGCAGGCCTCTGTGGTGATTCCGATGCATTGGTTTGGCCGCTATACGCTGGATCGGTTCTTGGCGGATATGTCAGATCAGTTTGCCATCGAACGCACTGGCAAACACAGCCTGCAACTGTCGCTTAGGGATCTGCCCAAAACGCCCACCGTGGTGGTGCTGGAACCGCGACATATTGAGGAATATGAGTGACGCTCTCTTGTCCTGATGGCCCCGGCCACGCTATGCGACAGGCATGGATTTGAACGCTGTTACCCCCGCCTTTCTTGATGCCCTGCGCGCTGATCTGGATGCGCGCTGCTTTCGCGATGTCACCCCAAACTACCTGGAGGAGCCGCGTGGCCGCTGGCAGGGGCAGGCAGGCGCGGTTTTGGCACCGGGATCGGTGGAAGAGGTTTCGCTGATCCTGAAAGCCGCCCACGCGGCCCGGGTGCCGGTGGTGCCTTACGGCGGTGGCACCGGGCTGGTTGGCGGACAGGTGATGGGGCAGGGGCCCGCGCCGATCATCCTGTCGCTGGAGCGGATGACCAAGGTCCGCGCCTGCTACGCGCAAGAAAACGTTCTGGTGGTTGAGGCCGGCGCCATCCTGCAGGACATTCATGCCGTGGCTACTGAGCATGACCGTCTGTTCCCGATGTCCATCGCCGCCAAAGGTTCGGCCCGGATCGGCGGCTGTCTGGCGACCAATGCCGGTGGGGTCAACGTGCTGCGCTATGGCAATACCCGGGATCTGGTGCTGGGCATTGAGGCGGTTCTGCCAGACGGTCAGATCTGGAATGGCCTCAGCCGGCTGCGCAAAGATAACACCGGCTATGACCTGAAAAACCTGATGATCGGCTCGGAGGGCTCCCTCGGTGTGATCACGGCGGCGGCGCTGAAACTGTCCCCGATCCCGGCAGGGCAGGGCACTGCGGTCATGGTTGTAGAAAATCCTGCTGCCGCGCTGGAACTGCTGTCGCTGGCGCGCAGCCACATGGGCGAAGCGGTTTCAGCCTTTGAGTTGATCCACCGTCAGGGGCTGGATTTCATGGCCGAACACCTGCCTGACCTGCGCCAACCCTTGGCCGATGCGCCGGAATGGTCGGTGCTGATCGATGTGGGCCTTGCCCGCGGGCTGGATCCGTCCGTGGCGCTGGAAACCCTGTTTGTTGAGGCGGCTGAGGCTGGATTGGTCAGTGACGGGGTGATTGCGCAGAACGAGCAGCAGCGTCATGAGTTGTGGGAAATGCGCGAACAGATCCCTGAGGCGAACCGTCTGGTCGGGTCAATCTCCAGCCATGACATCAGCCTGCCGCTGAGCCGGATTGCGGAGTTCATCACCGAAGGCTGGGCCGCTCTGACGGCTATGGATGACGTTCGGGTCAATTGCTTTGGCCATCTGGGCGATGGCAACCTGCACTTCAACGTCTTTCCGGCGGCGGGCAAAAGCCGGGCCGATTATCTGGACATTCGCGACGCGATCAAAACCTGTGTGCATGACATGGTGGCGCGCTATGACGGCAGTGTCAGCGCGGAACATGGCATTGGCCGGTTGAAAGTGGCGGATCTGGAAAAATACGGCGATCCGGTGAAACTGGCGCTGATGCGTCAGATCAAGGATGCCTTTGACCCGCAGGGCATCATGAACCCCGGTGCGGTGTTGCGCGCGGAGTGACCGCGCGCATTTTTTTGGGGGGGTTAGCCGCGGGCCTCAGCGAGGGCTTCCGGTAAAGCTTTTGCAAAGGCGGCCAGATCTTCAGGCCGTCCGGCGCTGACCCGGATGCAACGGTTTTGTGGCGCCACAAAGGGCATCCGCACAAAGACACCGCGACTAACCAGCGCGTCCAGCACTGCCTTGGCAAAATTACCATCGCTGCCGCAGTCGATGGCGACGAAGTTGGTGGCCGAGGGCACAACAGTCAGGCCATTTTCGGCGGCGATCCGGCCAATGTCATCACGGGCTGCGGCGACATTGGTGCAGGTTTCGTGCAGATATTCCTGATCCGCCAGGGCCGCCAATGCTCCGGCCTGTGCCGCGCGGTTCATACCGAAATGGTTGCGGATCTTGTTGAAGGCGGTGATCAACTCCGCCGCCCCCAACGCGTAGCCAACCCGGGCACCGGCCATGCCGTAGGCCTTGGAAAAGGTGCGCATGCGGATCACCCGGGGATCGTCAATGTCGATCTCGGCCGCGGTGCCTTCGGGGGCAAACTCCACATAGGCCTCATCCAGGATCAGCAGCGCGCCCTCTGGCAGCTTGTCCAAGGCGGTGACGATCTCAGCCCCTGTGTGCCAGGTGCCCATCGGGTTGTCGGGATTGGCCAAATAGACCAGCTTGGCGCCAACCTCGGCGGCTTTGGCCATCAACGCTTCGGGATCTTCGTGGTCACCTTTGTAGGGCACCTTGTGCAGCAGGCCCCCAAAGCCCGCGACATGGTAGTTGAAGGTCGGATAGGCCCCTTCTGAGGTGACAACCGCATCGCCCGCGCCAATCAGCAGACGCACCAGATAGCCCAGCAAACCGTCAATGCCCTCACCCACCACGATATTGGCCGGAGTGATCCCCAGATCGGCCGCCAGGGCACTGCGCAGATCATGGTTTTCCGGATCGCCATACATCCAGATCTCAGCGCTGGCGGCCTGCATCGCAGCGATTGCTTTGGGCGAGGGGCCAAAGACGTTTTCATTGGCCCCAAGGCGCGCGTCAAAGGCGCGGCCCATGGCACGTTCCTGCGCTTCGGGGCCGACAAAGGGCACGGTTGCAGGCAGGCTTTCGGTCAGCGGGGTGTAGCGTGGTCCAGTCATGGCTCCTCGATAGCGGTCGGGCGACGCCGGGGCAAGAGAGCCCTGCCGTCACGTTCTGCTGGATTTCATTGGCTGCAAGGATCAAGCTGATCGCAGATTTTCCGGAGGAGCACCAATGTCCCGCGTCAGCACAGTTATTGATAACCACGTTGCCCATGTCACCCTGACCCGTGGTGATAAGATGAACGCGCTGGACACCGATATGGTTGAGGCGATCATTGCCGCAGGTGAGGCGCTGGTGGACAATGATGAAGTCCGCGCCGTGGTGCTGTCGGGCGAAGGCGGGGCCTTCTGTGCTGGTCTGGATCTGATGAATTTCGCCAAATTCGCCACTCAGGATCCCGAAGATTTTGTGATGAAGCGCACGCACGGCAACGCCAATGCCTTTCAAGAGGTCTCATTGGTTTGGCGCAAGGTGCCGGTGCCGGTGATTGCGGCGCTGCATGGGGTGTGTTTCGGCGGTGGCATGCAAATCGCGGCGGGGGCTGACATCCGCATTGCTCATCCCGAAACCAAACTGGCCATCATGGAGATGAAGTGGGGGCTGATCCCTGACATGGGCGGCATGGTGACCCTGCCACATCTGATGCGCGCCGATCACCTGCGTCGCCTGACCTACACGGCCGATCCTGTGCTGGCACCGCAGGCGATGGAGATGGGGCTGGTCACCGAACTGTCGGATGATCCGCTGAAGGCCGCTCAGGATCTAGCTGCAAAAATCGCACTGAAAAGCCCAAGCGCCACCCGCGCCGCAAAACGCCTGTTGGAGTTTGCGGAAACGTCAGATGATGAAGACGCGATCCTGCATCTGGAAAGCCGCGAACAGGCCGATCTGATCGGCAAACCGCATCAGTTGGAGGTGATCAACGCCAACATGCAAAAGCGCGCGCCGGTCTTTAAATAACCCCTCAGCGCCGGCGCAGGGTTACGACATGAACTTGCGCCGCGCATCTCGCGCGATGTTGTAGCGCATTTCCAGATCGGCGATCTTTGCCATGATCGCTTTTTTCTCGGCCTCGCCAGATGCGGTCTGCCATTCCTTGCGCGCTGCGGCCAGCAGCTCTTTCAGGCCGAACTCTTCAGGAACTGCGCCAGCTTCGGCCATGATGCGGACACCGGCCGCCATGGCCGGATCCACCACGCTGGCCTCTGGATGCTCAGGCAACGGTTCACCTTCGCCCTCCAGCCCATCTAGCTTGCCCTCGGCCTTGGCTTTCAGGATCTGTCGCTCAATCAACTCACGAAACGCCCGCATGTGCCCTCTCTTTCAATGATCGCACAAATACTCTCGCCGAAGGCACGCTGCCTTCTCAGCCAAGGCCGACAGTAACGTCTTTCCCTTCGCGGTCCAATTCGATAGACGGTTTTGAAACGGATTTGACACGAGATCACGATCATGGCGATGGAAAAAACCTTCAACGCAGCCGAGGCAGAAGCCCGGTTGCTGACTGCCTGGGAACAGGCTGGCTGCTTCAAGGCGGGCGCAAACGCCAAGCCTGAGGCCTCGACCTACAGCATCATGATCCCGCCCCCGAACGTGACCGGCGTTCTGCACATGGGCCATGCCTTCAACAACACCCTGCAGGACATTCTGATCCGCTGGAAACGGATGCAGGGCTATGACACGCTCTGGCAGCCGGGCACCGACCACGCGGGCATCGCCACCCAGATGGTTGTGGAACGCACCCTTGCCGAAACCCAGCAGCCCTCGCGCCGCGAATTGGGCCGTGAGGCGTTTCTGGAAAAGGTCTGGGAGTGGAAAGAACACTCCGGCGGCACCATCATCAACCAGCTGAAGCGCTTGGGCGCCTCCTGTGACTATGACCGCACCGCCTTCACCATGTCGGGCGCCCCCGGCGCGCCCGCGGCTGAGGCCGATGGCAACTTCCACGATGCCGTGATCAAGGTCTTTGTGGAAATGTACAACAAGGGCCTCATTTACCGCGGCAAACGTCTGGTGAACTGGGACCCGCATTTTGAAACCGCGATTTCCGACCTTGAGGTGGAAAACATCGAGGTGGCGGGCCACATGTGGCACTTCAAATACCCGCTCGCCGGTGGCGCGACCTACACCTATGTGGAAAAGGACGAAGACGGCAACGTCACCCTTGAGGAAGAGCGCGATTACATCTCCATCGCCACCACCCGTCCGGAAACCATGCTGGGCGACGGCGCCGTTGCCGTGCACCCCTCTGACGAACGCTATGCGCCAATCGTCGGACAGCTCTGTGAAATCCCTGTTGGTCCCAAGGAACACCGTCGCCTGATTCCGATCATCACCGATGAATATCCCGATAAGGACTTCGGCTCCGGCGCGGTGAAGATCACCGGCGCCCATGACTTCAACGACTATCAGGTTGCCAAACGCGGTGGCATCCCGATGTACCGCCTGATGGACATGCGCGGTGGCATGCGCGCCGATGGTGCGCCTTACGCCGAGGAGGCCGGCAAAGCACAGGCCCATGCCAAAGGCGCGGCGTTCACCGAAAACGAAGTGGACGCGATCAACCTGGTCCCCGATTACCTGCGCGGTCTGGATCGGTTTGAGGCCCGTAAGGCCGTGGTGAAAGAGATCACCGACGAAGGTCTGGCCGTTATGCAGACCCTGACCAAAACGGTGAAGGACGAAGACGGCAATGAAACCGAGGTCACCGAAGTGGTGCCCTACGTTGAGAACAAGCCGATCATGCAGCCCTTCGGCGACCGCTCCAAAGTGGTGATCGAGCCGATGCTGACCGATCAGTGGTTCGTGGATACGGCCAAAATCGTCGGCCCGGCGCTGGACGCGGTGAAAAACGGCGACGTGAAGATCATCCCCGAAAGTGGTGAGAAGGTTTATTACCATTGGCTGGAAAACATCGAGCCTTGGTGCATCTCGCGCCAGCTGTGGTGGGGCCACCAAATTCCGGTTTGGTATGGGCTGAACCTCAGCGCTGAAGACTTCAAAGATGATGAGGGCAACGGTGGCCTCGACATGGTCGAGATTGGTCGGCTGTTGAACGAAGGTGGCATGTTGCATCGCGGTGATGTCTCGCGTTGCGCTGCTGACTTGGCCGGCGTTAGTGAGTTGTTCCTTGACGATAACGCCAATATCCCTGCACCACTCAATCACGCCACGATTGTCGAGGTTGCTGATAAGGCCGAGGCGATGCATCGCCTGGCCGAAAGCTTGGCGCAATATGTGATCGATCAGGATCCCACCAAGTTGGAATATCCTGTCTGGCGCGACCCCGACGTCCTCGATACCTGGTTCTCTTCCGGCCTCTGGCCGATCGGAACCCTGGGCTGGCCCGAAGATACCGAGGAGCTGGCGAAATACTTCCCGACCTCAACCCTGATCACCGGTCAGGACATCCTGTTCTTCTGGGTTGCCCGCATGATGATGATGCAGCTGGCTGTGGTCGACGATATCCCCTTTGACACCGTCTACCTGCACGGTCTGGTGCGCGATGCCAAAGGCAAGAAGATGTCGAAATCCACCGGCAACGTGGTGGACCCCCTTGACATCATTGATGAATACGGCGCCGACGCGCTGCGCTTCACCAATGCGGCCATGGCCTCCATCGGGGGTGTGCTGAAACTCGACATGAAACGGATCGAAGGCTACCGCAACTTTGGCAACAAGCTGTGGCAGTCGCACATCCTGGCGGAAATGAACGGCGTCTTTGAGGTTGACTGTTCCACCCGTCCCGAACCGACTCATGCGGTGAACAAATGGATCATCGGCGAAGTGGGCCGCGTGCGGGAAACCGTGGATCGGGCGCTGACCGATTTCCGCTTCAACGACGCCGCGCAGGCGCTTTATGCCTTCTTCTGGGGCAAGGTCTGCAACTGGTATAATGAGTTCACCAAGCCGCTGTTCCAGAACGAGGACCTGCGTCTGGAAACCCAGCAGACCATGGGCTGGGTGCTGGATCAGTCGCTGATGTTGCTGCATCCGATCATGCCCTTCATGACCGAAGAGCTGTGGTCCAACCGTACCCGCGCCAAGATGCTGGTTCATGCCGACTGGCCGACCTATGGCGGCGAATTGGTGGATGAGGCGGCGGATGCGGAAATCACCTGGGTGATCTCGGTGATCGAAAACATCCGCTCGGCGCGCGCGCAGATGAACGTGCCCGCTGGCGCCTTCGTGTCGCTGGTGCAGACCGAAGCGGATGCTGCCGCCCGTGAAGCATGGGGTAATAACGAGGCGCTGATCAAAAAGATGGCCCGAGTTGAGGCCCTGACCGAGGCGGAGGCGACCCCGAAAGGCTCCGTCGCGATCGCCGCCAAAGGCGCCACCATCGTGATGCCGCTGGCCGATCTGATCGATGTTGCCGCCGAAAAGGCGCGCCTGTCGAAGAAACTGGGCAAGATCCAAAAAGAACTCGGCGGTCTCAAAGGGCGTCTCAACAACCCGAAATTCGTTGCCTCGGCGCCGGAAGAGGTGATTGAAGAGGCCCGCGAAAACATGGCCCTGCGGGAAGAGGAAGAAGCCCAGCTCAACGCCGCGCTGTCGCGTCTGGCCGAACTGGACTAAATCCGCACCAGTTTACACATCAAGGGCTGCCCTCGGGCGGCCCTTTTTTGTTTCAGGGATACGTTTTTGAGTATTTGGTGATCATTGAAAGGCGCTTTCATCGTTTCCCAAAAACTCTGGGTGAATTAGCCGTCAGGCCAAGGGGGCAAAGCCCCATGTGCGCGGCTTAGCTCAAAACCCGCGATCAATCTTGGTGCTCAGCTGGATCAAGCTTTCCGAACTGCGCACGCCTTTGGCCTCGCCAATCCAATCAAGGGTTTCGTCCAGCTCTTCGGTGGTCTCGGCGCTGATTTCGGCGATCATGTCAAACCGGCCCGAGGTCGTGTGCACCCGCATCACATTCGGCAGCGCCTTAAGCCGGGACAGTACCGCCGGGCCAGACCGGGGCTCCACCGACAGTAGCGCCGTGGCCCGCAGCCGTTGCTGCGCGGGCTGGCCCAGCCGCAGCGTATAGCCTGCGATGGTGCCATTGGTCTCCAACCGCTCCAGCCGGGCCTGCACCGTGGTGCGCGCCAGATGCAGACGGCGCGCCATCTGTGCCACGGGCATACGGGCATTTTCCGCCAAAAGCGCAAGAAGGCGCTGATCGATGTCGTCATTCTGCATGATTCAGGAGTAAATTAGACGACTAGATCTGTCAAATCGATCAAGGTGCCCGGGCGAACTGACAAAGATTCCGCCGATACTGACGTTAAAAGAAGACCAAGACCAAAAGAGGTATCCATGCGGCCTGACCCCCATTGGCTGAGCCCCGAGCGCCACCTGAAACGCGAACAGCCCGATCATCCGGTGATGTATTTCTCCCCGGTGGTGCTGCAGCAGACCGCGCATCGCTTTATGGAGGGGTTCCCGGGGCTGGTGACCTATGCCGTCAAAGCAAACCCGGCAGAGGCGGTTCTGGTCAATCTGGTTGCGGCTGGCATCACCTCTTTCGATGTGGCCTCGCCCGCGGAAATGGCTGCGGTGCGTGCGGTCTGCCCTGATGCGACCCTGCATTACAACAATCCCGTACGCTCCCTTGCTGAGGTGGAGGCGGCGAAGTCTTTTGCCATCGCCTCTGCCTCAGTCGATTGCCTGTCAGAGCTGGACAAGCTTGCCCCCTTGGGCACCGATCTGGAGGTCACAGTGCGTCTGGCCCTGCCGGTGAAGGGCGCGGCCTATGATTTCGGCGCCAAGTTTGGTGTCGGTCCTGAAGGTGGCATTGCCCTGCTGAAAGAGGTGGCGCGCCGCGGCTATCGCCCGGCAATCTGTTTCCACCCCGGCACGCAATGTGCGGATCCCGCCGCCTGGGCCGCCTATATTCAGGAGGCCGCCGATGTCGCCAAGGCAGCTGGTGTGCGGATTGAGCGGATGAATGTTGGCGGCGGCTTTGCCTCGCATCGCGCCGGCCCCAGCCCGGATCTGGAACGGATCTTTGTGGGCATTCGCGCCGCGACCGTCGCCGCTTTCGGCGATGAGGCGCCTGATCTGGTCTGTGAGCCCGGCCGCGCCATGGTGGCTGAGTCCTTTACGCTCGCCACTCGCGTCAAAGCGATCCGTGAAGAGGGCGTCGTGTTCCTCAACGATGGGCTTTATGGCGCCCTGTTTGAATTTCGCGACATGTGCGCGGTGGAGCGGGTGCGCGCAGTCTCGCCCGAAGGGCAGGGGCGCGCCGGAACGGCAAAGCCGATGGTGGTTTTCGGCCCAACCTGTGACAGCATTGATCGCCTGCCAGAACCGGTGGAGCTGCCGGATGTCCTGCAGGAAGGCGACTATGTTCTGTTTGACGGCATGGGCGCTTATTCTCTGTCGCTGGCAACGGATTTCAATGGTTACGGATTGGGCCGACCGATCACCGTTGCGTCACTTTCTGGATAGGTTTCCCGACAGCGCTGGACATGGCTGTGTAGCAGGTTAACCTTAAGGTTAACCAACGCATAATACGCAGGGTCATGTCATGGAAAAGTTTGGCAAAAGTCAGTCCGTCAAACGCGTCGAAGATATCCGTTTTCTCAAAGGGGCCGGGGGCTATCTGGAAGATGTCGCCCCGGCGGGTCATTTGCGCGCCGTGGTGCTGCGCTCGCCGGTGGCCCATGCCCGTGTGACCGAACTGGATGTCAGCGATGCGCGCGAAGCAGAGGGCGTGCATCTGGTGCTGACCGGGGCTGATCTGGTGGCTGCGGGCATGACCCGTGGCATGATGGCCTCGATCCAGACCAACCGCGATGGCAGCCCGGCTGCTGCGCCACACCGCCCGGTGCTGGCCGGTGACGTGGTGCGCTTCGTCGGGGAGCCAGTGGCGCTGATCGTTGCGGAAACCCTGGATCAGGCGCGTGACGCGGCTGAGATGGTGATGCTGGATTATGAGGATCTGGAGGTCAAAACAGACCTCGCCGTCGGCGGCGCTACACTCCATGCCGAGGCGCCGGACAACCGCGCCTTTGACTGGGGTCTGGGGGATGAGGCCGCGACCGACGCGGCCTTTGCCAAGGCGGCCCGGGTGGTGCGGATGCAGGTGGGTGACAACCGGGTGATTGTGAACTCGATGGAGCCGCGCGGCTGTTACGCCGAGATGGAGGGCGACCGCCTGCATGTCTGTTTCAGCGGGCAGGGGGTCTGGGGCCCAAGGGATGAAATTGCCCGGATGCTCGACATGCCGAAGGACAAGGTGCGCGTGACCATCCCCGATGTGGGCGGTGGGTTTGGTATGAAGGCGATGATGTATCCTGAATACCATGCCGTTGCCCATGCGGCCCGCGTGTTGAACCGGCCGGTGATGTGGGCGGCGGATCGCAATGAAGCGATGTTGTCAGACCATCACGCCCGTGATCTGACCTCTGACGCGGCGCTGGCCTTTGACGAAAACAACCGCATTATCGGCTATAAGGTGCACACCCTGTGCAACCTCGGCGCCTATAACAGCCAGTTTGGTCAGTTCATGCAGACCCAGCTGTTCACCCGCGTGTTGATGGGCACCTATGACGTGCAGGATACCTATATCCGCGTTGAGGGGATCTACACCAACACCACCTATGTGGATGCCTATCGTGGCGCTGGTCGGCCCGAGGCGATTTACCTGTTGGAGCGGATGATGGACATTGCGGCGCGAGAACTGGGCGTGGATCCCTGGGAGTTGCGGCGCATCAACTTCATCAAACCGGATCAGTTCCCCTATAAATCCGCGACGGATGAAACCTATGATGTTGGGGATTTTGTCCGGGTGCTGAACGCCGCCGCAGATCAGTCGGATCTGGCGGGGTTTGCTGCGCGCCGGGCAGCGAGTGAGGCGCAGGGCAAACTGCGCGGCATGGGGCTTTGTTACTATATCGAAAGCATTTTGGGCGATCCTTCGGAAGGAGCGAAGGTTGAGTTTAATGAGGATGGCACCGTGACCATCTATGTCGGCACCCAGTCAAACGGGCAGGGCCATGAAACGGCCTACATTGCTTTCCTCAGCGACCAGACCGGCATCGCGCCGGATCTGATTTCGGTGGTGCAGGGTGACAGTGATCGGATTGAGACGGGCGGCGGTACAGGCGGATCCCGTTCGGTGACGGTGCAGGCCAATGCGATGCTGGCCACAGTGGATGTGATGGTGGCCGCCTTTACCCCCTATTTGGCCGAAAAGATGGGCGTGGCAGAGGACGAAGTTCGGTTTGATCATGAAACCTTCCGCGCGCCGGGCTCCAACCTGACGCCAACGCTGGTTGAGGCGGCTGAAATGGCGCGGCTGGATGGCCGGGTCGATCTGCTCAGCCATGAGGCACGGGCCACCCTACCGGCGCGCAGCTTCCCCAATGGGGCGCATGTGGCTGAGGTTGAGGTGGACCCTGAGACCGGCCAGATCATCATGGACCGCTACACCGTGGTCGATGACTTCGGCAATCTCATCAACCCGATGCTGGCTGAGGGGCAGGTGCATGGCGGCGTGGCGCAGGGCGTCGGGCAGGCCTTGATGGAACATGTTGTGCATGACGATCAGGGGCAGCTGCTGACGGCATCTTTCATGGATTACGCCATGCCACGGGCCAGTGATTTGCCCATGATCGGTTTCACAACTGAGGCCGTGCCCTCCACCGCCAACCCGATGGGGATGAAGGGCTGTGGTGAGGCTGGCACAGTTGGTGCAATGGCTTCTAGTACCAACGCGGTTCTGGATGCGCTTTGGTCGCGCGGGGTGCGGCATGTGGATATGCCGCTGACGCCGCTGAAAACATGGGAACTTTTGCAGGATGCAGCTGAACAAACTTGCTAAGCGCTTCATCGAGTGGATCAAACCCGGCCGTTGGTCGGGGCGGTCCCCCGTTGTTGCCACGCGCGGCAATCTTGTTCATGTGATCATTCTGGACGGTACCATGTCTTCGCTGGATCCCGGTTGCGAAACCAATGCGGGGCTGGCCTATCGGCTGGTGTCACAGATGGGCGCGCCGGTCTCAGTCTACTATGAGGCCGGGGTGCAGTGGAGCGAATGGCGACAAGCCCCCGACGTCCTGATGGGGCGCGGCATCAATCGCCAGATCCGGCGGGCCTATGGCTACCTGTGCTCACGCTACCGGCCGGGGGATAAGATTTTTCTCTTGGGCTATTCCCGTGGCGCCTATGCGGTGCGCTCCCTTGGGGGGGTGATCGATCAGGTTGGTCTGCTGAAGCCCGAACATGCAACAGAACGCAACATTCAGACAGCCTATCGTCATTACCAATGCACACCGGGCAGTGAGGCCTCAGCGGCCTTTACCAGTGCCTATTGCCATGACGCGGTTGAGATTGAGATGATCGGCGTCTGGGACACAGTAAAGGCGCTGGGCGTCCGGCTTCCGTTTTTCTGGAAATGGGCTGAGGTCAAACACGGGTTCCATTCACATCAGCTGGGCGAAGCGGTCAAACACGGGTTCCACGCGCTGGCCTTGGATGAGACCCGCGAAGTGTTTGAGCCTGTGCTTTGGTCATGTGACCACCCGACCACCTGCCGGGTTGAACAGGTTTGGTTCCGCGGTTCGCATGGCGATGTAGGCGGGCAGCTTTCTGGGCGTGAGGCCTCGCGCCCGTTGTCCAATATCCCTTTGGTCTGGATGCTGGAAAACGCCGAAGACTGCGGCCTGCCCCTGCCTGAAGGTTGGCGCGCCACTTTCCCGCAAGACGCAGCAGCGCCATCGGTCGGCACCTGGAGTGGTTGGGGCAAAATGTTCCTGCTGCGCAAGAAACGGAATGTTGGTCAGGACCTGTCTGAACAGGTCCATGACAGTGCTGCCGCCGGGGATGGCGCTGGCGAAACCGTGGCGCCGGGCCAACAGGCGACGGGTTAGCGCAGTTTCATAATGATGCAGGTGGTTGACCCGGTAGCGTAGAGCCGCCCGTCCTCAACCCCGCGAATTTCCCCGTTGGAAATCCCGCTGGAGCGGCCCGCGTGCTGCACACGACCGGTGGCGCGCACCTCGGTGCCCAGTGGGATCGGGCGGATGATGTTCACTTTGAACTCCATCGTTGTGTAGACCGAGCCTTGGGGCACTTTGGTCATCACCGCGCAGGCCATACAGCTGTCCAGAACGGTGCCGTACCAACCACCATGCACGGTGCCCATTGGGTTGCTGACCTCAAATTCGGGCTTGCCGATAAAGCTGACTTCGCCGTCGCTCACCTCCGACAGATGAAAGCCCATCAGCTTGCCAATCGGCGGACCAGCGCTGTCGCCATCCAGAATGCTCTGCATCGCTTCAAGACCAGACATCGACAACAGTCGCTCCGTGTCCCATAGCTCCTCCGGTGTTTCGGCGAACCGACGTTCCAGCTTGTCTGACATGATAAAGCCTCCCTGCCTATGGCAGAGAGGCTGACCCAGTAGGCCTGGCCAGTAAAGAGGGCAGGGGCGGCTGTTACGCCACGTTTTCCAGGCTGACCTTCGGCGTGACCCCCAGCGCGTGGCAGACATCACGGGTCAGTTCCGGACGGTTCAGCGTGTAGAAATGCAGGCTGTCCACACCGCCTTCGATCAGATCTGAACACAGCTCAGTGCACAGCGCGGTGGCCAGCAGATCATGGCGATCGTCACGTTCGGCCTTTTCAAAGGCCTCAGCCACCCAATCGGGAACCGAGGTGCCGCAGCGCTTGGCGAAGTTGCGCGCCCCTTTGAAGTTTTCGATCGGCAGGATGCCGGGGATGATCTTATCCTCAATGCCCGCTTTGGCGCAGGCGTCGCGGAAGCGGAAGAAGGTGTCGGCCTCAAAGAAGAATTGGGTCAGTGCCTCATCCGCGCCGGCGTCAAATTTGCGCTTCAGCCATTCCACGTCGGCCTGATGGTCGGGGCTTTCGGGGTGTTTCTCCGGGTAAGCGCCAACGCGAATGTTGAACTGACCTGTCTGGGCGAGTGCCTCGATCAGCTCAACCGAACTGCGGAACCCGTCATTATGGGCCTTGAAGCCACCAGACCCTTTTGGCGGATCCCCCCGTAAGGCAACAATATCGCTGACCCCAGCCTTGGCGAAATCCTCTGCAATGGCCAGAGTTTCTTCGCGGGTGGCTTCCACACAGGTCAGATGTGCGGCAACCTTCAGGCCCGAATGTTTGTGGATGGTCGCAACGGCGTCACGGGTCAGATCCCGGGTGGTGCCGCCAGCGCCATAGGTCACTGAAACAAAGCGCGGCGCCAGCGGGGCCAGAACCTGCACCGTGTCCCACAGGCGGAACGAGGCCTCCAGGTTTTGCGGCGGGAAGAACTCAAACGAAACAGAAGGCACGGTCATCGGGGGCTCCAGACGGAAAAACTGCGTTGTCCCCTTGTCGCGAAAATGCCTTTGTGAGACAACTTCATAATTCTCAAGGTGAAGATGAGGTTTGTTCATAATGCACATCGAGCTGCGCCACCTACGCACCATCAAGGCCATCCATGAAGAGGGCGGCCTGGCCCGTGCGGCGGATCAGTTGAACATCACCCAGTCGGCTTTGTCTCACCAGATCAAACACTTGGAGGAACAGACCGGGGTCGAACTGTTTGTGCGCCGTTCGAAACCCATGAAGCTGACCTCCGCCGGGCGGCGCCTGTTGTCCGCGGCTGAGAAGATCCTGCCGGAAATGGCTGCACTGGAAGAACAGTTCAAAGGCATCCTGTCTGGCAAAACCGGACGGCTGCACATCGCCATTGAATGCCACGCCTGTTTCGAATGGCTGTTCCCGGTGCTGGAGCAGTTTCGCAAAGCCTGGGGTGAGGTGGATGTGGATATCCGCCCCGGCCTGGCCTTTGACGCGCTGCCCGCCCTGCAGAAGGAAGAGGTGGACTTGGTCGTTTCCTCCGACCCGGAGGATATTCCCGGCGTCGAGTTTATCCCGCTCTTTGACTATTCGCCGGTCTTTGTTGCCTCAGCCGCGCACCCTCTGGCTCAGAAAGACTATGTTGAGGCCGCAGATTTTGCCGGTGAAACCCTGATCACCTACCCGGTGGACCGCAGCCGGTTGGATGTTTTCACCGAACTGCTGACACCAGCCGGGGTAGAGCCCGCCGCCCAGCGTCCGGTGGAACTGACGGCGGTGATCCTGTTGCTGGTGGCCTCCAACCGCGGGGTGGCTGTCTTGCCGGATTGGGTGGTGCGTGAGGTCAAATATTCCTCGGATTATGTCACTCGCCCGATCACCGAAAACGGCCTGACCAAACGCCTCTATGCCGCGGTGCGCAGCGAAGATGCCACACGCCCCTTCGTTTCCCATTTCATCCGCCTGGCCCGGACCGAACCGGTGAAGCTGCAGCGGCAGTAAAAGCCGCGCTTTCATCGTTCCCAAAATACTCCGGGGGAGGCCCGGCAGGGCCGGGGGCAGCGCCCCCAAATCGCAGCGGTCACAAGCACCGTCCCATGGGCCCGCTATCGCAACGCAGCTATGCAGCGCGCGCAACGCGAAACCCCCTTGGCAAAAAGGCAAACCCGGCCTATACGCACGGCTTGGAACGCGCGTCCACGCGCCCCCGCCGGACAATGAGGAGCCTCACCGATGCAAGGCAGTGCAAATCTCAACATCATGATCAAGGCCGCCCGCAAGGCAGGCCGGTCCCTGGTAAAGGACTTCCGTGAGGTCGAGAACCTGCAGGTGTCGATGAAAGGCGCTGGTGATTTTGTCTCCAAGGCCGATATGGCCGCCGAACAGATCCTCAAAGAGGAACTGATGGGCGCCCGCCCGACCTACGGCTGGCTGGGTGAAGAAAGCGGCGAAGAAGAGGGCCAGGACCCGACCCGTCGCTGGATTGTCGACCCGCTGGACGGCACCACCAACTTCCTGCACGGCTTGCCGCATTGGGCGATCTCGATCGCGCTGGAACACAAAGGCCAGATCGTCTCGGGTGTGGTCTATGACGCCGCCAAAGACGAAATGTTCTACGCCGAAAAAGGCGCCGGTGCCTGGCTGAATGACAGCAACCGTCTGCGTGTGTCGGGCCGTCACCGGATGATCGAAGCCGTCTTTGCCACCGGCATTCCCTTTGCGGCGAAGAAAACCCTGCCTGCGACCTTGCAGGACCTGGCCCGTATCATGCCGGAATGTGCCGGTGTGCGCCGTTTCGGCTCGGCCGCGCTGGATCTGGCCTATGTTGCCGCCGGCCGCTACGACGGCTACTGGGAGCGTGAGCTGAACATCTGGGACATTGCCGCCGGCACCCTGATCGCCACCGAAGCGGGCGCGATGATCGGCCCGATCCGCGAAGGTCAGGATCCGCTGCGCGACGGCAACCTGGTGATTGCCAACAACGACATCTTTGAACGCTTTGCCAAGATCGTGCGCGCCCGCGACTAAGCTGCGCTGACACATCTCTTTCGGTTGACTGCCGAAGTTGAAACCGCTGCCGAAAGATCGGCGGCGGTTTTCTTTTGCCGCTTAGCGATCTGACGGGTGGTTGACCCCGTCGGCCCAGCCGACCTCGCCCAAATCGCGCGGGTTTACCCCTTCGATACAGGCGACGTTGACGCCGTATTCATTGGGGTTTGAACGGCGCTGATGGTGGGTGTAGATGCCGCAGGTTTTGCAGAAATGGTGTTTGGCGGTTCCGGTGCCCCAGGTGTAAAGCGTCAGGTTGTCCGCCCCTTTAAGGATCTCAATGCCGTCCAGCGGTGCCGAAACGGCAATCGCCCCACGGCGGCGGCAGAACGAACAATCACAGCGGCGCGCCGTGTTCAGCCCGTCTGACAGGGTGACCCGCATCTCCACCGCGCCGCAATGACAGGTCAGTTTCAAGGGATCACTCATTTCTTCCTCCGAACGGTTGGGATGCGGCTGGTTGAATAGGTGTAGCGGGCCTCAGGATGGTTTGGCCGGCCCTGATGGCTTTGCCAATAGCGGGTGCCACCACGCCGTAGCCAAAGCGGCAGCGCCAGAATGAACCCCGCGATGAAACCGCCAGCATGGGCCCAGTAAGCCACGCCGCCACCTTCGGGATCTGTGCCCGCGCCTGAGATGATCTGGAACAAAAACCAGAACCCCAGCATGACCCAGGCCGGCACCGTGAAGATCCGGATCAGGAACACAATGAATAACAGCATGTCCACACGCGCCTTGGGGAACAGCAGCAGATAGCCGCCCATGACCCCGGCAATGGCGCCAGAGGCACCAACCGTCGGCACCGTGGACCAGGGCGCGGCCACCACATGCGCCAAAGCTGCCAGCAGCCCGGACATCAGATAGAAGGCGAGGAAGCCACCATGGCCCATCTCATCCTCCAGATTGTCGCCAAAGATCCACAGGAACAGCATGTTGCCGCACAGGTGCATCCAGCCCCCGTGCAAAAACATGGTTGAAAACAGCCCATGCAGATCCTGCCCCTGGCTGACCCGCGCCGGGAACAGCGCCCAGGCGTCATAGAAGGCAAACAGCCGCCTTGGGTCTGAGAACATATCGGAATAGCCGATAAAAATCAGTACATTGGCCGCGATGAGCGTGTAAGTGACAAAGGGGATGCGGTTTGACGGGTTGTGGTCACGGATGGGTATCATGGCGCGAAATTCGGCGCTTGGCTCTGCAAGGTCAATTGCAATTCAGCGTCGCTCGCAAAGCCGTGACTTGATCCGTGGCCATTTTGCGCCACCCTTTTCAACATGAAAACACTTCGGCCGCTGCTCATCACTGCATTCCTGCCACTCACGGCACCCACCGCAGCTTTGGCCTCTGAGTGTCCGGCCGCGCCAGATCACTCAGAGGCTTTAGCGCAACTTTTGAACAAGGTGCGTGTGGCCCCCGACGCCCGCGCCGGTCAGGCGCTTTCGGATCAGATGTGGGCGCTTTGGGCCACCGCCCCGGACGAGACCGCACAGGAGGCGCTGGACGCCGGCATGGCCAAACGGTCCTCTTACGATTTTATCGGGGCAATTGCGGAATTTGACCGGCTGATCGCCTATTGCCCGGACTATGCCGAAGGCTACAATCAGCGGGCCTTTGTCCTGTTTTTACAGCAGGATTATGCCGCCGCACTGGCGGATCTCGATCGGGCGCTGCATCGGTCGCCGACCCATGTTGCCGCCCTTGCCGGCAAAGCGCTGACGCTGATGGGGTTGAACCGGTTGGAGGAAGGGCAGAGCGTTCTGAGACAGGCGCTGGCGCTTAATCCCTGGCTGCCCGAACGCAATTTGGTGCTGCCTTCGTCACCTGCGCCGTTGGAACAAGAATTGTAAGGGGCAAAAACGTGCCACCCTGTCCGAAAGGGTTGCTTTACACCCTCAACGCTTTCGCTATGTTCGCGCCACAACCAGTCACCGGGTCCGCCCGGTCAGCCGCGGGCGTGGTGGAATGGTAGACACAGGAGACTTAAAATCTCTAGGCCGTATAGGCCGTGCCGGTTCGAGTCCGGCCGCCCGTACCAAAATGACCGTGTATGTCTCTGTTTTGATTTAATATTTTTTTTGTCTGTCGCTTTGCCCCCACACTTGCCCCCACACTTTTTTTCGTCATGCGGCTGAGCTTTCTATTAGATCTGTTAACTCGCTGACCTTGATCAGAGACGTTCCCTCCAGCTTGTGGATCTTCAGCTTTCCCTTATTTGCAAGCCGATAAATGGTTGGGGGGCTCAATGGAGCATCGGAATTCTTTCAGCGCTTCCATCTCGAACGCCTTAAGCAGTTCTTAGAGGAGTGCTCTGAGCGCCATTTACCCAGCGCTAGAATGGCGAAGGCTATTGCCTATGTCCAAAAACACTAAGCAGAACTTGTAGTGTTTCTGGACGGCGGGCGAATTGCCTCAGATACAAACTCCGTCGAGCGCATGTTTTAGCCGACTATTTTATTGCCTCAAAGCGCTCTGTTTATTGGAGGTAACCACAGGGCAAATCTGCGTCTCGATGCGTAGGGCGGAGAGCGTTCGTTCGCAGCGGGCGCCTGCCAACGCTTGATGCGAATATTGGTCAAACTGCCGACTGCCTCACCAACTGAACGAATGCTTCGACGCTTGCTGTTTCCACATGGGCTGTGCGCCGAAGAATACCAATACTCCGCAAAAGGCGCGCGTCTCTTAAAGGAACGCCTTTGACATGGGTGCCGGCGATAGCCGACTCCGGGACCAAAGCAGCCCCGAGACCCTTTTGGACCATTTCTAAAGACGTGGTGGTTCGTTCAGCTTCAAAGCTCCAAGCTATTTGTAATCTGGCGCGCGCCATCGCTTCGTCGATGAGTAGGCGGTTGCCTTTGCCGCGGGCAGGCAGGATCAAGGAAAGCTCTTTGAGGCTCGCCCAGTCGATATCCGAACAGTCAGCCAATGGGTGATCTTCCTGCAAAGCAACAACAATGCGTTCCTCCAGCAAAGGTTCAAATCGGGTTGTTGCCTCAAGCTCGGGTATCGAGGCGACACCAAAATCTGCTTCGCCCTCAGCGACGGCCTCAGCAACTTCATTTGTTGCCAAATCCAGAATGCGCACGCGCGCGGCATGACCTTCCTCCCGAAACCGGCGCAGCGCGGGAAGCACCAGCCTCCCAAGGATTGTGGGGATGACGGCAATCGTAATGAGCGCGTTGCGCTGATGCGCAAAAGCGACGCTTTCATCCCGCATCGCCTCGGATGTTTCGCGCGCATCTTGCAGCATGGCTTCGGCGCGTGCCTGCAACCGTTTGGCCGCTAGAGTCGGCTTCACATCGCGGGTTGTGCGGACAAACAGTTGACTGTCGAGCGCATTTTCAAGCTTTCGGATACGGCGTGTGATCGCGGATTGAGAGAGATTCAGCTTATCAGCGGCCTTATGAAACGAGCCTGTTTCCTTGACCGCCAAAAAGGCTTCCAAATCGCCGAAGTCATAATTGATGCTCATTGCGCATTAATTTGAAACATTTCCGCATTTGTCAAATCAAAAATCTCGCACTAGCCCGGGGGCAGCAAAGGATATGGACCATGACACAGTATGACATCGCAGTGATAGGCGGTGGAAACGCCGCTCTGTGTGCAGCCATGACCGCGGCCGAGGCCGGCGCCAAAGTGCTCATTCTTGAGACAGCGCCCAAAGCCTATCGCGGTGGCAACTCACGGCACACGCGCAACTTCCGTTGTATGCACAAAGGGCCGCTTGGGCCACTTGTCGAAGACTACAGCGAAGACGAGTATTTCGAAGACCTGATGAAGGTTACCAAAGGCAAGACAGACGAGACGCTGGCGCGTCTGGCAATTCGCACCTCTGAGGAATGTCTGCCGTGGATGGAAGAGCATGGCGTGCGCTTTCAGCCATCTCTGTCGGGCACGCTGTCTCTGGCGCGCACCAATGCGTTTTTCATGGGTGGCGGTAAAAGCCTTGTGAATGCCTATTACCGCACAGCGGCAAAGCTGGGCGTGGATGTGCTGTATGAAGCCGCTGTGACGCACTTGGAGCTGGAAGGCGATCATGTCGCGTGGGTCGACTATACCCATGCGGGCCAGTCACATCGGATCACGCCCAAGTCCGTGGTTGTGGCGTCTGGCGGCTTTCAGGCCGACACCGATTGGCTGACACGCGCATGGGGGCCGGCCGCTAAAAACTTCCTCATTCGCGGGACGCCGTATAATCGCGGCGTTGTGCTGGCCGATCTTCTGGCGCAAGGGGTCAATCAGGTAGGCGATGCAGATCAATGTCATGCGGTGGCGATTGATGGCCGCGCGCCCAAGTTTGACGGCGGAATTGTGACCCGATTGGACTGTGTGCCGTTTTCCATTGTGGTGAACAAGGACGCCGAGCGGTTTTATGATGAGGGCGAAGATGTCTGGCCCAAGCGCTATGCAATCTGGGGCCGCCTTGTGGCTGCGCAACCGGATCAAGTGGGTCACGTGGTGATCGACAGCAAGTCCATCAACCTGTTCATGCCCTCGGTTTTCCCGCCTCTCAAGGCAGACACGATTGAAGAGCTCGCGGAGATGATGGGTATCGATGGCGGCAAACTCAAAGCAACCGTGGAAGAGTTCAACGACGCCTGTGGCGACACCGCCAATTTCCACCCGACAGAATTGGATGGTGTAGCGACCTCAGGTTTGACGCCAGCCAAGACCAATTGGGCACGACCAATCAATGAACCGCCATACTACGGTTATTCGCTGCGCACCGGTGTGACCTTCACCTACCTCGGATTGAAGGTCGACGAGAACGCCCAATGCAGTACCGCCGAAGGCCCGATCAAAAACCTTTGGGCCGCCGGAGAAACCATGGCCGGGTCCATCTTGGGGCAAGGCTATTTGGCCGGCTACGGCATGACCATTGGAACTGTCTTTGGACGCATCGCAGGACGGGAGGCCGCCGCTTATGCAAGCTGATCTGATCCTAGAAGCCCGCCGTCAGGCGGAAATCTGCAATGCTTGTCGCTACTGCGAAGGCTACTGTTCGGTCTTTCCCTCACTGCACGCCAACCGTGCGTTCACCGATGGCGATATCACCCAGCTGGCAAATCTCTGTCACAACTGTCGCGGCTGTTACTATGCTTGCCAATACACCGCACCACATGAGTTTGATCTGAACCTGCCTGCCGCGCTCGCTGAAGTGCGCCGCGACAGCTGGGAAAGCTTTGCCTGGCCCCAGCCGGTGGCACGCAAATTCAACACCCACGGGGGGGCCATCGTCCTGGCGTTGGTTGCGGGGTTTGCGCTGCTCTTTGCTGCGATCAAAACCATCGGCTCAGCAGGCGGAGCAGGCTTCTATGCGGCCCTGTCTCATGATGCGATGGTCGCGATCTTTGCGCCGGCCTTTCTGTTGCCGCTCGTCAGCATCGCCGTCGGTATCCGCCGCTATTGGCGTGAGGTCGGTGGGCAACGCCTCGCACTTGCGGATATCACCGGCGCCTTTGGGCGCGCAGCCAAGATGAAGGATCTTGCGGCAGGGCATGGCGAAGGCTGTAACTTCGAAGATGAAGACCGGTTCAGCCATGGCCGCCGTCACGTACATCAGGCCATCATGTACGGCTTCCTGCTGTGCTTTGCTTCCACCTCTATGGCGACGTTGATGCACTATGTCTTTGATATGCCAGCGCCTTACCCGCTGTTTTCCTTGCCGAAACTCTTTGGCATCTCCGGCGGTTTACTGCTGACGCTAGGATGCATTGGTATGGTGGCACTGAAGCTGAAATCAGACCGGGACCTTGGCGACACCAAGGCCTGGGGGGGCGAAATAGCCTTTATCGCTTTGCTTGGTTTTGTCGGATTTTCCGGGCTCGTGCTCTACGCTTTTGGCAGCACTGCCGCGATGCCCGCTCTTTTGGCGATCCACTTGGGCGCAGTGCTGACGTTTTTCTTGCTGACACCCTTCACCAAAATGGCGCATGGCTTCTACCGTTTGACAGCCTTGATCCGTGATGCACAGCGCAAACGGTTGGCAAAATAATCAAAACACCACTCCCAAACTTGTGGCCGCGCTTTCTAAGGATTGCGCGGCTTTTTAATTGTTGGTGACGATTGGCAAAGATACCGTGATGCTTGCGCCTTGCGTTACAGTGTTAATTGTCAAATCGCCTTTGTGTCTTTCCATAACTGAGGCCACAATTGCCAACCCGAGCCCGCTGCCGTCGCTGGGCGCGACTTGTGTAAATCGCCCAAGCGCCACCTCCCGGTCGCCCGGCGAGAGCCCTTTCCCGTCATCTGCAACAGTTACATGCACCTGGCCATCGTCCGCCGTAACGGTCACCGCCACTTTGCCTAGTCCAGCGCCGCCGTGTTTGAGAGCGTTGTCGATGAGATTTTTGACGGCTTCGCTCAAAAACAGCTGATCTCCATGCACCCAAATGCCGGCGCTGGGCGCATCAAGCTCAAAATCGATGCCGCGTGACAGGGCCGCAGGAGCCGTATCAGCGCAGATCTGGCGCACATCGGCGACCAGGTCAAAACGGGTGTTGTGATCCTCGGGAGACAGGAAACGTAATCGATCCAGAGACAATAGTTGATTGGCCACCCGCGCCGCGGCACGCGCCGCCACAACCATCTCTTCTGTGCGTTTCAAACGGTCCTCCTCTGTAGGCGCGTCCCGCAATGCCACTGCCATGGATTGCACAGCAGCCGCAGGGTTGCGCAACTGATGCGCTGCATCAGAGATAAAGGTCTGATGTGCCTCTATGCTGCGTTCCACTTGTCCAAACAAATGGTTGAGAGTTTGCACAATGCCGCGTGTTTCCGCAGGGACCGCGCGCTTGATGCGGCTTAGATCGTCTGGCGACCGGATAGAGATGGCTTCCTGAAGGTCTGTGAGCGGGCGCAAGCCCAGTTGCACGCCAAACCAAACAACAAGGATCAACGTGGCCAAAAGCCCACCAATCAAGGCCGCAGCGCGCACCACCAAGAGCCGGACGAACTCGGCACGATCCGCGATCCGCTGCCAGACAGTGACCGTTGCATCGCCGGTCAGGTTTTCAATGGTGATCCGTTCTGTGACCCGCAGCACCCGCACCTTTTCGTCGCGATAGGTGGCCTCAAAAAAGCTTGGCTCATAGAGGTCAGAATTGCCCCGGCCGGGCTCAACAGGGGGGTAGGCATAGCCAGTCACATAGATGCCGCCCGGCCCGGTGGCATGGTAAAACACCTCCCCCCCGGACGCGTCGCGGATCAGGTCCCGCGTAGAGGGCAGGATCGCGTCACCATCGGATAGAATGACGTCTCTGGAAATCGCCAGCGCCGCCGCAAGAAGGCTACGATCAAAAAGCTCTTCGGCGGTCTTCTGCGCTGCGTTGATGCGCCAAACGCCGAGAACCGCCGCCATCACCAGTAGCGGAGCGACGATCACGAAAAACAGCCTGAGCCGAAGCGAAATGCTTTTTACTGGAAACGAACGGCGGCGCTTCATGTGGTGACTTCCAGCATGTAGCCCAGCCCGCGGGCTGTTTTTATTGACACGCCATACGTTGCAATGCGTTTGCGCAGGCGGGAAACGTGTGGCTCAATAGCGCTGTCATCGATGGATGCCCCGACGCCATAGACATGTTCCACCAGCTGGGATTTGGACACGATGCGCCCACGCCGTTCGATCAGACATTCCAATACCGCTGCCTCTTTACGCGGAACGTCCAGCGCAACTCTGTCGACGCTCACGCGTCTGGAACTGCGATCAAATTCAAGCTGCCCAATTTTTTCTAAGCTGCCGTAGTTCACGTCCTTGCGGCGTGACAATGCGCGAATGCGGGCCTCCAACTCGTCCATTTCAAATGGCTTTACCAGATAATCGTCCGCACCCGCATCCAAACCGATCACACGGTCTTCGAGGTCACCACGCGCAGTCAATAGGATCACGGGCGTGCCATCGTCCCGGCGCCGCATGGCGCGCAAAACGTTCAGTCCTGACTGACCTGGAAGGTTGATATCCAGCACCACAAGGTCTGCGCCTTCCTGCGATAGAAAAACGTCCGCGTCTTGCCCGTCGCTTAACACATCGGCCGCGTGACCACGATCACGCAGCCGATAGGCAATAGCGTTGGCAAGCGCCTCGTTATCCTCGACGATCACTATCCGCATGTTTGATCCGTTTCGCTCCGTTGCAAGCTTGGCGCAAGGTTGGTCCCCCATGATCGGCAGATCACAAGGGGAATCAATCCCCGATTTGTGGCAGACTGGTCGTGTTGAGGACAGGACCAGTCTGTTTGGTCTTAAGGGAGGAACCAATGACCATTTCCAAATGTGCACGCAATGCAGTTGCCGGTGCGATCGCGTCCGCAGCCCTGGCGCTGCCCGCCGCGGCCGACGTCGATTTTTCGGGTAAAACAATTGAGTGGGTGATCCCCTTCTCCGAAACCGGTGGTTCGGCCAAATGGGCCAACTTCTTTGCACCACTGTTGAGTGAGGCACTGCCCGGCGAGCCGACTGTCGTTGTGAAGTTCATGCCAGGTGCAGGGTCCACAAAAGGGGCCAACTGGTTTCAGGGACAAGAACACAAAGACGGCACGCTGCTGTTTGGCACCTCGGGATCAACTCAGTTCCCCTATCTGCTAAGCGATCCACGTGTGCGCTATGAGTATAATGACTGGAACCCAGTTATGGCATCGGGCACCGGCGGTGTGGCCTATCTGAACGCGGAGGACGGCGCCAAGTTCGATGGCTCGGCCAACATGCTTCAGGACGTCGATTTCATCTACGGCTCCCAGGGGGCAACCCGTTTGGATCTTGTGCCATTGCTGGCGTGGAAAATGCTTGGCATGAACGTTGAGCCCGTCTTTGGCATCAAGGGACGCGGCGATGGACGCCTGATGTTTGAGCGCGGCGAAGCCACCATCGACTACCAGACCACCTCCGGCTATCTGGGCGGTTCGGCCGCATTGGTCGAAGAAGGCAAGGCTGTGCCGATGATGACCTGGGGCGCGCTGGATGCGGAAGGGAATGTTGTTCGTGATCCGACCTTCCCTGACATCCCCACCTTCAAAGAGGTCTGCGACGCCACAGATGGCTGTGACACTTCAGGCGTGGAATGGGATGCGTGGAAGGCTTTCTTTGTCGCGGGTTTCCCTGTTCAGAAACTTGCCTTCCTGCCTGCAGGCACACCGCAGGATATTGTGGACGCCTATACCTCGGCATTCCTTGATGTTGTGGCGCGAGACGACTTTGCGGATCTGTCGGTGAAACGGGTCGGCAAATATAAGGTCTTTACCGGTGGCAGCGCCAATGCCGCACTCGGCACCGCAACCAACGTTCCTGACTCGGCCAAAGCCTATGTCGTGAATTGGCTGAAAGAAGACTACGGCGTCGAGCTGAAATAAGCTCACGCCCTTCGGGGCGGCACCGCCCCCCCTCCCGGTGCTGCCCCAACTCCCCAAAAACTTATCTGAAAGAAAGGCGGCTCCCATGGAGGCTTTCGCCACCGCCCTTCCTGCGCTTGGTGATGCGTGGGCTCTCATTCTGCAACCCATCGTTCTGGGCTATTTGGTGCTCGGTGTCGTGACGGGGCTGGCCGTAGGGGTCTTTCCAGGCCTCGGTGGAATTGCCGGTCTGTCGCTGCTGCTGCCTTTCATGTTTGGTATGGACCCGGTGCTGGGCCTCGCCCTGATGATCGGCATGGTCGCGGTTGTGCCAACTTCGGACACCTTTGCCTCGGTGCTGATGGGCATCCCCGGAAGTTCCGCCTCACAGGCCACCGTGCTTGATGGATTTCCAATGGCAAAGAAAGGCGAGGCAGCGCGAGCGTTGTCTGCCGCCTTCACGTCATCGCTTTTTGGGGGCCTCGTTGGGGCCGCCTTCCTGACCATGTTCATTCTGGTTGCGCGCCCCATCGTGCTGGCTTTTGGCCTTCCCGAGATGTTGATGATCACCATTCTCGGGTTGTCGATGGTCGCCATCCTTGCCGGTCGCATTCCGCTCAAAGGGCTTGCCGCCGCAGGTCTGGGCCTGATGATCGGCACCATCGGCGAAGCGGACGCGGGCGGCAGTCTGCGCATGGCGAGCTATGATATCCCCTATTTGACCGACGGCCTGAAGCTCGTGATCGTTGGCCTTGGCATTTTTGCAATCCCCGAAATTGTCTCCCTCCTGCGCCAGGACCGCGCCATCGCCAAAGGCGCCAGCCTCGGCGCAGGCTGGATGGATGGTGTGAAAGACTGGATGGCCAACAAATGGCTTTCGGTGCGGTGTTCCCTGATTGGCGTCACCGTCGGCATCATCCCTGGCCTCGGTGGCTCCGTGGTGGACTGGATCGCCTACGGCCATGCCGTGCAATCCACGCCGGACAAGTCCAACTTTGGCAAAGGCGAAGTGCGTGGCGTGATTGGCCCGGAAAGCTCCAACAACGCCAAAGAAGGCGGCGGCCTTGTGCCAACTCTGTTGTTTGGCATTCCGGGTTCCGGCTCCATGGCGATCTTCATTGGCGCTGTTGCGTTGCTGGGATCGGGCGACATCGAAGTTGGTCCTGCCATGCTCAAAGACAATCTCGATATCACCTATTCGATTGTGTGGTTGCTGGCCCTGGCCAATGTGGTGGGCACGCTTCTGTGCATTGCGGCCTCTGGCGGCATCGCCAAACTGACCACCATTCGCTTCACGTATCTGGCGCCCTTCCTGTTCATGCTGATCAGCTTTGCGGCGTTCCAATCGGGTCAAAACTTCGAAGACCTTCTGGCGCTCTTTGTCATCGGTCTTATCGGTATCTTCCTGCGCCGCTTTGACTGGTCGCGCCCGGCCTTCCTGATCGGCTTTGTGCTGTCCAATCCGGTTGAAAAATTCACCAACCAAGCCTTCCAGATCGCCTCCTTCCGGTTCCGCAAGAGTTTTGATGCCGGCATCGAATACATCTTCTCTCCGATCGTGATCGTACTGATCATCGTCACAGTGGTGTCCGTGGTCTTTGGCATCCGCCAAGCCAAAACCATTATGGCCGAAGGCGACGTTCAGTCCGGTTCCAAACGCGCGCCGGTGATTTTCCTGCTGGCGATCGCCGCCTATCTGGTGGTGGCGCTGGTGAACGCGAACATGATCCCCGACTACAACATGACCGACAAGGTGATCCCCTTGTTTGTTGGCGGATTCAGCTTGGTTTGCTGTCTGATCCTACTCACGCAGATGATGCGCCGTCGCGAAGGTGACGCCATTTTCGCGGATAAAGAAATCGCAGGAGAAGACGCCGATGCGCCCTACGGGCTGTGGTCCACGCTGGCGTGGTTTGTTGGCCTGATCGCAGGCACAGCTGTGGTCGGCTTCATCATCGCGCTTCTGGGTTTCCTGATCGCCTTTTTCCGCATCCGCGCGCAGGCCAGCTGGCCCAAAACACTGACCCTGACCGCCGCTGGCATAACGCTGATGTGCTTCATGGCGGGCGTTTTGAACCGTGATTTCCCACCCGGCCTACTGCAGTCCGCAATTGACCTTCCTTGGCCCCTTGGAGGCAACTGAGATGACACAAACTGCTATCCCTTATGTGTTCATGCGCGGTGGCACGTCCCGCGGTCCCTACTTCAACCGAGCAGACCTACCGGAAGACCTCGAAAAACTGGCGGATGTGTTGGTGGCGGCCGTGGGCGCGGGCCATGCGCTCAACATCGACGGCATCGGCGGCGGCGCCGCAGTGACCACCAAGGTCGCCATACTCAGCAAATCGGAAGAAAACTGGGCTGATGTCGACTATTTCTTCGCGCAGGTTTCGGTCGAAGAAAAATTCGTCGATTTCAAACCCACTTGCGGCAACATCCTCTCCGGCGTCGGCGCTGCAGCGATTGAAATGGGGTTGGTAGAGCCAACTGGCGACACAACCGAAGTCAAAATTCGCGCCACCAACACCGGGGCGCAAGTCATTGCAAACGTTGCCACCCCCGGCGGTACTCTCGCTTACGAAGGCGATGCGGCCATTGCGGGCGTTCCCGGCACTGCCGCCCCGGTACAGCTCAAGTTCATGGGGGTTGTCGGTTCCGCAACCGGTGCGCTGCTGCCAACTGGCAATCTGCGCGACACATTTGATGGCGTTGAGGTCACCTGCATGGATGTGGCCATGCCTGTCGTATTGGCACGCGCCGAGGACTTTGGACTGACCGGTTATGAAGCTGCCGCAGACTTGGATGCCAACACTGACTTCTTTGCGCGAATGGAAGCAATCCGTTTGCAAGCTGGTGTTGCCATGGGCATGGGTGACGTCACCAAGTCGGTGACCCCCAAATTTGCCATTCTCGCGCCTTCCCAGAACGGCGGCACGATTGCCACCCGATACTTCATGCCGTGGAAAACCCACCCGACCATGGCGGTAACAGGCGCACAATGCATTGCCTCTTGCGCCTTGACGCCGGGGACTGTGGCGGAGGGCCTACTGGAGCGTCCCTCCGCAAGCCCCGCCGAAGTGGTTCTCGAACATGCCTCCGGCACCATCGACGTTCTGGTCGATTTCTCGGCCGAGGATGGTTTTGACCTCAACGCAGCGGGACTTGTGCGTACTGCCCGCAAGATTGCAGACGGACATGTGTTTGTGCCGTCGACGGTCTGGAATGGGGAGCCTGACGCATGAGTTTCAAGAACATCCTTGTCGCCTTCAACGGCTCCGAAGGCGCGGTCACTGCGCTCAAATATGCCGCCGGGCTGACGCTTCCTGACACCCATGTAACTGTGCTCTTGGCCCACTCCCGGCACGATGTGTCTGGCTCTGGCGGCAAATGGGTGCCTGCCAGTGCACGGGAGATCATAGCGCAAGCCAACGCAGCCTTTCTGGACGAGATCGAGGCGCGATACGCGGCCGTGGCCGACACGTTAGACCTCGGTGAGCGGCTGCACTTTCACCGGGAGGAGGGGCGAGTGGACACGGTTGTGTCTGAAACCGCACGGGCGTTTGATCTTCTGGTGATCGGACAAGACGCGCCAAACGAAGGAGTGGATGAACATGTGTTCCTCCATCCGGACAGGATCGCCCTGGTCAGTGGACGGCCGATACTGATCGTGCCACAGGGATACGACCCCAAGGCAACCCACTCCCATGCCGTTTTGGCCTGGGATGGCGGCCGTGCTGCGGCGCGCGCCTTGTCCGATGCTCTGGACCTGCTTGAGGATCAGGGCCGTGTGACCGTGTTGAGTATCGGGGAAACCGATGCGCCCAGACCGGCGGATGATTTGATGACACATCTGGCGCGTCACGGCGTTACTGCTGACCGTGAGAGGATCCCAGCCTCGCCGGGCCCTGCGCGTGCTTTGATCGCCTATTGTGAGCAAAAGGACCCCTGTCTTTTGGTCATGGGCGCCTATGAGCATTCCAAATTTCGCGAAGATTTTTTGGGAGGTATGACCGCGCGCGTCTTCAAGCGCACCCCAATACCGGTGTTGCTATCACATTGATTTTCGCACCTCCGCGATACAATCGTGGTACAGAAGCAATACAGAAAGGCCACAACGATGAAAGTTCACATCCTCGATGATTGGTTCGACACGCTGCGCGGCCTCCCGTGTTTTTCCAAATTGGATGGCCACGACGTCACTGTCTGGACCGATCACCTGGACGACCCCGACGCTTTGGCCGCCCGTCTGAAAGATGCGGAGGTTTTGGTTCTGTTTCGTGAACGAACCAAGGTTACGCGCAAACTATTGGAAAAGCTTCCAAACCTACGCCTGGTCAGCCAGCGCGGCACCTATCCCCACATCGACGTGCAAGCTTGTGCGGATCACAATGTGATGCTGTGTTCCAAGATTCCATCGGGTGGCGGGGTGAACTATGCGGCGGCGGAATTGACGTGGGCGCTGATCATGATGGGCATGCGCGACCTGCCCAATCAAATGGCCTCGGTCAAGGCCGGCAACTGGCAGTCTGGAGTCGGAAAAACGTTACGAGGAAAGCGTCTGGGCCTCTATGGCTATGGGCGCATTGCCAAGGCTGTGGCCGGGTATGCGGAAGCTTTTGGAATGCAGACAGTTTGGTGGGCGTCAGAAGCCAGCCGTGCCTGCGCCAAAGCAGATGGTGCCACCGTCGCCGAATCCCGCGCTGAATTCTTTGCCAACAGCGATATCGTCTCTCTGCACCTCCGTCTCAATGCTCAAACGCGCGAGATAATTTCACTCGAAGATCTTTTGCAAATGCCGCAATCAGCACTCTTGGTGAACACATCCCGCGCCGGCCTAATCGCGCCGAACGCTCTTCTCTCTGCACTTGAGCACGGTCGCCCCGGCCGCGCAGCCATAGATGTGTTTGACGTAGAGCCGCTTTTGGACGCATCAGATCCCCTGTTGTCCCACCCAAACCTGATCGCCACTCCCCACATTGGTTTTGTGACTGAAGAGGAGTTCGAGAAGCAATTCTCAGACATCTTCGATCAGGTGGTCGCGTTTGAAAATGGACGGCCGGAAAGTGTGATTGTTTCCTAGTTGTTTCTCCTCCGCTGAAGTGGTCCAACTTGCATGCTGGTGCATGATTGGCCTTTGTTCCATCGGAGCGTTGGTTTCAGGGGCGGGTGGACGGTAGTTTCCCTGTGCCGCATCCTAAACCCACCAAGCTCAAGCAACAGGAGGCGGCGTTGACGATCATTCGGCCCAAGCAGGATGTGGCCTCAGGAGGTGCGAGGGACGTGGCCGGTCCGGAGGTACGTTCCCCAGAACCTGCCGCCGTTGACCCATCTGTTTTGACCGCGTTGCTGGGCCATGAGGACAAGACGTTTATTGCCGATACCCTGCAAAAGCTGATCTGTGAAACCGGTCCTGAAATTCCCAAGCTGCAAGAGGCCCTGGAAGCCAACGACAGGGAAACCGCCGGGTTTTTAGCGCATAAGTTCAAATCCTCCATGCGGTCGGTCGGGGCACTTGCTTTCGGTGACCTATGCGACAGCATCGAACAGCGCGCCAATGGCGATGAGGTGTTTGATGGGCAGGGATTTATCGAGCCGGTCGAACAGGGCTTTATTGCCGTTCTGGACTTCGTTGAAGACTACGCAAAAGAGCAGTTGGAAACCTAGTCAGAGGGTTTGAGTGGCCTGCCGCAAATGTCCCACCTGGCTGTTCAAGCCAAATGAACAGCACCACAGCGAAGTGCTAGGTGAAACTGGCGAACGGGGCCTTTCGCCAGCTCCCGATTTGTCACACTCGCAGAGGCGCTTAAGCCGCTTGGCTGGTCTGCGCGGGATCATTCATGGACTGGTTGACCCCTTTCACAATCTCATCTGCAGCGGTTAGGATCGTATCCAGATGGTTGTCGACATCGCGGTGGAAGGTTTCCAGACTGGTCAGGATTTCCTCCAACCCGCTGACGGCATTGGCAAGTCGGGCCATTTCAACCCGGCAGGCGATGCGGATGTTGGACAGCGCTAGGATCAACTCGCGCAGGTATTCCGTGCCGCTTTTGATCTTCAGTGCGGCCTCAACACTTTGGCTAACGGCGGTCAGGGACTGATCTTTGTAGCCGTTCAGCAGGTCATGCAGGAAACCGGTGTCGAGGTCCTTTGAAGCACCTTCCACCTGACGGGCCTGATCGTCAAACTGGGCGGTCATATCTTCCATCAGATGCGCCGCACAAAGTAGGAAATAGGTGTTCTGATCACGCGACACACCCCAGATGCCTTCCAGCTCTTCGTGCACACGTACATTGGCTAGATGGCCTTCGATGCCGCGCATTTTCATGCTGTAGTTCTGGGCAATGGCGCGCAGCACTGATTGGCCAACCTGCTGCTTGTTGGCGACAATCTCCATATTGGTGATCAAGAGGACGGCATGGTCAAATTTCCGCGCCAAAAGGGCCATTTCACGCTGGAAAATTGCCGTGTTGGAGGTGATCACATCAACGCTGGTCAGAACCGGATCTTTGGCAACATCCAGCGCGTCACGGCGGGCCTCAAATTCGGTATAGAAGGCATGCGACTGAAACATCGCATAGGTCGGAAAACCAAGGCCCTGCAACTGTTCCAGCACGCGGTGCGCGCTTTCTTCTGCGGAAAGCCCCAGCTCCTGCTCATCACGCAGGGCAGCTTGATAAAGTTCTTGGACCTGCGCAAACAGTGGGCTGGAGGGTTTCATCCGAACCGAGAGGAAACCGCCGGTGATGGGCGAGGCAACCGCGTAAACCCAGTAGTATTTGCCGCTTTTGGTGCGGTTTTTCACATAGGCACCAACCGGGACGCCCGCCTTCAGGCCGTTCCACAGCAGCCAAAATACGGCTTTGGGAACATCGCCATGCCGCACCAGCTTGTGCGGGGCACCCATCAGCTCACCCGGGGCAAATCCGGCGATGCGCTCAAAGGTGTCATTATAGGATTGAATTACGCCGCGCTCATCCGTGCGCGAGAAAAAAAGCTCTTCAATGCCATAGGCTTCTTCTTCGTCAGTACCTAGGACGGATAACGGAAGCTCCAGATCTTCATCGACTTCAAAATTTCCTTTCGGCTGCATGTTCATTGCATAATCCCTTCGTATTCCATCTGCTTGCGGAAGCGGGGTCGAGACCAGCGTTTGTTACAAATGCCCGGCAGATGGGGTCGGGGACACCAAACATTTGATCAAGCCGCAGCTCAGTAACGTCGGCTTTTTGCGGGTCTTTAGGCAGAATTTCCTAGTTGACCGTATTAACAACCTAAGTGCGTCGTTTTGACTGACCTCAATCCTAGATTTTAGTCGGATCAGAACCGTCGCGGTCGCGAGCGACACATTCAAGTTGCGCCCTAGCCGAGTGGCTATCACTTTGATTTCAGCCTTGTCGGGAATGCCCCCCAAACCTTTCTGTGAAAGGGCGTGGCTGTTGATTGACAGGCCGGGGTGCCGGTGATGCTCTAGCAAGGTGGTTTACAGGAGCTGAGCGAAGTTGCGCATGACACCAAAAGCGAACGCACTTGGTCTGAGGGCAAGCCTAGCCTACAGACAAGCGCAGATCGCAGTTTTCGCGGGCCTTCTATTGGGGCTGACGTTTAGTTTTCTTCAGATCGCGACGGATTTGCGGCGTGAGGTCAAAAACATCGATGCCACCTATGCCCGCAGCCTGGCGGCCTTTGAGGATGCGGCCTTTCAGGCGGCGTTCGGTCTGGATAAAGAGCTGGCGGAGCGGGTGGTTGACGGGCTGATGCTGCAGCCGGCAGTGATTGAGGCGTCGATCATCGACAGCTACGGCGATGTGATGAGCCTCAAGCGCCAACCGCAGTCCCCCAGCCGGTTTCCCTGGCTGGTCGAGGCCACCTTTGGTCAATCGCGAGCGTTTCATTCAATCCTGACAGACGGCAACAGCACCTTTGTGGCCGGGAAAATCAATGTGATGGTGGATACCAACGTTCTGGCCCACGCCTTTCTGCAGCGCTCGGCGCTCGTTCTTGGGTTTGGGGTGTTGCGCAACCTCGTTCTGGCGATCCTGCTGACCTATCTGTTTTTCCGGCTGGTCACGCGGCCGCTGCGGGATATGGCGCGTGCCATCGGGGCGGGGGGCGAAACCCTGTCAGTGCCACGGCGCAATCGCGGCGATGAGTTGGGCGCACTCGCCCTGGCCTATAATCTGGAAACGCAGCGCCGTACCCTGACCGAAAGGCAGCTGAGTGCGGAGGAGCAGAAGCACAGCGTCCTGTTTGAAACCAGTGACATTTCGCAGTGGCTGGTGGATTTTTCCGCGGTCGATCTGCTGCTGCAGCAGCTGCGCAGGGATGCGGTGACAAACCTTGGTGAGCATCTGGATCAGCACCCCAAGTTGATTTCAGAACTTATCGTTAAGCTCCGTGTGTCCTCGGTAAACAACGCAACATTGCGTATGTTCACAACACACCGCGGCAGCGACTATGTGCAGACGCTGGGCGGTATTCTGGCTGAGGAGATGCGGAACGTTCTGAGAGATCTTTTGGTCGCGATTTGGCAGGGGCAAGGGGCTTTTGCCAAAGAGACGCTGCTGCGGTCACAGGACAACAGGCAATTCCCGGCCATTATCACCATCCCGCTGCCCCCGGCCGGCAGCCCGTTACAGACGCGCACCATGAGCATTGTCGATATCTCAATGCTCCAAAACCATGCGGGGGATTATAGCCTGCAGAATGAAATCTTGAACGCGTTGGAGGATGGGATATGCACGGTCAGATTGGCGGATACCTCCATCCTGACGGTGAATCCTGCGTTTGAACGGATGTTTCTGCACAGCGCCAGCAAGCTGCAGGGTCAGCCGCTGCTGTTGCTGTCGGTCAAAACGGCTGAGGCCAGAGATGGTCAGGTCCAAAACCTAGCCAGTGTGATCAAGGCCGAAAAAGACTGGGGTGGTCTGGTGCAGTGTCAGCGCCGCGATGGGGTGGAGTTCACCTGCCATGTTCAGGTTTCCAGCCATTTCCACGTTGATCACGGTGCATTGGCTATCTTGTCCTTCCGACCTGCGCAGGTTGATGGGCCATCGGCCTAGCGCCGTCATCCTCGCCGCTATTGGGTCACCGCATTCGGTTTCGTGTAGGCCTGCATGATATCGTCATAAGCACCGGCTTCACGCAGGGCATTGGCGGCTTGGCGCAGGCCCTCATCCTCGATCTCAGGCAATTGGCCCTTCGCGCATTGCAGCCACATCTCCTGACGTTCATAGGTGAAGACCTCACCCAGCACCTTCCGCCCGGTTTCGAGCAGCGACAGCTCATAAAGGATGCTCAACTCAGTGCCTGAAACGGCATCCACCCGGCCAGCGACCAACAGCGCCACGCTTTGCGCCACATCATTGGTCAGGACAATTTCAATTTCAGGGTCTTCCAGAATGGACGAGCCTTCAAAACTGCCGCGCGGAATGGCCAGCCGGCTGCCTTTCAGGTCATCGACGGAGGTCAGCGTCAAACCGGCGCGGGCCACAATCACGGTATCGAAGCGGTCATAGATCTTTGCCACTTGTTCATAGGTGGCCTTGCTGGGGCCTGTCTACAGGAACACGCCGCAATCCGCCACGCCTGAGGCCAGGTTTTTAATCACGCGCGAAATCGGCAGAACGGCATTGATGTGCTCCAGCCGGGCTTGCTCGGCGGTTACGCTCACAATGTCAACGATCAGCCCGTCCCGCCCCAGCGCATCCCCCGTTAAGGCATAGGGCGCGTAGTCGATTGTGGAAAAGCGGACCGGATCCGCCACGCTTTGGCCGGCAAGGGTAAGTGCGCTCAAAAGGGCTGACTGAAAAACCATCTGTTTGAGCATTTTGACGGTCGCTCCTTCGTCATCAAGGTTGCGGTGTGACCCACATCTAGGGCGGCGCATTCCGGCTATCTTGCCACAGATGTGGCCCTCGCTACAGCGCATGAATTCTGGGAAAACCGAAACGTGAAGGACGGGCAGGGCCGTTTCAGGCTGCTCTGCAATGGGTTTAGCCCCAATGCCCATGTTGGGGGTTTCGGGTTCCTCGCGCCTAGGATGTTTGTTCAAATTTTTGCTGCGAACAGTCCATAAAATCCAGGGCGCGATCGGGATGAGATAACCGATTGAGATTACGCAATTGTTGTCTGATTGATGCACGTTTTGAGAGTTTGGATGGAGTTGTGCATTACAAATTACTCGTTGACATGAATCATGATTCATATTTCATGTTTTGCGAGGAACATCCTAGGGAGGAAAAACCATGCTGCGCGCTGTTGCGTTGACGGCTGTGGGGGCCTTGATGGCCACTGCGGCAACTGCTGAAATCCGGATTGCCCATGTCTACGGCAAAACCGGCCCGTTTGAGGCCTATGCGGCCCAATCCCACAATGGTCTGATGCTGGGGCTGGAATATGCCACTGGCGGCACCATGGAGATTGACGGCGAGAAAATCGTTGTGATCGAAAAAGACACCCAGCTGAAACCCGACATCGGCCGTGCCCAGCTGGAAGAGGCTTACGGCGACGATGATGCTCATATCGCGATCGGGCCAGTGAGCTCGGGCGTGGCACTGGCGATGCTGCCGGTGGCCGAGGAGTATGAGCGCGTTCTGATTGTGGAGCCTGCGGTGGCCGACTCGATCACCGGTGCCAACTGGAACCCCTATATCTTCCGCACCGGGCGCAACTCGTCCCAGGATGCGATTGCCAATGCGGTTGCTCTGGGCGGTGAGGGTGTGACCATCGCCACCCTGGCACAGGACTATGCCTTTGGCCGCGACGGTGTTGCCGCGTTCAAAGAAGCGCTGGAAGCCACAGGTGCGGAAATCGCGCACGAAGAATACGTGCCGACCGACACCACGGATTTCACCGCAGCGGCTGAACGTATTTTTACCAAGATGGGCGACATCGAAGGTGAAAAGAAACTGTTCATCATCTGGGCCGGTGGCGGCAATCCGATGAGCAAAATCAACGCGATGGAGCCTGAGCGTTTCGGTGTTGAGATTGCTACCGGCGGCAATATTCTGGCGGCGCTGAAAGCCTATAAAGAGCTGCCCGGCATGGAAGGTGCGACCTACTACTACTATGAAATCCCGCAGAACCCGGTGAATGAATGGCTGGTGAAAACCCATTTCGAACGCTTTGACAGCCCGCCGGATTTCTTCACCGCAGGCGGTATGGCCTCGGGCATGGCGATTGTTGAAGCCATCAAAAAGGCCGGTGGCGCTGAAGACACCGACGCGCTGATCGCCGCCATGGAAGGCATGACCTGGGAAACCCCGAAAGGTCAGATGCAATTCCGCGCCGAAGACCATCAGGCCATGCAGACCATGTACCATTTCCGCACCGAGGTGCATGACGGCAAAGACTACGGTGTGCCGGTTCTGGTTCGTGAAATCGGCATGGATGAAATGGCCATTCCGGTCCGCAACAAATAAGCCGATCCCGGCTTAGCAACCCTCCCCGTGGCGCGGCTTTCCCCTTGCGCTACGGGGATCGGGACGAGAGAGATGACCCAGACACTTCTAGAAACACAGGCGCTGACCGTGCGTTTTGGCGGTCACGTGGCCGTTGATGCGGTCTCCTGCAGCTTTCACGCAGGTGAGTTGACCGCGATCGTGGGCCCCAACGGCGCGGGCAAGACCACCTATTTCAACCTGATTTCCGGCCAGATCCCCGCCAGCGCGGGCACGGTTGAATTGATGGGTGAGGATATCACGCGCCTTGGCGTCGCAGATCGCTGCCGTCGCGGGTTGGGGCGGGCCTTTCAGCTGACCAACCTGTTTCCCAGCCTTTCGGTTCTGGAAAACGTGCGTCTGGTGATCCAGTCCCGCCAGCACAAAGGTTTTGGTCTGTTTTCCATGGCGGACAGCCACACAGAACTGACTGTCGCCGCGATGGCCATTCTGGAACGGGTGCGGCTGGACCATCAGAAGGATCAGCTGGTCTCGGAACTGTCGCATGGCGATCAGCGCAAGCTGGAAGTGGCGCTGCTGCTGGGCCTCGACCCGATGGTTTACATGTTCGATGAGCCCACCGCCGGCATGAGCGTGGACGAAGCCCCGGTCATTCTGGACCTGATTGCCGAAATCAAAGCGGATCGGGAGCGCACCGTGCTGCTGGTCGAACACAAGATGGACGTGATCCGCACCCTGGCGGATCGGATTATCGTTTTGCACAACGGCGCCTTGGCGGCGGATGGCGATCCGGAAACGGTGATGGCCTCAGACGTGGTGCAAGAGGCCTATATGGGCAAGGAGCTGGATCATGTCTGACCCGATCCTGTCACTCAGCGCGGTCTACACAGACATCGCGCAATATCACATTCTGCAAGGCGTGGACCTTGTTGTCCCGCGTGGTCAGGTGACCATGCTTTTGGGGCGTAATGGCGTGGGCAAGACCACCACGCTCAAAACCATTATGGGGCAATGGGCGGCCAAATCTGGCCAGATCCAATTTGGTGGGGCTGACATCACCCAAATGGCCACCTCGGCTCGGGCGCGGGCTGGCATTGGATTTGTGCCCGAAGATATGGGGATCTTCAGCGACCTGACCGTTGCAGAAAACATGGCGCTGGGCTGTATCTCTGGCCCGCTGAAGCCGGAACGCAAGGATTGGCTGCTCAGCGCCTTTCCCGCGCTTGCCACCTTCTGGGAGGCGGAAGCAGGCAACCTGTCAGGCGGGCAGAAGCAGATGCTGTCGATTGCCCGCGCATTGGCCGAAGACCGCAAGCTTTACCTCATTGATGAGCCGACCAAGGGCCTGGCGCCCGCCATCGTCTCCACCATGGCTGCGGCGCTGCGTGAACTGAAGGCGCAGGGCGCGTCGATCCTACTGGTCGAACAGAACTTCTCGGTCGCGAAGGCCTTGGGCGACAGCGCGGCGGTGATGGATGACGGCCGGGTGATCTGGACCGGTGAGATGGCAGAACTGGCAACAAGCAAAGACCTGCAGGAACGGCTGATGGGTCTCAGCATGGAGGCACATTAAGATGACTGCTGCTCCTGATCATAAACCAACTTTCGCAACCCTCTCTTTGGGCGAGCGGTTGGACAAGGCGATGCCGGTTCTGCTGATCCCGATCCTTGTGGTGTTGGGGTTCCTTGCCATTGGCGCGCCTTCGTCCTGGCTGACGCTGACGGTGTCCGGTCTGGCGATGGGCATGATGATCTTCATCATGGCCTCCGGCCTGACGCTGGTCTTTGGCCTGATGGACGTTATCAACTTTGGCCACGGCGCTTTCGTCTCGGTTGGGGCCTTTGTTGGCATCTCGGTTCTGATCGCCCTGGGGGATTGGACCGGTGCAACGTCACTGCTGCTGAACATGTCCGCAGTCTTCCTAGCCGTGGTTGCGGCCATGGCGGTGACTGGCGTGATGGGCTGGGGGTTTGAGCGGGTGATCGTGAAACCCGTCTATGGCGCGCACCTGAAACAGATCCTTGTGACCGTGGGCGGGCTGATCGTGATTGAACAGCTGATCCATGTGGTCTGGGGCCCGGATGAGATTTTTATTAACCGCCCCGAAACCCTGAAAGGTGCCATCACTTTTGCCGGTGCCGCGATGGAGAAATATCGCCTGCTGGCCGTGGCCATCGGTCTGATCCTGTTTGTCGCCATGCGCATGGTGCTGCGCCGTACCAAGATCGGTCTGATCGTGCGTGCCGGCGTGGAAAACGGCCCGATGGTGGAGGCGCTGGGCTACCGGCTGCGGCTGGTCTTCGTCGGGGTCTTCATCGCTGGATCTGCTCTTGCGGGTCTGGGCGGCGTCATGTGGGGCCTTTACCAGGAGGTGATCACCGCTGGCATGGGCGAAAAGATGATGGTGCTGGTTTTCATCGTGGCCATTATCGGTGGGCTGGGATCGGTGGAGGGCGCCTTCATCGGTGCGTTGCTGGTCGGTCTGACACAGAACTACGTGGCCTTTCTGGAACCGAAACTGGCGCTGGTGTCCAACATCGCGCTGATGACCGCAATTCTGATGTGGCGCCCGCAGGGGATGCTGCCTGTTGTGAAAGCGAAATAAGATGATCGTCAAACTTCTGTCCGGCGACCAGCCACGTTCGCCTATCCTGACCGCCATTTTGCTGCTGATCCTTGTCTGCCTTGCAGGTGCCCCGTTCATCTTTGACGGTGTGCGCCCCTTGGACACGGCGGCGCGGATCTGCATTTTCATCGTTCTGGTGGCCAGCTATGATCTGTTGCTGGGCTATGGCGGCATCGTCAGCTTTGCCCATACCATGTTCTTTGGCCTTGGCGCCTACGGTGTGGCGCTGGCCTCCACCCACATGGGGCGCGGCTTTGATGCCCTGCTGGTGGGCTCTATTGCCGGGGCGCTGGCGGCCGTCGTGCTTGCCCTGCTGATCGGCCTCTTTTCCTTGCGGGTGCGGGCGATCTTCTTCGCGATGATCACCCTCGCAGTGGCCTCCGCCGTTGCGGTGCTTGTGTCGCAATTCTCCGGCCTTACCGGGGGGGAGGATGGGCTGACCTATAAGATCCCGCGGGTTCTGACCTCTGCCAATCGCATGGGCGAGTTTCTGGGCACCAAGATCAGCGGCAAGATTCTGAATTACTATCTGATCTTCTTTGCCTCGCTGGCCCTGTTCCTGATCCTGTTGCGTATCGTCAATTCACCCTTTGGTCGGGTGCTGCAGGCGATCCGCGAAAATGACTTCCGCGCTGAGGCGATCGGGTATCGTGTGGTCTGGTATCGCACTGTGGCCACATGTCTGTCGGCAGCCACGGCCGCGCTGGCGGGCAGCCTGTTTGCGATCTGGCTGCGTTATGTCGGCCCGGACACCACGCTGAGCTTTGAGATCATGTTGGACATCCTGTTGATGGTGGTGATCGGCGGCATGGGCACAATGTATGGCGCGGTGATTGGGGCGGTGCTGTTCATCATGGCGCAGACCTATCTGCAGAACCTGATGGGCGTGGCTTCAGAGGCGACCCATGGGCTGCCGCTGCTGCCTGATCTGTTGGAGCCGGACCGCTGGCTGATGTGGCTAGGCATCCTGTTCATCCTGTCGGTCTATTTCTTCCCCACTGGCATCGTTGGTCGCCTGCGTGAGCGGAGCACTTCATGAGCCTGCCTGTCCTTTTCCTGCACGGCTGGGCGATGCGCGGGGACCTTTTTGATGAGGTGGCGCGCCGACTTGGGCCGGGCTTTGACTGTCACGCGCCGGATTTGCCGGGGCATGGCAGCCGCGCCGATCAGCCCGGCGGGCTGGAGGCCTGCGTGGATCTGGCCTGTGACTGGATCACGCGGTTGGATCGCCCGCTGGTTATTGGCTGGTCTATGGGGGCAGGTGTGGCCTGGCGCAGCATTGCGCGCAGGGGCACGGCAGGGATCCGCGGCTTGGTCACCATAGATATGAGCCCCCGCATGTTGCCCGCCGATGATTGGGATATGGGGATGATTGCCAGCGGGGCAGAGGCGATCCTTGCCACCTCGGATAAGATCATCCCGGAATGGCCCCGCATGAGCGGCAGCATCGCCCGCACCATGTACGCCCGCACCTCTGATCCGCAACCCAGCCGTCAAGCCATTGAGGGGATGTTGCTGGCGCAGGATCCGCGTCACCTGCGCCCTGTCTGGGACGATCTGGTGGCGATGGATGTGCGTGATACGATTGCTGGCATCGATGTGCCCTATTTGGTGTGCACCGGCGCGGACAGTCGTCTGTATCGTGAAGATGTGGCGCAGTGGATCGCTGCTGAAGCATCACAGGCACAGGTGGCGCGGTTTGCCCAGTCAGGCCATTCGCCCCATCTGGAAGAGCCCGAGGCCTTTTGTGATGCCATTTGCCGCTTTGTTGCGGCACAAGGGTGGGTAAGCCACATCCACGAGCAAGAAGACCAGACATGACCATTCAAACCACCGCCAAACCCAAAACCAAACGCGGGCTGGAACGCCGGGCCAAGATCCTTGCCGCGGCAGAACAGGTGATTGGTGAAAAAGGGTTCGTGGCCGCCTCAATCGCGGATATCACCCGGGCGGCCGATACCGCTTCTGGCACGTTCTACATCTATTTCTCGGGCAAAGACGAAGTGTTCCGTGAACTGGTGCAGGACATGGGGCACGCCACACGTTCGCAAGCTGCCGAGCGGGTCGCAGGGGCCACCAACCGGTTGGAGGCCGAACGTGCCGGCCTTGCCGCCTACCTGACCGTAGTGCGCGACCGGCCCATGCAATACCGCATTGTCGAGGAGGCGCGTTTCGTCGATCCCGAGGCCTACCGCGAATACTACACCGAGTTTGGCAAAGCCTATAGTGAGCAACTGCGTCAGGCAGCGGAGAAGGGCGAGATTTCAGCCGGGGATGCTGAGGTGCGGGCCTGGGCGCTGATGGGGCTGGCCAAAACCCTTGGGGAGCGTTTCGTGCTGTGGGAAGACAACGTCGATATCGATCGCGTGGTTGAAGAGGCGCATAGCTTCATTTGCAATGGGTTGGCCCCATGACCGAGCGGCTGACCTGTGAACTGACCGAGCTGCCCAGCGGCGAATTGTGTTTTCACATCACCCTTCACGCGCTACGCGCCAACTCCCTTGTGCCCGCGTTTCTGACAGATCTGCACAATGCTTTTGACCAGTTGGAACACTCCGGCGCGTCCAAGGGGCTGATCACTTCGGGGCGCAACTATTCCTCAGGCGGGGATGTGGCGGGCTTCTACGATGCCGCGCGTCAGGGTCGGGCGGAGGCATATGCCCGTGATGTGGTGCCCCAGCTGCAGGATCTGGTCTTGCGGATGATCGAGGCCCCGGTGCTGATCGCAAGCGCTGTGCGCGGTGCTGCGACCGGTGGCTCGGCCGGTTTGGTCTTTGCCTCTGATCTGGTGACTGCGGCACCAGACGCCTTTGTGCAGCCCTATTATGGCATCATGGGCTATGCGCCGGATGGCGGCTGGACGGCCACCCTGCCTGAATTGATCGGGCTGGGTCCGGCGCGGGGTTGGCTGATCGCCAATAGGCGTCAAAAGGCGCCAGACCTGCTGCAAATGGGCCTTGCACAGGTTGTTTCGGACGAGCCTGAGGCGCAGGCGCTGCATCTGCTGGACAGTGTGGAAACCGGCACGGCCCTGGCCAGTAAACGCCTGTTGTGGACGGTGGATCGGGTGGCGCGTGTGCGTGCGGCTCTGAGCGCGGAGACCGAAGCCTTTGTACACTTGATCGGGCGGCCAGAGGTGCTGGCGCGCATGAATGATTTCCTGAACCCAACTGGGACAGAATGATGTTTGACCTGATACCTGACATGGCCGCAAAACGGGCCGAGTTGACGCCAGATGCACTGGCCTTTGAGGACACGACAACGGGCCTCAGCTGGAGTTTTGCCAAGGTCAATGCAGCCGCAGATGCGGTGGCCGCTGGCCTGGCCGCGCGCGGGCTGGTTGAAGGCGACCGGTTGGCGATCCTGTGCCAGAACCGGGCTGAATTTTTCGTAGCACTCTTTGCCTGCCAAAAGACTGGCCTGATCCTGTGCCCGTTGAACTGGCGTCTGCCCGCACCTGAACTGACCGAGGTGGTGGCTGATGTCGGCATCTCGCTGTTTCTGGCCGATGCTGCCTTCATGGATGTGGCGCAGGCTGTGGCCTCGGCTACAGAAACTCCGCTCCTGTCCATCGAACAGGATCTGAACGGCTGGATCACTGCCGGTGGGCCGGCCCTCAGCGCCGCAATCCCGGCGGAGCGGCCTTGGTATCTGCTGTTCACCTCCGGCACCACGGGCCTGCCAAAGGCGGTGATCCAGACGGCGCGGATGGCTTGGGCCAATGCGGTCAACATCGGTCAGGCGATCGATATTGCCTCAACCGACCGGGCAGCGTGTTTCCTGCCGCTGTTTCACACCGCTGGTATCAACCTTTACACCTTGCCGATCTTCCTGACCGGGGGGCTTTCGACCATTCTGGCTAAGTTTGAACCCGATGAAGTGCAGGCGTTGCTGGCCTCGGGACGGATCAACCAGTTCTTCGGTGTACCCGCGATCTATCAGGCGCTTTCACTGATGGAGACTGTGGATGATATCGATTGGCACTTGATCAAATGTGGTTGTGGTGGCGCGCCGCTGCCCGAACCACTGATCCACTTCTTCGCGGAAAAAGGCGCCTATGTGCTGAACGGCATGGGCATGACGGAAAGTGGCCCGACCGTCTTCCTGATGGATCCGGGACATGCGGCGGACAAGATCGGATCGGTCGGCAAACCCCAAAGCCTGGCCGAGGTGCGACTGGCCGGTGTCGCCGACGGCGTTGAAGGGGCAGGGGAGTTGCAGCTGCGCGGTCCCGGTATCACCCCCGGCTATTTCCAGAACCCCGTGGCAACCAATAAGACCTTTACCGGAGATGGCTGGCTGGCCACCGGCGATGTCGCCCGGCGGGATGCGGATGGCTATTACTACATCGTCGATCGCATCAAAGACATGTTCATCTCGGGTGGTGAAAACGTCTACCCGGCGGAGGTGGAGCGGGTGCTGAACAGCCACCCGGCCATTTTGGAAACCGCAGTGATCGGCGTACCCGATGCCAAATGGGGTGAAGTCGGCGCGGCCTTTGTGCTGCTGCGCCCCGGCGCCACGCTGGAGGCTGAGACCTTGCGCCCTTGGAGCCGTGAACGCCTGGCTGGATATAAGGTGCCGGCCCATGTGCGCATCGTCACGGACTTCCCGCGCACAGCGGCAGGCAAGGTCTGCAAACCCGATCTGAGACAGGAGTTTGAGGATGCTTGATCTGCAAGAGGTCTGGGTGCCGACACAGGCGGAGTTTGATGCTTTTGCCGCCGTATCCGGTGATGACAACGCAATCCATGTCGACCCGGAGTTTTGCGCTGCAACCACCTTTGGGCGCACCGTCAGTCATGGCATGCTGATCTACAGCAAACTCTGGGGTATGTTGAAACGTTATGATGCAAGCCTCAGGCAGGTCAGCCAATCGATGATGTTTCCAAATCCGGCCTTCACTGGGGAGGCACTGGATCTGCGGATCGTGGAAACCAGTCCCGGCCAGTTGACCATGCGGGTGACCCGCGTGGCCGATGGGGCGGAATGTCTGGTCGGGGAGGCCGAAGTCACATGTTGAGCCTTGGACAGTTTGCCGAAGTCACCCGCAGCTACAGCGCCGCCGACCTGCGGGCCTACCAACGCCTCAGCGGGGCGGTGGGCGACAGCGTGCCTGAGCCCCTGATCGCGGGTCTGTTTTCCTACCTGTTGGGCGTCCAACTGCCGGGGTCCGGCACCAACTACCTGAAGCAGGAACTGGCGTTCAAAGCGCCCGCACCTCTGGCGACACCGCTAACGGCGCGGGTGGAGATCACCCGCCTCAGGGCCGACAAACATCTGGTTGATCTTTGGGCCAGCTGTACGGCGCCGGATGGCACAGTGATCTGTGAAGGACGCAGTTTGGTAAAGGCGAAGGACGTGCAGGGCGCCTTTGCCGCTTAGCGGTTCCTAACCTTCCGGCTGTGCAGGCGCCTGCGTCAGGTCGGCGGCCAGTTGGGTCAGCAGGGCTGAGATCATGTTGAACGACAACAACGCGCTGGCGCAGCGATGCGTGCCATCGTGGAAGGTCAAAGAGTCTGAGGATGCGCTGCGTGATTGCAGCTGATCCGGCTGCGAAAACACCTTGGGATCGCGGTTTGCTGCGGCAAGGGACAGGAAAACTGCTGTGTCCGCTTCGACCTCAACACCGCAGAGGGTAATCGATTTGGCAGCGGCACGTTTCAGCATGGGCTGAGGTGGAGACAGGCGTAAAACCTCCTCGATCACTGTGCTGCTGTCATTTGGCAGTTGCTGCGCCAGCGATGGGGTTGCGCCCAGCGTGGCCACCAGATGTTTGAGCGCCGCCGCAGTGAACTGAATCCCGGTCACAAAAACACCCAGCGCACAATCGGCCGCCTGTTCCGGTGTCAGCTTGCGATGTTGCAGGGCGGCCAGCAGGCCTTGCTGTTCGGGCATCGTGGCTGCGGCCCAATCTTGCAGATCAGCATGGAACATCACCACGCTCTCAACGGTCGCTTTATCGCCGGTCTGCTCGGTGATGGTCAGCCCCTCCAGCATCGCTTGGTATCGCGGTGCCTCGCTGGCGGGCAGTCCGGCAAATTGACACAGCGCTGTAAAGACAAAGCAATCAATCAGCGCGGAGTAATCCAATGAAGACTGCGGTGTGCTCTGCTGCCGAATGACGTCTGAGGCAATCTGCAGCAGCAACACGCCTTGTTCGTGCAGGCAGTGCAGATGGGCCTCTTGCAGGGCGGTCTGTTCAATGGCGGCTTTGGTATTGGTCAGGCGGTCGTAGAGGTTGGCGAGTTCTGGCGACTGGTCAACGCCCTGTTGCCGCGGGGGCGTGCAAATGAGGTCTGGATGTTCCAAAGCCTCTTTCACCTCACGATGGCCGGTCAACAGCAGGGCGTTGCTGCCGCAGCGCAAAATGGGCGTGTCCTGACGCAGACGCATTAGTTGCGGCACGCTCATTGCGGTGATCGCCTCTTCGGTGAGATGGGTCACTGGCAGGGCGGCAGATGGATTGGGCTGGAGGTTGTGCAATGGCGTCACCACCCGATGCCCGGCACCGTGGGGGACGGCGTGTGTGCGTTTGGCAAAGCACAGCTGCTGCGCATCAGGTAAACCTTTGTCATCGTTGAAATACGTTTTGACCAAATTCAGCCCCCTGAAACGACGGATAAACGTCAGCCGGGAACCCACGGAAAAGTTGAATGCGCGCAACTTAACGGCATTTTCACAAAAGTGTAGAAAAATTCATCTTAGAGTCGTGTTTTTTTGAGCCGCGCTTTGGGACGCGACCAGGCTGGTCGTAACCCTAGCTGGGGCTGGCCTGCTGCAAACGTTTGAAGCTCATCGAGATATGGGCCCGTTGCAGCTGCGCCAAAGCGGCCGGATCCTGTGCGTCCAGCGCGAGTGAGATCGCTTCCAGTTCATGATGGAAGATGCGGAACTCTTCCTGCAGGTCCAGTTTGGCCTGCATCGCCAGGGTCAGCCAGATCCGTTTTGTTTGATAATACAGCCGTTCCTGCACCTGCCGCAGGGGCTGATTGCCGATCAGATCCAAGAGGGTTTGGAACACCTCAATATCAAACTCGGTAAAGACACGTGCTGTGCCGCGATCAACAATGTCTGCGCTGCGCTGCAACAGTGCGTCAAAACGGGCGCGATAGGCCGCGTCAGCCGGGATCGGGTCCAGACGACCAGTCAGTTCCACCAGCTCCAGCCGGAGTTGGTAGACCTGTTCCAGTTCGGCAAGGCTGGCATCGGTCACAAAGGTGCCCACGCCGTGCTGGGACTGCAGCAGCCCTTCGTCCTCCAACCGGGCCAGCGCCCGTCGCAGCGGGGTACGGGAAACGCCGAAATCTTCGGCCAGCTCCGTCTCAGACAGTTTCATGCCCGGCGGGTAGTCCAGCAGGCAGATACGTCGGCGGAGCTCATGATGGATCGCCTCGTGCCTGTCACGCGCGCCGGTTTCTGCCATTCCCTCAGTTCCCCAATCGATGCCCCAGTTTTTCCAACATGGACAGGCAGTGCTGAAGCTGGTCCAACGCCAGGTATTCATCTGCCTTATGCGCCTGCTCGATGGAGCCGGGGCCGCATACAATCACATCTGTTCCCAATGCTTGGAAGATACCCGCCTCAGTGCCAAACGCAACCAGATCTGCGCCATTGGCCCCTGTCAGCTCGGCGACGATCCGCTTCGCTTCATTGTCATCCGTGGGGGTTAGTCCGGCCACTTCGGCGATCACCTCCAGATCAATTCGGGCGTCTGGATGTACGGCGCGCATCGCGGGCTGCAGGGTGTCATCGCAATAGCGTTGCAGTTCTGATTTCACAAAATCCGCGTCGCTGGTCTGCACCGGGCGCATTTCCCAATCGATGCGGGCGGTGGAGGGGATCACGTTATTGGCCACTCCACCGTTCAGCGCGCCGACATTGATGGTGGTCCAGGGTGGGTCAAATCGGCTGGTTTCTGGCGCCATCGCGCGCAGCCGATCCTTCAGCTCCAGGATTTTGGCCACATAGCGGCTGGCGTATTCCACTGCGTTGACGCCCAGATCTGGCAGGGAACCATGGCCGGCAAGCCCATGAAAATGGGTGCTGTATTCGTAGCAGCCTTTGTGCCCTTCAATGATCCGCATTTCTGTTGGCTCACCGATGATGGCGATGCCGGGGGTGAGGCCGCGGTCCGCCAGAACCTTTCCCAGATGCTGCGCCCCAAAACAGCCGATTTCCTCATCATAGGTGAAGGCAAAATGCACCGGCCTGTCGGCCACCTGCCGCGCAAACAGCGGGGCCATGGCCAAAGTGGCGGCGATGAAACCCTTCATATCGCAGGTGCCGCGCCCGTAAAGCCGGCCGTCCCGTTCGACCATTTCGAACGGATCGGTCTGCCATTGCTGATCGCTGACCGGCACAACGTCGGAATGACCTGACAGCAGGATGCCACCGTCCCGTTCCGGCCCCAATGTGGCAAAGAGGTTGGCCTTGGTCCCACAGGGGGACGGGATATGGTCAATCTTGGCGCCGACCTCTTCCAACAGACCGGCCGCAAAGGCGATCAGATCAAGGTTCCCGTCCGCCGAAACCGAAGGGAAGGCGATCAGATCGGCCAGTATCTCCTTGGTGCGCGCCAGCGTTGTCATGGTTTGACAAACAGTTTGCGGTCAACAGAACACAGCGGTTCCGCAGCGCCGTCTTCGGTGATCAGAATGGTCTCGGTTGTCTCCAGCCCCCAGCTGTCCATCCAGAGTGCTGGCATGAAGTGGAAGGTCATCCCCGGTTCCAGAACAGTAGTGTCTTCGGTCCGGATGGAGGCCGTGCGCTCACCCCAATCGGGCGGGTAGCTGAGGCCGATCGGATATCCCATCCGGCCCGAGCGTTCGATCCCATGTTTCGCCAATACATCCATAAAGGCATTGGCGATATCGCAGGTGCGGTTGCCGGTCTTGGCGGCCTCCAACCCGGCGGCAATGCCTTCAAGCTGCGCTGCCTCTGCCGCCAGCATCTCAGCCGGTGGGCTGCCAAGAAAGATCGTACGGCTCAGCGGGGCGTGATAGCGGCGATAACAGCCCGAAAGCTCAAAGAAGGTGGCCTCCCCCGATTTCATCGGCGCCCCGTTCCAGGTCAGGTGGGCGGCGGTGGCATCCAGACCCGAGGGCGTCAGGGGCACGATGGCGGGGTAATCGCCCCAGATGTCGTCCACCCCTTTGATGCCGGCATGGTAAATCTCAGCCACCAGATCGTTTTTGCGCAAGCCCGGTTCGGCCCGTTCCAGTGCGGTATGGATGACCTTATCGGTGATCCGCGCCGCCTTTCGGATGAAGCTGATCTCCTCACCGGATTTCACCAGACGCTGCCAGTTCACCAAGGCGGTGGCGTCACAGAAGGTTGCGCCAGGCAGTTCCTCGACCAGAACCGCATGAGCTTTGGCCGAGTAATAGTAATTCTCCATCTCGACGCCGATGCGTTTGCCCTCAGCGCCGAGAGCCTTGATATGACCGGCCAGATCCTGCATCGGATGGCGTTCGGTGGATTGCACATATTCATCGCCGTAGCCGTGCACATGGCTTGGTGCCATCCAGCAGGTGCGATTGGCGCCCACGCTGTCCATATAGCGGCCCCACCAGATCGGATCGCCTTCTAGCCCCAGCAACACGCCCTGATGCACGTAGAAAGACCAGCCATCATAGCCCGTCAGCCAAGCTTGGTTGGAGGGATCGGTGACAAAGATCAGATCCAGACCTGCCGCAACCATCGCGGCGCGGGTCTTGGCAATGCGTCGGTCATATTCGGTGCGGCTGAAAGGCAGATCCTTGGGTGTCATGCAGGGCTCGCTTGTTGTGTACATATTGGGTGGTGCTGCCGAGTGAAAATCAGATATTTCGAGATTCGGCGTCGATTTGCTGCTGATAATCGGTTGGTGTGGAGCTTGCGTCAATCATCTTGTATACAAGTGGCGGTGCGGTGCCGAAAAACCACCGGCGCCCGCAGGCCAATTTGGACCCGAAAATGCAGCTAGATGACCGAGATATCGCAATTTTGCAGGTGCTCACCCAAGAAGGGCGCATCACAAAAACCGCTCTAGCGGATCGAATCGGCCTGTCGCCCACGCCCTGCTGGGACCGCCTGAAGAAACTGGAACAGGCCGGCCTGATCGAAGGCTACGGCGCCCGCATCAATCTCAAGAAGCTGGGCCGCCATGTGACCATTTTTGTGGTGGCGGAATTGCAGGATCATACCGCTGCAAGTTTCCGCAGCTTTGAGGCAGCGCTGCAGCGCTATGCCGAGGTTACCGGCGCCTGGGCGCTGGGGGGCGGGTTTGACTATCTGTTTCAGGTCGTGGCCCCGGACATCGACGCCTATCAGCGGCTGATGGATACCATGTTGGAGGCGCGGATCGGTCTGGCGCGCTATTTCACCTATGTGGTCACCAAACCAGTAAAGGGGCAGGGGCTGCCGCCGCTGGAACTGCTGCTTTCCTCTGCGCGAGGCGGGGCATGACGGCATATTTTCTGCCAAAGCCAGCAACTTCGGTCCAATCCTCTGCCCATCCCGCGCCAGATTTGCCGCCAGAAATGGAGGCAGGGCAATGGACCACAAGGATCTGATCACCGCTGCGGGTATCACGGATAAAACCCTGATGCGCAGCTTTTCTTACATCAACGGCAAATGGTGCGCCGCCTCTGATGGCGCGACGTTTCCGGTGACTGACCCGGCGGATGGCGCGGTTGTGGGTGAGGTTGCCAGCCAATCGGCAGTCGAGGCCGCGGGCGCCGTAGATGCGGCGCAAGCGGCTTTTGCGGCGTGGTCACAACTGCTGCCGCAAGACCGTGCGGCGATTCTGCGTCGCTGGGGCGCGCTGCAGGTGGAACATCGCGAAGACCTCGCCCGTCTTATGGTGATCGAACAGGGCAAACCCCTGTCCGAAGCCCGGGGCGAGATCGACTATGGCGCAGGTTTTGTGGAGTTCTATGCCGAAGAGGCCAAACGCCCCAACATCGAAGGTGTGACCAGCCACCTGCCCGATGCCGAGGTCGAGCTATGGCGCGAACCGGTCGGCGTTGCCGCGCTGATCACCCCGTGGAACTTCCCCTCGGCCATGTTGACCCGCAAAGCCGCCGCTGCACTGGCGGCGGGCTGCACCGTGGTTTGCCATCCTTGCGCGGAAACCCCGTTCAGCGCGCTGGCTTTGGCCGAACTGGCGGAACGGGCGGGCATTCCCGCCGGTGTGTTCAACGTGGTGACAGGCGATGCGCCCACCGTCGTGAAACCCTGGACCGAAGACACCCGTGTTCGCGCCCTGTCGTTCACTGGCTCCACGGAAGTGGGCAAATTGCTCTACCGCCAATCCTCGGAAACGGTGAAGACACTGGTGATGGAACTGGGCGGCCATGCGCCGGTTATTGTCTTTGACGACGCCGATCTGGACCGCGCCGTTGCCGAAACCATCAAGGCCAAATTTGCAACCACCGGTCAGGATTGCCTGGGCGCAAACCGTATCTATGTGGATCGCGCGATCTATTCTGATTTCTGCGCTAAGTTCACCGAAGCCACCAAGGCGCTGACCCTCGCGCCGGGGATGGAGGACGCTGACCTCGGCCCGTTGATGAACGAAAAGGCGGTGGTCAAGCAGGAAGAACATGTCGCCGATGCCTTGGCCAAAGGCGCGCGCCTGACCTGTGGCGGCAAACGCGACCCGCTGGGGCCGCTATTCTATCAGGCAACCGTTCTGGTGGATGTGCCTGAGGATGCCCTGATCCTGCGCGAAGAAACCTTTGGTCCCGTGGCGGCGATCCTGCCCTTTGACAACGAAGAAGAGGTCATCGCCAAGGCCAATGACACCGAATACGGCCTTGTTGCCTATGTCCACAGTCAGGATCCCCGCCGCATCTACCGCGCCTCGCGCGCGCTGCAGTTTGGCATGGTGGCAGTCAACCGGACTAAGGTCACCGGTGCGCCGATCCCCTTTGGTGGCACCAAACAATCTGGTCTTGGCCGGGAAGGCGCCCGTCAGGGCATGGAGGCCTTTACCGAGATCAAATACGTCTGCCGCGACTGGGGATAACCCCGCGTTGGCCAATGAAACATGGGGGCAACGTGCCCGCCGAAACGATGAAACAAGAGCCGGCCACCCAACAGGCTGGCGCAGAAAGGACCCGAGATGTTGAAAAACGATCAGCTGGCGGAATGGGACCGCGATAACTTCTTCCACCCTTCGACCGCGCTGGGGGCATTCGCCCGGGGCGAGTTGGACAACCGCGTGGTGAAAACCGCATCGGGCGTGTTCATTGAGGACCGTGAAGGCAACAAACTGCTGGATGCTTTTGCGGGCCTCTACTGCGTGAATGTCGGCTACGGCCGTCAGGACATCGCCGAAGCTATTGCCGATCAAGCGCGTGAGCTGGCTTACTACCACTCCTATGTGGGGCACGGCACTGAGGCTTCGATCACCCTGTCGAAGATGATCCTCGACCGTGCGCCGGACAATATGTCGAAGGTGTACTTTGGTCTGGGTGGTTCTGACGCGAATGAGACCAACGTCAAGCTGATCTGGTATTACAACAACATCCTGGACCGTCCTGAGAAGAAGAAGATCATCTCGCGCTGGCGCGGGTATCACGGGTCCGGTCTGGTCACAGGGTCGCTGACGGGGCTGGAGCTGTTTCATAAGAAGTTTGACCTGCCTGTTGAACAGGTGATCCACACTGAGGCGCCGTATTACTTCCGCCGCGATGATCTGGACATGTCCGAAGAACAGTTCGTCGCCCATTGTGCGTCCGAACTGGAGGCCGTGATCGAACGCGAAGGCGCAGACACCATCGCTGCCTTCATTGGCGAGCCGGTTCTGGGCACTGGCGGCATTGTGCCACCGCCCGCTGGCTATTGGCCGGCCATTCAGGCTGTGCTGAAGAAACACGATATCCTGCTGATTGCCGATGAGGTGGTCACGGGGTTTGGCCGTTTGGGCAGCATGTTCGGCTCCGAACATTACGGGATTGAGCCTGACATCATCACCATCGCCAAAGGCCTGACCTCGGCCTATGCGCCGCTGTCGGGATCCATCGTTAGCGATAAGGTCTGGGCCGTGCTGGAAAAAGGTACCGATGAAAACGGCCCGATCGGCCACGGCTGGACTTATTCGGCGCATCCGATTGGTGCGGCGGCGGGCGTTGCCAACCTTAAACTGCTGGATGAGCTGAACCTTGTCAGCAATGCGGGCGAGGTTGGGGCCTACCTGAATAAATCCATGGCTGAGGCACTGGGCGAACACGCCAACGTGGGTGACATTCGCGGTGAAGGCATGCTCTGCGCCGTGGAGTTTGTGAAGGATCGCGACAGCCGCAGCTTCTTTGACGCGGCAGATAAGATCGGCCCGCAGATCGCCGCCAAGCTGCTGGAGCAGGATAAGGTCATCGCTCGCGCCATGCCGCAGGGGGACATCCTAGGCTTTGCACCGCCGTTCTGCCTGACCAAGGAAGAAGCTGACACCGTGGTTGCGGCCACGGCCCGCGCGGTGAAGGCTGTGCTGGGGTAAGCGTCTTGCCTTGCCAAACCATGCCTTAACAGGCATTGGCAGGCCAACCGGGGCATCCTGCGGGGTGCCCCTCGTCGTTTTTGGAGGACGTTGAATGAGCTGTGCAATTTGCGGAGCCACCGAACAGTTGGAAACCATCACCGTTGCGCCACGCGAAGATGAGGTGCAGCTTTGCGCCACCTGCCGCGATGGCCTGACATCTGACCTGCAGGATGTTCCACACTGGCGCTGTCTAAATGACGCGATCTGGTCAACGGAGCCTGCGGTGCAGGTGCTGGCCTGGCGGTTTTTGAACCGTTTGCCGGCCGCCTGGGCGCGGGACCTTCTGGATATCGCCTATCTGGAGCCTGAGGTGCTGGCCTGGGCTGAGGCCGGGCTGGAGCAGGTGCCTGACGTTATCCATCGTGACAGCAACGGCGCGGTTTTGGCGGCTGGCGATACGGTGGTGCTGATCAAGGACCTGCCGGTGAAAGGCGCAGGCTTTACCGCCAAACGCGGCACCGCCGTGCGCAACATTTCATTGGTGCCCGACAATGAGACACATATCGAAGGCCGGGTTGAGGGGCAGCGGATTGTGATCCTCACCCAGTTTGTAAAGAAAGGCTGAACAGCGGCGCTGATAGGGTCTCACAGGCGGTTTGCAGCGTGCTGTAATGCCCGCCGCCATGTACCCGCTGAATTTCCGCTTCATGTGGCAGGGTGCTGCGCAGCGCTTCGGCCATGACGATAGGGGCCCAGGTGTCACGATCGCCATGCCACAGGGTGACCGGTGCTTTCACCTCCGCCAAAACGCCGGTCCAGTCGCTGACATAGTGGCGCAGCAGCGCTTTGTAGGCATTGGGATAGTCGTGATAGGCGGCACGCAGCGCGGCCAACAAAAGCCGCCGGGCGTCGGGCTGTGCGGCCCAGTCTTTTTCAGCCACGCCGGCTTTGGCAAACAGTTGGCGCAGCAGAAATTCCGGGGTGTAGCGGAGCATTGAGCCTTGCGCTTTGGTTAGCAGGCCCAGACCGGGGCCCTGTTTTTGGGCCAGTTTGAACACGGGTGCACCGGCCATTTGGCGCAGAAAGTCGCCCAGCTGTAACGGCGCGGCGGCGGAAATCAGGGTGATCTGACCAACCTTTTCAGGCTGCGCGGCTGCGATGTGCAGCGCCACCATGGCGCCAATGGAAAACCCGATCAGATGCACCGGTGCGTCAGCCGTGGCAAATCGATCGAACTGTGCGATCCAGGTTTCCGGCCCGGTGATGTCACCTGCATCTAGCAAATTTGGGGCGTGGATCTTTTCCGGATCTGGCCAAAGCGCCTTGGCATCCGTCGGGCTACCGGGAATGCCGTGACAAAAGTAATAGGGGGCGTGGGGCATGGAGTGGTCAGAAACTTATTCGGTTGATTAATTCTCGACCATGCCACACCGATGATTGCAAAAACCAATGGTTTTAAGGTGCATTGCTGATGCGACATAACATCAGGGCGGTGCGGTCGGTTAAACCTACCCGCGCTTGCGGGCTGAGCTGACCTCAAAGAAAAAGCCCGCCAATTTGGCGGGCTTCTTAGATGTTAATGGGCAACTTGCGTTTAGTCGCGGGTGCCTGAAAACTTTTCCTGCCACTCTTCGCGCTGTTCATCGGTGATCTTGGCGAAGAGCACATCGGGAACGGTGAAGGCATGACCGGCGGGCAGGGCATTCAGCGCCTCAGCCACGTCACCGGGCCAGCTGTCATCCGTGGTGCCCATGGCCTCCAGCATTTTGGCGGCGGTGAAAGGGATGAAGGGGGCCGACAGAACCGCATAGAGGCGGATCAGGTTCAGACCCAGACGCACCTGCGCTGCGGCCTGTTCGGGATCGGTTTTGAAGGTCGACCAAGGGGCCGCGGCCTGCAGGTATTCGTTACCCGCAACCCAAATCGCCCGCAGTTCCTGCGCAGCTTTGCGGACCTCTTTGTCTTCCATGAAGCCTTCATAGGCGCGCACCTTGGTGGTCAGGTCGGCGATCAGCGCCTGTTCCTGTTCGCCAAACGCGCCACCTTCCGGCACGGCCTCGGAGAATTTGGAGCGGCAGAACTTGGTGATACGGCTGACAAAGTTGCCCAGTACGTCTGCCAGATCCTTGTTCACCGACTGCTGGAAGTTTTCCCAGGTGAACTCACTGTCCGAACTTTCCGGCGCGTGGCTCAGGAGCCACCAGCGCCAGTAATCGGCGGGCAGAATCTCAAGCGCCTGATCCTGGAACACGCCGCGCCCACGCGAGGTGGAGAATTGGCCGCCATCATAGTTCAGGTAGTTGAAGGATTTGATGTAATCCACCAGCTTCCACGGCTCACCCGATCCAAGGATGGTCGAGGGGAACGACAGCGTGTGGAAAGGCACGTTATCCTTACCCATGAACTGGGTGTAGGTCACATCCTCCGCACCTTTGTCGGTGCGCCACCAGCGTTCCCAGTCGCTGCCTTTGCCAGCCGCGACCCATTCCTGCGCACAGGCGATATATTCGATTGGCGCGTCGAACCAGACGTAGAAGACCTTGCCGTCCATGCCGTCCCAATCCTGATCGCCGCGCTTGACCGGCACGCCCCAGTCCAGATCCCGGGTGATGCCGCGGTCCTGCAGACCGTCACCATCATTCAGCCATTTCTTGGCGATGGAGGTGGTCAGCACCGGCCAGTCACCTTTGCTGTCGATCCAGTCGTTCAGCTGGTCCTTCATCTGGCTCTGGCACAGATAGAGGTGTTTGGTCGCGCGCATTTCCAGATCGGTGGAGCCGGAAATGGTCGAATAGGGGTTGATCAGATCTACAGGATCCAGCTGCTTGGTGCAGTTGTCACACTGGTCACCCCGGGCGCTGTCAAAGCCGCAGTTGGGGCAGGTGCCCTCAATATAGCGGTCCGGCAGGTAGCGGCCGTCAGCGTTGGAATACATCTGATTTTCAGAAACTTCGCGGATCAGACCTTTGTCTGCTAGAACGCCTGCGAAATGCTGGGTCAGCTGTTTGTTTTCCTCGGATGAGGAGCGGCCAAAGTGATCAAAGCTAAGGCCGAAACCTGCCGCAATCTCAGCCTGTTTTTCGTGCAGCTCTGCGCAGTAACCCGCCACGTCCTGGCCCGCTTTGGCAGCGGCCAGTTCGGCGGGGGTGCCGTGTTCGTCGGTGGCGCAGATGAACATCACCTCATGGCCCCGGCCACGCTGATAGCGTGCAAAGAGGTCCGCAGGCAGCTGCGAGCCCACGAGGTTACCGAGGTGTTTGATCCCATTGATATAGGGAAGTGCCGAGGTGATCAGATGCCGTGCCATAAACCCAAGTCCTGATATACGTGTTGAGACCCCCTTTAGCGCAAGGGCGCGACCTGTGCCACCGCTAGATGCTGATTTGCCTGTTGCGCGATGGGAGGGGGGCTTCGCACCGATCAATCTGAAACGTGAGCGCGTGTAGGTTGGCGCTAACATTTTTCGTCTTTCTCACCGGCTGGGGCTGGTTTGTTGCAGATGCCGCAGTATGTTCGCCTATAGCGTGGGTATTTAAGACGAGGGAACGCGTCATGCAAAAGAACGAAATGGGCCGCACTGGGGTGATGGTGACGGATATGTGCCTGGGGACGATGACCTTCGGCACCCAAACCTCAGAGGCAGAAGGCCACCGCCAGATCGACATGGCGTTGGCACATGGCATCAACTTCATGGACACCGCCGAGATGTATCCGGTGAACCCGGTGTCGAAAGAAACCATCGGCCGCACCGAAGAAATCATCGGCAACTGGATCGCCGCCAACCCCAGCCGCCGTGATGAGTTTGTGCTGGCCACCAAACATTCCGGTGAAGGCCTGGCCGCCGTGCGTGACGGTGCCGCGATTACGGCAGAAACCATCCCGGCAACGGTTGAGGCCTCTCTCAAACGGCTGAAGACCGATTGCATCGACCTCTACCAGTTTCATTGGCCCAACCGTGGCAGCTACATGTTCCGAAAACATTGGCATTTTGATCCGTCGCATCAGAAAAAAGACGACACGATCGCCCATATGGAGGATGCGCTGGGCGCGCTGCAGCGCGAAGTCGACAAAGGCAATATTCGCCATTTTGGCCTGTCCAATGAATCCGCCTGGGGCACCACGCAATGGGTCAGCACCGCGGATCGTCTGGGGCTGCCGCGGGTGGCGACCATTCAAAACGAATATTCGCTGCTGTGCCGGATGTATGACACGGATCTGGCTGAGGTGTCGGTGAACGAAGACGTTGGGCTGATCTGTTATTCGCCGCTGGCGGCGGGCCTGTTGTCTGGCAAATATCAGGGCGGCGCCCTGCCGGAAGGATCGCGGATGGCCATCAACGGCGATCTGGGTGGCCGCAAAACTGATCGTGCTTTTGCCGCCGTGGATGCCTATCAGGCCTTTGCGAATGAACATGGCCTTGACCTGATCAACATGGCGCTGGCATGGGCGCGGCAGCGTCCGTTCATGTGCTCGGTCATTTTTGGGGCCACCACTGAGGCGCAGCTGCAGCATATCCTAGAGGGCACAGAACTGGTGCTGTCAGATGAGGTGATGGCCGGGCTGGACGCGGTGCACAAGGCACATCCGATGCCGTTCTAAGGGGCCTTATCGATGTTTACCAAAACTGTGCTGGCGATCGGTCTGGTCGCAATGGGGACCGCCGTTGCGGCGGCACCCCCCGCATGGGAAGGGCGCTGGGCGATGAATTCCGCCTGGTGCGCCAAGCAAAGCGATGTTGAGGATGAGAGCCCGGATTACTACGGCGTGGACGGGTTCTACGGTCAGGAATGGGGCTGTGAGATCCTGAATATTCAGGAGACGGGGCTGAAAAACAGCTGGTCCCTGAAGCTGGAATGCTCACTGCCCGGCGAAACTTGGGAAGAGGAGCGGCTGATGCTGCTGACCAGTTTTGATCGGTTGATGTTCGTCTTCACCAGTGGCGACATGTTTGATCTGGTGCGCTGCCCGGCCTTGCCTGAGTAAACGCGAACGTAAGGACGTACTGTGGACAACACGCTTTGGATTTTTGTCGCTGTCGCGGCGGCCGGGTTTCAGACCCTGCGCTTCATGCTGCAGAAGTCACTATCGATGGGCACCCTTTCCGCAGGTGGGGCGACATTGGCGCGGTTTTTGTTCTCCGCGCCTTTTGTCGCCGCTCTGGCGCTGGGGTACCTTTCCTACAGCGGCGCCGGTTGGCCCGCGCTTGGCAACCGTTTCCTGACATTTGCGCTGGTGGGCGCCCTGGCGCAGATCCTGGCGACATGGTGTGTGGTTGCGCTGTTTCAGCATCGCAACTTTGCCGTTGGGATCACCTTTAAGAAGACCGAGGTGGTGCAGACCGCGCTGGTCGGGTTTCTAGTGCTCGGCGATCGCATCTCCTTCGGCGGGCTGTTGGCGATCCTGATCGGGTTGTTGGGGGTTCTGGTCCTGTCCGATCGGCCCGAGGGCGGTGCCGGACTGAAGCGTTTCCTGAACATAGGCGCAGGGCTGGGCCTGCTGTCTGGTGCCTTTTTTGCAGTGTCTGCCGTTGGTTACCGTGGCGCCACGCTGGAGGTCGGCAGCGACGATCCGTTGATGCGGGCGCTGATTTCCCTGATGGTGGTGACCGCCAGTCAAAGCGTCGGGCTTGGCAGCTATCTGATCTGGCGTGAGCCGGGGGAAGTGGGCCGTGTCCTGGCCAGTTGGCGCAGCTCCATCTGGATGGGGCTGGCCAGTTTGGGCGGCTCACTGGGGTGGTTTGTGGCCTTCACCCTGCAAAATGCGGCCTATGTTTTCGCCGTTGGTCAGGTGGAGGTCATCTTCTCCATCCTGATTTCTGTGCTGGTGTTCAAAGAACAGATCAGCCGCCGTGAAGGCGCGGGTATCGCCTTGATTACGGCAAGCGTGCTGACATTGGTCCTGTTCCTTTAAGGCGCAGGAACAGGTTCTGCTCATCGTCGTTTTTGAAAAACGGGACCGAGGCCGGGGGCTCAGGCCGGTGCAGACGCCCGGCCACCTCGGCCAACACCACTTCTGTGATGAACGGCAGATCAAACTCGCGTACTTTGGGCAGCGGGATCCATTGCAGATGTGACAGCTCATCGGATGCAGCTGAAAAATCATCCAGATCACTGGCAATTGCAGCCGCATCAATCAGGAAAAACCGGGCATCAAACCGGCGCGGGCGGCCCGGCGGGGTAATGGCGCGAAACACAAACTGCAACGCATCCGCAGCGGGGCGGTAGCCCGTCGCGGCAAAGCTCTGCCAATCGGCGGGGGCATCAGTCCAGGCAGATTTCTGGCCCAAAATCAGCCCGGTTTCTTCCCATAACTCGCGAATGGCGGCCACCGCCAAAGGATGGGACAGGTCGCGACCCGCATCTTCGCGGATGCGATCCCGGCAGACCTCTGGCAAGTCAGAGATCAGCGAAATCTCGGCGTCTTCAGCGTCAACTGCGCCGCCGGGGAAGACAAATTTATTCGGCATAAACGCCGCCTTGGCGCCACGCTGGCCCATCAGAATATGCGGGTCACTGTCCCGATCACGTAGCACAATCACTGTGGCCGCATTGCGGATTGCCGTCTTATCCATCTTTCCCCTAACTCGCCTGACACCTCTTCAGGTTAGCCGGCTTTTGCAAATCCATGCATCCGCCGCGCCCACTGATAGCCGATCATTGCGCCTTTCAATCGGGGCAGAAGGTAGAGCGAGAGGACAACGGTGCCAATACCGAAGATTTCGATCAACACCATCGGCGACGGGCGCCAGGTCTCAAATACGAACATCAGCAAAGGTGCCAGCAGGTGGCCCACGATCAGAATGGTCAAATATGCCGGGCCATCATCCGCGCGGTGATGGTGAAATTCCTCACGGCACACCGGGCAACTGTCGCGGACTTTCAAATAGCTTTTCAGCATCGGGCCATTGCCGCAGTTGGGGCATTTACGCCGCCAGCCCCGCAGGATTGCAGGTTTGGTCGGGCGCTCTTCTGGGCGGGCTTCTTGCGTCATGACTTGGGTCATAATGGGCACTCTCATTTCTTATCGGCAAAATCTGGGGCAATTTGATTGCAATAAAAACCCCACGAACTGTCGCCGCGTCGCGATGTCGCAAAATCTGACTAAGCGTTGCATCTTTCATGCCTGACCCAACGGATCAATGGGCAGATTGCCTCATGTGCGTTTCGTCGCAGGTGATGCACTGAATGTTGCGGGCCGCCCGGTCGCGATGGGCGCTGATCACAGGCGCGTGAGCCCGCAAAGTTTTTTCGACAGCTGCGACGGAACCCGGCGCGGGGTGCGTATTAGCCTGCAGAAATCGGATGACACACCGGTTCACAACAACTGACCAAGTTAAGAAACTGGAGAGCAAAAGATGAAACGTACTGTAATCCTGTCGACCCTGACGATCCTGGCCATTGCGGGCACCACTGTCTCCGCCAGCGCCTTTGGCGACCGCGACGGCCGCAAAGGCCCGCGCATCGAGTTCAGCACGCTGGACACCAATGGCGACGGCCAGCTGACCGAGGCAGAAATGCAGGCTCACGCCACCGCGCGCTTCAATGAGGCAGACACCAATGGCGACGGCAGCCTGAGCGCCGAAGAACTGGCCGCCCGCGCCGATAGCCAAAAAGCCGAGCGTATGGCCCGCCGCATCGCCAAAATGATCGAAAAGCGCGACACCAACGGCGACGGCGTCCTCAGCCAGGAAGAGCTGCAGCCGCACGATCGTGGTGACATGTTTGCCAAGCTGGACACCAACGAAGACGGCATGATCTCGCAGGAAGAGTTCGACGCCGCCAAGGGCAAGTTCGGCAAGCGTAAAGGCGGCCGCGATCATAACTGATCCGTACCGAGCAGGGGCCCCGTCACGTCAATGCTGATGGGGCCTACCGGCACAGGCTGAGGCCAAGATTGCCTTGCCGCGCTGAAACCGCTACGCCGAACGGACGATGGATATGGCCCTGGACACAATGAGCGATGTATCAGACGAAGCGCTGCTAGTGCTGTTCGCCAATGGCGATCAGGCGGCGGCGCGGGCGTTGAACCTGCGGATGACCCCTCGGGTTTTTGCGCAGGCGATGCGGATGCTTGGCAACCGGGCCGAAGCCGAAGACGTGGCTCAAGAGGCGATGATGCGGCTGTGGAAAATCGCCAGCCAATGGCGTCAGGGTGAGGCCAAGGTCACCACCTGGCTCTACCGGGTGGTTGCCAACCTCTGCACCGATCGGCTGCGGCGCAAGCCCAGCCTTGCCATCGATGCCATTCCTGAACCCGAAGACGGGCAGGCAAGCGCGGCCGAAGGTCTGCAGGATCAGGCCCGCAATTCGGCGCTTTATCAAGCGCTTGCAACCCTGCCCGAGCGGCAGCGGCAGGCGGTGATCTTGCGTCACATAGAAGGACTGGGCAATCCTGAGATTGCCGAGATCATGGACATCAGCACCGAGGCGGTAGAAAGTCTGACCGCACGGGGAAAACGGGCGCTTGCCAAGGCTCTGGCCGGGCGGCGCGATGAACTGGGGTACTCCGATGGATAAGCACTCTTTGGACGATGCAGCTTTGGACGATCTTTTTGCTACGGCCCGCGCGCAGGCGCCGCAGCCGTCGTTTGATCTGATGGATCGGGTGCTGTCGGATGCGCTCTCGGTGCAGGAACTGGCGGCGGCCGACACAGCGGAACCGCAGGTCAAATCTGAACCCTTCTGGCGCGCCGCGCTGGCGGGGCTTGGCGGATGGCCCGCCATGGCAGGGCTGGCCACGGCCTGTGTGGGCGGCGTCTGGATCGGGATCAACCCGCCGGATCTGGTCAGCGAAAGCGCCACAGTGTTCTTTGCGCTGGAAACGGATTCCTATTTGGTGGATGCCATGCCCGGCTTCTCGGCCGAATTTGATCTGGTCGAAGGGTAAGGGGAAAGAAAATCATGTCTGAAGAGCAGAATACATCAACACCGAACCCGAAACCCAGCCGTATCAAACCCTGGCTGCGCGGGGTTTTGTTTGTCTCACTGGCGCTGAACCTAGCGGTGGTTGGCGTCGTGGGCGGCGCCTTTGTGCGCTTTGGTGGGCCGGACAGCGACAAACGACCACCGCGTCAGGATGAGGTGGCGGGTACCTATACGCGCGCGCTTTCCAGCGAGGATCGCCGCGCCATATGGCGTGAGCTGCGCAAACAGCGTGACGATCTGCCCAGCAAGGCGGACCTGCGGGCTGATTTCCAGGAGGTCCTGCACCTATTGCGTGCCGAAGATTTCGACCGGGCCGCGCTGGAAGATGTGCTGTCGCGGCAGCGTGACTTTGGCATCAGCCGGGCGGAACTGGGCCATGAGCTGCTGCTGGACCGGCTGCAAACCTTCACAGCCGAGGAACGCGCAGCCTATGCGGATCGCGTCGAAGACGGGGTGAAGCGGCACCGTCATAAGAAGCCAAAACCGCAAGGCCCTAAGTCACAGTAATGGCGGCGGGTTGAAGCCTCTGACGCGGAACAGAGAAGATCAGGCAGACATTGGGGCGCCGAAAACACTCGATAAGCGGTCACGCCACCGACTGGCTTAGGTTGACCTGATTGCGTCCAGCCGCCTTCGCTCGATAAAGCGCCTGATCCGCCCGTTTCATCAAACGGCTCAGATCCCGCGAGGGATCACCCGCATCCGCGTCACCGGTGGTAGCCTCGGACATGGCTAGGCCCAGACTGACCGTTACGCGAATCTGTGAGCCATCCGGCAGGTCAAAGGGCCGCGCTGCAATATCGCGGCAGAGCGTTCGGGCAAAACGTTGCGCACCCAGATCTTGCGTTGACGGCAGCGCGATCAAAAACTCCTCCCCCCCAATGCGGGCCAAAAGGGCCCCATCAGGAACCGCGGCCCGCAATCGCTGCGCTAGATCAACCAACACGGCATCCCCCGCATCATGCCCATGCAGGTCATTAACATGTTTGAAATGGTCGATGTCCAGCAGGGCCAGTGCCACCGGCTGGCGCACCGGGTCAGCCAGCACATCCGCCAGCTGCAGCATCCCATGGCGCCGGTTGGATACCCCGGTCAGCGGGTCGGTTATGGCGGCGGCCAGGCCTTCCTTCAGCGAGGCCTGCAACAGGTCCTGCCGCCATTTGCGGTGGCTGAGTTTACTCAGACGTAATGCCATTTCCTGTGCGTCTGTGATGTGCAGCATGACGTCCTGAGCGCCAAGATCCAGCGCCTCAGCCGCCAGGTTTTCATGCCCCTGTTGCACAACAACCAGCACCTGCGCCCGGCGCAGGCCCGGCTTGGCGCGCAGGGTTGTCAGCAGCCGCAATTGTTGACGGGGTATTGGATCGCAAATCGGCAACACAATGCAGTCAGGCGGTTTCGCCTGATGGGGGCCATTCAACAGGTTTTCAGGATGATCTTTTGTTAGGTCCGCCTGCAAGTGAAAGGCAAGCTGATGCTGCCAGAGTGCCGCCGTATGTGCATCCGGGTGGGTCACCTGTATTCGTGGCCGTTCGCGGTGAATGCGGATCCCGACAGAGCGGTTGCCCAGCATCCTTGTGGCGGCCTGCGTCTGTGACCACACATCCAACGGAGGCCTGCCTGCCTCTTCAAACAACCCCGCAGTTTTCCCCGTGACCTCACCGGCAGCCCGGGCAAGAGCCACCTCATCCGGGGTTGGCCGGTCCCGGATCGCCGCGCGCAGCCGGGCAAACAGCAGATCATCGCCGATAGGGCGCGGCAGCACATCCTCAGCCCCCCATTGCAGCAATTTCCGCCGCTTTTCAGCGCTGTTTTCGGGTTGCAGGATGATCAGAGGCGGGCAATTTTCGCGCTGTTGCAACTTGCGGCAAAACCGGCGCAGGGGCATGTCATAAAGAATCGAGTTCACCAAGATGAGGTCACAGGCGTCGCAGTCCAGCACCTCCATCGCTTCCTGAGCGCTGGCCGCCAGCAGCACGTTAAACAGGCCCGACGTCAGACGCGCGCGAATGACAATGCGATTGGTGGCAATGGCTTCGACAACCAGTATTTTGCCGGGCATGCGATAGCGTCCCTTCCTTCGTGTCCCATGGGGCGGGCCATGCCTAAACCCCAGCTGCGCAGCAGCGGTTGCGCCTTGTTCCCCACCACTATTCATGAAAAGTGTTAAGAAACTCTTCCCACCGCAAAAGAGCACTCAAACAAAGGTGACCCCATGTCGTTAACCCGTGATGCAGCAGAAACTCTTGCCCTGCAGGCGCTTGGCTGGCTGGCCGGCAATGAAGAGCTGTTGCCGGTATTCATGGGGGCGACGGGGGTGTCGCAGGATGATCTGCGCAGTCAGGCTGGCGCGCCTGAGTTTCTGGCGTCGGTGCTGGATTTTCTGCTGATGGATGATGCTTGGGTTATGGCCTGCTGTGAAGCACTTAACAGGCCAAATGACACGTTGATCCAAGCCCGTGCCGCTTTGCCGGGCGGGGCGCAGATCCACTGGACCTAAGGTAACACTGGTTCAGAGTGTGGGCAGCGGCTCCGGCGCGCTGTCACGCAGTTTGGCCAAGAGCCGTTTCAACTCCGCCTCTTCTTTGCTGCTCAACGCCTGACGCATCGTCTCGGCATTTTCCTGCGCATAGGGCGTGCACATGCGGATCAGATCACGGCCGGTGTCTGTCAGAACAACCTGACGGGTGCGCCGATCTTCGGTGCCCGAGGACCGCATCAACCAGCCCTCCTGCTCCATATGACGCAATGCGCGAGAGGTGGCTGTGCGGTCAATTCCGACAAAGTCAGCAATATCAGATGGTTGGCTGAGGTTCTCGTTGCCAATGGCCAGCAGGATACACCAGGTCGTCCGGGTCAGCCCCACCGGTTTTAACTTCTCATCCAACCGCCGTTCCTGCAGACGGGACGCGATCGAAAGATGATAGCCGAGGGAATGGTGCAATCTGTAACGTTTGGTCGTATCCATGGCTGAATCCGACCCTATGCCGCCGGTAAAGTCAAGCCGCGGATCGGGCAGGGGCGATCCGATGTTTTCCACTCTTGCCATAGGTTTGGGCAACCGGCAGGGTCTGGCCTGAGGGTGATCGCCGGGACTTGTGGCCATGGCGGCAGAATTAGAAAGTTAAGGGCAGGGCAGATGAAGATTGATGGGATCCTTTTTGACAAGGACGGCACGCTGTTTGATTTCCGGGCCACCTGGGATGCCTGGGCGGCGCAGCTGATTGATGAATTGTCCGAAGGGAGCGCTGATCTTGCCGCGGCAATCGCGCATCACATCGCCTTTGATCTGCCTACAGCGCAATTTCGACCCGAAAGCCCGGTGATTGCCGGAACTGGACGTGAGGCCGCGGAATGTGTGGCCCGCGCCATGCCGGGCGTTGATCTTGATGCGCTGGAGGCACGGATGAATGCCAGCGCCGCAGCGGCCCCCCTGGCCCCCGCTGTTCCACTGTCGCCACTGCTTCAGTCGCTGGCTGCGCAGGGGCTTTCGCTGGGGGTGATGACCAATGACAGTGAGATGGGCGCACAGGCTCATCTGCGCGGCGCTGGGATCTTTGAACTGTTTGATTTCGTTGCCGGTTTTGACAGCGGCTATGGCGCCAAACCGGATGCGGCGCCGCTTTTGGCGTTTAGTGAGCGGATGCAATTGACCCCGGCGCGCGTGGCTATGGTGGGCGACAGTGCCCATGATCTGATTGCTGGGCGTGCGGCTGGCATGGTGACCGTCGGCGTTTTAACCGGCATTGCCGAGGCCGCAGATCTGGCCCCATTGGCGGATGTGGTGCTGCCTGACATTGGCCACCTGCCTGAATGGCTGAAGACCGCGTCGCACTAGCCGCGGGCTACGGCTGTTTCACATCCCAAAACCGCCGCGCAAACGCGGTTTCTTGGCAGTGTAAACCATTTGTTAACCTTTTGAGCGCAGCCTAATCGCGGAATTGGCGCTGGGGCTGGGTTCACTCGTCCTCGTCCGTAGCGTTGATAGCTTTTTCGCTGGGTCTTTGGCCTTTGTCGGGATTTTCCCGCGGAGGCCGTTGCCTTGGGAACTGCGGCCGTCTTTTGACCGCCGTTGGATAGGGGGCTGTTCTGCTCAGCGTCAAACGCGCGGTTTTGGGGATTTGAAATGGACGATTCGGGGCATGATATTGCGATCTTGTCCGTTGCGCAGGGCAGTGATGAACCATGTCAGCCTATGGGCGCGGCAGCTGGGGAAACTGTTGGTGTTGCACGATCTGTGCAGGTAAATCGGGCGATACCGTCGGTACGCTTGGATAATAGCGTCGATCATTCAGGCGCTGCGTTTGTCCATCCGGGGGATGTTCCGCCGGGTGCCCGGCCGCGATCGAGTATAGGATCAGACATTTCTGCAGATGGCGTTGACAGCAAAGTGTCATCTGTTGGGGCGCGCGCCTCGCAGCCCCCAATAGAACTGTGGCAAACCTTCTCTGCTATTATGCCTCTATTTGTGTTTGTTGATGCGGCCGGGCGCATCAGGCAGATCGGGCCAACGCTTGAGAAGGTCCTGCCCGGGGCGGCACAGCGTTGCGATGCTTTTGCGCAGCATTTCGCACCCAAATACCCGCAGCGTCATGCGGTGGATCAATTTAGGGACCTAGCCCCCGGCAGCACGCTCCACCTGTGTCTGCGATCTTACCCGCAGATCGGTTTGCGCGCAGTTGTGTCGCCCATGGCGGGCGGCACGCTTCTGAATGTCTCATTTGGTGCCTCGATTGCCGAAGCCATGCGTTGTTTGGATCTACGGCTCACCGATTTCCCCGCGACCGAACTGGCTGTCGATATGCTCTATCAGCTGGAGGCGAAATCCGCTGCGATGGCCGCCAGCCTGCGCTTGGCGCAACAGATGCGCGGCGCGCGGGACGCGGCCGAGGAGCGCGCGACCACCGACAGCCTGACCGGTTTGGGCAACAGACGCGCGTTTGAGGATCAGTTGAACAGGCTGTGCTCCAATGGGGACCCGTTTTCCTTGATGTTGTTGGACCTTGATCATTTCAAACAGGTCAATGACCGGCTGGGGCATCCCGGTGGTGACTATGTTTTGCAGCAGGTTGCCGTGATTTTGCGCCAAGAACTGCGCCAAGAGGATACCATTGTGCGTTTGGGGGGCGATGAATTTGCCGTTATTTTGAATGATATAGCTAACCGAAAAAGGCTGCGCCGCATCGCCGTACGGCTGAAAACCCGGCTGCAGGGGCAGATGTCATTTGAAGGCCAAAACTGCCGAGTTTCTGCGAGCTTTGGCCTGTTGTGCTCTTGCGATGTGGATGTTGCTCACCCGCAGCAGATGCTCGTTGATGCAGATCGCGCGCTTTATGCCAGCAAACGGGCTGGGCGCGGGCGGGTGACGTTTCATAAACGGGAAATTGTGTAACGGGTGAGCCGGCACCCAAAACTTATATCGCCCGGCTAAAGGGACCGGGCGATAGCGACGTTACTGTAATATGGGCGCTGTGATTAGCCCGCAGCACGCTGATCGGGCTTGAAGCCAATCTGGTCGGACACGGTAAAGCGCCCGCCCTGCAGCTTTTCGATTTTGCCGTCACGCAGCAGTTGCCCGAAGGAGCGCAACCCGTCTTCGCGGCTGAATTCCAGCGTTTCGATCTGGCGTGCTTTCTTCATCAGCTGAGGGCGCGAAAACTGTTCGAGACCTTCCACGTGGGACAGGTAGGATGCCGCAGCTTCCAGTAGGTCCGGCAGCTCCTCGGCGCCGACGCTTTCGGCAAATTCGGCGAAGCTGCCAAACTCTTCGGTCACGCTCGGTTCTGCAACGGCGGCGGGGCGGATGCGGCGGGGACGGACCGGTGCAACTGCTGCCTCAGCAACCGGGGCTGGCGTGTCAACGCGTTGTTCCGCAACAAGTTTCAACGGCGCGGGGCGATCCCCACGGGCCGCGCTTGCCGCACCCGGACGATGCGGGCGCACCACGTCATTCAGGTCCTCACGATAGGCTTCGGTATCTGCGCCACCCGCGTTCAAGGCGCCACCTGCGTCACTTTCGGCGCGGGTGGCCTGAACGGCGGCACGCAGATGGGCGATGGCGTTGCGGCGGTGTGAACCTTCGGGGTTGTCCATTTCGGACACGGTTTTTTCCATCAGCCGCGAGACATCGGCCTCTTCGGCTTCGTCAGCAAAGATTGAGCGGACATCGCCAGGCTCCATCTCTTCATCGGGTGCGTCGCTGAACTCGGCTTCCACCTCGGCCAGTTCCCGCAGCAGGTCCGCTTCTTCCTCGGCGCTTAGCGAACCTTCGTCAGTTGCCGGGGCCTCTGGCATAACGGCAGCGGGTTCAGCGACCTCAGCCGCGGACTGTGCGGCCTCATAGTCGCTGCGCTTCATTTTGATGACGCGGACGGGACGCACCGGGCGCACGGGGCGAACAGGCGCCGGCGCGGCATCTTCTACCGGCGTTTCCTCAGCGGTGTCCTGTGCTGCTTCAACCGTGTCCTGCGGTGCCTCGGCAATCTCTTCGAGGGCCACCTCAGCTTCAACATCAGACACGCTCACCGGTTTGGCAACAGGTTCTTCGGCCTTGACCTCTTCCTCAACCTCCGCCGCGATTTCTTCGGCTTCGGCTTCGGCTTCGGCTTCGGCTTCGGCTTCGGCTTCGGCTTCGGCTTCGGCTTCGGTGTTTTCAGCATCCCGTACCGCAGCAAGGATCGCGTCGAAATCGTCCTCGGCCTCTGCGGCGGTTTCATCCGAAACCTCGATCCGGGTCTCCTCGATCTCGGGCGCAGCCTCCGGCTCGACGGCCGCCACTTCAGGGACTTGCGTGTTGTTCAATTCGGCCACGGCGGCCAGAACTGCGGCATCTACGTCGCTGCCGGCGGGATCAGCGGCCAGCGCCTCTTCAAGTTCAGCCATTGGGGCGGCTTCGCTGGTGATTTCCTCGAGGGGCTCTTCCTCAGCGATTTCGGCTTCGATCTCTTCTGATTGCGCTTCTTCGGCAGCCACAGCAACTTCTTCCGCTTCAGCAACAGCTTCCTCAGCCGGCGCGACCTCCGGAACGTCTGCTGCAGGTGCGGGATCTGCCGCCTCAATTTCAGCCGCCACAGCGGGGGCTTCGATGGCAGCCTCGTCAGCGGCGGCGTCCTCTGCCGGCGCGGCGACCACGTCAGGCGTTTCGGCTTCGGCGGCATCTGCCTCAATCTCAGGCGCGGCCTCCGGCTCTGGTTCAACCTCTGCGGCAGGGGCGGTCAGTTCAGCATCAAGCACCTGATCCAAAGCGCCATCCAGCGCCTCATCCAGATCGCCGGTCATTTCTTCGGCGTGCTGATCTTCGGAGTAGTTGGGGGCTGCGGCCTCGGTGTTGCGGGACACCACGGCGCGGATGCGCTGCAGTTTGGCGGCAACGCTGTCATCGATGGCCGGTGCGTCAGTGTTATCGTCAGCCACCTCAATAGGTGCGGCAACAGCCGGAGTGGTTTCAACAGGTTCGACAACAGCGGCAGGGGCAGCAGGCGCTGGAGCGGTAACGGGTGCGGTGACTGGGGCAGCAGCAGGTGGCGTGGCAGGGGCAGCGCTGTCGGCAGCACGCAGGTGAATTGTGCCCTCATCCTGGCGGGCGACAACCTGGCGGGCGATTTCGCGCTCAGCGATCCGGGCCAGCATTTCGGCATCCGGGGTCGGGGGCTCTGCACCGAAATAGCGGTCATCGGCGGCCAAATCACGGAAATACTCCGCAATGGACTTCATTGTGTCAAAAGAGTCGTCGAAGCCTTCCAGCGTGCAGGAAAACGTCCCGTAGGAGACTGTCAGTACTTTGTTGTTCGTAACCATTGTAAACTCGCCTTTCCTTGCCTCTGGCTGCCATGACGCCCGTAAAAACAGGGACATGTTTCGCGTCTAAGGGTGCTGTTTACCAAGTGTATCCCGCCAAAAGGTGAACGAATCTTGGAAAATAACTGTATCATTTTGTGACCATATTGTGGTCTCCTTCCAAAAACGGCAGATATTGCCACATGTTGAACAAGATTGTGCATTCGGTCGCGCCGGTGACCCTGCTGGGGGCTGGAGATGCCTCGCAAGAGGTGTTGCAGACGGCGTTGGCCATCGGGCCAGAATTGATCTGCGCCGACGGCGGGGCGGACCACGCATTGGCCTTTGGGCTGTCGCCGGAGGCGGTGATCGGGGACCTCGACAGCCTGTCTGAGGCAACCCGCGCGGCGCTGCCCCAGAATGTGATCCACGCCATTCCCGAACAGGACAGCACCGATTTTGACAAGGCGTTGCGCAGTATTGCCGCGCCTTTGGTTCTGGGGGTTGGGTTTGATGGCAGCCGGATTGATCATCATCTGGCGGCCCTTCATGTGTTGCTGGCCCGGCCTGATCAGCGCTGTATTTTGCTGTCAGAGGAGCAGATCACCTTCCTCGCGCCGCCGCATCTGCAATTGGATCTGCCGGTGGGGATGCTGGTGTCCCTGTTCCCAATGGGGGCCGTGACCGGCCGCTCCGAAGGGCTGCGTTGGCCTATCGAAGGGCTAAAATTTGCCCCGGACAGCAAGATCGGCACCTCAAATGAGGTCAGCCCTCAGGGGGCTGACGCGATGACTACGCCTGTGCAGCTGCAGTTCGATCAGCCGCAGATGCTGGTTATTCTGCCGCGGGCGGCGCTGGCGGCGTCTGTTGCAGGGCTGAGCGCTGCATTCGTTGGGTGGCCTGCTCGCGCAGAATAATATAGAGGCCGGCAGCCAGTGTGATCAGGATACCAATGGCGGCCAGACCGTTGGGCAGATCCGCAAAGATCAGCCAGCCGATGGCGGTGGCAAAGGGGATTTCCAGATATTGCATCGGCGCCAGCGTGGTCGACGGGGCGTAGCGCAGCGACCAGGTCATCATCAGATGTGCCAGCGTCCCGACGGAGCCGATGGCGACGATCAGCCAGGCCTCCTCCGCGGTGGGCATGGCTAACTGCAGCCCCGGCCATTCCAGCATGTGACCGATGACCATCAACGGCAGCAGCGCCACCGTGGCAATGGTGCCTGAAACCGCCTGCAGGCTGATCGGATCGGTCTCTTTGGCAATCTGGCGGGTCGCCAGCATGAACAGGGCAAAGACAACGGCCACGCCCAGCGGCAACATGGCCGGCCAGCCGACGGCAGCGAAACTGGGCTGGATCACCAACAACGTGCCGATGAACCCCACCACACAGGCGATCAGGCGGCGGGGGCCGACCTGTTCGTTCAGAACATATTTGCCAAGCAGCAGCATGATGAAGGGCATGACAAATGCGATCGCCACCGCATCCGCCAGCGGCAGGTAGCCAAGGGCAGTGAACATCATGCCGATGCCCAGAATATGCAGCACTGTCCGCCAGACCACCAGACGCAGCACCCGGCCCCGTACCCGCCAGGGCCTATGTGTCGCGGCCACCATCGGGGCCAGGATCACCGCCTGAAACAGGAACCGCGCAAGGATCAGCATCCCCAGTGGCAATGCACCATAGAGCAGTTTTGCTAAGGCATCGCCCAAAGGTGCGGCCAGGCAGAAGCCCAGCATAAGTGTGATCCCAAGGAGCGGGCGGTCATGTGTGGTGGCTGGTGTCATTCGCAAGAGGTTTCACGGATCGCGTGCATTGGCAATGGGGCGATGGCAAAAGACTTTTGCGTGCTCGGCCTGGCTCTGTTTGCGGCTCAGTCGGGGTGCAGCCAGCTGGGGCTGGCCGCATGAGTCTTAAATGTGTCGATCGCCCTTGCGGCCCTCAGCAGTTCGGCACGTTGACGGCCAGACCGCCCAGCGAGGTTTCTTTGTAGTGCTCGTGCATGTCGCGGCCGGTCTGGCGCATGGTCTCAATGGCAGCGTCCAGCGGTACGAAGTGATCGCCAGTGCCGCGCAGCGCGAGGGAGGCGGCCGAGACCGCCTTGATGGCGCCCAGACCGTTGCGCTCGATACAAGGCACCTGCACCAACCCTTTGACCGGATCACAGGTCATGCCAAGGTGATGTTCCAGCGCAATTTCAGCGGCGTTTTCCACCTGTTCCACCGTGCCGCCCAGCACGGCACACAGCCCCGCAGCAGCCATCGCCGCGGCGGAGCCCACTTCGGCCTGACACCCAGCTTCGGCACCTGAGATCGAGGCATTGTGTTTGATCAAGCCACCTATGGCGGCGGCGGTCAGCAGAAACTCGTCGATTTTGGTGGTGGAGGCACCGGGCACATGGTCCAGCCAATAGCGGATCACAGCCGGCAGAACCCCGGCGGCGCCATTGGTTGGCGCGGTGACCACCTGACCGCCAGCGGCGTTTTCTTCATTCACCGCCATTGCATAGGTGCTGATCCAGTCGTTGATGGTGTGTGGTGCGGTCAGGTTCATGCCACGTTCGGCCAGCAGCGCCTCATGAATGCCTTTGGCGCGGCGTTTCACTCGCAGGCCGCCAGGCAGTTCACCCTCATTGGTCAGGCCACGCTCGATGCAGCTGTCCATCACCTGCCAGAGCCGCGCCATGCCCTGTTTCAGGTTCTGGTGCCCACCGCGTGAGATTTCGTTGGCCTGTTTCATATGCGCGATGCTCTTACCCGAGGTGCGGGCCATTTCCATCATCTCATCGGCGGTTTTGAACGGGTAGGGGACCGGCGCGCCCTCGTCGGTGTTTTTGCCACCGGACAGTTCTGCCTCGGTCATCACAAAGCCGCCGCCGATCGAATAATAGGTTTCCTGCATAATGACGTCACCTTGGGCGTCGGTCGCCATCAGGATCATGCCATTGGCGTGACCTGCGAGGGCCGGGCCGAAATCAAACCGCAGGTCCTGTGCGGGATCAAAGCGCAGCGGCGGCAGACCTTCGGGGCAGACCTGACGGTCGCGGTTGATGGCCTCCAATGCCTCTTCGGCGGCGTCGTGATCGTAGGTGTCGGGTAGGAACCCGGCGAGGCCCAGAATCGTTGCGCGATCCGTGGCATGACCAACACCGGTAAAGGCCAGCGATCCATGCAGTGACGCCTTCACGCCATGCGGTTCAAAAGGAGCGGCGCGCATCTGGTCCAGAAACCGGGCCGCTGCCACCATGGGCCCCATGGTGTGAGAGGACGAGGGGCCGACCCCCACCTTGAACATGTCAAAGACGGACAGAAACATTTACGGGCTCACTCCTTCGAGGGATTTGCAGCGGTGGTCGGAACAGCACGGACAGCGGGTAAGCCCCGGCGTTTGGTCCGATGCAGGGTGACCAAGCCGGGGCAGGAGTGCAAGCACATCGCCCCAGCCTGCCACAGCCGGTGAAAAGGCCGCGGCAGAGGGTCAAGCTGGGGCGGCGCGCTCTGCAGCGCAAAGGGGAGGATGTTGCGCAGTTCCATACTCCTAAGCTATTGACAGCCCCCGCTGGTGCCAGCCCAAATGCGACACAAAAGCCCGCAATGGCGGAGCTAGAGGCGAAACTTGCACCGGTTTGCGGCAGAGTGATGGGAATTGCCCCTCGCTTGCGGCGCATATTCGACCTATAAGCGACGGGAATTGCACCCATTCCCCAGCACGGAGGAGGCCTGATGTCCGGAGAATTGTCGCCGATCGACAAAGCCAAGTTTGTGGCGGCCAAAAAGGCCGTGGAATATGTCGAAGATGGCATGCGTGTGGGGCTGGGCACCGGCTCAACCGCGGCATGGATGGTGCGCTGTCTGGGGGAGATGGTGCGCGAAGACGGTTTGAAGATCCGCGGCGTTCCCACCTCTGCCCGTACTGCTGCTTTGGCGCGGGATGTGGGCATTGATGTGGTCAGCCTCGATGAAGCCAAATGGCTGGATCTGACGATTGATGGTGCGGATGAGTTTGACGGTGAGTTCAACCTGATCAAGGGCGGCGGTGCCGCGCTGTTGCAGGAAAAGATCGTGGCCACCGCCAGTGACCGGATGGTGGTGATCTCGGACGTGTCCAAAGAGGTCGAAACCCTGGGGGCTTTCCCGCTGCCGGTGGAGGTGATCCCCTTTGGCTGGCAGACCACCAAAGCCCTGATTGAGGAGATGCTGGACAGTCTGGATGTGCTGGGCCAGACCACCAGCCTGCGGATGAACGGCGCAGCACCTTTGTTCACCGACGAAGGCAACCACATTGTCGATCTGCATCTGAACCGGATCGGCAATGCACGTCAGGTGGCGATGGTGCTGAACCAGATCCCCGGCGTGGTGGAAAACGGGCTGTTTGTCGACATCTGTGATACGGTTGTGGTCGGCTATGGCGACGGTCGGGTGCAGGTGCGTGACATCAACGAAAACGCGGTGAGTGAGGACCGGCTGGAGTTTGTGGAAAGCGAAAACCTGTTCTCAGATCTGGGGGATTGAGGGGGCTGCAAGATGTCAGTCGTGTCCGTGACGTGAGATAAAGCGCCAAGATCACATATCCGTGGGGTGCGGGTTTTATCCCGGTCGATACGGCATTACCTTGGCGACCAACTGTGAGATTCAATTGAAGGTAACGATCTGATGAGCTTCGACTACGACCTCTTTGTCATCGGCGGTGGGTCCGGTGGTGTGCGTGCGGCCCGTGTGGCAGCTGGCGACACCGGTGCCAAGGTGGCGCTGGCCGAGGAAGACCGCTATGGCGGCACCTGCGTCATTCGCGGCTGTGTGCCCAAGAAACTGATGGTCTTTGCCAGCGAGTTTCCGGGCATGGCCGAAGAGGCCCGCGCCTATGGCTGGGACATGCCGACAGGCGCTTTCAGCTGGGACAATTTCAAAGGCAAACTGCACGCAGAACTGGACCGTCTGGAGGGTATCTATCGCCGACTGCTGGCGAACTCGGGCGTGGACACTTTTGATGCCCGCGCCAAGGTCGTGGATGCGCATACCGTTGAGCTGTCGACAGGGGAGCGTAAGACCGCCAAACATATCCTGCTGGCCATGGGCGGCCGTCCGGTTCTGCCTGACACGCCGGGTGCCGAGTTGGGCATCACCTCAAACGATATCTTCCATCTGGAAAAACTGCCCGAGTCGATCCTGATCGTGGGTGGCGGCTATATCGCGTCGGAATTTGCCGGGGTGCTGAACGGTTTGGGTGTGAAGGTCACCCAATTCTATCGCGGCGCGCAGATCCTGCGCGGATTTGACGACGAAGCCCGCGGTCTGGTGGCCGAAGAGATGATCCAGAACGGCATCGATCTGCATCTGGGCACCAACATCCTGTCGATGGAGAAGGTCGGCGATAAGATCCGGGTGAAAGCCACCAACGGCAGCGAACATGACTTTGATCAGGTGATGTTTGCCACCGGTCGTGTGCCAAACACCGATAACATGGGTCTGGAAGAGGCCGGCGTGAAGCTGGGCCGCAAAGGTCAGGTTGAGGTGGATGAATACAGCCAGACCGCTGTGCCCTCGATCTATGCGGTGGGGGATGTGACCGACCGCGTGAATCTGACACCAGTGGCGATCCGCGAAGGCATGGCCTTTGTTGAAACCGTCTTTAAGGGCAAGCCGACGCCGGTAGATCATGAGCTGATCCCGACCGCGATTTTCACCCAGCCGGAAATGGGCACTGTGGGTCTGAGCGAGGAAGACGCGCGCGACAAAGGGCCGATTGAGGTTTACAGCACCTCGTTCCGTCCGATGCGGTCGCTCTTTGCTGGCAGCGATGCGCGGGTGATGATGAAACTGATTGTCTGCGCGGACACCCGTGTGGTGCTGGGCTGTCACATCGTCGCGCCGGGCGCCGGTGAGATGATCCAGCTGGCAGGTATCGCGGTCAAAATGGGCGCCACCAAAGAGGATTTCGACCGCACCGTTGCGGTGCACCCGACCATGTCGGAAGAAATCGTCACTATGAAAGCGCCGACGCGCACGGCATAAAGCTTGAAATTTCCTGCCGATTGCACAGGTTTGTTATCAACCGTGCAATCGGTGACAATGTAGAGAGGTAGCATAGCCCATGTCAGGCAATTCTGGCGGCCCTTGGGGCGGCGGCGGAAACAACGGCGGCGGTGGTCGCAACAATGGGGGCGGCAACAACGGCGGTGGCCGTGGCCCGCAGGACGACGGTCCGCAGGTCCCCGATCTGGATGAGCTGGTCAAAAAAGGCCAGGAACAGCTGAAAGTGCTGATGGGCGGTCGCGATGGCGGCGGCAATCAGCGTGGCGGCGGCGCTGGCGGTGGGCAGGGTCTGCCCAAAGGCACCTTTGTGCTGGCCGGTTTGGCAGCTGCGGCGCTTTGGGCGTTTTCCAGCTTCTACACTGTAAAACCGGAAGAGCAGTCGGTTGAACTGTTCCTGGGGGAATACTCCTCAACCGGCAATCCCGGTCTGAACTTCGCCCCCTGGCCTTTTGTGACCGCTGAAGTGGTCAATGTGACCTCGGAACGGACCGAAAGCATTGGTCTGTCGCGCTCCAGCCAGGACACCGGCCTGATGCTGACCACGGACGCCAATATCGTTGATATCGACTTCCAGGTGGTCTGGAACATCAACGACCCGGCGAAACTGCTGTTCAACATCCGCGATGCCCGTCTGACGGTTCAGGCCGTATCGGAATCGGTGATGCGTGAGATCATCGCCGCCTCGAACCTGGCGCCGATCCTCAACCGGGACCGTGGTGTGATTGCGGATGGGGCCAAAGAACGTATTCAGGCCATTCTGGACGAATATGAATCCGGCATCTCCATCGTGCGTGTGAACCTTGAGAAAGCGGACCCGCCGCGTGAAGTGATCGACAGCTTCCGCGAAGTGCAGGCCGCCGAACAGGAACGTGACCGTCTGCAGCGTGAAGCGGATGCCTATTCGAACCGCGTTTTGGCGCAAGCCCGTGGTGAAGCGGCGCAAACCCTTGAAGAGGCCGAAGCCTACCGGGCGCAGGTCGTGAACGACGCTTTGGGTGAAGCCAGCCGTTTCTCGGCGGTGCGCGCCGAATATGAAAAAGCGCCGGAAGTGACCCGCAAACGTCTCTATCTGGAAACCATGGAAAAAGTGCTGGGCAACGTGGACAAAACCATCCTCGACAGCTCCCTCACAGGGGGCGAAAACGGTCAGGGCGTTGTGCCTTACCTGCCGCTCAACGAGCTGCGCAAACAGGGGGGGAACTGATCGATGCGTAAGATGACTTACCTTGTGCCCGTGATCGTGATTGCGGTTGTTGGCATCATGTCCTCGCTGTTTGTGGTGGATGAACGTGAAAAAGCGCTGGTGCTTCAGTTCGGTCAGATCAAAGCCGTGAAAGAAGAGCCGGGCCTGAGCTTCAAGATCCCGATGATTCAGGAAGTCGTGCGTTACGACGACCGGATCCTGTCGCTGGACACCGACACCATCGAGGTTACCCCATCGGATGACCGTCGTCTGGTTGTCGATGCTTTCGCGCGGTACCGGATCGCTGATGTGGTTCAGTTCCGTCAGGCGGTTGGTGCCGGTGGTGTCCGTCTGGCCGAGGAGCGCCTGAGCTCGATCCTCAACTCGAAGATCCGTGAAGTTCTGGGTGCCGATCAGGTCACCTCGGACACGATCCTGTCGGAAAACCGGGCTGAACTGATGGTGCGGATCCGCGACCAATCCCGGTCCGAGGCACGTAGTCTGGGCCTGGATGTGGTGGACGTACGTCTGAAACAGACCAACCTGCCGGCGCAGAACTTGAACGCAACCTTTGCCCGGATGCGGGCAGAACGGGAACGTGAAGCCGCAGATGAGGTCGCCCGTGGTAACGAAGCCGCCCAGCGTGTGCGCGCGCTGGCCGATCGTACCGTGGTCGAAACCCTGTCTGAGGCAGAACGTGAAGCGCAGGTCGTGCGTGGTGAAGCGGATGCGGAACGTAACGCCATCTTCGCCGAAGCCTTCGGTGCAGATCCTGAGTTCTTTGCCTTCTACCGCTCGCTGCAGGCCTATGAAAACGCTTTGCAGGGCAGCAACTCGTCGATGGTGATGACCCCGGACAGCGAGTTCTTCGACTACCTTAAGTCGGATCAAGCGGGCCAGTAATGGAACATGTGATCCTGGCCATCGGGCTGGTGTTGATTGTGGAGGGGCTGGCCTATGCGCTGGCCCCTTCGCTTGTTGAGCAGCTGTTGGAGCTGCTGAAAACCCTGCCGGAAGCGATGCGTCGCAACTTAGGTTTTTCGGCGCTGGCCCTTGGGTTGGCATTGGTTTGGCTTGCCAAATTTCTGGGTGCCTGAGGGGTTGCCCAGCGGTGCGCGCTGCCGCGCGCGCAGGTTTTCTCAGCTGTCGGGGCTTTGCCCCTCGGCTTCGGGTGGGGCGAATGCCATTTTTGCCCTATATTGTCCAAAAACAGCATGAGCGGCTCACCGCCGCTTCACGTTCTGTTGAAAAAATCTTTGTTTGGGGTGAGTTGCACATCCGCCCCGCTCGACCGATGTTAAAGGCAATCAGTTCTGACCGTTCCCGGTGAGAGACATTTAAGGAGAGGAGACCATGGGCGTGAACCACTCAAGTGCAAATGCCGTTGTACTCGCAACCCCTCATGCGCGGGGCGCCGCACTGCGGGCCTTCTGGCTGGGGCTCTTGGCCACCGCGATGACCCTGATGCTGGCGCTGCAGGCGCAGGCACGACCCGACAGTTTTGCGGAACTGGCCGAAGACATCAGCGACTCGGTTGTCAACATCACCACCTCGACGGTGGTGGCGGGCAGCGATGGGCCAAACCTGAACATCCCCGAAGGCAGCCCGTTTGAAGATTTCTTCCGCGAGTTCCAGGATCGCAACCCCAATGAACGCGCGCGCCGCTCTTCGGCGCTGGGTTCGGGCTTTGTGATCTCCGAAGACGGTTTCATCGTGACCAACAACCACGTGATCGAAAGCGCTGATGAGATCTTTATCGAGTTCTTCTCGGGTGAGGAGCTGCAGGCTGAAGTTGTGGGCACCGACCCCAACACCGATATCGCCTTGTTGAAGGTTGAGGCGGACAAGCCGCTGCCATTCGTCAGCTTTGGCGACAGCGACACTGCGCGTGTTGGTGACTGGGTGGTTGCCATGGGCAACCCGTTGGGTCAGGGCTTTTCAGTTTCGGCTGGGATCGTTTCGGCCCGCAACCGGGCGCTTTCTGGCAGCTATGACGATTACATCCAGACCGACGCTGCGATCAACCGCGGCAACTCGGGCGGTCCGCTGTTCAACATGGACGGTGAGGTGATCGGCGTGAACACCGCGATCCTGTCGCCCAACGGTGGCTCCATCGGGATCGGGTTTTCCATGGCCTCCAACGTGGTGACCCGCGTTGTGGACCAGCTGCGTGAGTTTGGTGAAACCCGCCGCGGTTGGCTGGGCGTGCGCATTCAGGATGTGACCGAAGATGTCGCCGAAGCGATTGGTCTGGAAAACACCGCCGGTGCGCTGGTGACCGATGTACCGGCAGGTCCGGCGCTGGATGCGGGCATGCTGCAGGGCGATGTTATCGTGACCTTTGATGGGGTTGAGGTTGCCGATACCCGCGGGCTGGTCCGTCAGGTGGGCAACACCGAAGTGGGCAAAACCGTACGTGTGGTGGTGTTCCGCGATGGCAAGACCGCAACGCTGAAAATCACCCTTGGCCGCCGTGAAGAGGCCGAAGCCATTCCGGCAGCCCAGCCTGGTCCTGCGGATCCGATGGAACCGAAGGAGATGCTGGGCATGACGTTGAGCCCGGTCACCCCGGAGCTGAGCGCTGAGCTGAAGCTGAAGAAGGGCGCAACGGGTCTGGTTGTTGTTGGTGTGGATGAAGCCACCGAAGCCTTTGAGAAAGGTCTGCGGATGGGCGATCTGATCACCGAGGCAGGCCAGCAGAAACTGGAGCGGATTGCCGATCTGGAAGAGCGTGTAGAAGAAGCGCAGGAAGCAGGCCGCAAGTCGCTGCTGCTGCTGGTGCGCCGCGCTGGTGAGCCGCGCTTCGTTGCACTGTCAGTTGCCGAAGAATAAGCGCTGATCCCGCTGAAACGTTAAAAGCCGCCCTATCGGGGCGGCTTTTTTATTGGCGTTGAGAGTTCAGAAGCGACCCCGCCAAGCCAGATCTGACACTATGTGCTGTCCAACAATGTGAGGTATCTCAGATCCCGTCACGCGACACTGCGATCAGCCCCAAACGGCGGGCACTGGCAAGGGATAGGATGCCACTGTCCAGCCCCTCGGGCTGCTGATACTTGCGCACCGCGGCGCGGGTGCGTTTGTCCATTTCGCCAGTGATGGGGCCGCGGTAGAGCGACCGCACCTGCAAAGCACGTTGCAGGGTGGCGATGAAGTCCGGGGTCATCTGGGCGGCACAAGGGGTTTCAAACCAGATTTCCCGGCGTTCCTTGACAACGGCCTGGCGCGTCTCGGTCTTGTAAATCGCCGGGCTCAACACCGTGCCATCGGCCAGTACCTCAGCCGGTTGCAGCATGATCTGCTCGGTCACGGTCTCATAGACGCCGGGCTGAATGCGCTTGCCCCAGCAGCTGCCCGCAGGCGCGCCGGGGGGCGTGCCGCTGACCAGCCGGGTCACCTCAGGCTCAGTGCCGAGATGCGGCACGGGCAACGTCGACATGCAGCCCGCCAGCCCAAAGCCGGAGCCCACCAGTGCTGTGATGATCCATCTGCGCATCTGCTTTGCCTCATGGCGCCTGTCCCGTTTGTTTCGCTCGGCAGGCGGTCTGTTTTTTGACACCATAACGCCAAACGCTGCGTCAATAAAGCACCGGCTTGGCCGCAGCCCGCCATATGCGACACATACAAAGGCGTGAGTGTCGTGAATGGGGCTGGCATTGCCCCGATGACCCCGCTAGGAGGGGATTGGACATGAATAGCAAAACGAGCAATCGGAGTAAGCCGCATGGCGAAGATCACCTACGTTGAACACAATGGCACCGAACATGTTGTCGAGGTTGCCAACGGGCTGACCGTGATGGAAGGCGCACGCGACAACAACATCCCCGGCATCGAAGCCGACTGCGGCGGCGCCTGCGCTTGTTCAACCTGCCATGTCTATGTGGATCCGTCCTGGGTAGAAAAGATCCCCGCGAAGGATGACATGGAAGAGGATATGCTGGATTTCGCTTATCAGCCTGATCCGGCCACCTCGCGCCTGACCTGCCAGATCAAAGTGAGTGACGCGCTGGACGGTCTGGTTGTCAAAATGCCTGAGAAGCAGATCTGATGTGGCGCGCGGCGATCCTGACGGCCGCGCTAGGCCTGTGTGGCGCGGCAGCGCTGGCAGAGGCCCAGATCACGTCGGCCCGTTTTGATGGGCCGACGACCCGCTATGCCCACGGGGTTTTGGGCGATAGCGTTGAATATGGTCAGCTGGTTCTGGAGGTCCGCGATGGCGGCAAGCGTCAGACCGTGACCATCACCCTGCCACAGGATCATGTGTTCGAAGATCTGCAGCCCCGGTTGGCGGATGTCACCGGGGATGGCCTGCCGGAGGTCGTGGTGATTGAAACAGATGCGCGCCAAGGCGCAGCTCTGGCGATCTACGGGCCCAAGGGAAAACTAGCGGAAACGCCCCATATCGGAACCTCAAACCGCTGGCTGGCACCGATTGGGGTGGCGGATCTGGATGGTGATGGCGCGGTGGAACTGGCCTATATTGATCGCCCGCATCTGGCCAAGACCCTGCGGGTTTGGCGCTATGAGAATGGCAGCCTGCGTCAGATTGCCAACGCCAAAGGGCTGACCAACCACAAGATCGGCTGGGACTATATCGCTGGTGGCATTCGTGGCTGTGGTGAGGATCTGGAACTGGTCACAGCCAATGCTGGCTGGACCCGTATTGTTGCAACACGGCTGCAGGCGGGGCAGCTGATCAGCCGCGATCTGGGCGCCTATAGCGGCCCCGACAGTTTGAACCGCGCGGCTGAGTGCCGTTAAGCAAATGCCGCTCCTGCTGCGGTACGGTTAATCCCACCAGAAATACCAGAAATCCCCCTCGTGCAGCAGCGCTGCCAGTGCGCTAAGGTCGCCAACCCCTTGGTCAACGATGTCGCTGGCGTAGAGGTATTGCTGCGTGGCAAGTTCACGCGCTGCGTCGCGGTCAGAGGCGGGATCGGCAACCAGCATTTCCACCGTGTCTGACTGAATGACGACGGGCACCGCGCCGTAGGTTTCGCCCCAGTGCCGGAAGGTTGCTGCATGCACATAGGGCGGCGGATTGGCATTCCAGCCACCAAACCGCAGGTAGATCGGGGCCTGCCAGACCGCTTCTGTTGGCAGGATGGTGATGAACACCTTGTCCTTGGCGCGGCCAGTTTGCCAATCATCCAGGGAAATCAACCGATCTGCGGCTTGCATGCCCTCAGGCCAAGGACCCCAATAGTTTGCCGGCACCTCAAGCGGGTTTTCAGCCGCCAATTCCGCAGCCCAGTCTGCATCGTCTTCCTTGACGCTTGCGATAAACAGTTGGTGTTCTTCGCGTAGGTGCGCATACAGCGTGTCTAAACCCGGCTGTGCCATTGCCTTTGCAATCGCCTCCTTAATCGGTGGGTAGAACGCCTGCTGCGAGGGATGGAAGACATCCAGAATACGCTCAACCTGTTCCCGGTCCCCTAAGATGATCGGCGTGCCTGCCTGCGGTCGCAGTGCCTGCCACTCTTTCAGGGCCTCTGCGCCGTTCACCTCAATCAACGGGTAAGGAAACGTGTCGAGGAGTGTGTCGGCCTGTGCGGCCGCGACACTGCAAAAACTCGCCAGAACGGCGGAGATCAATTTCATTTGTACCTAAGACCTATGTGAAAATCGCTTGGGAAAAACCTGCGGCGACGATGCCGCTCATAGGCTCGATGTTCAAGCGTCTTAACACCGGGGTGCGTTGTCCGTTCAACCCTGTGGGGCTGGGGCACCCGCAAAAGAAAAACCCCAGACCAAGGTCCGGGGCTTTCTGTCTCAATGCACGCAAGCGCTCAAAGCGCGCGCCAGCCGATGTCGCGGCGGCAGAAGCCTTCGGGCCAGTCGATCTGATCGACCATCGCATAGGCGCGATCTGCGGCTTCTTTCAGCGAGGCCCCACGTGCGGTGACGTTCAGGACTCGGCCACCTGTGGCGATGATCTGGCCGTCCTTTGCACCGGTGCCGGCGTGGAAACACATCTCGGTGCTGGTTTCGGGCAGCGCGTCGAGGCCGCTGATGACGGAGCCTTTTTCGTAAGCACCCGGGTAGCCTTTGGCGGCCATCACAACGGTCATTGCATGATCATCGGCCCAGTTCACCTGCGCCTCAGTCAGACGGCCCTCAGCGCAAGCCTGCATCAGGTCCAGCGCCTGTGCGCCAAGGCGCAGCATCAGTACCTGACATTCCGGATCACCGAAACGGACGTTGTATTCCACCAGACGCGGCTGGCCGTCTTTGATCATCAGGCCGGCGTAGAGCACACCTTGGTAGGGCATGCCGCGATCGGCCATAACCTTCATGGTGGGTTTGATGATTTCATTCATCGCCTTTTCGGCAATCTCATCAGACAGCACCGGGGCAGGGGAGTAGGCGCCCATGCCGCCGGTGTTCAGGCCGGTGTCACCTTCGCCCACACGTTTGTGGTCCTGCGCGGTGCCGATGGCCAGACAGTCCTCACCGTCGACCAGAATGAAATAGGAGGCTTCTTCGCCTTCCATGAACTCTTCGATCACCACCTCGGCGCCCGCAGCGCCAAATTCACCACCGAACATATCGTCGATGGCGTCCAGCGCGGTCTGTTCGTCCATTGCAACGATCACACCTTTGCCGGCCGCCAGACCGTCAGCTTTGACCACGATGGGGGCGCCATTTGCGCGGATGTGAGCCTTGGCGGCGTCAGCATCGGTGAAATGGCCGTAGCCTGCGGTCGGCGCATTGGCAGCGTCGCAGATTTCCTTGGTGAAGCTTTTTGAGGCTTCCAGCTTGGCCGCGGCAGCAGAGGGGCCGAAGACCAAGATACCTGCGTCACGCAGACGGTCGGCGACACCCTCGGCCAGTGGGGCTTCGGGGCCGACGATCACGAAATCAATGGCGTTTTCTTCGCAGAAGTTCACCACCGCCGCGCCGCTCAGGATGTCGAGGCTGGCACAATCGGCGATCTGTGCGATCCCGGCGTTGCCCGGTGCCACGATCAGCTTGTCGCATTTCGGGTTCTGCATCACTGCCCAGGCAAGAGCATGTTCACGCCCGCCACTTCCGAGAATTAGGATATTCATGATAGCCCTTCCGCTTGGCCTTCCGTTGGCGGCGTTCTAAGGTGCGCGGGACTAGGAAACAAGTGAGCAGAGCGGCGCAGGCATGTCTGACCTCTTCGACGACCCCAGAGAAGGCGAAAACGCCCCGGAATTCAGCGTCACCGAACTGTCCGGTGCGATCAAAAAGATGATCGAGGGGGAGTTTTCCCATGTGCGCATCAAGGGGGAGATTGGCCGCGTGTCCTTTCCCCGCTCGGGCCATGTCTATCTGGACCTGAAAGACGACCGTTCGGTGATTGCCGGGGTGATGTGGAAAGGTGTGGCCGCGCGCGTCCAGACCCGCCCCGAGGAGGGGATGGAGGTTGTCGCCACCGGCCGTTTGACCACCTTCCCCGGTCAGTCGAAATACCAGCTGGTGATTGAGGATCTGAAACCCGCCGGCATGGGCGCCTTGATGGCGATGCTGGAAAAGCGCAAAGCGATGCTGCAGGCCGAGGGGCTGTTTGATCAGTCCCGCAAAAAGCCGATCCCCTACCTGCCTGAGGTGATTGGCGTTGTGACCTCACCCTCTGGTGCTGTGATCCGCGATATCCTGCATCGGCTGCGCGACCGTTTCCCGCGCAAGGTGCTGATCTGGCCGGTGGCCGTTCAGGGCGAACGCTGTGCCCCCGAATTGGCTCATGCAATCCGGGGCTTTAACCAATTGACGCCGGGCGGGGCATTGCCGCGACCAGATCTATTGATTGTCGCGCGCGGTGGTGGCTCGATTGAGGATCTCTGGGGCTTCAACGAAGAGGTGGTGGCGCGCGCGGCCGCAGCCTCGGACATTCCGTTGATTTCTGCGGTGGGCCATGAAACCGACACAACGCTGATTGACTTTGTGTCGGATCAGCGTGCGCCGACGCCCACGGCGGCGGCGGAACTGGCGGTGCCCGTTCGGATGGAACTGTTGGCCTGGGTGGATCAGCAGAACGCCCGCCTCAGCCGGGCGCTGAGCCAGGGGATCACCCAGCGTGGGCAACGTCTGCGCGATCTGTCGCGCGCCTTGCCACGGGCCGAAACACTGTTGGACGGTCCGCGCCAACGGCTGGACGTGCTGGGGGACCGGCTGCCACAGGCGCTGATCCGCGGCGTTCAATCGCGACGCCTACGCCTGTCTGAGGTCAAAGGCGGGCTGCGTCCGGTGAACCTCAGCCGGCGGATCGAGAGTGAGAAGCGCCAGCTGTCCTCGCTGGAGCCCCGTCTTGGTGCGGCGCTGACCCGTGAAGTCAAGCAGGGACGCGACGCCTTTGATCGCCTGACCAAACGCCTGTCGGATGCCGGTGGGCGGCAGCTGCAGGGCTGGCAGCAACAGCTGGAGGCGATGGACCGTCTGCGCGAAACACTGGGCTATAAGGCGACCTTGCAGCGGGGCTATGCGGTGGTGCGTGGCGACGGTGCTGTGGTGACAACCGGGGCGGCTGCGGCCAAGGCCACGGCGCTGGAGATTGAGTTTGCAGATGGCCGGCTGGATGTCTCAGGCAAAGCACCGGGTCCGGGTGGATCTGAGCCTGCGGCTGCAAAGACGCAGGCGTCCACAACCACAAAGACCAAGCCCAAAGCGACCCCACCAAAACCGGAGCAGGGCAGCCTGTTCTGAGAGCGACCCGCGGTGCCGCATTGGGGCGGATTCAGAAAAAAGATTTGTGCATAACTCATCTTTTTTGCTCTGTGCTAAAATTTGTTTTACCAGAAATCTTGCGCCGAAGCGCTGGTCATGTTCATCTCTTGCCACAACACATTCAGGGAGAATGAGATGATTACCCGAGTTATCGGTCTGTCTGCTGCGCTTCTGTGCGGCACCATTGCAGCACAGGCGGAAACCCTGCGCTGGGCCCGCGCTGGTGATGCACTGACGCTGGACCCGCACGCCCAGAACGAAGGGCCGACCCACACGATTCGTCACCAGATGTACGAACCGCTGATCATTCGTGACACCACCGGCGCCTTTGAGCCGGCACTGGCCACCGAATGGGCGCCCAGCCCCACCGACCCCAACGTATGGGTCTTCAAGCTGCGCCCGGGCGTGAAATTCCATGACGGTGCTGACTTCACCGCCGAAGACGTGGTGTTCAGCTACAACCGTGCGAAACAGCCGAACTCGGACATGAAAGAGCTGATCGGCTCGATCACCGAAGTGCGCGCTGTGGATGACCTGACCGTTGAAATGGTCACCAATGGTCCGAACCCGATTCTGCCGTCGAACCTGACCAACCTGTTCATCATGGACAAAGGCTGGACCGAGGCGAACAACACCGTCAACGTGCAGGACTTTGAGGGCGGCGAAATCACCTTCGCAACCACCAACGTCAACGGCACCGGACCCTACACCCTGGTCAGCCGTGAGCCCGACGTGAAAACCGTCATGGCGCGTAACGAAAACTATTGGGGCCGTGACATGTTCCCGCTGGAAGTCAGCGAGATCATCTACACCCCGATCCAGAACGCACCGACCCGTGTTGCAGCGCTGCTGTCGGGTGAGGTGAACTTCCTGCAGGATATGCCGGTTCAGGACCTTCAGCGTGTTGACGGCGCAGCCGGCTACGGCGTCAAGCAGGCCCCGCAGAACCGTGTGATCTTCTTTGGTATGAACCAGGGCGCAGATGACATCGAAGCAGACAACGTTGACGGCAAGAACCCGCTGGCTGACGTTCGTGTGCGTAAAGCGATGTCGATGGCCATCAACCGTGACGCCATCCGTCAGGTTGTGATGCGTGGTCAGTCGATCCCGGCTGGCATGATCGCACCGCCGTTTGTTAACGGCTGGACTGCTGAAATGGATGCCTCGTCGAAAACCGACGTGGACGGCGCCAAGGCGCTGATGGCTGAAGCCGGCTACGGCGACGGTTTCTCGATCCGTCTGGACTGCCCGAACGACCGCTACATCAACGATGAAGCGATCTGTCAGGCGTCGGTTGGTATGCTGGCTCAGATCGGTATCACTGTGAACCTCGACGCCAAGCCGAAGGCACAGCACTTCCCGCTGATCACCGATGGCAAGACCGACTTCTACATGCTGGGTTGGGGCGTTCCGACCTATGATTCGGAATACATCTTCAACTTCCTGGTTCACGGCCGTGAGTCGGACATCGGTACCTGGAACGGCACCGGCTATGACAACGATGACGTCGACGCCAAGATCGCAACCCTGGCTTCGAACACCGACCTGGCAGCCCGTAACGCGGATATCGCGTCGATCTGGTCTGCCGTTCAGGGTGATCAGCTGTACATCCCGATCCACCACCAGGTTCTGAACTGGGCCATGGCGGACGGCGTTGGCATCGACGTTGATCCCGAAGACCAGCCGAAGGTCAAATATATCAAAATGAACTAAGGTTCGTTTGCTGCCGGTGGCCCTCGGGCCACCGGTTTTCTTTGTGTTATCAATCCTTGGTCGGTCAACAGTGTGCCTGAAGCATCGCCGAGCCGACCGACGTTACCGATTTCCCAACGCCGGTTTCCGCCGAGAGGATGACCATGACACCCCTGCCATCTGTATCTGCTGAACGCCTTGCCGCCTCTATGGTGCGCATCGGCGTGCGCTGTGGGGATGAGGGGCAAAAATTGCATTCAGACGTTAGGGGAAACGCCCTGATTGCATGGTCCATTTCGCGTTCCGGCACATGGGCGGGACAAACGCCGCGTCATAGCCGCGCGTCCCGTGCTGACTATCCCAAAGCGAAGGTTGACCTCCTGTCTTTGATGGGGGAAAGCAGCGCCGATCTGGCGCGTAGGGCCGCGGAGCTGATGGCGCCTGAGCCCCTGCGATTGCAGGGCTTGAACCGGGCGCTGCGTAGATAAAAGACCGCAGGCCAAGCCTGCACAAAACACCGAGCTGACTGTGCATCCGTATCAGGCCCCGGCCTGTGCCTGTCAGCATAAATAACCAACCCGTGGCGCGCTTTGGCGCGCCGCAACAATAAAGTGGGGACAACGTGTTTTCCTATATCGTTCGACGGGTGTTCCAATCTGTCATCGTGCTTCTCGTCGTGGGGCTTGTCGCCTTTGCGATGTTCAACTTCGTCGGTGATCCAATCGACAACATGCTGGGTCAGGAAAGAACGCAAGAGGACATCGATCGTCTGCGCGCCCAGTTGGGACTGGATCAGCCCTTCCCGGTGCAATACTGGAAATTCCTGATGAATGCCGCCGAAGGCAACATGGGCGTTTCTTATCGTCAGGGCCGCCCTGTGACCGAGATCATCTCGGAACGTTTGCCTGCCACGCTGGAACTGGCGCTGGTTTCGGGCTTCCTGGCGCTGTTCTTCGGCATCGTGATGGGCGTGCTTACCGCGATCCGCCGCGATGGCTGGATGGCCAACACGGTGATGACCCTGTCGCTGGTTGGCGTGTCGCTGCCAACCTTCCTGATCGGGATCCTGCTGATCTACATCTTCTCGGTTGAGCTGGACATGCTGCCCTCCTTTGGGCGCGGCGAAGTGGTAGAAGTTGGCAACTGGACCACAGGTTTCCTGACCGCCAGCGGTCTGAAGGCCCTGATCCTGCCGTCGATCACGCTGGGACTGTACCAAATGACGCTGATCATGCGCCTTGTGCGTTCGGAAATGCTGGAGGTGCTGCGTCAGGACTATGTCCGCTTCGCCCGCGCCCGTGGCCTGTCTGAGCGGGTGATCAACTTCCGCCATGCGCTGAAAAACACGTTGGTGCCGGTGATCACTGTGACCGGTCTGCAGCTGGGCTCGATCATTGCCTTCGCCATCATCACCGAGACCGTGTTCCAATGGCCGGGTGTTGGGTTGCTGTTCATCAACGCCGTCCAGTTTGTGGATGTACCGGTTATGGCCGCTTACCTGATGATGATTTCTGTCCTGTTCGTGGGCATCAACCTGATTGTCGATCTGCTCTACGTGGCGATTGACCCACGACTGCGCGGATAAGAGAGACACCAATGACTGATTCAACAAACCCTCAAAAAACGCGCCCGATGTCGAAGCTGGCCCGCGCCTGGGACAGTGACATCGCCTATGCGTTCCGTCGCTCCCCCGTCGCAATTGTGTCGCTGGCGGTGGCAATGACGCTGGTGCTGGCGGCGGTTTTTGCCCCGCTGATCGCGCCCTACAACCCGTTTGATCCGGCCACCTTAAACCTGATGAACGGCTTCACCCCGCCAAGTGAGCCGAACGCCTTTACCGGCGAAACCTTCTGGTTGGGCACTGACGATCAGGGCCGTGATGTGTTTTCGACCATTCTTTATGGTCTGCGCATCTCACTCTTCGTGGGCTTTGCGGCTGTGATGCTGGGCCTGACCCTTGGTGTGATCGCCGGTCTGGTATCAGGCTACTACGGGGGCTGGACCGACACGCTGATCATGCGGACCGCTGATGTGCAGCTGACCTTCCCGTCGATCCTTGTGGCTATGCTGATCTTCGGGATCGCCAAAGGAGTTACTCCGGTGGAATACCGCGATCAAATGGCGATCTGGGTGCTGATCCTGGCCATCGGCCTGTCGGACTGGGTGCAGTTTGCCCGTGTTGTCCGGGGCGCCACCATGGTGGAAAAGAACAAGGAATACGTCCAAGCGGCCCGCCTGATCGGGCGCGGCAGCCTGCCGATCATGTTCCGTCACATCCTGCCCAACGTGTTGTCGCCGGTACTGGTGATTGCCACCATCAGCCTGGCACTGGCGATCATTGCCGAAGCCACGCTGTCCTTCCTGGGCGTGGGCGCCCCGCCAACCCAGCCGAGTCTCGGCACCTTGATCCGTGTTGGTCAGGGCTTCCTGTTCTCGGGTGAGTGGTGGATCCTGTTCTTCCCCGCCTGCACCCTGCTTGCGCTTGCCCTCAGTGTGAACCTGCTGGGCGACTGGCTGCGCGATGCGCTGAACCCCAAACTGCGGTGATCTCATGAGCCTTTTGAACATCAAAAACCTCACTGTTGAGTTCCCGACCCGTCGCGGTGTCTTCACCGCGGTGAACGCCGCCGACCTGTCGGTGGAACCGGGGGAAATCCACGGCCTCGTCGGGGAATCCGGCGCAGGTAAATCCACCATCGGCGCGGCCATCATGGGGCTTTTGGAACGTCCCGGTCACATCGCAGATGGCGCAATTGAGCTGCAGGGCGATGCGATAAGCGGTCTGGACGCAGATGCCATGCGTGCCCTGCGGGGCCGTCGGATCTCGATGATCTTTCAGGATCCGCTGACCTCTCTCAACCCGCTGTTCACCGTGCGTCAGCAGCTGGTTGAGACCATTCGCGCCCATCTGGACGTAAATGAGGCCGAGGCCAACAAGCGCGCCCGTGACCTGATTGACCGGGTGGGGATCCCTGATCCGGACGGCCGTCTGGACCAGTACCCGCACCAGTTCTCGGGCGGGATGCGGCAGCGGGTTGTGATTGCCCTCGCGCTCTGTTCTGAGCCTGAGGTCATCATCGCCGATGAACCGACCACCGCGCTGGATGTGTCCGTGCAGGCGCAGATCCTTGATCTGATCCGCGAACTGGCCCGGGAACGTCAGGTTGGTGTGATCCTGATCACCCACGACATGGGCGTGATTGCAGACACCACCGATCGTGTGACGGTGATGTACGGCGGTAAAGTGGTTGAAACCGGCGAAACCTCGCAGGTGATCGGCGCCCCACGTCACGAGTACACCCAATCCCTGATCGCCGCAGTGCCGCGCCCGTCGGTGCGTCTGCATCGTTTCCCGCAGCTGTCTTATGGCGGCCGTGAGACCCGGTTTGCGATTGAGGATCTGGCGCGGTCGTGGCCGAAGGTCGAAAACGATCCGTCCCGTCCGCTGCTGGAGGTCAAGGGCGTCACCAAGAAGTTCGTGAAACGTCAGGGGCTGCTGCCTTGGGATCGCGATTACTTCACTGCGGTGGACAATGTCAGCTTTGACATCCGCCCGGGCGAAGTGTTCGGCGTTGTGGGGGAGTCCGGTTCGGGCAAATCCACCATCGCGCGGATGATCTCCGGTCTCTATCAGCTGGATGGCGGCTCGGTCGATTTCGACGGCAAGCTGGTCAGCGATCTGAGCGATAAGGCCCGTCAGGCCGATTATCGCAAAGAGATCCAGATGATCTTCCAGGATCCTTATTCCTCGCTGAACCCGCGGATGCGGGTGGATCAGATCGTGTCCGAACCGATCCGTCATCACCGCCTGCTGGACGGCAAAGCGGTGGATCAGCGGGTGGCTGAGCTGCTGGAACGTGTTGGTCTGGGCGCCGAAGCGGCGTTCAAATACCCGCATGAGTTCTCGGGCGGTCAACGTCAGCGGATCGCGATTGCGCGGGCTCTGGCGACCCAGCCGCGCTTCCTGATCTGTGATGAGCCGACCTCGGCGCTGGATGTGTCGATCCAGGCGCAAATCCTGAACATCCTGAAGGATCTGCAGGAGCATCTGGGCCTGACCATGCTGTTCATCAGCCACGACCTGCCGGTGGTGCGCCAGATGTGTGACCGCGTGGCGGTGATGAAATCGGGCAAGCTGGTGGAACTGCAGGAAACCGAGGCGCTGTTCAGCAATCCGCAGACCGATTACACCAAATCGCTGTTGGATCTGATGCCGCGTCTGGCGGATCTGTCGGAAACGCCGCAGGCGTCCTGATCTAGATACGTGATATGAAACGCAGCGGCGCCCCTCGGGGCGCCGTTTTGCATTTATGGGGCTGATTATTGTGCGCTTATTGCGGCGCCAGCGCATCCAGACGGGGATGCATGATGCGGCGCCACAGGGCTGGCCATAGGGCCACTACTGCCATCGTCGGCAGCGCATAGGGCAGGAGGGGCATCGCCGCCTCCAGCCGCAGGCCGGGGTAGGGGCGTGTTGGGTTCAAGTGATGGTCCGAGTGACGCGGCGCGTTCAGCATCATCGCGGACGAATAGCGATGCGGTGTGTTCCAGCTGTGCTGCGGGCCAACGGGTTCTGGTTTGCCAGGCTCGCGGATCGCACGGCGTAGCCCGTAATGCTGCACATAGTCTGACAGGATCATCTGCAGCTGGGCATAGCAGCAGACAGCGATCAGGGCGAATAAAGGGCCGACGCCAAAAGCACCGGCGCTGAACAGTGTAAGGGCGGCGATGAGGCTGTAGTGCAGGTAGGGATGTTGCCAAAACCTGCGTCCTTTGCGCCGTTTGTTTTCCGCGATGAGGCCTTCGCGAAAGCCGCCGCGCCACCAATGTGGTGCAAAGCGCCAGACACTTTGCCCGCGCGGTGCGGAGCTGGGATCGCGGTCCGTGCCGACATGGATGTGATGCACCAGCGGATGGGCGGATACATGGTGGCCGATTAACAAAGATGAATAGACCAGCTTGCCCAAACGGCGCATCCAGCGGCGGGGGCGATGGATCAGTTCATGGGCATTGGGATGGCCGATCTGACCAAAGAACAAGCCATAACCGATCAACAGCCCCAACCGTTCCCAGAGACCCAAGCCACTGGCCCCGCCAATCGCCCAGACAGCCAGCGCCAGCATCGGCAGATGCAACAGGCCCAAGGTCACGGACAGACCATCACCGCTGGGAAACTCCGCGTCGGGATTTGGCGCAGTGGGGGTAAGCTTGTCCAGGCTCCAGGTGAAAACCGTGATCGCCAGAACAGCGGCTAGAACCAGCCAGCCCCCGATGACACTGGCGCAGATCAGCAGCGCGGCTGGCAGCAATGTCGCAACAGAAAATAGCCACATGGTGGGGCACTCAGGTTCAATCCAAGAGCGAGCTTACCCGCGCACATGGATCAGTGCAAATACTGAAGGATTTTGTTGGCTTGGAGTCTTAAAGACAAGTTTGGAGGATAATTTCTTGATCGAGCCGGACTTCAAATTGCCTAAAGACAACTAAACACCGACCTCAGGGCCCGGACAATTGAGCGGGTCATCGGTTTTTAGCACCTCATACAGTTCTGACGCTGGCTCTGGTCCGTAGAAGGTGGCGCGCAGCCCTTCGGGCCCTTTGACAAAGCTCCAGCATTGCGGGCCATTGAGGTCCTCATAGACAAAACAGATCCGCCGATTGTCTTCGTACCAGTAGCCCTCTTTGCATTCGCCGCCCAGAAACGACCAGCGCACGCGGCGATTGTTGAGGTATTCCTCACCGCCATAGGGCACGCCGTCTTCGGCGAAATAGAAGGTCTGCCCTTTGGTGTAGCTTTCAAACTCTTCACCGGTCATCGCGTCCTGCGCTTGCGCGGGTGACGACGGGGAAAGCGCCACAAGGGCTTGAGCGATCAGGGGTAACATGGCTTTCATGGCCCCATGCTGCCGCAAAGCGGCGCAGCAACCAAATCACATTTTTTGAAACTGCGTGGCGGGGCCGGATGTTTACCTTTCTTAACTTCACCATTTTCACGGGGTTTGCTCTGTCCGCGCTGTATCTGCTGTGGTTCTGTTACCGGCCTGCAAGCGGCGCCAAGACGGCGGTCAAAACCCTTGCCGTGGCACTGCCGGCGCTGGGTCTGAGCGTCAGTGGTGCGCCCTTGTTGCCGCTACTGGGGCTTTGGGCCTGTGCTATGGGGGACTTTCTGTTGTCGCGGGATGGTGAGGCGATGCTGCAGGGGGGCATCGGTGCTTTCGCGCTGGGGCATATCCTCTATGTCGTTGCCTTCTTTGTGCATTTCTCACCGGAACTGGCCTGGGGCACCCTCTGGGTTCCGGCGCTGCTGATCCTCTTGGGCCTGTCCACCGAGGTGTGGTTGCAACCCCATACCGGGGCGCTGCGCTGGCCGGTGCGGATCTACGTGCTGCTGATCCTGACCATGGGCTGTGTCGCCGCACAGCAACCGATTCCCCAAACATGGGTGTTTTGGGGCGCATTGGCGTTCATTTTGTCGGATTTGGTGCTGTCGGTGCAGATTTTTGTCAAAAATGACGGTCCTTTCGGTCGGGTGGCGCCTTTTGTCATCTGGTTCTTTTACTACGTTGCGCAAGTGCTTATTTTTTATGGATTCATCGCGTGAAAATACATTGAGTCTCACAGGGTTTTCCACAGGCTAATCCCCAAGAAAACAAGGGCTTGGCCTTTCAAAGGGGGCGGGAACTGGCTAGGTGAAATCAAACACTTGCGGAGTCCCGGATGTCCTTTTTCGGCAAATTGAAACAGCGATTGATGAAGTCGTCCTCACGTCTTGAGGACGGGTTGGAGTCGATTGTTGAGGATGGTGGCGAAGTTGAGGAGGTTGTGGAGGCAACCCCCGAAGCGCAGCCAGAGCCGCAGTCTGCACCCGCGGACGAGCCTGAAGAGCAGGGCGCAGAAGAGGTTTCAGAGGCTGCTCCGGAACCTGAGGTGTCAGAGCCTGAGGCAGCGGAACAACCCGCCGCTGAACCCGCGGCAGCACCCGAGCCCGAACCTGAACAGCAAGCCAGCAAACCCGGCTTCTTCGGGCGCCTCATGGGGCGGAGCGAAACCAAACAGGTGACCCGTCGCGTGTTGGATGACGACATGCTGGAACAGCTCGAAGAGCTGTTGATCGCATCGGACATGGGCGTGGAAACCGCGACTCGCGTCACCGCCAATATCGCGGAAGGCCGTTTTGGCAAGAAGCTGTCGACTGATGAAATCAAATCCCTGCTGGCCCAGGAAGTGGCCCGCATCATGGAGCCGGTGGCCAAGCCGCTGCCAATTTATGCCAAAACCCCGCAGGTGGTTCTGGTGGTGGGCGTCAACGGATCCGGCAAGACCACAACCATCGGCAAACTGGCCAGTCAATTCCGCGCTGCGGGCAAATCCGTGGTGATTGCGGCGGGCGATACCTTCCGGGCGGCCGCGGTTGAACAGCTGCAGGTCTGGGGCGAACGTGCCGGTGTGCCTGTGTTGACCGCGCCCGAAGGTTCAGATCCCGCAAGTCTGGCGTTTGACGCTATGACCAAGGCCGAGGCAGAGGGCGCCGATCTGTTGCTGATCGACACGGCGGGCCGGCTGCAGAACCGCGCTGATCTGATGGAAGAGCTGGCCAAGATCGTGCGGGTGATCCGTAAGAAAGATGAAACCGCACCGCACAATACGTTGCTGGTGCTGGATGCGACCACCGGACAAAACGCTTTGAACCAGGTTTCGACCTTTGGGGAGTTGGCGGATGTCTCGGGTCTGGTCATGACGAAACTAGATGGGACCGCAAAGGGCGGCGTGCTGGTGGCCTTGGCTGACCGGTTTGGCCTGCCGATCCACGCGATTGGCGTGGGGGAGCAGATCGACGATCTGCAGGCCTTTGATCCCGAAGAATTTGCGAAGGCGCTGACGGGTCTCGATGCTTGAAATTCATGATTCACTGAAAAACGAACACGGCTGGGATATCGTGGCGCTGCATGAGGCGGTGGACGAGCTGCTGGATGGCAGCCGGTTGAGCCACCCGTTCCCCGGCGATGATATCTGGGGCGACGATCGCATTCTCTATGCGGAGGTCGTGGTGACCCATGGCGATATCCTGATCGGTGCGGGCCGTTTGATCTGGGATTCTGCCCAGGATCAGGCGCTGCCGCGGATCACTGATCTGTGCCTGCTGCGCCGCTATCGCAATGCCTTCACGGTTGAGACGATTGTGTCGAGCCTGATCGATGAATACGCCAAACATGCCGATGGGGGCCCGGTCATTCTGGGCCATGACGGGCGTGAGATCGATATCTCGGAACGGCTGGAGCGGCTGCGCGATATCGAAATGGGGCAGTTTGAACCCCGTGTGATCTGAAACAGAAGGCGTGAGTTGAGATGAGTGCGTGGCTGACATCTCTGGAAGGGACGGAGGCCGGGCACCAGTTGGCACTGGCCTTGGCTCTGACGGCGGCCTTCCTACATGCGGTGTTCGGTGCCCTTCAAAAGGGGCGGCACGATCCCTGGCTGACCCGTGGCGCCATTGATTTCAGCTACGGCGTCATGGCGGCGCCTTTTGCTTTCTTTGTGGTCCCATGGCCCGAACCACATATGTGGCCGATCCTTGGTGGTGCCTTTGTGATCCACGTCGGCTACAAACTGCTGCAGAGCTATGCCTACACCAAGGGCGATTTCACCGTGGTCTACCCGGTGGTGCGCGGCATGGGGCCGTTGTTTACCGTGGTTGGCGCCTATCTGGTGTTTGGCGAGACGTTCAGCTGGATGCAATGGGCCGGTGTCGGCGTGTTGTTGGCGGGTATCTTCGGGCTGGCGATCTACAATATGATCTTCCTGACCTCATCGCGTGACACGCTTGGGGTGGCGATGGTGCTGGCCTCTTTCACCGGGTTGTTCGTGGCGCTTTACACCACCTATGACGCCTATGGCATCCGGGCGACGGCGGATCCTTTTACCTTTTTGGCGTGGTTCTTCCTGATTGATGGTCTGGCGATGCCACCGATTGCTTACCTGCGCTGGCGCCGCATGGCGCATCCCCCGGCCGTGGCGCCGCTGATGCTGCGCGGTGTGATCGGCGGGTTAATTGCCTTCGCCAGTTTCGGCTCGGTCATGATGGCGACGCGGCTGGACAAAGTGGGTGAAGCCGCAGTGCTGCGGGAGACCTCAACCGTCTTTGCGGCAATCATTGGCTGGCTGTTTTTGAAAGAGACAGTGGGGCCGCGGCGCATCGCCTTGATGGCTTTGATTGCTTTGGGTGCGGTGATTGTTGAAATGGGCGGCTGAACACCCGATATAGGGCGGCACAGCCCGCGTTTGGGCCGCGATGAGGAGTGAAGATGTCAAAGACCCCCGAAACTGACGGTGCAGTGCCTGCCAAGTCGGTGAACCCGATGCTGAAATCCGCGCTGGAATTCGGCCCCATCGCAGCCTTCTTTGCCGCCTATATCCTGCTGAAGGATCAAAGCTTTGACATCGGTGGCACGGCCTATGATGGCTTCATCGTGGTCACCGCTGGGTTCATCCCGCTTCTTGTGGCCTCAACCCTGGTGCTGTGGCGCCTGACCGGCCATCTGTCGAAGATGCAGATCGTGACGCTGGTGCTGGTGGTTGTTTTTGGCGGCATGTCGGTCTGGCTCAACGATGAGCGGTTCTTCAAGCTGAAGCCGACGCTGATTTACCTGTTGTTTGGCGGTGCTTTGGGTTTCGGCCTGATGCGCGGGACCAGCTATCTGGAGGCGGTGATGGACACCGCGCTGGCGCTGACGCGTGAAGGCTGGATGATCCTGACACGGCGGCTGATGTATTTCTTCTTTGGGCTGGCGGCGCTGAATGAAATCGTCTGGCGCACCCAAACCACTGAGGCCTGGGTCTATTTCAAAACCTTTGGCCTGACCGCGGCTATATTCCTGTTCTTCATGACACAGGGCAAGCTGTTCAAGGACCACAGCCTTGAGGCCGAAGAAGAAACGGCGGAGTAACCCCCGCCGTTTTCGCATCTCGATCTTTCAAGGATCTCTAAGACTGGGTGTTTCGCGTCCGAACCGAGGGGCGAAGCGAAGCGCCCGCCCCGTGGGGGCGGTTCGGGCGCAGCCAAATCAGAGATTTGGCACCGTGTTCCCCGGCTCATGACCGTGAATCCTTAGCAGAGATGAAGGGCTGGCCGCTTGGTCAGCCTTTTTGTTTGAACAGCAGTTCCTGCGCTTTCTTGTTGTCCTGCAGGTTTGAGCGCATGTCCGCGGCCACGGCCCGGCCTTTGGCAATGCCATCGCGGGCCGCCAGTTGGTCCAGCCAGCGTTTCAGGTTCGGTTTATCGCTGAGGTCCTGCTGCTGCCCTTCCCAGAGCGACGCCCAGGGCCAGATCGCCATGTCTGCGATGGAGTAGAAATCGCCCGCAACATACTCATTTTCCGCCAGCTGGGTGTCCAGCACGCGGTAGAGGCGGCTGACCTCATTGCGGTAGCGGTCCTTGGCGTAGGGCAGATCATTGGGCGGATCCATCGCCGGGGCGTATTTCAGGAAGTGGTGCGCCTGACCCGCCATCGGGCCGACGCCACCCATCTGCCACATCAGCCATTGCTCCACGGCCACCTGCTCGCGCGCGTTGGAGCCATAGAACTGGCCGGTCTTGCGGGCCAGGTACTGCAGGATCGCACCGCTTTCAAACATCGCAATCGGGGCGCCATCTGGCCCATTCGGATCTACGATGGCGGGCATCCGGTTGTTGGGGGCGATTTTCAGGAAATCCGGCTCAAACTGCGCTCCAGCGCCAATGTCCACCAGATGCAGATTATACGGCAGGCCCATCTCTTCCAGCGCGATGGAGATTTTCCAGCCGTTTGGCGTGGGCCAGTAATAGAGGTCGATTGCGTTGCTCATGTCATACTCCCTAGTTGGGGGCGATGATGGCGCTTTGGCCGCTGGTGGCAAGGGGGCATCGCGTATCTCACGTATAGGTGTCGTGACGACAGGTAAACTTGACCTTGCCTCTGCTCTGTCCTATCAGGCGGGCCGTGGCGATTTGTTTACCGGATTGCGGGCCACGTAAAATATTCCGCTAAAGAGGTCAGGATGAAAGAGCCCCTTTCGCTTGACCGCGACGGGGCTTTTTTATTTGGGCGGGATGCCCGGAGGATTTGGAATGAGCGAGAGCTGGAACAAACGCACCAAACTGGTGCATGGCGGCACGCGGCGCAGCCAGTATAATGAGGTGAGCGAAGCAGTCTTCCTGACCCAGGGGTTTGTCTATGACACCGCCGAACAGGCCGAAGCACGGTTTGAAAAGGCGGGGCAGGATGAGTTCATCTATGCCCGCTATGGCAACCCGACCATGGCGATGTTCGAAGACCGGATTTCTGACTATCTGGGCTATGAGGATGGCTTTGCCTGTGCCTCTGGCATGGCGGCGGTCAATGGCGCGCTGATGGCGCTGTTGAAAGCCGGCGATCACGTTGTCGCCTCACGGGCGCTCTTTGGCTCCTGCCTCTACATCCTCGAAGATATCCTGACCCGTTTTGGCGTCAACGTGACGCTGGTCGATGGCACCGACAATGCGGCCTGGGCCCAATCGATCACTGCAAAGACCGATCTGGTTTTCCTTGAATCGATTTCGAACCCGACACTGGAAGTCATTGATCTGAAACATGTTTGCGATCTGGCGCACGAGGTTGGCGCGATCGTGGTGGTGGATGATGCGATGGCCACGCCGGTTTACTCCTATGCCAAGGCTTGCGGCGCCGATATCTCGGTTGTGTCGACCACCAAACATGTGGACGGGCAGGGCCGGATGCTGGGTGGTATCATTTGTGGGCCCAAGGATCTGATCCGTGGCCCGGTTGAGACCTATATCAAACACACCGGCGGCGCGATGAACCCCTTCACCGCCTGGACCCACCTGAAAGCGCTGGAAACCATGGAACTGCGGGTGCGTGCACAAGCCGCGGCGGCATTGGATGTGGCTGAAGCGCTGAGCGGCCATGACAAGCTGAACGTGGTGCGCTACCCGACCCACAAGGCCCATCCGCAGCAGGAACTGGCCCTGTCGCAGGCCCCGGCTGGCGGCACTGTGCTGACGATTGAGGTGAAGGGTGGCAAAGAGGCCTGCTTCCGCTTCCTCAACGCGCTGCAGGTGATCACCATCTCCAACAACTTTGCCGATGCGAAATCCATCGCCACCCATCCGGCTACGACGACCCACCAACGTCTGCCGCAGGAACAGAAAGACACGCTGGGGATCAGCCCCGGTCTGGTCCGCCTGTCGATCGGGCTGGAAGATCCAAGCGACCTGATCGCTGATCTGCTGCAGGCCCTGGATCAGGCCTAGGAAGAATTTCACTAAGAAACCGACAAGGGGGACGCTTTGTGTCCCCCTTTTGCCGTTCATGGGATTGCACCACCGCAGGGGCTGCACTAGTTCACGGTTAAATTTGGCAAACTGGCCCGGCTGCATTAGATTGAGGGTCCACAGTTGCCACGGCAACAGCAGGTCGGGGATCACCAGCTATGAACGTCCATACCTCCGAAATTGATCGGGTGATGCAGGCGGATGAGGCGCGCGATGCGTTGGCGCGGCTGCGGACCTGGGCTGAAACCGCCTCGGATGCGGAGTTGAAAGAGGTGGATGCAGGGCTGCTGGCGCTGCTGCGCAGCGGGCAATATCCTGAGCTAAGCCGTGAATATCCCGAAGATTTCACCGTTGATGCGGCCTATAAGGCCAGCCTGCCGGATCTGCAAAACGGGCCCTCCAGCCTGATCCGCGGCGCCAAGCGGGCGATCCAGCATGTGGGGATCTCCAACTTCCGTCTGCCGATCCGTTTCCACACCCGCGATGGGGCGGACATCACGCTGGAAACCTCGGTCACCGGCACAGTCAGTCTTGAGGCGGAGAAGAAGGGCATCAACATGTCCCGCATCATGCGGTCCTTCTATCGCCATGCGGAAAAGACCTTCAGCTTCGAAGTGGTTGAGGCCGCGTTGGAGGATTACAAGGCCGATCTGGAAAGCTTTGATGCGCGGATCCAGATGCGGTTTTCCTATCCGGTGAAGGTTCCGTCGTTGCGGTCGGGTCTTGCAGGATACCAGTATTACGACATCGCGCTGGAGCTGATCGAAAGCGCCGGTGTGCGCAAGAAGATCATGCATCTGGACTATGTCTATTCCTCCACATGCCCCTGTTCGCTGGAATTGAGCGAACACGCCCGCCAAACCCGCGGTCAGCTGGCCACGCCGCATTCGCAGCGTTCGGTGGCGCGGATTTCGGTCGAACTGGTGGGCAAGGCCTGTCTGTGGTTTGAGGATCTGATCGAATTGGCGCGTCAGGCGGTTCCGACGGAAACGCAGGTGATGGTCAAACGCGAAGATGAACAGGCCTTTGCCGAGTTGAACGCCGCGAACCCCATCTTTGTTGAAGACGCTGCGCGGCTGTTTTCACAAAGCCTAGAGGCTGATGCGCGGGTTGGGGATTTCCGTGTGGTGGCCAGCCACCAAGAAAGCCTGCACAGCCATGATGCGGTGTCCATCCTGACCGAAGGGGCCACCTTCGCCGCCGAAAGCTATGACCCCAAGATGTTTGCCACATTGCATCATCCGGGCTGAGCCGCTGCCTGAATTCGGGGCAATTGCCTAAATGCCGCCTGTTGAGGCGGCATTTTTCGTTATTGCGCATCCCAATCGTCGGCGACGGCACAGCTCAGATGTGCCAATCTGTGTAAATAATGTTTATTTTACATGGCTTTAAGTAGTTTTTAGTGAGGCTGTTGTTGAATTATTGCTGCATTGCAGCAGGCGCAGGGCTGATATTCCGAACCGGCAGTGGTATGGTCAATCACTCTGCCCTATTTTCAAGGTCAAGGGGGGGGACCAACGTAACAGAAGGTTCCAAGATCATGGCATTGAACGCTGTAAATCACATTGAAAACGCTGGTCTGGTTGCCCGTATGGGTCAACTGTGGTCCGGTCTGGTCCAGGGCATGATCGCCTATGGTGAAAGCCGTTCGCGTTTTAACGAAATCCAGGCACTGGAACGCATGAGCGACCGCGAACTGGCCGATATCGGTCTGAAGCGCGACCAGATTGTCCGCCACGTTTTCCGCGACCAGTTCTACCTGTAATCTGATACCCTGCGCTTGGCAGGGCAGATGGACAGGCGATAGGCCGCACCAAGGGGCTCCGCAGCATGCACAGCATGCCGGGGCCTTTTTGCTGTCTGATGCCGATGCATGACCTGTTGCGCGACGGTAGCGTGCAGGGGGCCAGATGACCGGCTTGGCCGCGCGCTGTCTTGACTCGCCCCTGTTCAGGGTCCATCGCTTCCTCATGTTGGATCTTCGACCCGTCGGATATGTGATTGGCCTGTTGGTGGCCGTGCTGGGGCTGACCATGCTGGCGCCGATGCTGGTGGATCTGGCCACGGGTGAGGAGCATTGGCGCGTCTTTGCACAAAGCGCCCTGCTGACCATATTTATCGGCGGCATGATCTCTCTGGCGTGTCAGAACGGTAACCAGGAGGGGCTGAACATTCAGCAGACCTTTATCCTGACAACCGGGGTCTGGCTGGCCCTGCCGATCTTTGCTGCACTGCCTTTCTATTTTGGGGAAACCCAGGCCACGCCGGTGGATGCGTTTTTCGAAGCGATGTCCGGGCTGACCACCACGGGGGCCACGGTCTTTGCCGGGCTTGATACCATGGCGAAGGGGCTGTTGCTGTGGCGGGGCATCCTGCAGTGGCTGGGCGGCATTGGGATCATTGTTGTGGCGATGGTGTTTCTGCCGGAGCTGCGCGTCGGTGGGATGCAGATCTTCCGCTCGGAAGGGTTTGACACCATGGGCAAGATCCTGCCCCGCGCGACCGAGATTGCAAGCCAGATTTCAGTGATCTACGTGGCGCTGACGGTGCTCTGCACCTTGAGCTACCTTCTCTTGGGGATGAGCGCCTTTGACGCCACAGTGCATGCGCTGACAACCATTTCGACCGGCGGGTTTTCCACCTATGACGCATCATTTGGGGCCTTCTCAGGACCGCTGGAATATGTCGCGGCGGTGTTCATGGTGCTGTCGGCGCTGCCTTTTGTGCGGTACGTGCAGATGCTGAACGGTCACCATGGTGCGCTGCTGATGGATCGTCAGGTCTATGGTTTCCTGCTGACCTTGGTGCTGCTGATCGGTTTTGCCACCACTGTTCTCATCACGCTGCAGGGACATGAGGCCGGGTCTTCGCTGCGGCAGGTGGTGTTTAACGTGACCTCCATCATGACCGGGACCGGCTATGCGTCGGTCGATTACATGGGCTGGGGCAACCTGCTGATTGCGATGTTCTTCTTCATCGGTCTGATCGGCGGATGCGCGGGATCAACCGCCTGTTCGGTGAAGGTGTTCCGCTACCAGATCCTCTTTGCTTCGATCAAATCGCAGCTTCTGAAAACCCAAAGCCCCAACGCCATGGTGCCGCCCCGCTATGAGGGGCGCAAAATCGACGATGATATTCTGAACTCGGTCATGTCGTTCTTTGTGTTCTTCTTTGTCACCATGGGGGTGCTGGCCGTGGCACTTGGGATGACGGGGTTGGATTTCATGACGTCGATCTCCGGCGCGGCGTCGGCCCTGGCCAACATCGGCCCGGGTCTGGGGGATGAGATTGGCCCCGCAGGCAATTTCGCCGGCCTTAACGACGCAGCGAAATGGCTGTTGTCGGTGGCAATGCTGATCGGACGGCTGGAACTGCTGGCGGTTTATGCAATGCTGACCGTGACCTTCTGGCGGGCGTAACGGATGCGGCTACTAACGGCAGGGCTGTTGGTGTCTTTGACCGCTGGTTGCGCCACGAAAGTTCAGCTTGAAACCTTCTTGAACGAGATTTTGAACCCGATCTGGCAAGGCGAAATAACCGATGCCTGTGTGTCGGCTCTGGCTGGTAGCGCTGGCTTCTTTACTTATGAAGCCGGTGTTGCCGGGCAGGTGGCAAAACCTGATAATTCAAACAGCGAAGGCCATTGGCACCGCGCACGCAGCTTGGCCGAAAGGGTTGAAACATGGGACGTAGCTAAGCGAGGTGCTGGTGCTGCAATGACGGTGTTGGACAACCGCGATTGTATCCGTAACCTACATCCTGAGGCGGACCGGCTGCTGTGGGGCGATGCGCCAGGCATCTACTATGTTTCAATTAACCGAGAGGTCATTGTCGTGCTTTATGATGGGGCTGAGCGGCTGGGAATGATCTTGGTGCAAGCACGGTAGTGGGCCGGCAAAGAAAAACCGGCGCAAAATGCGCCGGTTTCTTTTTGTCTCACCGTGGGGTGTCTTAGTCCCAGCAGTTGACCAGTACCGTCAGGCCGCTGGCCTTGGTGGTCAGGTCCTCAGGGGCCATGGTCGAGAGGACATCGGTTGCTGTCGCTGCAATGTCGAGCGTGCTGAGGAAACCCTCAATTGCCGCGGCATCCACCGCAAAGCTGACGTCCTGCGGCAGCTGTTTGCCACCGGCATTGCGCGGCAGCAGCATGCCCATGACCGCGCCACCGGCATCAAAGACCGGGCCGCCGGTGTCCCCGGGCAGAGTGGCCAGTGCCAGACGGGTCAGCTCTTCCTCACCGCTGAGGCCGGTCAGATCCGCCAAGGTGCCGAAGGTCAGGGTCGGCGCACCCAGAACACCACCGTAGGAGTAGCCGGAAACGGCTACGTCAGATTGCAGACGCGGCACTGCGCGCTGCAGTTCTGCCACCTGCGCCGGTGCCAGCGGTTGGGTTGGTATCAGCGCAGCCAGACCCAGCGCGGCATCGGTGCCGATCACCTGCGCCTCGACGCCATCGTCCAGCGTGATGCGGCTGCAGCTGCCAACAGCGTCAATGCTGGTCAGCACGGTGCCTGCGCCATCCACATAGAACCCGGACCGCGCCAGACGCGGTTTGCGGATCTGCAGACCCGAGAGCAGATCGATGCGCTGTTCCTCATTGCTGCCGGCGGCAGGGCTCATCACGCCATCAAGACGTGCAAAGCTTTCCTGCATCTGACCCAACAGACGGCTGCGGCGCTCTTCGTCACCGGCGGGCCAGATCAGGGTGAAGCCTTTGATTTCGCCATCTTTCAGCGCCACCTGGGTGTGCGACACGATCTGACTGTTGCTGCCGGTCAGCAGGAAGCTGTCTTTGCGACGCTCACGTTTGCCCTCCAGCGGTACGATTTCCAGCGTCTGCATGATGTCATAAAGGCCAAACAGCGTTTTCTGATCGCCGGGCTGCGAAATCAGCAGGGCGCGCGCCTGCGGCACAGCGCCCGAGGCGTCGAAATGGGCATAAGGCGCTTCGTACTTGTTGAAGGCCACCACACCCAGCGGCAGCATCATCTCGATGCCCGCGGTGGCATCGCGCACCAGCTGGATGTCCAACCCTTCCAGAACGGCATTATACTGACCCAGTAGTTCGGCGCGCTGGCCGGTGGTCAAAATGCCGGTTTCTTCATGGCCATAGGCCTGCTGCCATGCTGCCATAGACCCGCGGGTGCCACGACCAAAGGCGCCATCGATTGCCGAATTGTAAAAGCCGGCCCACTGCAACATGCGCTGCAGCTCCATCTTTTCTTCTTTCGACAGCAGCGACTCGGAGCGGCGGGCCTCTGCCTTGGTTTCATCCGGCAGCTGCGGTTCTGCTGGAACGGCAACCGCTTCGGGCTGCGGTGCTGCGGTGTCGGTCGCGCCGGAGGTCACTGAGGGGGTGACCGCTGCAACGGTGCTGCCGCCAACGGGCCAGAACTGTTGGCCATAGGCGCGGGAGAAGGCGATGTAGCTGTCGCGCGGGATTTTGCCCTCACTGCGCAGCACGTTCAGCACCTGTTCGGCGTCTGTACGGCTGTAAGGGCCCAGGGCCACGGCGTACCAGCCGCCCTGCATTGCAAAACCGTTGATATCCTCAAGCGCGGCAGAATAGTCGCGGATCCGGTCTTGGGCTGCTGCCAGATTGGGCTGGGCTTCGATCTGAACCCAGACCTGCCCTTCCTGGGCGGAGGCGATGCGGGTCAGCATCAGCAGCGTGATAAAGAAAGAAACAAATGTTCGCATCATAGTCAGAAATATCCTTACCTGTCGCGTCGTCACGATTGCGCGCTGTTTTATCAGGTTCCGTGAGGCTTGCACTTAAATAATGCGTCAGGCTGCAATTGACCCCGCGCTGTTGCCCTCGTAGGTAAGGCGAGCAAATTCACATGGGCCCCAGTGAGGGGTGCTTTTGGCCGGATAAGGCAGGGATCATGGCAGAGACGATCAGCAAACCGCGCAGTTTTCAGGAGATCATTCTGAGGCTTCAGGCCTATTGGGCCTCAAAGGGCTGCGCCGTGATGCAACCCTATGACATGGAAGTGGGGGCAGGGACGTTCCACCCGGCCACCACATTGCGCTCGCTGGGCTCCCGCCCTTGGGCTGCGGCCTATGTACAGCCTTCGCGTCGCCCGACCGATGGCCGCTATGGGGAAAACCCGAACCGTCTGCAGCACTATTATCAGTATCAGGTGTTGATCAAACCCTCGCCGCCGGATCTGCAGGAGCTGTACCTCGGCTCGCTGGCTGCGATTGGCATCGACATGGACATGCATGACATCCGCTTTGTTGAGGATGACTGGGAAAGCCCGACACTGGGCGCCTGGGGTCTGGGCTGGGAAGTCTGGTGCGACGGGATGGAAGTCAGCCAGTTCACCTACTTCCAGCAGGTGGGTGGTCATGACTGTGCACCGGTTTCGGGCGAGTTGACCTACGGTCTGGAGCGTCTGGCGATGCATATCCTTGGCGTGGATCACGTGATGGACATGCCGTTCAATGATCCCGATGGCACCATCGCGCTATCCTACGGGGACGTCTTCAAACAGACCGAAGAAGAATACGCGCGCTGGAACTTTGACGTGGCCAACACCGATGTGTTGTTGAAGCAGTTCGAAGAGGCCGAAGCCGAATGCGAAGCCATTCTGGCCAAAGACCACATCGACCCGAAAACCGGCAAACGCATCATCATGGCGCACCCCGCTTATGACCAGTGCATTAAGGCCAGCCACCTGTTCAACCTCCTGGACGCGCGCGGCGTGATCTCGGTCACCGAACGTCAGGCCTATATCGGCCGCGTCCGTGCCCTGGCCAAACAATGCGCCGACGCCTTTGTGCTGACCGAGGCGGGGGGATACGACGCTGCCAAAGCAGAGGCGGGCGCTTAAATGTCCGGAAAACTCTTTGGGGGGGCGTTGTTGGTTTTGTCGATCGTTGCTGGCATTGCGATGTATTATCTGCAGGTCTACGCCTATTACGATGAGGTGCAGGCCAATGGCACTGATGATGTGGTGATGACCGTGCTGGCCTCCGGTCAGGCGGAGCCGATCCTTTATGAGGATTATCAGGCCATCGATTCTGACAGCTCCCCGATCCGCTACCGCGCCTGTTTCACCACCACGATGAGCCAGGCGATGATGACGGAAACCTACGAAATCTTTGACCGCCCCGAACCGCTGGTCGCGCCCAGCTGGTTTGACTGTTTTGACGCCAAAGAAGTTGGCGCAGCACTGGAAAACGGCAAAGCCCTGGCCTTCATGGGACAGGAAAACTACCAATATGGCATTGACCGTGTCGTCGCCGTGATGGACGACGGACGTGGCTATGTCTGGCACCAGATCAACCACTGCGGTGAGGTTGTCTTTGACGGCAAACCCACCCCCGCTGATTGCCCCACACCTCCGGAAGGCGACTGATATGCCCGATTTGCTGATTGAACTCTTTTCCGAAGAAATTCCGGCCCGTATGCAAGGCAAAGCGGCGGAAGATCTGAATAAACTGGTCACCAACGCCATGGTTGGCGCCGGTCTGACCTATGCGGGCGCCGCTGCCTTTTCGACGCCGCGCCGCTTGACGCTGGCGCTGGAGGGTGTGCTGGCCGAAAGCCCCACCGTGCGTGAAGAGCGCAAGGGCCCCAAAGTGGGCGCACCGGAGAAAGCCATCGAAGGCTTCTTGCGCGGCGCTGGTCTGACCATGGATCAGCTGGAAGAGCGTGATACCCCGAAAGGGGCCGTTTACTTCGCCACCATCGAAAAGCCCGGTCGCCCGGCCGCCGCGATCATTGCCGAAGCGTTGGAAGGGGCGATCCGCAACTTCCCCTGGCCAAAATCCATGCGCTGGGGCGCTGGTTCGCTGCGTTGGGTGCGCCCGTTGCATTCGATCCTGTGCATCCTGACCAATGAGGCCGGTGAGGCTGAAGTTGTGGATCTGGACATTGACGGCATCACATCCGGCAACACCACCGAAGGCCACCGTTTCATGGGAGAGGGCCGCTTTGCCGTGACCTCTTTTGAGGATTATTCCCTCAAGCTGAAGCGCAACCATGTTGTGCTGGACCCCGTTGAGCGGGCTGAGGCGATCTGGCAGGACGCCACCAATCAGGCCTTTGCCTCGGGTCTGGAAGTGGTTGAGGACAAGGGCCTCTTGAAAGAGGTTGCCGGTCTGGTCGAATGGCCCGTGGTTCTGATGGGCGCGATTGATGAGGAGTTCCTGGAGCTGCCGCCAGAAGTCTTGCAGACCTCAATGAAAGAGCACCAGAAGTTCTTCAGCGTGAAGAACCCCAAGACCGGTCGGATTGAAAAGTTCATCACCGTCGCCAACCGCGAAACCAAAGATCAGGGTGCCACCATTCTGGCGGGCAACCAGAAGGTCCTATCGGCCCGTTTGGCGGATGCTAAATTCTTCTGGACGAATGACTTGCGCGTTGCGAAATCCGGCATGGAGACCTGGACCGATCAGCTGTCCAACGTGACCTTCCACAACAAGCTGGGCACCCAGGCGGCGCGGATTGATCGCATTGCCGCGCTGGCGCGTGAGATTGCGCCGGTATTGGGCGTGGACGCGGATCTGGCAGAACAGGCCGCGAAAGTGGCCAAGGCCGATCTGAGCTCGGAAATGGTTTATGAGTTCCCCGAACTGCAGGGCCTGATGGGCCGTTACTACGCGGAGGCCGCTGGCCTGCCGGCGGAGGTGGCTGCCACCTGTGAGGAGCATTATTCGCCGCTGGGTCCGTCCGATGATGTGCCCACCGCACCTGTTTCGGCCACCGTGGCGCTGGCCGATAAGATCGACACGCTGACCGGGTTCTGGGCGATTGATGAAAAGCCCACTGGCTCCAAAGATCCCTTCGCCTTGCGTCGTGCGGCCCTGGGGGTGATCCGTCTGGTGCTGGAGAACGGCGTGCGTTGGAAGCTTGATCGTTTCTTTGACGCTCAGGTGCTTGGGTATCGCTTGGAACAGATCAAAGATGTCGCCAGTGAGCAGGACGTCTATACGCTCGAAAGCACCCTGCGTGAGATCGCCAAATTTGGTGTATTTGGCGCTGCTCTAAACAGTGTCGCCGAGCACATTGCCAAAAGTGACCAGCACCCGTTTGAACCGGATTTGAGCGAAGGCGCTGAAATTGATCTGACGTCGAAATTTGTCCAGGAACGTTCTGCCGATCTCCTGTCCTTCTTCCATGACCGCCTGAAGGTTTACTTGAAGGACGAAGGTCTGCGTCATGATGTGATTGATGCCTGTCTGTCGATGCCGGGCAATGATGACTTGACGCTGCTGGTTAAACGCGCACGCGCGCTTGGGGCGTTCCTGAAAACCGATGACGGTGAAAACCTGCTGCAGGGTTACAAACGCGCCAACAACATCCTGACCCAGGCTGAGGCGAAGGATGGGGTGGAATATTCCTTCGGTGCGGATGTGAAGTTCGCGGAAAGCGATGAGGAAAAGGCGCTGTTTGCTGCGCTGGATCAGGCTGAGGCCGCGATCACCCCGGCGATGCAGTCCGAAGATTTCGAGGCGGCAATGGGTGCAATGGCTGCGCTGCGGGCGCCGATCGATGCCTTCTTTGAAGGGGTGCAGGTCAACAGCGACAATGATGTTGTGCGCCGCAACCGCCTGAACCTCCTGAGCCGTATCCGTCAGATCTGTGGCGGCGTGGCGGATCTGACCCGCGTCGAAGGCTAAGCGCTGCGACTTCAGAATGATAACCAAAGGCCGGGGCAACCCGGCCTTTTGACTTTTTGAACGATGCGACTCGCGAGGGCCCTTGGTCCGAGCTGCGCCCGACCCTCCCCATGGGAGGGCGCATTTGCAAAGTTTCAATAGCCGAAGTGCTTTGCACTGCGCTGCGCTGAACATCGCAATCGTGACCCTCAAGATGCGCCCACCCAGGGTCGGGTGCTGCTCTTGTTTATTGCAGCTGCTGCGGCAAATTTCCCCCGCGTTCCAATGTGATCACGCCCTTGCCTTGTGTCATATCCCCGTTATGCTGCGGTGACGCAGAAAGGATGCGGCAGTGCAGCACGACCCTGAAAATACCGAGATCCCCGAGATCCCCGAGATTACAGTCATTACGCCGACCGCCAAATTGGCGACCCAAACCCATGGTGGGCGGGCGAAATGCCTGCAGCGTCTGGTGCGGTTGGACCTGCCGGTACCGCAGACCGTAGCCCTGTCGTTTGATGAGGTGCATGCCATCGCGGCCGGGGAAATGCCGGATCTGCAGGCGCTGCTGGCACCATTTGGTGAGGATGCGTTGCTTTGTGTGCGCCCCTCGTCCGAGGATCCGGATTGGGGTGGTCCGGGGGCGGTTCTGAACATCGGCATCAACGATGCGCGTTATGTTGATCTGTGTGAACAGCTGGGCCGTGAGGCCGCGACCTCGATCTATCTGCGTTTTGTGCAGGCCTATGCGATCCATGTCGCGCGGCTTGATCCGGATATGTTTGACCACATCCTCCCCGACGGCCCCGATGCGCTGAGTGAAGCGCTGCGCGCCTATGAGGATGAGACCGAAGAAGCCTTTCCGCAGGACCCGGCGGTGCAGCTTTCAGAGGTGCTGCGCTCAATGGCGCGGGCCTGGGAAGGGACCACCGCGCGGTTGCTGCGACAGGCCAAAGGGGCACCGGCAGATGCAGGTCTTGGCCTTGTTGTGCAGGAAATGGCGCATGGTTTGGGGTTGGGCGAATGCGGCTCCGGTGTGATCCAGCTGGTCAACTCCAAAACCGGGGCGCCGCAGATCACGGGCCGTTACCTCAGCCAAAGTCAGGGGCGCGACGCGTTGCTGGATCGCTCGGCCTCGATGTATCTGGAAACGGACGATCGCGGTCCATCCCTGCAGGCGCAATCGCCTGAGCTGTTTGAGCAATTGCTGGAGCATACCAGGCTGATGCGCCGCCGCCTGCGCGAAGAAATGCAGGCCGAGTTTACGGTCGAAAACGGCAGGGTGCACATCCTCGATGGGGTGCGTGTGGCGCGCACCGCCCGCGCCGCCGTGCGGATTGCTGTCAGCTTGGCCGAAGATGGGATCATTCCGCGCGAAGAGGCGCTGACCCGGATTGATCCGCGCTCAATGAATGAGCTGCTGCACCGTCAGGTCGCACCTGATGCGGCCCGTGACACCCTGGCGACCGGGATCGCGGCCAGCCCTGGCGCGGCAACGGGCCGGATCGTGTTTTCCGCTGATGAGGCGCAGGCCAGCGCGGCACGCGGTGAGGCCTGCGTGCTGGTGCGCCGGGAAACCAGCCCCGAAGACATTCGCGGCATGCACGCCGCCGCCGCCGTTTTGACCGAACGTGGCGGGATGACCAGCCATGCGGCGGTGATCGCGCGTGGCATCGGTCTGCCCTGCGTGGTGGGCGCCTCTGACATCAAGTTTCATATCCGCGAAAAGCGGCTGGTCGCCCCCGATGGGCGTGAGCTACAGGCGGGCGACATGGTCACAATTGACGGCAGTAACGGTGAGGTCCTTTGGGGCGAGCCGTTGATGCTGGAGGCGGCACAGGATGATGCCTTCCGCCAGCTGATGACCTGGGCGGATGCGGTGCGTGACATCGGGGTGCGCGCCAATGCGGATACGCCGGCGGATGCCCAAACCGCCAAGAATTTTGCCGCAGAAGGCATCGGCCTTTGCCGGACCGAACATATGTTCTTTGAGGCGGATCGCCTGACGGTGATGCGGGAAATGATCTTTGCCGATACCTCGCCTGATCGGGCGGCGGCGCTGGAACGGCTGCTGCCGATGCAGCGGGCGGATTTTATCGAACTGTTCCGCATCATGCAGGGGCTGCCGGTCTGCATCCGCCTGTTTGACCCGCCGCTGCATGAGTTTCTGCCCTCTGACCGCGCCGGCCATCGTGAACTGGCCGAGGCGCTGGATCTGCCCCTTTCGGATGTGACCCGCCGGGTTGAGGCGTTGAGCGAATATAATCCGATGCTAGGCATGCGCGGCGTGCGTCTGGGCATCACCGTGCCTGAGATTTACGACATGCAGGCGCGCGCGATCTTTGAAGCAACGATTGAGGCCAGCGAAGAGGGCGATCCGGTGGTCCCGGAAATCATGATCCCGCTGGTGTCCGCCAAACGTGAGGTCGAGCTGGTCAAAACCCGTGTCGATGCCGTTGCTGCCGCTGTGCGCAACGAGAAGGGGCAGGATTTTGACTACCGTCTGGGCGTCATGGTTGAAACGCCACGCGCCGCGCTGAAGGCGGGGGAAATTGCCCCGCATACTGCGTTCCTGTCCTTTGGCACCAACGACCTGACCCAGATGACCTATGGTCTGTCACGCGATGACGCGGGGCGGTTTATGTCCGCCTATGTGCAGCAGGGGGTCTTCCCTGAGGACCCGTTCCACGATCTTGATACCGAAGGGGTGGGGGAGCTGTTGGAGATCGGCGCCAAAAGGGGCCGGGATGCCCGGCCTGATCTTGTGCTATCGATCTGTGGCGAACACGGTGGCAGCCCCGAATCAATCGCCTTCTCACGGGCGGCTGGGTTCAACTATGTGTCCTGTTCGCCGTTCCGGGTTCCCGTTGCGCGGCTGGCCGCTGCTCAATTTGCAGTCCTTGAGACGGTTGGGGTGCGAAAGATCTAACTCTCTGTGATCTTTGCGAATTTTAAATAAATTTGTGTCTTGATCAGAATCGATCAGATTCCTAGCATGCGCCGCTTTGACGCTCCCGGCTAGACCCGGGCGGCGATTTTGGGTATTCCGCCGCAGATTGACCCAGAGGATCGGGAGGCTCTGCGTCCCGGTGAACCAGGAGATCAAGATGAAACGCATGTTTAACGCCCCGGCCCGTTGGGCGGTGCCGGTACTTGCATTGATGCTTGCCGCTGTGACCCCGCTGGCCGGCCCCGCTGTGGCCGAAGCACAGGTCGAAGAGGTGCTGAAACAGGAACGTCGTGGCCTGATCGGTGTCAAAGGCGGCCTGCTGGACCGTCTGTTCAACCCGAAAAAAGCGCCAGCCAAGATCGACTATTCGCGCAGCTTTGTCGACGGCCTGCCCAAAGCCAAAGGTGACGAAGAATGGGCCTGCCTGGCCGAGGCGCTGTACTTTGAGGCGCGTGGTGAAAGCGTGAAGGGCCAGTTCGCTGTGGCTGAGGTGATCTTGAACCGTGTGGATTCCGCGCGTTTCCCCGATACGGTTTGTGGTGTCATCAATCAGGGCACTGGCCGCAAATACCAATGCCAGTTCACCTATACCTGTGACGGGCACAAAGAAGTGGTGCGCGAACCAGAGGCCTTTGATCGGGTCGCCAAAGTGGCGCAGCTGATGATCAACGGTGCACCGCGCGCCCTGACCGACAACGCCACCTATTATCACACCAAGGCTGTGCGCCCGAGCTGGTCGCGCAAGTTTGCCCGCACCACCACGATCGGCGTGCATCACTTCTACCGGCATCCGACTGAGGTTTCGATGAAGTGAGGCTCTTGCTGCCTGCACACAATTGAGCTAGCTGGAAAAGGGGGCTTCGGCCTCCTTTTGCTTGCTTAATTGACGTCCGAGGCAGCCCATGTCTACCCCCACAACGCCTACGCCTGAGCGCGACGCTGAGATCGCACTGGCCTTTGATCATCCTGAGGCCCGCGCCGTCGCGACGGCCGATCAGCCTCTGGACCGTATTTCCCTGCGCGATCACATCGTGGAGGTTGAGATTGGCGCCTTTCAGGTGGAACGGAATCTGACCCAACGGTTGGCGTTTAACGTGGTGGTCGAAGTAGCCCCGGTTACGGCGCCGCTGGAGGATGATGTGGACCGCATCCTGTCCTATGACAAAGTGACCGAGGCAATTGCGACGGAATTGGCAACGGAGCGGTTGAACCTGTTGGAAACGCTGGCCGATAACATCGCCGCCCGCATTCTGGCAGAGCCGCAGGCGCGGCGGGTTTTCCTAAGGATTGAGAAGCTGGATCGCGGTCCGTTTAAACTGGGTGTTGAAATTGTGCGCAGCCGGTCCGATCAGTCTGGTGCGACGTCCAAAGAAACTGTGCAGCCGCGGTTGGTTTTTCTCAGCCGTGCGGCGCAGGCCTCAGATCGGCTGTCAGATTGGCTGGATGATCTGCAGGGCGACGTTCCGGTCATCCTCAGCCTGGCGGAGCCGGAGGCCGAGGCCGGTGCAGTTGCAGAACCACGGGCGCAGTTGAACATTGATTTGTTGCGGCAGGATCAGGCGGCTTGGGCGCTGATGGCGCGGGATGCGCGTCTAAATGTGGCCAACACCCGCACCGAACTCGACTGGGCCATGAAGCAGGGTCATATCAGTATCTGGGCCCCGGCCAAGATGGTGTTGGACGCCACCGAGGCGCCGGGCGACCTTAGCGGTATTGGCCTGATGCAGTGGTTCGCGGCGGAGGTTTCCGCGGCTGAGCTGGTGCTGATTGATGCGCCGATCCTACCCGACCTGGATCTGCCGCAACGCCAGATCAGCCTGTGACGGAGGTGCCGCAGATGAAAGCTTACTACCGCCCGATTGTGCAAACCGACCCTTCGCGGCCTGACCATGCCCTGACGCTGGCCGGCGGCTGGGCGTGGTTTTCCGAGGTTGAGGTGCTCAGCCGCCATGAGGCGCCGCAGCGCATCTCAGCGCTGGATCTGCCTGCTGCCATGCGCGACCGGTTGACCGCGCCGCGTGCTGACATCACCCGATTGGACCTCAGCCAGCCGCAGATCATGGGGATCCTCAACGTCACGCCTGACAGTTTCAGCGACGGTGGCGAGTTTCAGGGTATTCAAAAGGCGCTACGGCACGCCCGTGACATGCGCGACAACGGTGCCGACATCATTGATATTGGCGGTGAATCCACCCGCCCCGGGGCCGAGGAGGTTGAGCGCGCGCGCGAGGTTGACCGCACAGCGCCAGTGATCAAAGCGATCCGCGAAGAAATGCGTGTGCCGATTTCGATCGACACCCGGAAACAGGCTGTGGCTGAGGCTGCCATCGCCGCTGGTGCTGATTTGGTCAATGATGTCTCAGGCTTCACCTTTGATGAAGCCTCGCTGCCTTATGTGGGACAGCACGTGCTGCCTGTCTGTGTGATGCACTCACTGGGCGATCCAACAACGATGCAGGATGATCCCAACTATGAGGCTGTTCTGTTGGACATCTATGATTTCCTAGAACAGCAGGTGGAGGCGCTGGTTGCGGCAGGTGTGCCGCGCGATCAGATCATGGTCGACCCCGGCATCGGCTTCGGCAAGACAATTGCGCATAATCTGGCGCTGCTGAAGCGCGTATCGCTGTTTCACAGCCTTGGCTGCCCGATCCTGATCGGTGTGTCCCGGAAGAAGTTCATCGGCACCCTGGGCAATGCCCCTGAACCACGTGACCGCGCTGCGGGCTCGGTCGCCCTGGCGCTGGCGGCTGTGGCGCAGGGGGTGCAGGTCCTGCGCGTGCATGATGTGTTTGAAACCCGGTCCGCCCTGAACCTCTGGCAGGCGGTCAGCGGCTGAACAGCCGTTTGAGCGCGCCAAGCTGTGAAATCAACACCCCACCCAGAATAAGGGCCAGCGCGCTCAGCAGACCCGGCGGCAGCGGTTCACCCAGAACCCATGCCCCCAGAAAGACGGAACAGACCGGCACGATGTAGTTGGTCAGCGACATGAAGGTGGAGCCTGCCGAGCGGATCACCAATACCCGCAACAGGTTGGCTGCCGCTGTGGGCACCAGACCCAGCAAGGCAAGGTAGCCCATCGTTTCGGCTGTGGGCATTTGTGGCACCCCTTCGATCACCAGCGCGGCGGGCAGGATGATCAGCGCCCCGATAATCATCAGATTGGCCGACAGGCCCAGCGGATCGATGGCCGGCAGGCGGCGGGTGATGATGGAATTCACCCCATAACACATCGCCGCCGAAACACAGGCGACACGGCCCCAGATCTCACCCTCCAGGCCGGAGCTTTCAAAAGCCTGCGCCCCGATAAGCATCGCGACGCCAGCAAATCCGGTGACAAAGCCAACCGACCGGCGCAGGGACATCTGTTCTCCGACCAAAAACACATGCGCCAGCGGCAGGACCATCAATGGGATCGCGGCCATCGACACCCCGGCAAAGCCGGAGGTCACAAATTGCAGCCCCCAACTGAGCAGCAAAAACGGGATTGCCGCGCTGAGGGCCCCTGACAGGATCAGCCAATGCCAGGGCCGTTCCTCCCCCAGCCACAGTTTGCCGCCGCGCAGCTGCCAGATCGTTCCCAATAGAAGTGCCGCAAAGCCAAGCCGGGCAAAGGTCAGCCAGAACGGCGTGATGCCACGCAGTGCCAATTCAATCACCATGAATGTGGCGCCCCAGACAAAGCCAAGGGTGATGACCATCGCCCAAGAGGCGCGGGTGATGACGGGCTGCATGGGGTGATCTTCCTAGGTTTTGGTCTCCGCTCAGGTGGGACCTGACGCGTTTCACCCCGCCGGGTCAAGGGGGCTATAGGGGGATCGACGAATCGCGTTAGTGAATACTAACGTATAAGTCATGACTAACGTAAATGATAGCTTTGCCGCATTGGCTGATCCTACCCGCCGTCAGGTGCTGGAGGGGCTGCTGGCCGGTCCGCGCCCGGTCATGGACCTGGCGAAGGATCTGCCGGTCAGCCGCTCGGCTGTTTCGCAGCATCTGCGGGTTCTGTCTGACGCCGGACTTGTGCGATCCGAACGGCAGGGGCGGCACAATTTCTATCAGGTGGATCCTGCACAGCTGGCCGCGCTGCGCAGCTATTTCGATGACATGTGGAACCGCGCTTTGGCGACCTATGCCCAAGCCGCCGAAGCGCAGTATGCCAAGGAGAGCCGTGATGACTGACCTGCACGCAGTGGATCCGATCGAAAAACATCTGAAAGTCCGGGTGCCGCAGGCCTTTGCCTTTGAGGTGTTTACAGAACGGATGGCGCTATGGTGGCCCGCCAGCACCCATTCGGTTGCCGCAGGGCAGGGTGCGCAGCCGACCGATATTGTGATGAAGGGGCGCCTTGGAGGGCGGATCTATGAGGTGCTGCCGGATGGTCGCGAAAGCGACTGGGGGCAGGTGACCGAATGGCAGCCGCCACAGCGTGTCGCCTTCACCTGGCACCCCGGACACCCGGTTGAACGCGCCACCCACGTCACGGTGCAGTTTGCAGCGCTTGCTGAGGCTGAGACGGAGGTGACCCTCTGCCACGACGGGTGGGATCGCATTGCCGATGGCGCAGCCATTCGCCCGCAATATGTGCCGGGTTGGGATCATGTGCTGAGGGAGTGCTATGCGGCTGCGCTGATCACCAGCTGAGGCCGGTTTCCCGACCTCAGCGCTCCGACGACGACGGGGTGATTACCCCCGCAGTTTGTGATGCAACAGGATCGGCACGGTGAGGTCTTCCTCATCCGTGAGGTGGCGATCCAGAAACCGCTGGATGGCCTGCGCGTTTGTCAGAACCTCCGGCAGTTCGCTGGGCGCATCCTGTCGCGACAGGTCCATCAGCTTGATGAACCGGTTCGAAGATTGCACCAGCCCATCCAGCAGGCCGTCCATCTCATGATGGTCTGCCTCCAGCATCTCCAGCCCGTCGATGAACCGGTCATCCGCCGCCATCAGCTCGGGGAAGAACTTGCGGTCTTCCCAAGTGTGGTGGCCATGCAGATTGCGCACCAGCGCATTGCCGAAATGGCCCAGACGCATCGCGTACCAGTCCGGATCCAGCTTTTTGTCCAGCATCTCTTCGGTATCGACCGCCACGATCTCAGCGATCTGGCGGAACATGGTATGAGCCCCCATCCAGCGTTCGATGGAAGCGGCGAAATTCGGGTGATCCGGCCAAGCGTCGCGCGGATACTCTCGAAGCAGGGTCTGCATGTCTTCGGGCAGCCCCTGTCCTACGGTGATGTCATATTGGGTCATGACAGGCAGATGGGGCGGTGTGGGGTATCATACAACCGCGCGGGCTGTGCGACGGTGAACCGGTGGTGTGCGGGGGCTTAGGGAGAACTGAGAACAGCATCAAGCGCTGCCAGACCCCGAATGGAAGCAAAAGCCGCAAAAAAGGATAGCAAGGCATTATTGCTGAGTTCGATATCTCTCCGATAATCGTTCAGGAAGCGTTGCAACGATGTCTTGTCGTTAATGTCGGCGACAGCATTGGTGTGCGTTAGGGAGAACTGGAACTTCTCAAAGGCCTCTTCCATCCTACCAAGATCGGCGAGTGCTAACCCAAGGGCAAAACTTTGGCCGACTTCTTGGTGCTTCGTATAAAGGAAGCCATTAAGCCTTTCAGCATTCGTGCATATTCTTAAACGTTCTGCTGGTGTGTTCTTGCCTTTGTAGCAACCGCCGGCATAGAGGCCGGTGACGAAGAAGTAGATCCAAGAGCCCAGGAACAGCCAGATCGCTATCGCTTTCAGCCAATCTTTCGCTGTGTCTCGCTTTTCCATAGGGTTACCGTTTCCGGCTGTTGAATCAGACTGTCGTACGACTGGGTTGGCGCGACAGAAGCAGCCCACCAAGGATCAAGGCCAGTGCCGCAAACAGCTGCGGTGGCACCGCTTCGGACAGCAGGAGGGCCCCGAAGATCACCGACCAGACCGGCACCTGATAGTTCACCGTCGCCAGGAAGGACGGTCCCGCCGAGCGCGCCACCTGCACCAGCAGGATCTGGGCGACGGCGGTGGGGAAGATCCCAAGGTAAAGGATGGCCAGCAATGGCGTGGTTGTCGGCAGGCTCGGCACCCCTTCCTGCCAGAGCGCAACGGGCACAATCATGACAGAGCCACAGATCAGTGCGGCGGCCGAAAGCGACAGCATGTTCACCTGCGGGCAGAGACGGGTGATGATCGCCCCAATTGCATAGCAAAGCGACGCCGCCAGGCAGGCAATGCGCGCCAGCGATTCAAAATCGGTCCCGGCAGAAGCAAAGGCATCCAACCCGATCAGCACCAGCACCCCAACAAAACCAACCGAAAAGCCCAAGGTGCGGCGGAAGGTCATGCGTTCCTCAGGTACAAAAACATGTGACAGCGGCAGCACAAACAGCGGCACAATCGCCATGCAAACGCCAGCAAAGCCACTGTTGACGTAGGTCTGCCCCCAACTGAGCAGCGTGAAGGGCAGGGCATTAGAAAAGAACCCCATGCCCGCGGCGGCAAGCCAGATGATGCGGCCCTCACCACTGCTGAGCGACGGCAGGGAAATCCCCATCACGCGGATCAGTGCCAGAACACTCAGCGCGCCGATCAGGATGCGCACAGCCGCAATGCTCATCGGTCCCATATCGTTCAACGCCACCGAAACCGCCATGAATGACGCGCCCCAGATGATGCCGAGGGTGATCAGTTTGATCCAGTTTATCAGGCCGGGTTGGTTGGGCTGACGGGCCGTCATGGCGCTGCTCCGAAAATGGTACTCTAAATTGAAGGGGCGCCCCGAAAACCGGCGCGCCCCAAAACCTTTAGGCGGCGGGGCAGAGCCCGCCAAGCCTTGACCGGAAAATCCGATCAGTTCTTTTCTTTGTCGACCATTTTGCCGGCCGAGATCCAGGGCATCATGGCGCGCAGTTTGGCACCGGTTTCCTCGATCATGTGCTCGTCGTTGGCGCGACGCGAGGCTTTGATGGTCGGCTGACCAACAGCGTTTTCCAGCATGAAGTCACGTACGAATTTACCCTGCTGGATGTCGGTCAGAACATCTTTCATGCGGGCTTTGGTTTCGTCGTAGTTCAGGATGCGCGGGCCGGTGACGTACTGGCCGTACTCAGCAGTGTTCGAGATCGAGTAGTCCATGTTCGCGATGCCGCCTTCGTAGATCAGGTCCACGATCAGCTTCACTTCGTGCAGACACTCGAAGTAGGCCATTTCCGGTGCGTAGCCAGCTTCGACCAGGGTCTCAAAGCCGCAGCGGATCAGTTCTACCAGGCCACCGCAGAGAACTGCCTGCTCACCGAACAGGTCGGTTTCACATTCTTCACGGAAGTTGGTTTCGATGATGCCCGAACGGCCGCCACCAATGGCGGAGCAGTAGGACAGGCCGATTTCCAGCGCTTTGCCGGTGGCGTCGGTGTCTACGGCGACCAGGCAGGGCACGCCGCCGCCTTTGGTGTATTCGCCGCGTACGGTGTGACCCGGGCCTTTCGGCGCCATCATGATCACGTCAACGCCTTCTTTCGGTTCAATCAGGCCGAAGTGTACGTTCAGGCCGTGGGCGAACGCGATGGCGGCGCCGGGGCGGATGTTGTCGTGAACGTATTTCTTGTAGGTTTCAGCCTGCAGTTCGTCGGGCATGGTGAACATGATCACGTCACACCAGGCCGCTGCTTCGGCGATGCCCATAACCTTCAGGCCTTCTGCTTCGGCTTTCTTGGCCGAGGCGGAGCCTTCGCGCAGGGCAACAACAACGTTTTTCGCACCCGAGTCGCGCAGGTTCAGCGCGTGGGCGTGACCCTGCGAGCCATAGCCCAGGATCGCAACGTTCATGTCTTTGATCAGGTTGATGTCGCAATCGCGATCGTAATAAACGCGCATGGGGCGCTCCTCTTCACTGTCAGATGTGTTTGTCTGAGGCTGAGCATAGGCACAAAATCTGCGTGTGCGAGTGTGAAGGGAATGGAAATTGTTCAATTTTTGCCATAGTTATTCATCAATTGGCAATTTTTCGGAAAAATCATGCTGGATGATCTGGATCGGCGCATATTGCGCTACATGCAAAGTGATCCTGAAACCTCGATCCCGGATCTGGCGGATCGGATCGGGATGACCACCTCGCGCCTGTCGCGCCGGCTGGACAAGCTGCGTGAAAGTGGTGTGCTGCGCGGCCAACAGGCCATCATCGATTGGCGCGCGCTTGGGTTTGAGGTGGAGGTGTCGCTGCGCATCACACTGGATAAAACCCAGACCCGCGCCTTTGACGAATTTATGGAGGCCGCGCGGCTGATCCCTGAGGTGATTGAGATCCAGACCTTTCTGGGCCAGGTCGATGTGCGCCTGTCGGTCATTGCCCGCGACATGGGTCACTATCAGGATATCTATCGCCGCCAGATCCTGACCCTGCCACACATCAACGACATCGAAGCGCTGATGCATGTGGCGCGCATCAAATCAGACGAAAGCCTGCCGATATGATTGAAAAATCGCGCGAACGTAACTTTTGGGAAGATTGGGACACGTTTCGTGAAGCCGATGATCCTTTGCGTTTCAATTCTTCGCTGAAAAACAATGGCTCTTGGACTCGATTCCATGCTCTGCCTAATGCAAAACGCTTCGCGACTACCAATGATGAGCAAAAGGTGGTTCTGAAACGAGCAAATACCATTGGCGGGGAGCTTTTTGGGGTTGGCTCTGAGGTTTGGTGTGTCTCATTGCAGTTTCGCGATTTTCGGGCCCGTCCAGCAGGGCTTTTACATGGATGGCCGTCGGGGTCGTTAAAACTGCAGCATTCAGTGGTTGGCGATCCATATGTCGACGAGGATGTGACTGTTGATGTTTATGCAGGGCTTGACCGATGGGAACCGGGTAGGTTCGACGCTCAGCTGCTTGAGATCGCCGACGCAGCTCTGAACGCTTTCTGGTTTGAACCTAGCGAAGGTATCGTTTTCAAACCTTATGACGGTGGGTTTGACCTCTATATGAAAACGGCAGAGCTCTTTTCTAGGCTTGAGAACCGCTATGTAGATTGGATGTCTACGAGGGATGACAAGTTATGATCGACCTTGACGATATCGACCACCAGATACTGCTGGCGCTGTCGCGGGATGCCACACAGAGCGCCTCGGCCCTAGGGCGGCGGTTCGGGCTCAGCCAACCGGCGACGTGGCGGCGGATCAAACGGTTGCAGGACGCGGGCATCATTGCCGGGCGCAAGCTGGATCTGGACAAGGAGAAGCTGGGCTTTGGTGTGACCGTTTTCCTTGGCGTGAAACTGGCTACCAAAGGCCGCGCCAGCCTGGAGGATTTTGAACGCGCCGTCTCTGCCATCCCTGAGGTGCAGACCGTGGAGCATGTCTTGGGCATGTATGACTACCGGCTGCGCGTTACCGCCCGCGACATTTCCGATTTTGAACGGGTGTTGCGCCGCAGGATCATGACGCTGCCCGGCGCCGGGAATGTTGAGGCCAATGTGCTCCTGTCCGAGGAACGCCGGCCCGGCCCCTTAGGTGCGGCACCCAGCTAGATTTATAATGCCCTTGGCCCCTGTCGCCGGGCCGCATAAACAGATCGCATAGAAAACAAAGGAGAAGCCATGCCTGCGCTGCTCGATACCGTTGATCCAGACGGTCTGCTTGAATTTTCGGTGGTCTTCACCGACCGCTCGCTGAACCACATGTCCGCCGCCTTTCAGGGGGTGATGACCGATATCTCATCGATGCTGAAAGGTGTCTACAACGCGGATGCCGTGGCCATCGTACCCGGTGGCGGCACCTACGCGATGGAGGCGGTGGCCCGTCAGTTTGGCCATGACGCCCACGCGCTGATCGTGCGCAACGGCTGGTTTTCCTACCGCTGGAGCCAGATCTTCGAGGCTGGCGATTTCACCGCGAAAACCACGGTGTTCAAGGCGCGACAAACCGGCAACGGGGTGACCGAACCTTTTGCGCCCGCCCCGATTGAAGAGGTGGTTGCCGCCATTCGTGAGGCCAAGCCAGAAGTGGTGTTTGCCCCGCATGTTGAAACCTCGGCCGGGTTGATCCTGCCGGATGACTACATCAAAGCGCTGGCCTCGGCCGCCCATGAGGTTGGCGCGCTGATGGTGCTGGATTGCATCGCCTCGGGCTGCGCCTGGGTGGACATGCAGCAAACCGGCGTTGATGTGCTGATCTCCGCGCCGCAAAAGGGCTGGTCGGCCTCCCCCTCGGCGGGTCTGGTGATGTTGTCGAAACGGGCGGAGGAACGGCTGGCCGCCACCACCTCGGACAGCTTTGCCATCGATCTGAAGAAATGGCGCGACATCATGGTGGCCTATGAAAACGGCGGCCACGCCTATCACGCCACCATGCCCACTGATGCACTGCGTGCCTTCCGGGACACGATGGTCGAAACCCGTGACTACGGTTTTGACAAGCTGCGAGAAGCGCAATGGGCGCTGGGCAACGGCGTGCGGGCGATGTTGGCCGAAAAAGGCATCATCTCTGTCGCGGCAGACGGTTTTGGCGCCCCGGGTGTGGTGGTCAGCTACACCAGCGATCCCGAGATCCAGAATGGCAAGAAATTCGCCGCCGAAGGAATGCAGATCGCGGCCGGTGTGCCGCTGGCCTGTGATGAGCCTGAGGGCTTCATGACCTTCCGCCTTGGTCTGTTTGGCCTGGACAAGCTTTATGACGTGGACGCAACGCTCGCCCGCCTGAAGACAGTCCTCGACAAGGTTCTCTGAAAACACGGGGCCGCTGCAAAAACGCGCGGCGGCCCTTTTCAATGATCCAAAAATACTCCGGGTGAATTGGGTCTAAATCCCATTTTGACCCAAGAGGGCAGCGCCCTTTTTGCGCGCCATTCAGGCTGGCGTCAGCCCTTCGCGCCAAGCCCCAATTGCATCATCAGCTTACGCACCTGCGGCATGGAATAGATCGCATTCAGCCCGGCAGCCCGCAGATCGCGCAGGGGCTGGGTTTCAATCATCGACGCCCGGTTCAGCAGATCAATGCCTGCGGCGCGGATCTGGACCTCACGGTGTCGCAAGCGGTTGAACTCTTTCAGCATTTTCGCATCCCCCAGACCCTCGGGCCGGGCTTCAGCCAGATCTAGAAGCACCCGCATGTCGCCCAGTGACATGTTCAGCCCCTGCGCCCCAATGGGCGGCACCACATGGGCGGCTTCAGCAACAAGCGCAACACGTTCGCCGTCCATCCGTTCTGCCACTTGGTTGATGATCGGCCAGACGGTGCGGCGCGATGCCAGTGACAAGGGGCCGAACAGCAGACAGGAGCGTTCGTTCATCGCGGCCTCAAACTCGGGCTCGGGCAGGTCCGCCAAGCGCTGCACCTCAGCGCCCTGTTCCATCCAGACCACCGCGGAGGAGGGCATGCCCTGATAATCCGGCAGCGGCACCAGCGTGAACGGCCCGCCCGAGCGGTGGATCTCGGTTGAGACATTGTCATGCGGGATGGGGTGGGTGACGGCAAAGGCCAACGCCTTTTGCCCATAACGGGTTGTTTTCACCCGAATGCCAGCCGCCTCGCGCATGGGGGAGGTGCGTCCGTCGGCGGCAATCACCAATTTGCAGGTGGTAGTGGTCCCATCCGACAGGCCGACCCGTGCCATCGTGCTGCGGGTAAACAAGGTGGTGGTGCCGGTTCCGGCGCGGAACTCTACGTTGTCCAGCGTCGCCAGATGTGCCGTCAACTCCCGCCGCAGCAGCCAGTTGGGCAGGTTCCAGCCAAAGGGTTTGTCCGAGATGTCGGAGGCGTTGAAATCTTTGACGATGCGCGGCTCTGGCAGGGCGCCGCCGGCATCCACAATACGCATGATCTGAAGGGGTGCTGCGTCATCCGCCAGCCGGGGCCACAGGCCTGCGCGGTCCAGCAGGGCCTGCGAGGGCTGCAAAAACGCGGTGGTGCGCAGGTCAGACCCTTGCGCATCCCGTTCCGTGACCGGGGGCGTGGGATCGACGCAAAGCACCGAAAATCCTGCCTGCCCGAAAAGCGCTGCGGCCGTCAGCCCGGCGACACCGCCGCCGGAAACCACAATATCAACATCAATGTTCTGCGCTGTGTTTTGCATTGGACTGCCTCTCTCTTGCCCGGCAACCTAGACCTATCTGGCGGGCAGTCCAAGCGGCATCCTGTCACCCGCGGGTGATCACCAGAAGCAGCAGGTAAACCACCGGCACTGCGGCAACGGCTGGGATGTAGAGGCCTGGGAGTCCGAAGGTGAAAATCGACAGGCCCCAGAGGGCCAGCAGCACAACAGCGATCAAAAAGGCGATCACTTCACCCGACAGGGATTTGCGGGGGCTTGCTGCGGTTTCAAAGCTGGTGTTGGCGTCTGCGATGCTCATTTTGGGGTCTCCAATCAACGTGGGGTCGGCGGGTGCTGGAGGGCATCAGCCGTTGGCTTGACCCCCAGATAAACATTCAAACCCGCCGCACCATTGGAAGGATTGCCGCAGTGCGGCAACGCGCCACGCGCCCTGCTGCGCAATGCCGCAGGGCGGAGCAAGGGCGTGTTTGCAAAGCTTTACTTCGCGTGCAGCTGTCCCAGGAAGTGGGTCAGATCATCGGTGTGATGGTGGATGTGATCGGCCTCATGCGGATCAGGGGCGACATGAACCGTGCGCATTCCCAGGGCATGTGGCACGGCCAGGTTGCGCGGGTCATCTTCGAACATGGCGCCCCGTTCCGTGCTGATCCCATCTTTGGCAAACACCATCTCAAAGGCTGCCAACTCGGGCTTGGGGCGGAAATCGGCATGTTCCACACCGTAGATTGCATCAAACAGGCCTGAAAGACCGCGCGCCGCCAGCACCCGCTCCGCATAGGGGGCGGAGCCATTGGTGTAGACGATCTTGCGGCCCGGCAGCGCCTGAATGTGGCTGGCCAGATCGACGTCAATCTCCAGATGATCCAGCGAGATTTCATGCACCTCGGTCAGGTAGGGGCCGGGATCGACGTCATGTTCGCGCATCAACCCGGTCAGCGTGGTGCCATAGGTCGCCCAATAGTGGGTGCGCAGGTGATCGGCGCGGTCGCGGTCCACCCCCAAAGCCTCCATGACATATTGGGTCATCTTGACCTCAATCTGATCAAACAGCCGCGCCTGCGGCGGATAGAGCGTGTTATCGAGGTCAAAGACCCATTGATCCACGTGGGAGAAGTCATTTTTAGGCATGGCCGCAAACTAGGCACGCGCGACAATAGGCGCAAGAGGGGAAGGGGTGAGTTTGCCTTGATCCTTTGGGCTGGGTCGCTACTGTGCCGGGATGACCCCAGTTGCCCCTCGGAGAGAGTTGAATGAGTGAGCTGAAATCGCAGAAAGACGCCTACACGCTGATCCTTGAGGCGATCGACACTGGCGTTTATCGCCCCGGCGATCGTTTGGTGGAAAGCGAGCTGGCCGAGCGTTTTGGCGTGTCGCGCACCCCGATCCGGGAGGCTTTGCAGCGGCTGGAGACACAATCGTTGCTGGCGCGGGATGGCCGCAGCCTGATCGTGGCCTCGCTGGATCACAACCAACTGTCCGAGCTATATGCCGTGCGCGCTGAACTGGAAGGTCTGGCTGCACGGCTGGCGGCGCGCCATGCCAGTGTGGAGGAGGTCAGCGTGCTGCGCGACATGGTCGAAGAGGATCGCAACCTGCTTGATGATCCGGCTGCGCTGAGCCGGGCCAACCGCCGGTTCCACAAACAGATCCATTTGGCATCCCACAACCGGTATCTGGTTCAGCAGTTGGATCTGGTGCACCGCACCATGGCCTTGATGGCGACCACGTCGCTGGCGGCTGAGGGGCGCGGCGTTGATGCGCTGGCCGAACATGAGGCGATTGTGAACGCGATTGAGGCGCGTGATGAAGATCGCGCGGACGAAGCGCTGAAAACGCATATTTCAAAGGCCTTCACCACCCGGTTGAAGCTCGACTCTGGGCGCAACAGCCGCCTGTCCTGATCCCCGAAGCGCCTGCGTGGGCGGCGAGATACCGTGTTGTGTTTTGTCCCAGTAAAACGGGGCAAAAATCAACTCGGCCAAAGCTTTGTATGCGGCCAGAACAGCCATGGGATAGTAGAGGTGCAGGCTGGGCACCCAAAGGATCAGATGCCGTAAATGCGCCGCGCGGGTGGCGATGATGCCGATCGTTATGGTCAGCAGCTCCACCGTGATGAACCCTGCTGCCAAAAGCGTCAGCGCAATCGGGGGCACAACGGCCTCCAACGGGTGGCTGAGGCCCAGCGGGACCAGCCAAAAACTCCAAAGCAGCGGCGCCAGAAAGAACTGCGACAGCGCGGTGATGAAGTGCAGCTGGACGCCAAGGAACTGCCGTGGCCCCAAATCACGGAACAATCTGATCGGTTGACGCATGTGCACCAGGTAGGTCGCCAGATACCCCTTCAGCCAACGGGATCGCTGACGCACCCAGGGTAGGGGGCGGCAATTGGCCTCTTCTTCAGTGGTGCTGGGCAGTAATTCGACGCGGTAGCCAAACCGCGCCAGCCGGATGCCAAGATCTGCGTCCTCGGTCACGTTGTGGGCGTCCCAGCCCCCGACCCGCAGCAGGGCATCGCGGCGGCAAAACACCGTGGTGCCACCAAGCGGTATCGCAAAGCCCAGCCGCCGCATGCCGGGCAGAATCAGGCGGAACCAGCTGGCATATTCGATGGTGAAACAGCGGGCGATCCAGTTGCGGCCGGCGTTGTAGTAATCCAGTACCCCCTGCACCCCGGCCAGATCGCTTGGCGCATCGGTCATGGCGTGGGCCACCTGCCGCAATTGGTCCGGGGCGGGGGCATCCTCCGCATCGTAAATGCCGATAACCTCACCTTCGCAGACATCCAGCGCGTAATTCATTGCCCGTGGTTTGGTGCGGGGCGTCCCGTCGGGCACAACAAGCGGCCGGATCCAGTCAGGCAGTGCGATCTGTTCTATCACCTCACGTGTGGCATGATCACATTCTTCCAGCAGAACCAGCACCTCCATCAGCTCCCTCGGGTAGTCCAGCCGGCTGAGCCGTTGGATCAGCGCGGGCAGCACCTCTGGCTCCTTATAAAGCGGCACCAGAATGGAGATGCTTAGGCTGGGGGCCGTTGTAGGCAGGGGCTTTGCTTTCGTGTTGCGACCCAGATGTGCCAGCAGCGCCAGGCTTTTGGTGAGGCTGGCAACCGCCTGCGTGAAGATGGCCCAGCAGGTCAAGGACGCCAGCACCAGCAGCGGGGCGATGGACAGTGCCACCAGAATGAACAGCGGTACGCTGGCAAGGCCAAGCGTCCGGCGTAGCGGGCGCTGCCCCCACCGCCGGCAGCTGTGATCCAAAGCGGTGCGATGGCTGGCGGCGTGGCACAGGCGCGGCCCCTGATGGGCGATCAGCGTGTCTTGGATGCAGCTGCGCGGGCCGAGGTACAGTTTGCAATTGCTGGGATGCAGATCTGCCCGCAGCGCGTCCGGGCGGAACTGTTCGGGGTGGGCCACCGCCAGATGGGTCACACCAGCCTCTTGCCAGAGGGGCAACACCTGCATCTGTAAGCACCTATGCGGATCGAACCTGTTCAGAAGCGCGGGGTCGTGGTTGAGGTTTGGACTAGGATAACGCTCCAGCCCCAGCCAATTGGCATAGTGTTCCTGCTGTGTCTCATTGCTCAGGATGCCGGCGCTGACCAAGACATCCCCAAGCAGAAGCGAGGTCTGGATCAGCTGCCCCTGCGCCCAGAGCAGCTGGCTGGCCGAGATTATCCCGCGATCGAGCAGATATTGCCCATAGCGGGGGCTGGTGACCTTAGGAGGGGATTTCGGATGGTGAAGCACCATGACACGCCAACAGATTGCAGAAACAGAAAACCGCGCCGGGCGGGGCCGACGCGGTTTACTCTGTCTCAACTGTGGTTAATGGCGCGTTAAGGCGCTGTTAGCCTCGGGCAGCCATGTTTTCGGCAAAACGCTCAAACAGGTAGAAGCTGTCCTGCGGACCGGGGCTGGCTTCGGGGTGATGCTGCACCGAGAAGACCGGGCGGTCGGCCATGCGGATGCCGCAGTTTGAACCGTCAAACAGCGACACATGGCTCTCGACCACACCTTCGGGCAGGGTTTGCGCATCCACCGCGAAACCGTGGTTCATCGAGGTGATTTCCACTTTGCCGGTGTCATGTTCCTTGACCGGGTGGTTGGCGCCGTGGTGGCCGTGGTTCATCTTGACCGTTTTGGCCCCCAAGGCCAGTGCCAGCATCTGGTGGCCCAGACAAATGCCAAAGACCGGCAGGTCTGCATCCAGCACACCTTTGATCATTGGCACGGCATATTCGCCGGTTGCCGCAGGATCGCCGGGGCCGTTTGACAGGAACACGCCGTCAGGATTGTGTGAGAGGACCTCTTCGGCGGTGGCAGTGGCCGGCAGTACGGTCACGTCACAGCCGGCGGAAGCCAGACAGCGCAGGATGTTGCGCTTGGCACCAAAGTCGATCGCAACAACCTTGTGCTTCGGTGCCTCCTGGCGCGGGTAGCCATCAGGCCAGGCCCACCGCATCTCATCCCATTTGTAGGACTGGGCGCAGGTGACTTCCTTGGCCAGGTCCATGCCTTCCAGGCCGGCAAAGGCGCGTGCCTTGGCTACCAAGGCTTCGATGTCAAAGTTGCCTTCGGGATCATGGGCCAGGGCCACATGCGGCGCGCCCTGCTGGCGGATTGCACGTGTCAGGCGACGGGTGTCGATGCCGCCAATGGCGATGCGGCCACGTTTGGCCAGCCAATCCGACAGGGTTTCCACGTTGCGCCAGTTGCTGGGCTCCGTCGGGTCCCACTTCACCACCATGCCTGCGGCGACCGGATCGCCGGTTTCATCGTCTTCCGGGTTGGTGCCGGTGTTGCCGATATGGGGGAAGGTGAAGGTCACGATCTGACCCGCATAAGACGGGTCGGTCATGATTTCTTGGTAGCCGGTCATGGCGGTGTTGAAGCAAAGCTCTGCCTCGGTTGCGCCGGTGGCGCCGAACCCTCGTCCGTAAAAGACGGTTCCATCGGCAAGGGCAAGGCACGCGGTGGGGCGGGTGTCGGGCTGCTGGGCCATGTGTCTGGTCTCCGATGTGGGCAAATTGGCGGGGTAATACGGCTGGTGACGCATGGGGTCAAGGCCCGTTAGGGTCAAGTGGGGCAGGTTTTTCGGGCATTCTGCCGCAGAGTGTGCGCGCAGCCAAGGCAGAAGGATAGGGCGTTGACGTGCACGGCAAGCCAATGGTTGTCAGACCCAAGGCAACAGGGTAGGGTCGGCGGCTATCGGAAACCCTTGGGGATGGGACCAAATGGAATTGCGTGAGCGTGTCATGGCCGGAATGAAACAGGCCATGAAAGACAAAAACACCACCCGTGTATCGACACTTCGCCTGATCAACGCAGCGATCAAAGACCGCGATATTGCGGCCCGTGGCGAAGGCCGCGAAGAGGGCGTTGGCGATGCAGATGTGCTGGCAATCCTTGGCAAAATGGTCAAGCAGCGTCAGGAAAGCGCCCGCCAGTACGAAGAGGCCAGCCGGTTTGATCTGGCTGAGCAGGAACTGGTTGAGATCAAAGTGATCGAAGACTTCCTGCCGCGTCAGCTGAACGACGATGAAGTGGCCGCCGCCGTAGATGCCGCGATCACCGCTGTCGAAGGGTCTTCGATTCGCGACATGGGCAAGGTGATGGGTGTTCTGAAAGAGAAGTACACCGGCCAGATGGACTTTGGCGCAGTGGGTCCGATGGTGAAAAATCGCCTGAGCTGACCCATCTGTCAGAGCTATTTACAAAAGGGGCCCTCTGGCCCCTTTTTCTTTGCGCCGGATCCATGTTCTAGTTCCCCCCGGAGTGAAGGGAGACGGTCATGTTTGCAGAAGTTTTGGCAGAGGTGCGCGGCCACCATCGTGGTTTGGCGGGCTATCTGGAGGCGGTTGCAGACAAGCCATTGCGATTTGACGGTGACAACGCCAACCAACAGTCTAGCTGGAACCACGAAACATTGGGCTATCTGGAACTACTCGCCCCTTCTGAGCCTTGGATCAACAGCGGTCTGCGCACACGTTTTGTCGAAGCGATCCTGCAGCGCTGGCAGGCGCGGTTGAAGGGCATGGCCCCTTATCAGGCCCAGGGCTATCGCCTCTATGTCTACGAATCGCTGGCGCTTACCGTTTCTGCGGTGGCGGAAACCAAAGGTGGGTTCCCCTATCCCGGCCAGCCAAGGTTCGTCGACCACCCGCGGGATGTGGCCAGGCTGTTTCATGGCGGTGGGCTGTTTGAACGCAGTGAGCTGGTGCCGGCCACCCCGAAGGAGGTGCTGGCCGCCGTGGAAAAGCACAACGGATCGATCAGCAAACCTACCGCTCAGGCGCTGGGTCTGCAGGTTGGTGATTTGCGCAAATGGATCGAGTTTCTGGGGCTGGCCGATCAGGTCAACGCGCTGCGCAAACGCAACAAACGCCGCCCTGCACAGTTCCGCAGTGAAGAACAGATGCCGGAGCACAGCTACCACATCTACGAACGCCGATTGCCTGCAGGGTATTAAGCTTAAACGCTGGGCGGGACTTGCAGGGCCTTGAGGTAATCCTTCAGCTCACCATGGAGCACTTTGCGCTCATCCTCGGAAAGGAAGCTGCCGATTTCCACCCGCCGCCCATTGCCGGACAGGGTGACATAGAACGGTACTTTACCGCCGCTCACATGCATCTCGGCCCGGGCCCAATAGGCATTGCAGCGCCATTCCTGTGCGGCCCCTTTCACAGGGGTGTGGGTGAGGATCAATTCGTCCTCTTCGAGGTGCAGCTCCTCCAAGATCTCACCGCTTTTGTATGATTTTTCCAAGCCCAGCCAAAGGGCGGCGACCATGATCAGGATGAAGGGCAAGATCACCCAGAGCGCCGTTGTGCCCAAAACCCCATAAAGCGGGATGAGGCTGAGGAAGAAGGCCATCAAAATCATCGCTGCAAATCCACGCCGGGGCAGGGACCGGTAGGGCCAGAGGCGCAGCGCCGGGGTGTCTGACGGAACCGTCGGGGAGGGGGACCATTGGTGCGGCATAGGGCGGAGTTTAGCGCCCTGTCCACGGAGGGAAAGTGACGAATTGATGCGTTTGGACATTATGCCGAGAAAGGGCACGGCATAGAAAAAGGCCCCGGAAAACCGGGGCCTTTGGTATCTCTTGGATCAGCGGTCGCTTAGTGCGACGGCGCTTTGTCCCAGTCTTCCTGCTTGGGGAGCGTTTCAAAAGTGTGCTCCGGCGGCGGGCAAGGCAGGGTCCATTCCAGGGTGTCTGCGTATTCGTTCCAGTAGTTGTTCTCTTCAACTTTCTTACCGCGCAGCAGGGCGTGGATCACAATGCCGAAGAACAGGATGAACGATGCGAACGAGATCATGGCACCGAAGGAGCTGATCTTGTTGAAGTACGCAAAGGCTTCCGGGTAGTCGATGTAACGACGCGGCATGCCCTGGCGGCCCAGGAAGTGCTGCGGGAAGAAGGTGACGTTCACGCCAATGAAGAACAGCCAGAAGTGAATTTTGGCAGCAAATTCATTGTAGTGACGGCCTGTCATCTTACCGAAGTAGAAGTAGATCCCGGCAAAGATGGTGAAGGCTGCACCCATCGACATGGTGTAGTGGAAGTGGGCCACAACGTAGTAGGTGTCGTGGTAGGCACGGTCAACGCCAGCCTGGCTCAGCACGATGCCGGTTACACCACCGATGGTGAACAGCACCAGGAAGCCCAGACCGAACAGCATCGGCGCTTTGAACTCCAGCGAGCCGCCCCACATGGTGGCGATCCACGAGAAGATCTTAACCCCGGTCGGAACCGCAATGACCATGGTGGCCAACATGAAGTAGGACTGCTGGGTCAGCGACATGCCAACGGTGTACATGTGGTGCGCCCAAACAACGAAGCCCAGACCACCAATGGCGATCAGCGCCCAGACCATCGGCAGGTAGCCGAAGACAGGTTTGCGGGCGAAGGTTGCGAACACGTGGCTGACCAGACCGAAGCCGGGCAGGATCACGATGTACACTTCGGGGTGACCGAAGAACCACAGAATGTGCTGGTACAGGATCGGGTCGCCGCCGCCAGCAGGATCAAAGAAGGTGGTGCCGAAGTTACGGTCGGTCAGCAGCATGGTGATGGCGCCAGCCAGAACAGGCAGGGCCAGCAGAATCAGCCAGGCGGTGACAAAGATCGACCAGGCAAACAGCGGGACCTTGAACAGGGTCATGCCAGGGGCACGCATGTTCAGGAAGGTGGTGATCATGTTGATCGCGCCCAGGATCGACGAAGCGCCGGAGACGTGGACAGCAAAGATCGCCAGATCCATCGACATGCCGCCTTCGGTGGTGGACAGCGGCGGGTAGAGAACCCAGCCAACGCCCGAACCCAGCTGGCCGTTGCCGCCGGGGCTCAGCATCGAGGCAACACCCAGCGCGGTACCGGCGAAGTAGAGCCAGAACGACAGGTTGTTCATCCGCGGGAACGCCATATCCGGTGCACCGATCTGCAGCGGCATGAAGTAGTTGCCGAAGCCGCCGAACAGTGCCGGGATGACCACGAAGAACATCATCAGCACGCCGTGATAGGTGATCAGTACGTTCCAAAGATGGCCGTTCGGGGTGCAGGGATCGGCCATGAAGCCTTCCTGACACATGTACTGAACGCCGGGCTCCATCAGCTCCAGGCGCATGTAAACGGTGAAACATACCGAGATCAGACCGACGATCGCCGAGGTGATCAGGTAAAGGATACCGATATCCTTGTGGTTGGTCGACATGAACCAGCGCGTAAAGAAGCTACGCTCGTCCTCATGGTCGTGGCCGTGGATGGCTGCGTCTGCCATTCTTGCCTCCTGTTGGTGTGTTAAACGGCGCAAGAGGGAAGCCCCCACACGCCGGTGATCAATTCACGTTTTAGAATGATGGGCCTTAGGGGGCAATTGCGGAATTTGACGTAGATCAAAGTATTTTGTCGCACCCCCACCCCTCAGACCCTTGCAAAGCTGAGGGTTTTCTGTCTGGAGACGTGAAAACAGGCACCCGATGGGGTGCCTGTCCGGCAAATGCCTTGAAAATGTGGGAATCACTGCCTACGGGCGGTGTCCGTTCTGGTTAGCTGTCGGAGGCTGCAGCCTCTTCCTCAGCCGGGGCAGGGGCCAGCGACGCCAGATAGGCCGCTACATCTTCGCCGCCCTTTTTCAGTTTGAAGGTCATTTTCGATTTGGCCTTCGAATCGCCGGTTACATCTTTCAGGTAAGCTTTGGGATCTGCGACATAGGCCGCCAGGCCCGCTTCGTCCCAAACGATGCCCGCTTCGCCGGCGGCCACGATGCTTTTGCCGTATTTATAGCCCTCGACCGAGCCCAGCGGCTTGCCGACGATACCGTAGAGGTTCGGGCCGGTCTTGCCGCCCTTGACGATCATGGTGCCGTCATCGGCTTTGATCATGTGGCAGGATTTACATTTCTTGAATGCTTTTTCGCCTGCTGCTGCATCACCTTCGGCCAGGGCAGGGGCGGCGAGGGCAGCCAGGGTGGCTGTGGCGATCAGAAGATTTTTCATTGCGTGCCTCTTGTTGATATGGGTTCGCGTCCCAGCAATAGATAGCGCCAGCCCCGTTGCGGCAATAGGTTTCTGTGTCTCACGGCCATGGTTGAATTGTCGCAGGGGGCTACGATCAAGGTGGGATTAGGTGTCTGCTGAGGTGCAGTTCAGCGCTTTGGGGTCGGAAATTCGTCAGGACTGGCACTTAGGACTTCTGATTCTCGCCCTTTCCTTGTAGGAAGCGGCGCAGTTGACGTGGGCCGAACGGCTCGGGACGCCAACACTCACACAAGATATGCAAAGGGTAAGACAATGACCACCAAGGTATTCATCGATGGCGAAGCAGGCACGACGGGACTCCAGATCCGCGATCGCCTGATCCGCCGCGATGACATCACTTTGGTGCAGATCGACCCTGACCTGCGCAAAGACGCAGAGGCGCGGAAGGCCGCATTTGCTGAGGCGGATGTGGCGATCCTGTGCCTGCCGGATGCGGCGGCCAAAGAGGCGGTAGAGCTGTCCAAGGATCTGGACGTGCGCATCATTGATGCCTCAACCGCGCACCGGGTGAACCCGGATTGGGCCTACGGGCTGCCGGAACTCTCCGCCGCGCAAGAGGCGCAGATCAAATCGGCGCGCTATGTCGCCAACTGCGGCTGCTATGCCACCGGCGCAATTGTGCTGCTGGCCCCGCTGGTGCGCGCCGGGCTGATCCCGGCGGATGCGGCGATTTCGGTCAATGCGATTTCTGGCTACACCGGCGGTGGCAAAGGGCTGATTGCTGAATATGAAAGCGGTGAAGCCCCTGATGCCTTCCTCTATGCAACGGGGATGGCGCATAAACACCTGCCCGAGATGATGAAGTTCGCAGGTTTGACCGCCAAACCGATCTTCGTGCCGTCGGTGGGGAATTTTGCCCAGGGCATGGCCGTGTCGATCCCGCTGCATTTGTCGCAGCTGCCTGGTGATCTGACCATGGCGCAGGTGCATGCCGCCTTGGCCGAGGCCTATGCAGGCGCGGCCCATGTGAAGGTCGCTGATCTGGCGGATCAGGACAGCCGGATTGATCCCACCGCGCTGAACGGCACCAACGATCTGATGGTGCATGTCCGTGGTGACGCCGAAGATGGCCGTATCGTGCTGGTGGCCGTGCTGGACAACCTTGGTAAAGGGGCCTCTGGCGCAGCGGTACAGAACCTGGATCTGATGATCGACGCCTGAGCTGACATTCCTCTTAACTAGCAACGCCCCGGTGATCATCATCGGGGCGTTTGCGATCTGGGTGTTTGGTTCAGGCCGTGTTTTGCGATCTTGTCCTGGGACGCAGGCGGCTGAGCCAGTCCACAGATGCAAACATCACCAGATTGCCGCAGAGCGCCAGTGCCAGCCCGGCGCTGTTCATCAGTCCCCAGACATATCCTTCAAACACGGTTGAAATTGCCAAGGCGACGATCGGGAACATCACGGTCGCATAGGCCGCCTTGGCTGAGCCGACCCGCGCCACCATGACCAGATAGGTGGTAAAGCCAACGACCGATCCAATCACCGCCAGATAGAGCATCGCACCGATATAGATCGGATCACCGGGCAGGATGATTGGCGTGCCGGTGGCAAAGATCAGCGTCAGCAGAAACAGCGCGCCATAACACATGCCCCAGGCGTTGGCCGTGATCGGCGTCAGCCCATTGGCTGAGTTCCGGCGCGACACCATGTTGCCGAAGGAAAACATCAGCGTGCCACAGCTGGCCAGGGCGATACCGATCCAGGCATCCTCGGCCCCGGCGCCTGACAGATCGCCGGCAAATAGCAGCGCCAGGCCGCTGAGGCCCAATAGCCCGGCCAGCAGCGTTTTGCCGCTGACCCGATCGCCAAAGAAGATCCGCGCGTTGACCGCGTTGAAGATGGTCGCCAGCGAAAAGATGACTGAGATCACGCCTGATGCCAGATAGCCCGCGGCGACGTAGAAACACAGGAAGTTCAGGCTGAACAGGCAGAGCGCCTGCGCCAGAACCCATTTCTGCTGCCGCGCGGCGGGCACCTGTAGCCGGCCCAGCAGCGCCAGCCCCAGAACAAACACCACACCGGCTGTTGCAAAGCGATAGAACACCGAAACCATCACCGGCACGTCACCCACCTGTAGGGCGATGGCAATCCAAGTGGTGCCCCAGATCAGAACGGTGGCGATATAAAGGATAAGGGTCATGGCGGTCTCCGGTGTCTTTTGGGCCGGGATAGACGGGGCAGGGGGCGCGTGGATTGCACAATCTTGCGGTAAAGGCGCGCGCTGGTCAGATTGGCCATTTCACCGGGTCGCACACCGCCGCTATAAGGGGTCAAGCCAAGCTGACCGTGCCAAACCATGCCAACCCGTGAGAGACCATGCCCCTTGATCAACCCTCTGTTGCCTCTTTCCTGACGGCGTCGCCGCAGGCGCAGCAGCGTGGGCATATCGATCTGGGCTTTGATCGGCAGGCATCGCTTTGGCACAACAGCGACGATCGGATCAGCTATGTCGCCCCCGAAGGACACTGCCTGAGTTTTTATGCGCAGGGCGGTATGGGAACCCGCCGGATCGATGGCGCGCCGGTCCATGGTTGGGCTGGGGCCGTGTGTATTCTGCCCCATGGGATGGACAGTGAGTGGGAGATCACCGATCCCTTCGACTTTGTACATCTCTACCTCAGCGATGCCGAGTTGCGCCGCGCCTTTGCCGAAACGTTTGACTGTGACGCCCGGCTGATGGAACTGACGGATGAAACCTATTTTGACGCGCCTTGGCTGGCGGGGCATTTCCTGACCATCCAGCAGGCCACCCAGAGCGGCAATCCGGTGCAGGCCGAAGAGGCGGTGAGCGAGCTGGTGCATGGTATCTTTGCTGAAGGCATCGGGGTAACCCGGCGCAAACGACAGCTGGTGGGTGGATTGGCACCACATTTGATGCGGCGGATCCGGGATTTTGTGCGGGCAGATCTGTCGGCGAAAGTGACCCTGTCAGATTTGGCGCAGCTTTGTGATCTGAGTGAGTTTCATCTGCAACGCAGCTTCCGCGCCTCCTTGGGGCTGTCACCCCATGAGTGGATCCAGCGGCAACGGCTGGAAGAGGCCAAGCGGCTGATCGCTGCGGGGGAGCCTTTGGCCCAGATCGCCAGCAGCTGCGGGTTTTCCAGCCAGAGCCATTTGAGCCGCAGCTTCAAGGCGCAGATGGGGATGACACCGGGCGCTTATGGGTGCCTGATCTGAGACGTGTGCAGCTGGTCAGGCGTCTAAACCATCCTTTTTGACCGGCGTGTCCCCGAACATCGCGGTAAATTGACGTTCCAGCGCCAGATCCAGATCCGCTATGGTCACCGGCAGGCCAAGATCGACCAGGCTGGTGACGCCAAATTCGGTGATGCCGCAGGGCACGATCCCGTCAAAATGGCTGAGGTCAGGCTCAACATTGATCGAAATCCCGTGGAAACTGACCCATTTGCGCAGGCGAATGCCGATGGCCGCGATCTTATCTTCAGCGATCTGGCCGGTGATGGTTTTCGGCTTGTCCGGACGTTCCACCCAAACCCCAACCCGGCCACAGCGAATCTCACCCTTCAGATTGAACTCATCCAGGGTGTTGATCACCCACTGTTCCAGCTGTTGAACAAACTTGCGCACGTCGTGGCCGCGCTTGCCCACGTTCAGCATCACATAGGCCACCCGCTGGCCGGGACCGTGATAGGTGTATTGCCCGCCGCGCTTGCTGGTGTGGACCGGAAAACGGTCAGGATCGGTCAGATCATCGATCTTGGCCGAGGTTCCTGCGGTGTAAAGCGGCGGGTGTTCCACCAGCCAGATGCATTCCTCAGCGTCGCCTGCGGCGATGGCGCTGGCGCGGGCCTCCATGAAATCGACCGCCTCTTGGTAGTCTGTCAGCCCTTCGGTGGTGATCCATTCGACCATGTAACGATTCCGCAGATTTGGTGCCCTCTTAAGGATGTATTCGCCGCATTTTTTTGCTGCGAAGCCCTAAGGATGCAGTAGAGTGATTCCATTATTCAAAGAGTTATATGGAGGAAGGCTGATGTTTTCCAAGCCGATTAAGACCGCATTGGCGGCAAGTTTTGTTCTGACCACAGGCAGTGCGCCTGTGCTGGCTGATAACCTGGGCGCGGCGATTGTCGGCGGGTTGATCGGCGGCGCGATCATGAACGAAGCCAACAAGAACAAGCGCAAGACCTACAGCAGCTCTGCCAATACGGCAGCGCGGGCGCAGAACCGTGAAACCCAGACATCGCTGAATTACTTCGGCTTTCCTGCCGGTACACCGGATGGGGTCATGGGTAAACGGTCGCGTCAGGCGGTGGCGCAGTATCAGGCTTTCATGGGGTTCCCCGCCACTGGCAAACTCACCCAGTATGAGCGTGACTTCCTGATCTCCTCCTACAGCCGTGCCCAGATCGGCGGCCCTCAGGTCATCAAAGCAATGCAGGGACCCAACGGTGTGCGCAGCCTGTTGCAGACCTGGCGCAACGAATCGCTGGGGGGTAACACCACGATGGTCGGCATGTCCAACAGCTATGGCGGTCTGCCGGTTGAGGTGAGCCAAGCCATTGATGAGATCGCCGCCAGCTCTGACCCCAGCGCCGATCAGCTGATGCAGCGCACCGGCTTCATGCAGTTGGCCGATCTGAACGGTGATGGCAAAAACGACTACATTCTTGATACTGCTGTGTCTGGCAGCAACTTCTGGTGCGGCCCGTCGAACTGTACGGTGATGGTCTTCGCTTCCAGCCCGCAGGGCTATCAGCGCAATGATTTTCTGGCCCGTGGCGTGACCACCGCCAGCTTCCAGTGTCAGCAGACCGTCTGCCGCATGGTCGATGCCCCCAGCACGACAATGGCGGCGACGCAGGTGCAACCGGCGCAGCCCGCCCAGCCCGTGGCGCAGCAGCCGGTGACCCAGATGGCCGCTGCCACGGCGACCCAACCCGCGGCCCCCTTAGGTGGCATCCAGGCCTTTAACCTTGCCGGGGATGATACGCCTGAGGCCTCATTGGCCAGCCATTGCAGCAAGATCAGCCTGATGACCAATTCAAACGGCGGTTTTGTCACGCTGGCCAACCTGCGTGATCCTGATCTGGCGCTGGGCGAGCAGTTCTGCCTGACACGCACCTATGCGATCGGCAATGGCGAAACCTTGGTGGCCAAGGTGAAGGGCGCAACCGCTGCCCAGATCGATGCGCAATGTGATGCCTTTGGACCCGCTGCGGCACCCTATATCGCGATGCTGACGCAGAAACCGGCGATGGACGTTGTTGGCGAAGTGCAGAAGTTCGTGCTGGGCTCGTCGATGTCGCTGGAACAGCTGCAAAACACGGCACAGATCTGCCTCTACTCAGGCTATCGCCGGGACACGCTGGATGTGGCGCTGGGCTCGGCCATGCTGATGGTCGGCACGGGCCAAGCCCCCTATGCGGAGCTGATCGGCCACCACCTGTCGCAAGGGTTCGGGGTTGAGACCAACTCGGATCTGGCACGGGGCTGGTATGAACTGGCTGTTGCAGCCTTGGAAGCAGGCGCAGAACCGGCTTTTGCACCTGCCCAACCAGAGCGTGTTGCGCTGATCAAAGCTGCCTCCGAAGGTCTGGGGGGGGCGATTGCAATGCCTGCCAGCTCGGAAGGTGGGCTGCCAAGTTTCAGCTTGGAATAAGCGCCTAACGCGCTGACTTTTCTGAACATGTATCGGCCCGGGGCATTGCCTCGGGCCGCGTTATTTTTGGCTGGTTTTGGGGATGCTACAAAATCAGCAGAAAGCGCGAATTGCCTCTTCACATCCCTGCACAGCTGATTTATACGCGGCCCCACTACCTGATCACGTGCGGTCGTGGCGGAATTGGTAGACGCGCAGCGTTGAGGTCGCTGTTCCTTAACCGGAGTGGAAGTTCGAGTCTTCTCGACCGCACCAAATCATCCCAAACATGATTTGATCTGATGATGACCTGCCGCGGTGCGACAGGTCGAAATTTGGCATATTCTACATTATCCCAGCGTTTCGCGGAAGCGCATCAGAACGCGGTTTTCTTCGTCCATCAGCTGCAACAGCGCCCCGCTGCGCTCATAGCGCACAACCCCCTGCACTCCGGACAGCAAGGCCCGCTCCAGCGCCTCACGCTTAGGGGGGCAGGCCATCAGCGTGCCCGCCATTTGCGCGGGGAAGCGCACCTCCGTGCCATCCAGCGTCAGGCTACCATTGAAGCGGTTGCAGCCGCCAAAGAGGGAAAAGCTGCCGTCGGGGTTCACCGCCAGAGTTGGCGGATCACTGTCAACGCTGCTGCGCCCGTCCAGTTCGAAAAGCGACCAGCTGATCCCAAAAATGGTGTCGGGTATCGCTGTGTTGGCCTGCACCAAAAGGATCTCAGCCGTTGTATCATCGGCAGTTTGCAACACCGGAATATGGTCAACACTGCGGAACATCACGGCGCCATCTGTCACGATCTGAGCGCTGAGCGCGTAGCTGAACCGGGTATCGACCACGCCGGTATCATAGCTGAGTAACACGGTTTGGGGGGAACCCTGCATCGCATACACCTGCTGCGACAACCGCCGGGAGGGCGCATCCGCACGGGAGACATCCCTAAGCTCGACCACCAGTTGGGCGTCCGGCGGTAGCGCGATCCGTTCACGGTAGGCTGCGGTGACCTCCAGGCTGGCATTTTCAGCCAAGGCTGGCAGCGAAATCGGGGTCAGGCTAAGGGCAAGGCTGGCCGTAAGGGCCTTGGGTGAAAACTTGTGAGGCCTCCTGATGAAACGTTTGGGCGTCAAATACCCAAGGACCTAGGGCCGCCTAAAGGCAGAACAACCATAACCGGTCCTCGTCCGATCGCATTTTCACACGTCCACCGCGCCTAGAAATCCAGATCGTAGCGCAGCGACAGACCATAGACCTCATAGGCCGCCGCACCGATCCCATCATAGAACCCCGACAGTTCCAACCGCCCACCAGCCGCGCTCAGATGCGAAACTCCTAGCTCGACCCGGCCACTGCCGCCTTCATAATCGGTGCTGATCGGAACGGATCCACCGCTGTCTGATTTGAAAGCATAAGATCCCTGCAGCCCGCCCTGCAGGCTCCAGCCCGTGCGGCCGTCACCCAGAGGGGTTTCAAAATCCAGCCCAAGGGCGATCTGCCCATATTCCAACCTCTGTGCCGCAATCGGATTGCCCAGGCTATCGGTGTAGGCCCTTTGGTCATCGGTTGTGTAAGTGGCTGACAAGCTGGGGAAATAGGTGACCTTGCCGCGCTGAACTTCCCCGGTGACGGCGGTGTGCAACAACCACCGTTCGGTGTCGAACTGGTCGGTGTAGGTGCCAAAGGGGGAGATGTCATTTTCGCTCTGCCCGTAAAGCAGATAGGCCTCAAAGAACAACGGCTGTTCTGCCGCCCGCGCCGCGACATAGGGGCCAACCAGCCAGCCGCGCCCTTCGATCGACAGCGGGCCATTGCGTTGCTCGATCTTATCGACCTGCAGCATTGCGCCGACTGCAACACGGTCGTTGACCCAGGTGTGCCCACCAAATGCCCCGAACAGGTAATCCGCCTTGCGATCCCCGGCATTGGAGCGCGCCCCCTGCAGTTGGAACCACAGCGGCGCCCCGCTGCGTGAGTTCAAGGCGAAGTTCAGCTGTTCACTTTTGGACGACAGTGTAAAGCCACCGGATGCACCACCAAACACAATCGAACGCAGATCAGGCTGGTTGCCGATCAGAAGGTTTGCGCGGGTGTTGAGGAAGGTCGCGATTTCACGCTCGGTCTCCGCGGCGGTTTGATCCGCAATCGTGGTGCTGGCGGAGGCCTCATTCAGCGCCCCTGTGCTGGCGCTGCTGGCAATTCCTGCCGGGATGGAGATGCTGACGTCACCGCCGGTTGGCGTGATGGTGATCGTGTAGCTTGCGCCGCTGCCACTCAGCCCCGCGACGGTGCCATTGCTGACATTGACATCAGCCGCCACAAAACCGGTGACCGGTTCACTGAATGTCGCGGTTACATCGAAGTTTCCGCCGCCGGACAGCGTGCTTGGCGCACCGGAAAGGACCACGGTTGGCGCCGCAGCGGCACTGCCACTGACCAAAATGTCAAAAGGCGCCTCATCTGGATCGTTGTTGGCCAGGCTTAGGGTGAAACCAAAGGCGCCACCGGCCGTAGGTGCGAAGTCGACCACAAGCGTAGTGCTGTTCCCCGGTGCCAACATGGTGCTGGCGAGGGTCAGCGCGCTGACGGTGACATTGCTGCTGGCGGAGACGGCCGTGGCAACGGTTGGCGTGGTCAGTGTCAAAACATCCGTGCCGCCATTGCTGATCGTATAGGTGATTTGACTGGTGACCCCTTGGGCTGTGGCGGTGCTCACCGTGTCGGTGCCGCCGTCCGCCAAAGCGCCGCTTTCTGACGAACTGACGCTGATCTCCGGCGCGCCGGTGGCCGTGCCGGAGACGGTGATGTTGTAGGGGTTCTCATCGCCGTCGCCATTGACCATGGAGAGATCGAAGGAGAAGGCACCGGCCACGGTGGGGGTGTACTGCACGGTGAAGGTTGTGCTGCCACCGCCCGCCGCCACGCTGCTGCTGCCCGGGGCGGAGATCGTGCCAACGACCACATTGCTGGCGCTGGAACTGGTTGCGGTGCTGAGCGTGAGCGCATCGGTGCCGGAGTTGGTGACGGTATAAGTCACGGTGACCGGGCTGCCGGCGGCACGGCTGCCCTGGGCGTCTGTCCCACCATCTGCCACTGCACCCGAGACCGAGGAGCTGACGCTGATCTCCGGCGCGCCGGTGGCGGTGCCGGAGACGGTGATGTTGTAAGGGCTCTCATCGCCGTCGCCATTGACCATGGAGAGATCGAAGGAGAAGGCACCGGCCACGGTCGGCGTGTACTGCACGGTGAAGGTTGTGCTGCCACCGCCCGCCGCCACGCTGCTGCTGCCCGGGGCGGAGATCGTGCCGACCACCACATTGCTGGCGCTGGAACTGGTTGCGGTGCTGAGCGTGAGCG
>NZ_CYSB01000031.1 GCF_001458255.1 Thalassovita autumnalis
TGAAGTGGTCCCACCTTTTCGGACAGTTTTGCAGCTTTGCTAAGGTGTATCGGGTTTAGGTTTCATGCTGCTTTCTGCTCTTCCAAGCCTGCCCAATATGCGTCGTCGGGTGTCTGTCGATCAAGCGCAGAATGAGGCCGTCTATTGTTGTAGAAAGCCATCCAGTCCTTGATGATGCGTCGAGCCTGGAAGCCATCGGAGATTTCCTCAAGGTATATGGCCTCCTGCTTTAGAGATCGCCACAGGCGTTCGATGAAGATGTTATCGAGATATCTTCCCCGACCGTCCATCGAGATGCGCACGCCCACCTCGGTCAGCGTGGTGATCCAGACCGATCCGGTAAACTGGCTGCCCTGATCCGTATTCATGATCTCGGGCGGTCCGTGTTTGGCCATGGCCTCCTTCAATGCTTCGACGCAGAAGTCGGCGTGCATCGTGTTCGACAATCGCCAGCTCAGCACCTTACGCGTCGCCCAATCCATGATGGCCACCAAGTAGAGGAAGCCGTTCTTGACCGGCACGAACGTGATATCGGCGCACCAGACCTGATTGGGTCGGTCAATCTGCATCTTTCTCAGCAAATATGGATAGACCGGATGCTGTGGGTGTCGCTGGCTGGTCCGAGGCCGTTTGTAGATCGCTTCCAGACCCATCTTGGCCATCAGCCGCCGGACGCGGTGACGCCCGACGACCGTGCCTTCTCTTCGCAGATAGGCTGCGATCTGGCGTGACCCGAAGAACGGATACTTCGTGAATACCCGGTCAATTTCTTTCATCATTTCCAACGTGTCAGCGTCGATCCCGACCGGCGTGTAGTAGAATGCAGACCGGCTCAAGCTCACGAGCTTACATTGCTGGCTGATGCTCAGCTTGGGGTGGTCGCGCTGAACCATCGACCGCTTCTTTGCCGGGCTCACTTTTTGAGCCCTTCCGACAAAAAATCGTTCTCAACCGCCAGCCTCCCGATCTTGGCATGCAGCTCCTTGATATCGGCTTCGGTCGGGCCACTCTGCTTCCCGCCTGAGAACACATCTGCCATTCCGTCGATGGCCTGCCGCTTCCAGGTGCTGACCTGGTTTGGGTGCAGTTGATGCTTCGCGGCAATCTCCTGCACGGTCTTGTCGCCCCGCAGCGCTTCCAACGCCACCTTGGCCTTAAACTGATCTGTAAAGTTCCGGCGCTTTGCCATTCTCGTATCCCTTCAAAGGTTTGGGATACACCTTAGCTGACTGTCCAGTTTTCTGGGACCACTTCA
>NZ_CYSB01000032.1 GCF_001458255.1 Thalassovita autumnalis
TCACACTTGGCTTGGCAGCCACAGGACAATCCATGGGAAGGCGACGAGGAGGGCGATGGTGATGGCGTCAGCGATGAAGAAGGGGGTGACGCCTTTGAAGACATCTTGCACGCTCACGTCGTCACGCACGCCCGCCACCACAAAGCAGTTGAGGCCGATGGGCGGCGTGATCAGGCAGAACTCGGCCATTTTCACCACCAGAATGCCAAACCAGATCGCACACATCGGGCCCGACATGCCAAAGGTGCTGTCCGCGGCCGAGACAAACTCACCGCCGTTGAGCGCCATGACAGCCGGGTAGACCACCGGCAAGGTCAAGAGCAGCATGCCGATCGCATCCATGAACATGCCCAAGACCGCATAGGCCAGAAGGATCAGCACCAGCGTCAGCATCGGGCTCTGCTCCAGCCCGGTGATCCAATCCGAGAAGGCGCCTGGCAGATCGGCAAAGCCCAAGAAACGCACGTAGATCAGCACGCCCCAGATGATGGTGAAGATCATCGCCGACAGCTTCGCCGTCTCCAGCAGCGCATCTTTCAGCTGCGCCCAGCCCATGCCGCGCAGCAGCGCCATCACAAAGACCACAAAGGCCCCCAGCGCGCCGCCCTCAGTGGGCGTGCCCCAGGCATCGCCGCCAAAGGGGTTGTAGATGAAGAAGATGATGATGAAGACCACAAAGAAGATCGGGAAGGCCGGCGGGATCGCGGCAAACCGCTGTTTCCAGGTGAAGCCTTTCACCGGCGGGCCGAACTTCGGCAGGGCCAGCGCCAGCACCACGATGAGGCCGCCATAGATCAGCGCCGAGAAGGCGCCGGGGATGAAGCCTGCCAGCAACAGCTTGCCCACATCCTGTTCCACGATGATCGCATAGATCACCAGAATGGCCGAGGGCGGGATCAGCGAGGCCAGCGTGCCGCCTGCCGCCACAACGCCCGCCGCAAAGCGTTTGTCATAGCCGATCTTCAGCATCTCAGGGATGGCGATCCGGGCAAAGACGGCCGAGGTGGCCACCGAAGCGCCAGAGACGGCGGCAAAGCCCGCGGTGGCAAAGACGGTGGAAACAGCCAAGCCCCCCGGCAGCCAGCCAACCCAGCGTTTGGCCGCCTCAAACAGCGCCTTGGTCAGGCCCGCGTAATAGGCCAGGTAGCCGATCAGGATGAAGGTCGGAATAAGCGACAGCGCCTGGCTGGCCACTTTCGAATGCGGCACCTGGCCGGCGGTTTTCACCGCCACGGTCAGCGCCCAGCCAAAATCTTCGGGGTCATAGCCCTTCTTGGCCCAGAAGATCCAGATCAGACCCACAAGCCCGGCAATACCGGCGGCAAAGGCCACCCGCATCCCCAGAACCACCATCAGCAGCATAAAGCCCGAGACCCAGAGGCCAATTTCAATCGGTTCCATCAGCCCCGTCCCTCATCATTGTTCAATTCGCCCACATGGGCGGCCTCTTCTGCCGCCTGGGCCGCGGCCGATTGCACCAGCGGCACCGCCACCGGCTCCACCAGACCCAGCACAAAGGCACGGCCATAGCCCCAGAGCTGCAGCGCCATACGCGCGCTCAAGACCGCAAAGGCCACCGGGGCCAGAAGCTTGGCGGGCCAGATCGGAATGCCGATGTCGATCGAACTGTCGCGCGACCAGAGCGGCGCATTAAAATCAAAGCTGCGGCCAAAATGCGACCAGCTGCCCCAGACCAGCAGCACCATCAACACCAGCGCCGCCAGGGTGGTCAGAAACTCCGCCGCCCAAAGCGCCCGCCCCGACAGGCGGCCCACCAGAATATCCATGCGAATATGGCCGCCATCGCGCTGGGTGTAGGCAATCGCCATAAAGGCAATCAGCGGCATCGCCTGTTCGATCCAGTCCACATAGCCCGGCAGCGGCGCGTTCATCAGGTTGCGCCCCGAGACCGAGACCACCGCCAGAAGCATCAGCGAGAACACCGCCAGCCCACTCAACAGCGCCAGAACACGTTCCAGCCGAAACAGGTTTTGATCCAGCCGGCTCAGACCCGACCCATCTTCCAAGACCGCAGCAGATCCCGCCATCTCATCCCCCATCCAGTTGTTTTATATAGAAAGACCGCCCCCGAGGGGCCTCAGCCCAGCAGGAGCGGTCGATGTCAAAAGGCGCCGCTTACTTGCTGCGCTCAGCCTCAAGCGTGCTCATGACCAGGTCATACAGCTCCTGGGCGGGCAGGCCCTGGGCGGTCATGTCGGCGATCCATTTGTCACGGATCGGGCCGGCGGCCACTTCGCGGAATTTGGCGATCTCTGCCTCGGGCAGCTCCACCTTCTGCACACCTTTTTCGGCCAGGACGCTGTCCCATTTGGCCAGAACCTCACCGTAGTTGGCCAGGTAGTGGGCGATCGCCTCATCGACCGAGCTGTCCAGCGCCTCACGGTGGGCGTCCGACAGGCCTTCATAGGCGTCAACATTGACCACCACCGGGCAGTTCACGGTGCCGGGGTTCAGGTTGGCGGTCCACCAGGTGGCCTGGTCGATGGTACGATAGGCAAAATGGGCGTGCTGGGCGAAGGCCACAGTGTCCACAACGCCGCTTTCCATCGCGTTATAGGCTTCGGTTGCGGTGACCGAGGTCGGCACCGCGCCCACGGCGCTGAACGCCTGACCGATGCCACCGGTGGCGCGCACCCGCATACCGTCAAACTCGGCCAGGGCGTCGCGGGCTTCGCCGGTGCCGACGATGTTGTACTGCGGCATCGGCGAGGTCATCAGCAGCTTGGCATTCCAGCGCCCCAGATCCGCCTGCACCGCCGGGTGGCCATAGACCGCATGGCTGACCGCCACTTCTTCTTCCAGCGTGTTCACACCCAGGAACGGCAGTTCCAAAACGGTGATCGAGGGGTTCTTGTCGCGGTGATAGCCGGCACAGAACTGCGCCATCTCAAACGCCCCGATCGAGATCCCATCCAGGTTCTCGCGGTTCTTCGACAGACCGCCATAAGAAATGTTCAGCGTGAACTCACCACCCGTCTTCTCAGACACCAGCTCCGCCAGCTTCTCAACATGCTCCGTAAACGCACGACGCTTGCCCCAAAGCGAAACATTCCATTC
>NZ_CYSB01000033.1 GCF_001458255.1 Thalassovita autumnalis
GACATCTAGCAGGCACTCCATCACGCCGTCAGAGCGGGGACACCGGACGGATACGCATCTTCCAGCTTGTGCATCTCTTCTTCGAGCGCATCGCATAGGACGCAGATGTCTTCGACGATTGGAGAAGAGGGTTCGAGATCAGCAAAACACGCTGCTTCGATGGTGTCGCCGCGATGCACATTTCGAAGGGTCAGCAACGCATGGAGATCGAGCAGCTTGTGCGCGAGGCGGCGTGTCATCACGAGTGAGGATGCGATCTCATTGAGAAGCGATTGCGCTTTCCGCAGTGCGGGTTGCCCGCCGAGCAGATATGCCGCATTTTGCACGGCTTCGGAATGCGAGGACATGAACGCGCGCATGCTCGTCATGGTATCAGTAGTAAGGTCGAACATATTGTTCTCCTATGCAGCGCCCTCGCGATGTTGCGCAGGGCTTCAAGTGCGTCAGATTGGGCTCCTTTCTCAGGCGCAGTTTAAGTTTTGAGAGGCTGCTTTCTCTCTTGCGAGGCAGGGCGGCTGGTTTCTTCGGGGTTCACCCAAGACACCCGAAGAAACCTGTTCGACCCTGCCAACTGTTACCCTGGAAGGGCTTTTTCGATGGCCGCCAAACCCATGAGGGCCGCCATCCTGCGATACCGATCAGCGTTTACCTCATAGAACTGCTTGCTGGTCGCGTGCGCGTGTCCGACGAGTGCCTGCGCGACCTTCGCATCGAGCTCGGCATCGAGGGTGACGTAATCGTAAATCAAAGTGCGAACGATATGCGCGCTGTGGCCGGTGCGCTCGGTCATATTGCGGCGCAACCATTCACGCTCATAGCATTGCCAATCGCGCGCCGGGTTAGCAAAGAGCGCGGTGCCCACACGTTGGTCATAGATTTTCCAGAGGTAAGCAGGGTCCGTGTCCATCAGCAGAACCGCATCGAGGAATGGCGTCAGGCAATCCGCCAGCCGACCAGTGATGTAAGTGCCCGTTTTGGATGTTTTCAAATCGACGGACCAGCCTTCGCTGTCTCGGCTGAACTCTTTACCTATTTTCCCCTCACGGAGGTCTTTAGCGCGGATTTGCAGCTTGCAAAGAAGAGCAATAGCACCCGCCAGAGTGTAGTCGCGTCGACGGTTTCTGATGTCTTCTTGGAATGGCGCCTGATCCAGGATCTCGCTCGCCGTTTTAGCCAGGTCGACCAAGTCGATTGGCACTTTGGCCAACTTGATTTCCTTGTGCTTTAGGTCAGTTCTGGCTTCAGCCTTCAGTGACCAGTGGGTTTCCAATAGCTCCTCCCCGATCTCGGCAGGGTATCCAGCTCGCTTGGCGAAATATCCAAGGAATTCGCAATGGCCAGCGGCTGAGATGGTCTTTAGGTCATCTGACACCAAGTCTTCGGCGAAGGCAGTTGCGGTTTCCATAGTGAGCTCCGGCTTCAACCCGCGCTGCTTCGCGGCTCGTATCAGGCGTCGAATGGCGCAGCCCATCACCTTGATGCGTGCCGTCGAAAGCCCCCCGAGCTCCTTCGGTTTTCGGCTGATCACCTTCATTTGCGACAGAAAGGGTTCCGGGAGTTCACCGTATGCAGGCTTGTGCTTTACTCCCTTGGCAGTGCTGCGTCGCTTACGCTGAGCCGCCTGAAGGATCAGAGTATCAGGATTCCCCGGATCAATCGCCGTCATAAACGCCGCCAATCCACGGAGGTTGCCGGGGTCTGCATGAAACGTCATGGCGTGATCCAACGACAGGTGCGTCACCTGATTGCGGTGCCGTAACCAGCGGTCCGCCAGGCGAATTTCCCGGTCGCCGATCCCCCCCTCAAGAAGCATCGGCAGGACCGCACGATATGGCGCCCAATGAGATGCCCGAAGGACAAGTTCCACCGGTCTACGATCTGAGGCTCCGCTGCTCAAAGCCCAATCCTCGCCTTCGCCCGTTTCATAAGCGTAATGGCGCAGCAAAGTCTTGAAGCCAGAAATTGTGGACGACGACCAGTTGGCGGTTTGCAAACGCTTGATCATCGCTCCTGCTGTTTCAGCGTTTAGGATCACCAGCAGCCCGTTTAGTTGGGCAGTTTCGGCGAGGCAGCGAAGGGCAGATGAGACATTTGCCCGCTTCTTTTGCAGCGCGGGCGCGGAATAGGCGCGCCCGGTGTCGATGTCTTTTAGGAACCGCTGCATCTTGGGCGGCAGTTGATCTTCGCTCACATTGAATCTCATAGACGCACCTTTTTCTCCAGAGCAGCATTTACATTATCCATCCCATCCATGGCGCGTTGCACCTGCGCGGCGACATCGAGGAAGGCATAGACACGGGCGACGGTTTCAGGATGGTCACCGAGAAGGGATGCAATCACGTTGATGTCGGCTCCCGGCTCATTCCAAAGGATCGACGCGATGGCGTGGCGCACCTGATGGAGGTTCATGTAGTAGTCCACAGATGCGGTGGCGAAGCGCCACGCCTTGTTCAGCCTTGCATAACCGGCACCTCCCAAAAGCAATGTGGGATCAGGGTTTAGCAACCGGCCCATAAGCACGGGTCGCGCCGCCTTGAGCCACCATTCCAGGATTGCGCGTGGGTCTACTTTCCCACGACGAGAAATTTCGGCGGTGATGGGTTTCTTGTTCTTAATGATTGTGCGCGGTAATGCGAAAGACACCAGTTTCGAAGCCGGCGGCAATGTCACATGCGCATTTGGACCCTCCATGGTCAGTTGGATCGCGGTATCGGCGCGCACGGGCAGGAAGGTCAGCACAGCTGCTGCGGCCGCCGCCAATGCCCAGTTCGTCGCCTGAGCTTTCTGGTTGTCTGGAAGATCCTCATAGCTGGCAATCATGGGCGCCGCCTTTTCATGAAAGAGGCGTGCCAAAGAAAAGAACTTGGCCTTGCGATAATCTGATTTCACGAGGCGCTTGCAGAAGGCCTGATTGTCGGGTGTCATCTTGTCCCAGTTCGCAAAATACGCGCCTTGAAAGAACTCTTTCTGCTCGGATTTCAGATCGGGATTAAATCGACGCAGGAAGCGAAAGGTTCCCTGTAAATTCTTACGGACCGTCGTTTGCGCCAGCGGCTTCCAGTAGAATTCGCCAGCCACCTCGGCTTCGAAGGCGGCCAGTATGTGCCCCATCGTGGCAAATGTCGCTGGATCAGGATCTTCACTGAGGTCGAGAAGGTCGAGTTCTGCCATGCAGGAATAGAACCATTGCGCAGCTTCGCGTGCATTCTTCACTGTGCCTTCGCTGCACGGATCCTTGCGCTTGTTCTTGAGCAACCCAGTGTAGGGCACGCCTTCGCGCAATTCGTCCTCCATGTCCGAGATCGCGTGCTCCAGTTTAGAAGGCAATTTCGGGGTAACCCGGCGGGCGGTGACCATGGGGATGTCTTCGATTTTTCCAGGCAGTAGGCCCTCGGGAAGACCGTGGTCCAGATCCTGCAGCTTGTTGATGATCTTGGTCGCCTTGCGCATGGCTGACCGCTGACTCGCATTCGCAGTCTCACTCTGCATCCATGAATGAACGAGGCTCGCTGTAAGCTGGTGCGGTTGGCGATTGTTTTCCCGCGCAAAGTTGCGCAACACGGTTACGGCAAGAAAATCATTCTGCTGAATGCCGGTGCCTTTGCGCGTTCTACGGATGAACTGCGAGGTTGCGCCCAGCAGCTGCGACCAGTCATCCTCGATATCTCGAAGAAGATCCCGCTCCCGACGGGCGCCGGAAACGTGGTCCATCAGGCTCTTCACATTCGAATGCCATGCCGAGAACTGCTTGAAGGTTTCGAACCCTTCTGGTGCATCCTTGTTTTGCATATTCTGACGCCAACGCTCGACAAAGGCGTTCGGGTCAATTGGGATCCGCGAGAGATCGCAATTGTAACCAGCCAGTTTGGCGCATTTGCGCGCTGAACCGCGCACCTTCGCGGCATTCGCCGGTGAGTAAGGCAATTCGCCAGCATCCAGAATTTCAACAGCCTGTTGTAAGTTCACTTGCATGAGTTCGCTCCTTGTTGTTTTTCGTTGCGAAACGGGTCCACATGACCCTTCAAGAACGCTGTTGTTCGACTGGTTTTGCTTGGATGCGAATTGAGGTCCTTTTTTCGAATTTCGGCACCCGAAACACGAAATGAGGAAAAGGACCGCAAAGAGTTGACAAATGACACTCTGTGGGCCTTTGCCTCACTTTTTCCGGTTCGGTTCAAGACGCAGCATTCGGTTTTTAGCGCCTCAAAAGTCACTCAGAACACTGAAGTGGTCCCAGAAAACTGGACAGTCAGCTAAGGTGTATCCCAAACCTTTGAA
>NZ_CYSB01000034.1:2500-5893 GCF_001458255.1 Thalassovita autumnalis
GTCTCCTTCGGGAGAGGCGGATTGATCGGCTGTTTCCTCGGCCCTCAAATACGTATCCCTGCTGAAACGAACAGAGTTGTCCAAGTCAAGTACACTAACCCGCATAAACGAGAGTTTATGCATTGTTCCTTACCTTCTGCGTGGGGCCGACCGACATCGGCAGCGCAGGTTCCGGGTAAGGAGCGGGAAAGTATGCTTTTGATCAGAAAGTGAGCCATCGGTCGAACCAGCCCGATGGTGGAAGACATCAGTCTTACTCTTTCTGGATCAAATCAAGCGCGAGAAGGGCGTTTGGTGAATGCCTTGGCAGTAAGAGGCGATGAAGGACGTGATACTCTGCGATAAGCTAGGGGGAGCCGAGAATAGGCTTTGATCCCTGGATCTCCGAATGGGGCAACCCACTTGATACTCTGTTATTGTTAGCTTTTGCTGATCAATAACCGGGTAAACCAAGTACTTTTAACCTGAATACATAGGGTTTTAAGAGCGAACCCGGGGAACTGAAACATCTAAGTACCCGGAGGAAAGGAAATCAACAGATACTCCCCTAGTAGCGGCGAGCGAACGGGGACCAGCCGAGCCTTGAGAGTGACCAGAACAATCTGGAAAGATTGACCATAGTGGGTGACAGTCCCGTATGGGAAGCTCGATAGGACGTATTAAGTAGGGCGGGACACGTGAAATCCTGTCTGAACATCGGGGGACCACCCTCGAAGGCTAAGTACTCCTTACTGACCGATAGTGAACCAGTACCGTGAGGGAAAGGTGAAAAGCACCCCGACGAGGGGAGTGAAACAGTACCTGAAACCGAACGCCTACAATCAGTCGGAGGCTCCTTGCGAGCTGACGGCGTACCTTTTGTATAATGGGTCATCGACTTGGTCTCACGAGCAAGCTTAAGCCGTTAGGTGTAGGCGCAGCGAAAGCGAGTCTTAATAGGGCGAATGAGTTCGTGGGATCAGACCCGAAACCGAGTGATCTAGGCATGACCAGGCTGAAGGTAAGGTAACACTTACTGGAGGGCCGAACCCACACCTGTTGAAAAAGGTCGGGATGAGTTGTGCCTAGGGGTGAAAGGCCAATCAAACTCGGAGATAGCTGGTTCTCTGCGAAATCTATTTAGGTAGAGCGTCATCCGAATACCCCGGGGGGTAGAGCACTGGATGGGTAATGGGGCCCCACAGGCTTACTGATCCTAACCAAACTCCGAATACCCGGGAGTACTAGATGGCAGACACACGGCGGATGCTAACGTCCGTCGTGGAGAGGGAAACAACCCTGACCTCCAGCTAAGGCCCCTAATTCATGGCTAAGTGGGAAAGCAGGTGGGACGACCAAAACAACCAGGAGGTTGGCTTAGAAGCAGCCATCCTTTAAAGATAGCGTAACAGCTCACTGGTCTAAATAAGTTGTCCTGCGGCGAAGATGTAACGGGGCTCAAGCCATGAGCCGAAGCTGAGGATGCACATAGTGCATGGTAGCAGAGCGTAGTGTGACATAGCTCCAATCCTCTTTAGCGATCCTCGGATCGCCTTGGAGGATAAGGAGCTTTCTGTGAAGCCGGCGCGTGAGCGATCCGGTGGAGAGATCACTAGTGAGAATGATGACATGAGTAGCGACAAACAGGGTGAGAGACCCTGTCGCCGAAAGTCCAAGGGTTCCTGCTTAAAGCTAATCTGAGCAGGGTAAGCCGGCCCCTAAGGCGAGGCCGAAAGGCGTAGTCGATGGGAACTAGGTTAATATTCCTAGGCCGTGAGGTGGTGACGGATCACAGAGGTAGTTCAGGCTTAACGGATTGTCTGGGCTGCTGAGTGGTCCCTGGAAATAGCCCCTCTTCAAGACCGTACCCTAAACCGACACAGGTGGACTGGTAGAGTATACCAAGGCGCTTGAGAGAACGATGTTGAAGGAACTCGGCAAAATACCTCCGTAAGTTCGCGAGAAGGAGGCCCAGTTTCTAGGCAACTAGTGGCTGGGGGCACAAACCAGGGGGTGGCGACTGTTTACTAAAAACACAGGGCTCTGCGAAGTCGCAAGACGACGTATAGGGTCTGACGCCTGCCCGGTGCCGGAAGGTTAAAAGGAGATGTGAGAGCGTCGAATTGAAGCCCCGGTAAACGGCGGCCGTAACTATAACGGTCCTAAGGTAGCGAAATTCCTTGTCGGGTAAGTTCCGACCTGCACGAATGGCGTAACGACTTCCCCGCTGTCTCCAACATCGACTCAGCGAAATTGAATTGCCTGTCAAGATGCAGGCTTCCCGCGGTTAGACGGAAAGACCCCGTGCACCTTTACTACAGCTTCGCACTGGCATCAGGCACAATATGTGCAGGATAGGTGGTGGGCTTTGAAACCAGGACGCCAGTCCTGGTGGAGCCTCCCTTGAGATACCACCCTTATTCTGCTTGATGTCTAACCGCGGTCCGTTATCCGGATCCGGGACCCTGCGTGGCGGGTAGTTTGACTGGGGCGGTCGCCTCCTAAAGAGTAACGGAGGCGCGCGAAGGTTGGCTCAGAGCGGTCGGAAATCGCTCGTTGAGTGCAATGGCAGAAGCCAGCCTGACTGCGAGACTGACAAGTCGAGCAGAGTCGAAAGACGGCCATAGTGATCCGGTGGTCCCGCGTGGAAGGGCCATCGCTCAACGGATAAAAGGTACGCCGGGGATAACAGGCTGATACTGCCCAAGAGTCCATATCGACGGCAGTGTTTGGCACCTCGATGTCGGCTCATCTCATCCTGGGGCTGGAGCAGGTCCCAAGGGTATGGCTGTTCGCCATTTAAAGAGGTACGTGAGCTGGGTTTAGAACGTCGTGAGACAGTTCGGTCCCTATCTGCCGTGGGTGTAGGATACTTGAGAGGAGTTGCCCCTAGTACGAGAGGACCGGGGTGAACGTTCCACTGGTGGACCAGTTATCGTGCCAACGGTAGTGCTGGGTAGCTATGAACGGAAAGGATAACCGCTGAAGGCATCTAAGCGGGAAGCCCCCCTCAAAACAAGGTATCCCTGAGGACCGTGGTAGACCACCACGTCGATAGGCCAGAGATGTAAGTGCGGTAACGCATTCAGTTGACTGGTACTAATGGTCCGATAGGCTTGATTTGATCCAGTAAAAGTAAGACTTATCGCTCAAGTAGCGAAGCGCTAGCAAAAAATACTGACAAATCAAAAGCATACACACATAAGTGAAAACACTTGGACAACAGTTGATATCAGGGCAAATAAAATTGCCCATTGGTATTTATTCGGTTTGGTGGTCATAGCACGAGTGAAACACCCGATCCCATCCCGAACTCGGAAGTTAAGCACCGAAGCGCCGATGGTACTGCGTCTTAAGGCGTGGGAGAGTAGGTCACCGCCAAACCTAATAAATACCAATTCCTCTCAAAACGAT
>NZ_CYSB01000035.1 GCF_001458255.1 Thalassovita autumnalis
GTGAAGGCGGCCGCACCGTTGGTTCCGGTGTTGTTTCCAAAATCATCGAGTAATCTCGACGATTTGATCTACGAGAAGGGCGTCCCAAGGGGCGCCCTTTTTGCATCGGGCGCCTAGCGAACGAGCGAAGCTTCTTGCCTAATCAGAGATTTGGCAGGTGGGTTTCGCCGCTATAAGGTCAGCGGCAGTGAAAGGACCCTGATGAACATCCTCAAACGTCTCATTTCCCGCCCTCCGGAGGGCACCCCGCTTCCTGACATCCTGCCCGCTCAACACTGGTGGGTGGCGGAGCGGCGGATGCAAAACACCCGGTCCGGTGAAGTGTTCCGGATCTTCGAAGCGGTGATTGCCCCTGACAAAGCCATAGCCCGCGCGCATCTGGCTGCAGCGGACGCCCAACTGGATGCGGTTCTGATGAAACAGGCCCTTCGGCGTGGGGATCTGGTTGATGAATATGACTGGACGCCGGCCAGCCGCGAATTGGCCTGCCTGCAGCTGACGCGGGTGAAGACCGAAGAGCAGATTGCAGCCTTAGACCCAGCGCTACTGGACATGCTGAAAGAACATGATTTCTTCCGCGCTGACTTTGCAGGCACGCCGGATATGGCCGTGGGCGGTGGGGTGTATCCCGAGGGGTGAGCCCACCTGCGGCACAGCAATTTTACCGATTGGTCATTTCCCTGTTATCGTCATCCGATCAATTCGAATGAACGATTCATTTTCAGGGAGATTAATCTATGCCTATCCAATTGTCACGTCGTGGTTTTCTGGGCGCGTCTGCCGGTGCTGGTCTGATCGCGCTGCATCCGTTTTCGGCCCGTGCGGCAACGAATCAGGCGCATCTGCGCATCATGGAGACAACGGACCTGCACGTTCACGTCTTCCCCTATGACTACTATGCCGACAAGCCGCGCGACACGGTGGGCCTCAGCCGCGCCGCCTCGATTGTGGGCGATATCCGGGCTGAGGCGACCAACTCCATGCTGGTGGACAATGGCGACTTCCTGCAGGGCAACCCGATGGGCGATTACATCGCCTATGAGCGCGGTATGAAAGAAGGCGACAGCCATCCGGTGATCACCGCGATGAACGCGCTTGGCTATGACGCGGCCACCGTGGGCAACCACGAATTCAACTACGGCCTCGACTTCCTGATGAAATCCGCCGCTGGCGCCAAGTTCCCGATCGTGCTGGCCAACGTTGCCAAAAACGCGGCCGGCAACATCCGCGACGATGAAACCCTGTTCAAACCCTATGCGCTGTTGGATCGTGAAATCACCGACGGTGCTGGCAACAAACATATGATCAAGGTCGGTATCATCGGTTTCACCCCGCCGCAGATCATGAACTGGGACCGCCGCCATCTGGAGGGCAACGTAGTCGCCCGTGATATCGTCGCCAGTGCTGAGGCCTATGTGCCGGAAATGAAAGAGGCCGGTGCCGATATCATCATCGCCCTGTCGCACTCGGGGATCGGCTCTGCCGATGCCGCTGACGGGATGGAAAACGCCTCGGTTCCGCTGGCAGGGATCGACGGTGTGGATGCGGTGATGACCGGCCACAGCCACCTTGTCTTCCCCTCGCCGACCTACAAGGACTACGCCGCAGTGGACGTTGAAAAGGGCACCATCCACGGCAAACCGGCCGCAATGGGCGGATTCTGGGGCAGCCATCTGGGTGTGATTGACCTGATGCTGGAACAAGAAGGCGGCGAATGGCGCGTTGTGACCTCGGCGTCTGAGGCACGCCCGATCTCGAAACGCAATGAGGACCGGTCCATCACTGCATTGGTCGGCGATGATGAAAACGTGCTGAATTCGGTGCGCAAAGACCACGAAGAGACCCTGGCCTATGTGCGCCGTGCAGTTGGTAAAACCGATGCGCCGCTGCACAGCTACTTTGCCCTCGTGGCGGATGACCCTTCGGTGCAGATCGTCTCGATCGCGCAGAAATGGTATGTTGAGGAAATGCTGAAAGGCTCCGAATACGCGGGCCTGCCGATCCTGTCAGCCGCCGCACCGTTCAAGGCCGGGGGGCGCGGCGGACCGGAGTATTACACCGACGTGGCCGCAGGGGATGTGGCGATCAAAAACGTTGCTGACCTCTATCTTTACCCCAACACCGCCCGTGCGGTTCTGGTCTCCGGCCAGCAGGTCAAGGACTGGCTGGAACGCTCCGCCGGTATCTTCAACCAGATCACCCCCGGTGGCGGCGATCAGGTGCTGCTGAACCGGTCCTTCCCCAGCTACAACTTCGATGTGATCGATGGGGTGGAATATCAGATCGACCTCAGCCAGCCGTCCAAGTTTGATCCCAAGGGCAACCTGCTGGATGCTTCGGCCAACCGGATCGTGAACCTGACCTATCAGGGCCAGCCGCTGGATATGGATCAGCAGTTCGTCATCGCCACCAACAACTACCGTGCCAGCGGTGGCGGCAGCTTCCCGGGCGCCAAGGGTGACACGATCATTCTGGAAGCGCCGGACACCAACCGCGACGTCATCGTGCGCTACATCGTTGAACAGGGCACCATCAGCCCCTCCGCCGATGCCAACTGGCGTTTTGCCCCGATGCCCGGCACCTCGGTGCTGTTTGACACCGGTCCCAAGGCGGCGGGCTATGCTGATAGCGTTTCGGGGATGGAGATCACCCCGGCAGGCGAAGGCCCCGACGGCTTCGCCCGCTTCAAAATCGCGCTCTAAGGCGGGATCGAACTTTCAGAGAGGGCTGCCCTTTCGGCGGCCCTTTTTGCATTCGATGCTACCGTCCGTAGGCGTCCAGCAGGCAGGCCTCGGTGGCCTCATCGACAGGGATCATCAGCTCCACTTCCAGCCCCTCGATCGCCGCCTCATGGGTGGAGGCCAGCTGGCCAACAAGGCTCGACATCTGCAGCTGCACCCCTTCTGGCCCGGACAGCACTGCCGGAATGTAGGGCGGCACCTCAGCCCCACCGGTCAGCCGCTCGGCGACGCCGGCAAAGCGCCCGGCAGCACGGGCCTGTTCAAACAGTCTCGCCACCGATGTGGATCGCGCTGCTGCGGCCTGCATGCGGAAGTAAAACACCATGGCGATCTCCTCCCAGTTCTGCACCCGGGCGAAAAAGGCATCCGACAGGAACACCTCATACATCGACAGCGCCTGGTTCCCGCCGCCGAAACCTTCCAGCATGGCCCAGCCGGGCGCATTGGCGCGCAGGATCGTCCAGTTGTGATCCATCACGTAGCCCGGAAACGGCCAGTGTCTGAGGGCGCGGCTTTCCAGCATGTCCAGAACCGCCTTGACCTGATCGGCATCGAAATCCGCCCGCCGGTAGGGGTTGCGCCCGGCCACCGCATCAAACAGCGCCGCCCGCTGTGTCAGCGACAGCTCCAGCCCGGTGGCCAGCCTGCCGACAAAGTCCCCGCTGGGCTGGGATCGCCCGGTCTCAAGGAAAGAGACATGACGCTGGGTTGTTCCGATCTCTGCCGCCAGATCCAGCTGCGACAGGCCCAATTCGGCCCGCATGGTTTTAAGCGCTGTGCCAAAAGTGTTCATCTGTTCCTCCTGCCGCATTGTTATTCCCTGCAAGGGAATTGAGCCAATTCCTTGGCTGCCATAGCCCTGTGACAAAGGCAAATCACGAGGAGATGACCATGCTCACCTGGCTGCTACTTGGCACCGTTTTGTACCTGCTGACGGCGTATCTGCCGTCGCTCTTTCTGATCTCAGGCATTGGGATCGGCGGCTATCTTGGCACCCGCGATGAGGATCCCGAGGTTAACGCTCTGCACGGCCGCGCCAACCGCGCCAGCCGTAATTTTGAGGAAAACTATGCCCCGTTCATGGCGCTTGGGATCCTGGCCTTTGTGGTGCCTAGCGCGGATATGGCACTGGCCACCATGGGCGCGATGATCTTTGTTCTGGCCCGGCTGTTTTACCTGCCACTGTACCTGCGCGGGGTGTTTTTCTGGCGCTCTGCCATGTTCACGGTCGGCTGGGTCGGCATGCTGATCATGGGCGTTGCCCTGATCTGAACCGTCAGGCGGGCGCCCCACGCCCGCCCCATTTCCGCCACGTCAGCCTGCCAACCTACCCTCAATTTTATTGAGCAGTAGGAATTAAGTCATGAACGCGATTGTCGCCCTTCTTCGCATGCCCTGGTGGGGTTTTTTGATTTTGGCAGCCCTTGTCGTCGGGGCTACGGAGTTCTTCTACAAGGAAGAACAGGACCTGCAGCAGCGTCATACCGCCGCGCTGGCCCAGCCGGCGCCGCCGCTGGTGGATCTGAACAGTTTTGACCGCGACGCCGACCGCAGTGACGTTGGCGAAGTGAATGTCAGCGGCTGGGTCAATTTCGAACAGTCTTATGAGCTGGTGAAAAAGACCAATGGTGTCACCAAATCCCGCCGCTTCATGTATCTGATGTATGGCCCGCAGGATGGTGCTGACACCAAAACGGTCCGCGCCGCCATCATTATGACCCCGGCGGAGGAAGAGGCCTACGCCGATCTTCTGTGGCAGCTTTCAGCGTTTAACCTGTCTGAGCTGGCAGTGGGTGACGGAACGCCGGAACATAGCGCGCTGCGCAGCCTGCCGCTGGGCCTCAGCATCAACGGCAAGGCGTCGCGCACTGATGGGTTTTCCAAACTGGTCTATGGGTCGATGGAAGAACTGGGTGTGAAGGCCGGGCCAGAGTTCATTTTCCTTAAACCGTTCTGGCAGGGACGGGAGGCCGGGCTAACCCGCGCCAACACCCCGGATGATGTGCGGTTGATCGGCTGGCAGATCGCGGCAGCCATTGCGGTCTTTGGCTTGATCAAGCTGGTGCTGCGCCGTCGCCAGCTGGCGAAAACCACCCCGGTTGAAGGCGCCGCAGCGGATCTTTTTGCCAACTCACCCATTGCCACGCCGGATGCAAAACTGGGCCGCCGCACCGCGCGTCGTCGCCAACAGCCGCAGCAGTCTGACCTGCGCCCTGAGCTGCGCCCTGAAATGCAGGCCCCGCAGCAGGCAGAGGTCACCCAGCCGCATATCACACCGCCGCGCAGCCGGTCTGAGGCCTATCAGGGTTTCCAATATGCCAGTGAACAGCCCAAGCCGGGCGCAGCCCGAGCCCCGAAGAAGCTGATCTATCTGGTCATCGCCGCGCTGTTTGGCTTGGGCATTCTGTCGGAATTTGTGCCCGGTGCCATGTTCGTGGCCGTCATGATGTCACCGGTGATTCTGATTTGGATCGGCATCTTCACACTGCAGCGGATGCTGGGGCAGGGCCTCGCACGGCTGTTTGGCCGCAAGTCACAGGCTGTGGATCCGTTTGACCGGCTGCGCCCGGCAAAATAACGGGTGCATTCGCCCCGATAGGCGACAAAATCGCACCGATAAGAACCGAACCCGCGGGGGGCTGCTCACCCCGTGGGTTTTCCTTTCGGTCTGGTGAAAAATCCCCTTGATCTCCGGCCCGCGCTGGCATACTCAATCGCTCACCGTAGGGGTATAGCTCAGTTGGTAGAGCGACGGTCTCCAAAACCGTAGGTCCCGGGTTCGAGCCCTGGTGCCCCTGCCATTTTCCACAAATGTCACGGCTTTTGACGCGTATTGCGCGCCGGAATTTTTGTTGTCTTGAGCGATCGCACGTAAAAAAGGCCCCCGTAATCGGCGGCCTTTCTTTGTTGGGTCTGCTGGTAGATCAGTCGTCCAAAGAGCGCGCGATCAGCTCTTTCATGATCTCATTGGTGCCGCCGTAGATCATCTGTACCCGGGCATCGGCATAGAGGCGGGCGATGGGGTATTCCATCATGTAGCCATAGCCACCGTGCAGCTGCAGGCATTCGTGCATGATCTCATTTTGCACCTCAGAGCCCCAGTATTTCGCCATTGAGGCGGTGGCGGCATCCAGCGTGCCCTCATCCAGACGGGCGATACAGTCATTGACGAAACTGCGCAGCACCTCGGCCTTGGTTTTGCATTCGGCCAGTTTGAAACGGGTGTTCTGGAAATCCATCACCCGTTTGCCAAAGGCCTTGCGTTCCTTGACGTAGCGCAGGGTTTCATCAATGGCGAAGTCAATCGCCCCCAGCGCCATCACAGCGATCATCAACCTTTCCCAGGGCAGCTGTTTCATCAGCTGATAAAACCCCTGGCCTTCCTCCGGGCCGATCAGATTGTCGGCAGGCACCTTGACGTTCTCAAAGAACAGCTCAGAGGTGTCGTTGCCCTTCATGCCCATTTTCTTGAGGTTGCGGCCACGGCTGAATCCTTCGACTTCGGCCGGTTCCACGACGATCAGCGATACACCTTTGGCGCCCGCGTCCTTGTCGGTCTTGGCAACCACAATGATCAGGTCCGCGCTCTGGCCGTTGGTGATGAAGATCTTTGAGCCGTTGATGGTATAACCGTTGCCCTCTTTGGTGGCCGAGGTGCGCACCGATTGCAGGTCCGATCCGGTGCCCGGTTCGGTCATCGCAATCGCGCCCACCATCTCACCCGAGACCAGCTTTGGCAGCCAGCGCTGTTTCTGCGCATCGGTGCCATAGGCGTTGATGTAGTGCATGACGATTGACTGAATGCCGTAGCCCCAGCCGATGTCCCCTTTGCGGGCCTGTTCATAAACGGTCACCGCATCAAAGCTGATGCCGCCGCCCACGCCGCCCAGATCCTCAGGGATGGCGCCGGCCATGATGCCAGCCTCACCGGCCTTGTTCCAAAATTCGCGGTCGACCACACCCTGATCAACCCAGGCCTCCAGCCGGGGCACCATTTCATCGTCAAAGAAACGGGCGCAGCTGTCGGCGAACATCTTGTGTTCGTCCTGAACCCAGGCGGCGGATGGCGAAAATAGCGTCATGATCTGTCCTCTCCCTGCGCGCGCAGCGGCGCGGCTTGCTTGGCCTTAGGGCTAGTGGGCGATGTCAGCTTTTGTCAACTTCGCCGCGAAATGACGTTGCGGCCGGGATCGGTTCGCCGGATTGCCGGTAGGCGCGGGGGGTGACGCCGGTCCAGTCTTTGAACGCACGGACGAAGGCGCTGGTTTCAGAATAACCCAGCCGCAGCGCAATGGCATCGATGCGCAGATCCCCTTCACCCAGCAGCCGCAGCGCATGATCGCGCCGCACCGCGCGGCGGATTTCCGGCACATCGCGGCCCTCACGTTTCAGGCGGCGGCGCAGGGTGTGCACGGGCAGCTGCAAAGCATCCGCGATCGCCTGCATGGAGGGCAGCGGCTGCCCCGCCTCAATCGCATGTGCAATGCGTTGCGCCACCCGCAGCGGCAGACCATCCTCAAGGCTGACTGGCAAAAATGCATCCAGCGGCGTGCGGCGGGCCCAATCGGCGGCCTGTTTTTCACTGCGGATGACGGGGGCATCCAGCGCGGCGCTGGGGATCGCATAGCCACAGCTGGCCCGTTGGAAACTCAACCGCGCCTTTGGAAACAGTTGGCCGTAGATCGCGTGGTGAGTGGGGCGGGGATAGTCAAACCAGGCTTCGCGGAGGGGCAGCCAGCCGCCCCCCATCCAGGCCAGCAGTCGATGCGGCAGCACCAGCACCATTTCCGCCCCCAACTCGGTGATCGGATAGGCGGGGTCTGTACGCTCCAGATGCAGCCGCGTGGTTTCAGCCCCGCGGCGCAAGGTTACGTGGAAACTGTTGTCCAGCATATTGGTAAAGGCGGCAAAGCGTTCCAACGCGTCGCGCAGGGTGGCACCGTGTGACATATGCGCGGCGGTGATCGCAAAGGTGCCAATACGCTGGGGGCGTAGGACCTGCCCCGCGTATTCGTCATCCATCGTGAGCGTGACCGCCCGCATCAGCTGCACAAAATCTGCTATGGTCAGGCTGTCCGGCTGCGGCACCAGCCCGGCCCGCTGCAACACCGGCTCAAGGCTGATCCCGGCGGCCCGGGCCCCGCTCAGCAGGTTGGCCGTCAGGGCATTGGGGATCGAGGGCAGGGCGGGCATGGTCAGCAGCGTTGTCTGGCGTGTTGTAAAGTTTTGTCTGTTTTTTGTTTGGTTTTGTGATTGTCACCTTGCCGCCGAAATGTCCACTGTTTTGCAGATCCCCGTGATCTGAGATCCGCGTGTCAAAGGAGGAGCCCACCATGACAGCCGCCTATATCTATGACGCCATCCGGACCCCGCGGTCCAAAGGTAAGGCCGGGGGCACCTTGAATGAGGTGAAGCCCGTGCGGCTGGCCGCTGGCCTGCTGGAGGAGCTGCAACAGCGTCATGACCTCGACACGGCCAAGGTTGAGGATGTGATGCTGGGCTGTGTGGCCCCCCTGATGGATCAGGGCAGCTGTATCGCCAAAGCAGCGGTGATGTCTGCGGGCTGGGATGAGGCTGTGCCGGGTGTGCAGCTGGACCGCTTCTGTGGCTCGGGGCTTGAGGCGGTGAATATGGCGGCGGCCAAGGTGGGTTCGGGCCAGCAGGATCTGGTGGTGGCCGGCGGGCTGGAAGCGATGAGCCGCGTGCCCATTGGATCCTCCGGCGGGCCGATGTTTTTTGATCCGGATTTTGTCATCGACAACAATTCAGCACCGCAGGGCATTGGCGCTGACCTGATTGCCACTTTGGATGGCTATAGCCGTGAAGACGTTGATGCCTTTGCTGTGGAAAGCCAACGCCGCGCCGCCCACGCGCGCGACAGCGGTTGGTTTGACGGATCTGTGGTTCCGGTGCGCGATGAAAACGGCATCACCATTCAGAAGCGCGATGATTTCATCAAGCCCGGCACCGACATGCAGAAGCTTGGTGCGCTGAACCCCAGCTTTGCGCAGATGGGGGCTTACGGGTTTGACGACATGGCTTTGGCCAAATACCCGCAGGTCAGTGAGATCAACCATGTGCACACGCCCGGCAACTCCTCTGGGATTGTGGATGGGGCGGCAGCGGTCATGGTGGGGTCTGAACGGGCGGGCCGTGATCTGGGGCTGACCCCGCGCGGTCGGATTGTGGCCACCACGGTGATCGCCAGCGATCCTGTGATCATGCTGGCCGGCCCCGGTCCTGCAGCACAGAAATGCCTGGCCAAGGCAGGGCTGACCGTGGCCGATATCGACCTTTGGGAAATTAACGAAGCCTTCGCCTCGGTCGCGATGCGTTACATGAAGGATCTGGGCATATCGCATGAGATCACCAATGTGAACGGCGGCGCAATTGCCATGGGCCACCCCTTGGGGGCGACAGGGGGCATGTTGGTCTCGACCGTGTTGGATGAGTTGGAACGGCGGCAGGCCAAACGGGCGATGATTTCGCTGTGTATCGGTGGCGGCATGGGCATTTCGACCCTGATTGAGCGTGTGTAAGGGGGCCGCGTGATGAAAGAGTTTTCCTATAGCAAAGATGCCGCAGGCATCGTGACGGTCACCATGGATATGGAGGGCCCCGTTAATTCGATGAACGCCGAATTCGGCCCGATCTTCAAACAGATGGTCGACCGGCTGGAGGCCGAAGAGGGCCTGACAGGGGTGATCTTGACCTCAGCCAAAGACACGTTTTTTGCTGGTGGCGATCTGAAACGCCTGCTGGCCATCACCCCGGATCAGGCGGAGATGCTGTTTGCCGAGGTTGAGGATATGAAGGCCGATATGCGGCGGCTGGAGAAACTGCCGGTGCCGGTGGTGGCCGCCATCAACGGGGCGGCGCTGGGCGGCGGGTTTGAGCTGTGCCTGGTTTGCAACCACCGCATTGCCGCATCCAACCCCAAGACCAAAATCGGCCTGCCAGAGGTCACGCTTGGCCTCCTGCCCGGGGCGGGCGGCGTGGTGCGTCTGGTGCATCTGCTGGGTCTGGAGCCGGCCATGCCCTTTGTGATGGAGGGCAAGCAATTGGCGCCCGAGGCGGCGCTGAAGGCTGGGTTGATCCATGAGGTTGTCGCGCCCGAGGATCTGCTGACCCGCGCCCGGGACTGGATCCTGTCGGTGCAGGGCGATGCTGATGCGGCCACCCAACCTTGGGATCAGAAGGGGCACCGCATTCCCGGTGGTGGGTCCAACAGCCCCAAAATGGCACCGCGTATTGCTGGCGCTGCGGCGATGCTGTTTCAGAAAACCAAAGGGCTGTTGCCCGCCCCGAAAAAGATCCTCGACATTATGGTTGAGGCAGGTGGCAAATTGGATTTCGACACTGCGCTGCGTTATGAGACCCGCCGTTTCGTCTCGCTGGTGATTTCGCCTGAGGCGAAGAACATGATCTCCACCTTCTTCTTTGGCCTCAATCAGGTCAAAGGCGGGGCCAGCCGGCCCAAGGACGTGCCGCGCAGCAAGGTACAGCGGCTGGGGATTTTGGGCGCGGGCATGATGGGGCAGGGCATTGCTTATTCCGCGGCGATGGCGGGGATTGAGGTTGTCTTGCGCGACATGACGCAAGATGCCGCAGAGCGCGGCAAAGCCTACACCGAGGCGCTGCTGACCAAACGGGTGAAACGCGGCCGGATGACTGAGGCGGAGGCAGCTGCCGTTCTGGCCCGCATCATCCCGGTTGCCGAAACTGAAGCCTTGCGCGGCTGTGACATGATCATTGAGGCCGTGTTTGAAAAGATTGAGGTCAAGGATCAGGTGCTGGCTGAGTGTGAGGCACTGCTGGGTGAGGGGGGCGTTTGGGGCTCAAACACTTCCACACTGCCGATCACCCGTCTGGCCAGCAAGGCTGCGAACCGCGCCAATTTCGTTGGCCTGCATTTCTTCTCCCCCGTCGATAAAATGCCTCTGCTGGAAATCATTGCGGGGCAGGACACCTCGGATGAAACCTTGGCAAGGGCCTTTGATTTTGCTCAGCAGATCCGCAAGACACCGATTATTGTGGGGGATAAAACGGGCTTTTACACCTCACGCACCATTGGCACCAAGATCATCGAAGCGGTGGAACTGGTGGCCGAAGGGCATGATCCCATTCGCGTCGATAACCTGTCCCGGTTGACAGGGATGCCAACAGGGATGCTCAGCCTGTTGGATGAGGTGCAGATCAAGCTGGTTACCGATATCTACCGTACGCAGGTCGGCATGGGCCTTCTGGATCCGGCGGAGGAACAGAACCCCAAAGCGCGCGATATGCTGGCCGCAATGCTGGACGATCATGACCGTGTAGGCCGCGCGACGGGCAAGGGGTTTTATGACTACGCCGATGGCGCCAAAGTGATCTGGGAGGGCCTGCAGCACTGGCGCGATCCGGAGGCCACGATCAGTGACCGCGATATTCAGGACCGCATCCTGTTCCGCCCTGTGCTGGAAAGCCTGCGCTGTCTGGAGGAGGGCGTGCTGCGGTCGGTCGCTGATGGCAATATCGGCTCCATCATGGGAATTGGCGCCCCGGTCCACACTGGCGGCTACATCCAATATGTAAACACCTATGGCCTCGACCGGTTTGTGGCGCGCTGCGAAGAGCTTGCCGCCGCCTACGGTCCCCGGTTCGCCCCACCCCAGATCCTGCGCGATCACGCGGCCGACGGGCGGCCGTTCCGCTAAGCGGCGCGATTCGACAGGCAGATCATTGGCAAAGACAGCGCCCCCGGCCCATCAGGTCGGGGGCGTTTCGCGCTTGAGGCGGCGGCAAGGCAATGATCTGTAACCGGAAAACCCCTCTATTCCAGGAACGCATGGGTGATTTGAAATCAGCATTGGTTTGCGCCCCTACTGTGCCATTAGTCTGTTCGGGGTGCGGGCCATGGGGAGGGCGCGCGCCAGCGGGAGGAGACACAGATGCAACTGGCAACGCTAGGCAGCAGGATAGGGATACGGGGCCTTGGCCCGATTGCGGCCCTCTGTCTGGCGTTTGGCGGCAATGCTTCGGCGGAGGTGACGCTGCGGGTGGCGCTGGATGCCGATCCGGTCTCACTCGACCCGCATGAGCAACTTTCAGGTGGCACCTTGCAGATGTCGCATCTGCTGTTTGACCCATTGGTGCGCTGGACGCAGGATCTGCAGTTTGAGCCGCGGCTTGCCGAACGCTGGGAACAGATCGATGCCACCACCACCCGGTTCTATCTGCGCGAGGGCGTGCGGTTTCATTCCGGCAATCCGCTGACCGCCGCTGATGTGGCCTGGACGTTTGAGCGGCTGCAGACCAGCCCGGATTTCAAAGGGGTCTTTGCCCCTTTTGTTGGGGTTGAGGTTAGGGATGAGCTGACCCTCGATCTGATCACGGCGGAGCCCTATCCGCTGGTCCTGCACAATGCGACCTACATCTTCCCGATGGACCGCGCCTTTTACAGCGGCCTGACCGAGAAGGGGCAGGATAAGGCCCAACTGGTCAAACATGGCCACAGCTTTGCCTCACGCCATGTGTCGGGCACCGGCCCCTTTGTGGTCACCGCGCGGGAACAGGGGGTCAAGGTCACCTTCCAGCGGTTTGCGGATCACTGGGATCAGGCTTCGCCGGGGAATGTAGATCAGATCCGCCTGACCCCGATCAAAGAGGATGCCACACGGGTGGCGGCGCTGTTGGCGGGGGACGTGGATTTCATCTTCCCGGTGCCGCCCAATTCCCTGCCGCGGGTGGATCAAAGCCCGCGCACCAAATTGATCACCACGCCGGGCACCCGTATCATTTCCTTCCAGATGGATCAGAACCGGGTGCCGGCCTTTCGCGATGTCCGGGTGCGCCGGGCCATCGATTATGCGGTGAACAACGCAGGCATCGTGGATCGGATCATGCGGGGCTTTGCCACCGTTGCGGCGCAGGCCAGTCCACAGGGCTACCCGGGCCATGATCCCAATCTGAAGGCGCGGTTTGATCTGGTCAAAGCCAAGGCCCTGATGGCCGAGGCCGGCTATGCCGACGGGTTCACAATCACCATGATGGCGCCAAACAATCGCTACATAAATGATGACAAGATTGCCCGCGCGGTTGCGGCAATGCTGGCCAAGATCAACATCAATGTGGATCTGCAAACCTTCCCCAAGGCGCAATACTGGCCGCTTTATGATGCCCGCGCGGCCGATATGATGATGATCGGCTGGCATTCCGATACTGAGGATTCGGCCAACTTCCACCAGTTCCTGACCGCCTGCCCCAATGCTGAGACGGGGTATGGGCAGTATAATGGCGGGCACTATTGCAGCGAGGAGGCTGATGCCCTACTGCAGGCCGCCGCGGCGGAAACGGACAGTGCGAAACGGGCCGAGATGCTGCAACAGCTCGAAGGCATCCTCTATCACGATGCGGCCTATATCCCGCTGCATTGGCAGAACCTTGCATGGGGCGCCGGTCAGGGGATCGGGGCCGAGGCCATCGTGAACGCGCTGAACTTCCCCTATTTCGGGGATCTGGTGGTGAATGAATGACCCTGTGCCTGAACAATAAAGGGGCGTGTTGAAACGATGATCGCCTATCTGGTCAAACGGCTGGTCCAAGGGATTGCGGTGATGCTGGTCATCTCCGCCCTTGGGTTTGCGATCCAGAGTCATCTGGGTGATCCTTTGCGCGATCTTGTGGGCCAGTCGCTGGGTCAGGACGCGCAGCAACAGCTGCGTCAGGATCTTGGATTGGACGATCCCTATTGGGCGCAATACGTCAGGTTTCTGGGCCGTGTGATGCAGGGCGATCTGGGCACCAGCCTGTTCTTTGACGAACCGGCGCTGCAGGTGATCCTGAAGAAGCTGCCCGCCACGCTGGAACTGGTCTTTGCCGCAACGGTGATCATCGTGCTGCTGTCGGTGCCGCTGGGCGTCTACACTGCCATTCGGCCCCATGCGATCCTCAGCCGGGTGATCATGGGGCTATCGGTGCTGGGCATTTCGACCCCGGTGTTTCTGACCGCCATCCTGATGATCTCGGTCTTTTCGGTGGGCTATGGCTGGTTGCCTGCCTTTGGGCGGGGCGATGCGGTGCCGGTCTGGGGCTATTGGGAAACGAACTTCGCCAGCCTTGATGGGCTGTCACATATCCTGCTGCCCTCGGTGGCGCTGGCCGCGATCATGTTGCCGATGTTCATCCGGCTGATCCGGGCTGAGATGCTGGAAGTCCTACAAAGTGACTATGTGAAATATGCCCGCGCCAAGGGGCTGCACCCGCTGCGTATCTATTATGTACATGCGCTGAAGAACACTCTGATGCCGGTGATCACGCTGGGCGGTGTGCAGATCGGAACGATGGTGGCCTATACGATCCTGACCGAAACGGTGTTTCAGTGGCCCGGCATGGGCTTCATGTTCCTTGAGGCTGTAAACCGCGCGGATACGCCCCTGATTGTGGCCTACCTGATTGTGGTGGGGCTGATCTTTGTGCTGACCAACACCCTTGTTGATCTGATCTACGCGCTGGTCAATCCAACCGTCAAACTGGCGAGGATGGGCGCATGAGCAACCTGCTGATCACCCCGCCACCGTCGCGCTGGGCCCGGTTCTGGGCCTCACCGCTGGGCGATAGCCTGCGTGGCAATCCGGTGGCGCTGGTGGCCTTGCTGGTGTTTTCCGTGATCGTGGTGCTGGCCCTGCTGGCGCCGGTGATCGCGCCCTTTGACCCCTATGACCCCACCCAGATCGATATCATGAACTCGGACCTGCCGCCGTTCTGGATCCCCGGGGCAGAACCGCAGTTTGTCTTGGGCAGTGACGATCAGGGCCGCGATATGTGGTCGGCGATCCTTTATGGCACCCGGCTGTCGCTCATGATCGGGCTGGCGGCGGTTGCGCTGCAGGCGACGCTGGGCATCGCGATTGGCCTGGCTGCTGGATACTTGGGCGGGCGGGTGGATAGCCTCCTGATGCGGCTTGCAGATATTCAGCTGAGTTTTTCGACCCTGATGCTGGCGATTGTGGTGCTGGCGGTGACACATGCCATGTGGGGCGCGGCGGTTTTTGACCGCTATGCTGTGGTGGCGGTTATCGCTGTGATCGGACTGGCTGAGTGGCCGCAATATGCGCGCACCCTGCGGGCCACGGTTCTGGCCGAGCGGCAGAAGGAATATGTCGACAGCGCGCGGGTGCTGGGCTTTGGCCCGCTGCGCATCATGCTGCGCCACATCCTGCCCAATGCAATGTCGCCGATCTTTGTGATCTCCACCGTGCAGGTGGGCAATGCCATCATCGCTGAGGCCTCGCTCAGCTTCCTTGGGCTGGGGCTGCCGGCCAGCCAGCCCTCGCTTGGGGCGCTGATTGCCTCGGGGTTTGACTATATCTTTGCCGGCAGCTGGTGGATCACTGCGCTGCCCGGCGGGGTTCTGGTGGTTCTGGTTCTGGTGATCAACCTGCTGGGGGATTGGCTGCGCGACGCGCTGAACCCGCGGCTTTATAAGGTGTAGCGATGTCCCTGTTGTCCGTTCGCGATCTCACGGTGAAATTTGCCATGCGCAGCCAGACGGTGACGGCGCTGCATCAGATCAGTTTTGATCTGGCCCGTGGCGAGCGGCTGGGCATCGTTGGCGAATCCGGGGCGGGCAAATCAATCACCGGCTTTGCGCTGATGAAGCTGCTCAGCGCACCGGGCTACATCGACAGCGGCACGATCCAATTTGACGGCACCGACATCACCCAAGCGCCTGAGGCGCAGATGCGCCAGATCCGCGGCAACCGCATCGCGATGGTGTTTCAGGATCCGATGGTCACCCTGAACCCGGTGCTGACCATTGGCCAGCAGATGGTGGAGACCCTGCGCGCCCACCGCAAACTGTCCCGGCGCGACGCACAGGAAATCGCCCTGACCAAACTGCGCGAGGTGCAGATCGCAGCGCCGGAGTTGCGGTTGAAGCAATATCCTCATGAGCTGTCCGGCGGTATGCGGCAGCGCATTATCATCGCTATGGCACTATTGCTGGATCCTGACTTGATTATCGCGGATGAGCCGACAACCGCATTGGATGTGACCATCCAGGCTGACATCATGGAGCTGCTGCTGAAGCTCTGTCAGGCCAATAAGGTGGGGCTGATCCTGATCACCCATGACCTTGGCGTGGTCAGCCAGCTGACCGAACGCACCCTGGTGATGTATGCCGGCCGCATTGTGGAGGCAGGCAAAACCCGTGAAATCATCAATGACCCGCAGCACCCCTATACCCAAGGGCTGATCAACGCCCTGCCGCAGCAGACCCTGCCGGGGCAGATGCTGAAACAGATCCCCGGTGCCATGCCGGTTCTGACGGATATTCCCCCCGGCTGCCCGTTCAGCCCGCGCTGTGCCTTCGCGCTGGCCGAATGTCGCCGCCTGCTGCCGCAGATCATGCAGCAGGGCAGCAGTGAGGTCGCTTGCCATGAGGTGAACCGTCTGCACAGCGACCTCTTGCTGGAGGAAGGGCGATGAAAGACACGATGACAGCGCCCGAACCCCCACTGCTGGAGTTGCGCGGCGTGGAAAAACGCTTTGCCCTCGATCAAAGTCTGCTGGAGCGGCTGCGCTTTCGCGACGGGCGCCTGCGCATGGACCGCCGTGAGGTGCATGCCGTCAACAATGTCTCGCTGACCGTCAATCGGGGGGAGGCCCTGTGCGTTGTTGGCGAAACCGGCTGCGGCAAGTCCACCGTGGCCCGGTTGGTGGCGGGGCTGCTGGCCCCCTCCGCGGGGGAGGTGCGTTACGCCGGCGCGCGCATTGATAATCAAAGCCGCCGCGATCTGGCCCCCTTGCGGCGCCGGATGCAGATGATCTTTCAAAACCCCTATGCCTCACTCAACCCACGCATGACCATCGCGCAGGCGCTTGAGGAACCGGTGCGCTACCACAACCCCGATCTGGCGCCGGTTGATGTGCGCGCCAAAGTGCTGGAGGTGATGCAGGCGGTGGGGGTCGATCCCTCATGGCGCGATCGCTATCCGCATGAGTTTTCCGGCGGCCAGCGTCAGCGTATTGCCATCGCCCGTGCGCTGACCGTGGATCCCGAGTTTATCATCGCGGATGAACCACTGGCGGCGCTGGATGTCTCGATCCAGGCGCAGGTGCTGAACCTGATGCTGGAGGCCAAGGTTGCGCGGGGGCTCACCTACCTCTTCATCACCCATGACCTGAGTGTTGTGCAGCATTTCGGCACCCGTGTGGCTGTGCTCTATCTTGGGACGGTCTGCGAATTGGCCGACACGGCCACGCTCTTTGCGGCCCCCAAACACCCCTACACCCGCGCGCTGCTCTCTGCGGTGCCACAGATGCGGGACGGCATGCCGGACCACATCCGCCTGAAAGGGGAAATCCCGACACCCATCACTTTACCAAAGGGCTGCCCCTTTGAAACACGCTGTGCATATGCCGATCAGCGGTGTAGGGTTGAAAAACCGCGCCCGCAGCAGCAGCGCGATGGCAGCCTTGTGGCCTGTCACGCTGTTGAAGAGGGGCGGGTGGATTGAGTGACAGAGCAGAGCGCAATTTTAGACGACCATAGACCCAGGTAGGACGGACCCCGGATTGGATATTCTTTGGCTCAAAGATTTTGAGGCTCTGGTGGCGCAGAAGAACTTCTCGCGCGCAGCTGAGGAGCGCAACGTCAGCCAGCCGGCCTTTTCCCGCCGGATCCGCGCGCTTGAGGATGAGGTGGGCGTCAAGCTGATCAATCGCCAGACCCTGCCCCTGTCGCTGACCCCCGCGGGTGAGGTGTTCCTCAGCCAGGCGCGGCTGATGCTGCGCACCTATCATGAAACGCTGGAACGCTGTCAGGTGATCGATGCTGCGGGGGAAAACGTCATCCGGTTTGCCACCTCGCAGTCGATCTACATGACCCATTATAAGAAGCACATCGCACCCTTGGTGCAGGCGGGCGGGCTGGACATCGATCTGAACTCAACCTCATGGGCGGCTGATCAGTTCGTCACCGCGCTGCAGCAGCGCTATTGCGATGTCATCCTGACCTATTGGCACCCGGCGATGGATTTCCTGGCCCCGCTGGAGGTCAGCCAATGCGATTACATCACTTTGGACCGGGATGAACTGCTGCCGGTGGCCAAGGTGGGGCCCAATGGACCGATGCATGAGTTGAAGCGCGGGCAGAACAAACCGGTGTCTCTCCTGTCCTATGGTTCGGCCTCGGCGCTGCGCTCGGTGCTGGATCACATGCTGCATCAACAGATCGAACGGCCGAATGTTCTGGTGGTCAATCAGAATGCGCTGGCGATCTCGGTCAAGGCGATGATCATGGAAGGCTTCGGCATGGGCTGGCTGCCGCGTGAGCTGTGCAAAGACGAATTGGCCGATGGCAGCCTGCAGGTGGTGGGGGATGACAGTTTCACCAGCCCGCTTGAGGTGCGGCTCTACCGGGATCGCGACAATCAGAAGCCGACGCTGGGCCATCTCTGGGGCAAAATGCGCGATATCGCCGTGCACGCCAGCTGATCGCGCGGCCGTCACCGGATGGCTGGCGGCCAGATGCGAGTGACCGATGGTTTCAATTCAACTTTTACGATGAATTTCTGCGCAGTTCCCCTGCGCTGAACCCTCCTAAATAGGGCCGCAATGCACGCATATAAGCCCCTCTGGCTATCCGTGCTGACTGCTGCTGACAAAAAGCGAGTTACACATTTTTGTGTAGCGATTGGAGGCACGAAAAATGCCGCGTTTTGCTCACATAAAACGGCTCAATCTGTGACGTGTGAAATTCCCTAAGTGTTTGAAAGTAAACGCTGCACATTGGCTGTGTAACCCTACACAGCGGTCTGTATTTCCGTCGCTGTTTTCAAGACAGATTTGTGTGAACACACGTGACGCTTCCGTGAGTTTAAACCGCGGATTTGCCCTCCTATCTGGTGTTTTGTCAGCGACGCAGCTGACGCCCCAAACAAACAAATCATCAGCTTCCCTGATTGATCCCCACACTGACTTAGGAGACTAAAATGAAACGTATCGTAACTGCTTCCGCCGCCGCCCTGATCGCTCTGACCGGTGCTGCTTCTGCCATGACCGCTGAGGTTTCGGGCTACGACGCCGCACAGGTGCGCCACTACGCCCCGGGTTTCGACCTGACCCTGGTTGACGCAGACGCCATCGCCGCAGCTGCCGACGTGATCGAGAGCCTGGACGAAGATGACGCATCCTTCGCAGCGATCCAGACCGGTGTTCTGAAAGAACTGGAACGCGGCCTCTAAGCCACGGACCTCACCCCACACGAGGACCGGAGGGATCGGAGCGTCTGACGCCGAGATCCCAGATCCTCCCCCCAAAGCTGCCAAATGAGGGCAGCACTTGATCAGCTCCCCTGATCTGACCCTGACAATTGGAGACTTAGACATGAAACGTATCGTAACTGCTTCCGCCGCCGCCCTGATCGCTCTGACCGGTGCCGCTTCCGCCATGACCGCTGAGGTTTCGGGCTACGACGCCGCACAGGTGCGCCACTACGCCCCGGGTTTCGACCTGACCCTGGTTGACGCAGACGCCATCGCCGCAGCTGCCGATGTGATCGAGAGCCTGGACGAAGACGACGCATCTTTCGCAGCGATCCAGACCGGTGTTCTGAAAGAACTGGAACGCGGCCTGTAAGCCACGGACCATCGGTCAGGGCTCTCTCCTCCCAAGCTCTGACCCTGACGTCCAGATGAGCCGGTCCTTCGGGGCCGGCTTTCTATTTTGTCAGCTGTTTTGCGTAGGTCTGGGCGCCCAACAGGCCGAAGTTTTCGACGTTGAGCAGATAGAGGCTGCGGTTTGCGCGTTCTTCGGTGAACCGGCCCCCCGCGCGGAAGGCGCGCAGGAAATCCTCATCAAACAGCCAGGCGTTTTTCATTGCCACGCCGCCCACAATGAACACGCCGCCCTCGGCGCCGAAGGCCAGGCAAAGGTCCCCGGCCACCTGCGCCAGGTGGCTTTTGAACATCGCAATCACCTCAACCGCGACCGGATCCGTTGCCGATTTGGCGCGCTGCATGATCTCAGCCGCATCAGGCGCTTCACTTCCGCCACCGCGCACGGATTGCACCGCCCGGTACAGGTAGGGCAGGCCGGTGCCGCTGAGCATGCCTTCGGCCTCAATCGCCAAGGCGTCGCCGTAGAAAATCTCGGGCCAGATGGGTTTCAGGGCTTCAAACACCTCAACCTCGGCGCGGCTGCGCGGGCTGATGCCGATGTGTCCACCTTCGCCGGGGACGGAGGCATAGCTGTTGCCAACCCGGGCCAACGCGCCAACTCCAAGGCCGGTGCCGGGGCCGATCACCAGGCGGGTGCCTTCGGGCGGAGTACTGGCGCCTTGCAGGGTGACCAGATCCTCAGGGGCGGGGGACAGCGATGCCCAGGCAGCGGCCGCGAAATCATTGATGATCTGCGCTTCGCCAGCCCCGGTTGCGGCCCGCAGTTCAGCCCCGCAAAGCGATTGCTTGGCGTTGGTCAGTTCCACCCGGTTGTCTGCAACCGGACCCGCGGCGGCCACAACCACCACTTCGGGCGGCAGGTCCATCTCAGCGGCAAATCCGCTGATCAGGTCCAGCAAGGCACCGTCACGTTTGGTGGAAAACTGGGCCCGCGCCATCAGCCTGTCACCCTGGTAGGCCCCAAGGCGTACGTTTGTGCCGCCGATATCGGCAGCGAGGAGGCTGTGCTCTGGCATCCGGTCTTTCCTTTCCCGATCGGGTCGCGGTCGGGGCGCAGTTGGTCTGGGCCGACTCGCCCTGACGTGTCGCGGCGCATCCTAATCAGTGCTGAATGTTTGCGCTAGCATTGGATGCACCTCTGGCCGGATTTTCTGCGGTGCAGAGTGGGGCGTCAAGCGGGCGCCGGTCCTGTGGAACGCCCCACTACCAATTCAGCCTCCAGCAGCTTGTGGCGCGGCGGGCTGAGCGGCGTCGCGATACTGTCGATCAGGATCTCAGCCAAAATACTGCCTGCGTTGCGGACAGATGAGCGTGTTGCGGTGAAAATCGGCACGTCCTGACCGTTTTTCAGATAGGACAGATCATCGTCATGTGTGATGACCGAGATGTCCTTGCCCATCTTCAACCCGGCCTCCTCAATGGCGCGGCGCACGCCGAGCGCTGAAATCATTGAGGCCACCAGAATAGCCGTCGGCGGCGTCGCGGACTCTAGCAAATCACGGGTCTGGTGATGGCCCGAAACCTCGGTCATTTCTTCGCTGCTCATCAGGCTTGGATCCACGGCGATCCCCGCGGCCTCCAATGCGCTGGTGTAGCCGTCGCGGCGACGTTTGGCGAAGTCCATGATTTCCAGACCGTTGATCAAGGCAATGCGTCGGTGGCCCAGATCGATCAGAAACTCGGTGGCCCGGCGGAAGGCGCTGGTGTTGTTTACATCAACCCAATTATAGCTATCGGTCACATCGCTGGACCGCCCATGCACGGCAAAGGGTAGGCCAATTCTCTTCAGCAGAGCAATCCGGCTGTCGTGGATCTTGGGGACCTGCAGGATTACCCCGTCCACGGATCCTTTGCCCATCAGGCTACGGTAGGCGGCTTCTTCATCGCCATCATCCACCCGGGTAAACATCGTGTCATAGCCCCGATTGGCACAGGCGATGGATGCGCCGGCAACAAAATCCCCAAACACCGGGTTCACCATTTCATGTTGGGTGGAGGCTGGGATCACATGGCCGATCATCATAGACCGGCCGGTTGCCAGACCCTTCGCCCGCGTATTGGGGCGGTAATTGTGCTGCTCTGCGGCCTCCTGAACACGCCGACGGGTGCCTTCGCTGACCTCAGGGTAGCCGTTCAGGGCCCGGCTGACCGTGGTCTGCGATAGGCCCAATTCCTCGGCCAGCTGTTTCAGGTTCATTGCCATTCAAAGCGCTTTCAATTTTTCTTTATATGTGAAGAGATTTTTTGCTCTGGTCAAGCCATGACCCACACCGCAATCCTTAGCGCAGTAAAGGGTTTACATTTAATTTTAGGGATCAAACATATTTACCGTTGACAGTTCGACCCTGTTTAGCATTACAAATACGCCATCCAAAGCGCTTTGAAAGGCGAGTCGGAACCACCGTGTCAGGCCCGGGCAGTAGAGGCCCAGCAGCGCCGACAGGGGATCACATGGGAGGAATATCTAAATGAAACATGCATTCTACGCGGGTGTTGCAACGCTCGCCCTCAGCGCAGGTATGGCATCGGCAGATGGTCATCTGGCCTTTAAGCCGGGCGAAGGTCCGTTCAGCTGGGACAGCTACAACGCCTGGGCCGAAAGCGCGCCAGACCTGAGCGGCCAGACCGTCACCATTGCCGGCCCTTGGCTGCAGCCCGAAGATGGCTTCTTCAATAACATGCTGGCTTACTTTGAGGCCGCTACTGGCGCTGACGCGATCTACACCGGGTCGGACAGTTTTGAGCAGCAGATCGTGATTGATGCTGAGGCCGGATCAGCCCCCAACGTCGCCGTGTTCCCGCAGCCGGGTCTGGCGGCTGTCATGGCCTCCAAGGGGCAGCTGTATCCGCTGGCGGATGACATGGCCGATTGGGTGCGCACCAACTATGCCGCCGGTCAATCCTGGGTGGATCTGGGCACCTATGCAGATGCCAATGGCGCCGATCAGATGTACGGCTTCTTCTACAACGTGAACGTCAAATCGCTGGTCTGGTACAGCCCGGAAAACTTTGAGGACGCAGGCTACGACGTGCCGACCTCAATGGAAGAGCTGAAAGCACTGACCGAACAGATCGTGGCCGACGGCGAAGTGCCGTGGTGCATCGGTCTGGGATCCGGCGCGGCCACCGGCTGGCCGGCGACCGACTGGGTCGAAGACATGATGCTGCGCACCCAGCCGCCTGAGGTCTATGACGCCTGGACCACCAACCAAATGGCCTTTGACGATCCGCGTGTGATCGCCGCCATTGAAGAGTTCGGCTGGTTCGCCCGTGATGACGCCAAAGTCTCCGGCGGGGCCGGGGCTGTGGCCTCAACCGACTTCCGCGACAGCCCCAAAGGCCTCTTCTCCTCGCCGCCGCAGTGCTACATGCACCGTCAGGCGTCCTTCGTGCCGGCCTTCTTCCCCGAAGATGTGGAGTTCGGTGTAGACACCGATTTCTTCTACATGCCGTCCTACGCGGATAAGGATCTGGGCAACCCGGTTCTGGGCGGTGGTACGCTGATGGCGATCACCGATCCCTCGGATGCAACCAACGTGCTGATGGACTTCCTGAAGCAGCCGATTGCGCATGAAATCATGATGGCACAGACCGGCTTCCTGACCCCGCACAATGGTGCGTCCGTTGATGCCTACAAGGACGACACCCTGCGTGGTCTGGGTGAGATCCTGCTGGGCGCAACCACCTTCCGCTTTGACGGCTCTGACCTGATGCCGGGTGGCGTGGGCGCTGGCAGCTTCTGGACCGGGATGGTGGACTACACCGGCGGCAAATCCGCCGAAGATGTGGCCAAGGAAATTCAGGCCAGCTGGGACGCGCTGAAGTAAGCGACCTCACTGACAATCTGGGCGATCCGGTGCCGTATGGACCGGGTCGCCCACGCATACCGCAAGGACACCTGAGGCCAGCCTGACAGGCCTCATGGATCGGGGGACATCATGCATCCAGCGCTCTTGGGGCTCATCACCATCACAATTGGTGTGTCGAGCTGTGTCGGATATTTCTACCTTTCTAACCTCTTTCTGGACAAAGTGCTGTTTCCGGCGCGCGGGCCCAATGCGGGCCGCAACATCAACCGCGCTAATCTGATCCGGCCCTGGCTGTTCCTGTTTCCCGCGCTTTTCGCGTTGGGGCTCTATCTGGCCTACCCGGTGGTCGAGACACTGCGCCTGTCGCTGACTGAACGCGTGCCGGGCGGTGGTTACAGGTGGGTTGGTCTGGACAACTACGGCCAGATGCTGAGTGAGCCGAAGTTCTGGGAAGCCATCCGAAACAACATGCTGTGGCTCATCGTGGTGCCCGCCATGTCCACCGCTTTTGGCCTGTTGGCCGCCCAACTGACCGATCGGATCAAATGGGGCAATATCGCGAAATCGCTGATCTTTATGCCGATGGCGATTTCCTTTGTCGGCGCCTCGGTGATCTGGAAACTGGTCTATGATGCCCGCCCCGCCGGCACCGATCAGATCGGCGTGCTGAATGCGCTTTACATCTGGTTTGGCGGCACTGAACCGAACACTTGGCTGACCATCCCGTTTTGGAACAACTTCTTCCTGATGGTGGTGCTGATCTGGATCCAGACCGGCTTCGCCATGGTGATCCTGTCCGCTGCCCTGCGCGGCATCCCGGAAGAAACCATCGAGGCGGCCATCGTCGATGGCGCCAGCCCCTTGCAGATCTTTTTCAAGATCAAGGTGCCGCAGATTAAAACAACCATTCTGGTGGTCTGGACCACGATCACCATCACCGTGCTCAAAGTGTTCGACATCGTCTTTGCCATGACCAACGGCCAGTGGGAGACGCAGGTGCTGGCCAATTACATGTATGACAAACTGTTCCGCGCCAACGATTGGGGCGGCGGGTCGGCGGCGGCCATGGTGATCATGCTCCTGGTGATGCCGATCCTTGTCTGGAACGTGCGCAACGCGCGCCGCGAAATGCGCTGAGGGGGCCGGATCATGGACAATATCGCAGGAACCAAATCTACCCTGTCATGGGTCGTGAATATCTCAGTTGTGGTGCTGGTGGTGCTCTGGCTGTTTCCCACCGTGGGCTTGCTGATCTCCTCCTTCCGGACGGCGGATCAGATCGCGGCCAGCGGCTGGTGGAAGGCCCCGTTTGCCACCGAACAGAACCTGAAACTGCGCGCTGCCGGACCGGAGGTGCAGGTGCAACAGGGCGACCTCTATGTGATTGAGGGCCGCCTCGCTGAGGAGGATCTGGACATTTCGGTCTGGGGCATCTCCTCCCGCGCGATTGACGCCTATCAACCCGGCGAAGTGGCCGAGCTGAAAAAAGGCGGCACCATCACAGTGAATGCTGATGGCAGCTACCGCGCGGAAAACACGGAAGAGTTCACCGGCAAGCGTGGCCAGCGGATCTTTGTCACTGCGCTGACCCCGGCCGAGCTGACGTTGGAAAACTATCAGAACATGCTGCTGAGCGAAGAAACCTCAGACGGTATGGTCAAAGCCTTCTTCAACACGCTCACCGTCACCATCCCCGCCACTGTGATCCCGATCCTGATCGCGGCCTTTGCCGCCTATGCGCTGGCCTGGATGGATTTCCCAGGTCGGGCGATTCTGATTGCCGTCATCGTCGGCCTGTTGGTGGTGCCGCTGCAGCTGGCGCTGATCCCGCTTTTGAAGCTGCACCTCGGCATTGGTATTGGCAAAGGCTACCTGGGCGTCTGGCTGGCCCATACCGGGTTTGGTCTGCCGCTGGCGATCTACCTGCTGCGCAACTACATGGCCGGGCTGCCGCGCGACATCATCGAAAACGCCCGCGTGGACGGTGCCAGCGATTTCCAGATCTTCACCCGGATTATCCTGCCGCTCAGCTTCCCGGCGCTGGCCTCTTTTGCGATCTTCCAGTTCCTGTGGACCTGGAACGACCTGCTGGTGGCCAAGGTTTTCCTGATCGACAGTTCAGGCCAGACCACGGTGATGACCAACCAGATCGTCGAGCTGTTGGGCACCCGTGGTGGCAATTGGGAAATTCTTGCCACCGCCGCCTTCGTTTCGATCTCGGTGCCGCTTCTCGTCTTCTTCACAATGCAGAAATACCTCGTGCGCGGCCTTTTGGCTGGCTCGGTTAAATAGGACCTCGCTCATGAACGCTCAATCCAACCAAACTTCCCTGAAACCGCCTGCGCGTGGCGATGACTGGTGGCGCGGTGGGGTGATCTATCAGATCTATCCGCGCAGCTTTCAGGACAGCAACGGTGATGGGATCGGTGATCTGGCCGGCATCACCCAGCGTCTGCCCTATGTCGCCTCACTGGGGGTGGATGCGATCTGGATTTCGCCTTTCTTCACCTCCCCGATGAAGGATTTCGGCTATGACGTCAGCGATTACCGCGACGTGGACCCGATGTTCGGCACCTTGGCCGATTTTGACGCCCTGATGAAAACCGCCCATGGTCTTGGCCTGAAGGTGATGATCGATCTGGTGCTCAGCCACACCTCGGACGAACACCCGTGGTTTAAGGAAAGCCGCCAGAGCCGCGACAACGCCAAATCCGACTGGTTCGTCTGGGCCGACCCACAGCCCGACGGCACCCCGCCGAACAACTGGCTGTCGATCTTTGGCGGGCCGGCCTGGCAATGGGACACCCGGCGTCAACAGTACTATCTGCACAACTTCCTGACCTCACAGCCCGATCTGAACTTCCACACCCGCGATGTGCAGGACGCCTTGTTGGATGTGGCCCGGTTCTGGCTGGAACGCGGCGTTGATGGCTTCCGCCTGGACACCATCAATTTCTACTTCCACGATGCGCAGCTGCGCTCGAACCCGCCGCTGCCTGAGGCGGAGCGCAACGCCTCCATCGCGCCGCAGGTGAACCCCTATAACCACCAGCTGCACCTTTATTCCAAGACCCAGCCGGAAAACATCGCCTTCCTGGAACGGTTGCGCGCGCTGACCGATGAATATGGCGCCCGCGCCTGTCTGGGGGAAGTTGGCGAGGCGCAGCGCGGTGTCGAAGTGATGGGCGAATACACCGCCGGTGAGAAGCGGATGCACATGTGCTACGCCTTCGACTTCCTTGAAAGCCAACCGGCGACTGCCCAGAAGGTGGTTGAAGTGTTTGAGGAGTTGGAGCGTGTGGCACCAGATGCCTGGGCCTGCTGGGCGTTTTCCAACCACGATGTGCCCCGTTACGCCAGCCGCTGGAACCTGTCCGAGGCAGCGGTTTACGCCCATGCGGTGATGTTGTTGAGCCTGCGTGGCTCGGCCTGCCTCTATCAGGGTGAGGAGTTGGGCCTGCACGAAGCGGATGTCGCCTTTGAGGACCTGCAGGATCCTTACGGCATCGAATTCTGGCCTGAGTTCAAGGGGCGCGATGGCTGCCGCACCCCGATGGTGTGGGAAACCCAATCGGAACATGCGGGATTTGGCGATGGCAAACCCTGGTTGCCGGTCAGCGCCGAACAGGCCGCGATGGCGGTCGACCGGCAGGAGGCCGATCCGGAGGCGATGCTGCACCACTATCGCGCCGCCGTTGCCCTGCGTCAGAGCAGCGAAGCGTTGCGAAATGGTGAACAGACCGGCCTTACCGCTAAGGGAAATCTGCTGACCTTCCAAAGGGTTCACGGGGATGAGGTGCTGTTTTGCGCCTTCAACCTTGGCAACGCAGAAGAAAAGCTGGACTTGCCAATTGGCAATTGGACGCCCCTCGGCACAGGGCTGCGCGGCGCGGTGGCACCCGCGGGGCGTGACCTGACGCTGCCGGCATGGGGCTATAGCATTTTGGCCAAGGGGGCGTGATTCGATGGCAGAGCTTAAACTCAGCAATGTTGAGAAGACCTACGGTGGCAGCGTTAATGTGCTCAACAACATCAACCTGGACATCGAAGCCGGTGAGCTGATCGTTTTTGTCGGCCCCTCTGGCTGCGGCAAGTCCACGCTCTTGCGGATGATTGCAGGGCTGGAAAAAATCACCGGGGGGGAGCTGACCATCGATGGTCAGCGGATGAATGACGTGCCCCCGGCGCAGCGTGGCATTGCGATGGTGTTCCAGTCCTATGCGCTCTATCCGCATATGACGGTGCGCGAAAACATGTCCTTCGCCCTGAAGATCGCCAAAAAATCCAAGGCTGAGATTGATGAAGCCGTGAACAAGGCCGCGGCGGTGCTGCAGCTGGAACCCTATCTGGATCGCCTGCCCAAGGCGTTGTCAGGTGGGCAGCGCCAGCGGGTGGCCATCGGCCGCTCCATCGTGCGCGATCCGCAGGTCTATCTGTTTGACGAACCGCTTTCCAATCTCGACGCAGCATTGCGGGTGGCCACACGGATTGAAATCGCCCGCCTGAAAGAGGCCATGCCAGATCGCACCATGATCTATGTGACCCATGATCAGGTGGAGGCGATGACACTGGCCAGCCGGATTGTGGTGCTGGCCAACAAAGGCATCGCGCAGGTCGGCACCCCGCTGGAACTGTATGAAACCCCCGACAATGAATTTGTCGCCCAGTTCATCGGGTCGCCCGCAATGAATCTCCTGCCCGGTAAGATCACGGCGACGGGTCAGGAAACCCATGTCGAACTCACAGGTGGCGGCAAAGCCGTCTCAACCATCCCCACCCGTGAGGGGGATCTGGGCAAGGAGGTCAACATCGGCGTCCGTCCCGAGGATATGGTGCCTACCGAAAGTGAGGCGCTCTACCGTGGCACGGTCAGCTATACCGAGGCCTTGGGCGAGGTGACGCTGCTCTATTTCGATGGCGCCTCCGGTGACGATGGCGTCATCGCCAAACTCCCCGGCATCCACAAAGGCCTGCGCGGGCAAGAGGTGCAGATGGCGGTCGACCCCAGCAAGGTGCATCTGTTCCACAACGGCCAGTCGATGCGGCCAAAGGGCTGACGGATATCGATCCTACAAACAAAAAAGGGCGCGCCGTTTGGCACGCCCTTTTTGTTTCATGTCGCCGGGTTTATTCGGGGCGCGGCGGGATGTTGCGGGCGCGCTGCACGGTCGGGCGTGCCAGGAAGCGCTGCTCATAGGCCACCACGTTTTCAAAGCTGGCGTAGTCCAGCACCTCTTTGGCGCCGTAGAAATCCAGCGCGGTCAGCCAGGGGGCGATGGCCATATCGGCGATGGAATATTCGCCCACGATCCAGTCTTTGCCTTCCAGCGCGCCGTTCAGCACGTTCAGGATACGCTTGGCTTCGTTGATGTAACGCTCACGCGGGCGCGGATCCTCAATCTCAGCACCAGCGAATTTGGTGAAGAAGCCCAGTTGACCAAACATCGGGCCCAGGCCCCCCATCTGGAACATCAGCCATTGCAGGGTCTCGGCCCGTTTTGCGGGGTCGGTGGACAGGAACTTGCCCGACTTCTCGGCCAGGTAAATCAGGATCGCGCCGGATTCAAACACCCCAATCGGGCCACCCTCAGCGGAGGGATCGATGATCGCTGGGATCTTGTTGTTTGGGTTCAGCGACAGAAACTCGGGGCTTTTGACGTCCGCATCCGACAGCGTCACGGTGTGCGCCTCATAGGGCAGGCCGGTTTCTTCCAGCATCAAGGAAACTTTGACGCCGTTCGGGGTGGGGAAGGAATACAGCTGGATGACCGAAGGGTCTTTGGCGGGCCAGCGGTTGTTGATCAGAAAATCGTCGGGAAAAGTCATTTGTGCGCTCCTCAGCAAGTGTTGAGGGAAAAATAGGGACTTTTTCCCAGACAAAAAGTCGCACGACTGTGAAAAAGAAGCATAGTCTGTGTGCATTGAAACACCAAAATAGTCGGTTTGAAACGGACAGGGGAAAGGGAACACTATGCTTCAGGAATTCAAGGACTTCATCGCCAAGGGCAATGTCATGGATATGGCGGTGGGGATTATCATCGGCGCGGCCTTCACTGCGATTGTGAAATCCATGGTGGGGGATCTGCTTAATCCGATTATCGGTCTGTTCACCGGTGGCGTTGATTTCACCAACAACTTTGTGGTGCTGGCCGGTGAGGTCGCGGCAGGCACCAGCCTGGAAGCCGCGCGGGAGGCCGGCGCGGCGGTCTTTGCTTATGGCGCGTTTTTCATGGCGGTGATCAACTTCCTGATCGTGGCCTTCGTGGTCTTCATGCTGGTGCGCTACGTCAACAAGGTGAAAGAGGCCGCTGAAGCCAAGGAAGAAGAGGCCCCGGCCGAAGAAGCGCCCGCCGGGCCAAGTGAGCTGGATGTGCTGCTGGAAATCCGCGACGCGTTGAAGAAGTAATCCGGCGACATGCTGGAACGGGAAAGGGGGCCAAGCGGCCCCCTTCTTTTGTGTTCTCTGAGGTGTGCTGCTTACACTTCGCCGGTGTACTCACCGCGCGCCGGGTAGTTGTTGGCGATGGCGAAGTCGACGGCCCCTAGCAGTTCCGAGAAATGCGGACGCACAAACGGCATGGTCTGCACAGAACCGTAGAACAGGGTCTGCTGTTCGGTCACCAGGAACAGGCCGGGTTCCGAGAACAGTGCGGGCTCTTCAATACCGATCGAGGTTTTGCCGCGCGAGGTGGAGATATAGAGGCCCCATTCCTTGGCGACGGAGAGCGGCAGGTCGTAGGCGAACTTGATCTTGCTGCTTTCGATTTTCTCCTGCATCGCGCGGGTGCGCTCTTCACCGTCGGAGCTGACAGCGATCATGTCGATGCCGCGTTCCGCGAATTTGTCCGCCAGCTTCTCCATCTCGGCCAGGTATTTGGCGCAGATCGGGCAGTGCAGGCCGCGGTAGAAACATACAACGGTGCCACGCTCGGTTTTCTGGGCCGAGAGGTCAAAGTCACCGTGGTCCAGCGTCGGCAGGGTCAGGTTCGGGGTTTTCTGGCGGGGCATCAGCATGGGCTGTCTCCTGTTTTTGGTTAGGATGGGTCAAAGCGAGGGATTGACCATTGGGGCGGTTATGCGCCAATCTTTCGTCAGGAAAACCCGAATAAACTGACCAAGACACCGAAAGGCGCAGGTATGGATCGGCTGAGTGCGTTGATGGAACGGTTCGAAATGCAGATTGAACCGGTGGAACCTGCGGCGGCCAACCTGCTGGTGCTGGGCGATCCCGATGGGGTGCCCTGCCACGTCCTGCTGCGCGGCGCGTCGCGGGGGCGCTGTGGTGACCGGGTGGTTTTTGCCGCGCGGGTCACCTGGGGTGGGGAGGCAAACCCGCTGATGGAGGCGTTGCCCGAAGCGGTGGAATTGCCGTTGCAAGACAGCCCGGAATTGATCGGGTTGATCGCCTTTCTGCAGAGCGAAATTGAAGGCCGCCATTGTGGTGGGCCAACCGTGCAGCGGCGGTTGGGTGAGGTATTGATGGTGCGGCTGTTGCGGCATCAGATCAGCGCCGGCAGCACCGAACCGGGGGTCTTGGCCGGGCTGGCGGATCCACGTTTGTCCCGCGCAGTGGTGGCCATTCACGACCGGCCGGGCCATGGCTGGACCAATGCCGATCTGGCCCAAGAAGCGGGGCTGTCGCTCAGCCGATTTGCCGAGCTGTTTGGGGCCACCGTGGGGATGACCCCGATGGCCTATCTGCGCCACTGGCGGCTGACAGTGGCGCATCAGGACCTGATGCGCGGCGATCGGGTTGAGGCTGTGGCGCGGCGGTACGGCTATGGCTCAGGCGAGGCCTTTGCGCGGGCGTTCAAATCCCGGTTTGGGGTCAAGCCGGTGGCGGTCAGAACCCAACAGGCGGCCTAGTCAAAAAGGTGAGGCCCGACCAGGAGGATCCGGCCGGGCCTCGGGGAACACGGGCGGGGCTGCAACCCCGCCGCGTGAAAGCAATGTCAGGCTTTATTTAATCAGCAACTGGGGCGAGGTCACGTCGATTCCCAGCGCCTTGCCCACAGCGTAGTAGGTCAGCTTGCCCGCGTGGACATTCAGACCGTTCAGCAGATGCTCATCCTCGGCACAGGCCTGTTTCCAGCCTTTGTTCGCCAGCGCCATCATGAAAGGCATGGTGGCATTGCCAAGCGCGATGGTCGAGGTGCGGGCAACCGCGCCGGGCATGTTGGCCACACAGTAGTGCATCACGCCATCCACCTCATAGATCGGGTCGGCGTGGGTGGTGGCACGCGAGGTTTCAAAGCAACCACCTTGGTCGATTGCAACGTCCACCAGCGCGGCACCCGGCTTCATTTCGGACAGCTGGGCGCGGCTGATCAGCTTGGGCGCGGCGGCGCCGGGGATCAGTACGGCGCCAACAACCATATCGGCCTGTGCCACCAGTTCGGCAGTGTTGCCCTTGGAGGCGTAGGAGGTTTTGAACTCCCCACGGAAGGCATCATCCAGATAGCGCAGGCGCGGCAGCGACATGTCCAGCACGGTGACATCTGCGCCCATGCCAGCCGCCACACGGGCCGCATGGGTGCCAACAACACCGCCACCGATCACAACCACATTGGCCGGGGCCACACCGGGCACGCCGCCCATCAGAACACCACGGCCGCCGTTGGCCTTTTGCAGGGTCCAGGCGCCCACCTGCGGTGCCAGTTTGCCGGCCACTTCGGACATCGGCGCCAGCAGCGGCAGGCCACCGTTGCGGTCGGTCACGGTTTCATAGGCAATGGCGGTACAGCCGGATTCGATCAGATCGTGGGTCTGATCGGGATCGGGAGCCAGGTGCAGGTAGGTAAACAGCAGTTGGCCTTCGCGCAGCATCTTGCGTTCTACGGCCTGGGGTTCCTTGACCTTCACGATCATGTCGGCGGTGGCAAAGATCTCCTCGGCGGTGTCCAGAATGGCGGCACCTGCGGCGACGTAATCTTCGTTGCTGAAGCCAGAGCCGACACCGGCGTTGGTTTCGATCACCACCTGATGGCCAGCGGCCACGGCTTCACGTGCCGCGTTCGGGGTCATCCCGACGCGGAATTCCTGCGGTTTAATTTCCTTGGGGCATCCGATTTTCATCGCGCCATCTCCTCATAGGCATGAAATCATCTCTGATGACAGAATGTCGCAGTTCGGGCGCAAAAGGGTTGAAATCCAGTGCAATGTTAGCGCTACTAAAGGCAGGATCTTCGATATGTCTGCTATAACGACGAAGGATTTTGTGCAAATGTCACTCGACGCGACAGATCAGCGTATTCTGAACGTACTTCAGCGCAAGGGTCGTATTTCTAATGCTGATCTGTCTGAGGCGGTGAATCTTTCGGCCTCAGCCTGTCACCGGCGGGTGCAGCGGCTGGAGGCAGAAGGCTACATCCGCGACTATGTTGCGCTGCTGGATCCCCGGAAAATCGGGGTGTCGACCACGGTGTTTGTTGAGATCACGCTGCAGGGACAGGCGGATGAGTTGCTGGAGGCCTTTGAAAAGGCGGTGGCGCGTATTCCTGATGTTTTGGAATGTCACCTGATGGCGGGAACTGCAGATTATATTCTGAAGGTTGTCGCCGAAAGCACCGAGGATTTTGCCCGCATTCACCGCCAGCATCTGGCGCGTCTTCCGGGGGTGGCGCAGATGCAATCCAGCTTTGCCCTGCGTACGGTGTTTAAGACAACCGCGTTGCCGCTCTGAAGCGGGAAAACTTGCAAAGACGGCTACCGTATCTCTACGGCTCTTGAATTGTCTGACATTTGAGGCAACACTCCGCGCCACGTGACGCGGTTTGGTGTTGCGGCAGATCAGTGGGGTGAGGCATGAGCTGGGATTATATCGTTGTTGGGGCCGGTAGCGCAGGATGCGTGTTGGCAAAGCGGTTGGCGGACGCTGGCAAGAAGGTGCTGCTGTTAGAGGCCGGGGGCAGCGACAATTACCACTGGATCCACATCCCGATGGGTTACCTTTATTGCATTGGCAATCCCCGCACCGACTGGATGTTCAAAACCGCCGAAGAGCCGGGGCTGAACGGACGATCGCTGATCTATCCGCGCGGCAAGGTGCTGGGCGGCTGTTCCTCGATCAACGGGATGCTGTACCTGCGAGGGCAGGCGGCGGATTACGACGGTTGGCGTCAGGCTGGCAATGTGGGCTGGGGCTGGGACGATGTGCTGCCCTATTTTAAGAAGTCCGAAGATTACGTTGAAGGCGCTGACGACCTGCATGGCGAAGGTGGCGAATGGCGGGTGGATCACCAGCGGCTGCAATGGGATGTGCTGGATGACTGGATGGAGGCCGCCAATCAGGCCGGTCTGCCCAAGGTCACGGATTTCAACCGCGGCAACAACGAAGGGGTTGGTTACTTCAAGGTGAACCAGAAACGCGGGTGGCGGATGAACACCGCCAAGGCCTTCCTGCGGCGCACCAAAGGTCAGGCCCTCAGCGTTGAGACCCATGCCCACACCCGCCGGGTGATCATCGAAGATGGCCGTGCGGTCGGGGTGGAATATGAACAAAAGGGTCAGGTGAAACAGGCCCGCGCCAGTGGCGAGGTGATCCTGTCGGCGGGCGCCATCGGCTCGCCCCAGATCCTGCAGCTGTCGGGCATCGGCCCGGGGGCATTGCTGCAGCACCATGGCATTGAGGTGCAGGTAGAGCAGGCGCAGGTGGGTGGCAATCTGCAGGACCATCTGCAACTGCGCTGCGCCTGGAAGCTGGACGGGGCCAAGACCCTGAACACCATGGCCAACAGCCTGATCGGCAAGGCAAAGATCGGGCTGGAATATGTGATGAAACGCTCTGGCCCGATGTCGATGGCACCGTCGCAGTTGGGGGCCTTTGCCAAATCGCGGCCTGATCTGGAAACGCCGGATTTGGAGTTTCACGTGCAGCCCCTGACGTTGGAGGCCTTTGGCCAGCCGCTGCATGACTTCCCGGCGATGACCGCCTCGGTCTGTAACCTGCGCCCTGAAAGCCGCGGCGTGGTTGAGATCACATCGAAGGATCCCAAGGCCAAGCCGAAGATTGCCCCGAACTACCTGTCCACCGAAGGCGACCGCGCAGTGGCGGCGAATTCGATCCGTCTGGCACGGCGGGTGATGGAACAGGGTGCGATGGCGAAATACAATCCCGAAGAGATGAAACCGGGGGTCACCGCCCAGACCGAGGAAGAGCTGGCCGCCGCGGCAGGGGACATCGGCACCACCATTTTCCACCCCTCCGGCACGGTTCATATGGGGACCAGCGATAATGCGCCGCTGGACCCGCGTTTGCGCCTGCGCGGCGTCGATGGGCTGCGGGTGGTGGATTGTTCGGTGATGCCCACAATCGTTTCGGGCAACACCAATTCCCCGACCATTATGATCGCCGAAAAAGCCAGTGACATGATCCTTGAGGATGCGCGCGCCTAAGCGGGCGGGCAAAAAGAAACCCCCGGGCGCTCAGGGCGACCGGGGGTTCTAACTTATCCGTTCAAAAGCTAGCAAAAGCCTTTGAGAAGAAGATCTTAGAGCAGACCTTCGCGCTGGGCTTTCTTGCGTGCCAGCTTGCGGGCACGACGTACGGCTTCAGCTTTCTCGCGCGCTTTTTTGACGGACGGCTTCTCGAAATGCTGCTTGAGCTTCATTTCGCGGAAGACACCTTCGCGCTGGAGCTTTTTCTTCAGGGCACGGAGCGCCTGATCGACGTTGTTGTCACGAACAGAAACCTGCATGTGGTTTTCACCACCTTTCTAGTTAAGTTGCATGAAGTTGCAGGAGGTGGTCCTTTAGCAAGGAAGGCTCTATTTGTCTAGTGGACGCTCACTCAAGAAGGATGACGGCGGATGACCGGTTCTGAAATGCCTGACCCAAAGGATCTGCTGCTGGATGCGGCATTGATGCATGTGCCTTTTGATGGCTGGACTGAGGTGACCTGGGAGGCGGCGCTGGCGGATGTGGATGTGAACCCCGTTGTGGCCAATGCCCTGTGTCCGCGCGGGGCGCTGGATCTTGCGGTGGCCTATCATCACAGGGGCGATGCCCTGATGCTGGACCGGCTGGCCGGGGCAGATCTGGGCGAGATGCGGTTTCGCGATCGGATCGCCGCTGCGGTGCGGTTCCGGCTGGAAGTGGTTGAAGATAAAGAACTTGTGCGCCGTGGCATGACCCTGTTTGCCCTGCCGCATCACGCGGCGGAGGGCACCCGGCTGGTCTGGGGCACGGTGGATCACATCTGGACGGCACTGGGTGACAATTCGGACGATGTGAATTGGTACACCAAACGCGCGACGCTGTCGGGCGTTTACAGCAGCACATTGCTGTACTGGCTGGGCGACGAGAGCGAAGACCACGCCGCCAGCTGGAAGTTTCTGGAGCGCCGCATCGAAAATGTGATGCAGTTTGAGAAGCTGAAGGCAGGCGTGCGGGACAACAAGCTGCTGTCGGGTGTGCTGAAGGGGCCGCTGGCGGTGCTGGAGCGAATCAAAGCACCGGGCAGTGCGCGAAATGACCTGCCGGGCAGTTTGAACAATCGATAACCGATGAACATGAGGGAGGGCGGCATGGCTGAACCAATGCGCGCTGTGGAGATTACCGAGGCCGGTGGCCCGGAGGTGTTGAAACTCTGTCAGCGGCCAGTGCCAGAGCCGGCGCCGGGGCAGGTGGTGATCAAGGTGGCCTATGCTGGGGTGAATCGCCCGGATGCGCTGCAACGGGCCGGGAAATATGCCCCGCCGCCCACCGCCAGTGACCTGCCGGGGTTGGAGGCCTCGGGCGAGATTGTGGCGCTGGGGGCGGGTGTCAGCGGCTGGTCTATCGGCGATCAGGTCTGCGCCCTGCTGCCCGGTGGTGGCTACGCTGAATATGTGGCAACACCTGCCGCCCATTGTCTGCCGGTGCCTGATGGCATGGGGCTGAAAGAGGCGGCCTGCCTGCCCGAAACCTATTTCACCGTCTGGTCCAACGTGTTCCAACGTGGCGGGCTACAGGCCGGGGAGCGGTTTTTGATCCACGGTGGGTCTTCGGGAATCGGGACAACGGCCATTCAGCTGGCACGTGAATTTGGTGCCCGGGTCTTTGTGACCGTGGGCAATCAGGACAAGGCCAAAGCCTGTGCTGCCCTCGGGGCGGAGCGCACGATCATCTATAAGGATGAAGATTTCGTTGAGGTGATGCGGGCCGAAGGCGGCGCGGATCTGATCCTGGATATGGTCGGCGGTCTATATATTCCGCGTAATATTCGTACGCTGGCGGATGACGGACGGCTGGTGCAGATCGCTTTTTTGCAGGGTCCGAAGGTTGAGTTGAATTTTGCACAGGTGATGACCCGCAGGTTGACTATTACCGGATCTACGCTGCGCCCGCAAAGTGATCTGGCAAAAGCCAAGATTGCAGATAGCCTGCGCGAACATGTTTGGCCATTATTGAATGCCGGTCGTATTGCGCCGGTGATGGACAGCGAATTCCCATTGCATGAGGCCAGCGCTGCACACGCACGGATGGAAGCCAGCGGTCATATCGGTAAGATCGTTCTCAAGGTTTCTTAACGATCTGACATCTTTGATGTTTTTATTGACGTAGCGTTATGCAGCGTCAGCGATAATTCGGAAATGGGTATTTCGATCTAAGGTCGAGATACCCGTTCTTTTTTGCGGAATTATCTATTCATTAATTGATTTATCCAATTTTACTTCTCATAGATTTTGCCACGTAAAAAATGGTACTGGAAATGACTGATACTATCTCAATCGCTGAATTCGACTTTGATGCGCTCTCGCTGGCGGAATTGAAATCGCTGGAAAAGAAGGTTGTAAAAGCAATTGCAACTTTTGAAGATCGCAAAAAGAAAGAAGCGCTGTCTGAGCTGGAAGCAAAAGCCAAGGAATTGGGATACTCACTGTCTGAGCTGACTGGCGGTAAAGCGCCCAAGATGAAAGTGGCAGGCAGCCCGAAATATCGCAACCCCGCAGACCCGACGCAAACCTGGACCGGCAAAGGCCGCCGGCCCGATTGGTTTAATGCGGCGCTGGCCGCCGGCACCTCTGCCGACGACCTGGCGATCTAAAGGCTGGCCAAAGGCCGCGCTTATCGCACCGGATCAAAAAGCGCGTCTGTCATCTGACAGTCGCGCACCACATCCCGGCCACAGGGAACGGGATCCAGATCTTTGGACAGACAGACCCGCACCTCCTGAATCCGGTTGGATTTGCAGGTGACGGTGACCATGTCTGGCTCCAGATCAGGGTTGGCTTTCAGGAAGGCCTCCTCCACCACACGCGCGGGCAGTTTCACCGTCTTCTCCAACTTGCGGAACACCGCTGGCCGGGTCACTGTGCCATAGGCCTGACGGGACAGCGCGTAATAGGCGCGTGCGGAGAGGCCAGAACAGGTGCCGTGCTTTTTCCACTGGTGCCAGGCCAGACCAGAAGTGCCCATGATATCGGCCATTCCTGCGGTCATCTGGCGGCTCGGCTGGCGTGCGGTCGTGGGGCAGTAGGACGGCCAGCCGCGGTGAAACTGCGGCCACAGCCCATGCAGGATCCAGCCATGATCGGCGTTGTCCTCGCATTGCGGTGACTGCCGCGCATCCCCTTCCAGCGCACACCAGGTCGGCGACCAGCTGAGCGCCATGACGTAATAGTCAAAAACGCCCGAACGCTCCCCCTCTGCCTGAGCGGGGGCAGCGGCGGTTAGGGCGATAAGGCATGCGCCAGCTAGGCGGCTCAGCCCCTTAAAGAATGGGTGAAATACGCGGGAATTGCGACGTGGGCGGGGCAAATGCATTCTCTCTTTCCTTATCAACTCTGAAAGACTATATAGGGGCCAAGTTCCCCCTAAAAGGTGATCCGTTCCGTCCCGGGACAGCCTGTTTCAGGCGACGGGGAAGTTGTAAGTTAAGGAGACATGCAATGTCCAAGCCGATTATGGCCAAAGCCACCGCTGTCTGGCTGATCGACAACACCACGATCAGCTTCAAGCAGATCGCCGATTTTGTCGGCATGCATGAGCTGGAGATTCAGGGCATCGCGGATGGCGATGTGGCCCCCGGCGTCAAAGGGTTTGACCCGGTCGCCAACAACCAGCTGACGCAGGAAGAGATTGATGCGGCAGAGAAAAGCCCGCTGCACAAGCTGAAGCTGAAGTTCAACGCCGCAGCTGTTGGCGAAGAAAAGCGCCGTGGCCCGCGCTACACTCCGCTGTCCAAGCGTCAGGACCGCCCGGCGTCGATCTACTGGCTGGTGAAGTTCCACCCCGAACTGTCGGATGGTCAGATCAGCAAGCTGGTCGGTACCACCAAGCCGACCATTCAGGCGATTCGCGAACGCACCCATTGGAACATCGCCAACATCACCCCGGTGGATCCGGTGGCACTGGGCCTGTGTAAACAGTCCGAGCTGGATTCGGCGGTGCAGAAAGCCGTTGCCAAGAAAGCCGCTGAAGGTGGCGTGATGAGCGACGATGAGCGCCGCAAGCTGGTGAGCACCGAACAGTCGCTGGCGATGGAAGAAGAAGCGCCGAAGATCCCGACCGCGATTGAAGGTCTGGAGACCTTTAGCCTTGGCGGTGACGATGAGGACGAAAAAGAAGAAGAGATCATCGATGCTGATAGCTTCTTCAACCTCCCCGGCGGATCGGACGAAGACGAACAGCCCTAAGCGCTGTCACGTCTTTGAAGATTGCAAAAACCCCTGCGGGCCCGGCCCGTGGGGGTTTTTCTTTGCGCGCTGATTGGTGGCCGGGCGGCGCGTCTGCCCGCGCGCCTGTTGCCCTGTTCCGTGCGCGCCGCGCAGCATCTGAGGCGCCGGTTGAGAGGGGCTTTCCATTTGGGGCGGCATTCGCCACTCTGACTGCGTAGAGTTTGGTGGTGTTGCGCGGGAGGTGGCGATGGTCATCGCGGTGATTGGCAAGGGAATGATCGGGGCGGCGGCGGCGCGGCATCTGGCGCTGATGGGTGAGGATGTGCTGCTGATCGGCCCGGATGAGCCGCAGGATTACGCCAACCACCCGGGCGTTTTTGCCAGCCATTATGATGAGGCCCGCATCACCCGTTCGCTGGATCCCTATCCGTTCTGGAGCCGGGTCAGCCGGGAAAGCATTGCCCGCTACAGTGAGCTTGAGCGCGCCAGCGGCATCGGGTTCTTCACCGAGACCGGGCTGTTGATGGCGGGGCCGGACCACACGCCGCTGATCCGCGCGGTGGAACGTGGCGCCCAGCGTGACAACATTCATTGTGAGGCGCTGCGCGGGCAGGCCTTGCAGCGGCGGTTCCCTTATTTCCAATTTTCGTCAGACACGTTGGGTTTGTTTGAGCCGCGTGGCGCGGGGCATATCAACCCGCGTCTGATGGTGCGGGCGCAGGGTGTTGCGGCGCAGAAGCTGGGCGCCCATGTCATCACCGCCATGGTGACGGGGCTGCGCGAAACCGCGGATGGGGTGGAGATTGACAGCACCGCCGGGCACCTCAGCGCCGATCAGGTTCTGGTGGCGGCGGGCGGGTTTACCAATGAGTTGCTGCCCGAGCCGCTGCCACTGCATGTCTATGCGCGTACTGTGTTGCTGGCAGAAGTCGCCGCGCCGGAGCAGGATCGCCTGCGCGAGATGCCGCCGTTGATCTATCTGGAACCGGACAATGATCCCTACCTCTTGCCGCCGGTCGCCTATCCTGATGGCCGCGTTTATCTGAAAATCGGCGGTGATCCGGTGGATCTGGAATTGCCGGGGGAGGCTGAGCGCAGGGCCTGGTTCCGCAGTGGCGGTGACCCTGAGATTGGCGATCATCTGCTGGCCCGGTTGCAGGAGCGGATGCCGGATCTGGCCATCGCGTCTACGAAAATTGCGCCCTGCATCACAACCTTCACCAACAGTATTCAGCCAATGCTGCAACGTCAGAGTGACCGGATCAGCGTCGCCACTGGCGGCAGTGGGCGGGGTGCCAAATGCAGTGACGAGCTGGGCCGGTTGGGCGCCCTTGTTGCGCGTGGTGCGGCGCTGCCGGATTGGGTGGCCGAGACCCGCGGTTCCTAAAATTTCACCTATTTCCCGGTGTTGGGTTGGGCCTGTTGGCAGAGGGCGCCCCGTCTTCGGGTGAGGCCCTGAGATTTCTGCGGCGTGTCAGTGACTAAGCTGTTTATCAACCATGTTTCACAGCCGAAGTCTCGCTGCTTTTCCTCAATATTTCTGAAAACTCTTGGTGTTCGACCTGGCCGTATTAACACCACATTAAGTGCGCGTGGGCTTCCTGATCCGGCAAAAGGAGGCCTGCCCATGCTGCGTTTGATGTTGATGTCCGTGATCGGTGTTTTGGGAAGTCTGGTGCCCCTCGCGAGCCCCGCCGATAACGCCCCTGTTCCCCCGTCTGAGCCGGTGCTGGAGGTGCATATCGATGCGGATTATTCAATTGCCTCCCATGCGGCGGAGGCGATTGAAAGCGGCTTGGCCTCAGCCCTGTCTGAGACGGGCTATGAGGTTGCGGGCACCACGTTGAAATTGGTGCGCCGTGATCACCGGGCCAATGTGAAACGGTCGCGCACCCATATGGAGGATTTCCTGAACTCCACCAATGCGATTGCAATGGTGGGTGGTATGCATTCGCCGCCTTATCTGACGCACCGCGATTTTATCAATGAAAATGATGTGTTGTTCCTGCTGCCCTGGTCCGCGGGCGGGCCTATCACGCGCGGTGAAAGCGGGGGTGAAAACTGGCTGTTCCGCCTGTCGGTGGATGACACCAAGGCGGGGGGCTATCTGATTTCGCGCGCGGTGGATCAGGCGGGCTGTCAGGCGGTGAGCCTGATTTTGATTGATACCGGTTGGGGGCGGGCGAATCACAAAACCCTGACGGCGGCGCTGGATCAGCGGGGGATGATCCCGGCCTCGACCCATTACTTTGATGTGACGATCGGGCAGGCGACGGCCAAGCGGCTGGCCGAGGACGTTCGGCGCAGCGGTGCTGACTGCGCTGTTTTGCTTGCGGATTGGGACAATGGTGCGCAGGTGGTGAATGTATTGGCCGATCTGGATCAGCCGATCCGGACCTTCAGCCATTGGGGGATTATGGGCGGGCCATTTGCGCAGCATGTCACGCCGGACACCCGCGACCGTTTGGATCTGGAGGTGCTGCAGACCTGTGGTCTGGCCCGCGAAATGAGCGGCAATGCGGCGCTGCAACTGGCGCTGTCTCATGCCAAGGGGGAACCGACTGAACTGGCGGATGTGCCTGCTGCGGCAGGATTTGTACATGGCTATGATCTGGGCCGCATATTTGTTGCCGCGGTGGCGCAGGCCGCAGAAACCCCTGCATGGGACGGCGGGATCGGGCAGAAACGCGACGCGGTGCGCCTGTCACTGGAAAGCCTGGAGGCTGAGGTGGAGGGCATCCTTGGGTCCTATGAAAAGCCCTTTGATGCCTATGATGTGTCCAGCCCCGATGCGCATGAGGCGCTGGGACGCAGCGATCTTTGTATGGCGCGGTTTGCGCCCGAGGGCCATCTGATCCACGCCCCGTAACCCGTCATTGATACCCTAATTGCAGGAGAAACCGCGTGTCTGTCAGCCACCGCTTTTGGTTCCTTGTTGGGATGGTGCTCTGTGCCACAATCCTATGCAGCGCCGGGGCCATTTGGTTCACCTCGACCCCGTTTCTGGAGGCCAACCAAGCCAAGGTTATTCAGGATCAGGCTGAAAAAGAAGCCCGGGCCTTTGACAATGAACTGGCGCAATATCAGCAGCTGCTACAGTTTGTGGCGGCACAGGAAAACGTTGTGTCTGTGGTGATCGGCTATGTGGAAAACGCTGATGTCGTCAGTAATTACTTCGAAACGCTGCCGCGCCCCGATGGGTTGATTTCTGTCACCCTGCTGGACGCGTTGCAGGAGGTGACGGCCCATGCCACGCTGCAGGGCGCCCCAAAAGAGGCGGTGAAATCGCCGGAATGGATCGCGGCCTTTGAGGAAACCATCAAAGCCGAGAACCGATATGCGCCAGCGGTGGTAAAACTGATCCAGGACACGCAGGCACCCTATCTGTTGATGGCGGTGCCCGTGTTCAACCGGGGCTTTGCCGAAGGGGTGCTGGTGGCTGAGGTTGATATTGACTTTGACGCGGTTTTCACCGCCAACAATGTCACCCGGCGCAGCTTTGTCGCTGCGGCAGATCCGGGGTTTGTCGCCGAGCAAGAGGCGCTGGGACATTGGGTGGAGTCGGTGGCACATGATCAGTTGTCACTGGTTTCAATCCCGGATGTTGAGGCCACGGCGTCGGCCGGGCGCATGTTGCTGTTCAACGTCATGACGGCGATCTCCGCCACCTTGCTGGTGTCTTTTTCGATCTTTGCCTGGTTGGGGCGGGCCACGATTGTGATGCCTCATAAGGCGCTGGAACAGCAGAAAGAACACCTGTCAGAATTGGCGGCGGTGGCGGAAAATGCCAATGACGCCATCCTGGTGACCGATCTGGAGCAGCGGATCATCTGGGGCAACCCATCGTTTGAGGCACTGTCAGGCTACAAAATCTCAGAGGTGCGTGGGCGCAAGCCAAGCAATTTCCTCCAAGGTGCTGATACCGATCCCGGCACCCGGGCGGCGCTAAGCCATGCGGTGCGGGCGCGCACGGCGATCAAGGCGGAAATCCTGAACTATGCCAAAAGCGGTACCCCCTATTGGATTGCGCTCAGCATCACGCCATTGGCTCGCGAAGATGGCCAGATCTACGGGTTCATGGCGATTTCACATGATGTGACGATGGAACGTCAGCAACGTGATGATCTGGCCGCCGCGAATAAGGCGACCGAACATTTGGCCCGCCATGATCCGTTGACCGGCCTGCCCAACCGTCGGGTGCTGAATGAGGAGTTGGAAAAGCGCGCCAAAGGTGAGGTTCCCCATGCCACCCTGCTGCGGATCGACCTGGATCACTTCAAAAACATCAATGACACGATGGGCCATGACGCAGGCGATTATGTCCTGACGATCATTGCCAAAATCCTAACGGAAAACAGCCGCAAGACCGATATTGCGGCCCGGGTTGGTGGGGATGAGTTTATCGTGTTGATGTCTGCCGGAGCAACTTCGGATCAGGCGGTGAAACTGGGGCGGCGCATCCTTGAGAAGATCAATGAACCGCACAGCTATGAGGGCAAACCGTTGCGGATCGGGGCCAGCTTCGGGGTGGCCTCCACGCTGGATGGCTTGATCCCCCTGGAGGAGCTGATCAGCAGTGCCGACGCCGCGCTTTACAAAAGCAAAGAGAGCGGCCGCAATCAGGTGGTGCACTACGGCAGCAGTCTGCATGACGCGGTGTGTTTCAACCGTGAGATTTCGATCCTGATGCAGCGCGCCCTGACGGAGGAGCAGTTTGAGCCCTATTTCCAGCCCCAGATCTGTGCCCAATCCGGTGAGATTTGCGGCTTTGAAGCCCTTGCGCGCTGGCATTCGCCTGAGTTGGGCGTTGTCATGCCGGATGTGTTCCTGCCGGTGGCGGCGCAGATGTCCTGCATCGAGGAGATTGATGAGTGCATTTTCCGCAAAGGTATGAAGGTCGCGCGCGACATGCAGCGGCGCAACCTGCGTTTCCCCAAGGTGTCTTTCAACGTCACCGCGGCCCGCATTCGCACCCTCGCCAATGATATTGAGCTGCGCGAAGTGCCAGCAAACGGGCCCAAGGTGGCGTTTGAGATTTTGGAGTCGGTCTTTCTGGAGGATCAGACCGACCTGTTCCGCGAAGCGTTGAACAAGATCCGGGATCGCGGTTATCTGATTGAAATTGATGATTTCGGCTCGGGCCATGCCTCCATCGTGGGGCTGATGCAGATTAAGCCTGATTTCATGAAGATTGACCGTCGACTGGTGATGCCGATCCTGAAATCGAAACAGTCCGCCAACCTGCTGAGTTCAATCATGGAGATGGGCAAAACCATCGATGTGAAGATCGTTGCCGAAGGGGTTGAGACCGAGGATCATGCTCTGATCCTGCGCCATCTGGGGTGCGATGTCTTGCAGGGTTTCCACTTCTCCAAGCCCTTGCCGCATGCAGAACTGGTGAAATTTGTTGAGGGGTATGACCCCCGTAGGTTTTTTCCCAGCCGTCAATGGACCAAACGGGCCTAGGTGAGCGGACCTGCGGTTAGATTTGGCGGCGTGCGTTAAGGGCGGCGCTGATGGTGCCTTCGTCAAGATAATCCAGCTCCCCGCCGATGGGGACCCCCTGCGCCAGTGAGGTGAGGGTCACCTGACCCTCCAGCTGGTCAGCGATGTAATGCCCGGTGGTCTGGCCATCCACGGTGGCGTTCAGCGCCAGAATAACCTCACCGATGCCTTCGGCGGTGACCCGGTCCAGCAATTGCGGAATGCGCAGTTCTTCGGGGCCAACAGCATCCAGCGCGGACAGGGTGCCGCCCAGAACGTGATACCGCCCTTTGAACACGGCGGCGCGTTCCATCGCCCAGAGGTCGGCGACATCCTCAACCACGCAGAGGATGCCATTGCCGCGTTTCTCATCGGCGCAGATGTTGCAGATGTCTGCGGTGCCGACATTGCCGCAGTTCAGGCATTCCCGCGCGGTTTCCGCCACCCGCTGCATCTGGTCGGCCAGCGGGGTCAGCAGCAGCGCGCGTTTGCGGATCATATGCAGCACGGCACGGCGGGCTGATCGGGGGCCCAGCCCCGGCAGCTTGGCCAAAAGCTCGATCAGATTGTCGATATCTTTGGGGGCAGGATCACTCATGTGCAGACGATACGATGGAGAACAACAGAAGAACAACAGGCGATTGCAGCGCCCCCCTTGTTGAGACATGAAAAAGGGCCCACCAGCGGCGGACCCTTGGGGCATGGTGTTGATCTTAGGGGATCAGAACGGCAGTTTTACATCCGCCGGCAGGCCCAGACCTTCGGTCAGTTTGGACATTTCTTCCTGCGCCTTGGCGCTGGCTTTGGTTTGGGCGTCTTTGATGGCGGCCAGGATCAGATCCTCGACCACCTCTTTTTCATCCGGGTGGAAGATCGACGGATCGATGTCCAGACCGTTCAGCACACCTTTGGCGGTGCAGCTTGCCTTGACCAGACCAGCGCCGGATTCACCGGTGACGGTCATGTTTTCCAGCTCTTCCTGCAGTTCGGCAACTTTGCCCTGCATTTCCTGAGCTTTTTTCATCATCTTGGCCATATCACCAAGACCGCCGAGACCTTTCAGCATGGGGGACTCTCCTGAAGTGTTGTTGCCGCATTAGATACGGGCTGTGCTGCGCTGCGACAAGCCCTTGGTGGGGCAGAAGCTGGGGCTATCCGTGCCTCTATCAACGGCAGGGGTGTGGGCTGGCTTAGGGGGAGATGGGCAAACTGTTATGCTGCCACCCCGGGTCAGAGGTACAGCTGCCCGTCGATCAGCACATTGACCGCGCCGCCGATCATCACCGCACCGGGGCGGTCCGGATCACGGCCATAGGTGATGCGGCCGGGGCGATCGATGGCGCTGCCCTGCGCCACCACCATGGGCTGGTCCATTTTGGTGGGCAGACGCCCCTCAGCCGCCAGCCAATGGGCGATTGCAGCGTTGAGGGAACCGGTGATCGGATCCTCCAACATGCCGCTGGAGGGGGCGATATTGCGCACCTCAAAGGCACAGTCCGCCCCTGCGGGATGGGCCCCGATCAGCGACAGACCGGCGTGATCAGGGGCGCGGGTCAGGCTGGCATCAACCGCCAGCACCTGCGCGGCACTGTGCAGTTCAAAGAGGTTCCAGGCCGGGCCGTTGTTGAGGCAGATGGTGTTTTTCACCCAAGACGGGTCAATCTGCATCGCGGCGATCAGACGGTCCCGTTCCGCCGAATCCATCGGTGTAATCTGAGTGGAGGGCGCCACAAACGCCGGCTGCGGGCCGCTGACATCAATGTCGACCAGACCGATGGCGCATTCCTGCCGCACCACGCCCGGCACCTGAGGTGCGCCGCCACAATGCAGCCAGCTGATGCAGCTGCCCAGCGTCGGGTGGCCGGCAAAGAGCATTTCCTTGGCGGGGGTGAAAATCCGTACCTTGTAGTCGGCGGCGGGATCCTCTGGTGGCAGAAGAAAGGTGGTTTCCGCCAGATTGGTCCAGGCGGCGAAATCCTGCATCTGCTGGGTGCTGAGGCCCTCCGCATCCACCACAACGGCCAGACCATTGCCTTTGGCCGGGGCATCACAAAACACATCTACCTGCAGGAAACGGCGCTGACGGGGAGGCATCAGATCACTCCTCCTCGAAGGGGTCCCATTCGTCCTCGACCTCTTGCAGCGCGTCTTCCTGCGCCTGTGCGGCCAGTTCTTCCGGGGTGCGGATTTTGGTGATGCGCGATTTGGGGAAGGCGGCGCGGATCGCCTGCATCATTGGATGGGCCTCGGTTTCGGCCTTCAGGGCGTTCAGCTTGGCATTGCGCTTTTCGTCAATGGTTTCGCCACCGCCCTCATTGACGAGGATCACGGCCCAGCGGCTGCCGGTCCAGTTCTGCAGCGCCTGACCCAGACGGCTGGCCAGATCCTGCGGCGCATCGGGCGTGGGCTGATATTCGATCCGACCGGGGCGATAGGCGGCAAGGCGCAGATAGGTTTCCACCTGCACCAGCAGTTTCATATCGCGGTGTTCGCGGATCAACTCGACAACATGCTCAAAGCTGGGGTAGCGCGCCAAGGCGGCCTGCACATCCTGCGCCAGCGCTGCCTGTGGCCCGCCGCTACCCATAGGGGCACCGCCCTGTGGCATTGGGCTGCCTTGGGCTTGCGTCATTGCGCCGCCCTGCGCGCCACCTTGTGGCTGGCCGGCATAGCCGCCACCGCCGCCGGGACCCATCGGCGCACCACCGGGCATCGGGGGTGGCGTTGCATCTTTCAGCTTCTTCACCAGATCCTCGGGGCTGGGCAGGTCGGCGACATGGGTCAGGCGAATGACCGCCATCTCAGCCGCCATCATGGCGTTTGGTGCGCTGGCGACCTCATCCAGGGCCTTCAGCAGCATCTGCCACATCCGCGTCATCGCGCGCATCGGCAGCTTTTCCGCCATGGCCTGACCACGGGCGCGTTCATCGGGGCTGACGGTGGGGTCTTCGGCGGCTTCCGGCGTGATCTTCACCACCGAGATCCAATGGGTGATTTCAGCCAGATCGCGCAGCACCGCCATCGGGTCGGCACCATCTGCATATTGCGCGCCCAGTTCGGCCAGCGCCGCGCCAGCGTCACCACGCATGATCATATCGTAGAGGTCCAGCACCCGGCCACGGTCAGCAAGGCCCAGCATGGCCCGGACCTGATCGGCGTTGGTTTCCCCGGCGCCGTGGCTGATCGCCTGATCGAGGAGCGAGGTCGCATCCCGCGCCGAGCCTTCAGCGGCCCGGGTGATCAGGGCCAGCGCATCGTCGCTGATTTCAGCGCTTTCCGCCGTGGCGATTTTGCGCAAAAGGCCGATCATCTGTTCCGGTTCAATCCGGCGCAGGTCAAAGCGTTGGCACCGGCTGAGCACGGTGACCGGTACCTTGCGAATCTCGGTGGTCGCAAAAATGAATTTCACATGGGCTGGCGGTTCTTCCAGCGTTTTCAGCAGCGCGTTGAACGCGCTGGTCGACAGCATGTGCACCTCATCGATGATGTAGATCTTATAGCGGGCCGAGGCCGCGCGGTAATGGACCGAGTCGATGATCTCACGGATGTCGCCCACCCCGGTGCGCGAGGCCGCGTCCATCTCCATCACATCGACGTGGCGGCCTTCCATGATGGCGGTGCAATGTTCGCACTGACCGCAGGGTTCGGTTGTCGGACCGCCCGTGCCATCAGGGCCGATACAGTTCATGCCCTTGGCAATGATCCGCGCGGTTGTGGTTTTGCCGATGCCGCGAATACCCGTCATCACAAAGGCCTGCGCAATCCGATCCGCCTCAAAAGCGTTTTTCAGCGTGCGCACCATCGCATCCTGACCCACCAGATCGGCAAAGGTTTCCGGGCGATATTTACGGGCCAGGACCTGATAGGCGGTGGTTTCGGTGTCGCTCATGATGGCCTTTCACGGGGGCTTCGCAGGGGAGGTAACGCGCCCTGCGGATTCGTCTGCCGGGCTAAGGTATGTGAAGGGGGCGGGCACGTCTACCGGATTGGCGGATCGGCGAAATTCACTTAAGTTGCGGTGCTGGCGCTGGGCGGTTGTCTTGCGCGGCGCAGCGCGTTAGGGTCTCGCCAAGGCCGCTCAGGGACGGCCCCCAGGTTCGCGGAAAGTGCTTGCGCCTCCCTCTCAGAGATGACGAAAACCGATCTTCGGATTTTCCTGCCCGTTTGAGCGACCACTGGGCCTGTTTAGGAGAAGCCGATGACAAACCTATCATTGGACAAGTTGCGTCGCGCGGCCAAAGGGCTGCGCAAGGATCATGCGGCCGGGGTGCCGCATGCGTTGGAACGGCTGCGGGTGCATCCCCCCCGCAGTGATGGTGCGGCGCTGCGCCATGCGGATTATCTGCATGTGATTGCGCGCGAACAGAACTTTGCCAGCTGGCCCGCGTTGAAACTAGCGGCTGAAACCATGGGGCTGGACCGCGCCGCCCGGCAGCAGCGGTTGAAGCTGGCGCTGGCCCATGGCCAGACCGTGGTGGTGCAGCATCTGTTGCAGGAGACGCCGGATCTGGCTGAGGGGCTCTTGGGGTGTGCGATTGCGCTTTACGATGTGGAGGCGGTGCGTGCCGCCCTGTGGGACGATCCTGCTGCGGCTACCAAGCAACTGGGGCCGCGCAGCCCGATGGTGCACTTGTGTTTTTCCAAGATGATCCATGTCTGGCCCGAGCGTGAGGCCGCGATGCTGGAGATTGCGGAGATGCTGCGCGCCGGTGGGGCGGATGTGAACGATGCGCTGCCGGGGCCAGATGGGCATGGGCTGTCAGTGCTCTACGGGGCGCTGGGGCATGCGGACAATATGGTGCTGGCGCAGTGGCTTTTGGATCATGGGGCCGATCCTAACGATGGCGAGAGCCTCTACCATTCGGTGGAGTTGGGCCATCACCGTGGCCTGAAAATGCTACTGGCCGCCGGGGCCAACCCGAAAGGCACCAATGCACTGCTGCGGGCTCTGGACTTCAACGACCATGAGGCGGTGCGCCTGTTGCTGGCGGCAGGGGCGGATGTGACCGAATTTGCCCCCGATCCTGTCGGGGGGGAGGCACCTTGGGTGATCCCGGCCCTGCATCAGGCGGCCCGGCGCATGTGCGACCGTGAGATGGTGGAGATCCTGCTGGATGCCGGGGCGGACCCGGCTGATGTCTTCGAGGGGGCCACGGCCTATGGCTATGGCCGGGTCTTTGGCAATGATGCGCTGGCTGCAGCCGTGGAAGCCCGCGGCGCCCCCGCGTTGAGCGATCTGGAGGATCTATTGGCGCGCGCCGCCAAAGGGGAGGTGCCAGACGGACGCTACATCGACCCGGCGCAGCTGCCAGAGGCCTACCGCCATCTGTTGCACAATATCGTCGGCTTGAAGGGCAAGCTGCCGCATATGCAGGCGCTGGTGGCGCTGGGGATGGAGTTTGACCGTCCGGATACGCAAGGTCTGCCGCCGGTGCAACTGGCGGGCTGGGAAGGTCTGCCCGAGGTGATGGGATATTTCCTGAGCCAAAGCCCGGATCTGAGCCATGTGAATGGGTATGGCGGCACCTTGCTGTCGACCATCATTCATGGGTCTGAGAACTGTCCGAACCGGGCCAGCCGGGATCACATCACCTGTCTTGAGATGGCGCTGACCCATGGGGTGGCGCTGCCGCGTCAGGCGATTGATTTGGCCGGCGATCCTGAGGTGGCGGGCTTCCTGCGTGATTGGGGGCAACGCTACCCCGGTCAGCTGGTCGAAGGTGGGCTGGGTTAAGCCCGGCTGCGCAAAGTGTCCGGTGGCCTGTGGTATTCACGCCATGTTGCCACCGGAATCCCCGGGGATTGGTGGCTTGATCCTTGCGCCGCGATACTTTGTCCCTAAGCTTTTCCTCAATTGAAGCTTTGGGCGGCGGCCGTATTTCTGCGTCGACTGGAATTTGGTAGAACTGTTTGTGTGACGCAATCGGGTGCCGGGGCCTGTGATGGCCGGGGATGTGAAGAACCATGTCTGATTTTGTTTTGCATGCCCTAACCGTGGGCGGCGGCATTCTGGCGCTTTGTCCTTTGCCGGGGCAGGGGGGCGACTATGCCGCGGATCTGGAACATTTGAAGGAATGGAAACCTTCGCTGCTGATCTCACTCACCACGGATGTGGAGTTTGTCGCGGCGAAGGTGACCAGTCTTGGCGCCGACATGCAGGATGCAGGCTGTCGCTGGGTGCATTTGCCGATTGAGGATTTCGGCCTGCCGGATGGCGGGTTCTTGGAAAAATGGCCCGAGGTCAGCAAAGCCGCCCTTGCTGCGCTGAGCGGTGGTGGCCGTGTTCTGGTCCATTGCAAAGGTGGGTGCGGACGGTCGGGTATGGTGGTGATGCGGCTGATGGTGGCGGCTGGTGAAAAACCGGATGCCGCGCTGGAACGGCTGCGTCACACACGCCCCTGTGCCATTGAAACCGACGATCAGATGGTTTGGGCGCGCACCGGCCGGGTGCCAAAGGCGTCTGAACCACGGCAGCTCTAACCATAGAAACGCTTAGCGTTTCTTGCCCTTGCGTTTGCCCTTCATCCGATATTGCGCCTCCAGCGTGGCTTTGTGTTGGCGGGTGATTTCCTTGGCGCGGCGCCGGGTCTGGCCCATGGTTTCCGAATTCAGCTGATCCTCTGCCGTCAACTTGCGCCAGCGGTCCAGTCTTGCCTCGGAAATCTCGCCGGCGTCGACAGCGGCCAGAACCGCGCAGCCTGGCTCCGAGACATGGGCGCAATTGCGGAACTTGCAGGTCGCGGCCAGTTCGGTGATGTCATCAAACAATTCGGCAATGCCACCGGCCACATCGTGCAGGCCCAATTCGCGCATGCCCGGCATATCGATGACCATGCCGCCGGCATTGGCAAAATGCAGTGACCGGGATGTGGTGGTGTGCCGACCCTTGGCATCGGTTTCGCGAATACCAGCGGTGGCCTGCGCCGCTTCGGTCAAGGAATTGATCAGGGTCGATTTCCCCACCCCGGAGGAACCAACAAAAGCCACCGTTTGCCCCGTCCCGCACCAGCGTTCCAATGTGGCAACGCCATCGGCGACCGTGGCGTTGATGCACAGGACATCGGCGAACTTGGGCGAAATCGCCTGCGCCTCCGCCAGATAACGCGCGGCCTCATCGGTGAGGTCAGATTTGGTCAGCACCAGAACCGGAGTGACATCTGCATCCAGCGCCAGCACCAGATACCGTTCGATGCGCGCCGGATTGAAATCCTCATTGCAGGAGGTGGTGATGAACAGCGTGTCCAGATTGGCCACCAACAGTTGCGATTTCGCCTCCACCCCCGCAGCGCGCCGGCTGAGTTTGGAGTTACGCTCCAGCACCCGGCGGATCATGTGGCTTTCGGGTTCAATCAGCAGCCAATCGCCCACGGCCAGATCTGCCGCGCTGATGTCATTTGGGAAAATCAACCGGGTCAGACCCTCGGCGCCAAGGCCGCGGGCCAGGCTGCGCTGCACCGTTGCGGCGCGCACTGGCACCAAATCCGAATCATCTGCGGTCAGCTGATCGGCGAAAAACGGGCTCCATCCCAGATCTTCAAGGCTATGGATGCTCACAGGGTGGCCTCATCCTTCAGGGGCGGTTTCGACTGGCCTGCAGCATGCGGGTTTTCGGCGCAAGGGCAAGCAATAGCGGCAGGATCTGATGGATCCATCGCAGGTGCCGCAAAAAGAGGTGGGTAGGTGAGAGGCTGGACAACGACCCAAGCGGGGCTCGTTACGGCTGCTTCCTTCCGGATCTGACCGGGTTGGCGAGGCGCTCGCCCGCGCCAACCTCTCACCGGGTGATATAGGCGACGGCGCTGGGCAGCGCAAGAGGCGGTGACAGGTGATGGAGATTACAGATGCAGCCGCAGGGCAAACTGGCCCTGCGGGACAACGGGCACCACTTCGGGGCGTAGGTGGCTGATATCTTCCAAATGGGGCAGCGCCCCGACAACGGTGGGCACCCGCACGGTGGTGCCGGTGATCGGAAGAATACGCCAGATGTCCTCGGGCTCTGGCGGCACTTTGTTGCGGTTCTGTGCAGTTAGATACCTTTTCAAAACCTCACGCATAGGCAGGGTTGGCGGCAGCACAAAGCGCGATGTCGACAGGCCCGGAATGCCCCCGGCGCCACCAAGGCGGAAGCTGTTGCCAGCGACGATTAGTTCTTGGTCATCAAGGATTTCCTGACCGTGCCAGCGCAGCTGTTGCAGCCGTCCCCGGTCAGAGGGTGCGTTAGGTGTCATCTGGTGGTCAGCGGCATAGGCGGTAGGCAGGGCGGGGGGCACCGTCAAATCATATGCGTAGCTGAGGCCAATCAGGTGGTCGAACAGATAGCCAGGCAGGCTGTAATCCAGCAAAGGCTGATCTGGACGCCCCGGTTGGATCTGCATGAAATTACGTCCGTTTGCTTCTAACCAGACCTTCAAGTCACGTCCGGTGATCCGGGACAGGCAAAACAGGTCATTGTGGGGGTAAAGCCCTTCCAGATGGCGTTGTTCCAGCTGTCCCGCAGGTACATTCAGGTACTGCTCCAGCCCCGTTGCCCCCCCCGTGCGGAAGGAGGTCGCGGCAGAGATCAGGGGCAGGGCGGCCTCTGGGCGCCCCTGCAATAGCTCTGTGGCGGTGGCCAGCTGTGCGCGCGCCAGCAACTGAACGCTGCGGTCATTTGTGAACCGTGCGAAATGGGAGTGTAGCGGCTTATCAATGCGGGCAAGCGGCGTGCAGGCATGCTGCCGTGCTGCCTTGTGGTAGGGTGCCAATAGTGGCTTTAACTCAACCGGCGGCTCCTCGGCAGGCAGCAGTTGCGATGTGCTGTCAGTCAGATGCCAGCGGTTTTGCTCATAGCTTAGCTTCAGATCGATCTGACCCAGATGGCTGCCAAAGGATCCCGCCATTGTCGTGGGGCACCCTGCCAGCCGGCCGCGCCGACTGTCGATCTTCAGCTGGGTGGCGCTATGGTTGAGCCCAGAAAGATCGTCAAAATCCTCCGCTGGGAAGAGCCGGTGTTGATGCCCGCACAAGACCACATCCACCGCCTCCAGCGCCGCAATCTCCAAGGCACTGTGGTCCGGGGGTGTCCCGGTGCCCGGCGCCGCTATTCCAGTGTGGGCCAACACGATCACAATCGCCGCGCCGCGCTGCCGCAATGCCTCTGATCGGGCGTGTGCTGCGGCGATGATAGGGGAAAACTCCAGCATGTGTTGGTGGTTGGGCAATTCCCACAGTGGCGTTTGCGCAGGCACCAGTCCGATCACCCCGATGCGAATGGTCCGGGGGATCCCATCGCTGCAGATGATCGGTCGCTCCAGCAGTAGATCCTGTGGCAGTTCGGTGAGCAGCGCGGCTTCCTCCTCGGCGCGCAGCAGATTGCTGAGGACCAGGGGAAACTCCGCCTCCTGCAATACGCCTTTGAGAAGGCTCAACCCAATGCCGAACTCATGATTGCCCAGGGTGGCGCCGTCATAGCCGATGCGGTTCATCAATCCGACGATCGGAGTGTCCCCCAGCAGCCGTTTGTTCGCCGGCACTCGGTTGAGCGCCTCAGGTGCACTGATGAGGTTGCCTTGCAGGAAATCCCCCGTGTCAAACAGCAAACTCTGTTCAACCTCAGAGCGTTGTCGCCGGATCAGGTCAGTCAGATGCGCCAGGCCACAATTGACGCCGGTCTTATCCTGGCTGTAGTCGTAGGAATGGAGCTGCCCGTGCAGGTCTGTGGTATGCAAAATACGCAGCTCACCGGTCGGCGCCTCTGCGACCGTGGGCTTCTTTTCGGGCTTGGGTATTGGTGCGGTTACAAATGAATCGGACACTCAAACACTCCTGCACAACTACCATGGGTAGATTTCACCACCCTTGGTGTCAAGGCAGCGACAATTGCAAACTTAGGTTGGATAAGGTGGATTGAAAGTCTAGTTTTGCGCCTGTCCGACACTGGGTCCAGGCAGCCGTGCGCCGGGCCGTCCCGACATAGAAAAAATGCCCTTTTGCACCGGACCCTTAGCGCCTAGTCTGCGCGCAAACCCAAGGGCACCGATGCCGCCGGCAAAAATGCGTCCATTTGGGATGTGGGAAGGGCAGTTATGAAAAACGCAGAGAGCGTCACCTTTGGTGGCTCAGGCCTAAACCGCGCGGCAGAGCTGCGCGCGGATGTCACAGATTTGCTGGCAGACCCGCGTGGCACTGTTGTGGTGCTCTGGCGCGGTAAACCTCTGATCGCGGAACCTGACACCCTGGCACAGCTGGTGCGCCTTCCGCTGGATCACCCTGTGCTGGCGCTGGCCAAGGGCGCGCCGATCTTCCTTGGCATCGAAGACACCGGTCCGGTTTTTGCGCAGGATATTTCGGCCTGGCATCCCGAGGCGCTGGATGATGCGACGTTGAATGCCTTCACAGACCCATCGCGCCAACAGCATCCTTTGCTGCCTGAAGCGCAGTTTGTTGAACTGCGGATGGTGATGAACGCGCTGAGCCCGCGTGACGCTGAACTGGTGGCCACGGCCCGGGCGCTGTTCAACTGGCACCGCAGCCATCGGTTCTGTGCCCAATGTGGTCAGCCCAGCGATATGGCGATGGCAGGCTGGCAACGCAATTGCGGGAAGTGTGGTGCTTCACACTTCCCGCGCACCGATCCGGTGGTGATCATGCTGATCACCCGGGGCAATCAGGTTCTGATGGGGCGCTCCCCCGGCTGGCCTGAGGGCATGTATTCCCTGTTGGCAGGCTTTGTTGAGCCGGGCGAAACCATCGAAGCGGCCGTGCGCCGCGAAGTTTGGGAAGAGGCCGGCATCACCGTGGGCGCGGTTGACTATCTGGCCAGCCAACCCTGGGCCTTTCCCAATTCCTTGATGTTTGGCTGCGCCGGGCAGGCGCTTAGCGATGAGATCACCATTGATCCCAATGAGATCGAAGATGCCCGTTGGTTCAGCAGAGAGGAGATCATGCAGGCATTTGCTGGGCGTCATCCGGTGCTGAAACCGGCGCGGAAAGGCGCAATTGCACATTTCCTATTGCGCAACTGGCTTGCGGATCGCATGGAATAGCGCCAAATTGCTCCCAACGTTTGATCCGATCAATCGACTAACTACAGGCCAGTATATGAATTTTTCCGCCAAAGAAGATGTCGACGTCTCCATCGACCACGTCTTTGCTATGATGACTGATTTTTCCAGCTTCGAAACAGCCGCATTGCGCCGTGGTGTCGAAGTGCAGCGCCAGGACATGCTGAGCGTGCCCGGCGTCGGGATGGAATGGGATCTGAAGTTTCACTACCGCGGCAAACTGCGCGAAGTGGCACTGCGCCTGGTGGAGTTTGATCCCCCCAATGCGATCCGTTTCCGCGGCGATGGTCAGGGCATGGCGGGCAAGATCGACGTTGATCTGGTGGCCATGTCTCCTGAGCGGACCCGCATCTCCATCGATGTGGAGCTGGAAGCGAACAATCTGGCGGCGCGTCTGGTGTTGCAATCGCTGAAGCTGGCGCGCACCAAGATGAACAAGACGTTCCACACCCGGGTCGCTGCTTATGCGACCCAACTGGAAGATCGGTTTCGCCAGATCTCCTGACCCGGCGCTGATCCAACGCTAAGCCGGTTTCAGCGGGATTGTTCGTGCTGAAACCGCTGCTGTGCAACCCGTTCATTTCGTTCGCTTTTGTTCAGGTCCTGCAGGGTGGTGCGGACGTAATCCAAATGCGCCTCAACCGCGCCGCGGGCGCCTTCGGCGTCACGCGCCTGCAAAGCCGTGTTGATCGCGCGGTGCTGGATCAACAGCGTGTCCCGCGTGGTGCGCTGTTTGAACATCATCTTGCGGTTATAAAACACACCTTCCCGCAGCAGCTGATACATCGACCGCATCATATGCAGCATGATCACGTTGTGGCTGGCTTCAATGATCGACAGGTGAAAATCGGCGTCCAGCTGCGCCTCATCATCCGGGTTGCGCTTGGAATGGGCCGCTTCCATCTTGTCATAGACGGTCTGGATCACCTTCAGATCCGTGTCCGAGGCCAGTCGCGCCGCCCGTTCTGCAGCCAGACCTTCCATGTCACGACGGAAGGAAATGTAGTCAAACACCGCCTCTTCGTGGTTGGCGAAGAGTTTGACCAAAGCGTCTGAGAAGGCAGAGCCCAGCACGTCTGCGACGTAAATCCCTGAACCCGCCTTGGAGCTGAGCAAGCCCTTGTCCTGCAGTTCCGAGATTGCCTCACGCAGGGACGGGCGCGACACGCCCAGCCGCTCTGCCAGTTCCCGCTCGGCCGGCAGCCGTTCGCCCGGGCGCAAAATCCCACGCAAAATCAACAACTCAATCTGTCGCGTCACCGCTGTGGAGAGTTTTTCGGGCTGAACTTTCTGAAATGGCATCGGGCACCTTTATGCAATTGGTCAATTTATATGACCGGCATATTCCTCTGGCAAGGTGGCTCAGGCGGAACTGGTCAGGCCTGGGTCTTTAGACAGGGCGCCGGCGTTGCGCCCGACTGCGCCACCAGACCAGCGCGGCTAGCAGGCAAATCGCGATTTCCACTTTGAACGTCCAATGGCTGAGAAAGGATTTGATCCAGTGATCGTGGGTTGGCTGCACCTCCACCAGGGTGATCGGCGCGCCGGCAACCGGCCAGCCCCAGTGGATTGCACCCGCAATGCTGTCCAGCAACATATGGATCAGCGCCCCGGTGGCCAGCATCGCCAGGATAATGCCAAGCCGCGGGGCGAAACGGCGCAACAACATGCCCAGCAGCCAAAGCTGCATCCACAAGACGGGCCGGTGAGTCAGATAGGCGTGATGATGATGGGCGCGGTCGTCGATCAGATAGAACCACAGCATGTCGACATCCGGCAGCACACTGCCAACCAACGCGGCACCAAAGGCCATCGGGGGCAGGTGGCGCTGAAACGGTTTCAGCGCCAGATAGGCCGCGGGCAGATGCCCGATAAACATCAGTATTCGACGCCGATCTGCGCCTTGATGCCTGACCGGAAGGGGTGTTTGACCAATTCCATTTCGGTGACCAGATCAGCGATCTCAATCAGCTCGTCTTTGGCGTTGCGACCGGTCAGCACCACGTGGGTCATGTGCGGTTTTTCCTCGGTCAGGAAGGTCATCACCTCATTGACGTCGATATAGTCATAACGAAGCGCGATGTTGATCTCATCCAGCAGCACCATCTTGTGGCTTTCGTCGCGGATCAGCTCTTTGGCCTTCTCCCAGGCGGCCTGCGCCATTTCGATATCGCGGTCGCGGTCCTGGGTTTCCCAGGTGAAGCCTTCGCCCATGGTGTGGAACGAACAGGTGTCGGAAAACTTGCCCAAAATCAGATCACGTTCGCCGGTGCTCATCCCGCCTTTGATGAACTGCACAACGGCGCATTTCATGTCATGGGCGATGCAGCGGAAGATCATCCCAAACGCGGCCGAGCTTTTGCCTTTGCCTTTGCCGGTGTTGATCATCACCAGACCTTTTTCATCGGTCTTGGTCGCCATGATCTTATCGCGCGCGGCCTTTTTCTTGGCCATTTTCATTGCGTGACGGTCGCTGTCGGCAGTCATCTGCGGCTCTCCTGTCGGATGTCATGTTCCTGTTCTGGAGGTCGACTGTAGGGGCCTTTGCGCCATAGGCGCAAGGGTAATTGGCGCCTGTGTCTGGGCCAGATTTCCTCACGGAAGCGTGATGGTGTTGTGACCGCAGCGCATTGAACCAATCCCGGCAGCGCCCCGTAGCCAATGCAGGTTCAGGGCGACGGATCCTGCACCGCAAGTTCAGGAGGAAGACCAAATGAAATCGTTGAAAACCATCACCCTAGCCGCAGCATTTGTCGGCGCTACCCAGGCCGCCGTTGCGATGAATGGCACCGTTGTGGATATCGCCGTGGGCTCGCCCGACCACACCACCCTGGTGGCCGCGGTACAGGCTGCCGGTCTGGTGGAAACTCTGCAGGGCGATGGCCCCTTCACCGTCTTTGCGCCCGTCAACGCTGCATTTACCGCGCTGCCCGATGGCACGGTGGACACATTGCTGCAGCCCGAAAACAAGGGTCTGCTGACCAAGGTTCTGACCGCGCATGTGGTGGCCGGTGACATCTCGAGCGCCGATCTGGTGCGCAAGATCAAACATTCCAAAGATGGCTTCTTCCATTTCAACACGGTGTCCGGCGATGCGCTGTCGGCGCAGCTTAAGGGCAGCCATGTCTACATCTACGATGAAAGCGGCAGCGCCAGCCTGGTGACGGTTGCCGACCTCGGTTCCTCCAACGGCAAGGTGCATGTGGTGAACAAGGTCTTGCTGCCGAAGTGATGTGGTGGTGGGTCAGGGGCGTGGTGCCCCTGACCCCTTTGGTTATTCCGCCGGCAGGGCTGATGCCTGTGGGACGGGGCGGAAGTGTTGACGGTTCAGCCGCAACACCAGCGCGATCATCAGGATCTGGCTGAGCAGCGCCAAAGCGGTCAGCGCCCAATAGGGGGTGGAAAACTTGTCAATCACACCGGTGCCCACCAGACCTTTGTTGACGAAAAAATGCAGCATCACGGAGAGCGCCACCCCGGGGCAGACCAGCGCGTATGACCCAGGCGAGGCTTTGCGCCCAAAGACGAAGTCGCGGAAATACCCAAGGCGTTTCAGTACGGTGAGGCCAAGCAGCAGGAAGGCGATCTGAACGGCCAGCATCCGCCCCAGCATCATCATCGTTTCCCCTGCAGTCACATGGCTGTCGAACTGCGTGTGCAGCCCGTGGTTCTGCCGCAGGAACAGAATGCCCAGCACCGTCATCAGCGGAACAAGGATCAACAGGGTCGGCGCAGCCTCTTTGGCAGTGCCATGTTGCAACATCGCGCTCATCGCGGTGAAGCCTGCAATCGCAGCATAGAGCAGCGCCGCCACCGCAAAGAAGCTCGACAGGATCAAGGCGACGCCCACAACCGTCTGGTTGGTGCTCATCGCGGCAGGGGCCGAAAGACCCACACCAATCATCGACAGCGCAAAGGCGGGCAGCATCTGCGCAAAGGAATTATGCGCCTTCAGGTCAAAGGCACCGGTTTGGGACAAGATCCGCCCCAGATAGTCGCCAATCAGACGAAGCGCCCAGATCCCCAGCGCCAGAAAGGCGACCATTGCCAGCGGAAACAGGTATTCAACGACGGACCACAGCCCCGGTACAAATACCAGACCAACGATGAACATTCCGTTAATACTCATTGCGGCAGCCAGTGGGGCGGCAAGCAAGCTGGATTGCGCGTTGGTTTTGGTCAATGCTTCATAGGCTTGCGTCCTCTTGAAAGCACTCAGCGCCCTGAGGTTCCACACCAGTGAGGTGAGGTTCATCGCCGCAAAAACTGCGATTCCCGCCAGCGCGATGATGACGCTTGCCTGCATGGGGATGCTGCCCGTTGACAGCGCGCGGGCGATGTCTTCGAAGACGGGCACGGGCTGGCCGGGGTGGGGGATCCAAAACATCAGATACATGAAAAACGTGACGGACAATCCGCCTGCGCCCAAAGAAGCGAGGAAATACAGCGGGTTGTATCTGTCGGCGGGTCTGGAAAGAGTCTGTGCCATGACGGCCTCCTAATATTCAATATATGGAATGTATATGTATTCCAAAAACGGAATGCAATGGGAGGATTGTCGCAGCCTACCGCATTAGGGGGCTGTTAACCCCTTTGTGGCACAGTCTTCAGATGAGATGGATTTTGGTGATTCTAATGCTCGCGGCTTGTGATATGGCCGGGCGGGATTTTCGGGGCCTGCCGGTGACGCGGGTTGACCTTGGCGGGATGCAATTTGCGGTGCGCACCAATGGCACCAAGGCGGAGGCTATTCGCCTCAACCGGATGCTTCGGCCCCGAATGGATCTGGTCGGCCCCCTGGCCGGGCTGGCGATTGAACAGGTGTCCGGTTGCCGGGTTCGTCAGATCTCAGGCGATGTGGCGGTTGTCACCGCACGGCTGCAGTGCGCGAAAGGGGCTGCGCCGACGGGCGGCAGCAGTGCCTATAAATGTAAGTTGCAGGGCTTGGATGCCCTGGATGGGTTCGCGTCGGAGGCCCTAACCTGCCACCCTGATACCGGTTAGGGACGATCTGGTGAATGGCCTTGGGTGAGGCGACAGATGCACGAGCAAAGCAAGGGCAAAACCGCATGGCGCTGTACTGCGCTGGGGCGTTAGGCCCGCAGCGTTTCGATCAAGGCGCGGGCCGAGTTTGATCGCGGGGTCCACAAACCGCGGTCCATGGCTTCCTGCAGACGCTCAGCAATCTCGCGTAGGGCTGGCGCGTTATGCTCGGCAATGAAATCGCGGGTGACCTGATCCTCCAGAAACGCGGAATGCACCAGGTCAAAATGGTGATTCCTGACCGCTCCGGTGGTCGCCGCAAAGGCAAAGAGGTAATCGACCGTCGCGGCAATCTCAAAGGCGCCTTTGTAGCCGTGGCGTTTGACCCCATCGATCCACTTTGGGTTCACCACGCGTGAGCGCAGCACCCGGCCGATTTCTTCGTCCAGCGTCCGGATAACGGGACGTTCAGGGCGGGAATGGTCATTGTGATAGATGGGCCGATCCTGCCCCTGCAGGGTTTTCACTGCGGCTGCGGCACCGCCTTCGAACTGGTAGTAGTCATCACTGTCCAGCAGATCATGTTCCCGGTTGTCCTGATTCTGCACAATTGCCTCGGCCTGGGACAGGCGCTGTTCCAGGCCGTCGCGGTCCCTTTGTCCCTCGCCGCTGGCACCGTATGAATAGCTGCCCCATTCCAGGTAGGCCTCTGCAAAATCTGCGGTGTCATTCCAGATCCGCTCATCAATCAGGGCCTGCAGACCTGCCCCATAGGCGCCAGGTTTGGAACCGAAAACACGGGCCTGACCTTCGCCGGACCGGGCGCGGGCGGCGGCGGGGTTTTGATCCTTTGGCTCCTCAAGGGCCTGAACCGCGCGGGCAGCGCTGTCCACCAAAGCGATCAACTGCGGGAAGGCATCGCGGAAAAAACCAGATATGCGCAGGGTGACGTCAACCCGCGGGCGGCCAAGCACCGAGGCCGGCAAAATCTCAAACCCGGTGACCCGCCGGTTGGCATTGTCCCATTTGGGTTTGACCCCCATCAGGGCCAGCGCTTGGGCGATGTCATCGCCACCGGTGCGCATATTCGCGGTGCCCCAGGCAGTGACCAGCAGGCTGCGCGGCCAGTCGCCGTGATCCTGCAGGTGCTTTTCAATCAACAGGTTGGCGGATTTCCACCCCAGCGCCCAGGCGGTTGGCGTTGGCACCGCACGGCTGTCGACTGAATAGAAATTCCGCCCTGTCGGCAGAGTGTCCAGCCGCCCGCGGGTCGGCGCGCCAGAGGGGCCAGGGGGCAGGAAACGGCCGTCCAGAACCTGCAGGAAACCATCGGTTTCCGCGGGGCCACAGCTGTCCAGCGTGGGACGGATCGTGGTGCGCAGGTGCGCCAGCACCTCGGCTGACGAGGGACCGGGGGCAGCGCCTTCGGTGTCGAGGAGGACGATCGCCAGCAGTTCCAGACGTTCCACGGTGTCGCCATGGCTGCGCCAATTGGCACTGTCGAGATCTGCCAAAACACCGGGGCGCGGGCCCTGCCAGGGGGCGGCCATATCACAGTCGAGCGGATCAAAGCCAAGCTCCAGATCCTCGGCCAGCGCCCGGATCAGCGAGTTGTCGGCGCCTTTGCCCTGACCGCGGGGCACGCGGGCCAGTGCGATGGTCAGATCGCGGGCTTGATCGCCATCGGGCGACGTGCCGAAGATGTGCAGCCCATCGCGGATCTGGGCCTCTTTCAGATCACATAGGTAGGCGTCCAGTTTGGCCAGATCGCTGTCTTCATCCTCGCCCTTTAGTCCGGCGTCTTCGCCGATTCCGGTGGCCGAGGTGAGCGAGAGGATTTCACGCCGCAGGTGTTCAATGCGGCGGGGATCCACGCCGGCGGCCTCATAGTATTCATCGACCAGCGCCTCCAGATCCTTCATCGGCCCATAGCTTTCGGCGCGGGTCAGCGGTGGCGTCAAGTGGTCGATGATAACAGCCTGCGCGCGGCGTTTGGCCTGGGTGCCCTCACCGGGGTCATTGACGATGAACGGATAGAGGTGCGGCGTGGGGCCAAAGACCACCTCGGGCCAGCAGGTCGAGGAGAGCGCCAGCGCCTTGCCGGGCAGCCATTCCATATTGCCGTGTTTGCCCATATGGGCGATGGCATCGGCGCCAAACTCGTGGCGCAGGTGGAAATAGAAGGCCAGGTAGTTGTGTGGCGGCACCAGATCCGGTGAATGATAGGTGTCGGTCGGGTCGATGTTATAGCCGCGGGCGGGCTGCACCGCGATCACCGCATTGCCGAAAGGGAAGATCGACAGGGCAAAGCCGCTGCCATCGCAGAACGGATCATCTTCGGGCTGGCCCCAGCGGCTCTCGATCTGTTCGCGCACCTCCCAGGGCAGGGCATCATAATGCTGCCGGTAGGCGTCCAGCGTCATGGGCGTGCCGCCCTCACGCGCGGCGCGGTCGGTCAGCCAGTTGGTGGGCCCGGCCATGATCTGCTGCATCAGCGCGTCACTGTCGGCGGGCGCATTTTCCACGCTGTAGCCTGCCCCGGCCAGCGCCTGCAACATGTTCACAGCAGCGGCGGGCGTGTCGAGGCCGACACCATTGGCCAGCCGCCCGTCTTTGTTGGGATAATTCGCCAGCACCATGGCAACCCGGCGATCAGCCGGGGCCTTGTGGCGCAGCTTGGCCCAATTGGCGGCAAGGCGGGCGGTGAAATCGATCCGGTCGCCCTGGGCGCGGTAGGTGGCGATGGGGCATTCGGTGGCCTCATCAAAATAGGCTTCATCCTTGAAGCTGATGGCGCGCGACAGGATGCGGCCGTCAACCTCAGGCAGGGCGACGTTCATCGCGATGTCGCGGGCAGACAGACCGGTGAGGCCCTCAGCCCAAGCCTGTTCGGTGCTGCCTGCCAAAACAATCTGAAACACCGGGGCTTCGGCAGCGGCGGGCATGGTCAGCGGGTTGTCCGGCGTCTGGTCACCCGCATGGGGGCTGCCGACGGCAAAGGCGGTGGCATTCAGGATCACCGAAGGCGGCGCTGCGGTGAAGAGGGTTTCCAGCGTGGCGACCGATACTGGATCTTTCAGAGAAGCCACAAAAATCGGCAGCGGGTTCAGCCCCTGCCGCAACAGCGATTTCACCAAACGGTTGATCGGGTTCAGGCCAGCGCCCTGCACCAAGGCGCGGTAGAATATCACCGGCACCACAGGCTGGCCGTCGCGCCATGCGCCTTGTGCGGCGGCAATGTCGGCGACACCGGCACCGGGCCAGTAGACCCCGGCGCGCAGCAGGGGGGCGGCGGCCTGTGGGGCCTCACCCTGATGGTCCGCCAGCATCCAGTTGCAATAGCTGAGGAAATTCAGCGCATTGTCCGGCCCGCCTTCAACCAGATAGGCCCAGAGTGCATCATAGTCTTCCGACGACACGGTTGAGAGGCTGCGCAACTCGGCGTCGGGTTTGTCATCGCCGGGTAGGGCCACAAAGGGCACACCGGCCTCCGCCAGACGGGCGGCAAATTGTTCGAACCCGTATTTCCAGTAGCCCGCCCCGCCCAGAATGCGTGCTACCACCAGCCGTGATTTGGTGGCGCAATTGTCCAGATGCAGATCCACAGACATCGGGTGCTGCAGATGGGTTAGGTTGGACAGGCGCAGGCTGGGCGCATCGCTGAGGTCGGCGCGGGCCTGGCTGAGGGCCGCCAGTTCCGTGTCCGCCGCGGAGATGAAGATCACATCAGCCGGGCTTTGGCCCAGATCCACGGGTTCCTGCCCGTCATCAATCGATCCCGGAGTGGCGGCGATAAGATGCATCTAGCGGACCTTTGCTTGAGCTTTGTGGTAGATTGCGGCAAGAGCCGTCAAAACCAGTGGAAGGGTGATCAGATGGATTACAGCAGAATGGGCGGGGTGAAGCCCACCTACGGCAAAAACAAACCGCGCAATGAAAACAACCGCCGCAACAACGACAAGGGCACCGATAAGGCGGCCCTGCTGGAGCGCATGAAGAAAGCGGCTGCCGAAGGCAAAGCGCCGGAGAAAGAGCACAAGGGCTGAGCCGGTCAAAGTGCTTTGCCCATGAACAGGCTGGCGGGGTGATCGGGATAGTCCCCGAAAGGGCCGGTGACCGCGTAGCCGAGGCGTTTGTAGAGCGCGACCGCGGCTTCCAGTTTGTCGCCGGTTTCCAGATTGACCGCCTGATGACCCAGTGCTGCGGCGCGGGCTTCCAGCTCGGCCATCAGCAGGCGCGCCAGGCTTTTGCCGCGCGCCTCTGGCGTCACAAAGAGGCGTTTCACCTCGCCATAGTTGCCGCAATCAACCAGCGCCACGCAGCCAAGGGCGGTGCCTTCTTCCCGTGCGACGAGAAAGGTGATGCTGTCATCCACCAGTTCCTCAGGGTCGAGGGTAAAGCATTCCTCTGCCGAGTAGACCGCGCGCAGGGCCGCGTCTGAGCCAGCCAACAGGGTGCGGCCATCCTCGGTCAGGGGCGATTCCTGCGCGATGGTGATCATGCTTGCAGCGCCTTCTCAATTGCGGCGCGGTTCAGACCGGACTCCCCAATCACCACCAAGCGGGTTAGGCGTGGGTTGCTGCCGAAGGGCTGGTCAAAATAGGTGTCGATGCGCGGGCCAACCGCTTGCAGGGTCAGGCGCATCGGCTTGCCGGTCACCGCAGCGAAGCCTTTCAGACGCAGGATGCCGTGATCGCGAATGACGCTGACTACCTGATCGGCAAAGGCCTTGGGATCGGCGATTTCGGCGCGTTCCACAACGAAGCTTTCGAAATCGTCATGGTCGTGATCGTGGTGATGATGGTGATGATCGTCGCCATCCTCGTGATCGTGATCGTGATCGTGGTCATGATCATGGGGGTGATGGTGGCTTTCGTGACGCGCGGCCATATCGGCCTCGGCGCCCACACCCTGACCCAGCAGGACATCCACCGGCAGAACCCCCATGGAGGCTTTGACCACCTGCACGCCGTCGCGACTTTCGTCTTTCAGACGGGTGGTCAGCTGGGTGGCTTCCTCTGCGCTCAGCAGATCGGATTTGTTCACCACAATCATATCGGCGCAGGTGACCTGATCTTCGAACAGTTCCGACAGCGGGGTTTCGTGATCCAGGTTTTCGTCCAGCTTGCGCTGCGCATCCACGGCGGCGATGTTGTGGGCGAACTGACCATCCTGCACGGCACGGCCATCCACGACGGTGACTACACCGTCTACGGTCACGCGGGTGGAAATCTCTGGCCAGTTGAAGGCGCGGACCAAGGGCTGTGGCAGCGCGAGACCGGAAGTTTCGATCACGATGTGATCGGGTTTCTGATCGCGATCCAACAGCTTTTCCAGCGTCGGGATGAAGTCCTCGGCCACGGTGCAGCAGATACAGCCGTTCGAAAGCTCCATGATGTCATCTTCGGTGCAGGTCTCATCGCCGCAGCCCTTCAGGATGTCACCATCCACACCAAGATCGCCGAATTCATTGATGATCAGCGCGATGCGTTTGCCATTGGCATTGGCCAGCATATTGCGGATCAGGGTGGTTTTACCGGCACCGAGGAAACCGGTCACAACGGTTGCAGGGATCTTGGCGGGCATGTGGGCTCTCCGTTTCGGGCGTGTCTGCGCGGGGCAGCGGCGTTGGGTTCTGTCTACTGCGCTCTGCGGCTTAGGGCCAGTGGGGCGCGGTAGGTGTGTAATTGTCGGTGTCAGTTTTGCGGGGCGGGGACGGTGATCACCGCTTCAACCATCTTGCCGTTGTGCATCAGCTGCTCATGGCTGTTGGCGTTCAAGGTCACCTTCACCTCAGCGCCCGGTGTCAAGTTCGACAGCAGGAACCAGTCACTGTAGAGCCGGGTCAGCTTGACCCCATCGACATAAATATGGGCGTGACCGGTGCCGGGCACATGCGGGCCATTCACCGCTTCTGGGGTCAGGGCGAAGTTTTGATAGCGCACCTGCAGGTTATAGCTGTTGCCGCCGTCATGGTGCAGTTCCAGTGACAGATCCGGCGTGCCGGTGCCCTCAGTCGTGACATCCCGCATGGCGCTGTGGTCGTGATCGGTCATCGCACCTTCGGCCGTGTCATGGGCCAGATGGCCCGTGCCTGCGCCGTGCGCGGCGGGGTCATTATGATCGTGCCCTTCCAGCTGCGCGTTGCTGCTGACCGCCAGGAGGAAGCCAAAGCCGGTGCCAAAAAACAGGGCGATGATCGCAAGGTAGAGGCTCTTCATCTCTACGGGTCCTTTCGGCTAAAGGCCGGAAGCGATGCCCCCGGCCCAGCGTCGGAGTTTCGGATTAACCTTCAGCCTCGGCGCGGCTCCAGAAGAAGCCGGCGAAACAGCCAAGGATCGCCCAGGAGGCCAGGCCAACGCCAAGGGCGCGACCGGCAAATTCCCCGCCCAGTTCCGGCGGCACGGGGCCAGCGAAATACTCGGGCTGCGGTGCGCCGATCACATGTGGTGCCAGCAGCAGAACAGCGGCAACACCCCATGCGGCCCAGCCTGAGCCGAAGCCGATCAGCGCCATCGCGATCGCGGCGGAAATCACCGTGCCGAACCACCAGATTTGACGGTCCACAACATCGGCCGCCGCAACACCGGGCAGTTCCGGCGGCAGGCTGACGGCGGGGGCGAAATGGAAGGCGATATAGCCTGCGATGCCCCAGATGATACCGTTGCGCGCGGTCACGGCATGGCCGCGGTCGCTGGCCAGCGCCATGGCGCCCACCAGCATAAAGGCATAGCCGGTGTAGATCAGTGCGGTGAACAGAACGCTCAACCCGTCGCGCATCGCGTCAAAGCCTGGCAGCTCCTGTTCAACAGCGTTCAGTGTTCCCCCGAAATGCACCAGTTCGCCGGCCTCATAAAGTTCGGCGTGCAAGAGCACAGGTTGCACAAATATCAGTTGCAGCACGGCGGCAATCAGCCCTGCTGCAAACCCAGCGAACAACGCGCTGGTCCCGATTTTAGCAAACATGAAGCTTGGTCAGCTCAGTGGCAGGGGAAGCCAGTGGCGTGGCGCACGTCATGTGCAGCATCATGCAGGGTGTCTGCCTGAACGTGGCCGGCAACGGTGACGATGCCCATGCCAATCACGGCAGCAAAGATGAAACCAACCAGTGCCGAGGTGTTGGATTTTGCGGCGGTCTTGGTCGCAGTCATAGTTGTCATTTGTTCTGTCTCCTCTTCCGTCATCCCCGACGGATTGGGTTATCGTTATCGCATGGCAGGTCTCCTGGCTGGCGGGTCGATGCACCTGCGGCCTTCCCGAGCGGTGGCTCAGTGGCACGTGCAGGCACTCTCCGCTGACAGTCGCGGGGGCGGCTGCGGCTGTGGGCCCCGGATTGGGTCACCCATTCCACATTCCCTCTTCGTCCCGAACGCTTTGCGCTCTGAGATGGGAACCATACTAAACCCTTTAATCGCGCGGAATGCTGCAATGCGTCAAGCGCGTTTTGCGCGCATTGGCGGGTCAAAAACGACCAGAAGCCCCCTTAATCTAGGGTCAACATCGGCGAAGAATCGCAATATTTTGTGGATAACTGCTGGGATAACCCGAAATAAGGGGCGTTTGCGTTGACTCAATGGCGCTGCGGCTCTCAGGATCAGGGGACTTTGGAATCACAACTGGAATCATTAGGGGACGCCACAGCACGTGCTGTTTTCCAAACTCAGACTGACCGGCTTCAAAAGCTTTGTCGATCCGACCGATCTGCTGATCAAGGACGGGTTGACCGGAGTCGTGGGGCCAAATGGCTGTGGCAAGTCGAACCTTCTTGAGGCGCTGCGTTGGGTGATGGGGGAAAACCGCCCCAAGGCAATGCGCGGCGGCGGCATGGAGGATGTGATCTTTGCCGGTGCCTCCTCCCGTCCGGCGCGTAATTTCGCTGAGGTCAGCCTGGTCATCGACAATTCACAGCGGCTGGCGCCTGCTGGCTTCAACGAAGAGGACCAGCTGGAAATCGTCCGCCGGATCACCCGTGACGTCGGCTCGGCCTATAAGGTGAACACCAAGGATGTGCGCGCCCGTGACGTGCAGATGCTGTTTGCCGATGCCTCCACCGGGGCGCATTCGCCAGCGCTGGTGCGGCAGGGGCAAATCTCGGAGTTGATTAACTCCAAGCCCAAGGCGCGACGGCGCATTCTGGAAGAGGCTGCCGGGATCTCAGGGCTTTATCAGCGTCGTCATGAGGCTGAGTTGAAACTGAAAGGGGCCGAACAGAACCTCGCCCGGGTGGATGATGTGGTGGATCAGCTGGCCAGCCAACTGGCGACATTGGATCGTCAGGCCCGTCAGGCGGCACGCTATCGCACCATCGGGGAAGAGTTGCGCAAGGCCGAGGGGCTGCTGCTCTACCGGCGGTGGCGCGAAGCGGATGAGGCCCGGCTGGCTGCTGAGGAAGAGCTGCGCAGTCGTGTCACCGCAGCCGCTCAGGCTGAAGCTGAGGCGCGCAAGATTGCCAAAATGCGGGCCGAGTTGGATGCCGGCCTGCCGCCCCTGCGCGAAGAAGAGGCGATTGCCGCGGCGATCCTGCAGCGGCTGGCGGTTCAGCGCGACACGCTGAAAGATCAGGAAGCGCAGGCGCTGCAGTCGATCGAAACCCTGAAAAACCGCATCCTGCAGATGGGCAAGGATATCGAACGCGAAGCCGGTCTGAACCGCGACGCGGGTGAAACGATTGAACGGTTGGAATGGGAAGCGCGTGAGCTGCAGAAGGCCAGCGAAGGCCATGAAGATAAGCTCGAGATTGCCTCGGAAATGGCGCATGAGGCGGCACTGGTCCTGCAGGATCGCGAAACCGAGATGTCGCAGCAGACCGAAGACGTGGCCCGCCTGTCGGCCCGTCACCAATCGGCGCAGCGGATGCTGGATGATGTGCGCAAAACCCTGGCTCGGTCTGAGGCTGAGGCGCTGAAAGCACGCGATGCGGTTGCCACGGCGCAGCAGGCCTCGGAACAGGCGCAGGTGAATTTCGAAGCGGCCGAGGAAGAGGCCGAGCTGGCGCAGGCGACGGCAGAAAACGCCGAAGAAACCCTGATGGAGGCAGAGGCTGCGCGGGCTGAAACGCAATCGCGTGAGGCTGATGTGCGCGCCGAGAGGTCCGAGGCGGAGGGCGAGTTGAACGCCCTGCGGGCTGAGGTCACGGCGCTGGCCAAGCTGTTGGAACGTGACACCGCTGAGGGTGGTCAGATCCTTGACCGGTTGCAGGTGGAAATGGGCTTTGAAAAGGCGCTGGGTGCGGCGCTGGCCGATGATCTGCGCGCGCCCCAGGTTGAGGGCGATGGCCCTTCGGGCTGGACCGAACTGCCCGATTATGATGAGGCGCAGGCGCTGCCACCCGGCGTGCCACCCCTGTCAAACCATGTGTCTGTGCCCGATGTTCTGGCCCGCCGGATGGCGCAAATCGGCCTGATCGATCCCGAAGATGCGCCGCGCCTGCAGCCGCTGTTGCAGCCCGGTCAGCGTCTGGTCTCGCTCGAGGGGGATCTGTGGCGCTGGGACGGCTATCGCGCCTGGGCCGAGGATGCGCCCTCGGCCGCGGCGCTGCGTCTGCAGCAGTTGAACAGGCTGGAAGAACTGAAACAGCAGTCCGAACATGCGGGCACCCGCGCCGAAGCGGCCCGTGCAGCGCATGAGGCGCTGACCCAGCGTTTGGCCGATCTGACCCGCGCCGATCAGGCCGCCCGTCAGGCCCGCCGCGATGCGGACCGTCTGGTCAATGAGGCCAGTCGCCGTCTGTCGCGCGCCGAAGCGGATATGACGCTGGCTGGATCAAAACTTGAAAGCCTCGGCATGGCGGTTGAACGCCATGAGGATGAGGCGATGGAATCCCGCGCCCGTGTGGTCGAAGCGGAGGAGGCCCTGGGCGAGCTTGATGACCTCAGCGAGGCCCGCGCCGCGGTTGAGGATCTGAAGCTGACGGTTGAGGCTGCGCGGATGACCATGATGACCAAACGATCGGCCCATGATGAGGTGCGCCGTGAAGGCGAGGCACGCCTGCGCCGCAGCCAGGAGGTCACCAAGGAAATCTCGGGCTGGAAGCACCGGTTGGAAACCGCCTCCAAACGCAGCTCGGAACTGGCGGACCGCAAAGAAGAATCCGAGGAAGAACTGGCCGAAGCCATGGCGCTGCCCGAAGAGATCGCGGAAAAGCGCGAAGATCTGGGGGAGGCGATCGAAACCGCTGAGGCGCGACGCAAGGAGGCCGCAGATGTTCTGGCCGAGGCCGAAGCGGCGCTGCGTCTGGCCGAACAGGGTGAACGGGATGCAGAACGCGCCGCCTCAGATGCGCGCGAAGCCCGCGCCGGGTCCGAAGCGCGTGCCGAAGCCGCCCGTGAAACCGTGGCTCTGACGGTTGAGCGCATTGATGAGGTGATGCAGGTCACGCCGCAGAAACTGCTGGAAACACTGGACACCAACCCCGAAGACATGGCCGATGCCGAAGCGCTGGAACAGGATGTGAACCGCCTGAAGCGGCAGCGCGATGCCCTGGGGGCGGTGAACCTGCGTGCCGAGGAGGATGCCAAAGAGGTCCGTGAGGAACACGGGTCTCTGGTGGATGAAAAGGCCGATCTGGAAGAGGCGATCAAGGCGCTGCGCTCGGGCATTGCCAACCTCAACAAAGAGGGACGCGAACGTCTGCTAACGGCCTTTGAACAGGTGAATTCCAACTTCTCACTGCTGTTCACCCACCTCTTTGGCGGCGGTGAGGCCAATCTGGAACTGATCGAAAGTGAGGATCCGCTGGACGCCGGGCTGGAGATCATGTGCCAGCCCCCGGGCAAGAAGCTTTCGACCCTGTCGCTGCTGTCAGGTGGTGAACAGACCTTGACCGCCATGGCGCTGATCTTTGCGGTGTTCCTGGCGAACCCGGCGCCGATCTGTGTGCTGGATGAGGTCGACGCGCCGCTGGATGATGCCAACGTGACCCGGTTCTGCGACCTGCTGGACGAAATGTGCCGCCGCACCGACACGCGCTTCCTCATCATCACCCACCACGCGGTGACCATGGCGCGGATGGACCGCCTGTTTGGCGTCACCATGCAGGAACAGGGCGTCAGCCAGCTGGTCAGCGTTGACCTGAAAAAGGCCGAAGCGCTGGTGGCTTGATGCTCTGGATCTGAAAAAGAAAACCGGCGGGGATGCCGCCGGTTTCGGGGGGGGCAGGAGCGTCTGCCGCCCTTAGTAAAAGCCAAAACCGCTGACAAATTCTTTGCGCTCGCGACGCTCATAGGCTGCGGGGGCCTGATTGCCAAAGGCGATGTCGATACCGACTGAGAAGTACTGCTCATCCCAGTCCAAGTCCTTGTTATATTCTGCATAAAGCGTCACAGGACCAAGGCTGCCTTTGTCATCGCTCAACTGATACCAAGCGGCAAGGCTGTAATGCATGAGCTCAAGGTTTTCGGTGGCATAGTTTACATTGCCCGCCACGCGCAGGTCATCGGTTAGGTCGACCAGCAGGGTCGCGCCGATTTGATCGTCACCCCAGCCGTTGTCATCCAGATCCTGCAGGGTGGTCAGGTGATAACCCCAACGGCCCATATCGCGGCCGATGATGACACCCAGATCCTGGCTGTCGGCCTCATACCCTAAGCGGAAGAAATGACCAAAAGCTTGGGTGGCAACGCCCAGTTCCCATTCTTCGGTGTCGTCCAGTGGGACGGACAGGGCGATGTGCAGCCCGTCCTGTTCCAGATCAACACGCAGGGTTTTGTCGTGATCCTCGGTCGTGTCGTCCATCAGGAAATAGTCTTCGGACAACATGTTGCCCGCGCCATAAAAGCTGCCGTAGGTCAGGGTCACGGCACCGCTGTTCAGCAGGAAGAACAGGTTTTCTTCGGGCTCGAATTCGAAATCATCCTCGCCCAGTTCGGTTTCAAACTTCAGGCCTGCGCCGATCGTGACCCTGTCAAACTGATAGGTCGCGCTCACTTCGCCGCGCAGGTCATTGTAGATGTTTTCCCAGTCGCCAATGCAGGGGCAATATCCGTTAAAGCTTTCGGTTTGGGCAAAACCACCAAAGGACAGTTCGGCCTGTGCGGCGCCAGCGGTCAGTGTCGCGATGGCGGCGACGGCAGTCAAAGTGGGTTTCATTGTCATCCGCATGATCCTATGGCGCGCTTCTAAGAGCGTTGCATGGCAGAGTCTTGGTTTTGCCCTGCGCAAGGGTGGCCTTTGTGGCAATGCTGTTGCGTGCGGGTCACGTGGATCAGGGAATTTACACCTTTGACGTCCATAAAAAACGGCCACGCAATCTGCGCGACCGTTTTCCAAGCAGGTGCGACAGGCCTATAGCGCGTTCAGCAACGCGGCGGTTGGCCATGCATCGGCGGGCAGGCCCAGACGTTTCTGTTCCGCTTGGGTGGCGGCGCGGGTGCCTGCGCCCAGAATGCCGTCGATCTTGCCCACATCGTGACCCCGCGCTGCCAGTTTCTTCTGCAGCTGCTTCATCTGTGGGCCGCTCAACCCCTGTTCTGGTGCGCCACCGTCAAACACCGGGCCGCCCAACAGGCGGGTGCCGAAATAGGCGGCGGTCAGAACATAGGTAAAGCTTTGGTTCCATTCGAAATAAACGTCAAAGTTCGGATAGGCGATAAAGGCCGGCCCTTTGCGGCCCTGGGGCAGGATCAGCTTGCCATTGAGGCCCTTCGCCTGCCAGGCGCCCGAACGGGGCTGCACGCCCATCGCCTGCCATTTGCTGATCGGCAGCGCCTTTGCGGTGCCCGACAGCGACCAGTCCATTTCGGCAGGCACAGTGACCTCCTGCAACCACGGCTCACCTGCGCGCCAGCCCAGATGGCTGAGCATTTTTCCGCCCGACAGCAGCGCATCAGGGGCGGAGGTTTTCAGTGAGACCTTGCCGTCACCATCACCATCCACACCGTTTTCGATGATGTCGGCAGGTAGCATCTGTACCATGCCAATCTCACCGGCCCAGGCGCCGGTGGTGCGGTTCGGATCAAACTCGCCACGGGCAAAAAGTTCCAGCGCAGCAAAAACCTGTGGGCGGAACAACTCGGGGCGGCGGCAGTCATGTGACAGGGTCACCAGCGCGTTCAGCGTGTTGAAATCGCCCTGATAGCCGCCGTAGTCGGTCTCAAACGCCCAGAACGCCAGAAGCACCCCGCGCGAAACACCGTATTCCCGTTCGATCCGGTCAAAAACCTTGCTGTATTGCTGGGCTTTTTTCTTGCCGGTGTTGATCCGGTTCTGGGAAATCAGATGGCGTGAAAACTCGGTGAAGTTCTTCTGAAACACGCCTTGGCGCCGGTCAGCTGCCAGAACCTTCTGGTCCTGTGCGACATTTGCAAAGAAGCGTTTGGTCAGACCGGCATCATAGCCCATGGATTGGGCTTCCTGGCGCAGGCCTTTGACGAAGCTGTTGAATCCGCCGCCACATTCGGCGGCGTAGCTTGCCGTGGCAAGGGTCGCGGTGAGGGCGAAAGTGGTGAGTGCTTTGGTGATCTGGGGGCGTTTCATAAATGCCTCAAAATTGAAATGGGTGTGGCGACGGTAGCATCATCGTCCGTCAATCGCTAGCCAGTCGCCAGCGTGCGGTGCGGTCAGAACAGGGTCAGCAGGAGTGCAAGCCCCAGCACCACACCCCAGACCCGCCAAAGCGCTGTGCAAGCGGCATCGATGTGATCAGGGTTGGCGTTATGGCTGCCGTCGACATTCACGTAAGGAAAATCGCGCATTTCCCCGTCATAGGATCGTGGACCGGACAAGGCGACGTTGAGCGCCCGGGCCATTGCGGCCTCGGGCCAGCCAGCATTGGGGGAGCGGTGCTGCCGGGCGTCGCGCACCAGCAGCGGCCAGCCGTGAAACACTTGATGGGTTGCGGCGATCAACGCGGCGGTCAACCGGGCCGGGATCAGGTTCAGAAGGTCGTCAAACCGCGCTGCGGCCCAGCCGTAATCGCGGTGCCGTTCGGTGCGGTAGCCGATCATGCTGTCAGCGGTGTTGGTGATCTTGTAAAGCAGCAGCCCCGGCAGGCCCAAGAGGGCAAACCAGAAGATCGGTGCAATCACCCCGTCGCTGAAATTCTCAGCCGCGCTTTCGATGGCGGCGCGGCTGATCGCGGGGCCATCCATCGCGGAGGTATCGCGGCCGACAATGCGGGCGACCATCATACGACCGTCGCCTTCGGACAGGCGCAGCGCGTTGGCCACGTCACGCACGTGATCGACCAGACTACGCTGGGCCAGCAGGGCGGCCAGCACTAGGATTTCCACCAGCGGTCCAAAGGCGGTCAGCAGTTTGCCCAGGATCAGCGCGCCGATGGCCAGTGCCAGCATGGTCAGGATGCCATTGCGGCGCCGGTCGCTCTTCGGGTCTTCGCCTTGATTGAACCTGTTGTCGGCCCAGCCGATCAACCGCCCCATCAGGACGGCGGGATGGGGTACGCGGCTGTAGATCGCTTTCGGTTCGCCCACGGCGGCGTCCAGCAACATGGCAAGGATGAGGGTCATAGCAGGGTCTCCAGCCGGTGCCATTGGTCTGGGGCGGGCAGGCCAAGGCGGATGAAATGACGCGAATAGGGGAAGATGCGGGTCCAGATCCGCGCCTCGGCAAAGCGGGTCTGCCACTGGGCGGCGTCCTTAACCTCATAGAGGCGGAAGAGCGGCGTGCCACCGTGTAGCTTTGCACCCGCGCCGGTCATCAACTGGTCTAGCCGGGTGCTGTCGGCGGTCAGTCGGGTGCGGGTCTCTTCGGCCCATTTCTGATCGGTGAGCGCTTGTCGCCCGATGCGCAACGCAGGCCCGGCAACCGGCCAAGGGCCGAGCATCTGTTCCAAGCGCGCAATCAGGGCAGGGTCGCCTATGGCAAAGCCCAGACGCACACCGGCGAGGCCCCAGAATTTGCCAAAGCTTTTCAGGATCACGGTGCCGGGTTGGGTGGCGTGTTCGATCAGGGAGCGGTCCGGCGCGATGTCGCAGAAGCTTTCGTCGATGATGTGCAGGGCGGGGCCTATGGGTTCCTCATCATAGAACTGACCGGTGGGATTGTTCGGGTGCACGATCACGCGGGCTTGTGCCTGAGCGCCGGACAGCTGCCAGCCTGCGGCCTCAAAGGCGGCAGCGTGTTCGTTGTAGGTCGGGCGCGGGATGTCCACGCGGTCCTTGGCGGCCAGCGCAGGGATGCGGGCAATCAGGGCAGAAGCCCCTGGCGCGGCCAGCACGGCAGCGCCTTCTGGTACCTGCCAGAAGTCACGGGCGGCTGCGATCAGCGCCTGTTGCGCACCTTTGTCGGGCAGGGCGGTCCAGGCATCCATGTCGAAGGTGCCAACCGGATAGGGCACCGGATTGATGCCGGTGGACAGGTCCAGCCAATCGGCGCGGGTGCCACCGTATCGGGCTGCGGCGGCGTCAACGCCACCACCGTGGTCCCGGGCCTCCTGGATCATTCTGCGGCCTCAGCTTCGACCTCAGGTTTCGGCAGCGGCGGGTGGCGGGTCACGAAATGCCCTTTGACCCCTTGCGGCCACTGACGAAACGGCACCTGCCCGCTGGCGCTTTCGGCATGTAGGGCGGCGTAGTCCACAATGGCTTCAGCCGCCTCAACACCCGGTTCGAACCGGCCCAGCGTATAGTTCAGCTTGTCACGGCCTTGGATGGCGACGTTGCAGCCGTGGCTACAGCCCATCAGGCAAGACACCCGCCGTGTCTGCACATCCGCGCGATCAGCCGCCGCCGCCTCAACCAGTTCGGCCAAGACCTCACCATCTTTCTGCTCGCGGCCCGAGGCCTCCCAATCGTCTAGTTTGCAGGTGTCACAGATGGTGATCCAGGTTGTCATGCGCGCGCTCCTTCTTTCTCGCAGAGAAAGCGGAAAACGCGCAGCGACACAAGTGGGCAATCAGCCGAGGTGTTCACGACCATGTGGTTCCAGATAGTCCAGAACCGGGTTGATCGGCACAATCCGGTGCGGATTGATGCTGTCATGGCTGTAGTGATAATGGCGCACGATGTGGTCCATGTTCACCGTCTCAGCCACGCCGGGCACTTGATAAAGCTCACGCGTATAAGCCCAGAGGTTGGGGTAATCCACGATCCGCTTGCGGTTGCATTTGAAATGCAAGTGATAGACGGGATCGAAACGGATCAGCGTGGTGAACAGGCGCCAGTCAGCCTCGGTCACATGATCGCCCATCAGGTAACGGTTTTGGCTCAACCGGTCTTCCAGCCAGTCGAGTGTATCAAACAGCGGGTATACCGCCGCCTCATAGGCGGATTGCGTGGTGGCAAAACCGGATTTGTAGACGCCGTTGTTCAACGTGTCATAGATCCGCGCATTGACCTCTTCGATTGCGTCCCGCTCTGCTTCGGGCCAGTAGTCATCGGTGTTGCCGGTGATCCCGTTGAAGGCGGAATTGAACATGCGGATGATTTCTGAGCTTTCGTTGGAAACGATCGTCTCCCGCTCCTTGTCCCAGAGGATCGGCACAGTGACCCGGCCCGACATATCCGGCATCGCCTTCAGGTAAATGTCGCGGGCAAAAGGCAGGCCGTAGAGGGTATCCCCCGTCGCGCCCTCATAATCGGTGCCAAAATGCCAGCCCTCCGACAGCATATCGGGATGCACGGCGGATACGGTGATATGGTCGCTCAAGCCCTTGAGGGCGCGGAAAATCAGGGTGCGGTGAGCCCAGGGGCAGGCATAAGACACATAGAGGTGATAGCGACCGCTTTCGGCCTTGAAGCCCCCCTCGCCTGAGGGGCCGGCGCTGCCATCTGCGGTGATCCAATTGCGGAAGGTGGCTTCGGTCCGTTTGAAGGCGCCGCCGCTGTCTTTGGTGTCATACCAGACATCATGCCATTTTCCGTCGACCAGCTTACCCATTTCATGCTCCTATGCGTTTCTGTCCAGAAGGTAGGGCGCAGCGCTGGGCGCGCACAGGCCTATGCGGGCGCAGGTTTTCTGCATTTCTGCACAGTGTTGCGATGGAAAGGGTATTCCAATGATTTCACGGCGTGCATTTGGCCTTTCGGCATTGGCGGCAGCGCTCGTTGGACCCGAGCTTGGACGGGCCAAGGCGGGGCAGCGTGTGATCGTTGTCGGCGCAGGTGTGGCGGGGGGCACCGCCGGGTATCTGCTGCGCCGCGCAGGCGCGCAGGTCACGATCCTAGAGGCCGCGCCACATTGGGGCGGACGGATCAAGCGGTTGGAGGGCTTTGCCGATTTTCCCATCGATCTGGGGGCCGAATGGATCCATGCCGATCATTCCGTCCTGAGCGAGATCGTGGATAACCCCGCCGCCAATGTGGATGAGGAAACGATCACCTACCGGCCCAAGACCTATGACACCTGGGATGGTGAAAGCCGCGGCAGCGCCAACTGGCTGCGACTGGCCTATGCGGAACGCAAGTTCAAGCGCACCACCTGGTATGGCTTCTTTGAACGTCACATGCTGCCATCGGTCAGTGCATCCCTGCGCCTCAATGAACCGGTGAGCCGGATTGAACATTCGGGCACCGGTGTGACAGTCACCACCGCGAAAGCTCGCTATAGCGGAGACCATGTGATTGTGGCCACGCCCCTGTCGGTGCTGCAGAAAGGGGGAATCAGTTTCGCCCCCGGCCTGCCCCGCCGGATCACGGCGGCGCTGGGTAACGCGGTGTTTGGCAGCGGGCTAAAGGCGTTCTTCAAATTCAAGGAACGCTTCTACGGCGATATCACTTTGCCGCATGGCGCGTCCGGCTTCACCGCTGATACCTGGTCCGAACGGATTTTCTACAACGCAGCCTTTGGCAAAGACAGCAGTGACCATGTGCTTGGCCTGTTCCAAAACAGCAATGTGCCCTTGGCCACCGCCCGGCAGTCAGATGCCCAGATCCAACGTGACCTGCTGGCAGAACTGGACCGGATCTATGACGGCGCCGCCAGCCAACTGGTTGAAAAGGTTCAGGTTCAGAACTGGGACCGCGTGCCCTACATCAATGGCACCTATGCCAACGATTATGACGAAGGCGATCAGGGCACGCTGGTCTATGCCTTCCGTCCGGTGGCGGGGCGTCTGTTCTTCGCCGGCGAAGCGCTGGGCGGTGAGGTGCGATCAACCGTACATGGCGCGGCCTTTTCGGCCTATGAGGCGGTGGACCAACTGCTTCACGCCTAGGCTCAGGACCCGTTATTGATCTAGCACCGGTGCGGAACATTAATGGGTCCTGAGCCTAAGGTCGGCTTTGTTGCCACACATGCCGCGAACCGCATTGCGGCACTGCGGCACGCTGCCTATAGTGCGCCTCAGACGAAGCCCCAAAGACGGGGCCGGAGAGGTGTGTTTGTGCGATCGACCCAAACAGGGGATCAGGGGCAAGCGTCGTCAGGTGCCCGAACCCGGGCATTCTCTCTGCAAATGGGATTGAACTGGGGGAGAGGCATGAAAACCTTCTATACATTTGTGGCCCTTGGCGGCGCTGTTTGGGCAGCACCGGCGGCGGCCCATATCGGCCACTTTGGTGAACTTGCCGGCCACGATCACTGGATCGCGCTGGGCGCCTTGGGCGCGGCAGGGGCGATTGCCCTGATCGCGGGCCTGAAGGGCAAGAAGAAAGACACCGAAGCCGCGCCCGAATCCGACGAAGAGCCTAGCGAAGAAGAGCTGCAGGAAGCTTAAGCCATGAGCAAAATTGGAGTGATGATCTGCGGTCACGGCTCGCGTAGCCAGGCCGCAGTTGACGAATTTTCTGTCCTTGCCGAAAAACTGCCCCCCCTGTTGCCGCAGGACTGGATGGTGGAATATGGCTATCTGGAATTTGCCAATCCGGTGATCCGCGACGGGCTGGACCGCCTGCGCGAAGCGGGCTGCGAAAAGATCCTGGCGGTGCCGGGGATGCTGTTTGCGGCGATGCATTCCAAAAATGACATCCCGACGGTGCTGAACACCTATGCCACCAAACACGGCATTGAGGTTTCTTATGGCCGCGAACTGGGGGTCGATCCCAAGATGGTCGCCGCCGCAGGGGCGCGTATTCAGGACGCGGTGGATCAGGCCAACGCCGAACTGGGCGACGTGGACCTGCATGACACCTGTCTGGTGGTCATCGGTCGCGGCGCCTCGGACCCGGACGCCAATGCCAATGTGTCCAAAATCGCCCGCCTGTTGCAGGAGGGCATGGGCTTTGGCTGGCTCGAGGTCGGCTATTCCGGTGTGACCTTCCCATTGGTGGAACCCTGCCTGCGCCATGTGACCAAGCTGGGCTACAAACGTGTCATCGTTTTTCCCTACTTCCTGTTCACCGGCATCCTGATCGACCGGATTTATGGCTTCACCGATAAGGTGGCCGCGGATCACCCTGAGATCGATTTTGTCAAAGCCGGCTACTTGAACGATCACGAAAAGGTGCTGGCCACCTTTGCCGAGCGCATCACTGAACAGGTGGGCGCGGTGCCGCCGCCGAACTGCGGCACCTGCCTGTTCCGCACTCAGGAACTTGCGCTGGAAGAGGGCAAGATTGTCATTTCCGCCGAAGACCGCGCCAAGGCCGCTGAAGGCACCGCGCATCCGGCGCTGGCTTCGGTGCCGCCGCCCACCTGCGTGATGTGCAAGTACCGTGTGCAGGTGCTGGGCTTTGAGGATGAGGTCGGCTCGGTCCAGGAAAGCCACCACCACCATGTCGAAGGTCAGGGCGCCTCAGCCCCGGGATCAAACGTGGCGGATTGTAAACTCTGTGATCTGTTCTGCACTGGGGAGTGCCGTCTGGATATGGGGCATCATCACCACCACGATCATGATCACGGGCATGATCACCATCACGATCATGGCCATCACCATCATCACCACCACGATCATGATCACGTGCATGCCGAATACCCGCATGCCAAACACCCGCTGGGGCCGGAAAGTGCACGCCGCAAGGGCTGAGCGCCCTTTCAATGATCCTGAAAATACTCCCGCCAGAGGCATCCTTCGGCGGCCACATCCGCAAAGGGGGGGCTGATGCGACCCTATGAAAAGAACCCCTCGGCGATCTACGCCGAAAGCTTCGCCACCGTCCGGCGCGAGGCGCGTCTGGACCAGTTTGATGCGGGCATGGAACGTATGGCGATCCGGCTGATCCACGCCTGCGGCATGGTTGAGGTCGCGGATCGTCTGGCGTTTTCAGAAAACGCCTATGCGGCAGGTCACGCGGCGTTGCAGGCGGGCAAACCGATCCTGTGTGACTGTGAAATGGTCGGCGCGGGCATCATCCGGCGTTATCTGCCGGCCGAAAATGAGGTGATTGTCACCCTAAACGATGCCCGGACGCCTGGCATTGCAGCGGGGATCGGCAACACCCGCTCAGCCGCCGCGGTGGAGCTTTGGGCCGATCATCTGGAGGGCGCAGTTGTCGCTGTCGGCAACGCACCTACCGCGCTGTTCCACCTGTTGGAACTGATCGACCAAGGCGCTCCAAAACCGGCGGTGATCCTGGGCTTCCCCGTGGGTTTTGTTGGTGCGGCAGAAAGCAAGGCCGAACTGGCCGCCAACCCGCGTGGCTGTGATTTTGTCGCGCTGCGGGGCCGTCGCGGTGGATCGGCCATTGCCTCAGCCGCAGTGAACGCTTTGGCAGCTGGGCTGCCTGAGGAGAAAGCAAATGACTGAAACTCATCAAGATCCCTGGCTTCACATCGTTGGCATTGGTGAGGACGGTATGGACGGGCTGCTGCCCGCTACCCGCGCGGTTGTCGAAGCGGCAGAGGTGATTGTGGGCGGGGAACGCCATCATGAACTGTCAGCGGCCGTCACGGCCGAGCGGCTGGCCTGGCCCTCACCCTTTGATGCGCTGATTGGCATGTTGCAGGAGCTGAAAGGCAAACGTGTGGTGGTTCTGGCCACCGGCGACCCCCTGTGGTTTTCGGTTGGGGCGCGGATCGGGCGTGAGATTGATCCAAGCGAGTTGGTTTATCACCCGCAGGTTGGGGCCTTCCAGTTGGCGGCGGCGCGGATGGGCTGGTCGATGGCGGATTTGGAAACGCTGACGGTGCATGGCCGCCCGGTGGAGCAGATGATCGCCTTTATTCAGCCGGATGCGCGCTTGCTGATCCTGACCACAGGGTCCGAGACGCCCGGCAAGATTGCCGCCTTCCTGACCGCCCGTGGCTTTGGCAAATCCAAGATGACGGTGCTGGCCAATATGGGGGGCGAGGATGAGCAGCGGTTTGACGGTGTCGCCGAGGGCTGGGAGCACGAGGTGCCGCCGTTCAACACGCTGGCAGTCGACTGCATTGCCGCCCCTGACGCGGCGCTTTTGCCGCGGGTGCCGGGGCTGGCGGATGATCTGTTGCAGAACGACGGCACCATGACCAAACAGGAGGTTCGTGCGGCAACACTGGCCAAGCTGATGCCGATGCGCGGCGCGCTGCTGTGGGACATTGGTACTGGCTGTGGTTCAGTTGCGGTGGAATGGATGCGCTCGGCCTCTTATGCGCAGGCCATCGGGATTGAGCCGCGTGCCGATCGCCGGTCGATGGCGGCGGCAAACGCGCTGGCGCTGGGGGTGCCGAAGCTGCAGCTGGTGGACGGCACCGTGCCCGCCGCCCTGCAGGATCTGCCCGCCCCCGATGCGGTGTTCATTGGCGGTGGCCTCAGCCGGGAGACGTTCGAGTTTGCCTGGGAAGCCCTGCGTCCCTTGGGCCGGATGGTGGCCAATGCGGTGACCATCGAAAGTGAGGCGACGCTGATCGCGCTGCAGAAGGATTACGGCGGTGAGCTGGTCAAGATTTCGGTCGAACGGGCCGAGGCGATTGGCCCCTTGAGCGGCTGGAAACCGCTGCGCACCGTGACCCAGTGGAGCCTGATCAAACGATGACCGGTAAACTCTATGGTGTGGGGCTGGGGCCGGGTGATCCCGACCTGATGACCCTGCGGGCCCATCGGCTGATTGCCGGGGCCTCGGTGGTGGCCTATCCGGCCTTGGCAGGTGGTGACAGCTTTGCCCGCGCCATCGCGGCGGATGTGATCCCCGCGACTGCGCGTGAGATCGTGATGGACGTGCCGATGACGGTGGACCGCGCCCCGGCGCAGGCCGCCTATGACAAGGGCGCGGCGGAAATCGCAGCGGTACTGGAGGCGGGGGAGGATGTGATCTGCCTCTGTGAAGGGGATCCGTTTTTCTACGGCTCCTTCATGTATCTCTTTGCCCGCCTGTCCGAACGGTTTGAGGTTGAGGTTGTGCCCGGTGTGACCTCGATCACCACCTGCGCGGCGCGGGCCGGTGTGCCTTTGGCAGCGCGCAATGAGCGGCTGACAGTTCTACCCGGCCCCTTGCCTGAGGCCGAGTTGCGCAGCCGGATCGAAGGCGCCGAAAGCGTGGCGATCATGAAGGTCGGCCGCCATTTGGCCAAGATCCGCAGCGTGATCGAGGCCTTGGGCCTGACCGACAAGGCAATGTATATTGAGCGCGCCAGCCTGCCCGAAGAGGTGGTTTGCCCGCTTAAGGAGGCGCCGGAGAAGGCGCCCTATTTCTCAATGATTCTACTGGTGAAGGGGGGTGACCCATGGCTGTAACTTCTGGGCCTGCGGGCGAAAATGTGACGCCGGTTGTTCTGGCGCTGAGCACCTCGGGCGAGGCGGTGGCGCATCAAGTGGCGGCGGTTCTGGGTGCTGAGGTGCACGGCCGTGAGGGTCGTGTGGCAGAGGCGGATGCCTTTTTCCCCAATGCGCTGGACCATGCGCGGGATCTGTTTGCCGCCGGTGTGCCGGTGGTCGGCGTCTGTGCCAGCGGCATCTTGATCCGCGCGGTTGCGCCATTGCTGAGTGACAAACGGGTGGAGCCGCCGGTTGTGTCGGTGTCTGATGACGGGTCCGTTGTGGTGCCGCTTCTGGGCGGACATCGCGGCGCCAACCGTCTGGCCGGTGAGATCGCTGCGGCGCTGGAGGCGACGGCGGCTGTGACCACGGCAGGCGATGTGGCCATGGGCGTCGCGCTGGATGAACCGCCGCAGGGCTGGGTTCTGGCCAACCCCGAAAACGCTAAGGCGGCGATGGCGGCCTTGCTGTCGGGCGCTGGTGCTACGTTGGTAGGCGAGGCGGTTGGCGCGGCTGGCTGGCTTGCGGATCTGCCGAAAGGTGACGGGGTGACCATTCACTGCACTGTGGCGCCTGTTGAGGTGACTGAGGAGACCACGCTGGTCTTCCACCCGCAGCGTGCCATTCTGGGTGTTGGCTGTTCGCGCAACTGTCCTGCGGAAGAGCTGGATGGTCTGGTCGCAGAGCTGCTGGCGGATGCGGGCGTTGCACCCGGCGCAATGGCGGCCATCGCCACGGCAGACCTGAAAGCGGATGAGCCTGCGATGAACGCGCTGGCGGCGAAGTTCAACGTGCCACTGCGCCTGTTCACGGCGGCGGAGCTGGACGCGGAAACCCCGCGTTGCGCCACCACATCCGAGGTGGTTTTTGCCGAGATCGGCACCCACGGCGTGGCCGAAAACGCGGCCTTGGCCGCGGGGGGCGCAGCTGTGACGCTGACCCATCCGAAACGCAAAACCGCCATGGGCACTGCAGCGCTGGCGATGGCTGAGGCCCCTGTGACCGCAGTGGCGGGCCGCGCCCGTGGCCGTCTGTCGGTTGTGGGCATTGGCCCGGGTCAGGCCAGCTGGCGCACGCCCGAGGTGTCGCGCCTGGTGGCCGAGGCGGAAGAGCTGGTCGGCTATGGCCTCTACATTGATCTGCTGGGGCCATTGGCGGCGGGCAAGGAACGGTCCGATTTCCCGCTGGGCGGCGAAGAGGCGCGGTGCCGTTATGCGTTGGAACAGGCGGCGAAGGGCAAGAACGTGGCGCTGGTCTGCTCGGGCGATGCGGGCATCTATGCGATGGGCGCGCTGGTCTTTGAATTACTGGATCGCGGGCCGGAGGAACATGGCGTCTCTGACGCGGCGCACCGCGTGGAGGTTGTCTGTTCGCCGGGTGTTTCGGCACTGCAAGGGGCTGCGGCACGGGCCGGAGCGCCTTTGGGGCATGACTTCTGCACCATTTCGCTGTCCGATCTGCTGACCCCGCGTGATGACATCCTGCGCCGGTTGAAAGCGGCGGCGGAGGGCGATTTTGTCATTGCCTTCTACAACCCTGTCTCCAAAACCCGCCGGACCCTGCTGGCCGAGGCGCGCGAGATCCTGTTGCAGCATCGCCCGGCCGATACACCGGTGATGCTGGCCTCGTCCCTGGGGCGGCCTGAGGAACATGTGCGCTATCGCCGTTTGGACCAGCTGGAGGTCGATGAAGTCGATATGCTGACCGTGGTTCTGATCGGCTCCAGCAATTCACGACTGGCGGAGCTGGGCGAAGGCCCCCGCATGTTCACGCCGCGCGGCTATGCGCGCAAAATTGATGGCGATCTGGCCGAGAAGGCAGCGCAGTGAGTATTTTTGGCAAGATGAAAGAGGGGCGCGGGGCATGACCGTTTACTTTATTGGCGCGGGGCCGGGCGATCCCGAATTGCTGACGAAAAAGGCCGAGCGGGTGATTGGTGAGTGCCCCGTTTGCCTCTATGCGGGCTCCTTGGTGCCGCCGGAGGTGGTGGCCTGCGCCCCGGAAGGGGCGCGGGTGCTGGACACGGCGCCGATGACGCTGGATGAGACCCATGCCGAGATCGTGGCGGCCCATGCCAAGGGGCAGGATGTGGCGCGGGTGCATTCTGGCGATCCGTCGCTTTATGGCGCAATTGCCGAACAGATCCGCCGATTGCAGGCCGAAGATATCCGCTATGAGATCATCCCCGGCGTGCCGGCCTACGCCGCAATGGCTGCAGCCCTTGGGCAGGAGTTGACCATCCCTGAGGTGGCGCAGTCGATCGTGCTAACCCGGGTGTCGATGAAATCGACCTCGATGCCGGAAGGCGAGACCTTAGAAAACTTCGCCCGTACCGGCGCGACACTGGCGATCCATCTGGGGATCCGCAACTTGCGTGAGATTGAGCGCCAGCTGGTGCCCTATTATGGCGCGGAGTGTCCGGTTGTGGTGGGCTACCGCGTCGGCTGGCCGGATGAGATGTTCATCAAAGGCACGCTGAGCGACATTCGCAAAAAAGTGCGGGCGGAAAAGATCACCCGCACCGCTTTGATCCTGGTGGGGCCGGCACTTGGCACGGTTCGTGATTTCAAAGACTCAGCCCTCTATGATCCGAAGATGCCGCATGTGCTGCGTCCGGTGGAGGGAGCGGTCTTGGAAGAGCCGATCGACGAGTGAGATTTCGTCAAAGGTTTACTTGACCTTAACTGGAAATCCCCCATTTTGGGGCCAGAAGGAGGAGCGAAATGACGACATTTCTGCCCAAAGAGGTTCAGGCCGGTCTGGATGCTGCACGCAAGAAAGACCAGAAACGCAACAGCCGTATGTTGGTGGAGGCCGATGGCCAGACCTATCGTGTGCTGCGATTCTGGGAAACCGGCTTTGCGCTGGATGCGGACTCCGCGCCGCATCTGCGTGGCTTTGTGGATCTGTTTGACCGGGGTGAGCACCTCTATCAATGTCTGATCCTTGCCTCGGAAGAAGAGGCCGGGGAGATGTGTTATGAATTCAAACGCCTCACCGCGATCCACGGCAAGCCGCCGGCGGATTTCGTGCAAGAGGATCATGAGGTCATTGCGCTCCTGGGGCATCAAAGCTGAGCCCAGGCGTTTCTGGTGCGTTTTCGCTGAATGAAGCGGCTCCAACTGGGGCCGATTTTGTTTTTGGGGTTTGGCGATACGCCGGGGTTTTTTACTAGAACCCAACCGTGTTGCCCCCCTATCTGGGGTGCTACAGATAGGGGCAGGCGGGCTAGCCGGCAGAAGGGACGTGGCAACCGGCCGCATGCAAAGGCCCCCGCGATGATCCGCAGGGGCCGGTCTGATTGGGCGCGAGATTTGGGGTTACTGCAGATCGCCGAAGGCGGCCTGCATCCGCTTCACCGCTTCTTCGACATGTGCGCGCGGGGTCGCCAGGTTGAAGCGCAGGAAGTTTTCGCCGCCAGATCCGAAGGTTGGGCCCTGGTTCACCGCGATCTTCGCCTCCTTGGAGACACGATCGGTAAACTCTTCCCGCGCCATTCCGGTGCCCGAGAAATCAACCCAGGCCAGATAGGTGGCTTCCATCTTCATTGAGGCGAGACCGGGAATGGCGTTGATGCCCGCATCAAAGATCTGCCGGTTGCCGTCGATGTATTCCAGCACCGCATCGGCCCATTTGGCGCCTTCCGGGGAATAGGCGGCTTCGGTCATATGCAGACCGAAGGAGTTGGGCGACAGACCAAGGCTCGCCATCCGGGCGGCAAATTTGGCGCGCAGTTTTTCGTCGGGGATGATGACATTGCCACAATGGGTGCCGGCGATGTTGAAGGTCTTGGAGGTGGCGGTCATCATGATCAGCCGCTCTTCGGCGCCGGCCACATTGGCCATCGGCGTGTGGGTCACACCTGGGTAGACCAGATCGTGGTGGATCTCATCCGAGACCAGGATCAGATCGTGGCGTTTGGCGAAGGCCACCACACCTTCCAGTTCGTCGCGGGTCCAGACCCGGCCACCGGGGTTATGCGGTGAGCAGAGGATGACCATCTTCTCAGAGCCATCAAGCTGCTGGTCCCAGGCGTCAAAGTCCATTTCATAGCGGCCATCAACATTGCGCAGATCACATTCCACCACACGGCGGTTGTTGGCGCGGATCACCTTGGCGAAGGCGTGATAAACCGGTGTCATCAGAACCACGCCATCACCCGGCGCGGTGAAGGTATCGACGCAGATCGCGGTGCCATTGACCAGACCATGGGTGGTGAAAATCCACGATGGATCCACTTTCCAGCCGTGGCGGTTTTCCATCCACCAGCAGATCGCGTTGCGATAGCTGGCGTCATCGCCGTAATAGCCATAGATGCCGTGATCAGCCATCGCCTTGACCGCATCCTGAATGACATCCGCGGCTTTGAAATCCATATCGGCAACCCACATGGACAGCCCGTCTTCGGGGGAAACGCCATAGAGGGTCTCCATCATGTCCCATTTGACGGAATGGCTGCCAACTCGGTTGTGGATCTCATCGAAATTCATACGGGTCTCCCTCAGGGTATGCGGTGGTCTTGTGCGGTTCTTGGGTGGCCTGAAAGGGCCGCCGGATCGGGGCGAGCCTAGGGGCAGATGGGGGGCGGCAGCAAGGTGGCAATTGGCGCTTTCCTGTGGATTGACGCACAGCCATCGCAGCCCAGCCCTGCAGCAATGCAGGCTGCCCGTATTTTCACGGTAAAACCCTACGGCGCTTGGGGATTGACCCATTGCGTGATGCCCTCCCATCGCCTACATCAACGCCATGAAACGCAAGATCCTGATCCATCCCGACCCCCGCCTGAAAAAGCTCTGTGATCCGGTCGCAGACATGAGCGACGAATTGCGCACGCTGGCAGAGGATATGCTGGAAACCATGTATGACGCGCCGGGCATTGGGTTGGCCGCGCCACAGATCGGTGTGCTGCAACGGGTGATCACGCTGGATTGCACCACGCAGGAAGAAGAGAACAGCCCGCTGGTGATGTTCAATCCTGAAATTGTGGCCGCTTCGGATGAGACATCCAGCTACGAAGAGGGCTGCTTGTCGATCCCGGATCAGTTCGCCGAAGTGACCCGCCCTGCCGAGGTGACGGTGCGCTGGATGGATGTGGATGGCAAGGAACAGGAACGTACCTTTGCCGACCTCTGGGCGACCTGTGTGCAGCATGAGATTGACCATCTGGATGGCAAGCTGTTCATCGATTATCTGAAGCCGCTGAAGCGCCAGATGATCACTCGTAAAATGCAGAAGCTGAAACGCGAACTGGCGCGGGGCTAAGTCATGGCCCAGCTAGAGATCCTGCGCTGGCCTGATCCGCGGTTGCAGCAGTCCTGCGCCCCGGTGGCGGAAGGCAGCGACCTCAGCACCCTGGCGCAGGACATGCTGGACACGATGTATGCGGCCTATGGCAGGGGACTGGCCGGGCCGCAGGTGGGCGTGATGCAGCGGATCTTTGTGATGGATGTCACCTGGAAGGAAGGCACCCGCGCCCCGCAGGTTCTGATCAATCCCGAAATCCTTGAGGCCTCAGATCAGCTTGCAGGCGGGGAGGAGGGCTGCCTGTCGATCCCAAACGCACCCGCTGAGGTGCAGCGCCCCGCTGAAGTGGTGATGACCTGGTTTGATCTGCAGGGCCAGCGCCAGACCCGCCGGATGACAGGCTTTGAAGCAAAATGCGCCCAGCACGAGTTGGATCACCTGAACGGTGTGGTGATCTTTGACCATCTGGGCCAAGACGACCGCGCGCGGCTGGAAGCCGCCTATCAGGAGGCGCTGAAATGACCGTTCGCAAATGTATCCCCTGGCCCGACAAACGCCTGCGCACCGCGGCAGAACCGGTGGCGGAAATCACCGATCACGTGCGTCAGGTCTGGGAGGATCTGATTGACACGATGTATGCGATGCCCGGCGTCGGCATGGGGGGCAATCAGATTGGCGAAATGCTGCGGCTGATCGTGGTGGATGCGACCGAGGAGGGCAATCAGGCGATCCGCATGGCCAACCCTGAGATCCTGCATGCCTCCACCCAGCCGCGTGATCATGAAGAGGCCAGCCCGAACCTCGTTGGGGTCTCGGCTAAGATCACCCGCCCCCGCGCGGTGACCGTACGCTTCATGAACGATCAGGGTGAGATGGAAGAGCGCGATTTTGTTGGGCTCTGGGCGACCTCGGTGCAGCACCAGATCGACCACATCAATGGCAAGATGTACTTTGATCACCTGAGCAAGACCAAACGCGACATGCTGATCCGCAAGTCACGTAAAGCACGCTGAGCGAGATAGAGCTGAGTCAGACTGAACTAAGCCGGACGAAGGAGCAGGACGATGCGGGTAGTTTTCATGGGCACGCCGGAGTTTTCGGTGCCGGTTCTGGAGGCTTTGGTGAATGCCGGGCATGAGATCGCTGCCGTCTATTGTCAGCCCCCCCGTCAGGCTGGTCGCGGCAAGAAAGAGCGCCCAACACCGGTCCACGCCCGCGCAGCAGAACTGGGACTGGAGGTGCGCCATCCCGTGTCACTGAAAGGTGCGGAAGAGCAAGCGGATTTTGCCGCATTGAACGCGGATGTTGCGGTCGTTGTCGCCTATGGGCTGATCCTGCCGCAGGCCATTCTGGACGCGCCTGCACAGGGCTGTCTGAACATTCATGCCTCGCTATTGCCGCGCTGGCGTGGGGCCGCGCCGATCCATCGCGCGATCATGTCGGGCGATGCGGAAACCGGCATCTGCATCATGCAGATGGAAGCCGGGCTGGACACCGGGCCGGTTCTCTTGCGGGAAGAAACCGCAATTGAGGCCGAAGAAACCACCGCACAGCTGCATGACCGCCTGTCCGATATGGGCGCCGCGCTGATTGTTGAGGCGCTGGCAAAACTGCCCACGCTGACCCCAGAGGTGCAGCCTGAGGACGGCGTCACCTACGCCAGCAAGATCGACAAGGCCGAGGCGGCAATTGACTGGTCCGCCCCTGCTGCTGAGGTCGATCGCAAGATCCGCGGCCTGTCGCCCTTCCCGGGTGCATTTGTGGAATATGACGACCAGCGCCTCAAACTCCTGGCCTCCCGTCTGGTGGATGGTGCAGGGGCGCCTGGTGAAGTGTTGGACGATCAGCTGACTGTCGCCTGTGGCAGCGGGGCGGTGCAACTCTTGCGCTTGCAACGCGCGGGCAAAGCAGCGCAGGATGCCGAGGTGTTCCTGCGCGGCCTGCCCCTGCCCAAGGGAACGCAGCTGTAACCAGAGGAGAACGCCCATGTTTCCAACCTTGATCGGTACGGTGGTGATTGCCGGGATCGTGGGCTATCTGGTCGAAAAGACGGGCTTCACCCACAATGGGATCCTGCCCTCGATCATCATCTGCGTTGGCGGGGCTTTCCTGTTCTATTTTGTCCGGGTGATGTTCGGCATCAGCTTTGGCCCGCCCGGTGTCGATGCAATCCTTGCCTCGGTCGGGGCGCTGATCGTGGTGCCGACGCATTGGCGGAAATAAGATAATAGTGGCAATGGTTTGCCCCTCAGGAGGTTCTGAATGTCCATTCTGTTTCTGATCATCATCGGCGCCGCTGCCGGTGTCATCGCCACCAAGCTGATGGGGCAGGAGGCGAACCTGATCACTACCATTGGCATCGGCATTGCCGGGGCGCTGATCGGCGGGCTGATCCTGCGGTTCCTGCTGGTTGTGACCGGCATGGCGGCAGGTCTTGTGGGCGCGATCCTTGGCGCCATGCTGCTGATCTGGTTCTACCAGCGCTTCAAAGGCTGAGGCCGCTTATTGCCGCGGTGGTCGGCTTTTGTAGACCGGCAGCTGCCAGCCAAAATGCAGTGACCCGGCGCGCAACCCCCAGGTGACCAATCCGCCGATCAACAGATCCCATTCACGGGCCAGTCCGGCGCTGTCGGTTAGCCCTGTGGCCAGAACCGTTGCCAGCGCCCCGGCCGCCGCAGCGGTGGCATAAAGCTCGCCCTGTGTCAGGACCAGCGGCACCTCATTGCAGACCACATCGCGCATCATGCCGCCAAAGGTGCCCGTGGCCACCCCCATCACAATCACGATGGACCAATGCGCGCCCAGATCCAGCGCCACAGCCGCCCCCGCAGGCACGGCAACCGCCAGCGCCAGACTGTCGAGCCACAGCAGTGTTCGGTAGCGGCTTTCCAACAGGTGCGCGGTGAAAAAGACCAGAGTTGCCGCGGCAACGGCCACCGCCAGGAACCAGGGTTGGGCGATCCAGAACACCGGGTTTCTGTCCAGCAGAACATCGCGCAGGGTGCCGCCGCCAATGGCCGTCAGCGCCGCGATGAACAGAAACCCAACCAGATCCAACTGGGCCCGGGACGCTGCAAGCGCGCCGGTCAGCGCAAAGACCAGAACCGATGCACTGTCGAGGAGGATCTGCAGGCTCAGCTGGGCGGGCATCGGGTGTCCTTTGGGGTGAAGGGGGGCTTAGTCCTTGAACGGGGCCATGCCGGCGCGGGCCAGTTCATCGGCACGTTCATTTTCCGGGTGGCCGGCGTGGCCCTTGACCCATTCCCAGGTCACCGTGTGACGGGTCTGTGCCGCATCAAGGCGTTGCCACAGCTCAACATTTTTCACCGGCTTTTTGTTGGATGTTTTCCAGCCGTTCCGCTTCCAGCCGAAGATCCAGCCTGTGACCCCGTTTTTCACATAGGCACTGTCGGTCACCACCGTCAGCGTCGACGGCCGCTCAAGCGCCTCAAGAGCTGAGATGGCCGCCATCAGCTCCATCTGGTTGTTGGTGGTGGCAGCTTCGCCACCTTTCAACTCACGCTCTTTCAGGACTTTGTCGCCCTCCATCGCGCGCAGCAGAACGCCCCAGCCGCCGGGGCCGGGATTACCGGAGCAGGCTCCGTCGGTATATGCATAAAGTTCGGGCATAAAGGCGAAGTGCCAGTGCCACGCCGGGCCGTCAAGAGGTTTGCGGCGGATGGCGTGTCAGGGGATCGGCTGCAGGCCCACAAAAATCAGGCAGGCCAGGACCACAGCAGTGATCGACAGGCGCAGGCTCAGCCACCACGGCGGCGCGAGGTGCTGTTTCTGCATCCAATGGTCCAAGGGCAGCAGCCCGACAAACAGCGCGATCAGCAACCAGTGGCGGGTGACCGTCCCCAAACCCAGTGACAGTACATGGTCTGTGAGCAAGCCAAAGGCCAGGATCGCCGGGATCACGCTGGCGCCGTAGCCAAAGGCATCACTGCGGTGGGCGGCAAAACCCCAGAGGGTGCCCGCCATGAAACATAGGATCACCAGCCCATAGGCCAGCGACAGCACATAGCGGTCTGAAACGTCCAATGGAGCTAGCGCGGCAAACAGAAAGGGCAGGGTGCCCGCAAAGCCCAGGCTCAGGACCCATTAATGTTCCAGTACCGGCGCCAAAATCGCAAAATCTCAAGGGTTTGAGGTGCGCCGGAAAGAGTGGTTCTCTTTTCAAGCGCCTCATGCCATTGAAATGCAGCGATTTTGGCGTCTTCGATTTGGCGGGTTTTAGAACTGAGCGGCGTCACATTACCTTGAAATAGCCCGCTATTCCTGCGGCCATGTTTCTTGTCAGTTCTAAAATCTGCCAAACCGGTGCGGAAAAATTAATGGGTCCTGAGCCTTAGGTCAGGGCGGGCCGGGGAATGGCGGACCAGTTGAACATAGAGGGGCCTTTGCTGCTTGGTGGGACCTAAGTCCCCCATCAGCTAGGGCGCCGGGATCGATTGGCACGGGTGGGCGCGAAGAAAAACGCAGGTGCTCAGAGGGATAGCTTAGCCCTGCGGCGGCACCTGCGCGATCAAAACCACAAAGGTATCGGGTTTGCCGGCCAGACCTTCGCCATGGCCCCGCCGGGTGCTCAGCACGTTAAAACCGGCCTGGGTGACCCGCTCGATCAGGTCTGCTTCGCTGTAATAGGCGTAAAACCGGCCCAGATGATCACGCGATTCGCCGCTGCCCAGCTTCATGCCAAGGGCCAGCGCACCGCCCGAGGGCAGGGCCTGCCGGATATGCGCCAGGTGGGTTGGAAACGCGGCCTTGGGTGCGTGCAGCAGGCTGAAGTTGGCCCAGATCCCATCATAACCCGCCAGCTGTGCAAGCGCGCTGAAATCGGCAAGCGTGACTTCGATGCCGTAGGCGTCACGGGCGTAGGCCGCCATTTCGGGGGAGGCATCCATGCCCTCTGCGGCGTAGCCATCGCCCCGCATCCGCGCAGCCCAGTGACCGGGGCCACAGCCCAGATCCAGCACCTTGGCCCCATCCGGCAGCAACGCGGTGAAGGCGGCGTAGTCTTCTTCCTGATCGGTGTCTTTGGTCCGCGCAAAGCCTTCGGCGTAACGCGCTACAGCCTCGGCATAGACCTGCATGGTTTCTGCGTCTGTCATGCTTTCTCCAGCGCCAGTCGTCCGGCCAACAGGGTGAAAATTCCTGCAAAGCTGCGGTTCAGCCAAGTCATCACCCGCTCAGACCCCAGAAGGAAATCGCGCGCCGCGGCGGCAAAGACGCCGTAGATCACAAAAACCGCAAAGGTCATTGCCATGAAGATCCCGCCCAATGTTGCCATCTCCACGCTGGCGGTTGCGGCATTGCCGGACAGAAACGGCGGCAAAAGCGCCAGAAAGAAGATCGACAGCTTCGGGTTCAGGATATTGATCAGTGCACCGCGGCGGGCGATGGCCCAGGCCGGTTGACGCTGTGCATCCCCGCTGACGGACAGGGCACCACCGGACTTCAGCGCCTGATAGGCCAGCCACAGCAGATAGGCGACCCCGGCAAATTTCACGATCTGGAACAGCAGCGCAGAGGTGTGTAGCACCGCCGCCAGCCCCAGAATGGCAGCGGCCAGATGCGGCACGATCCCCAAGGTGCATCCCAGCGCGGCAATCAGCGCCGCGCGGCGGCCCTGTCCCAGTCCCAGCGCAAGGGTGTAGATCACCCCGGTGCCGGGGGCGATAACGACAACAAAGGCGGTGATAAGAAATTGTAGTGAAATCATTTGGGGTCTCCTGAGAGGGCGTAAATTGCCCGGTCGAAATGGTTCAGGATCACGCAGGTTGGCGCAAGACCCTGGGCACTTTGAATTCAATGTTTTCTTTGGCGGTTTCCACCTCAGCGACGGTCACGTCATAGCGGGCTTTGATGGCATCGATCACCTCATTGACCAGCACCTCGGGGGCCGAGGCCCCGGCGGTGATGCCGATGGCTTTGATGCCCTCAATGGCGCGCCAGTCGATGTCTTCGGCCCGCTGCACCAGCTGCGCGTAGGAACAGCCGTTGCGCGCGCCCACCTCGACCAAACGGCGGGAGTTCGAGGAATTTGGCGCCCCAACCACCAGCAGCGCGTCAATCTTGGCCGAAATGGCTTTCACTGATTCCTGGCGGTTGGTGGTGGCGTAGCAGATGTCTTCCTTATGCGGCCCCTGGATCGCAGGGAACCGGGCCTCCAGCGCGGCGACGATATCCTTGGTGTCATCCACCGAGAGCGTCGTTTGCGTCACAAAGGCCAGCTGTTCGGGATCGCGCACATCGACCGTTGTCACGTCTTCGACCGTTTCCACCAACAGCACCTCACCTTCGGGCAACTGCCCCATGGTGCCGACGGTTTCCGGGTGGCCCGCGTGGCCGATCATGATGATCTGCAGACCGTTTTCGGAATGCCGCTCAGCCTCGATATGTACCTTGGACACCAGCGGGCAGGTGGCATCGACATAGACCATCTGGCGCGCCTGGGCCGCGGCGGGCACGGATTTGGGCACACCGTGCGCGGAAAAAATTACCGGCCGGTCGTCAGGACAGTCGCTGAGCTCTTCAACAAAGATCGCGCCCTGCGCTTTCAGACTGTCGACCACAAATTTGTTGTGCACAATTTCGTGACGCACATAGACTGGGGCGCCCCATTTCTGGATCGCCATTTCCACAATTTTGATGGCGCGGTCGACCCCGGCGCAGAAGCCGCGCGGCGCTGCAAGGTAAAGATCAAGGGGCGGTTTGCCCATGTTTGGCGAGTCGGTCATGTGGCGCGGGTCTCCGTGGCTTATGGCAGAGGTAAGGCGCAAAGCGGGCCGGGTAAAGGGGGGGCTTGACCTTCCAGCGGGGGAAGCCGCGAAGAGGGGCCAAAAGAAGGAGTGACGCGGTGAAAAAAGCGATTGGGAAAAACGCGATTGGACTATCGGTAGGGGCGTTGGCCTTGGCGGGGGTGACCCTTGGGGGCATCTGGCTGCAACGGGCGGAGGCGCAGCCAGCCGGCTTTCTGCCGTATCAGGACGCTGCGGCCGTGGCCGCCGGTCAGGAGCTTTACGCCGACAATTGCGCCGCCTGTCATGGCGATCAGCTGCAGGGCGAAGCGAACTGGCGTGAACGCGATGCCGATGGCTATCTGCCCGCCCCGCCACATGATCCCTCGGGGCATACCTGGCACCATCCGGATCTGCAGCTGTTCATGATCACCAAGTTTGGCACCGAAGCGATGGTCGGCAACGGTTACAAAAGCCGGATGGGCGCCTATGAGGAGATCCTGAGCGATGAGGAGATCGTGCAGATTCTGGCCTTCATCAAAAGCACCTGGCCGACACCAATCATCGACCAGCACAATGCCCGCAATGCCGCCGCTGCGGCGCAGGGTGGCTGACACCGCCGTCTGACGATCAGGCAAAAGAAAATCAGGGCAAAAGAAAACCGGGGCACGCTGGCCCCGGTTTTTTCGTTTCATGCTTAAACCGCTTAAGGTGCGGTATAGGCCATGTCGCGTTCCGCAGGGGTTTCACGCGGGGGGCGGCCGATCACTTCTTTCAACTCGTCCAGCTCGATGAAATTATCGGCTTGGCGACGCAGTTCGTCAGCAATCATCGGCGGCTGGCTGCGGATGGTCGAAACGACCGAAACGCGCACGCCCTGACGCTGCAGGCTCTCGATCAGCGGGCGGAAATCGCCATCGCCGGAGAACAGCACAACGTGGTCAACGCGTGGGGCCAGTTCCATGGCATCGACCGTCAGTTCGATATCCATGTTGCCTTTAACCTTCCGACGGCCCTGGCTGTCGGTGTATTCCTTGGCGGGTTTGGTCACCATGGTGAAGCCATTGTAATGCAACCAGTCTACCAGCGGGCGGATCGGCGAATATTCGTCGTTTTCCAGCAACGCAGTGTAGTAGAACGCCCGCAGCAGTTTGCCCCGGCGCATGAATTCCTGGCGCAGCAGCTTATAATCAATGTCAAAGCCCAAGGCCTTGGCTGCTGCATACAAGTTCGACCCATCGATGAACAGCGCCAGCCGTTCGTCTTTGTAGAACATCAAATTTCCTTCCGATTATCAGCGCGCGGCGATCCGTGAGTGGTTTGAAATATGTGCCACGCTGCTATTGATCAAAAATAAGTTGTTGCGCTAGGGGGCGCAAGGGACCCCTCTGGTTCATTAGGATAGGTCAAAAATGCTTAAAGAACAGCAAATCTTGGTCGCTTTCGGCGGAAATCTTCCTCTTGAAGGCGAACGTCCCCTGGAAGTGATCGAGCGTGCGCTGTCGCGATTGCAAGATCTTGGGTTTTCCCTGAATGCGGTTAGTTCTTTTTACCAAACCCCTTGTTTTCCAAAGGGGGCTGGGCCTGACTATGTGAACGGCGCCTTGTCTATTGGATCCGATATGGCGCCCACAGAAATCCTCGAAACCCTCCATAAAGTGGAACATGAGTTTGGCCGCGAGCGGGTATCACGCTGGGCCGGGCGCACGTTGGATCTGGATTTGCTGGCGGTTGATGACCTGATCCTGCCCGATCTTGTGACGCAGCGTCATTGGGTGGACCTGCCGCTGGAACAGCAGACCCGTCAGGCGCCAGAGCAACTGATTCTCCCGCATCCGCGGATTCAGGACCGGTCGTTTGTTCTGATCCCCCTGAAAGATGTGGCACCCGACTGGAAACACCCGGTTCTGGGCAAAACGGTTCAAGAAATCTGTGCGGAACTGCCGAAAGAAGAGGTGGAGACCGTGGTTCGCCTGTAATTGTGGCTTGTCAACCCTGCTGTTCCGGCATAAATACTGCCTCTCTAGCCCTTCCCATGATCGGAGTGTCTTAATGGCCCGCGTTACCGTTGAAGATTGCGTAGACAAGGTTCCGAACCGGTTCGAACTGGTGATGCTTGCGTCGCACCGCGCACGTGAAATTGCATCTGGTTCGCCGCTGACCGTGGACCGTGACAACGACAAGAACCCTGTTGTTGCCCTGCGTGAAATCGCGGATGAGACCCAGTCGGCAGACAGCCTGCGTGAGCGTCTGATCGAAAACAACCAGACCCAGATCGAAGTGGACGAGCCAGAAGAAGATTCCATGGCGCTGCTCATGGGTGGTGGTGAAGCTGACAAGCCGGCAGAGGACGATATGTCCGAAGAAATGCTGCTGCGCCAGCTGATGGAAGCACAAGGCCAGGGCTAAGCCCCAGCTCAGGGTATAGGGAAGCGAAGGATATGATTGCGGTTGACGATCTGATCGCACTGGTTCGCAACTATAACCCCAAAACAAACGAAACACTGATACGCGAGGCCTATGATTATGGCCTTGCGGCACATGAAGGGCAGTTCCGCCACTCGGGCGAGCCCTATTTTACCCACCCCATCGCTGTTGCTGCCATCCTGACGGAACAACGTCTGGATGATGCCTCGATCATCACGGCCCTGCTGCACGACACGATTGAGGACACCAAAGCCTCCTACGGTGAGATTGCCGAGCGTTTCAGCCCCGAAGTGGCCGATCTGGTGGATGGTGTGACCAAGCTGACTAATCTGCAGCTGTCCTCGTCGGAAACCAAACAGGCGGAAAACTTCCGCAAGCTGTTCATGGCCATGTCCAAGGACCTGCGGGTGATCCTGGTCAAGCTGGCCGACCGTCTGCACAACATGCGCACCATCAAGGCGATGCGGCCCGAGAAACAGGCGCAAAAAGCCCGCGAAACGATGGAAATCTTCGCCCCACTGGCCGGCCGGATGGGTATGCAGTGGATGCGCGAAGAACTGGAAGATCTGGCCTTCAAGGTGCTGAACCCGGACGCCCGCGCCTCGATCATGCGGCGGTTCGTGATGCTGCAGAAAGAGACCGGCGATGTGATTCACCGCATCACCGGCGATATGCGGGCCGAGTTTGAAGCTGCTGGTATCGAAGCGCAGGTCTTTGGCCGCGCCAAGAAACCCTATTCGATCTGGCGGAAGATGTCGGAAAAGGACGTGGGCTTTTCCCGCCTTTCAGACATTTACGGCTTCCGGGTGATCACCGACCGCGAAGATGACTGTTACCGTGCGCTTGGCGTGATTCATCAGCGGTGGCGGGCTGTGCCCGGGCGGTTCAAGGATTACATCAGCCAGCCGAAATCCAACGGCTACCGTTCGATCCACACCACGGTATCGGGGCGGGACGGCAAACGGGTGGAGGTGCAGATCCGCACCCGGCAGATGCATGACGTTGCCGAAACCGGCGTTGCAGCGCATTGGTCCTACCGGGACGGCGTGCGCTCCATGAACCCCTTTGCGGTGGATCCGGCCAAATGGCTGGCCAGCCTCACGGAACAGTTTGATGCTGAGGAGGATCACGATGCCTTCCTCGAAGCGGTCAAGCTGGAGATGTATTCGGACAAGGTGTTCTGCTTCACCCCCAAAGGCGAAGTGGTGAAGCTGCCCAAGGGCGCCACACCAATTGATTTCGCCTATGCCATCCACACCCGGATCGGCAACGCCTGTGTTGGGGCCAAGGTCGACGGCATGCGTGTGCCGCTGTGGACGCGGGTCAAAAACGGCCAGTCGATCACCATCATCACCGCCGAAGGCCAGACGCCGCAGGCCACATGGCTGGATATCGCGATCACCGGCAAGGCCCGTTCAGCGATTCGTCGCGCCCTGCGTGAGGTGGACAAAGAACGTTTCGGCAAGCTGGGGCGTGAACTGGTGCGCTCGGTCTTTGATCATGCCGGTAAGAAGGTCACCGATAAGGTGCTGGAAACCGCCGCCCGCAACATGCGGGTGGAGGATGTGGATACGCTGCTGGCCCGGCTGGGCAGCGCTGAGATCACTGCCTCGGACGTGTTGCATTCGGTCTATCCCGAACTGAAAGACACTGAGGCTGATAATATTGAGCCGCGCCGCGCGGTTGTTGGCCTGTCGCCGGATCAAAGCTTCAATATTGCCAAATGCTGCCAGCCCCTGCCGGGTGAACGCATTGTGGGCATCGGCAGCCGCGGCAAGGGTGTGATGGTTCATGCCATCGACTGCGAAGCCCTGCAGGAATACGAAGATCAGATGAACCGCTGGCTTGATCTGCATTGGCATGCGGGTAAACACCCGGCGATTCACCATGCGATGCTGGAACTGACTATCGGCAACGATGCAGGTGTCTTGGGACGAATTTGCACATTGATCGGTGAGTGTAAGGCGAATATCTCGGACCTTGAGTTTGTGGACCGCAAGCCAGATTACTTCCGGCTGCTGGTTGATGTGGAACTGCGCGACGCGGAACATCTCCATACGGTGATGTCTGCGCTTGAAGCAGAGAGTGATGTTGCGGCCCTCGCGCGCTATCGGGATCCGTCGCGCGCCAGTTTTGTAACGGGTGAGTAGGAGGGCGGACCGCCTTGGTTTTCAAGCGCCGCGACAAACGACCGATCTGGCGGATCGTGTTCGAGTTCTTCTGGCCGCGCGGCGGCTGGGGGCGAGCGGCGCGTTACGTCAAGCATCGCCTGCACCGTTTGCCCGATTCGCCTGAAAAGATCGCCCGCGGTATCTTTGCCGGTGTCTTCACCACCTTTACCCCCTTCTACGGCATGCATTTTGTGGTCGCGGCGATCCTGTCGACCCTGATGCGCGGCAATGTTCTGGCCTCGCTCCTCGCCACCTTCTTTGGCAACCCGCTGACCTATGTGCCGATTGTGATGACCTCGATGCAGACCGGCTACTGGATGCTGGGCATGGATGGGCGCCAATTGGGGTTTGGCCGTCATGCCGAAGGGGACCCCGCCACCGTGGGCGAACGGTTCCTGCAGGCAGGCGATGCCTTCTGGGATAACTTCCGCGCCCTCTTCACCGGGGCCAAGATGGACTGGAGCGATCTGTCGGTCTTTTATGATGAGGTTTTCTACCCCTTCATGATCGGCGGCATTGTGCCCGGAATCATCGCCGGGGCGATCTGCTATTACATTTCCGTCCCCCTGATCCGGGCCTATCAGAACCGCCGCAAAGGTGCGCTGAAGGCGAAATTGGATGGATTGGCGAAAAAAGCGCATCTCAAGGCTGACGACCGTTCAAAACCGGACTAGGTTGGCCCGCGACGGGGAAGCCTATTGCGAAGGAGAAGGCGATGAAGCCTTTGGGAAAACTGCGTCTCGGCGTGAATATTGACCATGTGGCCACAGTGCGAAACGCCCGTGGCGGGGCCTATCCGGATCCGCTGCGTGCGGCAAAGTTGGCAGAAGAGGCCGGTGCTGATGGCATCACCGCCCATTTGCGCGAAGACCGCCGTCACATTTCCGATGCTGACATCGATGGCCTTATGGAGGTCCTGTCGGTGCCGCTGAACTTTGAGATGGCCGCGACTGACGAAATGCAGCAGATCGCGCTGCGTCACAAACCGCATGCCGTCTGCATCGTGCCGGAAAAGCGTGAGGAACGCACCACCGAGGGTGGCCTTGAAGTGGCGCGTGAGGAAAACAAACTGGCCCATTTCATCGCCCCCCTGCGGGAGGCCGGCTGCCGCGTGTCGATCTTTATCGCTGCGGACATGAAACAGATCGAAGCTGCCGCCCGCATCGGCGCTGAAGTGATTGAACTGCACACCGGCGCCTATTGTGACCACTTCGCCGAAGGCAACATGGCCCAGGTTGAGGTGGAGCTGAAAGCGCTGCGCGAAATGTCAGCCTATGCCCATTCGCTGGGTCTTGAGGTGCATGCCGGTCATGGTCTGACCTATGACACGGTGAAACCTGTCGCCGCCTTCCCTGAGGTGATGGAGTTGAACATCGGGCATTTCCTGATCGGGGAATCGATCTTCCGTGGTCTGACCCCGGCCATCAGCGAAATGCGCCGCTTGATGGATGAGGCCCGCGCCGAACTGGCAGAGGGCTAAGTCATGGCTGAGGGGCTGGTCTTTATCTTGATCGCCTGGGCGGTTGCCGGGGGCAGCCCCGGCCCGGCCACGCTGGCCATTTCCGGCACCTCGATGGGACTGGGCCGTCGCGCCGGACTGACGCTGGCGGCGGGTGTTGTTTGCGGATCCGCCTCCTGGGGGATCGCGGCGGGTCTTGGCCTGTCAGCGATGATGCTGGCCCATGCCTGGATCTTTGAGGTGCTGCGGTATGCAGGCGCGGCTTACCTTGGCTTTCTGGCGCTGAAATCACTGCGCGCGGTCTGGCGTGGCGGCGTGGTTGCGGTCACTCTATCACGGACTGGAAGTCGGTTGTTTGCCAAAGGCTTGGCCCTGCATCTGACCAATCCCAAAGCGATCTTTTCCTGGGGCGCGGTCTATGCCGTGGCCCTGCCTGCGGGCGCTGATATGGCTGCGGTCTGGTCGCTGTTTGGGGCGTTGATTGCAGTCTCAATGCTGGTGTTTTTTGGCTATGCCCTGTTGTTCAGCACAGCAGCGATTGCGGCAGGCTACGCACGGGCCAAGCGCGGATTTGATCTGGTGTTTGGATTGATGTTTGGCGCTGCAGCGGCCAAGATCTTCACAACCCGTGTGGAGGCCCCCTAATGCGTAAAGCTTTAACCGCCCTGTCTGTTTCCCTGTCAGCTGCCTGTATGCCAGCGCTCGCCACAGCGGGGGAGGTGATTGAGTGTGACTGGCAGGCGCAGGCCCGCAATCTGGCGGAACCTTGGGAGGAGAGCACCCGCACCTTTGCCAATGGCGCGGTACGGCTGGCGCTGTTGGATACGGTGGAACCGGCAGCGGGGGCGTTCCATCTGCTGGTTCTGTCACCGCCCTATAATGAACTAGGTGACAGACAGTGTCGCGTTGTCATCCTTGGTGGTGGCGCAGGATTTTCCGGCATCGACTTTGCCAATGTCGCCGCCGCCTATGATCCCTCGATTGGGCTGATCTTCAATTTCGAGGCGCAGCGGTTTGATTCCGACTATAACGACTTCCTGCCGATCACGCTGGAGGTCACGCTCAATCAGGCGACGGGTCAGATCGGGGTATGGCACCAATGATCCTGGGGATCGGTACAGATCTGGCCAATATCGAACGTATCGCGGGCACGCTGGAGCGGTTTGGCGATCGGTTCCGCAATCGCGTCTTCACCGATCTTGAACAGGCCAAGGCGGAACGTCGCAAGGATGTGGCGGGCACCTATGCCAAACGATGGGCCGCGAAGGAGGCCTGTTCCAAAGCGCTCGGCACTGGCTTGGCGATGGGCATCGCCTGGAAGGACATGTCGGTCCGGAACCTGCGCACCGGGCAACCGGTGATGGAACTGACCGGCTGGGCCAAAGAGCGGCTGGAGGCAATGACGCCTGAGGGCCATGAGGCCACAGTGCATGTCACCCTGACCGACGATCACCCTTGGGCACAGGCCTTTGTGGTAATTGAGGCGCGCCCGATCCCGCCGAAGGCAGACCTGCACGAAGGGTCGGGTTGACACACCGGGCACAACCGCTCATCTACCAAATCAAAGATTTCTAGGAGAAAGAACAGATGGCAGCAGAGGCCAAAAAGGGCAATGCGGTGGTTGAGACCATCAAGACGGTGGTTTGGGCGCTGGCCATTGCGGGTATTTTCCGCACCCTGTTCTTTCAGCCGTTCTGGATCCCGTCGGGTTCGATGAAATCGACGCTGCTGATCGGCGATTTCCTGTTTGTGAACAAGATGGCCTATGGCTACTCCTACGCCTCGTGCCCCAACATCCGCATGCTGGGTCTGGATGCGAAAAACATCTGTGCTGTGATTGATGGTGAGAACACCCGCGTCATGGGCTCCGAGCCGGAGCGTGGCGATGTCATCGTATTCCGCCACCCGGTGACCGGGCTGGATTACATCAAGCGCGTGATTGGCATGCCGGGTGATACCGTGCAGGTCAAACAGGGGGTCCTGCACCTGAACGGCAAAGCCGTGTCGCAGGAACCGGTAGAGGATTTCGTTGAGATTGCGGAGGCTCAGGGCCCGCAGCGTCTGCGTCCGCGGTGTTCCAATGGTCCGGTGGGTCAGGGCGGCGATTGCGCCAAAGATGCTGCGATTGAGACCCTGCCGAACGGCCGCAGCTACACCATCCTGAACATCGGCAACCAGAGCTCGGACAACACGCCGGTCTATACCGTGCCGCAGGGCCACTATTTCTTCATGGGCGACAACCGTGACAACTCCACCGACAGCCGCGTGCCGCAGCAGGCCGGCGGGGTTGGCTTTGTGCCTTATGAAAACCTGATTGGTCGCGCCGATCGCATCATGTTCTCCTCGGGCGGCACCTCGATGCTGGCCTTCTGGACCTGGCGCGGGGATCGTTTCTTCAAGGCGGTGGAATGAAACTTTCTGCAGAACTGAAGGCCTTTCAGGGCCGGATTGGTTACGACTTTAAACAGCCCGAGCTTCTGCTTCGGGCTGTTACCCATTCGTCCAAATCCTCCCCCACGCGCGAAGACAATCAGCGGCTGGAGTTTCTGGGTGACCGGGTGCTGGGCTTGGTGATGTCTGAAGCGCTGTTGGAGCGTGACAAAGGCGCCAGTGAGGGCCAGCTTGCGCCGCGGTTTAACGCCTTGGTGCGCAAAGAGGCCTGCGCCGATGTCGCCAAAGACATCGATCTGGGCGCGGTTTTGAAACTGGGCCGGTCCGAACAGATGTCCGGTGGCCGGCGCAAACTGGCGCTGCTGGGCGATGCGATGGAGGCGGTGATTGCCGCCGTCTATCTGGATGCGGATTTCGAAACCGCCAAGGCGATGGTGCTGCGGCTCTGGGGCAGCCGGGTGGACAGTGTCGATGCGGATGCTCGCGATCCCAAAACCGCCCTGCAGGAATGGGCCCAGGCCCGCAAACAGACGCCCCCCAGCTACGCGGAAGTGTCACGGTCGGGGCCAGACCATGCGCCGGTGTTTACCATTTCCGTCACTCTGCAAAGCGGCGAAAGCGAACAGGCCACTGCCGCCTCCAAGCGGTTGGCGCAACAGGCCGCGGCCAAGACCCTGCTGGAGCGCCTGACGCAGGCTTAACCGCCCTTCTGGTCAAAGCCGGTGAAATCGGCTAGACCTGCCCCCCTTGCCGGGCAGACACTGAGGTCTGTCGCGGAGACTGACTACCTTAGGAATTCACACATATGACCACACGCGCCGGATTTATCGCCCTGATCGGAGAGCCCAATGCGGGCAAATCCACCCTGACCAATGCCATGGTGGGGGCCAAAGTTTCCATCGTGACCCATAAGGTGCAGACCACCCGCGCCCGGATCCGTGGTGTGGCGATGGAAGGTGATGCGCAGCTGGTGTTTGTGGACACGCCCGGCCTGTTCAAACCGCGCCGTCGTCTGGATCGCGCCATGGTGGCTGCGGCTTGGGGTGGCGCCGCGGATGCGGATGTCATCGTGCTGATGGTCGAAGCCCACCGCGGTGTGACCGAAGGGGTGGAGCGTATTCTGGAAGGTCTGGAGGAGATTGGTGAGGGGCGCAAAATCGCGCTGGCCATCAACAAGATCGATCGGGTGAAACCCGAGGTGTTGCTGAAACTCAGCGCCGATCTGAACGAACGCTATGACTTCGTGCACACCTTCATGATTTCGGCCGAGAAGGGCCGCGGTGTGAAGGATCTGCGCAAATGGCTGGCCAAGGAACTGCCGGAGAGCCCATGGCTCTACCCGGAAGATCAGATCGCGGACCTGCCCATGCGCATGATCGCGGCCGAGATGACGCGCGAAAAGCTGACGCTGCGCATGCATCAGGAGCTGCCCTATCAGCTGACCGTGGAAACCGAAAACTGGGAAGAGCGCAAAGACGGCTCCGCCAAGGTGGATCAGGTGATCTACGTTGCGCGCGACGGGCACAAGGGGATCATCCTTGGCCATCGCGGCGAAACGATCAAAGCCATTTCCAAGGCGGCCCGTGAAGAACTGAGTGAGTTCCTGGGCCGCAAGGTACACTTGTTCCTGCAGGTGAAGGTGCGCAGCAACTGGCTGGAAGAAAAAGAGCGCTACTCAGAGATGGGGCTCGATTTCAAAGACGGCTCTTAACTTTTGAAGATGCCTGCTGCGTGTAAGAACCAGAAGGTGCCAAGGAAGCCGAACAGGCCGCCCAGGCTCATCTGGTAGGGCTCGGGCATCAGATGCAGTTCGAAGTAGGCCGCGCCCATCAGCGCAATACCCATCGTCACCATAAAGCGCGGGACAATTGTCCGTCTGCGGAAATTCGACATGTAAACCTCATGACTGGTGGTTTGACTCGTTAAGCTGGTAGACTCTACGTCACTTTCACCGGGACTTTTAATTATGCGTTTGACCGCTCGCACTTGGGTTGATGCCTATCTGACCAGACTCCGCTTAAGTGATATTCCGGCCTTTGTGGTGGCCCATGGCGATGACACGGCTGGGGCGGTGCTGGTGAAGCTGAACACATTGGATGGTCAGGCGGTTGGATTCCAGCGCTCGTTTGACCTGATGACCGGCGATCGCAAATGGATGGAACTGTCATCGGGGGATGAGCGGGAGGTGGATGCCTCCATCAGCAAGCAGCGGTCCTTTGACCCCGACCTCTGGGTGATTGAGGTCGAAGACCGCGCCGGCCGCCACCTGCTGGATGAGCCAGGATTGGCGGATTGATCGCCGCTTGTAACTTCGCCTGATACACGCAAAGCTGACCTTATGGAGTGGCGGGATCAGGGCATATTGCTGGCGGTGCGCAAACACGGGGAGACCTCAGCGATCCTTGAGGTGTTCACCCCGAGGCATGGGATTCATGCTGGCGTGATGCGCGGCGCCACCAGCCGCAAGATTGCCCCCATTCTGCAGCCCGGTGCCCAGCTGGATGTGCAATGGCGCGCCCGGCTGGAAGATCACATTGGCAGCTACAGTGTTGAGCCGCTGCGCAGCCGGGCAGCGATGGTGATGCAGGACCGTCAGGCGCTGGCCGGGCTGAATGCGGTTTGTGCGCTGCTGGTGCATTCCCTGCCGGAACGTGAACCGCACCCGGCGCTTTATGAACGCACCGAGGCGCTGTTTGACATTTTGGATGAGACAGAGCTGTGGCCGCTGGCCTATCTGCGTTGGGAGGTCGCCCTGCTGGAGGAGCTGGGCTACGGGCTGGACCTTGATGAATGTGCGGTGACCGGTAAGACGCAGGATCTGATATACGTGTCGCCCAAAACCGGCCGTGCGGTATCGCGTGAAGGGGCGGGGGAGTGGGCGGACCGGATGCTGCCGCTGCCCTTTGCGCTGAAGGGCGGGCTGGACCCGGATCCGCAGGAGGTGGCCCTGGGGCTGCGCACAACGGGACATTTCCTGCAGAAGTCGCTGGCCTCCGGCACACGGGGGCGGCCGCTGCCCGAAGCGCGGCAGCGGTTTATTGATCGATTGCTAAGATAAGCGGTCAGCGCAGCGACATCACCAGGTCGATCAGCGAATCCATCGGCGCCACATCGTCATTGGCGGGCAGTTCACGCAGCCCGACCGAGGCGGCAAGGATCAGCCGCGCCCATTCCGGGTTTGAGATGCCTGATTCTTTCAACAAGCCGTCCAGCAGATCCAGCCGCAGACCATCCACCTTGGCGACCCGTTCGGCCACTTTGGGATCATCCTTGGCCCAGGCGCGCATGGCATGTTCGGGATTGGCATCGGCCAGCACGGCGCTGTCATAGCTTGTCACCTCGGCGCCAAGGCGGCGCAGGCGGGCGATGGCGTTGGGCTCTTCTTCGATGACGGTGGTCAGCGCAGTCAGCGCCTCAGCCTCCCAGACGTCCAGCATGGCGGACTGATAGGCCGGGACATCTGCGAAGTGCCAGTAGAAAGACCCCTTGGTCGTCTTCATGCGTCGGGCCAGAGGTTCGGCTTTCAACGCGTTGGGGCCGTCCTCTGTCAGGGCGGCGAAACCGGTTTTCAACCAGTCGGCTTTGGAAAGGCGCGGTTTGCTGGTCATGGGGAAATGCTACGCTGCAGCATTTCATTTTGCAACTGCAGAATTTCCCCGGGTGCATTTTGTCACAGAAGGTGGATCCTAAGCCTAGAGGTCGATTTCGATCTCACCCCCCGGTTCGGCCGCGCGGGACTGGCACAGGATGATCCCCGTTTCACGCTGCTTGTTTGACAGGACGAAATCGCGGTGTTCCACCTCGCCGGCCACCAGCCCACATTTGCACACGCCGCAGATGCCATCGGCGCATTTCACATCCACATGCACACCGTTTTCGATCAGCACATCGCTGGCGGTCTTGTCCTCTGGCACCTCAAGGCGGCGGCCGTCTTGCAGTTTCAGCATGAAGGGGTGGTTTTCGTATTCGGGCTGTTCGGGCACGTTGAAGTATTCCAGATGCCGCCCCTCTTCGGGGAAGCCCTGGCGTTCGGCGGCTTCCATCACACCGGCCATGAAACGGTCCGGGCCACAGGTGTAGACGTGCCAGCCCTCGCGGTAGCCTGACAGCACCTGATCCAGATCGGCGCGGGTGCCTTCATCACTGAAGTGGTAATGCACTTTGTCGGCCCAGGGCATTGCAGCCAGATCCTCCAGATAGCCGGCATTGGCGCGGCTGGAGCAGGAGTAGTGCAGGGCAAAGTCGCGGCCCAGGTCGTGCAGGCGGTGGGCAAAAGCGATCATCGGCGTGATGCCGATCCCGCCGCCCATGAGGAAGGTCTTCTCGGCCTCTTCAACCAGCGGGAAGTGGTTGATCGGTTTGGAGATGAAGACCTTGCGCCCCTCCTCAAAGATGCGGTGCAGCAGGGCGGAGCCACCGCGGCCTTCGTCCTCGCGCAGGACGCCGATCTGATAGCGGCCGGTTTCGGACGGGTTGCCCGACATCGAATATTGGCGCAGGAATTCGGGCGCGACCAGCACGTCCAGATGGGCGCCTGCCGTCCAATCCGGTAGCGGGGCGCCGTCTAGCGTGGCGAACTCATATTTGGTCACATCGGCGGTCATTGCTTCGGCCTTGCTGATCTCCACCCGGATCACGGGGGCATCGGTGGGGGTCTCATACCGGTGCACCACGCTCAGATCACCAGCGGCCAGTTTGGCGCGGTATTCCTCGGCCGGGATCATCGCCTCATATGCGGCAATGCCTGCTTCGCGGTCCATCGGGAAGGGGTAGGGCCAGGGCGGCGGCGCCAGCGGGGCGGGGTAGACCGCAAGTGTCTGATCTTCATACTTCAGGTCCAGATCGGTCTGCAGGTCGCGCCGGTTCAGCGGGTGTTTGCTGGGGTAATAGGCACCGTCATCTGTCAGCTCCAGATCCCACCACCATTTCTTGACGTCGTTGAGGCCACCGTTGCCCAGCTTGTCGTCCAGCTTGGCCAGCACCGGGGCGGCGGCGGGGATGTTAGAAGCGGCCCAGCGGAACGGCGCCTCGGAAAACAGACCTTCCAGGTTCCAGGGGCAGGTTTTCATGCAGCGGCCGCACATCGCCCCGCCCGGTGTGGTGATCCGGTAGCTGGCACATTTCTGGCTGTCGGATTTCCAAATCTCATAGCCGTTGAACATCAGCTTTGGCCCGGCGGTGATCGCACCCGAGGGGCATTCGCGCGCGCATTTGTTGCAAGACTCGCAGAACTTCTGCAGACCGAAATCGATCGGTTTGTCATGCGCCATCGGCATGTCTGTGGTCACTACGCCGGATTTCAGACGCGGGCCCAGATAGGGGTTCAGGATCACCTCACCGATACGGCTGACCTCCCCCAGACCGCTGAGCAGCAACAGGGGCGGCTGCAGCACCTCGCCGTCCATCACCGTGTGAGCCTTGGCGGAATAGCCCAGGTTGCGGATCTGTTGGGCAATCACCCCACCCAGCAGCGAGAACCGCAGGTAAGCGCGCATCGATTGGGCCACCGCGATCCAGTCATCGCCCGAGGAGCCCTCCATCGTTTCGCGGCCCTGATCGATGATCATCGAAATGGCGTTGTTGTGGCGCGGCGTGATTTCCTCCCCGGCGGCATCGTGGCTGTACCAGGCCCAATCGGGGCACCGGCTGAGGCCAACGGCATCGGCGCCCAGGAAGTAGCTGGTGGCCTTGATGTTCAAAGCGTTGATCGTGGGGTCGGCGGGATGGGACCCGGCCGGGTTCGGGTCGCCGTTCTGGATCACCACAAAGGCCCCAAGCGCGCGGCGTTGGGCAAAGCTGGGCGCGGATTTGCGCACATAGTGGCCGTTTTTGGTGGCCTCCTGCACGTGTTTGCCCATGTCACCGAAAAGGGCGCGGGCAAACATATCGGCCCGTTTGGGCACACGGGCCACATTGGGTTCGTCGATATAGGTGGTGGGATCCTCCACCCGTTTCAGCCGTTCAAAGGGGTGGCCGCCATCGGCGAAACGCCGATTGGCAAAGGGATCGCGGTTGAGGGCGGATTTGGAACTTTTGGTGCCCAGCCACCAAGCGGGGCCATTGGTGGCCTTCCATGGCTGCTGCACCATCGGCGCCAGCGGCTGATCGGTGGCAACCGGCAGGGTGCAGGTCACTGCCGCCAGCCCGAATCGGGGGCCAACCCACGGCGCAACCAGTTCGCCGCCTTCGAAACTGGCCAGACCCGCGGCCACGGCGAGGTGGTTCAAATCTACGTCGGAGGAGCCACCGGAATGCGCTTTGGCGCCCCAGCCCAGCAGCCGGATGTAGTTGGCCAGCACCGCTGCGGTTTCGTTGGCGCGCAGGCAGGCGCGTTGTGCCTGGGCATCTTTGATCCAGTCGGTGCCCGCCTCAGTCTGGCCGGGATCGCGCGGGTATTCATAGAGGAAGACCAGCGCATATTCATGATCGTCAATCGAGGAGGGCGGCGCGGCCATGGCCTCTTTCAGCTCGGCCATGATCATGTCGATGCCCGAGGCCAGCGTCTTGGTCTGCCGGGTTTTTAGTGCCTCGGCCAGACGCTGAATATCGGGGTTCAGAACCGGTGCGTCCAGCCGCGCGGCCTGTGGCAGACGGCAGATGCCGACCATGCTGGCATCACTGAAATAGCCAAATGATTTCAGGTGATTGGCGCGCTCTTCCAGGTCGTCGGGGATGTCGGACTGCAGCCGGTTCACACCCCCGTCGCGGATCGCATCCAGCATCGCCTGATATTCGCCCATCGCGTTGACGATGCTTTCAGGCGCATCGGGGCGGCGGAAGCTGACAGGGGACCAGGCGGGAAGTGCCGAAAGATCAGGCAGCTCCGTTTGGCGGCGCAGATTTTCCATCGGGTAGGGGCCCAGATGGACCGGTCGTGATTTGTCCGAGAAAAAGCGCAATCCCATTGACGGCGGTTCCTTCATGCTGGCGGCCCGAGAGCCCAATATTTTATGGGGCGGCATTCCGGGCAGGTGGCTTTGGAAGACAGCCACTATCGGGCGGGGAGATCGCAGAAAATCCTCATCTCTGAGGAGGGTCGGCCCGTCGGTGCCGGGCAAGTTTTTTTCAACTGCTTAAATTTTACCATTTGGAAAAAAACAAAAACGGTGCAGAGTGATTGCAAAAAAGAAGACAAAACCAAGCTCAGTGGAGGTATTCATGACTTCAAACGCGCTGACGCCAGGCATTGTTTCTGGGCGGCTCCCCGCGGAGGACCTGGTCGAGAATTTCTCGGACCTGCATCCCCCGCTTGACGATCACGAGGCGCTGGTCGCCGCGGATCGTTGTTACTTCTGTCACGACGCGCCCTGTATGACGGCCTGTCCGACAGATATCGATATTCCCTTGTTTATCCGGCAGATCGCCACCGGCACCCCGGATGCGGCGGCCAAAACAATTCTGGAGCAGAATATTCTGGGCGGCATGTGCGCTCGTGTCTGCCCCACCGAAACGCTGTGTGAACAGGTCTGTGTGCGCGAAACCGCTGAAGGCAAGCCGGTGGAGATCGGCAATTTGCAGCGTTACGCCACCGATACTTTGATGGCATCGGGTGTGCATCCGTTCACCCGTGCGGCCGCAACCGGCAAGAAGGTGGCGGTTGTTGGCGCTGGCCCTGCGGGCCTCAGCTGTGCGCACCGTTTGGCCAGCAAAGGCCATGACGTGACCATCTATGATGCGCGCGCTAAATCCGGTGGCCTCAACGAATTTGGTATCGCGGCCTACAAGTCGGTCGATAATTTCGCTGAAAAAGAGGTCGACTGGCTGCTGCAGATTGGTGGCATCACCGTGGAGCATGGCAAAGGTTTGGGCGCCGGCCTGTCACTGGAGAAGCTGAAGGCCGATTATGACGCGGTGTTCCTTGGCATCGGTCTGGCCGGTGTGAACGCGCTGAATGTCGACGGCGAAGACAAAGACGGCGTGTTGGATGCGGTCGATTTCATTGCTGAGCTGCGCCAGGCCGATGACCTGTCTCAGGTGGCGATTGGCCGGGATGTTGTGGTCATCGGCGGCGGCATGACCGCTGTGGATGCTGCCGTGCAGGCCAAACTGCTGGGCGCCTTGAACGTCAGCCTGGTTTACCGCCGCGGCAAAGATCGCATGAACGCCTCCGCGTTTGAGCAGGAGCTGGCCGCCACCAAAGGGGTGCGCATTATCACCAATGCCTCACCCAAGGCGGTGATCGGCAATGGTGCGGTGCAGGAGATTGAGTTCGAATACACCGATGATGATCTGCAAGCGACCGGCCAGACCGTACGTCTGGCGGCCGATCAGGTATTCAAAGCCATTGGTCAGCAGCTGGGCGGTGATGACCTACCCGCGGTTGAGCGTGGCAAGATCACCGTCAGCGGCGCAGGGCGCACCAGCATGGCAGGGGTCTGGGCCGGGGGTGACTGTGCCTCAGGCGGCGATGACCTGACCGTAACCGCGGTGGCCGAGGGTCGCGATGCGGCCGAAGACATTCACGCCGCGCTGTCGGCGTAAGCAAAGGGAGATAGCACAATGGCCGATCTCACAAGCGAATTCATCGGGATCAAATCCCCAAACCCGTTCTGGCTGGCCTCGGCGCCGCCGACAGACAAGGAATACAACGTCCGCCGCGCCTTTGAGGCCGGCTGGGGCGGTGTGGTCTGGAAAACCCTCGGCTCCGAAGGTCCGCCGGTGGTCAACGTCAACGGCCCGCGCTACGGCGCGATCTGGGGGGCGGATCGTCGCCTCCTGGGGCTCAACAATATTGAGCTGATCACCGACCGTCCGCTGGAAACCAACCTGCGCGAAATCAAATCAGTGAAGCGCGACTATCCTGATCGGGCGGTCATCATCTCACTGATGGTGCCTTGCGATGAGGAGAGCTGGCGCGAAATCCTGTACCGTATCGAAGACACCGGCGCGGATGGGGTGGAGCTGAACTTTGGCTGTCCGCATGGTATGGCCGAACGGGGCATGGGCTCTGCCGTGGGGCAGGTGCCGGAATACATTGAAATGGTGACCTCCTGGGTCAAACAGTATTCCAAGATGCCCTGCATCGTGAAGCTGACCCCGAACATCACCGATGTGCGCAAACCGGCCGAAGCCGCCCTGCGCGGCGGCGCCGATGCGGTCAGCCTGATCAACACGATCAATTCGATCACCTCGGTCGATCTGGATGACTTTGCACCGGAGCCAACAATTGACGGCAAAGGCACCCACGGCGGCTATTGCGGCCCGGCGGTGAAACCGATTGCGTTGAACATGGTGGCGGAAATCGCCCGCAGCCCGGAAACCGCAAACCTGCCGATTTCGGGCATTGGTGGCGTGACCACATGGCGCGATGCGGCCGAATTCATGGCGCTGGGGGCGGGCAACGTGCAGGTCTGTACTGCCGCAATGACCTATGGGTTCAAAGTGGTGCAGGAGATGATCTCAGGCCTCAGCGATTACATGGATCGCAAAGGCATGACCTCAACCAGTGAGCTGGTTGGCCGCGCGGTGCCTAATGTCACCGACTGGCAGTATCTGAACCTGAACTATGTGACCAAGGCCAAGATCGACCAAGACGCCTGCATCAGCTGCGGCCGCTGCTTTGCCGCCTGCGAAGACACCAGTCACCAGGCGATCGAAATGTCTGAGGATCGGGTGTTCACGGTGAAGGACGACGAATGCGTCGCCTGTAACCTGTGCGTTAACGTCTGCCCGATTGAAAACTGTATCACGATGGAGCAGGTCGCTGCCGGTCAGTTGGATGAGCGCACTGGTGAAAAAGTGCCGGAAGAATACGGCAACTGGACGCAGCACCCGAACAACCCCTCAAACTTTGAGGCGGCTGAATAAGGCAGCTGTTCTAAGTACCTCAATCCAATGAAAAGCGCCCTGGTCGAAAACCGGGGCGCTTTTTCAATGTTTGGCATTTGAGTATTTGAGGATCATTGAAAGGCGCAGGTGGTACGGCCGCTGCCGCGCCGAGGTATGCGATGTGATTTACGGCGTCAGAAGCTTGCGGAACATCGTATCCAGATAGGCATCGGCGCCGTCGATCGGGTCACGTTCATCGGGGCTGAGGACGCCGATCTGCACCTCAAAGTCGGCATAGTGCTGGGTTGTTGCCCAGATCGAATACAGCAGATGGCGCGGATCAACGGTGGCCAGCTGGCCCGCCTGCATCCAGGCGCGCAGCACTTCGGTCTTTTCATCCACCAGGGGTTTCAGCCCGCTGATCAGATGCGGTTTCATCCGGGGCGCGCCTTGCAGAATTTCATTGGCAAACAGCCGGGATTCGCGCGGGTATTCCCGGCTCATCTGCACTTTGCGGTGAATATAGGCCATGACCTCTTCCAGCGGGTCGCCGTTGGGGTCCATCTCGGCCAATGGGTCCAGCCAGGTTTCCATCAGCTGGTTCAGCAGGGTCACATGGATCGCTTCTTTGCCATCGAAATAATACAGGATGTTGGGTTTGGACAATCCGGCGGTCTTGGCGATCTGATCCAGCGTTGCGCCGCGGTAGCCATGTTGGGCAAAAACCTCAAGCGCGGCCTCAATGATCCGCTTGCGGTTGCGCTGCTGAATCCGGCTGAGCTTCTTCTCAGCTGGGGGCGTTTGCGCCGTTTCTGCGGCGGTTCCCGTGGCTTGATCTTGGGCCTGATCTTGGGCGGTATCACTTTGCGTCATGCGGACCTCTGAATGCGGTGCCACGAAAAACATCGCGGTCTGATAACTTGGCCATTGTAGCGGCGCCAATGAAAGAGTTTTCTTGACAGGTGCCCCTGCGTTCGCAATCGTCACTTTACCAAATGGTAAAAAAGCAGCAAGAGGGCGCCGCTCTCCAGCCAGAAGAAGGTCCGGGACAGGGCTAGAGCAGTCAGCGGCACGTCCTCTCACGACCACTGGAGAGGGAGATCGGCATGTCCGCGCCGGGTGAAAATCTGAAAATCAATGGCGACCGTCTTTGGGACAGTCTGATGGAAATGGCCAAAATTGGTCCCGGGATTGCCGGGGGCAACAATCGCCAGACCCTGACCGATGAGGATGCCGAGGGCCGTGCGCTGTTTCAGCAGTGGTGTGATGCGGCGGGTATGAGCATGGGCGTGGACACGATGGGCAATATGTTTGCCACCCGTGCCGGAACTGATCCTGAGGCGCTGCCTGTCTATATGGGCAGCCATCTGGACACCCAGCCGACGGGCGGCAAATACGATGGGGTTCTGGGCGTTCTGGGCGGGCTGGAAGTGATCCGCACGATGAACGATCTGGGCATCAAAACCAAACATCCCATTGTGGTGACCAACTGGACCAATGAAGAGGGCACCCGTTTTGCCCCGGCGATGCTGGCCTCGGGCGTGTTCACAGGTCGTCATACCCAGGATTGGGCCTATGACCGCGTGGACGCCGAAGGAAAACGCTTTGGGGATGAGATCGCGCGGATCGGCTGGATCGGCGATGAAGAGGTCGGCGCGCGCAAGATGCATGCGATGTTTGAGCTGCACATCGAACAGGGCCCCATTCTGGAGGCTGAGGGCAAAGACATTGGCGTTGTCACCCATGGTCAGGGCCTGCGCTGGATCGAATGCACTGTGACCGGCAAGGAAAGCCACACAGGCTCCACCCCGATGCCGATGCGCAAAAACGCTGGCCGCGGTCTGGCCCGCATCACCGAGCTGGTGCATGAGATTGCGATGAAACATCAGCCCAATGCGGTGGGTGCAATTGGCCATGTGGATGTCTATCCAAACTCGCGCAACATCATCCCGGGCAAGGTGGTCTTCACCATCGATTTCCGCTCGCACCTGCAAGAAGTGATCGATGCGATGCTGGCAGAGTTTGCTGAAAAAGCGCCGAAACTCTGCGAAGAGATTGAGGTCGGGCTGGAGTGGGAGATCGTCGGCCAGTTTGATCCACCCGCCTTTGATGAGAACTGCGTCAACGCTGTGCGCGATGCGGCGGAACGTCTGGGCTATAGTCATATGGATATCGTGTCCGGCGCCGGCCACGATGCCTGCTGGGTCAATGATGTAGCCCCCACCGCGATGATCATGTGCCCCTGTGTCGATGGCCTCAGCCACAATGAGGCCGAGGAGATCAGCAAAGACTGGGCCGCAGCTGGCACCGATGTGCTGCTGCATGCCGTGTTGGAAACCGCACAGGTGGTTGAGTGATCAGATAACACATTGGGGGCCATGCCCCCGACCCCCGGGATATTTGGGCTAAGAAGAAAGACGCTACGTGGCAAATAAGAAGCGCAACACGCAAAAAACGATCAATAGCTTGATGGGCTGGCCTGATAACAAAGGCCCGTTCCCCAGCAGCTTGGTTGAGTGCTGCGAAAAAGCCTGTGCAAAGCCGTTGAACGATCTTTCACTGTCTGAGCTACAAGCGCTTATACAGAACCAGATCGCTTTGCCTTTGGTCGTGGAACGTGCGGTGTCTGAGCTGTCTGAGAACCCTTTGCTTTGTGCCCGACATTTTGAGGGGGATATGATGCAGACAGTCTTAAAGCTGCCGCACGGTTTTTGGCACGAAAACCGGGACCTCTGGCTTAGCGTCAGCGATTTGCTGAGCTCTTTTCAGGCTCAAGTGGCGGAGATCAATGATGCGGCCGTCGTTTTCCAAGCGGCAACGGCACCCAGGCGCGTGGACGTTTAGCTCAGGTAGATAGGCAAAAGTTAGAAACCACTACACGGCTTTGAAGCGTGAGCTGGTGAAGGTGGAAATAGGGAGAAAGACAATGACAACCAAAGTGATCAAAGGCGGCATGGTTTGCACCGCTGACCGCACCTGGAAGGCCGATGTGCTGATCGAGGGCGAGGTGATCAAACAGATCGGCGAAGATCTGAAAGGCGACGAATATATCGACGCTGAAGGCGCCTATGTGATCCCCGGCGGGATTGACCCGCACACCCATCTGGAGATGCCCTTCATGGGCACCACTGCGGCTGAGACCTTTGAAAGCGGCACCTGGGCGGCGGCCACGGGCGGCACCACCATGCTGGTTGATTTCTGCCTGCCGGGTGAAGATGGCTCGATCAAAAACGCGATCAATGAATGGCACCGCAAGTCGGCGCCGCAGATCTGTGCCGACATCGGCTATCACATGGCGATCACCGGCTGGAATGAGACCATTTTTGACGAGATGAAAGATGCCGTGGATATGGGCGTCAACTCGTTCAAACACTTCATGGCCTATAAGGGCGCGCTGATGATTGAGGACGATGAAATGTACGCCTCCTTCAAGCGCTGCAAGGAACTGGGCGCGCTGCCGATGGTGCATGCCGAAAACGGCGATCTGGTGGCCGATCTGCAGGAAGAGATGCTGGCCAAGGGCATCACCGGTCCCGAAGGTCACGCCTATTCCCGCCCACCTGAGTTTGAAGGGGAGGCCGCCAACCGCGCGATCACCATCGCGGATGCGGCAGGCACCCCGCTTTATATCGTGCATGTCAGCTGCGAACAGGCGCATGAGGCGATCCGTCGTGCCCGTCAAAAAGGTATGCGCGTCTATGGTGAGCCGCTGATCCAGTTCCTGACATTGGATGAAAGCGAGTATTTCAAAGGTGACTGGATGCATTCGGCGCGCCGGGTGATGTCACCACCATTCCGTAATAAGGCACATCAGGACAGCCTCTGGGCCGGTCTGCAATCGGGTAGCCTGCAGGTGGTGGCCACCGACCATGCGGCCTTCACCTCCGAGCAGAAGCTGATGGGCAAAGATAACTTCTGCCTGATCCCCAATGGTTCCAACGGGTTGGAGGAACGTCTGGCGGTGCTCTGGACCGAAGGTGTGGAAACCGGTCGTCTGACGCCAAATGAATTTGTCGCGGCCACCTCAACCAATGTGGCGAAGATCCTCAACATCTACCCCAAGAAAGGGGCGATTGTGGAAGGGGCGGATGCTGACATCGTGGTGTGGGATCCGAAAATTTCCAAAACCATCTCGGCGTCGAACCACCATTCGGTGCTGGATTACAACGTGTTTGAGGATTTCCAGGTCAAGGCTCAGGCACGCTACACCCTCAGCCGGGGTGAGGTCATCTGGGCCTGGGGTCAGAACAGCCAGCCTCAGCCGGGCCGGGGCCGCTTTGTGCCGCGTCCGGCCTTCAATTCGGCCGCCGTGGCGCTGTCGAAGTGGAAGGAACTGACCGCTCCGAAGCAGATCAACCGCGATCCGCTTAATATTCCAGCAGGTATCTGAATTGGCGACGCCCCGGACCCGTGTTCGGGGCGTTCGTTATTGACCAAACGGTAAAATAATTGCGCAGTTCAAGCGCAATAACGGAGACACAGGGACGTGACCAATACCACCGTGATCAGCGCGAAAAATCTGTCGCTGACATTTGAGACCAATGATGGACCCGTGCATGCTTTGAAAGATGTCGATCTGGACATCCACAAAGGGGATTTTGTCAGCTTTATCGGCCCGTCGGGCTGCGGCAAGACCACATTCTTGCGCTGCATGGCTGATCTGGAGCACCCCACAGCAGGCAGCATCACCGTAAACGGCGTCAGCGCCGAAGAGGCGCGCAAAGCCCGCGCCTATGGCTATGTGTTCCAACACGCGGGCCTTTACCCCTGGCGCACCATTGGCGGCAACATCAGCCTGCCGCTGGAAATCATGGGTTATTCGAAGCAGGATCAGCAGGACCGCATCGCCCGGGTGCTGGAACTGGTGGAGCTGGAGGGCTTTGAGAAGAAGTTCCCCTGGCAGCTGTCCGGCGGCATGCAGCAACGCGCCTCAATCGCGCGGGCGCTGGCCTTTGACGCTGATATCCTGCTGATGGATGAACCCTTCGGCGCCCTCGATGAGATCGTGCGCGATCACCTCAATGAACAGCTGCTGAAGCTCTGGGCGCGTACCAACAAAACCATCGGCTTTGTCACCCACTCGATCCCTGAGGCGGTGTACCTCTCGACCAAGATCGTTGTGATGAGCCCGCGACCGGGCCGGATCACCGATGTGATCGAAAGCACCCTGCCGAAGGAGCGACCGCTGGACATCCGCGACACGCCAGAGTTCCTGGAAATCGCGCACCGGGTGCGTGACGGTTTGCGCGCGGGGCATGCCTATGACTGAGCCTCAGCAACTGACGCGACGCGGCAAACGCCAACTGAAAAGTATTCGCGGATCATTGAAAGCGCAGGGGAGCTTGGCATGAGATCCCTCCTTCCAATTTTCACCGTGGTCGCCGCGATTTTTGTGATTTGGTATGGCGCTGCGGTGGCGCTGAACACGCCCTGGGCCAAGGATCAGGCCAAGCGCAACAATGTGGAGCTGAGCTTCACCGAGCTTGTCGCGGACACGTGGAGTCAGAAAAAACCCAAGCTGCCCGCGCCGCATCAGGTGGTGGCAGAGATCTGGAAAACCACCGGGGAGATGGTCGCCAAGGGGCGCGCCTTTTCCAAGCGGTCGTTGATCTATCACAGCTGGATTACGCTCTCGGCCACTATGCTGGGCTTTGTCATGGGCACGGGCTTTGGTATCCTGCTGGCGATCGGCATTGTCTACAATCGTGTGATGGATATGAGTGTGATGCCCTGGGTCATTGCCAGTCAGACCATTCCAATTCTGGCGGTTGCACCGATGATCATTGTGGTGCTGAACGCGGTGGGCATTTCCGGCCTGCTGCCAAAGGCGATGATTTCGATGTATCTGTCCTTCTTCCCGGTTGTGGTTGGTATGGTGAAGGGGCTGCGCAGCCCTGATCAGATGCAGCTGGATCAGATGCGGACCTGGAATGCGACCTCAGGTCAGGAGTTCTGGCGTCTGCGTCTGCCGTCTTCGATGCCGTTCCTCTTTGCCTCGCTCAAGGTGGCGATGGCGGCGTCGCTTGTCGGGGCCATTGTGGGTGAATTGCCCACCGGGGCGGTTGCGGGTCTCGGCGCGCGTCTGCTGGCGGGCAGCTATTATGGTCAGACCATCCAGATCTGGAGTGCGCTGATCATGGCGGCGGCTTTGGCGGCGGCGCTGGTGGCGCTCATCGGTCTGATCCAACGGATGACCCTTAAGAAGATGGGGATGGTGCAATGATGTGGATTGCTTTTGGGGTTATCAGCTGGCTGATCGGCTGGCGTGCCAATGTCTGGCTGGCCGCACAGCCGAAATCCCGTTTCACCTCGCTGGCGGTGCCGGTGATCTTTGGGGTGACCGTTATCCTGATCTGGGAGGCCGTGGTGCGCGGCTTTGAGGTGTCACCGGTGCTGTTGCCGGCGCCGTCGGTCATTGCGGTGACCTTTGCGCAGTCGACCCATATCCTGTGGCAGGATTTCGTGCAGACCGTGATCAAGGGCGCCTTGTCGGGCTATGTGCTGGGCTGTGGCTCGGCCTTCCTGATTGCCATTGTGATCGACCGTTTCCCGTTCCTGCAGCGCGGGCTATTGCCGGTGGGCAACTTCGTGGCGGCCCTGCCGATTGTGGGCATGGCGCCCATCCTGGTGATGTGGTTCGGCTTTGACTGGCAGTCCAAGGCGGCGGTTGTGGTTGTCATGGTCTTCTTCCCGATGCTGGTGAACACGGTTGAGGGGCTGCAGGCCACCGACAAGATGCAGCGGGATTTGATGCGGACCTATGCCTCCAGCTATGGGCAGACCCTGCTGAAGCTGCGGCTGCCTGCGGCGATGCCTTTCATCTTTAACGGGCTAAAAATCACTACCACCTTGGCGCTGATCGGTGCCATCGTGGCAGAGTTCTTCGGATCCCCCATCAGGGGTATGGGGTTCCGTATCTCAACCAGTGTCGGGCAACTGGCGCTGGATCTGGTCTGGGCCGAGATCGTGGTTGCCGCGATCGTGGGTTCGGCTTTCTACGGCGGGGTTGCTTTGCTGGAAAAGGCAATGACCTTCTGGCACCCGTCGCAACGTGGCTGACGCAACTAAAAATCAACGCAGCCAAAATCCAACAAGGGAATAAAACAAGGAGTGTATGAAATGAAAACCATGGTGAAATCGCTGGGCGCGGCCGCGCTTGGCCTCTGGGCCGGTATGGCGCAGGCCGCAGATGACGTGACTCTGCAGCTGAAGTGGGTGACCCAGGCGCAGTTCGCGGGCTACTACGTGGCGCTGGACAAGGGCTTCTACGCCGAAGAAGACCTGAACGTGACCATCAAACCCGGTGGCCCGGACATTGCCCCGGCGCAGGTGATCGCGGGTGGCGGGGCAGATGTTGTGCTGGACTGGATGCCGTCGGCGCTGGCCAGCCGTGAAAAGGGTCTGTCGCTGGTCAACATCGCCCAGCCGTTCAAATCCTCGGGCATGATGCTGACCTGCCGCAAAGATGCAGGCGTGTCGGGCCCCGAAGATTTTGCCGGCAAGACCCTGGGTGTCTGGTTCTTCGGCAACGAATATCCCTTCCTCAGCTGGATGAGCAAACTGGGCCTGTCGACCGAAGGTGGCGACAGCGGTGTGACCGTGCTGAAGCAGGGCTTCAACGTGGATCCGATCCTGCAGGGTCAGGCGGCTTGTGTGTCGACCATGACCTACAACGAATACTGGCAGATCATCGACGCGGGTCTGAGCCCCGACGATCTGGTGGTGTTCAAATATGAAGATCAGGGCGTCGCCACGCTGGAAGACGGCATGTATGTGCTGGAAGAGAACCTGAAAGACCCGGCCTTTGAGGACAAGATGGTGCGTTTTGTACGTGCTTCGATGAAGGGCTGGAAATGGGCCGAAGAGAACGCCGAAGAGGCTGCGATGATCGTGCTGGACAACGATGCCTCGGGCGCACAGACCGAAGAGCATCAGATCCGCATGATGGGTGAGATCGCCAAGCTGACCGCAGGCAGCAACGGCGCGCTGGATCCGGCCGACTATGAGCGCACTGTTATGTCGCTGATGTCGGGTGGCTCGGACCCGGTCATCACCAAGAAGCCTGAGGGCGCTTGGACCCATGCGATCACCGACAAGGCGCTGAACTAATCAGATGGTTTGATCAGTGATTCTTTGAGAATTCAGGGACAATGATGGGCTGCCCCAGTGGGCGGCCCATTTTTTTGTCGGCAAACAAAGTTCCAAATTTCACCATAAATGCTTGCCTTTTCTGTATCCGTCCGGTGTCCCCGCTCTGACGGCGTGATGGAGTGCCTGCTAGATGTCC
>NZ_CYSB01000036.1 GCF_001458255.1 Thalassovita autumnalis
CCATGGAACTGGCGCCCCGAAAAAGCCTGAAACCGCCCCGATACCGGACGGATACCCTTTGCGGTGAAGACAATGAGATTGTTGTCCGCCATTGGTCCGAGGACAATGGTCGAATGCTGAGCTGTGCTGTCCTGAAGGCATCTCTCAGGGCATCTACTACAAATGGTCGAAGGACTTCATAGACTGTCGAGGTGAATGCCATCGGTTCGAAAGAGCCGAGACAGAGGAAACGCCGACTGGCTGGTGATAGGGCCCGTGAGGCCACAACCGATGACCCAGCCCCTTGATCCGGTCCGTTTAGATGGAGAATCCGTCCCTGTTTCTTTCTCGTGATTAGGTTGCGGTCAAGGCCTGCTGAGCGGAGCCATTGCGTAGCTCAACCGAAGCAGGCCGGGTGGCGCGGTTGAGATTGACGTAAACGGCTGGGGACAGTCCGCCAAGCGAAGTGTGTGGTCTTTGGGTATTGTAATCAATTCTCCAGTTTTCAATGATCTTTCTGGCTTCAGCGAGATTGCCGAAGATGTGTTCATTCAGGCATGGTCTCGCAGCCTGCCCTTGAAGCTTTCGACGAATGCATTTTGCATAGGTTTTCCGGGCGCGATGTAATGCCAGTTCACGCCAGTGTCCTGGCACCATCTTAGAACAGCGTGCGATGTCATCTCCGTTCCATTATCAGAGACAACCATATCGGGCTGACCGCGCCGACGGATCAGCTCATCCAACTCTCGGGTCAGTCGCATCCCAGACAAAGAACGATCCACAACCGTTGCCAGTGCTTCTCGCGTGCAGTCATCCGCGATACACGGCACACGGAATCTCTGGCTGTCTTAAAATGCATCAGACACAAAGTCCAACGACCACCGCTGATTGGCACGATCCGGCGGCAAAATGGGCCTGCGCGTGCCTAAAGCTCGTTTTCTCGAAAGTCTGCGGCGCACGGCCAAACCCTCTTCACGATATAAGTGCAAGAGCTTCTTGTGACTCACTTCAAAGCCCTCTCTGGCAAGCAGGATTCCCAAACGACGATATCCAAACCGACGCCGTTCATTCGCCAGTTCACGCAGCCGCTTTCGCAGAGCGCCATCGCCTTGTCCCTGCATTTGGTACTAAAAGACAGACCTATGCAGGTCAGCCAATTCACACGCCCGATGCTCTGACAGGCCATGCTGATCCATCACATCACGCTCGGCTCGTCGCTTCACGTCAGGCGTCAGTAGCGTCGCAGGCGCTCACTCGGACCAGTGGCTTTCGATCTGCTCCATTGTGGCAAGATCCTTAAGCGCGGCGTTATCCAGCATTGCATCTGCAAGTATGCGTTTCAGCTTGTTGTTCTCGTTTTCAAGAGCACGAAGCTTCTTGGCATCCGACACATTCATGCCGCCAAACTTTGCTTGGTATTTATAGAAGGTCGCATCACTGATGCCGTTGCGGCGACACAACTCCTGCGCCTTCACACCAGCTTCATACTCTTTGATCATTCCGATGATCTGTTCGTCTGAAAATCTACGTTTCATGCTCCATCCTTCAATTGGACGAATTACTAACACCCCAATGGCCCGATTTCAGGGGGCTGGGTCAGCACCAAAGGTCGATCTCAGCCCAAAATAGGCACGGCAATCAATCAGTTCGGGGGAGCGTCTGGTCGTCGCATCGAAATGAGAATAACTGCTTGTTTGTTGGCACTATTTGGGAGATTTCGAACACAAACGTTTCAGACGGATAGGATCGGGATGGTGCTGCACCTTGCCGTCAATACGCGCCCACAGGCAAGCAAGCAAAGCGTTGGTGCTGGCTTGCAGGAACGCCTCAGCCAAAGCGGTTGGGTCGTCGGTGCGCAGTACCTGTTCGCGGGTGGCCTGCCAATGTTCTATCAGAGCCCTGATTTTTTCGCTTGGGACACGGTCCGCTTCATCCATTAAGAAGGAGGCAAAGGCGTCGCCTGCTGCGCCGCCTGCGAGGCGCGTCGCCATCATGCGAGCATGAATACCGTTGGTGCCTTCATAGATCGCGGTGATGCGGGCATCGCGGTAGGTTTGTTCGATCCGGTATTCCCGCAGGTAGCCATAGCCTCCGAGAACCTGCATTCCCAACTCGGCCGCGCGCATGCCCGCTTCGGTACAGTAAACCTTTGCCAGAGGTGTCAGAAACTCAACCAAATCGGGGGTGTCGCCCTGTTCCATTTTGACGCAAGCCAGATGCGCCATGGCCCGCGCGCCAAGGGCGAGGCGGTCGATCTCGTCAAGCATGCGGCGGACATCGGCATGCTTGTCAATCGTGGTCGAAGCACCATCAAGGCCGCGGCCCTGTACCCGCTCAGCAGCATAGCTCGCGGCGATATCATAGGCGCGCGCAGCATGTGCCACCCCCTGTAGCGCCACGTCTGCTCGGGCGTGGTTCATCATTGCGAACATGGCGGCAAGGCCTTGGCCTTCCTCTCCGATCAGCTCCGCCTCGGCATCGTCGAAGGCGAGTTGGCACGTAGGCGACGCGTGAAGGCCCATCTTTTCTTCGATCCGCGTTACCGTCACGGCATTGCGGCTGCCGTCACTACGGGTGCAGGGGCAAAGGAACAAGGACAAGCCTTTGACACCATTGTCAGAGGTGCGCGCCAGAACGAGGTGCAAGATGCGCTTGGACATGTTCTGATCGCCACCCGAGATGAAAATCTTCTCGCCCGAAATCGCCCACCCTTCCGCGTGCTCTTCTGCGCGGCACCGGATGCGCGCAAGGTCGGACCCGGCGCCCGGTTCTGTGAGACACATGGTGGGCAGCATGTCACCCGATGCCAGCCGGGGCATGATCCGCGCGCGCTGTTCTTCGTTACCGAAATGCCTGAGCACCCGCACCGCGCCTGGAACAAGGCCCGTGACCATCTGCAACGCGTGGTTGGCGCCTGAGAAAACTTCGGAGGTGACGGCGAGCATGAGCGCGCTCATACCCTGTCCGCCGTATTCTTCGGGCACTGTGAGGGCAGGCCATCCCTGCTCAGCATAGGCGGCGTAGCAAGGGGCGAAGCCGTCGGGCATCTTCACGCGTCCGCCTTCAAGACGGCAGCCCTGAACGTCGCCCACTTCGTCGAGCGGGGCGATCTCGCCTTCTGCAAAGGCGGCGAAATGCGCGCCGACCTCACGTGTCAGTTCGGCGTCATAATCGGGCAGCTTACTGGCTTCAGCCACATGGGCGAGTGTAAAGAGGATGTCGTCTAGAGGGGCGGCAAAAGGCTTCATCAGAGCACCTTGAAGTAAGTGATTTCAACGCTTGAGGCGCGGCGGACGCCTGCGCAAACGAAGATCATGTGGTTGACCCAGCGGTAGCCTGCGTCGCCTGTTTCAAGTCGCGCAGCGGTCCGCATATAGTATTGCGAAGGCGGCACATCTTCCCCGTTCGCAAGTCGCTCCATCGCTTCGGTTGGGCCATGTCGGGTGCCGACATTGACGACCTCAATGATCGCTCCATCCGTTGTTTTGATTGCATAGCGCGTGTCGAGTTGAGCGGTTCCATCTGGAAAAACGGTCTGCCAGTCCGCGCCAAGGTTCAACACTTCGCCCTCGATTTCAGGGCCAAGTGCCGCCCCTCCGACGATTGGGATAATGCGTCGCTGGCCAGCACGTCCAACGCCCATCTCGATAGGCTCCCCCAGATCGACGCGAAGCGTGAAGCTGCGCTCAAGTCTGGGGGTGGGTATACCTCGAAGCGTCATTCCAGCCCCAGCAAACGCGCGGCGTTGCCCTTGATGATATCTTCGCGCAGGTGGTCTTTGATCGCGATCTTCTCGAAATCCGAGAGCCAGCGCTCTGGTGTGATCATCGGCCAATCAGACCCAAACAGAACTTTCTTCTTCAGGATCGAGTTGCAGTATTTCACCAAAATCTCGGGGAAGTATTTCGGCGACCAACCTGAAAGGTCGATGTAAACATTCGGCTTGTGCTGGGCCACCGCGAGCGCCTCTTCCTGCCAGGGGAAGGATGGGTGCGCGAGGATGATCTTGAGTTCAGGGAAGTCCACAGCAACGTCATCCATATACATCGGATTTGAATACTTCAGGCGCATCCCATTGCCGCCGGGCATTCCGCTTCCCACGCCAGTTTGCCCAGTATGGAAAAGCGCGATCCCACCTTCTTCGGCGATCGCCTCATAGAAGGGGTAGGCCATGCGATCGTTGGCGAAGAAACCTTGCATGGTTGGGTGAAACTTGAACCCCTTCACCCCGTAGTCGCGCATCAGTCGCTTGGCTTCACGCACGGCCATCTTGCCTTTCCACGGGTCGATGCTGGCAAACTGGATTAGCACGTCGCTGTTCTCTGAAACAGCTTCATAGACTTCGTCGTTGTTGTAGCGGCGGTAGCCCGTTTCGCGCTCGGCATCGACGGGGAAGATCACCGCCGCGATGTTCTGCTCACGATAATGCGCGGCGGTCTGGTGGATGGTTGGCGGGTGGCTCCAAGGCGCGCCGAAATAGCTGGCCATTGTTGACTGCAGATCGTCATAGCCATCATCCGCGTGGCAGCCGCACGGTTCTTCGGCGTGGGTGTGGATGTCGATGGCGCGGACTTTGGAAATGTCTACCATGGGTTTCTCCTAAAGAGTTGCGACGGCCGGATCGGCGTCAGCATAAAGGCGTTTGAGAAGACCCGCGCGGCGGGTCAGAACCTTGCGGAAGTTAAGATTGCCTTTGGCTGTCATTTCGCCGTCGGGCATCGACGCAGGCTCGCTCAGGACAATTGCACGGGCGACGCGGGTTGAACTGCTGGCACCTGTCGCTGCATGGGCCGCCAGGCGACGGTGAATTTCTCCAAGCAGCAGTGGGCAAAGGTAAGCGCCTGCATCATCTTCGAGCTCGAAGCCTTCGGCCTCCAGCTCGCCCAGGTTCGGAAAGATCATCGCACCGATCTCGCCTTTATCTGCACCCGTAATCACAAGATCAGCCGCCAACGGCGCGAGAGCCGCCAGCATGTCGATGCGTAGCTGTGCGGCGCGCACCCAAGTGCCCGTGAGCAGCTTGAAATCCTCCGAAATACGTCCGTCGAACTTCATGCCCTTGTTGATGTCGCCGGGATCGACAAAGCGCATTGCGTCGCCGGTGATGAAGAAACCGTCCTCATCAAAAGCCTCGGCTGTCTTCTCAGGCGCCTCAAAGTAGCCCGGCATGAGGTTCGGTCCCTTGACGCGCACTTCGCAGCGCATCTCACCGTCGGGGATCAGCTTGGCCGTGACACCATTGAGCGGCACGCCTACCACGCCTGAGTTTTCTGTAGGCTCGTGTTGCAACATCATCGCGGGTGCGGTTTCGGTTAGCCCCCATGACGAGGTGATAAGAGGTACTTCGCCTTTCGTCTCCATCGCCATCTGCTCAAAGCCTTGCCAGATCTCCTGTGGGAGGGAAGCGCCTGCATAGAAGATCATGTCGAGGTCTTCAAAAAAGCGCTGGCGCAGGCCCGCATCTTCGCGCAGCGCGTTTAGCAGCATGGAGAAGCCGACGGGCACGTTGAAGCACAGGGTGCCCGTCACCAGCGACAGATTTTCGACCGTGCGCTCGAAGAGATTTTTGACGGGTTTTCCATCGTCGATGTAAAGGCTACCGCCATTGGCCAGCATCATGTTGAAGTTATGCGAGCCGCCAAAGACATGGTTCCACGGCAGCCAATCAACGATCCGCGGCGCACGCGTGCGTAGGAACGGCATGGCATCGGCCAGCTGCACCTGATTGGCGCACATCATGCGCTGTGTTGTCATCACGGCCTTGGGGCTTGAGGTTGAGCCCGAGGTCATCAGCAGTTTCACAACGCTGTCAGGGCCGACGCGCGCGCGCGCTGCGTCCACGTCTGAGCTGTCGCCTTTGAGCAGATCGGCAAAGGGGGTGGTGCGCGCGTCAGGGCGCGTGGCGATCACCTCGATGCCGTCCAGCGCATCCATTGCGAGCGCTTCGCCATATTGCTTGGCATCGACCACATAGGCCATGCGCGGGCGTACCAGCTCGATGGCGTGACGCAGCCGCCCGTGGGCCCCGTGGATCAGGGAGTATTGCTCGGCCACTGGCACCGTAGGGATGCCGACATACTGAGCGGCCAGCGCCAGCAAGCCGTGGTCAACCCCGTTGCCTGACATGATCAGGATCGGCGTGTCAGGCCCCATGCCCCGCCCAAGCAGCGAGGCCGCGATCGCGCGTACCTTTTCAAGTGTCTCCGCATAGTTCTCTTCGCGCCATCCGGCCCCGTGGCGTTCGGCAATAAAGGTGCGGTCTGGTGCGTCTTCTGCCCAGCGGTGCAGCCAGTCGCCCGTGGTGTCGACCACTTCGCTGAGCGGCTCGGCAGAGCGCAAAAGGATGGAACCATCCGCGCGGTCTTCGCGCACTACGGCGTGCGGTTTGAAGTTTGTCGTGCGTTTCATGTGCCCCTCACTTTCGAGAGGATGGCAATCATTTCTGAGCGCATTTCATCATCCAGGCCCGCAAACAGCTTGGCCTCATGTGCTTCAACGGCGGCAACGGCCTGCTCGCACAGGTGGCGCCCTTTGAGGGTCGGGACAAGCGCGTAGGCGCGGCGGTCTGTCGGAACGCGGGTGCGGTTGATCAGCTCGCGCCGCTCCAGTTCGTCGACGATCACGACGATATTGGGGCGTTCCACGTCCATCGCCGCCGCCAGCTGCGCCTGGCTGAGGCCAGCGTTTTCGCAGACCAAAACCAAGGCGGTGTAGGTCAGCATGCGCAGCTCAAATGGTTTCAGCGTGGCGACCAGGTCAGCCTGCACCACGTTGAAAGCGCGCTTCATGTGGTAGCCGAGAAAACGGCGCAGCGTTTCATCGCTGACATGGGGAGGCGGGGTTATGTTCTGTTCAGGTTGGCTCATGAGATCACCGGAACTTAGGCGCGCGCTTTTCAAGGAAGGCGTTTAACCCTTCCTCGGCATCGGGCGTGGTTTGCGACAGCGCCGCAGCGAGGCTTTCGGTGAAGAGCCCGTCTGACTGCGACATATCGTTGATCCGCGGGATGGCCTGGATCATCAGATAATTCGAGAGCGGCGCATTGCGCGAAATCTTCCCGGCAAGTTCTTGTGCCAGGGCCATCGCCGTGCCATCGGCAACCGCATAATGGGCCAGTCCCAGCGCGACCCCATCCTCAGCGCCATACTTGCGCCCTGTCAGCATCATTTCTGTCATACGGTCAGCGCCCAGCAGACGGCCCACATTGGCGGTAGCACCACCACCAACAAAGATGCCACGCCGTCCTTCCGGCAGCTGGAAAATGGTCGAGGCTTCAGCGACGCGCACGTGGGTGGCCGAAGCCAGCTCAAGCCCGCCGCCGATGACCGCGCCGAACATCGCTGAGACCGTTGCCAACCCACCCAGCCTGATCTGATCCATCAGCTTGTGCCAATTTCTCGAATGGTAAAGGTTTTCCTCGGCCGAGCGATGGACATGTTCCGCCAGATCAAGGCCCGAGCAGAAATGACCTTCCACACCTGTAAGGATCACCACACGCACCCCTTCGGGCGGGTTGAAGTAGAACGCCTCCAGCGCGTGCAGCAACTCTTCGCACATTGCGTTGCGTTTGTCGGGCCGGTTCATCGTCAAAGTGGCGATCTGCCCGTCTACCTCGATGTTCAGAATGTCAGACATGAAAACTCCTCAGCGCGGGGGGAGGCGCGTTGCGCCATCAAGACGGATGGTCGTGCCATTCAGGTACGGGTTGGCTACAATCTGCGCGGCCATCAAAGCGTATTCCTCTGGCGCGCCTAGTCGAGCCGGATGAGGAATGTTGCTGGTGATCTGTGCTGTGACGTCATCGGGCAGGCTTTCCATCATTGGTGTATGGAAGAGGCCTGGTGCGATCGTCATGACGCGTATGCCCGCGCGGGCAAACTCACGCGCGGCAGGCAGTGCCATCGAGGCAATGGCACCCTTAGATGCAGCGTAGGCTGCTTGGCCCAGCTGCCCGTCCTGAAAGGCGACAGACGCGGTGTTCACGATGACGCCGCGCTCGCCCTCGACAGACGCAAGCTCCATCATTCGCCGCGCGGCGTGCGTCATGACTGCATAAGTGCCGAAGAGATTGACATCGAGTGTCTTGCGGAAGACGTCAAAGCTGGTCTTGCCATCTCGTCCCACAATACGGGCGGCTGTCCCGATACCAGCACAGTTGACGGCGATCCTCGGCGTGCCCAGTGCCTGCTCTATTTTCGTAATGGCCGCATCAACGGCTGCATCGTCGCTGACGTCTACCTGAGCGGCAACGCCGCCGATTTCCTCGGCAATTCGTACTGCGCCTGCGCCATCAAAGTCCAAAATGCCAACCTTGGCCCCATTTGCGGCCAGATGGCGCGCTGTCGCCGCGCCAAGACCACTGGCGCCGCCTGTGACGATGGCCACGTTTCCGTCGATCTGCATCCGTCCCTCCCATAGGTGCATCGGGTAATAGTTATGATCTATACCTATTTGTGTTCGGACCTGTCAAGCCGGTCTGCGGGCTATCTGTTAGGAAGTGCTTTCGCCGCCAATGCAAGAAACGTTTTGCGTTCAGAGCTGTCCAACTGGCCGAGGATTTCATCCTGAAGATCGCGCACAACAGGCGTTACTTGAGCCAAAAGCTTGGCGCCGCTTTCTGTCAGGTTTACCACGCGCGCCCGCCTGTCAGACACGCTTGGCATGCGCGCAATAAGCCCCTTGGCTTCAAGGCGGTCGATCACCCCGCCGATGGTTGCCTTGTCGTAGGCGATCAAGGCCGCGATGCTTGCCTGATCCGCGCCGGGGTGCGCCCCGATGGCGTCAAGCGCCGCAAACTGTACTGGCGTCAGCTCGAGCCCCAACTTTTTTAGCCGCATTGCAAATACCTGCGTCGAGAGTTGGTGAAGCCTCCTGATGAGGTGGCCCGCCATGTGCTGCGCTTCCATGTCGCTCTCCTTGGTTTGGGGCACGATACTCTGGCTGATATGGGGTGTACACATACTACTTGACTGAAATTAGTATGTATGCAAACTAAATAGCAATAATCGCAAGAGAGGCATTCATGCAATATCATCTCGACGGCTTCCTTCCCGGTGATCCGGATGTATTCCCCGCAGACCCAGATCGCTCGCGAAAGGGCAGTGGGTTATCAGATAAAGTCGATGTGTTAATCGCGGGCTGCGGGCCGGCCGGCCTGTGCCTTGCGGCCCAATTGGCGCGTTTCCCTGAGATTTCCACAATGATAGTCGAGCCGAAGTCAGGCCCGATGGAGAAGGGGCAGGCAGACGGCATCAATCTACGTTCCATGGAGATGTTTCAGGCCTTCGGCTTTGCCGAGAAGATCAAGCGCGAAAGCCTCTGGATCAATGAAACCACGTTCTGGACACCAAGTCAGAAAACGCCGTCTCATATCAGCCGGGCGGGCCGTGTCGAAGATGTGGCCGACGGGCTTTCGGAAATGCCGCATGTTCTGATTAACCAGGCGCGCATTCACGATATGTTCCTCGACCTGATGCGAAATTCGCCGTCTCGGCTTGAGCCGAACTACCAGCTGCAAGTGGTTGATGTTGCAGTTGACCCAGATGCATCGGACCACCCCGTGAGCGTTACTTTGGAGCACACCGCGCCAGAAAAGCGGGGGCAGTTTGAGACAATCCGCGCCAACTATGTCGTCGGCTGTGACGGTGCGCGCAGCAATGTGCGCCGTGCCATTGGGGGTAAACTGCATGGGGATTCTGCGCATCAGGCCTGGGGGGTGATAGATGTGCTCGCGGTTACGGATTTTCCCGACATCCGCATGAAATCCATCATCCAGTCAGGGGCGGGCAACATGCTCGTTCTGCCCCGCGAAGGGGGGTACCTTGTGCGGCTCTACGTTGAGCTGGATAAACTGGATGAAGCCGAGCGAGTGGCCGACCGCGGGCTTGGCGTAGATGATATCATCAATAGTGCGCAAGCCATCCTGCGCCCGCATTCCTTCGATGTAAAAGAAGTCGTTTGGTGGTCAATCTATGAAGTCGGACACCGCCTGACCGATAGGTTTGATGACGTTCCTGAGCAAGAGCGCGGTGTCCGTACGCCACGCGTTTTTACAGCGGGGGATGCCTGCCACACCCACAGCCCGAAGGCGGGTCAAGGCATGAATGTCTCCATGGGGGATACGTTCAATCTCGGCTGGAAGCTGATCTCGGTCCTAACCGGACGCGCCAAAGCAAGCCTGCTACACAGCTATTCTGTCGAACGACGAGGTGCGGCAAAGGCCCTGATCGACTATGATCATGCCTGGTCTCGTACAGTTGGGGCAGCTAGTGAATCCTCGGCTGAGGAAGACATGCCTCTTGTGCAGAAAAAGTTCATCGAAGGCGGGCGCTTCACTGCTGGCCTCACTGTAAAGTATCCACCGTCTGATCTTGTCGCGGCGCACCATGCGCAAGACCTTGCGACGGGGTTTGAAATTGGAACGCGGTTTCACTCGGCGCCAGTTGTTCGTCTAGCAGACGCCAAGCCTATGGAATTGGGCCATGTTGTTGAAGCGGGTGTGCGCTGGACGCTTTTCGTCTTCGCCCCAAAAGACGACGCTCCTCTGCGCGCCTTGTGCGACCATCTAAATGCTGATGCCTCTTCACCGTTGAAAATGTTCCGCCAAGAGGGCGACGACACCGATAGGCTGATTGATGTCCGGGCTGTTTATCAACAGGGGTTTCGTGCCCTGGAGCACGTTCAAATGCACCCGTTGCTACGCCCAGCTAAGGGTGTTTATGGACTGACTGACTACGAAAAGGTTTTCTGTGCGACACCCGAAAGTGACATTTTCGATCTGCGTCAGATCAATCGTGAAGAAGGCTGCATCGTTTTGGTGCGTCCTGATCAATACATTGCCAGTGTTCTGCCGCTTGGCGACCGTACAAGACTAACAGAATATTTCACACGAATAATGCTCAACAGTGTCTCTGACTGAATCCAATTCAGCCTTCAATTGATGCTGATGTCGCTTGTTTCTGAAGGTCGGCGCAACGCCATCGAACCGCAGTAGATCTCGGAAGTAATTGGCTGGTCTGGAAATGCCTGCCGGCTGTGTTGCCAGTTACATTCGGTTGCCGAAATCTGTCTATGTCAAAGCGGCGTACGAGTGACCGTCGCCATTGCCTAAGTAATTTATTTATTGGGCAAAGTTGCTTGATTGCCGGCATCAGTACTGAAGGCGAGGCGAGCTCTAAGCGTAAAGTCTCAGACATCAAGGCAGTGCGCCATCAGGACAATTGCCATGATGCCGCTGTTGCGCAGAGCATCTCAGCGCTCTTGCAACGGGAAAAAGGCAGGCGTCTAGGACCCGAGCGAGCCTTAACTTTGCCGATGCGTCGTCTTGGGCGGGGACGATCTCACGGCGAAAATATGAAAATTTTACTTAATATCAAGTTCTTAAGTATTAATGGAGGTTCCAAAGGGCGAAGTGCCCTTGCGCGACTCCTCATGCAGAAGTAGCGTCTAAGCAATATGTAAAACTTAGTTTTGCATAGTAAAACAACTCAAGGATCGAGTGTCAAGGGAGGAGTGACATGCGTTTTCTAAAATCGATGGCTTTTGTGGCCGGGGTGGCTGCGGCTGCAACAGGTGCTCATGCGCAAACAGTATTGTTGCATGGTGAGGCAGGTCCCAACCGGGGTGCGCGCGCAGCGGCGCTGCAGTGGTATGCAGATCAGGTTTCTGAAAGATCCGCAGGCGATCTGCAAATTGACATCCAATGGGGTGGGGCATTGTTCAAGGCAAACGCTGCCCTGTCTGGCATCAAGGATGGTGTGTCTGACATGGGTTCATTGATTGCGGTTTACTACCCGCAGGAAATGGCCGCTTACGGTATCGCCGATCTGCCGCTGGACAATCCGGATGCCTGGGTTGGCATGCGTGCAACGGATGAGTTCATGCGCGCAAATGCAGCGGTGCAAGCAGACCTGGCAGCGAAGAACCTTGTTTACATCGGAACCTGGACCACCAGCCAGGTCAATATCGGCTGTAAAGGCGCGGCCATTCGTACCGCCGAGGATGTCACAAATCTGAAAGTGCGCGGTGTCGGCGCTTACGGCAAAGTCTTTGGTGAAATGGGTGCCAATATGGTGCGCATGTCAATCTATGACGCCTATCAGGGGCTGGACACCGGACTTATCGATTGTTCTCAGGGCTACTCCTATGCCGTTGCGGCGTTGAAACAATACGAAGTCATGGACAGCTACACCAAGCTGAACTGGGGCCAGGTTGGCGGTGTCGGCATCTTTATGAACAAAGACACCCACGACTCGCTCACGGCGGATCAGCAGGCTCTACTGGCCGCAACTGGGGCGGACATGGCCGATGAATTTGGCCGGATGATTATCGCTGCCAATGACAAGGCTGTTGCTCAGATGTCTGAGAATGGCGTGGAGATCATCGAACTGGATGACGCGGAGCGCACCAAGCTTGTAACCAAGGGTGAGCAATTCGTGAACGCCTGGGTTGAGACCGCGACCAAGGCGGGTCTTCCAGGGCAGGACATGCTGGATGAGTACCAAGGGCTGTTGGCGAAATGGACAGCTAAGCGGGATAGCGAAGGCTACCCCTGGGCACAAAACTAACGGTGCTGACGGCTATGTCGAACGTGCTTGATCGTGTTTTGCTCGGCGTTGCCGCTCTGGCTGTGATTGGGATGGGAGGCCTGATCACAGCCAACGTTCTGGCACGTCTGGTCGGTTGGAACATCCCTGACAGCAACATCATCGTTGAAGAGCTGATGCTGGCTGCTGTTTTGCTGCCCCTGTCCATCGCGACAGCGCAGCGCGCCCATGTGGTGGTCGAGTTCGTATCGAACTGGTTCCCCGAACGGGTGCGATCCTGGTTGGTTGTACTGGGGTCATTCGTTGGGCTGCTGGCGCTTGCCCCCCTGACCTATGCCGGAGCGCGCGCATTTATGGGCGAATGGGGATCGGGCAGCTTTTATTTTGGTGATCTGGGATTGCCAAAATGGCCGGGGCGTTTGGTTTACACATTGGCCTTGGCGGTGTGCTGGTTGCGCCTGGCCATGCTGATGCTGGGCGATATTGCGACCATCGCCAAAGGTGGCGTCGTCAAAGATAAAGAGGCACATTAATGGATCCCGCGACGATTGGACTGCTGGCCTTTGCCAGCGTGCTGGTGCTGTTGGCGCTACGGGTGCCGATTGCATTTGCTCTGGGGGCTGTGGCGGTTGCCGCAACCTTTATCATCTTTGCCTTTCGCACGGGCAGCTTTATGCCGGAACGGGCGCTGCGGGCGACCACGTCGATGGTGTTCAACAACTCCTTCGATCTGGTTCACTCCTACTCGCTGTCGATGATCCCGTTGTTCGTGGCCCTTGGGCACATCGCTTACCGGGCTGAAATCACCACCAAGATCTATTTCGCAGCCAAAGTGTGGATGACCAGGATCCCCGGGGGCGTCGCCATGGCCAGCGTCATCGGATGTGGCGGGTTTTCCGCGATCACCGGATCTTCGATCGCTTGTGCCTCGACCATGGGGCGCATCTGCACGCCTGAGATGTTGCGGATGGGATATGATCCGCGCCTTGCAACCGCCAGCGTTGCGGCTGGCGGCACCCTGGGATCGTTGATCCCGCCGTCGGTCTTGTTCATCATCTACGGGATCTTCACCGAAACGTCGATTTCCAAGCTGTTTCTGGCTGGTATCTTGCCGGGGTTGCTGACTTTGGCGGGCTTTCTGCTGGTGATCTGGGTTTGGGTGATGCGTAACCCTGAAATCGCACCCGAGGTGGGGCAGGTCTATTCAGCCAGCGAACGCCGGGAGGCTGCGATTGCGGCTTGGCCCGCCCTGATGCTGTTCGTGGTCATCGTTGGTGGGATCTACGGCGGCATTTTCACCGCGACCGAGGCCGCCGCGGTTTGTGTTACTGCCGCGACCCTGATCGGATTTGCGCAGGGCACGCTGACCTTCACCGGGCTATGGGACAGTGTGAAGGAGACATGTGTTCAAACGGCGGCGGTCTTCTTTATTGCTGCAGGCGCCAAGGTGTTCGTGTCGTTCATCGCTCTGACGGGGATTGCGCCGGTCATTGTCGAAACGGTGTCCGGCGCGGATTTGCCTGTTGTCACGCTGATGATCTGCATTGCCCTGATCTATCTGTTGTTGGGCATGTTCCTGGACCCTATCGGGATTATGGTTCTGACCTTGCCCCTGCTGGTGCCTCTGGTCGAAAGCTACGGTTTGAACCTGATCTGGTTCGGCGTGGTGGTGATCAAGCTGCTGGAAATCGGTCTGATCACGCCGCCGGTTGGGCTGAATGTTTTCGTGATCGCAAATGTGGTTGGCAAGGACGCCCCGATTGATCGGATCTTTGCTGGGATCGCGCGGTTTCTTTCGGTCGACATGGTGGTGTTGCTGCTGATCATGAGTTTTCCGATACTGTCCCTCCTTATTCCTTTGGGGGCACGATGATGGGCAGCGACGAAAAAGACCGCAAATTCGCCACCACTCTGGCGCGGGGGCTCAGCGTACTGCGGGCATTCCGCGCCAGCGATGATGGGCTGACACACACGCAGATCGCTGAGCGGACGGGATTGCCCAAGCCGACGCTGACCCGTTTGACCTATACGCTGAGCCAGCTGGGCTATCTGAGCCACGCCGGGCGAAACGATAAGTTTCGATTGGGGCCCTCCGTTCTGTTGCTGGGATCTGTGGCGCAGGTGTCGATCAGCTTTGTCGAGATGGCGTCTGAAGCGATGCAGAAACTTGCGGATAGCAGTGGGACGCTTGCGCTGATCGCGATGCAAGATGCCGACCGTATGATGTTGGCGCGGACCTGGCGGCCACAGAACACCGCCTCGATCTGGCTGGAACCCGGTCACAGGCTGGATCTGTTCGGGTCCTCGTCCGGTTTGGCGACTTTGGCCGCAATGGGGGAGGAGCAGTTTGCAGCGTTGTCACCGACGGAGGACCAGCGCGCGATGCGTCAGCGTGGCTATGAGCAACTGCTTGAGCGGGGCTTTGTGATCACGCCAGCAGATACCCAATATACCCGCCGGATCCATGCGGTCAGTGTGCCGTTCTTTGCAGGGGAATATGGTGCGCCAGTTTCCTTTACTTGCGGTGCATTGCCCAAAGATCTGGACCTAGAGCGGATGGAACAGGAGGTTGGCCCGGCGTTGCGCGATCTGGTCCGTGATCTGGAGCGCCGCACGGGCCGTGCCCCCACGCTGGCACGCCGGGGATGAGTCCCCTCAGAACATTGCGTTTTTCTGCCCGCTTCAATGCTTCGTTAACGGGCTGATGCTGGGCAAAACGCTGATTAAGTTGGATAAGGAAAAATCGTGATGGAACAGGCTGTTCTGGTCTCCACTGCCCGCACAGGGCTTGCGAAGGCGTTTCGCGGATCGCTGAACACAACACATGGGGCCGCGATGGGGGCTCATGTGGTCGAACATGCTGTGGCCCGCGCTGGTATTGATCCGGCTTCGGTTGAAGACGTGATCATGGGCTGCGGCTACCCGCAGGGGGCAACAGGTCAGAACATCGCCCGACAGATTGCGCTGCGTGCGGGGCTGGGACTGGGTGCGGCAGGTCAGACGGTCAACCGGTTCTGTTCGTCCGGGCTGCAGGCCATCGCAATGGCGGCGCAGGCCATCAAGGCAGACGGTGCCGGCGTCATGGTGGCTGGCGGGCTGGAGAGCATTTCCATGGTCCAGCCCGAAAACAAACCGGTGCGTGATCCGTGGCTCTCTGAGCATATGCCGGACATCTACATGACCATGATCGAAACCGCTGACATTGTCGCGCAACGCTATGGCGTCAGCCGCCAGGCGCAGGATGACTACGCTCTGCTGTCCCAGCAGCGCATCGCTGCGGCGCAACAGTCCGGTCTGTTTCAGGATGAAATTGTCGCGATGGAAACCGTCATGGCGGTCAAGGACCGTGACACTGGCGCGGTATCCAGCCAGACTGTTGTGGTGGATGGGGACGAATGCAACCGCCCGACAACAACCATTGACGGGCTTGCCGGCCTTGCACCTGTGCGTGAGGGGGGATTTGTCACCGCTGGCAATGCGTCGCAGCTGTCCGATGGGGCTGCAGCGCTTGTTGTGATGCCTGAGAGTGAAGCCGCGCGGCAAAACGTAACACCGCTGGGCGCCTTCAAGGGGTTCGCGGTGGCAGGGTGCGCCCCGGATGAAATGGGGATCGGTCCTGTCTTTGCCGTGCCGCGCCTGCTGGAGCGCCACGGGCTGACGGTGGATGACATCGATCTTTGGGAGTTGAATGAGGCGTTTGCCAGTCAGGTGCTATACTGCCGCGACCACCTGCAGATCGACCCGGATAAGCTGAACGTCAACGGGGGATCGATCGCGATTGGGCATCCCTTTGGGATGACGGGTGCGCGGATGGTGGGCCACCTTTTGTTGGAAGGGCAGCGGCGCAAAGCCAAGCTGGGCGTTGTGACGATGTGCGTTGGCGGCGGCATGGGGGCCGCTGGCTTGGTAGAGATTTTCTAAGAGGCGAAACATGGACTTGAGTTACACAGAACAGGAGCTGGCATTTCGCGAGGACGTGCGCGATTTCCTGGCCGAACATCTTGACCCGCAGGTGTCACAGAAGGTGCGCACGGGCCGTGAACTGACAAAGGCCGAGATGGAGGGCTGGCACGCAACGCTGCACGCCCGCGGTTGGCTGGCGCAGAACTGGCCAAAATCCCACGGTGGGGCGGAGTGGACTGCGGTGCAGCGGTTCATCTACGAAGAAGAGGCCGCCCGCGCCTCGGCGCCGCGGATTGTTCCTTTTGGCCTTTCGATGCTGGCACCAGTGCTGATGGAATTTGGCAGCAAAGAACAGCAGGACCGGTGGTTGCCGCGTATTCTGTCTGGTGAGGATTGGTGGTGTCAGGGCTATTCTGAACCGGGGGCAGGGTCCGATTTGGCCAGCCTCAAAACCCGCGCGGTCCGGGATGGGGACCACTATGTGGTGAACGGTCAAAAAACCTGGACCACGCTGGGACAGTTCGCCAACATGATCTTCTGCCTCGTGCGCACCGATACCGAGTGCAAACCCCAGGAAGGCATCAGCTTCTTGTTGATTGATATGGACACCCCCGGTGTGGAGGTGCGCCCGATTGTGCTGTTGGATGGCACGCCCGAGGTGAACGAGGTCTGGCTGACAGACGTACGTGTGCCGGTCGAAAACCTGGTCGGGGAGGAAAACAAAGGCTGGACCTATGCCAAGTACCTGCTGACCCATGAACGTACCAATATCGCAGGGGTTGGCTTCTGTCAGGCGGGGCTTGATGCCCTGAAGCGGCTGGCACGCACGGCCAATCACAATGGCCGCCCGCTGTCGGAAAACCCCTTGTTCGCTGCACGGATTGCGCAGGTGGAAATTGAACTGATGGCGCTGGCCACGTCCAATCTGCGCATCTTGGCAGCTGCCGGCGCTGGCCGGGCACCGGGTGTTGAGGCGTCGATGCTGAAGGTGAAAGGCACTGACATCCGTCAGGCAATCAACGATTTGGCCCGGCGTGCTGTCGGTCCCTACGCAATGCCTTTTGCCTCCGAAGACGTGGAGGGCAGCAACGCACCTTTGCCCGATCCATTGAATGCCGGGGCGGTGACAAAGGCGTATCTCAACAACCGCAAGATCTCGATCTTTGGGGGTGCGAATGAGGTGCAGAAAAACATCATTGCCAAGACGGCACTGGGAGGTCGGGGATGAATTTTGATCTGAGTGACGAACGTCAAATGCTGTCGGATACGCTGCGGCGGTTTCTGGCGGACAAGTACAGCAGCACGCTCAGGAATGAGGTGCTGTCTGATCCTGCCGGTCTGTCCCGTGAGATCTGGTCTCAGCTGGCAGAGCTGGGCGTGATCGGCGCGCTGTTTGATGAAGCGCAGGGCGGCTTTGGTGGGGCAGGCGGTGACATCGCTGTGGTGTTTGAGGAACTGGGCCGCGCAGGCGTGGTTGAGCCGGTGCTGGACACTGCCGTTCTGGCCGGCGGGATCATCGCGGACCTTGGCAACGCTGACCAACAGGCACTGGTCGAACAGATCATCGCGGGCGAATTGCATGTCGCGCTTGCGCATGGCGAACCTGAGGCGCGCTATGACCTGCCCTATGTGACCTGCCGCGCCGCAGAGGATGCGGAAGGTATCCGTCTGGAGGGGCGCAAGGCCGTGGTCGTGAACGCGGAGGCGTCTGAGTATCTGATCGTTTCCGCGCGTGAGGCTGGTGGGCTGAGGGATTGGGAAGGCATCTCGTTGTTCTTGGTGCCACGTGACACTGCAGGTTTGGTCTTGCAGGGCTATGCGCTTGCCTCTAGGGGACGCGCGGCTGAGGTGGTTCTGGACGGCGTGACCCTGACGCCCGAGATGCGCCTTGGCACGGCGGGGCAGGGCGGGGATGCCCTGACCAAGGCAATGGCCCGATCCGCAGTGGCGCAAATGGCGGAAACGCTGGGCGCCATGCACACGGCCTGTGAAATGACACAGGATTATCTGATGACGCGGCGCCAGTTTGGCAAACCTCTGGGCAGTTTTCAGGCCTTGCAACACCGCGTTGCTGAGATGCTGATAGAAATGGAGCAGGCACGTTCCGCAACGATCAATGCCCTGGGCCATCTCGACGGCCCGGATCGGGATCGCCAGATCAGCGCGGCCAAGGCGTTGATGGGGCAGATCGGCAAACGCATCGCCGAAGAAAGCATTCAGATGCACGGCGGTATCGCGATGACGCAGGAATATGATCTGGCACATTTCGCCAAACGCATCATCATGGGCGATCATCGTTTCGGTGACAGCGATTATCACCTGGAGCGGTTTATTGACCTCTCCGCAGCTTGACTTGACCTCAACAGGCGCCCGCGCGCTGGTGGGCTATGACATAGAAACGGACCCTCAGGGGGATGTTCTGGTCTCGCTCTCCATCGGCGGGCAGCACCTCAATCGGGTGGACACTCTGCACGGTGGCATTGTGTCGATGTTGCTGGATACGGCGATGGGTGTGGCGGCGTCGCGCCATTTTCAGACGGGGGATAGTTTGCCCCAGGTGGTGACCCTGTCGCTGACAACCGATTTCCTCAGCGCTGCGCCATCGGGGCAGCGGGTTGTGGCGCGTGGCTGGATTGATGGGGGTGGTCACAAGATCTGTTACGCCAAGGCGGAACTGCGGGGCGAGGCCGAGGAGGGTCGCCTCTACGCCAGCGGTTCTTCGGTGCTGAAACGTGTGAGGGATCGCGAATGACGCGGTTTGAGGACCGGGGCGATCGGTTGATCGTTTGGAACGGCAACAGCACCCGGCGCGGCGCGCTGACCCCTGAACTGTATCAGGCCATCCAACAGGCCGTGGAGATGGCAGCCCGTCCTGACGTGCGCGCCATCATCTTGACGGCCGAGGGGGGCTTTTTCTGCGCCGGGGGTGATCTGAATGCACTGCAAGAGCGCCGCGCCCTGTCCATCGAAGAACGCCACGCACGGATTGAGCTTTTGCATGATGTGACCCGGGCGATCCGCGCCTGCCCGGTGCCGGTGATTGCGGCGGTTGAAGGCGGCGCGGCCGGGGCTGGGTTTTCATTGGCTCTGGCCTGCGATCTGATCGTGGCGGGTGAGGATGCAACCTTTACTGCGTCTTACGTCAAGGCGGGGTTGGTGCCCGATGGTGGCCTGACGGCTGCCTTGGCCCGCAGTGTGCCGCGACACCTTGCGATGGAGCTGTGCCTGATGGGCCAGCCCGTAACCTCGGCCCGTTTGCAGGCATTGGGGGTTGTCAGTCAAATCGTGCCCACGGGGCAGGTATTGTCCGCGGCGCATACACTGGCTGACAGGCTGGCCAAGGGGCCTGCTGTTGCGCAGGGACAAATCCGCGCATTGGTTGCGCAAGCCTATGACCAAACCGAGCAGGACCAACTGAACAGTGAACGGGACGCGATGGCAGTCGCGATTGGTGCTGATGAGGCTGCAGAAGGGATTGCGGCCTTTTTAGAGAAACGAAAACCGAGGTATTCTTAATGAGTTGGAACACGGCCGTGACCCAGACCTTTGGGATCCGTCTGCCTGTTGTGGCGGGGGGGCTGCAATGGTTGGCAGACGCGGAATATGTGGCTGCTGCAGGCCGCGCCGGTGCCATTGGCTTCATGACTGCGGCAAGTTTTGGCGGCGATCAGGCGGCGCTGCGCGCTGAGATCGCCAAAGCGCGTAAACTATGCGGGGCGGCGCCCTTTGGGGTGAATGTGTCAATGCTGCCGAAACTGGTTCCGGGTGAGCAGACCGAAGATATCTTTCGCCTGATTGCAGACGAAGGCGTGCCGTTTGTGGAAACCTCAGGGCGCAACCCTGAACCCTATATGGAACTGTTGAAATCCCTTGGCCTTGTGGTGATCCACAAGGTTCCGGCGGTGCGCTATGCGTTGAAGGCGCAAGAGGCTGGTGTGGATATGGTTTCCATTGTTGGGGCCGAATGTGGCGGTCACCCGGGGATGGATATGATCGGCAGTTTCGTTAACGCGGCCATGGCTGAGCGGGCTCTGCGTATTCCGTATTTGATTGGTGGCGGCGTGGGGCACGGGGCGCAATTGGTTGCGGCGCTGGCAATGGGAGCCTCTGGCGTTGTGATGGGCACCCGGCTGCTGGTTTCAGATGAAATCAATGCCCATCCGGATTTTAAATCCGCGCTTGTATCTGCCAGTGAACGCGACACGGCGTTAACCATGCAGTCGGTGCGCAATACCGTGCGCAGTCTGGCGAATGAAACAACGGCTGCGTTAAATCAGTTGGAGGCCAGCACCCCCAACCTGACGATCCAGGATCTTTTGCCTCTGGCCTCCGGTCAGATCGGGCGTAAGGCCTATGAAACCGGCGATGTGTCGCGCGGGATCCTTTCGGCTGGGCATGCGCTGGGATTAACGGATCGTTGCGGGCCGATGGCTGATATTCTGTACCAATTCGAAAACGAGGCGCTGGCGGCGCTGGGACGCTTGGACAGCGTTAACACTATGACCACTGAAGGGGCAGTATGAGTATGGCATCAGAACGGTTTTCACGCTGGCATGACGCGCTGCAGCACCAATACGAAACACGGCCCGCCGCACCCGCCTATTCGGATCGGGCAGGGTTGTGTTGGTCTTGGGCAGACCTTGATAGGGCCGTTTCCGACCTGACGCAGGCCTTGTCCCAGGCCGGGGTTTGCGCAACAGATCGGGTGTTGTTGCTGGCGGAAAACAGCGCTGAGGCAATAGCGACGCTTTTTGCCTGTTCGCGTCTTGGTGCCGTTGTCATCCCGTTTAATGCCCGCCAAACCGCGCCCGAAGTCGAAAAGATCATCAATCACGCCACCCCGGCTGCCGTTGTCATCACCTCTGCCATTTCCGCCGAAGCAGAGGCACATGCCGCACGTTTGGGCGCGCAGCCAATCCGCGGGGCCTTTGGGGTGTTGTCACTGCTGCAGGCTGCGACGGACCCCGATCCGGATCTTACCGATGTGGCCTGCATCCTTTACACCACCGGTACAACGGGGGATCCGAAAGGGGTGATGCTGACGCATTCCAACCTGCTGTTTGGGGGCCGTGCCAGTGCCGAACTGCGCCATATGTCACCCGATGATCTGGTCTATGGCGCCCTGCCGATCACGCATGTCTTTGGTCTGGCCTCAATCGTGACGGCCTGCGCAATTGCGGGGGCTCATGTCCGGTTGGAGGCGCGGTTCTCGGCCGAAAAGCTATACAATGCCTTGCAGGACGGGGTTTCGCTGCTGTCAGCGGTTCCGCAAATGCATGCTTTGCTGATGCAGTATGTCAAAGAACGGGGATTGACCGATTTGAACTCGCCCGCGCTGCGCTATGTGTCATCAGGCGGCGCACCGCTGGACCCGGATTGGAAACGCAAAGCTGAGGCCTTCTACCGTGTTGCGCTGCAAAACGGGTATGGGATGACGGAAACCACGGCCGGGATTTGCGCCACGGACAACGATCTGGGCGATCCCGATATCTCCACCGGGCCGCCATTGCCGGGGGTGTCTGTCCGTATTGAGGGGGATCAGGACACCGGGGGCGACATCTACACATCAGGCCCCCACATCATGCAGGGCTATTTCCGCAACCCGGTCGCGACCGAAGAGGCGCTGAGGGAGGGCTGGCTCAAAACCGGCGATATTGGCCGGTTCGACGCACAGGGCCACCTGCATATTCTGGGGCGCTCCAAGGAGTTGATTATTCATGGCGGGTTCAACGTCTATCCCCCCGAAGTCGAAGCTGCCCTCTCCGAGCATCCGAAGGTGATCCAAGCCGCCGTGATCGGACATGTTGTGAAAGGTGATGAAAAGGTCATTGCCGTCTGTCAGGTTGCGCCTGGGGACCAGCCCGACGAAGAAGATCTGCGGGGGTTCGTCGCGTCACGCTTGGCTGGGTATAAGCGCCCCAGCGCCTATATCTTTGCCAGCGAATTGCCCGCAGCGCCAACAGGAAAGATCCTAAAACACAAACTGCGCCAAGCGTTTGCCTCCCATCTGGCGGGGATTGAACGGGAGACGTGACCTTAGTTGGAGCATCACTAAAATGCCTGTCGCTTTCGGCTTGCTCCGTAATCGCGGCTGGCGTTAAGGGCAGGTTTCTCTGATCTTCATAGGGAGCGTGCCCAATCGTCTCGGAATTTTGGGAGTGAACGCATCTGATCTATCTGGCCCCCGATGGACACAGAATTTGGCTGAGGTCCCGGTGGTATTGGGATTGGGGCGGAAACGGATGTGCCGCGCGTGTGGCTGGCGGAGCAGACCGTGGATCAGCACCACGCGGCACTCCGGTTCATGGAGGAGGGTTTGCACGGGAAACCCCTCGATCGGCTTGCAATCCGGGATGTAGGTCGGGTGCGCTCGGCCCTGATGGGGGCCTTGGATGAGGAGTATTAGGCAGTTCATTTTGGTCTCCGTCACCCCATTTGTGCGACAAAGCCAGTGAACTCGGGGGCGCCGGTAAGAGACCCCGTTTGAGCACGCTGGATGAAGTCGGGGGCGGTAAAGGCCGGGCGCTTCGGTTTCCTTATCTGGCGAGCAGAACCTCTGCGGGGGCACTGAGCGGGGGGAGGGTAGTCTACGCGCTAAGCTCGGCCAGCATCCAATTGCGCAGCGCGACGATGTTTGGGCGTCTCGAATGGGCTTCAGGGTAGACAAGGTAGAACGTCGAGCCGAGCGGGATTTCCAGATCAAAAAGCTCCACCACCCGCCCGGCCTGCACATCATTTGCCGACAGAAACCGCCAGCCTAGCACCACCCCGGCGCCGTCAATCGCGGCTTGCAACCCGTGATCAGGTAGGCTGAAGTGCATCCCGCGCGACGCATCCACGTCTTTGGCGCCGCTGGCATCAAGCCAGGTCTGCCAGGTTGGCGCATCGGGGTCGAAATCCATCGAGTGATTGTGCAGCAGCACGTGTTTGCGCAGATCTGATGGTGTCTTGATGGCGTTTGGGCCTTCCAGCAGGCGCGGGCTGCACATCGGTATGACAGACTCATCAAACAGTTTGATCGCTTCAAGGCCGGGCCAGTTGCCGTGACCAAGACGGATGGCCGCGTCAAAATCATCACGTTGGAAGTCAACCAACCCAAGGCTGGTTGAAATCAGCACGTCAATCTCGGGGTGCTGGGAATAGAACTTCTGTAGCCTCGGGATCAGCCACATTGCGGCAAAGGTGGGTGCAACCGTCAGCGCCAGAGAGCCCCCTTTGTCAGCCTCCATCACATGCTCCATGGCCTGATCGAGGTTCACAAAAACCGCATGCAGTTCTTTAGCCAGCAATTGGCCTGCTTCAACCAGCACCAACCCACGTGTGCGCCGCCGGAACAGCGGCACACCAAGGAAATCTTCCAGCTTTTTGATCTGGTGACTGATTGCAGCCGGCGTCACCGACAGCTCTTCGGCGGCAGCGACAAAGCTGAGATGACGCGCGGCCGCTTCAAAGGCGCGTAGGGCGTTGAGAGGGTAATTCTTACGATTCATGTCTTTGACTTAGTTTTTCTAATCTTGAGATAGACAACGTCGTTTGTCAAATCTCTTGGTGTCAATCAAACATAGCGTCAGAGAGCGCCCAAAGGCGCCGTTAACTCAGAAAAACTAACAAACATCCGAAAGGAAACGCTATGGCACGGGCCTTCGCGACCATCGCCTTTACGCCTGCAGTTCGCACCCAACAGTCCCGAATGGGATCTGCTGAGGGCTACAGCAAATTCTTAGCTGATGATGTGACACATCCAGATGAACTTGGCCCGCAAGAGGTCGCCTTCATTGCGGCGCGGGATGGCTTTTATCAGGCCTCCGTCTCCCAGACCGGGTGGCCCTATGTGCAGTACCGCGGTGGTCCTGCCGGTTTCCTGCGGGTGCTGTCTTCAAATGCCATCGCCTATGCCGATTTCCGGGGCAATCGTCAGTATATCAGCACCGGTAACTTCGCGGGCAATGAGCGCGTTTCGATGATCCTGATGGATTATCCAAACCGTCGGCGCCTGAAGATCTGGGGTCGGGTCCGTCTGATCGAAGGTGCGGACAATCCTGAGATCCTGGCGCAACTGCATGACCCATCCTATCCGGCGCATCCCGAACGTGCCGTGCTGATCACAGTCGAGGCATTCGACTGGAACTGCCCCAGCCACATCCCCCGCCGCTTCACCCTTGAAGAGGCCGAAGAAGAATTCGCGGCATTGCGTCGCGAAAATGAGGCCCTGAAGGCCGAAACCAACGCCCTGCGTGCTGCCATTGCGCAGGCAACCCAAAATGTAACCCTGAAAGGAAAGAAGTCATGAAGTATAGTCTGCCTACCCCCGTTACTGCTGCACTGTTTGCTGTCTCAACCCTGTTTCCCGCCGTGCTGCCCGACAGTTCGGAAGCTGCCCCCAGCCCCTTTGCTGTGAATATGCAAACAATGGAAATTGGCGGCCATACCGTCGCCTATCGTGAGGCCGGCGATCCAGCGAATCCCACGATCCTGCTCTTGCATGGGTTTCCGACATCTTCGCATATGTTCCGTGAACTGATCCCGGTGCTGGCTGAGGATTACCACGTGATCGCACCGGATTACCTGGGTTTTGGTGCATCCGACATGCCATCGGCCGACAGCTACGACTATAGCTTTGCCAATGCGGCGCAGACGGTCACGCAGTTGATTGATGCGAAGGGCGTCGACAGCTACGCGGTTTACCTGATGGATTACGGTGCCCCTGTGGGCTATCGCATGTTCGCAGAACACCCCGAACGGGTCACCGGCTTCGTCATCCAGAACGGCAACGCCTATGATGAAGGGCTGCGGGAATTCTGGGATCCGATCAAGGCCTATTGGGCCGAACCGACAGCCGAGAACGGTGACGCGCTGCGTGGTTTTCTGACGCTTGAGGCCACCAAGTGGCAATTCACCCACGGTGTTGGCGATGTTTCAACCGTCAGCCCTGACAACTTCTGGCATGTCCAATATCTGCTGGATCGTCCGGGCAACCAAGAAGTTCAGCTTGAGATGTTCCTGGACTACGGCACCAACGTTACGGAATACCCCAAGTGGCAGGCGCTGTTTCGGGAACACCAGCCGCCGACGCTGATTTTGTGGGGCAAGAACGATCATATCTTCCCGGCCGAAGGGGCCCATCCCTACAAGGCTGACCTGAAGGATGTGGAGTTCCACTTGCTGGATACCGGGCATTTCGCGCTTGAGGAATATGGTGACACGATCGCCGCCGAGATGCAGGACTTCCTTGCCCGGATCAACAACTGATAACTGCCGGCCCCGGTGCGCTTTTGTCGCCGGGGCCGCTTTGCATGGTGGGCAGGCTTGATGCCACACCATGTGTGGGGCTCTCCGGCGCAATGTGAGCGTCGGCTGAGCGCACAGGCGCAACCAGAAACTTGCTGTAGCTTGGCTTTGACCTGCGCGTCATTTTGAGAAATTCACAGCTTCATGTATCCTGACGCGGCACTTCCCGCCCTGCACCTTATGGGCCTGCTCTAGGAGGGACGTCTTGCGGAAATTGGTTTCAAGATACATTTCCACTTTTATTTGTGCTGCCTGCTGGATCGTTTCCTTGTGGGCAGTCTCTTCCGGCGGCGCCTCCGCACAAGAGATTGCTGTTTCAGCAACCCGTGTAGAGGCAGGCGCGGATTTTGCGATCTCCTACGCGCTGCCTGAAACCGATCCTGCGCGCAGCTATAAGCTGGCATTGCTTCCGCTTGGGGCGGACACCATCCCGGCCAGCCATGTTGTGTCTTCTCCTGGTCAGGGGGAATGGCGCTTCCCTGCACCTCAGGTGCCGGGAAACTATCAGGCGGTTATTGCTCTGCTGGACGCAGAGCGCCCGATCCGCCGTCAGCGTGTGCAAGTTGTGGTCTCCCCGACCCCCGGTGCCCTGACACTACCCAAAGAGAGTTTTCTGGGACAGGAGGGAACTTCTGTCTCGGTGACACTGCCCGAAGGACGCCAATACCCCAATCCGTGGGTTGGACTGTTTGCGGTGGGGCAAAACATGCCGCTTGGCGGGGCATCTGTCGGGGATGAACGGCTTTCGTGGCATTGGGTGCAGGGCGATGGGTCTGCGGTGAACTTTACCTTGCCACGTTGGCCGGGTGTGTATGAGTTTCGCCTATTTGATCGGTCCGAAGGTCCCTATGTGCTTGATCGGAAACGGGTAACTGTAACGCCTCCGCCACAGCCCGGCATCCTGCAGCTCGACAAGGAAACATATGAAGTCGGTGCGCAAGTTTCTGTGACCGTCTCACCAGACGCCAAGTTGTTTGCGCAGACCTGGATCGCGCTGACCCGCGCTGGCCGAGAGGAGGGCGGCGGCTCCATACTGGAACAGCGGCTCCATTGGGATTGGCTCAACCGTGAAACCCGCACGTGGCAGTTCGCGGCCCCTTCCACCGAAGGGCAGTTTGAGGTGCGGATCTACGATGGGGATGGGCAATTCTATTTTGAAATGGACCGTCGGAGTTTTGATGTGGTTGCCAAACCCGAAGAGGGGGCCATCAAGCTGGCAAAGACGACCTTCAACGTGGGTGAAGTTATAGATGTTTCGGTGGCCTATGGGACCGAACGGGGGCAGTATTCTTCGTGGGTTGGGTTGTTTGAGCTGGTCGACACCGCAACGGGAGGTAACGCGGCGAAATCCGTGCACCGTTATGGTTGGGAATGGGTCGGAAACAACGCCGCCACAAAACTGACAGCGCCTGTATGGCCCGGAAACTACGAGTTGCGTCTCTATGATCGCGATGGGCGCCACTACATGCTGGACCGGCAGGCCATCACGGTCGTTGTGCCGCCTGTGCCTGAGGCTCTGACCGTTTCCACCCGTCAGTTGCGCATCGGCCAACCGTTTGAGGTGGAAACCGCACTGCCGCCGGGGCGTGCCTATCCTTCCCCTTGGATCAGCCTGACACGATTAGAGGCAGAGACCAGCGCAGGTGGGGCGGAAATCACGCCGCGGGCGCATGAATGGCATTGGGCGCGGACAGATGGGCCGGTGACTTTCAGGGGGGTGCCGCACCCTGGCCGCTATCGCGTCCGGCTTTTTGACCGCGAAGGTGGTGGGTATATCCTGGATGACGAAGAGATCGAGGTGACCGTACCTGTCCTATCGGGTGCGGTGCAGACCGATAAGCCCAGATACCGCACTGGGGAGAAGATCAAGGTCGCTGTCAACCTGCCTGCAGAACGTCAGTTCGGCGGCGCCTTCGTTGGGATGTATATCAACGAAGAAACCGGTGCCGAGGGTTTGAAATATGGGCGCAATCGCATCGGTCATCATTGGATTTCGGTTGATGGCGGGCCTTACGAATTTGAGGCGCCTGCGACCGAAGGCACTTATCAGATCATCGCGTTTGACCGTGAAAACGGTGGCTATGAACTGGGGCGTACGTCGGTTCAGGTCGGCGCAACGCCCGTAGACTTGCTTCGTCTAAGTGGACGTAGCTTCCAGCCCGGAGCGGTAATCCGTCTGCAGACCCGTGTGCCTACGGGGCTGCGCCTCTATGACCCCATCGTAAAGATGATGCACGCCTCCTATGTGTTGGAAAACGGCGTGCTGGCGGCGGAGGTCCCGATCACATCGCGCCACGTCAATCGTACCGAAGGCGAGACGTTTGAGGTGGCTGCACCGCAAGAACCGGGCAAGTATGAATTTCGCTATTATGATCGCGGTGGTCATTTTTACATTCTGGATATTGAAGAATTTGAGGTCGCCGCATTGGGGCCAGAGGCCGCGCGGCGCGACCACAGCCGGCTAACACCAATGCCGGGCGAAGGGCGGCGTGTCACACCCAATCGCGTAGATGATCCCGGGGAAACGCCTCAGCCCGAAGCGGAACGCAGAGAGGATCAGCCCGAAACAGGGCCAGAGGATACAAGCGACAGTACCGAGGCGCCTGACGCGGAGAGGGATAATGAGGCGGCAGATCCAAACAGTGATGCCCCCGTGGACAGCACCACTGATGATCCAATCGACAATGCCGCAGATGACCTGACCCCAGACGGGCCGAAGTTGCAGCTCGAAGCATTGACCGAGTTTGGCCTGCGGGCCGTGGAAGAGATTGCACCCGGTGCCAGCTTCCGGGTGCGGGTCTTCTATCCACTCCCACCCAAGGAGGCACCAAAGGCAGTTCAGGTCGGCCTTCAGGGAGGTAGCACTGTGACCCTGCCATTGAAGGCGGACAAAAACGCCGGGGTCTTTGTCACCGACGTTATGCGTGTGCCAATGGACGGAGGAGAGTGAGATGAGGATACCGTGTTTTGGGGCAAAGACGGCACGTGCCCTGTTGCTTGGAACGGCCTGTCTCTTCGCTGTGGCCGAGCTGACTTATGCGCAGGATAGCAAGCCAAATCGGGCTGAGATTCTGCGCCGGATCGAAGACACGCGGCTCAGCGATCAGGATCAGCTGCGCCTGTTGCTGCAAACTGAATTTGTTGCGCGTACCAAAGCACCGAACGGCTGGACGGACGTCTTTTTGGGGGACAGCAACCCGGACCTGCGCCGGTTTAATCGCACCATGGCGCAGCACTCACAGAACACCGCGAAAGCTGAAAGCGCCTATCGGCAAGCTTTGACGGCACAGATCATCGCAAACACCCGCGGCCTGCCACGCGATCAGGCGCGTGCCTACATCACTAAGATGGCCCATGAAACATTTCTGGCGCGTCAACGTGGCCATCAGAACGTACGTGAGGCACTGCGCTACAAGCTGTCTAACGCCAAGACCGACGTTGATAAGGCCAAGGCCCGCGCCTTCGCTGAGAGCATTCTGCGCACCCGCGCGCTTGAGGATGAAGTCTATCAAAGTGCTCTGCGTCGCCATGACGGTCAGGGTGATGCGGCCCGGATGCGTGAGCTGCTTCGGCGGATTGCTAACCGAAAAACCACTTTGCGTCCCTCTGACATTGCAAACTCGGATGAGCGTGCGCGTGAGGAGTTCCTGCGGCGATCTCAGACAGAGTTGGAAGTGGCCGAGTATCGTCGCCTCGCCCGCAGTGGAACGTTCCTGAGTGAACAGAACGGTCAACCCGTTTCTGGTCAGTCGCGCCTCGCGATGGCGCGCGACGCTGAGCAGGTTCTGGTGAACCGCCTGAATGCCAAGGCACTGCGGCCCAGCCGGTATGACATACTGGCGTTTACCCTCAGCAAAGATGAGCGCGCGATCCGCGCTGAAACCCTGTCAAAAGAGATTAAGGAAACGCCGGAGTACGTCGCGCTTGATATGCTCAGCCCGGCAGATTTCGGCAATCAGGGGATGCGCTATCTGGCGGTGGCCAGCGCATTGCGGCAGCAGCAGCAAGGGGTCGCTGATTGGCGGGCGAAATTTGTCAAAGGTACGGACACCGGTATTGCTGCTGTGGATGGGTTTACCAGCATGTTGCAGACAGGTGCCGCGGATTATTCCCGGATCTGGGATAACGCCGGTGACATGTCCCTCAGCAAGGTCGACGCGCGGATTTCACGCTACAACGCCCATGTTGATCAGTTGATCCCGGCCATCACCGAGGCAGGGAAGCTGCAACTGGAGGCCCGGCGCGCCGGCAAGCCGCTGGATCTAAGCAAATTGTCGGCAAGATCGCGAGAGTTGCTGATCAAGGCGCAGATGTTACAGGGCAAACCCGGCCAACAGCGGCTGGTGCTGAACGACAAAACACGGGTCTTTGGCGGGTTGAAAGAAGGGCTGAACCTGCCAGGGGATCATTTCCTCAACTCGGTCTCGGGTCTCAACATGCTTGAGATGGCGGCCACAACCTATATCCCCGCCGCCGGTTCGGGCAAGGTGGCCAAGATGCTGGAAGGCCTGAAGGTCTCGCGCACTGGGGTACAGGCGGCGCGGTTTGGCACCGATCTTGGGGTCGGGATGATCCTGACGGGTGCCACGGATTACGCCAAGACCGGCAAAGTGGATCCCAGCAAAATCGCCATCGAATCCTCGCTGCTGCAACTGGGACTTGGCAGTGCGGGCAGCGTCACCAATGGGGCGGCACGGGCGATGGCCAGCCATCTGACCAAGAACCCCACCGCCCGCGCTGCCACCGAAAAGGCGCTGCGCACGGCAATGGGATTGCCGTCCGAGGCGATGTTGCAATCGGTCTATCAGGCCAAACTACAGGGCAGCGATGTCAGCTATGAGATGTTCTTGGCCAATCTGATGAATGCGGGCATGTCACGTGGGGTGTCCCATTCCATCGAAAGCCCGTTTCTGTCTCACTTGCCGAAATCTCTGCGGCGCAAGGTGGTGGACGCCAATGATGTGGTGCAACGTTCCAAAGATGTGGCTGAGGCCCGCTTGAAAGAGGTGCTGGGGGATCAGGTCACGGGGAAAGCCGCAGAGGATGGTGGCATCCGGGCGCGTGAGGGCACACCAGAAGACACGTTGCGCAAGACCATGGATGAAGCTCTATCCTCGGGCAAGATCACCTGGGGTGAGTTGACGATGCTGTACGGCGACAATCCGGGGCTGAAGCCGGTGTTGCAGGCGGTGAACAATCATAGGGCGGAGTATTTTCAGAAGCTGGTGGAACCGGCCCAGAACGCCGCCCGCCGTGAGTTGACGGGGGAATTCACCTGGCGCAGCAATCAGATCAAGAAGCTCTACGCCAATGATCCTGCCAAGCTGAAGGCGGAGGAGGCGCGGCTGCAACGCGAATATGATGCGGAGCTGAAGCTGATCAACACCGCCCCCAAGGCGCCGGGGTCAGACAACCTGACCAGCGATGTTGATCGCTCCATCGCGTCGGAACGGGTACGCCGGCAGCTCAAGCAGATGTATCGCAATGATCGTGGTGGCTATGAAATCCCTGCCAGCTCAGCGCAGTCCTATGATGTGAACGAGTATATCAACGTCTTCCCGGACATCCGCAAAACCATGGGGCAGGCCAAGGAGTTGGCAAATGTTCAGGTGAAAGAGGGTGACTATAACGGGCTGACCCAGGACCAGGCGATTGAAGCACAGGGCATGGCGACGGCCATGTTGCATATGAATGCCGCTCAGCGGGATCAATACCGCCGGAACGTGCGCAGCTCTGCTGGCGATCGGGCGCTGGCAGATAAACAATTGGCGGCCGCTGGCAAATCATTGCTGCGGGCGGACCGAGAAATGCAGGCCGAAATGCAGGCCGTGGCGCGGGATAACCCGAACCTCAAGGCAAACCCCGCGGATCTGGCCGTCCGTGCACGCGATAACCTTTATGGTCGACGAACTGAGGCGATCCGAAAAGACAATCTGAAACTGATGCATCTGGAACATGACATTCAGGCCCTGAAGGATAAAAACGTTCCCGAAGATGCGCCCGAGCGGGTCAAGCTGGAGGAAGCCCGCAAAGCATTGCAGGCCAAGATCCATCGCGATTGGGGCTTTGCACTGCGTGAGGGGATCGAAACTTATGCCAGCTTTTCTGGCCTAGATTCGATTGTCAGCGACGGACAGATGAAAAAGATCCCAATCCGCGAGTTGATCAACAACAAGAAATACTACCGTGTGAAACCCGGTGAAAAACAGGAAAACCCGCCCGAAGGGGTGATCGAAAAGGAACTGTCTGACCGGCAGGTCCAGGCCTTTTTGGACGATCAAATCAATATGATGACCCACCACGTGAACGGGCTGCACAAAGGTGGCGAAGATGTGGTTGGTGCGGCTTCGGCGTTGGGGAAATACGGCGAACGGGCGGTGCTGGGGCTGAAGTTACAGGGCAAGGATCTAACCAAACCACCTTATCTGGCGTTCAGCCGATGGTCCGAGGCGATGGTCAAGAACCGTAAAGACCCTGAAAAGCTAAAGGAAACTCTGCGTGAGATTTCTTCGGCTTTTGGCGGCAACGGAAACGAGAAACACGGGCTATTGCAATTTGTGAAGATGGCCGAGGCGTCTTTGCCGGGCGCCAAAGGTGTCTGGGATGCCAAGGCAATGGGGTTGAAGCCTGCCCAGACCGCGGCCAATCAGCCACCCACGATGCAACAGCTTAAGACGCAACTGGCCAACCGCCGCAGGATGCTGGAGGAAGAAGAGGAACTTCGCCTCCGCTATGGGCCCGCGAGCGCGCGAAAGTCGAATGAGACCAAGCGGCTGGCGCTTAAGGAGGAACTGACCCGGCTGGAGGCCAAAAAGGCACGTCGCGCGGCCTTTGGTAAAAAGTACCTTCGTGAAGATTGGGACAAGGCGGAATCGTTGGAAGCCAAAGAAAGGTCCTTGCAGGAACGGCTTGCCCAGCTTGGTAAGCTGTCAAAAAACGATAAGGCAGCGGTCCCTATCATAAATGAGCTGCGCGAAACGCGTAAGCAGCTTGAAGGCTTGCGCAACAAATATAAGGAAAAGGGCGGCAACGGCCCGTTGGCTTTAACGGATCAAGAGAGGCTGGAAGAGGCCCGGATGGCCGCAATCCGTAAGGAACTGAAGGTGCGGGAAAAGGCCAGCGAACAATATGAAGCATTGTCCAAGAAAAACCTGGAGAAAGTGAAATCTGCAAACCCACTGCCAGCTGGCCAGGACGGTAAAATCGCAACCTTGCCGTTTGGCAAAACTACTGAGGGGCAGGTGCAATTGCTGACAGTGACGCTCGGCTCAGCATCATTGCAGATCAAGGTTCAGAAACCCAAGGAGCCCGTGGCATCTGGGGACTGAGGAAATCGCCACCTTAGGCCGCCCCCGACCACAGAATTGCGATTGTGTGGCAGGCTGAAAACATCGGGTTCAGATGCCATGACAACGTTTGGAGAAAGGTTCCACTTTGGGCCAATTTCTCAAGGGATTCCTCGTTTTTGATTTTTTTTACAATAGCTTAGGTGGCATTTGTCTGCCTGAGATGAATTTTGAAACTCTCCAAATTTGTAATCATTTGGTGCTTACCCATCCTTTGAAATCAGATTTCAAGGACGGAAAACATGGACCAGTTTTGCAGCGTGCTCTGGCGGGGGAGTGGCGCGGCTGGAGCATCCATGTTGAGGACCATCTGGAAGGTGCCATTCACAAGCTGCTGGAAACCGAAAGCCTGATCCTGGAACCCGCCCTGCATAAGGGGTTTGACCACGCCGCCTTTGAACAGGCCTGGGCCGCGTTTGAGGCTGCGCGCACCTAAGGGCGCGACAGGGGCGGGCGCATTGGAATGTTGGCCGGGGTCAGGACCTGAACGGTTGAGGCCTGGCTTTCGTCCAGTTCCGTGGTCAGCCGGTGGTGTGCCAGAAACTGATGAAATGCGCCTGCGATGTCGTGTTGCAGATCATGGTGCAGCACGTAGTCCAACTGCCCCGTCTGCAGCAGGGCACGGTTTTCCTGATCCAGATCGTGCGCGACGTAGACGTCTGGGCGTTGCCCCCTCTCAGCCAGGGTTTGCAGGATCGCGCGGTTGCCGCCCCCCATGGAATAGACCGCCATGATCGCGGCGCTGCTATCGAGGCTTTGTTCCAACATCCGAGAGGTTTCAAAGCCCAAGCCGCCGCCACCTTCGGTGGTCAGTACCGTGAGCTGCGGGCAATAGCTGCGCAGTGCCTGAAGGAAGGCCTGTTCGCGTTCCTCCTCACCAAGGAAGGCGCCGTGGCTGCGGCTGGCCAGGACCTGCCCGCGCTCTGTTCCAAGGGTTTTGTAGATCAGATAGGCCGCCGTCCGTCCGGCACCGGCATTGTCCAGCCCGACATAGGCGCGCCGGTCGGTGGTGGGCAGATCGGTTACCAGGGTGATCACCGGGATGCCCGCAGCCACCAGACGGTTCACGGCTGCCCTGATCTTTTCGGTGTCCCGCGCCTTCAGGCACAGGCCGTGGCTGCCGCGTTTCTGGATCCGCTCCAGCGCTTTTAGAACCTCAGCCTCTGGCATTTGGTCCTGCAACAGAAAGCGGGGCCGGCAAACCGCCGTGCCGATACGGGGCAACACAGCCTCGGCAGCAGTTTTGACTTCGCGGCTGAACCGGGTGGGTGCCTCAACAACGAAATCGAAAAACAACCGGCGCCCGCGTGCGGCAAGCTGGGCTTCCTGCGCCTCCAACTCCTGTATCGCGGCAGTGACACGCTGGCGGGTCTGGGCGCTGACATGGGCCCTGTTGTTCAGCACCCGGTCAATGGTTGCGGTGCCCAGTCCGGCCTGACGGGCGATTTCTTTGATGGGAAAACGATGGGTTATTTGATGTGTTTTTGATGTGAATTGCTGCGCAATTACAATCAGTCCACCCGTAGCCTGACAAGACCAAAGGGAGACGCCACAATGACCAACACCCCGCAACCCCCCGCCTATTACGCGCCTGAGGCCTGTCAGATCAGCGAATTTGAGGCGCTGCTAAGCCAAACCACCAAACCCGCCGCCGTGCCCAGAGCCGCCGCCATCGAACATGAGATCCCGATTTATGACATGCGCGATCTGCGTGCCGGGTTGGAGGAGGATCACACCCGTCTGTCCCTGATGGGGGAATGGGCGCAGGTACTGCGCGACGGGGCAGGCGTGCTGGTGCTGAAACAGGCCTATGCCGACACTTCAGTGCTGGACGCTGCGACGGATGTGTACCTGCGGATCATCGCAGAGGAGAAACAGGGCACTGGCGGTGGCGGGGATCACTTCGCAGCCTCCGGCGCCAATGATCGGGTCTGGAACGCGCTGCAAAAACTCTGCGAGGCGGCGCCAGATGTGTTCCTGCGCTATTTTGCCAACAGTGCCATCGCCGCGGTCAGTGAGGCCTGGTTAGGCCCCAACTATCAGATGACGGCGCAGGTCAATTTGGTGCATCCGGGTGGCGCGGCGCAGCAGGCGCACCGGGACTATCACCTTGGCTTTCAGACCGCAGAGGTCAGCGCCCGTTACCCGGCACATGTGCATGACATCTCACCCATCCTGACGCTGCAGGGCGCGGTTGCCCATTGCGATATGCCGGTTGAAAGCGGCCCGACAAAGCTGCTGCCGTTTTCGCAGGCCTACCGACCGGGCTATGCGGCCTGGCGATGCGAAGACTTCCGGGCGCTGTTTGAGGAGCGCTATGTTCAAATGCCATTGGAAAAGGGCGATGCAGTGTTCTTCAATCCGGCCCTGTTTCATGCGGCCGGGGCCAACCGCAGTGAGGGCATTCACCGCTTTGCCAATTTGCTTCAGGTCTCTTCAGCCTTTGGCCGGGCGATGGAGACGGTGGATCGCGATAAGATGTGCCGGCTGCTCTACCCGGCGTTGGAACGGGTGTTGGGCACCGACCTTTGTTCCCCGGCGGAGATTGCAGCCGCCATTGCCGCCACCGCCGAAGGCTATTCCTTCCCGACAAATCTGGATCGTGACCCGCCGGTCAACGGATTGGCCCCGGAAACCCAGGCTGTGTATATGGTGCGGGCCCTCAAGGACGGGATCAGCGCCGAGGATTTCAACGCGCATCTGGATCACATGGCCGCCGTCCGGGGTGCCTGACGGTCAGACAACAGATCAGGGCTGGCCCGAGGTTTTGCTGGGGCCAGTCTGCGTGCGGGTGACCCAATTGCGCAGGCGTTTCGCACGTCGGCGCAATACTGCCCACATATCGCGGAAGGGGCGCAGGTAGATATCTGTCAGCTGAGAGGCGCTGGCCTCTTTTGCGTCCAGCCCAAAGCTCAGGTCACGACCCTTTTCTGACAGGTGAAGCGAGCCAAACAGCCAGTCCCAGATCGCCAGCGCCACACCAAAGTTCTTGTCATAATGTTCCACCGCGGTGGAGTGGTGCAGCTGGTGCTGTGCTGGGGAAATCAGGATCCGCTCCAGCCAGGGCCAGTAGTGAATATCGATATGCGAATGGCGCAGGTTGGATCCGGTGACATGGAAAACAAAGACCAATGCGTTGACGCCAACCACAGTGACCAGATCCACCGTGCCGCCGAAGAAGAACAGGAAAACCGGGATCAGGCTGCCCTGAACAAAGACGCTGCGCAGCCCGTAAAGCACGCCTTCCAGCGGATGCACACGGTAGACGGTGATCGGGGTCAGGGTCTCGGCAGAGTGGTGCACCTTGTGGATCGCCCACAGCAGAGGCCAACGGTGCATCCAGCGGTGCAGCAGGAATTTGGTGAAATCGTCAAAGACAAACATCGAAAGGGTGAACAGCGTCACCACGACGGTTTTAGGTGTTTCGGCAAATTGGCCTTTGCTGATCCAGTCCACCCCGTGCAGAAAGAAGAAGATCGCGGTGGCGATGGTCATCTGGGTGATCAGCAACGGTGAAATGAACAGGGTGAAGATCCGGTTGATCACAAAGATCTTGTAGTCCGCCTTGGCCGAGGAGGAGAAAAACACCCCCCGGTCAAACAGTTTCCGCAGGCTGTCACGCAGGCCAGTGCGTTTGATCGCCACCAACCAGAGGCCTGCGATCACAAGGGACAGGAACAGATAGCCGAAGAAGATACGTTTCTTCGGATCCCACAAATCGCCAAAGATATCCGTGAACAGGTCCATGGTGCCCCCAAGGTCAAAAGGGCGGCCCTGATCAGGCCGCCCCGGTGTCTCACTTAACCTGACAAAGCAGGCTGCATTTGGCCAGAGCCAGCCTTAGTCAGTCTCAGCGCTTGCTTCGGCTTCCAGCTTGCCTGCCAGACCTTCCAGCTCAGCCAGCTGATCGTTAGCCAGCGACTTCAGGCCGAATTTGGCTTTCAGCAGCTCCTGGGTTTTCAGCATGTTCAGCTGGTAGTCGTTCCAGGTCATGCGACGGTCACGAACGAAGTTGCCGTTCGCGTCAACGCCGGTGACATAGCTGTTGTCCAGGGTTACCGGACCAAAGCCGACCAGTTTGTTCAGCTCAACCGAGGTTGCGCCCAGGTTGTTGCGGCCCGACTGCAGCGCCATCACGAAGCCTTTCAGCTCACCCCAGTGCTTGACGTAGGCGCGGTAAGCTTTGGCTTTGTCGTCACCTTCGGTTTCGCCCAGCTTGGTGATGTCCTTGTAGACCGAACCGGCATATTTGAACGCGGCTTCGGCCAGAACCTGTTCCCAGTTCTGTTCGATGATCGCAGCCTGTGCTTTCAGGGCGGCTCGGGCCTCGTCGCTCAGCGCTTCGCCTTTGGCATCAGCGATGATCTGGCGGCCGTCGATGAAGGCCTGCATGATGGTGTGCATGTAGGTGGTCGACTTGGTGCCGCCTTTGTCTGCACCTGCGGCGTAGTAAGCCGGGCCAAAGACATATTCGGTTTTCAGGTCAACCATGCCGTCGCCGTTGGCGTCCGCTGCGGCCAGATCCTTGCCTTTGGCGATGTCATAGGCCTGTGCGGGGGTCAGGCTCATCAGGTGGGCCGGGGCACCCCAGTAGCCAAAGCCTTCGTCCCAGCTGTGCTCTTTACCGGTGTAGTAAGCACCCTCTTTGTAAGGCTTGTTGTTCGGCTTGTTGTCCGCAGCCAGTTTTTCGTCGAGGTAGTTGTCGACCGACTGGTTGTACATCATGGCGCCCATGGTGAACTTTGAAATCAGCTGTGCGTAATCATAGCCGTTTTCCGCATCGTAGCCGTTTTCGGACTGGGCCGCTTTGGCGATCATGTGCAGAACTGCGTCTTTGCCGGTGCCGTTGCCGGGCCAGGCAGGCATCGCGCCGCCGTAGAATTTGCCCGAGATGTTTTTGCCCGATGAGATGGCGTTCACGGTGCTCTGCTTGATCGGGAAACCGTCTTTGGAAGTCGGGGCCAGAATGTCGAGGTCAGCTTCGGAGCCGTTGAAGTAGGACAGCAGCAGGGCCTCAACTTCGGCCGCGTTGGCGCCACCGTTGCCCAGGGCAGCCGCTTTTTTCAGGCTGTCATGCAGCGCGTGGCGGGCGATCTGACCCGAGTAGGACACCGAATCAGTTTTGTCGCCGGCATAGCCTTGCAGGGTGACAGGGAAGGGGCCGTAGGTGTCCGCTGCCAGAGCGCCGGAGGCGGTCATAGCGATCAATGCCAATGCGGTGGAGTGGAGTTTAAGTGCGCGCATTTCTGCTTCCTCTAATGGTCCGGGCGGGTGCCGGGAAAGAATGTTGAGGCTTTTAATCAGAAATATTCATGTTAAGTCAACAATAAGAGTCAGGTTTATTTCGCGCGCCTAACTCTGCCGAGTGAAATTCATGGAGAGAAATGTTAACTAATTGTTTTTAATACACAAAATTCGCTGGTCTGCTTTCCGCTCTGCGGCAAGCGCGATTGTTCTGTGTCCTCCAACTATGTGGACACCCCCAAATCATTCTGAAATAGAAGAGAGATTGCTAAACATGCAGGAGCATCTCGTGGCCAAGGCCATTGCAGTTTTTTCTGACATCGCAGAGTTGAACTTTGAGGCCGTGCATGGGTTGTTGATGCATGAAGCGAAGGAGCTTGGCCTGCCGGTGATGGAGCAGGACGAGGGCCACCTGATGGTCGGCTCGGCTTTTGGGTCCTTTGGCATCACGGCCTGTGAACCGGGGATCCGCCTGCATGTGCGGGCGCAGTCCGAAGATAACCTCTCGGTGCTGCGGGACAGCCTGCTGGAACATCTGAAACATTTCCTGCCCGAAATCATGGCCGATCTGCGCTGGTCTGATGCGCCGGTTGCGGGCAGCCTGCCGGTAAACTTCCAATTCGCTGAGGTTCTGGCAGTTGAGGATCTGGGCGTGGATTTCTACCGGGTGCAGCTGAAGCTGGCGCGCTTTGCGACCTTCAAAGATGCGGCCATTCATTTCCGTCTGGTCCTGCCGGATCCCAAGGTGGCAGATCCCGAATGGCCCAGCCTGAAAGAAAATGGCTCCATCGCTTGGCCTAAGGGCGAAAAAGCGCTGCATCGCCCGGTCTACACCGCCCGCACGATGGATCATGAAACAGGCGTTTTGACCGTGGACATCTATCGGCACGACGGCGGGCGCGCCAGTGGCTGGGCGGCTGCCGCCCAACCCGGCGATCTGGTGGCAATGATCGGCCCCGGTGGCAGCGGGATACTGACCACACCTCAGGTCACGCTCTGCGGTGATGAAACTGCCTATCCGGCGCTGGCCCGCATTGTCGAAAGCCTGCCCGAGGGCGCGCAGGGACAGGTCATTTTGGCCAATGCCTCAGGCGCGCGGGACTATCCGTTTCCCACGCGCGACGGGCTGGAGGTTTCGTGGTGCGATGCCGCCACCGGGACCCTTGCCGCAGCGGCGCAACAGGCGCAGACTGCACAGCCAGAGGCGTTCCTGTGGTTCGCCTCAGAAGCGGCGGAAGTGGCCGAAATGCGCAAACACATCAAAGCGGCGGGCTGGTCGAAGGAGACGTTTTACGCTGCGGCTTATTGGGTGAAGTGAGGCATCTTTTGGCTAGATCGCAGCCACCTCATAATCCGGTCGGATTTCGCACTGTTCCAGCACCTGTTCCACGTTTTGACTGGCCAGAAACCCATAGGGGGTCAGCAGCACCGATTTCAGCCCTGCGGCATTGCCGCCGAGTATGTCAGTGTGGGGGCTGTCGCCGACCATGAAGACACGGTCGCGTGGGATCTCTGGCGGTAGGGTGGCCAGCGCCATGTCAAAGGCATTGTCAAACGGCTTGCCAAAGAAGGTGGGGGCGATTGCGAGGCTGTCGGCGATGTCATGGGCGAAAAAACCAGGCTCAACGCTGAAGCCGGTTTCGCGTGGTGCCACAAGGTCGGGGTTGCCGATCCAAAAAGGCCGTGGTGCCTTGGCGAGGGATCTGGCCAAAATCTCCTGATGTTCGGGGCTCCAGCCTTTGCTGCCGAGGAACAGAAATCCCTCCACCACGTCATAGTCTGCCGGATCGGAGGTCAGCAGGCGATGATCCAAGTCTGTCAGGTCATCTGTGTCAGAGCCTTCGGGCAGGATCACGCCCCAGTGTCGGGCAGGGGCCTTGGCTGCGGCGGCGATCAGCACCTGACGGCTGGAGACCACCTCCTCAAGGGTGAAATCAAATCCCAGCCGGTGATATTTCGCCAGCAGATCCTGCACCGGCACACTGGCGGCATTGGTCAGCACCCGCAGCTCTTTGCCCAAGGACCGCAGTTCGGCCAGGCGTTCTGGCGCGCCGGGCACAGGTGCTTCGCCAATGTTGAGCACGCCAAAGGCATCCAGAAGCAGCGCATCAAAATGATCCGCGATCTCTGCCAGATTGGCCGCGCGATGGGTGACCCGAGGCGTTCCCGCCTCGGGCAGTCTGTGTCTGACCGCCTCATACCTGGCAAACGCCGTGTGGTAATCGGTGGTCCTGAACCCTGCTGGCATCAGATGATGGCCCCGCGCACCTTGGCCGAGACCCATTCGCTGATCACCACAGCAAAGAGGATCACGATCAGGATCAGGCTGACCTGCGGCCAGGCCAGCACGTTCAGCGATGCCGAAAGCTGCAGGCCAATGCCGCCTGCGCCCACAAGGCCCAGCACGGTGGATTCGCGGATGTTGATGTCCCAGCGGAAGACAGCAATGCCTGCAAAGGCCGGCAAGATCTGCGGCACGATGCCATAAACCATCACCTGCCAGCGCGAGGCGCCGGTGGCGGTGATCGCTTCAACCTGCACTTCGTTGATCTCTTCGATCGCCTCATAGAGCAGCTTGGCACAGAACCCGATGGAGCGGATGGCGATGGCCACCACACCGGCAAAGACACCGGGGCCGATGATGGCAATCAGCAACAGCGCCCAGATCAGCGAGTTGATCGAGCGGGTTGAGACGATGATCAAAAGCGCGATCGGGCGCACGAACACGGTGGAAGGCGTTGTGTTGCGCGCTGCCATAAACGCCGTTGGCACTGCCAGAAACAGGGCGATGATCGTGCCGAGGGTGGCGATGTTCAACGTGTCCCAGATCGGGCGGCCAAGCTGGGCGAAATATTCCCACTTGGGCGGCGTGGCGCGGTCCCAGATGTCGCCTGCAATGCGCGGGGCATCGGTGACGAAGAACCAGGTGGTTGCGGCGCTGATCTGCTGCCAGCAGTAGACAAAGACTGCAACGCTTAAGAGCCAGCCAAACCAGCGTGTCAGACTTTCAGAGCGGGTACGGCGTTGCCAGACCCGGGTTCCGTTCTGTTCATGATACGGCATTATTGAACCCTCGCCCTGATGATGCCCGAGAGGTATTCCAGCGCCATGACGATCCCGATTATGATGATCAAAATGGCGGCGGCGGTGTCATATTCGTAGCGGTCAAAGGCGGTGTTCAACGTCGCCCCGATGCCACCGGCCCCCACCAGCCCCAGAATGGCACTTTCGCGGAAGTTGATGTCGATGCGATACATTGACAGGCCAATCAAGCGCGGCATGACCTGCGGCTGGACACCGTAGTTGATCCATTGCATCCAGCGTGCGCCGGAAGCTTTGATCGCCTCTGCCTGCACGCGGTCCATGCTCTCAATATCTTCGGCCAGCAGTTTCGACAGGAAGCCGATGGTGGCAAAGCTGAGGGTCAGGAAACCTGCCAGCGGTCCAAAGCCGAAGATCGCCACCAAAAGGATCGCGACGATAATCTCCTGCAGGGCGCGGCTGACGGCCACGATGCCACGGCAGATCAGATAGACCGGCATCGGGGCAATGTTGCGCGCAGCGCCCAGCCCGATGGGTATTGAGATGGCGATGCCCACGACCGAGGCCGCAACGGTCATCACGATGCTTTCCACCATCCCGTCCCAAATGTCGCCAGCGCGGCTGGTGAAATCGGGGCTGGTGAAGGCCAGGATAAAGGCGGCGCCACGGTCCAGCCCTTCGTAGACACGGGTCCAGTTGACATCAATCGTCATGAAGGAGGCAATGAGATAGGCCGCAAAACCGATCATCAGCATCCAGCGCAGCCAGGCCCGTTTGACCAGCGGCGGACGCTGCCATTTCTGCCCGATCAGGGCATTTAGCTCAGGGGAGATGGCGCTTCTCATGCGGCGGCCCCTTCATCTTCGTCCTCATCCTCGACCTTTTCGATGGTCGCTTCCCAGTCTTCTTCGCCGTAGATCGTGGTCAGCACATCCGGGGTAAGTTCCTGCGGGGTGCCATCAAATTCAATTGCACCAAAGCGCAGGCCGACGACGCGGCTGACAAACATCTGCGCCAGGGCCACATCGTGGATGTTGATGATCGCGGCCAGGCCACGTTCCGCACAGAGCTCACAAATCAGGCGCATGATCTGGCGGCTGGTTTTCGGATCAAGCGAGGCGGTCGGTTCATCGACCAGCAACAGCTTCGGATCCTGAATAAGGGCGCGGCAGATGCCGACCCGCTGACGCTGACCGCCTGACAGTTCATCGGCCCGTTTGTCGGCCATTGCCAACAGGCCCACGCGGTCCAGCAGGCGATAAGCCTCATCCACATCTTTTTGCGGGTATTTGCGCAGGAAGCTGCGCCAGAATCCAACATAGCCCAAGCGGCCGGACAGAACGTTCTCCATTACGGTCAGACGTTCCACCAGCGCATATTCCTGAAAGATCATCCCCATCTGACGCCGCGCCTGACGCAACTCACCAGAGGAGAGTTTGGTCAGATCGGTATCGTCCAGCCACACCTCGCCGCTGGTGGGTTCCACCAGACGGTTGATGCAGCGGATCATGGTGGATTTACCAGCCCCCGAAGGGCCGATGAGGGCCAGCACCTGGCCATCGGGAATTTCCAGGTCGATGGATTTCAGCGCCTGATCCCCGGTTTTATATGTCTTGAGTAGTTTCTTGAGCCTGAGCATGACCGCCTCATTTATTGCAGACGGCGGGGCCACAGAGACCCCGCCGCGATTTCGTCACCAAAGCTTACTTACAGGCGTAGCTGACGTCGTTGGCGCTGTCGATTTTGCGGATCACATCCCAATGTTCCTGATAGGTGATCGGGATGAACTGCGCTTCGCCGTTTTTGCCGAACTCTTCTTCCAGGCTGGAACCTTCCCAGTTGAAGCTGAAGAAAGCGTCCTGAATGTTGGCCTGCAGCTCAGGCGTCAGGTTGTAGGCCACACCATAACCGGTGGTCGGGAAGGTCTGCGATTTGTAGAGCGAGACCAGCTGGTCTTCTTTCACGACATCCCGCGAAATCATCCGCGCCAGAACCGAGTTGGCGATCGATGCGGCCTGATAGTCCTTGTTGGCCACACCCAGGATCGAGTTGTCGTGCTTGCCCGAATAGACCGGCTCAAAATCCCGCTCAGGGATCATGTCATAATCGGCTTTCAGGATCGCCGAAGGTGCTTTGAAGCCCGAGTTTGAGGTCGGCGAGGTGAAGGCCAGCTGTTTGCCTTTGATGTCCTCAACCGCTTCGATACCCGAACCGGGGTAGGTCAGGATTTCCATCTCATAGCCGAACGATCCATCGGCACCTGCCATGATGGTGAAAGGGCGGAAGCCCGCGCAGTTCACCGCCAGCGGGTTGGAGCCCGTGTTGAAGCCCGCAATATGCAGACGGCCCGAACGCATCGCTTCGATCTGGGCGGCATTGGACTGTACCGGGAAGAAGACAACTTTTTTGCCGGTTTTCTCTTCCAGATAGCTCAGGAAATCGGCCCAGGCCTCTTTATAAACCGCGGGATCTTCCACCGGGGTGTAGGCAAAGACCAGCGTGGACGGATCCATCTGCTTGCTGGCGTCGGTGGGGATGTCTGCGATTAGATCGCCGTCGGCGTCGCAATACATCGCGTCCAGCGTGCCACGCTCACATTCGGCCTGTGCGGCACCGGCAACCAGTGAGGTCGCGGCGGCCAGAATGGCCACATAAGATGTTCTCAGTTTCATGTTCTTTCCTCCCGTTGGTGTTTTAAGTATTTGATGATGCGACCAGAACCTCGACGTTTGCCGCGTCCAAATCTGCGGCAAGCGCCCCTCCTGGGGACTGGTCAACAATCAGGGTCTCTAATCTGTCCAGCGCGCCAACTTGGCGAAATCCGGGCAGGTCGAACTTTTGTGAATCAATAAGCAAATGCGCTTTCTTGGCGCGGCGGATCATCGTGGTTTTCACAGCGGCAAATCCGGGCACGGATTCCTGAATGCCATCCGCATTTAGCGCCGAGGCGCCGATGAAACAGGCATCAACCTGAAACCCGTTCAGATAGTCCACCGTGTCCACGCCGGTTGTCGCCGCCTCGGACGGCATGAAACGGCCGGGGCATTGGAACACATCGATGCCCTTGCTGGTGCCCAAGACCAATGCAATCTCAAGCGAGTTGGTGACCACAGTGCAGCGGGTGCCGGAATGGGCCAGAAACCGCGCCATCTGGAAGGTGGTTGAGCCTGAATCGATCATGATCCGCTGCCCGTCCTCAACCAAGCTGGCCGCCGTGCGACCGATGGTTTCGCGTTCTGAAATCCGCGCCTTGCTGCGTTCGCCAAAACCGGGCTGTTGGCCAAAACTGGGGGCCGAGGCCCCGCCGTGTTCCCGCGCCAGCCGGCCGTCGCGATCCAACTCGTCCATGTCGCGGCGGATGGTTTCTGACGAGACCGCAAAGCGCCGCGCCATATCTGAAATCCGCACATGTGGACGCAGCTTCAACTCCTGCAGGATCTGCTCCTGCCGGTCGGATTTTCGCAGCCTTTGGCGCTGCTCCATCTCAGTTGTCTCTGGTCCCACCATGTGGCGCATCCACCGGAAAAATGTGCGTTCCCACAAAACTGTGTGGGATTCGGCAATTCATGCAACAATTTTGTTGGTGTACCTCACATTTTGGCCCGTATATCCGTAGACCTACGGTTCCTTCAACGTCCTCAAAGGGCTGCGGTCTGGGAACGCGTGTTGCGCAGCTGGTCCAATTCCTGCGCGCCTCCACCCGAAACCGTCAGTACCTGACCGCTGCGCCAAGAGGCCGCAAGGGAGCGGAGAAACAGCGCCACCTTGCCATCCGTTGGAGTGTTTTTTCGTCAAACATGTCGGCCCCCTTGTAATTGGATCAACCAATTAGGGCTTTCACAGCATGCTGCTGGTCTGGGGCAGGCGACATGAGGAAAGGCAAAGCATCAGGCGGCCCTACCGGACCAACCTAATGCGTTTTTGTCAGCCGCCCATGATTGGGCAGCAAATGCGGCACATGGGGCCTAGGCCTCAGCCGCGCTCATGCGGCGTTCCAACCAGCGCACGCCGGCCGAAACGATCAGGATCAGCACCAGATATTCCAGCACCAGAATGGTGTAGATTTCCAGCGGGCGGTATTCCGAGACCACCAGCTCATTGGCTTTGCGGGTCAGCTCCTGCATCCCGATAACGGAGACGAGCGAGGACATTTTCAGCATATAGACCAGTTGGTTACCCAAGGCTGGCAGAATGCGGCGGATCGCCTGAGGCAGGATCACATAGCGCATGGTGTCGCGGTAGCTGAGGGAAATGGACTGCGCCGCCTCATATTGGCCTTTGCCGATCGATTGAATGCCAGCGCGAAAAATCTCAGCCTGAAAGGCGCTGTCAGACAGGGCCAGCGCCAAAACACCCGCCCAGAACACATTCAGGGTGATGCCACTCAGCTGCGGCAGACCGTAGTAAACCCAGAGGATCAGCACCAGAATGGGCACCGCGCGCACAATCTCAACATAGGTGCGGTTGAAGGCACGCCAGCCGCGTTTGCTGGACAGGCCGGGCAGGGCCACCAGCAGGCCAAGCGTGATCGAAATCAGGATCGCCGTCAGCGACATGATGATGGTGTTATAGGCCCCACTCATCAGGAATTTTAGGTTGGTCGCACCGTTTGGCGTGGTGGGATCCACGACATACCAGCCCCAGTTGCCGGAACATCCAGACAACAGCATCAACAGGGGCGCGAGGATAAGAAAACGTTTCATCAGGGCGCCTCAGTGGTTCAGGATCTGTTCAAGGAAGGTGGCACAGCGCTGCGACTTGGGCGCGGTGAAGAACTGGTCCGGCGTGCCGGTTTCCACAATCTCGCCCTTGTCCATGAACACCATCTTATCAGCCACACGGCGGGCAAAGCCCATTTCATGGGTGACCACAATCATCGTCATGCCGCTTTGTGCCAGTTCCACCATGACCTCCAGCACCTCGGCGATCATTTCTGGGTCCAGGGCTGAGGTCGGCTCATCAAACAGCAGGATCCGTGGCTCCATACAAAGCGAGCGCGCGATCGCCACGCGCTGTTGCTGCCCGCCGGACAGATGGCGCGGAAACTTTGCAGCCTGATCGGGGATTTGCACCCGTTCCAGATAGGTCATCGCGCGGGCTTTGGCGTCTTCTTCGCTCAGCCCCAGCACGCGGCGCGGGCCAAGGGTCAGGTTTTCCAGAACCGTCAGATGCGGGAACAGATTGAACTGCTGAAACACCATGCCAACGCTGCCGCGGATCTTCTCCAGGCTGTCCTTGCTGTCACTCAGCGTCATGCCATCCACGATGATTTCACCGGCCTCATGGCTTTCCAGCCGGTTGATACAGCGGATCAGGGTGGATTTGCCGGACCCCGAGGGCCCGCAGACCACAACCCGCTCCCCCTGCGCGACATCCAGTGAGACATCTTTCAACGCCTGAAAATCATCGAAGTGTTTCGACACGTTTCGCATCGAGATCACGGGTGGGGGGGCACTGCGTGCATCCGTCATGTCTGTTCGTCTTCTTTTCTGTCACCGCACGGGTTTGTGATTTTTTCACAGAAGCTTACCCGTCGCACTTTCCATGTCATTCTGGCAACCTAGCTATGATCGACAGGTTGAAAAGGGAATGACATGAAGTTCTTCAAAATTGCTGCCGCCACTGCGGTATTGGCTTTCTCCGCGGTTCAAGCGACTGCTGAATCCGCGTTGAGTGATATTCTGAGCTCTGGTGTGCTGAAAGTGGGCACAACAGGCGACTGGAACCCTATGACAATGCGCAATGTCGCCACAAACTCTTATGAGGGGTATGACATTGATGTGATGACCGAACTGGCCGCCGATCTGGGGGTTGAGGTGGAATTTGTGCCGACCGATTGGAAAACCCTGGTCGCAGGCGTGACCTCGGGCCAGTACCACATCACCGGGTCGGCGTCGGTTTCGCCGTCGCGGGCCAAAACCGCCGGCTATTCGAACAGCTACTTCTCACTGGCCACGGTGCCGCTGACGCTGAAGAAAAACGAAGGCCGTTTCAACGATTGGGATGATCTGAACAAGGCCGATGTGTCGGTCGCCGCGACGCTGGGCACCACCCAGGAGGCACAGGTGAAACAGTATTTCCCCGATGCCACCCACCGCATCGTTGAAGCGCCCGCGCGTGACTTCCAAGAGGTGCTGGCCGGCCGTGCCGATGCCAACATCACCTCGAACGTTGAGGCAAACAAACTGGTCGCCAAATACGATCAGCTGATGATCGTACCTGTCAGCGCCGGTCGTTCGCCGACGCCGATTGCGATGTTGCTGCCCCAGGACGATCAGGTCTGGATCAACTACGTCAACACCTGGATCGCACTGAAGCAGGAACGCGGCTTCTTTGATGAGTTGGGCAAGAAGTGGCAGCTGCTGGCTGAGTAACTACTCTACTTTTTCAAAGGGCAGGGCCGCGCGTCGGGCCTGCCTTTTCCTTTGGTGAAAGACATCCTATGTTGCAGATCTATTCTGACCCCGTATCGCTCTACTGTGCCAAGCTGCGCATCCTGTTGCGCCACAAGGCCATCGATTTCGAAGAACTGGCGCCCCCCGGTGGCTACGGGTCTGAGGCCTATAAATCCATCGTCCCCTCCGGCAACCTGCCTGCGATGCTGCATGATGGGTTCCAACTGGCAGATTCCGAGGCGATTGCCGAATATCTGAATGAGGCCTTCGTGGATGTGCCAATGTTGCCGGTAAACCTGCAGCTGCGCGCGAAAGCCCGCGAGAAGAGCCGTTTCCATGACACTCGGCTGGAACCCTCGGTGCGGGCGTTTTTCCCGCAGGTGGCCTATGCGGGCCGTGATGCGGATCGGGTGAAAGCGCTTGGGGAGGCGATGAGCCAGCACCTGTCCGCATTGGATCTGCTGTTGGACCACAGCCCGCTGGACACCTCTGAGCTTTATCTGTGTGACTGCGGCTTTGCGGTGACCTTTGCCTGGATCCACGCCTTTGAGGCGGATTGCGGCCTGCAGGTGACATGGCCAGACCGGGTGCGCGCTTATGAGGAACGCCTGCATGGCTTTGCCGCCGTGGCTGAGGAACTGGCGGCTTACAAACCGGCAATGGACGGCTACATGACCAAGGCCCACGCGCCCTAAGTCACTATAGCGCTTCGGAGAACCCATCCTGCGGGGTGGTCAGGCGCACGTGACGCAAAAAGGCCCGGCCGACATGGGACAGCGGCCGGTCCTCACTGGAAAAGAACGTGGTGGTGAAATGGATCGGCGCGTTGAACCGGCGGTAAACGATCCTGTCATCAGGATAAAGCGCTGAGGGAAACGGGTTCAGAATAGACACCCCGACGCCGGCCTTCACCATATCTGCAGCAAACTGCCAGGTGTCGGCCTCCATCACGGGCGGTTTGTACACCCCGGCCTGCGCCATGATGCGGTCAAAGGTCCCCCGGGTGATGTTGTTCTGCGTCAGTGAGATCAGGTTTTCATCGCGCAGATCGGTTGGCTCAATCTGTTCTTTCGCGGCCAGCGGATGATCTGACGGCAGCGCGCAAACCGCAGGTGAGCGGCGGAACGGAATGGTCTTCAGGCCCGAACGGGTCATATCCACTCCAACCAGCGCCAGATCACAGCTGTGTTCCAGCACATAGCGTGGCATGTCGTCATTGGTCGCGACCAAGATGCGCAGATTGTAATCCGGCTTGGCGCGCATGAAACTTGCGCAGATATCGACAAGATAGCGATGGGTGTAGCTGGGCGGCGAAATCAGCGTCAGGGTTTCCCTTACCGGCTCGATCGGCCCATCGATCCGCGCCAGCGCATCAAACAGCGGGTCCAGCCGCCGGTTCAGCTGCAGGGCTTCTGCGGTGGGCCGCAGGCGGCCGCCATCTCTCTCAAACAGAATGTAACCTGTGCGTGCCTCGAGGTTGGCAATGGAGCGGCTGACAGCGGGTTGCGACAGGCTCAAATGGGCCGCCGCAGCCGAGGCTGTGCCGGTCTCCATCAATGCACGAAACGCTTGGTATTCGGGCAGGCTGTGCCAGTTTTTACGCGCCATTATTAAGGTCCTGCAGCTTTCCTGATTGATCTATAACTAAAAGTTATAGTTGGGCTAATTGCCTATTACATTACCTTGGGTATCATCGCGGCGACCAAGACCCAACCAAAAGATTTACAACCCTTGCCTGATCGTCCCACTGCCTCCGACCTGAAACAGCCGCTGATCTTTGATGGCCACAACGACCTCTTGCTGAAGGTCCAGCGCGCCGGCGGCCTGTCTGCCCTGTCTGATTACATGGAGGGCGGACCGGGGCATCTGGATCTGCCAAAGGCAAAGGCGGGGGGCTTTGGTGGCGGCTTCTTCGCGATCTACGTGCCTTCGGCCAGCAATGCCGATGTCGACGATCTGGAAGTGCGCGATCCCCCCTATGACCTGCCGCTTCCCGATGCGATTGGCTGGGAAGATGCGATGACCGTGGCGATGTCACAGTTTGCTGTCCTCCTGCGTCTGGAGGAACAGGGTGGCCTGAAAATCGCCCGCACGGCGCGTGAAATCCCCGAGATTATGGCCCAGTGCAAAGTGGCCGCCATCGCCCATATGGAAGGGGCCGAGGCGATTGACCCCGATTTTGAAACGTTGGAGGTGCTTTATGCCGCGGGCCTGCGCTCGCTTGGCCCGGTCTGGAGCCGCCCCACCATCTACGGACACGGCGTGCCGTTTCGCTTCCCATCGGATGGCGATATCGGCCCCGGCCTGACCGATCACGGCGTCCGGCTGGTGCGCCGTTGTGACGAAATGGGTGTGATGATCGACCTGTCGCATCTGAATGAGGCTGGGTTCTGGGATGTGGCGCGCCACAGCACCAAGCCATTGGTCGCCACCCATTCTAACGCCCATGCGCTGTCTGCCTCGGCCCGCAACCTGACCGACAAGCAACTGGATGCCATTGCCGAAACCGACGGCATGGTGGGCCTGAACTTCGCCACCGCCTTCCTGCGGGAGGATGGGCGAATGGATGCGGACACGCCGCTCGATACCATGCTGCGCCACCTCGATCACCTGATGTCGCGTCTGGGTGAAGACCGTGTCGGCTTTGGCTCTGATTTCGATGGGGCAATGGTTCCCGCCGAAATCGGCGATGTCAGCGGGCTGCCCGCGCTGCGCAAGGCCATGATGGATCATGGCTATGACGCGGCGCTTTTAGAAAAGCTCTGCCACCGGAACTGGGTCCGAGTGCTGGAGGCAAGCTGGGGCCACTAACCCGGCATGCAAGAAAAATCCCAGATAAAACCAACAGGAGAACGGATAGAAATGTCTTATTTCAGAAAACTGATGGCGACTGCGGCAATGGGTGTCGCGGTGGGTGTGACCGCCCTGCCTGTGATTGCAGAAACGCCAGCCAATATGCTGGTGATCGCCAACCGTATCGACGACATTACCACGCTGGACCCGGCGCAGAGCTTTGAATTTGCGGGCTCCGACGTGCTGCGCAATGTTTATGGCAAGCTGGTCAACTTTGACCCGAACAACCTGGATGCCGGCTACCAGCCCGATCTGGCCGAAAGCTGGACCGTGTCCGAAGACGGCAAAACCATCACCTTCACCATGCGCGAAGGTGTGAAGTTCCACTCAGGCAACCCGGTACGCGCCGAAGACGTGGCCTTCTCGCTGAAGCGTGTGGTTCTGCTGAACAAAACCCCGTCGTTCATCATCACCCAGTTCGGCTTCACCCCGGAAAACGTGGATGAAACCATTGTGGTTGACGGCAACACCGTGTCGATCACCACCGACAAGCGTTACGCCACCTCCTTTGTTCTGAACTGCCTGACAGCGACCATCGGCGGCGTTGTCGACAAAGAGCTGGTGATGGCCAACGAAGTTGACGGCGATATGGGCAACACCTGGCTGGCCACCAACTCGGCAGGCTCGGGCCCGTACAGCCTGGCCAGCTGGAAGCCGAAGGAAAGCGTCACGCTGAACGCCAACGCTGACTACTACGGTGGCGCGCCGGCGATGAAACGCGTGATCGTGCGTCACGTACAGGAATCCGCCACCCAGCGTCTGATGCTGGAACGTGGTGACATTGACGTGGCCCGTGACCTGAACCCGTCGGACGTCGAAGGCGTGCGCGCGGCAGAAGGTGTGGAAATCCTGGAAGAGATGCGCGGCCGTCTGATGTACATCGCCGCCAGCCAGAAACACCCTGAGCTGTCCAAGCCTGGTGTCCGTCAGGCGCTGAAGTATCTGATCGACTATGAGGGCATGCAGAACAGCTTCCTCAAAGGCGCTTATGTCACCCACCAGAACTTCCTGCCAAAAACCTATCTGGGTGCGGTGGATGAGAACCCGTTCTCGCTGAACCTCGACAAAGCCAAGGCCCTGCTGGCCGAAGCAGGTGTTGACGGCATGGAGCTGACCATCGGTGTGCGTGAAGCGCAGGAACGTCTGGAAATCGCCCAGTCGCTGCAGAACACCTTTGGTCAGGCGGGCATCACCGTGAACCTTGAGGTGGGTACTGGTAAACAGATCCTGGGCAAATACCGTGCCCGCGAACTGGACATCTACCTGGGGGCCTGGGGCCCGGACTATCCCGATCCTCACACCAACGCAGGCACCTTTGCCTATAACCCCGACAACTCGGATGCAGCAAATGCCACCGGCCTTCTGGCCTGGCGCAACAGCTGGGACACCGGTGGTCTGACCGAAAAAACCGCCGCAGCGGTTGTGGAAGGCGACCGTTCCAAACGTGCCGAGATGTATCAGGGCATTCAGGCACAGTTCCGCGATACCTCGCCTTTTGCTGTGATGTTCCAGAAGGTTGAGCAGGCCGGTGTTGCAGACAACATCGAAGGTCTGAACCTTGGCGGCGCCATCACCGCAGTGTCTTACTGGACCGTGACCAAGTAAGATGCGGGCGCAACGTACCTTCGTGAAGAGGCAGCCACAGCTGCCTCTTCCTCCATGGGTCCGAGGGTTGGTTATCACCCTCTTTTCCATCTCCATCACCATGTTGGGTCTGCTGCTGGTCACCTTTCTGATCGGTCGCGTGATGCCCATTGACCCCGTTCTGGCTGTTGTCGGTGAACGCGCAAGCCAGGAACAATATGATGCGGTCTTCAAAGACCTTGGGCTGGATAAGCCCCTCATTGTACAGTTTTTCTACTATGTCTCGGATGTGCTGCGCGGCGATTTTGGCCAGTCCTTGCTGACGGCCCGCCCGGTTGCCGATGACATTGCCCGTGTGTTCCCCGCAACCTTTGAACTGGCCACCATCGGCATCTTACTGGGCTGCATCCTTGGCGTGCCGCTGGGCGTGATTGCCGCCGTGCGCCGTGGCTCCTGGATCGATCAGATCGCCCGTGTTGTCGCGCTGGTGGGGTATTCCATGCCGATCTTCTGGCTGGGCCTGATGGGGCTGTTGCTGTTTTACGGAATCCTTGGCTGGGTCGGCGGACCGGGCCGTCAGGGGATTTTTTACGAGGATATGATCCCCTCTGTGACCGGCATGATCCTGATTGACTCGGCGCTGGCCAGGGATTGGGGGGCCTTCTGGGATGCGTTTTCCCATATCATCCTGCCGGCTTCATTGCTGGGGTACTACAGCCTCGCCTATATCAGCCGGATGACCCGGTCGTTCATGCTGGAACAGCTCTCGGCCGAATATGTCACCACCGCGCGCGTCAAAGGCATGAGCGAATGGGCGGTGATCTGGGGCCATGCGTTCAAGAATATCCGGGTGCAGCTGATCACCGTGATTGCGCTGTCCTATGCCAACCTGCTGGAAGGGTCGGTGCTGACCGAGATCATCTTTAGCTGGCCGGGCATCGGCAGCTATATCACCACGGCGCTGCTGTCTGCGGATATGAACGCGGTACTTGGCGGCACGGTTGTGGTGGGGCTGGTGTTCATCTGTCTGAACGTCTTCTCGGACCTTCTTTATAAATTCTTCGATCCGAGGTCCAAATGAGCAGTCAAGCATCCTCTTTGCACGCCTGGCTGACGTCAGAGACCCCGACGTCCCGCCGGCAGGCCCGCTGGGCCGCCGTCTACAAGGGCTGGCTGTCGCTGAAGTCAAACCACATGGCGATGGCCGGTCTGGCGATCATCATTGCGTTGATCACTGTGGCCGCCTTGGCCCCCTGGCTGGCGCCACATGATCCCTTTGTGCAGGACCTTGGCAACCGGCTGCAGCCGCTGGGCGCCGAAGGCCATGTTCTGGGCACTGACAGTCTGGGCCGTGATATCCTCAGCCGGCTGATCTACGGCGCGCGGATCACGCTTTACATCGTGGCGCTGGTGGCGCTGATTGCGCCCATCGTCGGGCTGCTGGTCGGCACTATTTCGGGCTATGCCGGGGGATGGGTGGATCTGGTGATGATGCGCATCACCGATATCTTCCTGGCCTTTCCCCGTCTGGTTCTGGCGCTGGCCTTTGTGGCCGCATTGGGCGCAGGGATTGAAAACGCCGTGCTGGCGATCAGCCTCACCGCCTGGCCGCCCTATGCGCGGATGGCACGGGCCGAAACCCTGACCATTCGCGGATCTGACTATATCAGCGCGATCCGACTGCAGGGGGCTGGCCCGTTGCGGATCATCACCAAACACATCTGGCCGCTTTGTATTTCGTCGCTGATCGTGCGGGTCACGCTGGATATGGCCGGGATCATTCTGGCCGCTGCGGGCCTTGGCTTCCTGGGGCTTGGTGCGCAACCGCCCAGCCCGGAGTGGGGTGCCATGATTTCTGAGGGGCGTCGGTTCCTGCTGGATCACTGGTGGGTCGCCACCATGCCCGGCCTTGCCATTTTCACCGTGTCGCTGGCGTTCAACCTGTTGGGTGACGGTCTGCGCGATGTGCTGGACCCGAAGGATAGCAGCTCATGACCACGCTACTTGATGTTAAAAACCTCTGGGTCAAGTTCCCCACCCGCAACGGTATCTTCGATGCGGTGCGTGGTGTCAGCTTCTCGCTGGGCAAGGAACGGCTGGGGATCGTTGGTGAAAGCGGTTCGGGCAAGTCCATGACCGGCCGGGCCATTCTGCAGCTGATCCGTAAACCCGGCATGATCGAAGCCGATCACATCGCGCTGCAGGGTCAGAACCTTTTGAATCTGAGCGAAAAGCAGATGCGCAGCGTGCGGGGCAAACAGATCTCAATGGTGATGCAGGATCCCAAGTTTTCGCTGAACCCGGTGCTGACTGTGGGCGATCAGATTGTCGAGGCCTACCGGCTGCACAACAAAGCCAGCAAGGCCGAGGCCCGCGCCAAAGCGCTGGAGATGTTGGAGGCGGTTTCGATCCGCGATCCTGAACGGGTTATGAAGGCCTATCCGCATGAGATGTCCGGTGGCATGGGGCAGCGCATCATGATCGCCATGATGCTGATCCCGAACCCGGAAATCCTGATCGCGGATGAGCCGACATCGGCCCTTGATGTGTCGGTGCAGGGGCAGGTGCTGTCGATCATGGACCGGCTGGTCAAGGAGCGTGGCATGGGGCTGATCTTCATCAGTCACGACCTGAACCTTGTGTCGCAGTTCTGTGACCGGGTGCTGATCATGTATGCCGGTCGTGTGGTTGAGGTCTGCCAGGCGGACAAGCTGCATGAGGCCAAACACCCCTATACGCAGGGTTTGCTAGGATCTTTGCCGAAATTTGACGCACCGCGTCCCCGGCTGGAGGTTCTGAACCGTGATCCAGCGTGGCGTGAAGCCCCCAGCGTGGAGAGCACATCATGAGCAATGCGTTGAAGATCAAAGATCTGAACGTCTACTTCGGCGATCATCATGACCTGTTTCAGGCGGTGAAATCGGCCAGCTTCACGGTCGAGAAAGGCAGCAGCTTTGGCCTGGTCGGCGAAAGCGGATCGGGCAAGTCGACGATCCTGAAAGCCCTGACCGGTCTTGCCCCCCAGTGGGAGGGCGAGATGACTGTCGCCGGGCAGCAGCTGGGACTGAAACGGGATCGCAGTTTCTACAAGACGGTGCAGATGGTGTTTCAGGATCCCTATGCCTCGCTGCATCCGCGGCAATCGGTGGATCAGGTACTGTCAGAAACGCTGAAACTGCATGGCTTCAGCGACATTAATGACCGTATTGAGGCGCTGCTGAAGGATGTTGGACTTGGTCCGGCGTTCCGGTTCCGCTATCCGCACCAGCTGTCGGGGGGGCAACGTCAGCGGGTGGCGATTGCCCGGGCCCTGGCGTCTGAGCCGCAGATCCTTTTGCTGGATGAACCGACCTCGGCGTTGGATGTGTCGGTGCAGGCGGAAATCCTGAACCTGCTGAGCGACCTGCGCGCCGAACATGGGCTGACCTTTGTGATGGTGTCTCACGATCTGGCGGTGGTCTCGCACATGTGTGACCAGACCGCCGTGATGCGCAACGGTGAGATTGTGGAGATCATCAGCATCGAAGACATGCGCGCCGGCAAGACCGCACATGACTACACCAGCCAGCTGCTCCATGCCTCGGTCAATCGTGTCGCCTAAGTGAGCAACTGAACCAAATGCCAAGGGCCGCAGCTGTTCCGCTGTGGCCCTTGGCGGTTTTGGGGCGGGCGGATGATGCGTCAGAGGTCTGCATCCGCAGTCTTGACTGTGCGGCGGAATATTGGATGTATCAGATCGATACATCGGATTTCAGGCGGTATTGGTGATGCGCAAACTTCATGACATTGATCTCAAGCTGCTGCGCAGTTTTCAGGCAATTGCTGAGGCAGGCGGCATCGCGGGCGCGCAGGTGGCGTTGAACGTCAGCCAGTCCACCCTCTCTACCCAATTGGCGGATCTTGAGGCGCGGCTGGGCTTTCGCCTGTGTCGCCGGGGGCGTGGTGGATTTGCGCTGACAGATGAAGGCCAGCAGCTGCTGGACGCGATGGAGGATCTCTTCGCCGCGGCAGATCGGTTCCAAAACGCCACCGCCACCATTTCCGGTGAAATGCGCGGCGTTTTGCGGATCGGCATCATGGACGCCATGTTGGCCAATCACGCCTGGCCGCTGCCGGACGTCCTGGGCCGGTTTTCGGCCCGCGCCCCGCACACCCATGTTGACCTGTCGCTGGTCTCCCCCGCCGCGATGGAGGGGCTGGTGCTGGACGGCAAACGCGACGCGGTGATAGGGCCCTTCCCGGAAAAGCGCGCAGGTCTCAGCTATCTGCCACTGTTTCAGGAACGCCATTCCCTCTATGCCGCCCGCCATCATCCGCTGGCGCAGGAGGAGGCGATCACGTTTGACACCCTGAGCCGCCATGCCCTGATTGTCACCGCCGGTGAGATGCGGCGCTTTCCGTTTATTCGCACTGGCCGGGCCAAGTCTGGCGCAGAGGACCGTGAAAACATCTACCCGGCCGCGACGGTGGATCAGATGGAAACCCATGCGATCCTGATCCGCTCGGGCCGGTTTGTGGGGTTCCTGCCGGATTACTACGGCGCCAGCTTGACGGATCTGGCGGTGTTGCCCACTGGCAAGGAGCTGCAATATCTGTCTCCGATCTATCTGGTCAGCCGCAAAGGCGGTGACGACAATCTGATCCTGCGCCGGTTCCTGAAGGACGTGGCGGATCAGCAGCTGATTGCGGGGCCGCTGACGCGCGGTGGGGCGGTGGTGCCGCTGGCTGAGTAGTTGTATCGGAAAATCCGATGTGAATGGCAGGTATCTTGGATGTTTCGCTGTGATGCCGCGGGCTATTGCGGGTCAAACCCTTTGACCGGAGACCTCAAATGCCCACCCCTCACGCGCCCTTGGTTCTGGATGCCGCTGCCGTTGCCGCCCTTTTGCCGCAGGTTGATGCGCTGGCTGCAATGCGCCGCCTGTTCACGGAACTGGGGCGGGGGGACGCCGTGCAACCAGCACAAAGCCTGACGCTGCTGCCCGGCGGGCAGGGCTTTCAGGGGGATTTCATCACCTATCAGGGCGCCAGCCATGGTGCACAGATGTTTGGCGCCAAACTGTCCCCCTATTTGCCACGTGAAGATGGTGCGATTGTCACGGCCTGGACGGTGTTGATGTCCTCGGAAACCGGGCTGCCTTTGATGCTGTGTGATGCGGGGCGCCTGACGGTGGAACGCACCGCCGCCACAACGGCCCTTGCAGTGGATCACCTTGGCGCGGCTGCGGCCCGCCGCCTTGCCATTATCGGATCCGGCGCGGTGGCTGAGGCGCATCTGCGTCACGTGCTGCCGCTGCGGGACTGGCAGGCGGTGCAGGTGTTTTCCCCCAGCTTGCAAGGCGCAGGGCGGGCAGATCATTGGCGCGGCCTCGATCCCCGGGTCACTGTTGCGCAGAGTGCTGATGCTGCCATTGCGGGGGCGGATGTTGTGATGCTCTGCACCTCCTCCGGTCAGCCGGTGATCGATACCACAGACGTCACGCCCGGAACCTTGGTCACCTCGATCAGCACCAATGTGGCCCGCGCCCATGAGGTGCCGCCAGCGTTCCTAAACCATGCGGAGGTTTACTGCGATTACCGCGCCACAACACCTGTGACCGCCGGTGAAATGGTGATCGCGGCTGAACAGGGCTGGGACGCCGGCGCCATTCGCGGTGATCTGGCGGAGCTGCAGTGTGAGCAATGCCCAAACCCCAGCGGCGACAGGCCGGTGTTTTTCCGTTCCATTGGCCTGGGGCTGGAGGATATCTTTATGGCCGAGGCGGTCTATCAGGCCGCCCGCAGCGCCGAGTGAACAACGACAGATAACAAACGACAGATAAGAAAAGGCAGAGATCAGATGGATATCAAACCCTTCGGTGTTGAGATGTGGATGAATGAGTTCGAAACCAAATGCGAACTCAATCTGGCGGAAACCTGCGTGGAATCGATCACGCTGGGCGAACTGGCCGATCTGTCGGGTACGGGCGCGGCGCTGTGGCAGGCGCTGGCCGATATGAAAATGACCTATGGCGCCATCGAAGGCTCGGATCGGCTGCGCGATGCAATTGCAGCGCTGTATGAAAAGCAGAACCGTGAAAACATCCTGACCACCCATGGCACAATCGGGGCAAACTCCCTCGTGCATCAGACGCTGGTCAGCCGCGGCGACCATGTCATTTCGGTCATCCCGACCTATCAACAGCACTATTCCATTCCCGAAAGCCTTGGCGCGGAGATTGAGCTGTTGCATCTGACGCCAGAGCTGGGCTTCCAGCCGGATCTGGATCAGCTGCGCCAGATGGTGCGGCCGGACACCAAGTTGATTGCAATCAATAACCCCAACAACCCTACCGGCGCCTTGATGGACCGTGCTTGCCTTGAAGCGATTGTGGAGATTGCGCGCGGCTGTGGCGCCTGGCTGCTGTGTGATGAGGTCTATCGCGGCACCGATCAGGTGGGGGATGGCATGACGGTTTCCGTGGCGGATCTTTATGAAAAGGGCATCAGCACCGCTGGCATGTCCAAGGCCTATTCGCTGGCCGGGTTGCGTCTGGGCTGGATTGCGGGGCCCGAGGAGCTGTTGCATCAGGTGATGATCCACCGTGATTACAACACAATCTCGGTGGGTATGGTGGATGAGTTTCTGGCCGCCATCTCGCTGGAGCATAAGGACAAGATCCTTGCACGCTCGCGCCAGATCACCCGGGACAATCTGCAGATTCTGGCAGACTGGGTGGATCAGGAACCGCTGATCAGTTGGATCAAACCGCGATCCGGCACAACGGCGCTGCTGCGCTATGATCTTCCGATCACCTCACGTGAGTTCTGTGTCACGCTGCTGCAGGAAGAGGGCGTGATGCTGACGCCTGGAAGCGCGATGGAAATGGAGGGGTGGCTGCGCATCGGCTACACCAATCCGCAAGCCGACCTGAAGGCAGGGCTAAAACGCCTGTCAGCCTTCCTCAACCGCCGCAGCTAAAGCAGGACGCGACGGGGCGGGCTATTGGCCCGCCTCCGCTTCAACCTTGATCGGCTCCGGCGGGTAAAGCCAATGCATGAACGGGCGTTTGTACCCTTCGCGCTGGGCCTCCTTGCGTCCGGGCCAGAGGCCGTATTCGCGACGGAAGTGTTCGATGCAGGCATTGTCCGCGGCAAGGCGCCCGTGATCGCGGTAGACAAATTTGCCCAGACGGTGAGTGTGATGGGCCCCGTAAGGTTTGCGCAGGATGCTGGCTGGCTGAACCAACCAGATCGGAATGCCGCGACGTGCCAGATGCCCAGACAGCCAGGGATCGTCCACCGTCCACAAAATGTCTGGAATATCAAAGACCGCAGCATCGAAAAACGAAGGTTTGACCATCACGCCACGATAGCCCTCCAGAATGTCGACATAGCCGCTTTGGATGTAGGGCTGGGGCTTGTAGGTGAAGAGCGACGCCAGACGTGAGAGCCGGTAGGCGAAACCCTTTTGCCGCCGCTCGGCCCGGGGCTGTTGTTCAAAATCGCGCAGATACCGGTGGCCGACGGGGCGGTCATCCAGATCATAGCCTTTGCCGACCAGACATTTATCCGGGTGGTCCTGACGAGCGGCCAGAAACTTGGCGGCCCAATCCGGTTCGTATTTCTGGTCATCATCGCAGAACAGGATATCGATATCCTGACCTTGCAGGTCTTTCACGGTGGGTAGGATTTTGGTTGCGGGGCCCAGATCCTCATCGCACCAATGAGCCGTGATGCCGTCCGGCAGGTGGCTGGTGTCAATTTTAGCCCCCGGAAACCGGCGGTAACTGTGGCAGAGGTTCAGCCGGATTTCTGTCGGTTTGGCTGTTTGCTTCAATAGATCCCGCAATGTCGGGGCGATCTTGTTGATCCGCGGCGGGGTGGTGGTCAAACTAATAATATAAGGCGTCATGGTAAAATAATCTGTGTAACTGGTTTGTAATGGAGCCTCCTATAACGGCGTGGCTTTGTGATCTCTTTTGTTTTCGGCGCGCAAGACTGATCATAGCGCTGGCTGTGGCAGCATAGCAGCATATTCGCTCTCTGCGTGTGGCGCTTTCGCGTATGGGGGGTGCTCTGTGGGGTTAACCCCTTTTCAGCCAGTCGATTAGTCGCGTCAAAGCTTCGCTCTGGTCGCCGGTTTTGGGCCAGACGAGGTAATAGGTGCCATCGGCCTCGGTGACGTCACCGCAGGCGGGCACAACGCGCCCGCGTGAGATTTCCGCCTCGGCCAGGTATTGCGGCAGCAAGGCCGCGCCGAAACCAGCGGCTACCGCTTCGGACATATTGGCGAATTGATCAAACAGCATGCCGCGCAGGCGGCTGGCGGTGAGGCCCTGTTGTGCAAACCAACCTTCCCAGGCGCCGGGGCGACTTTCGAGATGCAGCAATGGCATTTCCAGCAGCGCCTCTGGTGTCAGCGGCAGTTTGGGTGCAAAACCCGGGGCACAAACGGCCATCACCCGTTCCGTGGCCAGCGGCAGATAGTTTACGCCCGGCCAGTTCTGACTGCCAAAATGCAGCGCCGCGTCAAAGGGATCCTGCTGAAAATCAAACGGCAAAACGCGGGTCGATTGGTTGATCAGAATGCCCGGGTGTGCCTCATAAAACCCGCGCAATCGGGGTGTCAGCCAATACATCCCAAAAGACGGCAAAACCGCCAGGTTGAGGCTGCTGCGCGATCCGGTAGCCTTTACCTTGAGGCTGGCCTGGGCGAGGTTTTTCAGCACCTCACGGACTGACTTTGCATAGGTTTCCCCGGCCAATGTCAGCTTCAGCCCTTTGCCGTCGCGTACAAACAGTGAGACGCCGATCTGTTCCTCCAGAACCTTCAACTGGCGGCTGACGGCCGAATGCGTAAGCGACAGATCCTGCGCCGCTGCAGTGGCGCTGCCAAGGCGGTCCACGGCCTCCAGCGCGGTCAGGGAATTGATCGAAGGAAGAAAGCGGCGCGAGGCGATCATGTGAGTTTTTCTCCAAGGTGTGCGATTTCTTACCGTTATTCATTCTGGATACGAAGTGTTAATTGCACAAAAACGACAAACAGCAAGGGACGTGCCGATGTCCGCATCTGCCCAAGGTTTTCGCCGCGCCAGCCGGATTTCAGCCATTCAGCTGTCAGAAATTGCGCAGTTGAGTGAGCGCGCCGCAGCCCTGCGCGCCGCCGGCAAAGATGTGGTGGCCCTGTCCACCGGGGAGCCTGATTTTCCAACCCCACCCCATGTAGTTGAGGCCGCGCATCAGGCGGCGCTGGCGGGGCAGACGGGCTACACCGCCACCCTGGGCACCCCGGCCCTGCGCGCGGCCATCGCGGCAGAGGCGGGCGTGTCCCCGGCTGAGGTCATCGTGTCCACCGGTGCAAAGCAGGTGCTGGCAAATGCGATGCTGGCCAGCCTTGATCCCGGGGATGAGGTCATCATGCCCGCGCCGTACTGGACTAGCTATTCCGATATTGTTGCAATGGCCGGCGGCAGCCCGGTGGTGGTGCCCTGTGACATGGCGCAGGGATTTAAACTGACGCCCGGCCAGCTTCAGGCGGCGATAACCCCGCGCAGCCGTTGGGTGATGCTGAACGCGCCCTCCAATCCCAGCGGCGCGATCTACACCCCGGCAGAGCAAGCAGCGCTGGCCGAGGTGCTGCGCGCCCATCCGCAGGTGATGGTTCTGGTTGATGAGATCTATGCCCATCTGAGCTACCAGCCTTTCACCTCTTTTGCGGAGGCGGCACCGGATCTGAAGGATCGGATGCTGATCGTAAACGGCGTGTCCAAAGCCTATGCGATGACGGGCTGGCGGATTGGGTGGGGGATTGGCCCTGCCGATATGATCCGTGCGATGGGGGCAGTGCAGGGGCAGGTGACCTCTGGCGCCTGTTCTGTTTCGCAGGCGGCGGCATTGGCGGCTTTGACTGGCGATCAGGCGCTGTTGATCACACGGCTGGAGGAAATGCGCCAGAGGCGAGACCGCGTCGTCGCAGCGCTCAATGCGATTGAGGGTATCCGCTGTCCGGCGCCGGATGGGGCGTTCTACGTCTTCCCGGATATCCGTGGGGCTATGGCCAAAGGTGGTTTTGACACGGATGCTGATTTCTGCGCCGCCTTGCTGGATCAGCAGGGGCTGGCGATTGTGCCGGGGCGTGCCTTTGGCCTGCCGGGGCATGCACGGCTATCCTTCGCCTATGCCAAGGAAGAGATCGAAGCGGGCCTTGCCCGTATCGCAGCCTTTGTGGCGGCGTTCTGAGCCAGCCCACTGCGACAAGACATTTAGGAGAAGACCATGGATCGCGCCGCGATTGTGCATAAGAACTTCATCACCCGGGTGGCCGCGGCGGATCTGCCTGAGGGCAATGCGCCCAGCGGGCCATTGGCGGCGCCGGAAGCGGTTTCGATTTTCCGCTCGGGCTGTCTGTCGCGGGCGATGGATCTGAAAAGCCGCGCGATGCAGAAGGCGGGGCAAGGGTTTTACACCATCGGCTCCTCCGGGCATGAAGGTCTGGCGGCGGTTGCGGCGGCGCTGCGGCCCACTGACATGGCATTTCTGCATTACCGGGATGCGGCGTTTCAGATCCAGCGCGGTGAACAGGTGCCAGGCCAGACCATTGCGCGCGACATGATGCTGAGCTTTGCCTGCTCCAGCGAAGATCCCATTTCCGGCGGTCGCCATAAGGTGCTGGGCTCCAAAGCGCTGAACATTCCGCCGCAGACTTCAACCATTGCCAGTCACCTGCCGAAAGCTGTGGGCGCGGCCTACTCCATTGGTGCCGCCAAACGGCACCGTCCGGAACATGCGGTGTTGCCGGATGATGCCATTGTCTACTGCAGCTTTGGCGATGCCTCGGCCAACCACTCCACCGCGCAGGGGGCGTTCAATACCGCCGGTTGGACTGCGTTCCAGTCGGTGCCCATGCCGCTGTTGTTCTGTTGTGAGGACAACGGGATCGGCATTTCGACCAAAACCCCGAGAGGCTGGATCACGGCCAATTTTCAGAACCGTCCCGGCATCAAGTATTTCGCCTGCGATGGTCTGGACATCTATGACACCTATGCCACCGCGCAAGAGGCCGCGCGCTATGTGCGGGAACGCAAGAAACCGGCCTTCCTGCATGTGCGCACCGTGCGGCTCTACGGTCACGCAGGGGCGGATGTGGCCACCAGCTATCTGCCCAAGGCTGAGGTTGAGCAGGATGAGGCCAATGATCCGCTGCTGCATTCGGTCCGTCTGATGCAACAGGCGGGCGCGCTGCAACCGGCTGAGGCGCTGAAGATCTACCAGGATACAATGGACCGGGTCGAACGGATCGGGGATGAGGCCGCGACGCGCCCACATCTGGAAACGGCCAGCGATGTGATGGCCTCCCTGATCCCGCCGAAACGGACCTGCGCGCCCAGCAATGGCCCCTCGGCCACCGCGCGGCAGGCGGCGTTTGGCTCTGATCTGCGCGCGATGGAGGAACCGCAGATCATGTCACGTCTGATCAACTGGGCGCTGACAGATCTGATGTTGGAGCATGGTGAGATCGTCATGATGGGCGAAGACGTTGGCCTGAAGGGCGGCGTTTACGGCGTGACGCAAAAACTGCGCCAGCGCTTTGTTCCGGATCGGATGATCGATACGCTGTTGGATGAACAATCCATTCTGGGGCTTGCCATCGGTATGGCGCAGAACGGCTATACTCCGATGCCGGAAATCCAGTTCCTGGCCTATCTGCATAATGCTGAGGATCAGATCCGCGGTGAGGCGGCGACGTTGTCGTTCTTCTCAGAAGGGCAATACACCAATCCGATGGTGATGCGGATTGCTGGCCTTGGTTACCAGAAGGGGTTCGGTGGCCATTTCCACAATGATAACTCGGTCGCCGTTCTGCGCGACATTCCCGGTGTCATCCTGGCCTGTCCGTCTAACGGTGCAGATGCCGCGATGATGTTGCGGGAATCTGTGCGTCTTGCGCGGGAAGAACAGCGCGTTGTCGCCTTCCTTGAGCCGATTGCGCTTTACCCGATGCGGGACCTGCACGCGTCCAAAGATGGCGGCTGGATGCAGCGCTACCCGGACCCGTCTCAGACCATCGCGTTGGGCGAGGTGGGCGTGCATGGCGCAGGAAAGGAACTGGCGATCGTGACCTTCGGCAATGGCACCTACCTTAGTCAGCAGGCCCTGCCCGCGATTGAGGCCGCAGGGATCAAGACGCGCATCATCGATATGCGCTGGCTGTCGCCGCTGCCGAAAGACGCGCTGACCAAGGCGGTCGCGGGCTGTGACAACATTCTGGTGGTGGATGAAACCCGCCATTCCGGCGGTGTGGCCGAAGCCTTGATGGCGCATTTCCATGAGGTGTCAGAGGCCAAGCTGACCCGGCTGACCGCCGAGGACAGTTTTATCGCCACCGGCCCGGCCTATGCGGCCACCATGCCGTCCAAGGACAGCATCACTGCTGCGGCCCTGAACCTTGTGGGGAAACCATCATGAGCAGCAAGAAAACAGCCGTAGTCATCTGCCCCGGTCGGGGCACTTACAATGCAGCGGAGCTGGGCTATCTCAGCCGCCACTTCCGCGATGCAGACCTGATGGCGCGCTTTGACGCGGAACGCACCCGTATGGGGCAGGACAGTCTGGCGGCGCTGGATGGCGCTGAACGGTTTTCGCTGGCCCGTCACAGCCGGGGCGATAATGCCTCGGCCCTGATCTATGCCGCCACGCTGGGCGATTTCATGGCGATTAACCGCGATGAGGTTGAGGTGGTTGCGGTCACCGGCAACTCGATGGGTTGGTATTCAGCGCTGGCCTGCGGCGGTGCGCTCAGTGCGGAGGAGGGCTTCAAGGTTTCCAACACCATGGGTAGCCTGATGCAGGCGGCGCTGATTGGTGGGCAGGTGATTTACCCTTGGGTCGATGAGGATTGGCGCCCGCAGCCCACCCGCCGCGCCGCCCTGCTGTCGGTTGTAGATGAGATCAACGCGCGCGCCGGTCATGTGCTGACCCTGTCCATTGATCTGGGCGGCATGCTGGTCTTGGCGGGGGATGAACCCGGTCTGGCCGCCTTTGAGGCTGCGGTGGAACCAACACAGGGACGCTTCCCGATGCGGCTGGGCAATCACGCGGCGTTCCACAGCCATCTGCAGGCGCCTGTTGCCCAGCAGGGGCGCGATCAATTGCCCGCCAGCCTGTTTCAGCAGCCGGATCTGCCAATGATCGACGGGCGCGGCGCCATCTGGTGGCCGGGCGCCTGCGATCTGGGGGCACTCTGGTCCTATACGCTGGGCCATCAGGTCACGGAAACCTATGACTTCACCCATGCCATCACAGTGGCGGCGCGTGAGTTTGCCCCGGATATGTTCATCGTCACCGGCCCCGGCACCACGCTGGGCGGCGCGGTGGCGCAATCGCTGATCCGCGCGGGGTGGCGCGGCATCGAAGATAAGTCCTCTTTCAAACAACAACAGGACCAGCATCCGCGCCTGATCTCCATGGGGAGAGAAGACCAGCGCGCTGTGGTGTCCAAGTAACCTCACACCAACACTCAGTAGGAAGATAAGATGTCTCATTCCGAAATCCTGGCCGCTTCGGGCCTGACCGAGGCCGAGCTGACCGGCGGAACGCTGGCGGTACACACCCCCGTTGATGGCTCCGAGATTGCGCGCCTTGCCATGCACAGCGTGGCAGAGGCGGACGAGATGATTGCCACCGCGCATGAGGCGTTTTTGCAGTGGCGGACGGTGCCCGCGCCGCGCCGGGGCGAATTTGTGCGCCTGCTGGGTGAAGAGCTGCGCCGCGAGAAAGAGGCGCTGGGCGCGCTGGTGACGCTGGAATGCGGCAAGATCTATCAGGAAGGTCTGGGCGAAGTGCAGGAGATGATCGACATCTGCGATTTCGCTGTGGGTCTGTCGCGTCAGCTTTATGGTCTGACCATTGCCTCGGAACGCCCCGGTCATGCGATGCGGGAAACTTGGCACCCGATGGGCGTCTGCGGCGTCATCACCGCCTTCAACTTCCCGGTCGCCCCCTGGTGCTGGAACGCGGCGCTGGCGCTGGTTTGCGGTGATCCGGTTATCTGGAAACCGTCTGAAAAGACCCCGCTAACCGCCCTTGCCGTGCAGAAAATCTGTGACCGGGTGTGCGAACAGTTTGGCGACGATGCCCCGAAAGGGCTGACACAGGTTCTGATCGGGGAACGCGATCTGGGTGAGGCGCTGACCGCCAACCCCAAGGTGGCGCTGATCTCGGCCACCGGATCGGTCCCGATGGGCCGCGCTGTTGCTGCGGATATGTCGAAACGTCTGGGCCGCACCATTCTGGAACTGGGCGGCAACAACGCGATGATCGTGGCGCCCTCGGCGGATCTAGAAATGGCGCTGCGGGCGATTGTCTTCTCAGCTGTTGGCACCGCCGGTCAGCGCTGCACCACCCTGCGCCGCCTGATTGTGCACGAAGATGTCTATGACGCGCTGGTGCCGCGTCTGGTCAAGGCCTACGCCGGCCTGCCGATTGGCGATCCCCTGGCCGAGGGCACGCTGGTTGGACCGCTGATCGATCAGGACGCCCTGTCGGCAATGGACAAGGCGCTGGTTCAGGCGCAGGCCGAAGGGGGCACCGTCCATGGCGGCGGGCAGGCTTTGGCCGAAAGCCATGGCGCAGCGGCCTATGTGAACCCGGCGATTGTGGAAATGCCCGGTCAAAGCGCGATCATGCATCATGAAACCTTCGCGCCGATCCTCTATGTGGTGAAATATCAATCGCTTGAACAGGCGATCGACATGCAAAACGCAGTGCCTCAGGGCCTCTCCTCTTGCATCTTCTCGACAGACGTGCGTGAAACCGAGCTGTTCTTGTCGGCGGCGGGGTCCGATTGCGGGATCGCCAATGTCAACATCGGCCCTTCGGGGGCTGAGATTGGCGGGGCCTTCGGCGGTGAGAAAGAGACCGGCGGCGGACGTGAAAGCGGATCGGATGCGTGGAAAGGCTACATGCGGCGCCAGACCAACACCGTGAACTACTCGCGTGAGCTGCCTCTGGCGCAGGGGATCAAGTTTGACATCTAAACAGGCACAGAGTGATCTGTCGCGCGGCCTTTGGGCCGCCAGTCTGAAACAGCGGGCCGACTGTGGCCCGCTGACCCAGGAAATCAGCGTCGATCTGGCGGTGATCGGCGGCGGCTTCACCGGCTGTTCAGCCGCTTACGATGCGGCACGCAGCGGTGCCTCCGTCGCCCTGCTGGAGGCCCATGACATCGGCGAAGGCGGATCAGGCCGCAACGTCGGGCTGGTCAATGCCGGTCTATGGCTGCCCCCTGATGTGATCCTGACCCAAATGGGTGAGGCACCGGGGCGTCATCTGATCGATGTGCTGGGCCGCGCGCCCGATCTGGTCTTTGACCTCATCAACCACGAAGGCATTGAGTGCGAAGCCACCCGCGCCGGCACGCTGCATCTGGCCCATGCGGCCAGCGGTCTGAAAGATCTGCAAAACCGGCACCGTCAGGGCAATCAGTTTGGGGCCTCGCTGCAATTGCTGGACGCTGCCGAAACCCAACGACGCACAGGCAGTGATGCGTTTCACGGGGCGCTGCTTAACCCCGCGGCAGGCACGGTGCAGCCGCTGGCTTATTGTCACGGGCTGGCGCAGGCGGCGCAACGCGCCGGGGCGCAGCTGTTTGCCAATTCACCGGTGGAGGCACTGCGCCATGAGGCGGGGCAATGGCAGTTGATGACGCCGCAGGGCATCGTGCGGGCCGGGGCGCTCCTGGTGGCGACAAACGCCTATGCGGAGGCTGCGGCCCTGCCAGACCGCCCGCAATATGTGACGGTGAACTACTGCCAGTTTGCCACCATCCCCATGTCGACGGAGCAGCAGGCGCGGATCCTGCCCGCGGGGGAAGGCTGCTGGGATACGGCGCAGGTGATGTCCTCGATCCGCCGGGATGCGGCGGGGCGGATGATTGTGGGTGGCATGGGCAACAGCCGTGGTCTGGGCGCGGCGCTGCACGCGGGCTGGGCCCGGCACAAGCTGAGGTCGCTCTACCCGGAACTGGGGGATCTGCCGTTTGAACATCACTGGTCGGGCCGCATTGCGATGACCAGCGATCATATCCCCAAGGTGCAGATCTTTGGACCCAACGCCTATGCGATTTTTGGCTATTCGGGGCGTGGCATTGCGCCGGGCACTGTTTTTGGCACCGCAGCGGCCAAGACCCTGTTGAGTGGCGACGACAGCTATCTGCCGCTGCCAGTGGTTGAAGCCTATGCCGAACGGTTCACCGCCGCCAAAGGCGCGTTTTTTGAATTTGGCGCCACCATGGTCCACACCCTGAATCGGCTGCCGTTCACCGCCCGTTAAGGGCTGGCAGCCGTGTTCGGGCGGGGCGGATTACCCCTCAGCCAGACCATAGGCGATGCCGGCGGCCAGTCCGCGCAGTTCTGCCAGGCCCCGCAGGCGCCCCACCAGCGGATAACCGGGGTGGGCATCGCCGCCGATGTCGCTGACCAATTCATGGCCATGATCCGGGCGCACCGGGATCGCGGCATCGCTGCGCCCTTCGGCGCGGCGACGGGCCTCTTCGCGCAGGATCACCGCCATCAGTGCCGCCATATCGGTGTCACCCGCCAGATGGGCATCTTCCTGAAACGAACCATCCGCCTCTTTGCGCACATTGCGCAGATGGGCAAAGTGGATCCGGTCGGCAAAGCGTTTGGCGATGGCCGGAACGTCATTGATCGGGTTCGCTCCCAGAGACCCTGAGCAGAGCGTCAGACCATTGGCCGGGCTGTCCACAGCCCCCAGGATGAAGGCGATGTCCGCCTCATTTGACACGATGCGCGGCAGGCCCAGCAAGGGGCGCGGCGGATCGTCGGGATGCACACAAAGGCGCATGCCCAGATCTTCGGCGGCAGGCACAACCTCTTCCAAGAAACGTTTGAAATTGGCCCGCAGATCCTCCGCAGTGAAGCCCTGCCAGGGGGCAAGGGCAGCGCGCAGGCTGTTCACGTCATAGCGAGCATAGGCCCCGGGCAGGCCGGACATGATGGATTTCACCAGCTCCACCTGCTGCGCCTCGCTGGAACTTGCATACCAGTCTTTGGCTTGGGCGACGACATCCGCCGGGAAGTCATCTGCAGCGCCATCCCGGCCCAGCATGAAGACGTCAAAAGCCGCCATTTCAACAGCGTCATAGCGCAGTGCATTGCCCCCTTCGGGCAGCGGCGCGTGCAGGCTGGTGCGGGTCCAGTCCAGCAGCGGCATGAAGTTGTAACAGATCGTCTGCACACCCTCGGCTGCCAGATTGGCCATCGATTGACGGTAGTTGGCAAAGAGCTGTGTCAGATCGCCAGCGCCGCGTTTGATGTCTTCGTGTACCGGCAGGCTTTCGACCACGGCCCAGTGCATGTTGCCGGGCGCGGCCTCGATCATGGCTTTGCGTTCGGCGATAACCTCGCGCGGCCAGACCTCACCGTAGGGGAGTTCGTGCAGGGCCGTCACCACACCCGTGGCCCCGGTCTGGGCAACCTCGGGCAGGGTGATGTGGTCAAGTGGGCCGAACCATCTCCAACTTTCGATCATGCGTCGGTCCTTTCTGCCGTGGTCAATCTGGCGACCATGGCGCGGGCGCCATATTGGCAAAGGCCTTGGTAGGCCTCGGTCACGGCCTGTGAAACCCTCGGATTGCAGGCCAGCGCGCTTGGAAAGACCTCCTCTATGCTGAGGAGGTCGGCCACCTTGACAGCAGGGGCCTTGGCACTGTCAGAGGCTGCGCGCAGGCGCTCAGCCAGTGGATCGCGCACATCGATCGCGTTGCCTGCCTCATCCACGCCACCGACGTAGCGCATCCACCCCGCAACCGCGAGGGCAAGGCCATCGATGCGGCCACCCCGCGCCAGTTGATCGGCGATCGTGCCCAGCAGGCGCTGCGGTAGTTTCTGACTGCCATCCATCGCGATTTGCCAGGTGCGGTGGCGGATCGCCGGGTTGCGATAGCGCGCCAGCAAGGCATCGGCATAGGCTGGCAGGTCTTCACCTTCGGGGCGGATCAGGGTCGGCTGGATCTCATCACGCCACAGATGCTGGCACAGCGCAGCAAAGGGGGCATCCGCTATGGTCTCGGCAATTGTTTCGTGTCCGGCCAGATAGCCCAGATAGGCCAGCGTTGAATGGGTGCCATTGAGGCAGCGCAGCTTCATCAACTCATGCGCTTCGACAGATTTGACCAGCTGCGCCCCTGCCGTTTCCCAAGCCGGGCGGTCGCCGTTGACGAAGTCATCTTCGATGACCCACTGGCGGAAGGGCTCATGCATCACCGCACCGGGATCATAGTAGCCCGTGGTGGCTTGCAGCTGTGCCACATCGGCTTCAGTCGTTGCGGGGGTGATCCGGTCGACCATGGTCGAGGGGAAACGTCCCTTGGCCGCGATCCAATCGGCCAGATCCGCATCGCGGGCGCAGGCAAACTCCAGCACAAAGCCCCGCGCCAGAACGCCGTTGGACGGCAGGTTGTCACAGGACAGAACGGTAAAGGGCGGCAGCCCAGCGGCGCGACGGCGTGCCAGCGCTTCAACGATGAAGCCAGGGGCAGTTTGCGGCGCGGCCGGGTTGGCAAGATCGGCCTTGATGCCCGGATCATCCAGCCGCAACTGCCCTGTCGCGGGTTCATGGCAGTATCCCTTTTCGGTGATCGTCAGTGACACGATCTTGACCGCGGGGTCAGCCATTGCGGTGAGCACCGCTTCGGGGTCTTCGGGGGCGACAAGAACGTCGCGGATTGCCGTGATGACCTGGGTCTCTGGCCCCTCTGGGGACAGGGTGACGGAGGTGTAAGCGCCGCCCTGCGGTTGCAGCTGATCCCGCGCCGCCGTGCTGCGCAGGCTGACCGCCAGAATGCCCCAATCACCGCCTTGGGCGGCAAGGGCCTCATGCGTGTAAACGGCATTGAACGCACGGAAAAACGCGCCGGGGCCAAGATGGACGATGCCAACCTTGGGGGCGGGGCCGTCTGGGCGGGTTAAGCGGGGGGCTTTATCGGGCAAGCCAACCTCCATCAACGTTGATCACCGCACCATGAATGTAGCGCGCGGCGGGGGAGCATAGGAAAGCGGCGGTGCCGCCGATGTCTTGGGGATCGCCCCAGCGGCCGGCTGGGATGCGGTCCAAAATCGCTTGGTTCCGGTCCGGGTCAGCGCGCAGGGCGTCGGTGTTGTTGGTGGCGATATAACCCGGTGCGATGGCATTCACATTGATGCCACGGGCGGCCCATTCATTGGCCAGGATCTTGGTCAGACCCGCCACGCCGTGTTTTGACGCGGTGTAGGATGGCACCCGGATGCCGCCCTGAAACGACAGCAGTGAGGCGATGTTGACAACATTGGCCTCTGTGCCGGTCGCCAGTGCTTCTTTGGCAAAGGCCTGCGTGGTGAAAAACAGCGCCTTCAGGTTCACATCCATCACTGCGTCCCAATCCGCCTCGGAGAAGGAGGCGGAGTCTTCGCGGCGGATGATGCCGGCGTTGTTGATCAGGATCGAATAGCCCGCACCGGCAAAGCTATCCTGCGCGGCCATCGGATCGGCAAAATCCAACAGCAGTGTCTCGGCCTGACCACCTGCGGCTTCAATCTCGGCAACGGTATCGTCACAGGCGCGCCGGCCTGCGCAGGTGACCTGTGCCCCCTGCGCGGCCAGCGCTACCGCAATGGCACGGCCAATGCCGGTGTTCGCGCCAGTGACCAGCGCGCGCCGCCCGTTGAGGGAAAAGGTGGTCATTTCATCTCTCCGGGTTGGATGAAGTCCATGTCGGTGTAATCGACGTTGTCTCCGGCCATCGCCCAGATGAACGTGTAAGACCCGATGCCGGCACCGGAATGGATCGACCACGGCGGGCTGATCGCCGCCTCTTCATTGGCGATGACCATATGGCGGGTTTCCTGCGGCTCCCCCATCAGGTGCAACACGCGCGATGCCTCATCCATGCCCCAGTAGAGGTAAGCCTCCATCCGGCGGTCATGGATGTGGCTGGGCATGGTGTTCCAGACCGATCCTTCCAACAGTTGCGTATAGCCCAGCACCAACTGGCAGCTTTCCATTACCAGAGGGTGGATAAACTGATAGATCGCCCGTTTGTTTGAGGTCGCAGCTTCCCCCATTTCAACTTTCTTTGCATTTTCAATTTTGACCAGCTTGTTCGGGAAGGTCTGATGCGCGGGGGCAGAGGTGATATAAAACCGCCCTTGACCGCCGAAGGTCACAGCGCCGGTTCCTTTCCCAAGATAGAGCACATCGCCGCGGGCCAGCTCATAGGTCGTATCGCCAGTGCTGACCGTGCCTGCGTCGCCGATGTTGACGATGCCCATTTCGCGCCGTTCCAAAAAGGTTTCGGTGCGGGTCTCTTTCACGTGATCCAGCGTCAGGGGATTGCCGTTTGGTACGGCAGCGCCCAGCACGAACCGGTCGTAGTGCGTATAAATAAGCCGGATTTCCCCTGCAGCAAACAGGCCTTCCCCTAGGAAGTGCTGGCGCAGGGTGTCCGTGTCCATGCCTTTGGCATGTTCGGGGTGAATGGCGTGGCGGGTTTCTACGGTCAGCATCGGAACCTCATTGGGGTTACAAAATTGGGATTACAGGAAATCGTCGCGGCGGGGGGTGAAACAGTCGATCAGCTCACCCGCCTCAAGGCAGACACAGCCGTGTTCGATGCCCGATGGGATCAGGAAGCTGTCACCCGCTTTGATGTCGAAAGTGTCACTGCCCAACGTGAAACGAAAGCGGCCGCTGCGGCAGTGGGTGGATTGCACATGGGGGTGGCTGTGCAGGGCCCCCTCCGCCCCGGTATCGAAGCGGAAGGAGACCATCATCATCTCAGGGAGCTCGGCCAGCACCTGGCGGGTGACACCTTGGTCAGGCTGTGCAAGCGGCAGGCCGGGGCTGTTGATTGGGTTGTTTGCTGGCATGGTCGCGACCTCAGTGGAACAGGGATGGCAGCCAGAGCGACAGCGCAGGCACATAGGTGACCAGCATCAGCGTCGCGACAGCGGCGAAGTAAAATGGCCAGATCGAGCGCACAACATCCCAAATCGGCACGCGGCCCACGGCGCAGCCGACAAACAGCACGGCCCCAACGGGCGGTGTGCACAGGCCAATTCCAAGGTTCAGCACCAGGATGACCCCGAACTGCACCGGATCGATGCCATAGGCCGTGGCCACCGGCAGGAAGATCGGCGTGGTGATCACGATCAGCGGCGACATGTCCATGAAGGTGCCCAAGAGAAGCAGCGCCACGTTGATCAACAGGATGATCACAAAGGGGTTGTCCGAGAGCGACTTCAGAAAATCCACCACATTGGCGGGCACCTTGAGGAAGGCCAGCAGCCAGCCAAATGCAGCGGCGGAGCCGATCACCATCAGAACCATGGCCGTGGTGCGCACGGCGCCTTTGGTGGCGGCAACAAATTCGCTGAAGCTGAGGGTGCGATAGACCAGCAGGGTCACAAACAGCGCATAGACCACCGCGATGTTGGAGCTTTCCGAGGCGGTGAAAATGCCGGAACGCACGCCGCCGAAAATGATCGCAACCAGAATGAGGCCAGGCACGGCTGAAGCAAAGAGCACCCCCAGCATTTTGCGACCCGGGAAAGCCTCCACCGGGTAGCCGCGGCGGCTGGCGACGATATAGGCGGTGATCATCAGCGCAAGCGCCAGCATGAAGCCGGGGATGATGCCCGCAGTGAACAGATCCGCGATGGAGATTTTGCCGCCTGCTGAGATCGAATAGATGATCATGTTGTGGCTGGGCGGCAGCATCAGCGCGATGATGGAGGAGACGACGGTGATATTGACCGCATAGTCGGTGCCATAGCCGCGTTCCTTCATCTGCGGCACCATCAGACCACCCACGGCCGAGGCATCTGCCGCAGCGGAGCCTGAGACGCCGCCAAACATGACGGAGGCCAGAATGTTGACCTGCCCCAGCCCACCTTTGAAATGGCCCACCATGGCGCCTGCCAGGGCGACAAGGCGACGGGCAATGTCACCCCGTACCATCAGGTCACCGGCGTAGATGAAGAAGGGGATCGCCATCAGCGCATAGACCGACACGCCCGAGTTCAGGCGCTGGAACACCACCACGGGCGGCAGGCCCAGATAGGCAACCGTCGCAAAGGACGAGGCGCCAAGGCAGAAGGCGACGGGTGTGCCGATCAGCAGCAAGAAGCTGAAGGTGCCAAAGAGAATCCAGAGTTCCATTATTGTGCCTCCACCGGGCGCATCGCGCCGGGGCCTCCGTTCGGGTCGTCGTCGGTGCCGAAACGCGCTGTGGGCAGGCCCGCGGCACGGCGCAGCAGCCGTTCAAGTGAGAAGAGAATGATCAGCGCGCCACCCACGACCAGCGGGGCAAAGTCAAAGGCGCCTGAAACACCAAGGGAGGGCAGTTTGTTGCCCGCAGTTTTGACCGCCAGTTGGATGCCGTACCAGACCATGCCCCCGGCAAAGGCCATGACCACAAGGTCCGAGATTGAGAAGAACACCAGCTTCAGCCGCTCCGGGATGAAGTAGAGCACCACGTCAAAGGCCAGATGGTAGCCTTCGCGCACGCCCACGGCCGCGCCAAGGAAGATGAACCAGCCCATGACCATGACGGCCCCCGGTTCTGTCCAGGGCAGGGATGAGTTCAGCACGTAGCGTACAAAAACCTGCAAAAAGATGATGATAGTCATAAAGACCACACCCAACCCCGCCAGCCACAGTGCTGTCTGGCCGATCAGGTTGGTGAAATGCGCCGCGCGCATCAGGAAGCGTTGCATCCTGCCCCTCCGCCTTGATGGTGGGTCGCGCGGGATGGCCCGCACGACCCGATCTGCTTATTCTACCGCTTGAATGCGGGCGACCAGTGACTGCAGGGCCGGGTCGGTGACGTATTTGTCATAAACCGGCTGCATCGCGGCCACGAAGGGGGCTTTGTCGATGTCGGTGATGATCTCATTGCCGGCAGCGCGCACCTTCTCCTCAGAGGCGGCTTCGCGGGCGGCCCAAAGTTCACGGTTGACCGGGGTCGAATCCTTGGCGGCCTGCAGGATGATCGCCTGATCCTCCGCCGACAGTTTGTCGAAGGACATTTTCGACATCACCAGAACCTCTGGCACCATCAGGTGCTGGTCCAGGGTGTAGTAGCCGGCAACCTCAAAATGGCCCGAGCTTTCGTAGGACGGCCAGTTGTTTTCCGCACCGTCGATCACGCCGGTTTGGATGGAGCTGTAGACCTCACCATAGGGCATCGGGGTTGCGTTGGCGCCCAGTGCGGCGACCATGTCCACAAACAGATCCGACTGCATTACGCGGAACTTCATGCCGGCCAGATCGTCCATCGAAGTGATCGGCTTCTGGCTGTTGTAGAAGCTGCGCGAGCCCGCATCATAATAGGTCAGGCCAACCAGATCATGGTTGCTGAATGCGGCCAGAATGTCGGCGCCAACATCACCGTCCAGCACCTTGTGCATATGGTCGGTTGAGCGGAAAATATAGGGCAGCGAGGGCACCTGAGTTTCCGGAATGATGTTGTTGAACGGGCCCATCGAGACGCGGTTGAGGTCGATCACCCCGAATTGTGTCTGTTCGATGGTGTCTTTCTCTTCGCCCAGCTGCGCCGAGTGGAACACCTCAATACAGATGCGCCCGCCCGAGCGTTCTTTGACCAGATCGCCCATGTGGTTCACAGCGGCGACGGTTGGATAGCCGTCGGCATGTGTGTCCGACGAGCGCAGCGTGATTTCACATTCTGCCAAAGCACTGCCGGCCATGGCCACCGTGCAGGCGGCTGCGGCAAAGGACATAGTTCCCAGTTTCATGTCTTCCTCCCAGTTTGTTGACCGGATCAGAGGCGATAGCCCTCTTTCACCAGACGATATGTAAGGTCGTAAGCGACCTCGGTTGCCTCACCTTCACTCAGGCGGCCTGTGCCGACCAGTTGGGCAAGAAATGCACAATCGGACCGCCGCGACACATCGTGCCGGGCAGGGATCGAGCAAAAGGCGCGGGTGTCGTCGTTGAAGCCGACGGTGTTGTAGAACCCGCATGTTTCGGTTGTTGTTTCGCGGAAGCGGCGAATGCCTTCGGCGCTATCAAAGAACCACCAAGGCGGGCCGAGGCGCAGGGCGGGGTAGGCGCCCGCCAATGGTGCCAGTTCGCGTCCGTATGTGGTTTCATCCAATGTAAACAGGATGATTGTCAGGTCTTTCTCCATCCCGACGGCATCCAGCATCGGTTTCAGCGCTGCGACGTAATCGGTGCGGCCGGGGATATCGAAGCCTTTGTCACGGCCATAACCGGCAAAGACTTGCGCCGAATGGTTGCGGCGGGAACCGGGGTGGATTTGCAGAACCAGCCCGTCCTCAAGGCTCATCCGGGCCATTTCGGTCAGCATCTGGCCACGAAACGCCTCAGCCTCCTCAGCGGTGGCCTGACCGGTGCGCACCATCTGAAAAAGGGCGGCCGCTTCCAGCTGGGGCAGGTTTTCGGTGCGGGCGGTGGGGTGGCCGTGATCGCTGGCGGTGGCGCCGAAGTCTTTGAAATAGGCACGGCGCTTGCGGTGGGCGTTCAGATAGCCCTCCCAGGTGGTGATATCCTCGCCGGTCAATGCGCCGAACGCCTCAAGGTTTTCAAGGAAACCTTCAAAATCGGGGTCCACCACGGCATCAGGGCGGTAAGTGGTGATGACGCGTCCCTGCCAGTCACTGTCCCGAATGGCGCGGTGCCATTGCAGATCATCCAAGGCGCCTTCGGTGGTGGCCAGCGCTTCGATGTTGAACTGGTCAAACAGCGCGCGGGGACGGAAGGCCGGTTCCGCCAGCTTGGCGTCAATATGATCGTAATAGGCATCCGCTGTGTCCGCGTTCAGCGGCTCTGTCAGGCCAAAGACGGTTTCAAAAGCGTGGTTCAGCCAGATCGCAGAAGGCGTGCCGCGGAACAGATGCATATGCGCGGCAAACCGGCGCCAGATGGCACGTGGATCGGTTTCGACTGCGCCACCATCACTGCGCGGCACACCCAGATCCGCCAGATCTACCCCTTGGGACACTAACATGCGGAACACATAGTGGTCGGGCACCACAAACAGCTCCGCCGGGTTGGGGAACCGCGTGTTTTCGGCAAACCAGCGGGGATCACAATGCCCGTGCGGGCTGACAATCGGCAGGTCGCGCACCCCGTCATAAAGGTGTTGCGCGATGGCGCGAAGGCCCGGTTCAGCAGGGAAAAGGCGGTTGGGATCAAGCAGGCCCATAGGAATCCTTGTGGTGATTCGTTGCTGTTCTGGTAAACTAATATGCTAGATTAGTAGTTGAGTCAAAATCCAGATTGCGCCATAGTGACTCGGGAGAATTTACTGGCCTTACAAAAGGGGCATGGATGACACCCGCATGGCCAAAGTGACGGACGTTTAGAATGACCGAATTGCCTTTCGCGGCGCTGCAATCGCGGCCCGCTACCACCACCACGGATCTGGTGTATCGCAAGCTGCATGACGCGATTGTTGCGCTGGAGCTGCCACCGGGCACCAAAATGTCTGAGGCGGATGTTGCCCGGCAGCTGGATGTGTCACGCCAGCCGGTGCGCGATGCTTTCTTTCGGCTCAGCGAGCGGGGCTTCCTGCTGATCCGGCCGCAGCGTGCCACCTTGGTTTCCAAAATCTCAGAGGTTGCAGTGCACCAGGCAGCCTTTGTTCGGACCGCGCTGGAACTGGCCTGCCTGCGGGAAGCGATTAAACGGGCAACAGACAGCGATCTGGCTGCGTTGGATGATCTGCTGGACCGGCAGAAAGGTGCGATTGAGCGCGATGCCTCGGCTGAGTTCCACGATCTGGACGACGCGTTTCACCGCAAGATTTGCGAAATTTCGGGCCAGGGCTTTGCCTGGTCGCTGATCCGCGAGCAAAAGGCCCATATGGACCGGGTTCGCCGTCTGTCGTTGCCGGCCAATGGTCCACGCGCCTATGGCGAACATTTGGACATTATGGCCGCCTTTCGCAAAGGGGATGTGGTCAGCGCTGAGGAACATCTGACCCGCCATCTGAGCCATGTGTTTGAAATGGTAGGCATCATTCGCGGCCGCCATCCTGAGCTGTTCGAGGATGCCGGCGCATGACCATGACAGAACGGATGACGGCTGTGCGTCGCTGCATTGCGATTGGCGAATGCATGGTTGAGCTGGCCCCGGCGCAGGATGGCCTCTACCGGTTGGGCTATGCTGGCGATACGTTCAACACGGCGTGGTATCTGCAGGCGTCTTTGGCTGCGGGCGAGGTGTGTTATGCCTCCGCCATCGGAAGTGATGCGGCCTCAGCCAAATTGCGCAGTTTTGTGGCGGACAGCGGCATCACGCCCGCCCTGCAAGAGGTGGCTGAAACTAGTGTTGGCCTTTACCTGATCGAAACCAAGGACGGCGAACGTTCGTTTTCCTATTGGCGCAGCGCCTCGGCGGCGCGGCAGCTGGCAGCGGATCCTGATCGCCTGCCGGTGGCAGGGCAGGGCGATCTGTTGTTTTTCAGCGGCATCACAATGGCGATCCTGTTGGGGCAGGGGCGGCAGAACCTGCTGGAGTATCTGAGTGCAGCCCGTGATCGGGGTGCGATTGTGGTGTTTGACCCGAACCTGCGGCCGCGCCTGTGGCAGAGCGGCGATGACATGCGCCAATGGATCACCGAAGCGGCGCGGGTCAGCGATGTGGTGCTGCCCTCCCACGAAGATGAGGCCGAGCACTTTGGTGACGCGGACCCGGCTGCCACAGGGGCACGTTATCAGGCCCAGGGCTGCGCGGTGGTGATCGTCAAGGACGGGCCCGGCGCGGTACGGATCCTGACGCCGGAAGGGGTGGAAGAGGTGAGCCCGCAGAAGGTGACGCATTTGGTCGACACAACAGCAGCAGGTGATGCCTTCAACGCGGGGATGCTGGCGGCGTGGATCGGGGGGGCGGATCTGGCGGCATCGGTTTCGGCAGGCTGTGCCCTGTCGGCCCGGGTGATCCAGGCGCCGGGCGCTTTGGTTCAGCTGTAATCACGGCAAGGAAAAGGCCCGCTGGGATGGCGGGCCTTGCATCGATCTTATCCGACGATCAGCTGTTTCAGCTGCAGCGCCTCATGTTCCAGAGATCGCAGGCGATATTGGATCACGTCACCGATGGTGATCATCCCGCAAAGCTTGCCATGATCGATCACCGGCATGTGGCGGAACCGCCCGTCTGTCATGCGGCGCAGCACCGAGATCAGCGCATCCTCCGGCGCGCAGGTCTGCACCTCACGGGTCATGTTTTCGGCCACTTGCTGGGGCAGGGTCTGGCCCGGCGTTTCGGCCAGTTTACGCACGATGTCGCGTTCGGACAGGATGCCGCGCAGGTCACCGGCATCATCCGTGACAACCAAAGCACCGATCCGCTTCTCGCTCAGGATCTCCACCGCCTGACGCAGCGTGTCTTCGGGGCGCACTGAAATCACATCGGTGTTCTTATCGGCCAGCAGCTGACCTACAGTTGCAATATCTTCAGAGGTGTTGCTCGTTAGGGTCTGGCTTGCCGTGCGTTGACTGTCACTGCTGTCGCCGCGGGTTGGTGGCTGGTATGATGTTGGCATCTTTCCTCTCCTCCAGGCTTGATTGCACCCGTTGTGTTATGTCAGTGAAGCCCAGCTGAGACCCATCGTGCAAGGAAAATCAAATTGTTGCCCCTGAATGACCTGTCTTTGACACCGGCGATTGCGACCGTTTTGTTCTTTGTCGCGGTGGTGGCTGGCTATCGCTATCGGCGTACATGGAAGGCTGAGGGGCCGCGCTGGCAGCTGTGGCTGTTTGGGGTGATTGCCGCTGTGTGCCTGTTGATCCTGGGGTTCACGCCGATGGCCAACTGATCGAAGGGCGGAACGCCAGACATGAAAAAACGCGGCACCTGAGGGGCCGCGTTTTTCGCATGAACTGTAGGAAGCTTTCGCTTACTGGCCGTCTTCGGCATCCATCTGCTCCAGCATCTTGCGGGCGCGTGGGCAGGCCAGGCGTTCGCGCAGCGGGCTGTCAGGATCGATCTCTTTCTTGCAGACCAGACATTGATCCGCATCCGAGATTGCATTCAACCCACCGCAGCTGCCCTTGATCCGCTTGCCCATCAGCATGACGCCCAGCGACATGCCGAGCATAACCACGCAGAAAAAACCAAAGGTGAACAGGAATGTTTCCACGGTGTTCGGTCCTGATTAGGCTTGCAACGCGTCGAAACGCGGGCTCGCAGTGGTGACGAAGTCGTTGGTGCCGCGTTCAATGAAGAGAACGGCAAGGTTCTGTTCTTTGGCGATTTCCATGCCGCGGTCCTTGCCCAGAACCAGCATCGCAGTGGCCCAAGCGTCTGCCAGCATGGCGTTTTCTGCCAGCACGGTAGCCGAGGTGGTGCGGTGGGTCACGGGACGGCCGGTTTTGGCGTCCAGAATATGCGAGAAGCGCTTACCGTCCTGCTCAAAGTAGTTGCGGTAGTCACCCGAGGTGGCCAGACCCATGTTCGACAGACCTACAACCTGCTGCAGCGCGGGCGATGCGGCCAGCGGGGTCTCAACACCGATGCGCCAGTCCATGCCATCTGGGTTTTTGCCAGCGGTGACGATGTCGCCGCCGACTTCGACCATGTAGTCTTGCAGACCTAGTGCCGCCAGCGCTTTGCCTGCGGCGTCTACACCGAAGCCTTTGCCGATCGCAGAGAGATACACAGTCGCATCCGCGTTGCGTTTTGCGACTTGATTTCCGCGAATCTCCAGCACGTTTTTCTGACCGGTCGCGGCTGCGATGCGGGTGATTTCCGCCTCAGCAGGGGCTGCGTTGGTTGCGCCATTGGCCCCAAAGCCCCACAGATCGATCAGCGGACCGAGAGTGACGTCAAATTGGCCGTCGCTCAGCGCGTTGATGTCCTGGGCGGCGTTCAAAACCTCGGCCAGCTCAGCCGAAACGGTCATCGGCGCGGTGCTGTTCGAAGCGTTCAGGCGCGACACTTCCGAGCCGGAATCCCAGTTGGACATCAGGGTGTTAACACGGGCGAAGGCCATGTTGACGGCATCCTGAGCCTGAGCTTCGGTTACGGCGTTTTTGTGGTCAACTGCGGTAATCTTATACGTCGTGCCCATGGTTACACCCGACAGCTCAATCACGCGCGAGCGCGATTGGCAGGCGGCCAGCGCCAGGGGGAGCCACAGAACGGTACGGCGGGAGAATTTGATGCTTTGGGTCACGAGGAGACTCTCTTGTTTGCTGGGCAGACGTATACGCACCCGCGCGGGCAGTGACTTGCGACATATTGACGCAATCTGTGTTTGGCCCGTGTTTACCCCTTTGACATCGACTATCCGGTGCCCCGAAATGGGCGGCGAACCCCCTCGCGCGCCCGTGTCAGCGAAAGCGTAGTGGACGTGCAGCAGTTTATACTGAAAAAAGGCCTCGCCCTCCCTGTGACCGGAGCACCGGATCAGGGGGATGTTACCCCAATCGATGTGAAGAACGTCGCCGTGCTTGGCGCCGACTACATCGGTCTCAAACCTCGTTTGGCAGTGCAGGAAGGCGACGTTGTTGCCACTGGCGCGCCAATCTTTGCCCATAAGGACACGCCTGACGTCAAAGTCGTGGCACCGGTGTCTGGTCGGGTGAAGGCGGTCAACCGTGGCGCCCGCCGCGCCCTGATCAGCGTTGAGATCGAAGTGGACGCCGATGCGGCCGCGCCGGTGGACTTCTCCGCCGTTGGTGACATCGCAACCGCAGAGGGGCTGGCTGAACGGCTCTGTGCTGCGGGTCTGTGGACGTCCTTCCGCACCCGGCCCTATTCCAAGGTGCCTGATCCGGCGTCGCGTCCGGCTGCCCTTTATGTGACGGCAATGGATTCGGAACCGCTGGCGGGGGATGCTGCCAAGATCATCGCGCTGGCACCGGATGCGTTCCGCAAAGGTCTGGAGGCGATCGCGGGTCTGAGCGAAGGCAAAACCTACCTCTGTCAGGAAATCGGGGCCGATGTGCCCGGTGGTGATCTGAACGGGGTTGAGGCCGTTGGCTTTTCTGGGCCGCACCCGGCGGGACTTGCAGGTACACACATGCACTTCCTTGAGCCGCCGACTGCTGCAAAAACCGTTTGGACCATTGGCTATCAGGATGTGATTGCCATCGGCCGCCTGCTGGAAACCGGCACCTATGACGCGACCCGCGTTGTGGCGCTGACCGGCCCGCTGATGAAACAGCCCCGTCTGGTGCAGACCGTTGCCGGTGCATCCATGGTTGAGCTGCTGGCCGAGGATCTGGAAACCGACGTGCCCGTGCGCATGATTTCGGGGTCGATCCTGTCAGGCCGCGCCGGCGAAGGCCCCAGCGCCTATCTGGGCCGCTATGCGCGCCAGATCACCCTGATCGAAGAAGACCAGAAACAGATCCCGATGGGTTGGATCCGCCCGATGGCGTCGAAATACGCGGTGCAGCCGGTTCTGGGCTCTGCCTTCTCGAAGAAGCTTTACGCTTTGACCTCTAACCTGAACGGTGGCCGCCGCGCCATGGTGCCGCTGGGCACCTTCGAAGAGCTGATGCCGCAGGACTTCCTGCCAACGCAGCTGGTGCGCTCCATGCTGATCATGGACACCGACCAGGCACAGGCCCTCGGGGCCCTGGAACTCGACGAAGAGGATCTGGGTCTCATTGGGTTTGCCTGTCCCGCGAAATATGAATACGGCGATGCGCTCCGCGATTGCCTCACCAAGATCGAGAAGGAGGGCTAACGCTTGGGCGTCCGTAGTTTCTTTGATCGCATCGAGCCCCATTTCGTAAAGGGTGGCCGCTATGAGCGGTACTTCCCCATGTACGAGATGGTCGAGAGCTTTCTTTTCACCCCGAAAACTGTCACCACCGCTGCCCCGCATGCGCGCTCCTACGTCGATATGAAGCGGATCATGACCTATGTGGTCATCGCGACGATCCCTTGTATCCTGATGGGCCTTTACAATGTGGGTCTGCAGGCCAACACGGCGCTGGCTGATTTCCCGGCCACCGGCTGGCGTGCAGCCATCATCGAGTTTTTCGGCATCGGCTTTAACCCGCAGAACCCGCTGGCAAACTTCATGCACGGGTTGCTGTACTTCCTGCCGATCTACATCACCACGCTGGTTGTGGGCGGTATCTGGGAAGTGCTGTTCGCCACCGTGCGTCGTCACGAAGTGAACGAAGGTTTCCTGGTTTCTTCGATGCTTTATGCATTGATCTTGCCGGCCTCGACCCCGTTGTGGCAGGTGGCTCTGGGCATTTCCTTCGGTGTTGTCATCGGCAAAGAAGTCTTTGGCGGTACTGGCAAAAACTTCTTGAACCCGGCGCTGACCGGTCGTGCATTCCTGTACTTTGCCTATCCGGCGCAGATGTCGGGTGATGCGATCTGGGTGCCTGTGGATGGCTTCACCGGTGCAACCGCGCTGGCCGTGACCGCCTCGGACGGTGTTCAGGCACTGGCCGCACAGGGCATGAGCTGGTCGTCGTCCTTCATCGGCACCATTCCGGGCTCGATCGGGGAAACCTCAACGCTGGCCTGTCTGATCGGTCTGGCCTTCCTGCTGATCACCAAGATCGCCAACTACCGTCTGGTGCTGGGCTGTCTGGCAGGGATGATCGGCTTCTCCTATCTGCTGAACGTCATCGGTTCGGACAGCAACCCGATGTTCGCGATGCCGTGGTACTGGCATCTGGTCATCGGCGGCTACGCCTTTGGTCTGGTCTTCATGGTGACGGAGCCGGTATCGGCCAGTCACACCAACATGGGCCGCTATATCTACGGTGCGCTGATCGGTGTCATGGTTGTGATGATCCGTGTGATCAACCCGGCCTTCCCCGAAGGTATGATGCTGGCGATCCTGTTCGGCAACGTCTTCGCACCGCTGATCGACCACTTCGTCGTACAGGCCAACATCAAGCGGAGGGCCCGTCGCAATGTCTGAGGATCAGAACGTGCAAAACACCGCCCCGAAAGGCGCTATCGGCCGTTTCCTGGCAATGCCCGCGGATTCGCTGCCCAAGACGCTGTTTGTTGCCGTTACCCTGTGTTTGATCGCCTCGATGATCGTGTCGGCCGTGGCTGTTGCGCTGCGCCCGATGCAAGAGGTCAACAAGCTGAAGGACAAGCAGGTCAACATTCTGCAGGTTGCAGGCGTCTATGATCCAAACGTCGACGTGGTTGAGGCTTTTGCCGCCTTCGAACCGCATGTGCTGGAACTGGAAACCGGTGAGTTCACCGATCAGTTTGACGCCAAGACCTTTGACGACCGCGCCGCTGCGGATGATCCGGCAACCTCGGTTGCACTGACCGACGATCCCGCAGGTATCGCTCGCAAGTCGAAGTTCGTGACCGTCTATCTGCTGCGTGACGATGCAGGCGCCATCGACAAGGTGATCCTGCCGATCCACGGCTACGGTCTGTGGTCGACGCTTTACGGTTTCATCGCGCTGGAAGAGAACGGCAACGACATCTACGGTCTGCAGTTCTACAGCCACGCCGAGACCCCCGGTCTGGGCGCCGAGGTCGACAACCCCCGTTGGAAAGCGCTGTGGCGTGACAAGAAACTGGCCGATGAAGATGGCCTTTTGCAGATCACCGTCGCCAAAGCTGCCCCGGCAGCAGGTGCTGAGTTCCACGTAGATGCGCTGGCAGGGGCCACCCTGACATCGCGCGGCGTCGACAACCTGGTGAAATTCTGGATGGGCGAAGCCGGCTTTGCTCCGTTCCTGACCAACCTCAAAGCAGGAGAAATCTGATGGCACAGACCAAAAGAGAACTGCTGGTCGACCCGATGGTCGACAACAACCCGATCACTCTGCAGGTTCTGGGCATTTGTTCGGCGCTGGCGGTGACCTCGTCGTTGCAGGTGGCCTTTGTTATGTCCATCGCGGTGACCCTGGTGACGGCGTTTTCGTCGATGTTCATCTCGATGATCCGTAACCAGATCCCCAGCTCGATTCGGATCATCGTGCAGATGGTCATCATCGCCTCGCTGGTGATCATGGTTGATCAGGTGTTGAAGGCCTATGCCTTTGAAATCTCGAAAACCCTGTCGGTCTTCGTGGGTCTGATCATCACCAACTGTATCGTGATGGGCCGCGCCGAAGCTTTCGCCATGAAAAACCCGCCGGTCGCCTCCTTCCTTGACGGTGTGGGCAACGGTCTGGGCTATGGCCTGATCCTGATGATGGTTGGCGTGATCCGCGAACTGTTTGGCGCCGGCACCCTGTTCGGTGTGACCATTCTGGAAACCGTGAACAACGGTGGCTGGTATGTGCCGAACGGTATGCTGCTGCTGCCGCCCTCTGCCTTCTTCATCATCGGCCTGATCATCTGGGCATTCCGCACGATCAAGCCTGAACAGGTGGAAGAGCGCGAATATAAAATTCAAACCGTGGAGGCCCACTGATGGAAGGTCTGCTTTCCCTCGCCGTCAAGGCCATCTTCGTTGAAAACCTTGCCCTGGCCTTCTTCCTGGGCATGTGTACCTTCATCGCGGTGTCCAAAAAGATCTCGACGGCGATTGGCCTTGGGATCTCGGTGATGATCGTGCAATCGATCACCGTCCCCGCAAACAACCTGATCCTGACCTATCTGCTGGCTCCGGGTGCGCTGGCTTGGGCTGGTTTCCCTGATGTTGATCTGACCTTCCTGGGGCTGATTTCCTACATCGGTGTGATCGCCGCGCTGGTGCAGATCCTGGAGATGGTCCTCGATAAGTATTTCCCGCCGCTCTACAACGCGCTGGGTGTGTTCCTGCCGCTGATCACGGTGAACTGCGCGATCCTGGGTGGCTCGCTGTTCATGGTGGAACGTGGCTATGACCTGGCCGAATCGGTCACCTATGGTGTCTCCTCTGGCTTTGGCTGGGCATTGGCAATCACCGCAATGGCCGGTGTGCGCGAGAAGCTGAAATACTCGGATATCCCCGACGGGCTGCAAGGCATCGGGATCACCTTTATCACTGCCGGCCTCATGGCCCTGGCCTTCATGTCGTTCAGCGGCGTGAAACTCTGATAGGAGATCTGGCATGGCAACCTTTGGACTTGGAATCCTCCTGTTCACGCTGATCGTTTTGGCTCTGGTGATCGTCATTATGGCGGCCCGTTCCAAACTGGTTTCGACCGGCGATGTTCAGATCACCATCAACGGTGAGAAAACCGTATCGGTTCCTGCGGGCGGCAAGCTGCTGCAGACGCTGGCCGATCAGAAACTCTTCGTGCCCTCCGCCTGTGGTGGCGGTGGCACCTGTGCGCAGTGTCGTGTGCGCGTGCATTCGGGCGGCGGGTCGATCCTGCCGACCGAAGAAAGCCACATCACCAAGCGTGAAGCCGCCTGTGGCGACCGCCTGTCCTGTCAGGTGGCCGTGAAGCAGGATATGGACATCGAAGTGCCCGAAGAAGTGTTCGGCGTGAAGAAGTGGGAATGCACCGTGCGTTCCAACGACAACGTGGCGACCTTCATTAAAAACCTGGTGCTGGAACTGCCCGAGGGTGAGGATGTGAACTTCCGCGCAGGTGGCTACATCCAGATCGAAGCCCCGGCGCATAAACTGTCCTACAAAGAGTTCGACATTGGTGAAGAATACCATGAGGACTGGGATAAGTTTAACCTGTGGCAGTATGAATCCACTGTGACCGAGCCGATTGAGCGCGCCTATTCGATGGCGAACTACCCTGATGAAAAGGGTCTGATCATGCTCAACGTGCGGGTGGCGTCGCCGCCTCCGGGTTCGCAGGGTATTCCGCCCGGTCAGATGTCGTCTTACATCTTCAACCTCAAACCCGGTGATAAGGTCACCATTTCGGGTCCGTTTGGTGAGTTCTTCGCCCGCGACACCCAGAAAGAAATGGTCTTCATCGGCGGTGGTGCCGGTATGGCGCCGATGCGCAGCCACATCTTTGACCAGCTGAAGCGTCTTGAGAACCGCGATCGCAAGATCACCTTCTGGTACGGCGCGCGGTCGAAGAAAGAGATGTTCTTTGTCGAAGACTTCGACACGCTGGCGGCTGAGTTTGACAATTTCGATTGGCACGTCGCCCTGTCCGACGCCCTGCCTGAGGATGAGTGGAAAGGCTACACCGGCTTCATCCACAACGTTCTGTTCGAAGAATACCTGAAGAACCACCCCGCGCCTGAGGACTGCGAGTTCTACATGTGTGGTCCGCCGATCATGAACCAGTCGGTGATCAACATGCTCCTCGATCTGGGTGTGGACCGCGAAGACATTATGCTCGACGACTTTGGTGGTTGATCAGAGCTGAAACAAAAAGCGCCGCAGGAGACTGCGGCGCTTTTCTTTTGTCTGTTGCCCCGCCGCCTTACTGGCGGACCCGTTCGGATTTTGGATCATAAAACGGTTTCAGGGAGGCCTCGGCCACGAACCGTTCGCCGGCGATTTCAATCTCGTAAGACGAGGCCAGCAGCTCAGCCGCAGTTTCGCCTTCACAGGGCACATAGCCCATGCTCATCGCCGCGCCGAGGTGATGGCCGTAGCTGCCAGAGGTGATGTAGCCCACCACCTGACCGTCGCGCAGGATCGGTTCCGCGTGATAGAGCAGGGGGGCAGGATCGCGCAGCTTGAATTGCACCAGACGTTTGCTCAAGCCCGCCTCACGTTTGCGCAGAACAGCGTCGCGGCCAATGAAATCCACCTTGTCGGTCTTCACCGCAAAGCCAAGGCCTGCCTCCAGCACATGATCTTCGCAGGTGATGTCATGTCCGAAGTGGCGGAAGCCTTTTTCCATCCGGCAGCTGTCCATCACATGCAGACCGCAGAGACGCCCGCCCATCTCAACCCGGGCGGTGTTCAGTGCGTCAAAGACATGCAGCGCCATATCGGTGCTGACATAGACCTCCCAGCCCAGCTCGCCCACGTAAGACACCCGGTGCACCCGCGCCAGCGCCATGCCGATCTCAACCTGCTGGGCGGTGCCAAAGGGGTTGTTGGCATTGCTGAAATCGTTTGGGGACACTCGCTGCATCAGGTCCCGCGCTTTGGGGCCCATGACCGCGATGACGGTTTCGGCGGCGGTCATATCCGTGATCACCGCGCGTGCGTCGCGCAGATGGCGGCGCATCCATGTTTCATCGGCCAGACGGGTCAGGGCAGGGGTGACCACCAGATAGGCTGTTTCTGACAGCCGGGTCACGGTCACATCGGCCTCAATCCCGCCGCCTGCGTTCAGGAATTGGGTATAGACGATCCGGCCAGGTGCAACGTCCATCTCCGCGCCGCAGATGTGGTTCAGGAAGGCGCAGGCCTCGGGCCCTTCGACCCGCAGCTTGCCGAAGGATGACATATCATAAAGGCCGACGTTTTCACGGATTGCACGATGTTCCTGTGCGGCGTTTTCGAACCAGTTCTGCCGTTTCCAGCTGTAGCGGTAATCGGCGGTTTGGCCGGGGTTGGCGAACCAATTCGCGCGCTCCCAGCCAGCCAGTTCACCAAACACAGCGCCTTCATCCGCCAATCGATCATGCAGCACAGACCGGCGCACCCCGCGCGCTGTGGCTTTCTGGCGGAACGGGTAGTGATCGGCGTAAAGTAGACCCAGGCTTTCCTTCGCGCGTTCCACCAGATAGTGGCGATTGCCCTGAAACGGATGCATCCGCGCAATGTCGACATCGCCCAGATCAAATGGCTTTTCACCGCTGTCCATCCATTCGGCCAGCGCCATGCCTGCGCCACCGGCCGACTGGATCCCGATCGAATTGAACCCGGCGGCGACCCAGACATTGTCCATCTCAGGCGCCTGACCCAGGTGGTAGGCATCATCCGGTGTGAAGCTTTCGGGACCGTTGAAGAAGGTGTGAATGCCAGTCTGCGCCAGCACCGGCATGCGGTTCACCGCCTTTTCAAGGATCGGCTCAAAGTGGTCGAAATCCTCGGGCAGCTGATCAAACTCAAAATCCTTGGGGATGCCACCCATCCCCCAGGGTTTGGCATTGGGTTCAAAGGCCCCGATCAGCAGCTTGCCGGCATCCTCTTTGTAATAGGCGCATTCGTCGGTCACCCGCAGGACCGGCAATTGGCCCAGATCGGGGATCGTTTCGGTCACGATGTAAAAATGTTCACAGGCCTGCAGCGGTACGTTGCTGCCCAGCATACGGCCCAGCTGGTGGCCCCACATGCCAGCGCAGTTCACCACGTGGTCACAAGTGATGCTGCCGCTTTCCTCCCCGCGCTGCCAATGCACCGCCTCAACCCGGCGGCCGTTGCGGGTCACATCGGTGACCTCTGTCTGTTCAAAGATCTGCACGCCCTTCTGCCGCGCCCCTTTGGCCATCGCCAGCGCGATGTTGGAGGGATCGCCCTGTCCATCGCTGGCCAGATAGACACCGCCCAGCATGTCCGATGTGTTAAGGTGCGGATAGCGCGCCTTGATGTCCGACGTACTGATCGGCTCAGCCTCTACCCCAAAGGCCCGCGCCATGGAGGCCTGGCGCAACAACTCCTCATGCCGGTCAGCCGTCAGCGCGGTGGAGATGGATCCGGTGCGCCGGAACCCGGTCTGCAGCCCGGTTTCCTGTTCCAGCGCCTGATACAGCTCCGCCGAATAAGCGGCGAGCCGGGTCATGTTCTGGCTCGCCCGCAGCTGACCGATCAGCCCGGCGGCATGCCATGTGGTGCCAGAGGTCAGCTGTTTGCGTTCCAGCAGCACCACATCACGCCAGCCTTTCTGCGCCAGATGATAGGCAAGGGAACAGCCAATAACGCCACCGCCAATAATCACAGCGCGGGCGTGGGTGGGAAGGTTGGGCATCAGGTGATCCTTTCGGGAGTGGCTCAGTAAACCGGCGGTGCAACGATCCAGACGGCGCACGCGGGCTGGTCATAGGGGTTGGCCCAGCGGTAGCTGTGACCCCGCAGGCGAAAACTGTCGCCCGCCTGAATGGTGAAGGGCTGCTCATCGATCCAGATATCCAACGTGCCGGAGATCAGATAGATCACCTCCTGCGTGCCGCGCCGCTGCTGCGCGCTGCGCTGGCTGCCGGGGGCAAAGGTGGAATGGATCACCTCAAAGTCATCGGTCAGATCGGGCGATAGCAGCATTTCCTGCAGACCATCCTCGGCACCGCCCACCACGCGGCGATTGTCAGAGCGCACGATCAGCCCACGCTCAGCCTCATCGGCGGGGGCGGTGCCGAAAAACAACGACAGGGGGGCGTCCAGCGCTTTGGCAATCAGCTGCAGATCCTCCACCCGCGGGGTGGAAATGTCGCGTTCGATCTGGCTGAGCCAGCCTACAGAACGGTCCAGCCGCTGAGCCAGATCCGTCAGGGTGACACCGCGTGATTTGCGCAATGCGCGCAGATCCGCGCCTAGGGTGGTGCTGTTGGACATTGGGGCCTCATGAAATTGTGGGTGAAATTTTCATGGATTCGGTGAAAAAATCAATCTATTTTTCATGAATCGTATTGAGCAAGCACCGCGCAACCCGCAGCGACCGACCCTTGCGCCAGCTACGTACTACTACAGCACGGGGCGTCATGGCGTTGTTCTTTGCCAAGTGGTTCGTAAGATGCGCACCAATGTCGCGGGCCACCCCCCGCATCCAAATGAAGCGAGGCGCCATCATGATCTATTCGAAAATTGCAGTATTGGGGGCGGGCACCATCGGGATGAGCTGGGCCGCGCTGTTTGCGGCCACTGGCCGTGACGTGGTGATCTTTGACCCGGCCCCTGATGTTATGGCGCGCGGAACAGCTTTGATTGAACAGTCGGCGCCAACTTTGCGCGAACTGGGCTGGGATCACGCCGGGGATATGTCGCGGATCCGCTTCACCGATGATCCGGTGGAGGCTGTGACCGGCGCTGATTTCGTGCAGGAAAGCGTGCCGGAACGGCTGGAGATCAAACATGAGCTTTATGCCAAGATCGAACCACACCTGGGCCGCGGCGTGTTGATCGGCACCTCGACCTCCGGTCTGACGCTGACCGCCTTGCAGGAGGGGCTGAAAGACCCGGGCGGGCTGCTGCTGGCGCATCCGTTTAACCCGCCGCACCTGATCCCGCTGGTCGAGTTGATGGACAATGCCCAGACCCGCCAAGGCGCGCTGGCCGAGGCGCAGGCGTTTTACGAAAGCATCGGCAAAAGCTGCATCCGCCTCAACAAAGAGGTGCCGGGCCACGTTGCAAACCGCCTGCAAGCCGCTGTCTGGCGCGAAGCGATCCATCTGGCGATGGAAGGCGTCGCCTCGGTCAAGGATATCGACACCGCGATTTCTCACGGGCCGGGCCTGCGGTGGGCGGCGATGGGGCCAACCACCACCTTCCATCTGGGCGGCGGCGCGGGCGGCATCAGGGCGTTCTGCGATCACCTGACCGGTCCCTTCGAAAGCTGGTGGGCCGATCTGGGCGCGCCGCATCTGACCCCTGAGGTGGTTGACGTTCTGGCCAAGGGGCTGGAAGAGGCCACCGCGGGGCAGGAGATGCAAGACCTCGTGCAGCGCCGCGACGATCTGGTGCTGACCTATGTGAAGGCCGCAATGGCGCGCGAATAACGGCTAGGCGGCTGCGCCCTTCGTCGCTGGCGGGCGTATCAGCTTTGATCTGCCCGCCCTGTTTTTTCTGTTACAGTTCGCCAGCTTCCTCCAGTACTTTGCGCGCTGCGCGGAAGCATTCCAGCGACTGGGGCACGCCGCAGTAGATGCCAACCACATGGATGATGGCGCGGATTTCTTCTTTGGTGACGCCATTGTTCAGCGCGCCGCGGCAGTGCAACTCCCATTCATGCATCTTGCCCAACGCGCCGATCATGGCGAGGTTCATCATCGAGCGTGTCTTCGGCTCAATCACGTCATCACCCCAGCCAAAGCCCCAACACCAAGCAGTCATCGCTTCCTGAAAGGGGCGGGTGAACTCATCCGCGGCGGCGAGGTTCTTTTCGACATATTCCGCCCCCAGCGTGCCCTTGCGCTGTTCCAGCCCCTTCAGGAACAGGTCCTCATCAAAAATGCTCATCATGCTGTCCTTTGATTGATCGTGATGTTTGGTTTGCCCCGCGCGCGATTGGCGACGGGCGTTGGCCGCGACCATAAACTGATTTGCCGGCCCTATCGAAGCGGGATTTGGTCTGGGGCGGTTATTGAGGGCGGACCGTGCGGCGTGGGAAAACGACGAATGTGGTGATTTTTTCCTGACCGGTGTTGGTTTCGAGGTGGAAATAGCCGCGTTGGCAATGTGTCAGTAGAAACAAAAATGCACGCGCGGGTTCAGTCTGAAATATTCGCCTTAAGCGTGAAAAATTCTCTAGATGTCTGTTAATTATGTATTTTCGCCCCAGTCGAAATGGCCAGGATATCCAATTCCACCGACAAGCGGCTCCTACGAAAAAGTCGCGTTCTGCAATAAATTTCACCTACTGAGAAAATTTGCTTCGTCGATTGCACGAGTCGCTGTTTCCTCACTAACTCAGGGTCAGTGCAAGAAACTGCATCGGATGAAATTTCTTGCGGCGGGCAAGAGGAGATGCCGCGCCACAAGGTCACTGACCGTGGGAGGAACAAAATGGTTAAGATGAAACAGATGGCTCTGTGTGCAGGTCTGTCGCTGGCAGCAGCCACCGGCGCGGCACAGGCGGATACGCTGAAATGTGAGCCGGGCGAAACCTACATCATGAACGTGATGGTCTCAGGCCACCCGTATTGGGTGCCGGTCTATCAGGGCTTCAAGCAGGCGGCAGCGGCCTTTGGCTGTGAAACCGTTTTCTCGGGCACCCCGGATTACGACATCACCAAACAGATCGCCTCCTTTGAACAGGACATGGTGAAAGCACCGGCGGGTGTTCTGTTGCACCCGATGCAGGCGGATCCCTTCATTGAGCCGATCAACCGCGCAATTGACAATGGGACAGAAATTGTCACCTTCGCCGCGGACTCGCCCAAGTCAAAGCGCACCGGTTACATCACCTCGGACAACCTGGCCGAAGCCAAGTTCGCTGCCGAGGAATTTGTGAAGGAACTGGGCGACAGCTTTGAGTTTGCCGTGTTGGAAAACCCCGGCCAATCGAACCATGACCTGCGCGTCACCGCCTTCCTTGACTATATGGGGCAGCACTATCCCAACGCCAAACTGGTCGGGCGTCAGGCCACCAACCAGGACAGCAATGCCGCCTATCGCGCTACGGCGTCGATCATTCAGGCCAATCCGAACCTCAAAGCCATGTGGATCCCCGAAGCGGGCTCAGCCGAAGGTGCCGTTGCCGCGATGCTGGAAGCTGAGGCTGAGGTCATGGTGATGCACGCCGATGTGACCCCCACCACGCTGGAGCATATCAAGGCAGGCAACATCTATGCAGCGCTGAACCCGAACCAGGGCATGCAGGGCTTCATGGGGTTCATGGGCGTCTTCCTGGCGGCCAAGTCCGACGTGTTTGACCCGTTCAATGACTATAAGGTTTCGGGCTACAACCCGGTGCAAATTCCCTTTGTTGACAATGGCTTTGCCGTCATCACCAAGGAGAACGCCGACAGCTTTGACCTGAACGTCTACATGGAAGGCCGCGATCCCAGCTGATCGGTCTGATGTGACACCGGGCTGCCCTGCGACGGTGCGGGGCGGCCCACCTCCAACACAAGATTTCAAAGACAAGTGGGCGCCATGACTGCCGATGTGATCCTGCAAATTTCCAAGCTCTCCAAATCCTTTGGGCCGGTGAAAGCCCTGAAGGGCGTGGATTTTGAGCTGCGCAAAGGGGAAATCCATGCGATCGCCGGGGAAAACGGCGCTGGCAAGTCAACCTTGATGAACATCATCGACGGGATCTTGCAGCCAGACAGCGGTGAGATCCGGCTCGATGGCAAAAAGGTCCGCATCCCGTCGCCGGCTGAGGCGCAGAAAATGGGCATTGGGTTTGTGCATCAGGAGATTGCGCTGTGCCCGGACGTCTCGGTGGCAGAAAACATCTTTATGGCCACCACCAATGCCAGCCGGTCCTTCCTGATGGATTACAAAGGCATCGAAGCCAAGGCGCGGCAGGTATTTGCCCAGCTGTCCAATATCGATCCGGCCGTTTTGGTGCGGGATCTGTCGATCTCGAACCAGCAGCTGGTGGAAATTGCCAAGGCGCTGACCTTGGACTGCCGTGTGTTGATCCTGGATGAGCCTACCGCCGCCCTGACCGAGGCAGAGGCGCAGGTGCTTTTTGGGATCATGCGGCAACTGGCGGATCGGGGGATCTCGATCATCTATATCTCGCACCGGATGGTGGAGATTTTTGAGAATTGTGACCGTGTTTCGGTCTTTCGGGATGGCCGCTACGTCACAACCGAAAACGTGGCGGATATCACCCCGGGCGACGTTGTGAACGCGATGGTTGGCCGTGAAATTGGCGATCTTTATCCTGAAAAGCAGCGCCCGGATGAGCGCAGCGATGCCGAGGTTCTAAGGGTCCAGAACCTGACCGAGCCAACGCGGTTCCGCGATGTCTCCTTTGCCCTGAAGAAAGGTGAGATCCTAGGCTTTGCCGGTCTGATCGGGGCCGGGCGCAGTGAGATTGCCAAAGGGGTCTGCGCGCTGGAGGGGGATGTTTCCGGCGATGTCTGGCTGAACGGCACGTCGCTGAAACTGCGGGATTATCAAGACAGTATTGAGGCCGGGATGGTCTACCTGTCTGAGGATCGCAAAGGTGACGGCGTGTTTCTGGATATGTCGATTGCCAGCAATGTTTCGGCCTTGAAGGTTGAACAGGTCGCCAGCGGCTTGGGTTTGATCCAATCCCGGAAAGAGGTCGATCAGGCTGATCGTTTGGGGCGCAAGCTGAATCTGAAATGCGGCGGATTGAACGATCCTGTGTCCTCACTGTCCGGCGGTAACCAGCAGAAGGTGGCGATTGCAAAGATGCTGTCGGTCAATCCGCGGCTGATTTTCCTGGATGAACCCACCCGCGGTGTCGACGTCGGGGCCAAGGTCGAAATCCACCGTATCCTGCGCGACCTGGCCAATGAGGGCGTCGGCATCGTGGTGATTTCATCCGAACTGCCCGAGCTGATCGGGGTCTGTGACCGGGTGCTGGTCATCCACGAAGGCCGGATCAGCGGTGAGGTGACGGGCGATCAAATGACTGAAGAAAACATTATGCATCTGGCCTCGGGCACGGATGTTGCGCCGGCAGCGGCGGAATGAAGGGGGAGACAATGGAGCAATCTGTGAACATGGGGGCCGCTGAGGCGGGCAAGGGCCAGTCGCTGTTGGGGCGGTTGATCCGGATGCGCGAAACCGGGCTGATCGTCATCATCCTAGCGCTGTTTATCGGCATGTCCTTTGCCTCACCCTATTTTCTGACCTGGGTGAATATCCGCGCGATGACCATGGCCTTTGCGGTTGAGGGCATCGTGGTGGTCGGCATGACGGTTTTGCTGATCTCAGGCGGGATTGACCTGTCGGTGGGATCGGTCACGGCCCTTGCCGGGGTGATTGCCGGCTGGCTGTTCCTGCAGGGCATTGACCCTTGGGTGGCTTCAGCCATCGCGATCTTTGCCTGTACCGCCATCGGGTCCTTCATGGGGTTCTTTACCACCCGCGTTGGATTGCATCATTTCATCGTCTCGCTGGCGATCATGGTGATTGCCCGTGGCATCTGCCTGCTGGGCACCGGGGGACGTCCCATCGGCCTTTACACCCTGCCGCCGGAGTTCAAGTTCATCGGTCAGGGTTCCATAGGGCCGATCCCGGTTGTGATCATCATCTTCTTTGTAGTGGTGATTGCAGCGGACTTCTTGCTGCGCCGCACCACCATGTTCCGCAAGGTGTTCTACACCGGCTCCAACGAAAAGGCGGCGGCCTATTCCGGGATCCGCACCAAGAAGGTGGTGTTCCTGACCACCACACTGTGTTCGGCGCTCTGCGGCTTTGCGGGCATCATCTACATGGCACGTTTTGGCTCCGCGCAGCCGACCTTTGGTCTGGGGATGGAATTGAACGTGATCGCCGCTGCCGTGATTGGCGGGGCCAGTCTGAACGGCGGATCCGGGTCCATCTTCGGCGCGATCCTTGGCACGGTGCTGCTGTCTGTTGTGTCCTCATCTTTGGCGCTGCTGGATGTGTCAGTCTACTGGCAGGACATCATTCGCGGTTCCATCCTTTTGGCGGCGGTGACCATCGATCACTACCTCAACAAGAAGCGGCGCTGAGGGGGCAGGGATGGCAGAACGTAGACAGGATTTTGAGACGGTTCGTCAGATCCACGCGGTGCTGGTCTTGCACTTCATCGAAGGCAAGAAACAGTCCGAGATCGCGGCAGAGCTGAACCTTTCCACTTCGAAGGTGAACCGGTTGATCACCCAGGGGCGCAAGCTGGGCATGCTTAAGATTGAGATCGAGAGCCCGTTCCAGCGGTTGATGGATCTGGAGGAGGCGCTGAACCGGTTCGCCCGGCTGGGCAACACGGTGGTGACCCCCACGGTGGAAGGCAGCGAAAAGGCGACGTTGCAACAGGTGGGCCGTGCGGCGGCCAGCCATCTGACCGAGACCCTGCGCGATGGCGATGTGATTGCCATCACCGGCGGCAAAGCGGTCAGCGCTTTGGTCGACAGTCTGGAGGTGGAACGTGCCTGGGACGTGACCGTGGTGCCGCTGACCGGCGGGGTGCAGGGCAAGTATTTCACCGATGTGAACCACCTGGCCACCCGTCTGGCGGAACGGCTGGGCGGCAAAACCATGCTGCTGCATGCGCCGCTCTTTGCCGAAAGCCAGGCGCAGCGGGATATGCTGATGGAGGTCTCCTCGATCAAAGAGGTGCTGGATCTGGCGCGCCGCGCCAATGTGGCGCTGGTTGGCGTAGGCTCGGTGCAGCCGGCGGAGTCGAGTTATTACGATCTGCACCCGGTGCCCGAGGCGGATCGCAAGATGCTGGTCGGCACCGGCGTGGTGGGGGAGTTCATGGCCCATCTCATTCGCGATACAGGCGCGGTGGCCAACTTTGCGCTGAATTCGCGGCTGGTCGCGCTGTCGCCACAGGAACTCAGCCAATGCGAGCGGGTGATCGGCATTGCCGCCGGCACCGGCAAGGTGCGCCCGATCCAGGCGGCGCTGAACGGTGGGTTTCTTGATTCACTGATCGTCGATGAAGACACGGCCGCAGCGGTGCTGCAGCAATATGAAGGAAAAGAACATGTCGCATGAAATGCTGAAACGCGAGATTGGCCGTTCAGGCATTGAGGCTTCGGCCATTGGGCTAGGCACCTGGGCGATTGGTGGCTGGATGTGGGGCGGCACGGATGAAGCGCGCTCAATCAAGGCCATTCAGGCCTCCATCGATGCGGGCGTGAGCCTGATTGATACCGCCCCGGCCTACGGTCAGGGTGTGGCTGAGGAAATTGTTGGCAAGGCGATCAAGAGCCGCCGTGATGAGGTTGTGCTGGCCACCAAATGCGGGCTGGTCTGGCATGTGCAGAAGGGCAATCATTTCTTCGACTACGATGGCGCGCCGGTGCATCGCTATCTGGGCAAAGACGCCATTGTCTATGAGGTCGAACAAAGCCTCAAACGCCTCGGCACCGATTACATCGACCACTACATCACCCATTGGCAGGATCCGACAACGCCCGTGGCCGAAACGATGGAGGCGCTGGAACTGCTGAAAACGCAGGGCAAGATCCGCTCCATTGGGGCCAGCAACACCACGCCTGCCGATGTGCGGGCCTATCTGGCGGCCGGGCAGCTGGATGCGGTGCAGGAAGAATATTCCATGGTGCAGCGCACGGTCGAGGCTGAGATGGCGCCGCTGTGTCAGGACAACGGGGTGTCGATCCTCAGCTATTCGTCGCTGGCGCTGGGCCTTTTGACCGGCAAAGTAGGCCCTGACCGGGTGTTTGAAGGGGATGACCAGCGCAAGGACAATCCGCGGTTTTCCATTTCAAACCGGGAAAAAGTGGCCCGGCTGATGGGGGCGATTGACCCGATCGCCGCAGCGCATTCCGCCACCAGAGCGCAGGTGGTGATCGCCTGGACGCTGCAACAGCCCGGCATCACCTTCTCCCTCTGTGGCGCGCGGGATGCGGCGCAGGCGGTGGAAAACGCCAAGGCCGGGCAGATCCGGCTGAGCGATGATGACATCGCAGCGATCAGCGCGGCGGCCCGCACCCATCTGACAGATCTAGACAGCTAAGCCCCGCATAAACCCCGGCGGCGGACCCAACCGCCGCCCCGCGGGGCCTTGCCCTAAAAACAGACCCAAAGAACGCTGCGGCCCCCGTCAGCGCACGGAGAAGATATGCCCGATCAACGGACAAAAATCTGGCAAGACCTGAATGATGACAGCGCCTTTGACGTTGTGGTCGTCGGCGGTGGCGTCAACGGGATCGGCACCTACCGCGAGCTGGCTTTGCAGGGGCTGCGGGTGCTGCTGGTCGAACGCGGGGATTTCGCCAGCGGCTGCAGCGCGGCACCGTCCCGGATGATCCACGGCGGGCTGCGCTATCTGGAAAACGGTGAATTTGATCTGGTCCGCGAAAGCCTGCAGGAGCGGGATGCGCTGTTGCTGAACGCGCCGCATATGGTGCATCCGCTGCCGACAGTGATCCCGATCACCTCAACCTTTTCGGGCCTGTTCAATGCGGCGGCGTCCTTTCTGGGGCGCAGTGGCAAACCGGCGCGCCGCGGTGCCCTGCCGATCAAACTGGGGCTGGGCCTATATGATTGGGTGACGCGCAAACGTCGTCTGATGCCCAAGCACAGCTTTGCCGGCCGTCGCCAGACCCGGGAAAACTGGCCGGGCCTGATGGCTGAGGCGCGTTATACCGCCACCTATCATGATGCCTGGATCGGTTTTCCGGAACGGCTGTGTGTAGAGATGCTGCAAGATGTGGCGCAGGCTGCGCCGCGCTGTCTGGCGCTGAATTACGCTGAGATCCGCAAAGAGGTTGGGGGACACACCGTCACCTGCCAGCGTAGTGGCCAGTCGGCGCAGGTGGCGCCACGGCTGATCATCAACGCAACCGGGGCCTGGCTGGATGAAACCGTGACGCAGCTGGGCGGGGCGGCACAGAAACGCATGGTCGAGGGCACCAAAGGATCGCATTTGATCCTTGATCACCCGGAGCTGCACGCGGCGCTGAAGGGCAGCATGGTGTTCTTTGAAAACGATGATGGCCGGGTTTGCATCGTCTTCCCGTTTCATGATCGCGTCTTGGCAGGTTCGACCGACATTCGGGTCAGCCATCCCGGCCGGGTGCGCTGTGAGCCGGAGGAGCAGGAATATATCCTGACCTCATTGCGCAACGTGTTTCCGGGGCTGGTGATTGCGGCGGATCAGATTGTGTTCAGCTATTCCGGCATTCGCCCGCTGCCGCAAAGCGATCAGGATTTCACCGGTCGTATTTCGCGTGGGCATGACATTCGCCTGCTGGAAGGCACGGTGCCACAGCTTTGCATGATTGGCGGCAAGTGGACCACTTTCCGTGCCTTTGCGGCGCAGGCCGCTGATGAGGCGATGGAGCTGCTGGGGGTGACCCGTCGGACGGAGACGCTGCAGCTGCCCATCGGTGGCGGCGCGGATTTTGCGGGGGCTGACGAGGTGGCGCAGTCGCTTCAGGCGACCCATGGCCTGACACCAGACCGCGCAGCACATCTGGCACAACGCTATGGCAGCAAGGCGGCAGAGGTTGCGGCGGCCTGTGGTCCCACTGATCAGCCGCTGGCCGCTGCCACCCAGTACAGCCGGGCCGAGATGGCCCATCTGATCCGAACTGAATTTGTGCAGAACCTCTCAGACCTGGCGCTGAGGCGCACGGATTTGGCGATCTCTGGCGACTTGTCGATGCAGATCATTGAGGCCTTGGCGGATGTCATGGCTGAGGTGACATCCCTTTCCGCTGATCAGGTCGCAGCGCAGAAAACCGCGCTGATTGATGAGCTGACAACCTATCACGGCGTTGACGCCGCAACTTTGAACACTCGAAATACCGAAAGGACAGCGCAATGCGCATGAGCATGAAAGCCCGTATGAACCGGATGTTTAGCAACGGGGGCTGCCTGGATGTGGCCATCGATCACGGCGTCTGCAATGAGCCGAGCTTTATGGTGGGGCTGGAGGATATGCCTGCGGTGATGGACACGCTGATTGGCGCCAAGCCAGATGCGATCCAATGTGCCTATGGTCAGGCCGATCTGCTGCAAAGCCGCCTGGAAAAGGACAAGCCGGCGCTGGTCATGCGGATCGACATGGGCAACCCCTATAACGATCAGCGCCACCGGGTGATGTGGTCGATGCTGCAAAACGCCGAAGAGCCGATAATCGGCGCGTTGGAAATGGATGCGGCGGCGGTGGTTGTGAACCTGTTTATGCTGCCTGATGAGCCGGAGCTGTTCCGCCAATGTGTGGAAAACATCAGCCGGGTGCGCGCTTCCTGTGAGAAATATGGCATGCCTTTGATGATTGAACCCTTGGTGATGCTGCCCAATGACGTGCGCGGGGGCTATCAGGTCGATGGCAATGCTGAAAAGATCGTTACCCTAACCCGGCTGGCCAGCGAAATGGGCGCGGATATCATTAAGGCAGATCCCACCGATGATCCTGAAGAGTTCCACCGCGTGGTCGAGGCAGCCCGGGTACCCGTTCTTGTGCGGGGCGGCGGTAAGGACGATCTGCGTGCGGTTCTGAACAAATCGGCCGCGTTGATGCAGCAGGGTGCAAAAGGCATGGTCTATGGCCGCAATATCTATCAGCATGACAACCCGAAGGCCGTGGTCAACGCCTTGATGGCGATGATCCACAATGGCGCGGGCGGCGAAGAAGCATGGGACATCTATAACCGTGGCTGAGGAACAGAAATATCTGCTGGGTCTGGATGCGGGCAACACGGTGATCAAGGCCGTGTTGTTCGATCTGGACGGGCGACAGGTGGCGATGCAAGCGCTGGATGGTCAGACCGCAACCCCTGCGCCGGGCCATGTGGAACGTGACCTTTCGGAACTGTGGCGCAACGCAGGTCAGGTGATCCGCGACTGCATTGCAGAAGCTGGGATTGCGCCCTCGCAAATCGCGGGCGTGGGCTGCGCAGGCCATGGCAACGGGCTCTATGCGCTCGACCAATCAGGCGCGCCCCTTCTGGGCATCCAGTCCCTGGACACCCGCGCCGCCGCAGTGGCTGAGGAGCTTTCGTCCGCAAATGGCGCGGCGCTGCATGACATCTGCCTGCAACGCCCCTGGCCATCGCAGACGCCGGTTCTTCTGGCCTGGGTCAAACGCCACCAGCCAGAGGTCTATGCCCAGATCGGCACGGTGCTGCTATGCAAGGATTTCATCACCTATCAGCTGACCGGCGCCCGAGTGACGGAGATTTCTGACATGTCGGGCTGCGGTCTGACGCGGATGCCGGATTGCCGCTATGACGCCGACCTCATGGCGCACTACGGGTTGTCAGATGCGATGGATCTGCTGCCGCCAATGGTGCAGCCGGCTGACATTGCGGGCCATGTGACGGCAGAGGCTGCCGCCGCTACGGGATTGGCCGAAGGCACCCCGGTCATTGGCGGCTATTTCGATGTCATCTCCTCAGCGCTGGGATCCGGGGTGTGCCGTGACGGTGAGGCCTCGATCATCGCAGGCACTTGGTCGATCAATCAGGTCTTCTCGGCCCAGCCGGTGCGAGACGGTGATGTTTTCATGGCCTCAGGCTTCGCGCCGGGACGCTTCGTGAACATCGAAGCCTCGGCCACCTCGGCGGCCAATCTGGAATGGTATGTCCGCGAACTGGTGGAACGTGGCGCCCATCACGATGATCCCTTTGGATTTTGCAACGATTTGGTTCGCCAGGTCACCCCGGCGCTGGATGATCCGATCTGTCAGCCGTTCCTTTATGGATCGGGGCAGGGGGCCGATTATCGCGGGGGCTACTTCGGACTGGCCGGTTGGCACGGCGAAGCCCACATGCTGCGCGCCCTGTTCGAAGGGGTGGTGTTCGAACACCGCCGCCATATTGAGGTGCTGCGCCGCGCGGGCGTACGGTTTGACAGTGCTGTTCTGTCGGGTGGCGGATCACGTAGTCCGCACTGGCCGCAGATCTTTGCTGATTGTCTGGGCCTGCCAATCCGGGTGGCGGAGGCGCGCGAAACCGGGGCGCTGGGCGCGGCCATTGGTGTGGCCGTGGCCGTTGGTCTGGCCGAGGATTATGAGGCTGCCGTGGGGCGCATGACCCGCGCCAAGGCGGATTTCACCCCTGATCCGGCGATGCAGGCACATTACGATCAGCGCTATCAGCTTTATTGCGATCTGAATGCGGCGATGCAGCCCCTTTGGGCCCGGCTGAACCAGATGCGGGACGCGTAAGATGGCCCAATTGGATGGAGAGTATGACTACGTCATCGTTGGCGCGGGCACGGCGGGCTGCGTGCTGGCCAACCGGCTGAGCGCGGATCCCAAAAACAAGGTGCTGCTGCTGGAGGCGGGGAAAAGCGACAACTATCACTGGGTGCATATCCCGGTGGGTTATCTTTACTGCATCGGCAATCCACGCACCGACTGGATGATGAAAACCGCCGCGGAGCCCGGGCTCAACGGGCGTTCCCTGACCTACCCGCGTGGCAAGGTGCTGGGCGGTTGCACCTCGGTCAACGGGATGATCTACATGCGCGGGCAGGCGGCGGACTATGACCTGTGGCGCCAGATGGGCAATCCCGGCTGGGGCTGGGACGATGTGTTGCCCTACTTCCTGCGGTCCGAGGATCACTACGGCGGTGACAGTGCGATGCATCGCGGTGGCGGCGAGTGGAAGGTCAGCAAACAGCGGCTTAACTGGGATATCCTCAGCGCGGTGCAGGAAGGAGCCAAGGAGTTTGGCATTCACCCGCGTGCAGATTTCAACGACGGCAACAACGAAGGCTCCGGCTATTTCGAAGTGAACCAACGTAACGGTGTGCGCTGGAACACCGCCAAAGGGTTCCTGCGTCCGGCGATGAAACGGGGCAACCTGCGGGTTGTGACCGAGGCTGAGACCAAACGGCTGACGATGGACGGCACCCGCATCACCGGGGTTGAGTTTCTGCGCGGTGGTCAGGTGACCACGGTCAAGGCACGGCGTGAGGTGTTGCTGGCAGCCGGCGCGATCAATTCGCCTAAAGTGTTGGAGCTATCCGGCATCGGCCGGCCGGAGGTGCTGGCAGAGCATGGCATTGAACCCCGGCATGAACTGTCAGGGGTGGGCGAAAACTTGCAAGATCACCTGCAGATCCGCACGGTCTACAAGGTGCAGGATGCCAAGACACTGAACACCATGGCAAATTCGCTGTTCGGCAAGGCCAAGATCGCGCTGCAATACGGGCTGACGCAAAGCGGTCCGATGTCGATGGCGCCCAGCCAGTTTGGCATGTTCACCAAATCGCGCCCCGATCTGGAGATGCCGGATCTGGAATATCACGTGCAGCCGCTGTCGACCGACAAGCTGGGCGACCCACTGCATCCTTTCCCGGCGATCACGGTTTCGGTCTGTAATTTGCGCCCCGACAGTCTGGGCTCATGTCATATCCAAAGCGCCAATCTAAACCAGCAGCCGGACATCCGGTTGAACTACCTGTCGGCCGAAAGTGACAAGGCGGTTGCCGTTGCATCGATCAAACAGGTGCGTCAGGTGATGACGGCGACGGCTTTGGAAAAACACAAGCCGCAGGAGGTTTTGCCGGGCCCTGGATGTGACACGGATCATGACATTCTAAGCGCCGTTGGCGATATTGCGACGACCATTTTCCATCCCGTTGGGACCTGTAAAATGGGCACGGATGAGGGCGCCGTGGTTGATCCGCAATTGCGGGTTCACGGATTGCAGGGGCTGCGGGTGGTCGATGCCTCGATCATGCCCAAGATCGTTTCGGGCAACACGGCCTCGCCCGTGGTGATGATTGCGGAAAAGGCGGCGGATATGATCCTGAAGGGCGCGTAAGATGACAGTGATGGTCATCGCAGAGCTGACGCCCGTACCGGGACAGGGGGAGGTGCTGCGCCGCGCAGTGCAGACCCTGACCGTGGCCAGCCGGGGCGAAGAGGGCTGCCTGTCCTACCGTCCGCTGCTTGATCCGGCGCGGCCGGGCACAATTGTGATCCTGGAAACCTGGCGCGATGCCGAGGCTTTGGCCAGCCATGGCAAGACCGAGGCAATGGCGCAGTTCAAGGCGGCGATCAAAGGTGCCGAGGTGGTGGTTACACGGCACCGGATTTCCCCCGCTTAGTCACGTCACGCCGCGCGTTTACGGGTGAAAAACCTACAGAGAAGCGTCGCCGAATCCGGCGGCGCTTTTGCGTTGTTGGGGGCTTTCAGGGGAAACTTGGCGTTTTTGCAATCCTGTGCATTTGGCTTTGGTTTGCACTCTCCAAAATTCTGGAATGGCTTTCTGAGCTTTGCTTAAATAATTGTTTTTGTTTGCGTATCTACAGCTTGCACAGCTGTGCAAGAATCCGTTGACAATGAGGCCCCCCGTGCCGCAGGCTGGTATGCAGGCCGGGAGGCATCGCGGGCGGCTGGCATTCGGCTTGCTTGCGGTCAGAAGACAAAAGACGGGAGGGGCACGTCGTGGGAGGACGAGCGCTGCGCAGCCAAAGTGAGGGCGCGCTGACATGAGCAATCCAGAAATGCTGGGCGGCAAAGAAAGCCGCCGTTTGTAGCGGTTGAAGTACCGTTTGCGTATTGGCTGGCGCGAACCAACAGCGTTGATCGGTGTGCTGCTGACGGTGCTGTTTGCCTATCTGATCGTCGTGCCGATCATCTCGCTACTGTATGACTCGATCGAAATTCAGTTTGGCGATGGCCGTCGGGCCGGTGGCCAGATGGGGGATCTGACCACCTATTATTTTGACCGGGCTCTGTTTTCGCCGGTGGCCAGTGATCTGTTCTGGGAACCACTTTCGCATACGCTGTCGGTGTCTGCCGGGGCGATCACCCTGTCGCTGAGCATCGGGGGCATGTTGGCCTGGCTCTTGGCGCGGACGGATATGTTTGCGCGCCGCTGGTTCGCCACCGCGTTGATCGTGCCCTATATGCTGCCCAGCTGGACCTTTGCGCTGGCCTGGCGCACCCTGTTCAAGAACCGCGAGGTTGGGGGGCAGCCGGGGTGGCTGGAATCGATGGGCTACACGCCGCCGGATTGGCTGGCCTATGGGCAGGTGCCGATCACGGTTATTCTGGCCCTGCATTACACCCCTTTTGTGATCCTGCTCTTTGGCAATGCCCTGCGCCGTTTTGACAGCCAGCTGGAAGATTCCGCGCGTATTTTGGGCGCCAAACCGGGCACCGTGGCGCGCCAGATCATCCTGCCACTGATGCTGCCGGCGCTGATGTCGGCGACCGTGCTGATCTTTGCCAAATGTCTGGGGGAGTTCGGTGTGTCTTACGTGCTGGGCCTGCCGGTGGACTATGATGTGCTGGCGACCTCGCTCTATCGTTCGATCAGTTCACGTCAGCCCGGTGTGGCGGCGGTGATTGCCATGGCGATCCTGTTGATCGGTGTGGTGTCGCTGCTGATTGATGCAAGGCTGGTGCGCGAAAGCCGCCGCTTTGTCACCGTGGGCGGCAAAGGATCGATGAACCGCAAAACCCGGCTGGGGATCTACCGTCTGCCAGCCACGGCGATTGCCGCGATCATCTTTGTGCTGTCGGTCTGCCTGCCGCTGTTTGTGCTGATGGCATCGACCGTCATGAAGGTGCCGGGCCTCTTTGCCTGGGATAACTTCACGCTGGATTACTGGATCGGCGAAAACCTCGACACCGTCGCCTATACCACCGGCATTCTCTATACGTCCGACCTTTGGAATGCGATGTGGAGCACATTGCGCATCGTGGGCTTTGCCTCACTTTGCAGCGGCCTCCTGGGCCTGTTGGTCGGCTATGTTGTCGTGCGCTCCCCCGTGCGACCGGTGGGCAGTTTCCTGCGCCAGGTTACGTTCTTCCCATACCTGGTACCTGGGATCGCTTTTGCGGCTGCCTACCTTTCTTTGTTTGCGGTGCCACGTGGACCAATCCCGGCCCTTTATGGCACCGCAGCGATCCTGATCCTGGCGCTGATGGCGGATCAGATGCCCTATGCCAGCCGGGCCGGGATCTCGGCGATGATGCAGCTGGGCAAAGACCCTGAGGAGGCCGCGCAGGTGGCCGGCGCCGGGTGGTTCCGCCGGATGATCGCAGTGGTTATCCCGATCCAGAAGGGGGCGCTGGTCGCAGGTGTGATCCTGCCGTTCATTTCGGGGATCCGCGGCCTCAGCCTGTTTGTGATCCTCGCGGTGCCGGGCACCGATGTGCTGACCACGTTTTCGCTGCGCCTGTTGGATTACAACTACACACAAGCCGCCAATGCGATTGTGCTGATCATCTCGGCCATTGCCTACTTCGGCACGCTGGCGGCGCAGAAAATCACCAAAACAAACCTCGCTGACGGATTGGGGGGATAACCGATGCCGACGATCAAGCTGACTTCGGTCGACAAACAATATGACAAGAGCAGCCCCGTAAAAGCGGTGGATGATCTGAACCTTGAAATCGGTGATGGCGAGTTCATGTGCCTGCTTGGCCCATCGGGCTGCGGCAAGACCAACACGCTGCGGATGATTGCGGGTCTGGAAAACCTGTCCGAGGGCGCGATCCAGGTGGGGGAGCGTCTGGTCGACAGCGCGAATGACGGGGTGTTTGTGCCACCTGAAAAACGTGGCATGGGGCTGGTGTTTCAGTCTTACGCGCTGTGGCCGCATCTGACGATTGAGCGCAACACCGACTTTGGTTTGCGCCTGCGCAAAGTGCCGAAAGCTGAGCGGGAAGAGCGTGTGAACCACGTGATGAAGACGCTGGGGATTGAGCAATATCGCGATCGCTACCCCTCACAGCTGTCGGGTGGACAACAGCAGCGGGTTGCCTTGGCGCGGATGCTGGCGGTGAACCCTGAGGTGCTGCTACTGGATGAGCCGCTGTCGAACCTTGATGCCCGGTTGCGTCTGGAAATGCGGGCGGAGCTGAAGCGCATTCACAGCGCCTTTGGCACCACCATCGTCTGTGTGACCCACGACCAGTGGGAGGCGATGACACTGGCGACCCAGATCGCTGTGATGAACCAGGGCACCCTGCAGCAGGTGGGCACGCCCGAAGATATTTATGACCGCCCCGCCAACCGTTTTGTGGCCGAGTTTGTCGGCAGCCCGCCGATCAACATCGTTGAGATGCATGATGGCGGTGACGCTGGGTTGCGTCAGGCGCTGCGAGCGCATTTGCAGGGGGATTATGCCCATGGGGCCGAGATTGCCTCGGTCGGGATGCGGCCTGAGAACATCCAGATTGCAGCTTCGCCTGCGGCGGTTTCGGACAGCGATTTCCAGCGTCCGATGGTCGTCACCGCGGTGCTGCCAACTGGGGGCAGCTGGATTGTCGAGATGGAGGATAACGGCAGCCAGCTTTTTGCAACCACCAACCAGCCGCCAGTGCTGAACGCGGGGGATAAAGGCGTCTACAGCCTGGCCCCCGGGGCGATGCACAGCTTTGACGGCAAGGGCGCGCGGTTGCAGCCGCTGGCAGAGGAGGCCAGAGCAACACAAAACATCCGAGTGGCGGGTTAACCGCCACCGGGCACCAACGTGGAGGAGAAGACTATGAAAAAGATGACCAAAAATCTGTTAAAAAACAGTTGCCTGGCTGGTGTAGCCCTGGGCGCGATGGTTGGGGCCGCTCAGGCTGAGGAGTTCAACATCGATGCCTTGATCGAAGCCGCCAAAGCCGAGCCGGGGATCACCATCTACGCCAGCACCGGCAAAATCAAAAAGGCCGCTGCCGCCTTCACCGAGCTTTACGGGATTGAGGCGACAGGCACCAAGGTGAAGGGCGCCGCGCAGATCGAACTGGTGGTGCGTGAGGCGCAGGCCCGCAACATCGTCGGTGATGTGATCATCTCCTCGGACGCGGGTGCCGCGCTGGCACAGCTGCTGCCGTCGGGCATCGTGGCCAGCTGGACCCCGCCGGATCTGGCGGGCGATATTCGTGACGACAGCAAAGACCCGCTTGTGGTCTGGCGTGATCCGTCGCTTTGGACCTACAACAACGAAGACGGCGGCGCCTGCCCGGTTTCCAACATCTGGGAGCTGACCGGCGAGGAGTGGGCCCGTCGTGTCACCATGGAAGATCCGCTGAACAAGCCGTCGTTCATTGACTGGTTCAACCAGATGGAAATGCATGGCGATGATAAGATGGCCGCGGCCTATGAGGCGCATTTTGGCAAGGCGCTGGACACCTCTGGCCAAAGCGCAACCAAAACATGGGTGCAGATGATCGCGGCCAACGCCCCTTTGCTGACCGACAGCTCATCCGGCGCGGCCGAGGCGATTGGCACCCGGGGGCAGGATAAGCCGTTCTTTGGTTTGGTGGCTTCGGCCAAGTACCGTGATGTCAGCCCCGAAGGTCTGGCCATGGCCCCCTGTGAGGGCATTGAGCCTTCGATCGGGTTCGCCAAACCGGGCTACGGTCTGATCGCAGATGGCACCGACAGCCCCAATGCGGCGAAACTGTTCCTGCACTATATGATGACGTAGGACGGCGTGATGCCGATGACTTCGGATGGCAAACTGTCGGGTAATGGCGCCGTGCCTGCCAACCCCAAGGATATTTCCAACGCCGCCGCTTTGGTGGATGACCTGACCCCACATATCGCGGCCACGGGCATGGATGACTTCGACCTGCGGCAGGACTGGCAGGGTTTCTGGCGCATCCACTACAAGCGCTAAGTGAAATGGGGTGGCTGCCAATGTGGCGGCCACCTGACCCAGTGATTGAGAATGACATGAGCCAAGCCACCCCTGAAACCAGTGTTGAGATGCCTGCCGGGTTTGACCCTGAAGAAAGTGCGCAGCTGCGCGCGGTGGCGATTGCTGCGGCGATGGCCGTGGCACCGGGGCTTAAGGCGGCGTTCCGGTCCAAGATGGTGGTCGATTTCAAAAATGACCTGCGTGACATTGTCACCGAACACGACCGCGCTGCCGAAGTGGCAATCACCGAACACCTGTTGGCTGCAGTGCCGCAGTCCGAGGTTCTGGGCGAAGAAGGGGGCCTGCGTGGCAGCGGGCCGGTGCGCTGGTATGTCGATCCCATTGACGGCACGGCAAATTTTGCCCGAGGGCTGCCGAACTGGTGCATCTCCATCGGGGCGGTTGTGGACGGTCAAATCGTGGCGGGTGTGATCGTTGACCCGATGGGCGGCAATGTGTTTAGCGCGGATCTGCGGGGGGCTTACCTGAATGACGCCCCGATGCGGTCCAATGCAGCGCAGGAGGCGCGGTTCGCCACGCTGATTTCCAGCTACCCGGCGGCCCGCGATTTCGCTGCGGACGGCAAAGCGGCCGCGCTGGAGGACTTTGGCCAGTTGGTTGAGGGGTTTTCCTCCGTGCGTCGCAACGGCAGCGCTGCTTTGGGGCTGGCTCATGTGGCGGCGGGCTGGGCGGATGCCGCGGCTGGGTTTGGCATCAATGCCTGGGATGTGACCGCGGCCGTGTTGATTTTACGCCAGTCTGGCGGGCGCTATCTGCCTTTTGCCTATGGCCAGACCCCGGCGGCAGAGCCGGCCTTTGTACATCCCGGCTACATCGCCATCGGGGGAGGCGGCGACTATCCGTTTTTGTCCCAAACCTGGGCCCGTATCGCGGCGTCGCGATCCTAAGGCGGCGCAATAACGCGCATTGAAGATCTAAGAGACAAGACAACATGACCCATCCATCGGCGACTAACACCCTGACGCAAGTGAGCGAAGCGCGGCTTTCAGATGCCGAAGCGCTGGATCTGCGCGCGGACTTCTGTCTGCAGCTGATCCGGCAGGCGGGCGATGTGGCGTTGGACGGTTTTGCGCGCCAGGTTCAGGGGCAGGCCGCAGGGCAGGCGGGCCAACCACTGGCGACCAAAGGCCCGCAGGATTTCTTGACCGAGACCGATTTGGCTGTCGAAGAGTTTATCCGCGCGCAGGTGGCAGAGGCCTTTCCTGCTGATGGGTTCTTTGGGGAAGAAACAGGCCAAGCCGCGGGGGACGCTATCTGGATCGTTGACCCGATCGATGGCACCGCAAATTTTGCCCGCGCCATCCCACATTATTGCATCGCAATCGCGCTGGTGCTGCGCGGTCAGCTGGAATTTGGCGCGATCTACGCCCCCAGCACGGATGAGATTTACTGGGCACGGCGCGGGGCTGGGGCCTACCGCAATCAAACCCGGCTGAGCGTGGCCGCAACGCAGGATGTGGCGCAGGCGACCTATGAGCTGGGCTGGTCAAATCGGCAAAGCAATCAGGCATATTTGGATATTCTCGCCCAACTGCTGGACGGCGGCGTCAACGTGCGCCGCGCTGCATCCGGGGCCTTGGCGCTGGCCTATGTGGCGGACGGGCGCTCAGATGGCTATGCCGAATTGGATATGAACGCCTGGGACTGTCTGGCGGGATTGCTGATGGTGGCTGAGGCCGGCGGCATCGTTGGCGGCACAGCGCTGAGCGGCGATTTGACCAGCGGGGGGGCCGTTTTGGCGGTGGCGCCGGGGGTTTCAGACCTGTTGATCCGCGCCAGTGGCATTGCGCCGCAAGACGCCTGATCACTGTATTTACCGCGGTCTGACAGACCCGCGCCAAACCGGGTGGGCGACAAACCGCGTGGGGGGCGGCACTGTCTCAAGCGCAGGCTGCGGTTCGTTGATCAACTGGGTGATATGCTGCGTGATCTCATCCAGCGGCTGGCGGAAGGTGGTCAGGTTATAACTGCTCCAGCCGGCCTGTTCGATGTCATCAAAGCCGATCACACACAGCTCCTCGGGCACTTTTAAGCCAAACTCATTGCGGGCCACATCCATGAAGCCGCAGGCCAGAAGATCGGTGATGCAAAAGGCGCCATCGGGGTGGTTTTGCCCACTAAACAGCCGCCGCGCCACTTCGGCCCCAGAGGCATAGGTTGAGGCACCGCTGCGGGTCACGGTGACATCGACGCCCTGTGCATTGGCTTCCTCCACAAAGGCGGTTTCCCGTGCCAAGAGGCTGGGCGTGCCCACGTCCGAGGCCACCAGCGCGATGGTCTGACAGCCCACCCGGTGTAACATGTGAAAGGCTTCCCGCGCCGACGCCCGGTTGGAGATCATGATGTTTTCGGTGCCTGAAACGCTCTGGTCTCGGTTGGCAACGATCACTCGCTGGCCACTGCGCACACAGGTTTCAATCAAGGCCTCATCAGGCTGGCCCGACAGAACTACCGAGGCATCCGCCCGATAATAAAGCGTTTGACGCAGCGCACGGTTTACCCCGCTGTCGCCCGAGGCATTGACGATCATCACCACCTTGTTGGCGGCCTGCAAATCGCGGGTCAGGATTTCAATGAACTTCGACTGATAGGGCGATGCCATATCGGCGGCGACCAGACAGACAATATTGCTGTTTTCCTGGATCAAACCGCGGGCCAGATGATTGACGTGGTAGCCCAGCGTATCGGCCGCTGCCATGACCTTGTCGCGTGTCGCCTTGGAGACCGAGGCCCCTTCGGTAAAGGTGCGCGACACCGCCGATCTGGATACGCCAGCCAGCTCTGCAACCTGCTGGGCGCTGACAAAAGACTTGCCTGATTTGTCTTTCATGCGGCTTCTCTGGTTTGACCAATTATGTGCACGGCTGTGCAGGGAGGGTGGTGCCTTGCGGGTCACCACCAGGGTTGGGCCAAGCATAGCCGTAGGAATGTAACGATTCAATGACGATGGCAGCACTTGCGCCGGTCGAAATTGTTGTTGTTTCCCTTCAATTCAGTGAGAAAATACTGGCGTCAAAGGTTGCGACGGGCTAATTTGCACAGGTGTGCAAAATTCGAAATCGGATCTGTCGCGCGGCAGGACATCAGCAGGAAGCCAAATGACCAAACAGCAAACTGAAGTGACAGACCCCAGCGCAAAAGCTGCGGCGCAAAAGGCAAATGTGCCCTTTATAGAACGCCCCCCGCTGACCTTGATTGCGCAGGGCGTGGGGCCGGAGAAGGTTGACCTCTATATCGGGGGGACCGAGGGCGCGCGGGATGTTGGCCAATTGCAGGACCTCGGGATCACCACGGTGATCAACTGCGCGGTTAATCTGGACATCAACTATGTCACCGAACCCAAGTTGCAGGCCGACGGGGACAAGCGTGCCACCGGCATGGCGCCCATTCGCTGCTACAAAATCGGCTTGGTCGATGGCCCGGGCAATCCGCGCGACATGTTGCTGGGCGGTTATTTCATTCTGGAAAGCGCGCTGAGCCAGCAGATTCCGGAAAAAGCCTCATACCCTGTGCGGGATCGCGGTCACGTGTTGGTGCATTGTCGCGGTGGGCGCAGCCGGTCGGTTGCGCTGGTGGCATTGTTCCTGCACAAAGATCAGCCTGAGCGCTTCGCAACTTTGGACGATGCAATCGCCCATATACGTGACAAACGCGACTTGCATCCGGATGAATGGTTTGAAACCCCGAAACAGGTGCTGATCGACGCCGCCGAACATGCGGCAAACGCAATAGACCTGCTGCGTGCCCCCACTGCGGGGTAGTGGCTGACAGAAGGATACCCTATGCTGCGCTATTTTGCCTGGCCGTTTCTCTTTACCGCCATTGGGCTTGTGCTATGTTTCTGGCTGGGCTGGTTCTACAGCGGCACGCTGGGCGGGGCGCTGGCGTTTCTGCTGACCGGTGCAATCCTTGCGGTGCTGGAAATCTCGCTGTCCTTCGACAATGCGGTGGTGAATGCGCACAAGCTGAAAACGATGCGGCCCGAATGGCAGCGCAGGTTCCTGACTTGGGGTATTTTGATCGCGGTGTTCGGCATGCGGATCGTCTTCCCGCTGGTGATAGTTGTGATCGCTGCCAAGATCGGGCCTGTGTCAGCGGTGGTTTTGGCCGCCTCTGATCCTGATGCCTATGCAGCCATTATCAGTGACGCCCATCTGCCGATTGCGGCTTTTGGCGGATCCTTCCTGATGATGGTGGCGCTGACCTATTTTGTGGATGACGGCAAAGAGGTCGACTGGATCCGGGCATTGGAGTGCAAATTGCGGGCCTGTGCCTCAATCCGGGGGCTGGAAATTGCGTTTGTGCTGGCAATTGCAGTTGGGTTCACGCTGGTGCTGCCTGGGCCAAAAGGGGCGCAGTTCCTGTTTGCCGCGGTCTGTGGCCTGCTGACCTTCCTTGTGGTCGAATTTGCCAGCCACTTTCTGGACAATGAATCAAAGTCCACCACAGGGGCTGCAACAGGGGGCTTTGGCGCCTTCATGTATCTGGAGGTGCTGGATGCCTCCTTCAGTTTTGATGGGGTGATTGGGGCCTTTGCCTTGACGCAGAACCTGTTTTTGATCGCCATTGGTCTGGGGATCGGGGCGTTTTATGTGCGTGCGATGACCATCATGCTGGTGGAAAAGCAAACGCTGGCAGAGTTGCGGTATCTCGAACATGGTGCCTTTTATGCGATCCTGTCGTTGTCGATCATCATGTATGTGCAGGTTCTGGTGCATATTCCTGAGGTGATCACTGGGCTGATTGGCGCGGCTTTCATTGGTCTGTCGCTCTGGTCATCCCTGCGCCACAACAAGTTGGAGCGTGCGCAGGGGGTGATCTGAGCTGCAACGTCGCCTCTCTCAGGTGAAGCAGTTCAATCTACCACAGTTTCGGCGGGGTTACGCCCCCGGCCGTATCGCAACCGGGTTGATTGACAACGGTTGACCAGCGCCTTTATGGGGCAGCTTTCTCATTCTTGAACAAGAGGCTTCTGTGTCCAAGTCACCTTCGCGAAGTGAAGGCCCGATGGTCCTTCCCCGTGCATTTGCGCTCCTCCGGCTTTTGGCTGACACCCAGCAGGGTCTGACCCTTTCAGCCATCGCGACCAGCCTCGATGTGCCGAAGAGCTCGCTGTCATCTACGTTGAAAGCACTGACAGATCAGGGATTTCTCAGCCGTAAGGGGACGCTCTATTATCTGGGCGGCGAAGCCTATGCGCTGGCCTCAACCATTTTGGCAGGTCGCACGATCCGGCAAATTGCACGGCCATATCTGCAACAGACTATGGCGTTGACCGGCGAAACCGTCCTGCTGGCACAGCTGGATGAGGATGAGAAACATGTGACCTATATAGATACGGTCGAGTCCGGTAAATCGATCCGCTTTTCTGCGCCGATTGCCGCGCGCCGCGGTCTTTTTTGTTCGGCACCAGGGCATGTCTTCTTGGCGCATATGGGGGACCGTCAACGCGAGGCATATTACCGCGACATCCGGCTGGAAAAGATGACAGCGGCCACCCCAACGGACCGGATAGAGCTTGAGCGGATCGTGAACGACACCCGAAACCAGGGGGTATCGGTTACAATGGGGGTGTATTCAGAAGACGCCGCCGGTTTTGCTGCACCGATTTATAACTCAGACGGCAATTTGGTGGCTGCGGTCACGATTGGAATGCCCCTGGCACGCGCGGCGCGTGAGCCGGAAAAATACGCCGAGGCCGCCCGAAAGGCTGGCAATGATATTTCCAAGGTTCTTGGCTACAGTGAAGGATGATCAGGCTGGGAATGCGCGGCAAAGGCGATTGTGTTTGTCATTAGCCCCACCGTCGACAAGCGTCTTGCTGACGTAGCGTGACGTGGCGTTTCTCGTCTCGGCCCTTGTCAGGGGCTGCGAAGGGCCGGACAACAGGCATCGAAGCCCCCTTGGGAGGGCGCGGTTGTGTCAAGACGCGCAAAGGAGGAAGGGGCGAAGAAGGAGGAGCAGATAAGATGAACCCTGCCGAGTGGTTGCGCCGTACCGCGCTGTTGAAGCCTGAAAACCCGGCCCTGTTTCAGGGCAAAACTTTGGTAGCGGATTATGCAACCTTTGCGGCCCGCGCCGCGGCGATTGCCGGGGCACTTGCGGCCCGCGGGGTGACAGCGGGGGACCGGGTGGCGGTGTTGATGAAAAACCGCACCGAATATCTGGAGGCGCTCTACGGGATCTGGTGGCTGGGTGCGGCGGCGGTGCCGATCAATGCCAAGCTGCACGCCAAAGAGGCGGCTTTTATCCTGGAAAACTCCGGCACGAAATTGGTGTTCTGCTCACCCGATACGGGGGCAGCCGTGACGCCGGTGCTGCCCGCTTGCGTGGAAGAGGTGATAACGGCGGGCACGGCGACGTTTGAGGCAATGTATGCGGCCCAGCCGGTTGCGGCCCCGGCGCAGATCGCCCGCGATCAGATGATCTGGCTGTTCTACACCTCCGGCACCACCGGCCAGCCCAAGGGTGTGATGATCTCCGCCGGGAATATTGCCGCGATGGTCATGGGCTATGGCGACAGCGTGGCCCAGCACACGGAGGCGGACAGCACGCTTTACTCCGCCCCTATGAGTCATGGGGCGGGTATCTACAACTTCATGTTTGTGCTGGCTGCGGCCCGCCACATTTGCCCGGACAGTGGTGGATTTGAGGCGGAGGAGATCTTTGATCTGGCTGCCACGCACGACCGGGTGACGATGTTTGCCGCGCCCACCATGGTGCGCCGTATGGTCGATTGCGCCAAAGAGGATGGGCATAGTGGGCAGGGGATCGAAACCCTGATTTATGCCGGCGGACCGATGTATTTCGCCGATATCGTTGAGGCGGTTGAGGTGCTGGGCAATCGCTTTGCGCAGATCTACGGGCAGGGGGAATGCCCGATGGCGATCACAACACTGCAGAAGGAATTTGTCAGCGACCGCAGCCACCCACGTTGGCGCGAGCGTCTGACAGGCGTTGGCTTCCAGCAGTTGGTGAGCCGGGTAAAAATCGTCGACGCTGACGGCAATGATCTGCCGCCCGGTGAAATTGGTGAAATTGTGGTCTCTGGCCTGGCTGTGATGCAGGGCTATTGGAACAATCCCGAGGCCACCGCCAAGACGATCCGTGATGGCTGGCTCTGGACCGGGGATATGGGGGCGATGGACGCTGATGGCTTCCTGACGCTACATGACCGATCCAAAGACATGATCATCTCAGGCGGGTCAAACATCTACCCGCGCGAGGTCGAAGAGGTGCTGCTGACCCACCCGGATGTGGCCGAGGTTGCCGTGGTCGGCTGGCATCACGATGAATGGGGTGAAGAGGTGATCGCCTGCGTAGTGACCGAAGCCGGCAGGGATCTGGATGAGGCTGCGCTGGATCAACTGTGCCTAGACAATATCGCCCGGTTCAAACGCCCCAAACGCTATGTTGCCCTGTCTGGCCTGCCCAAAAACAACTACGGCAAAGTGGTCAAAACTGAGCTGCGCGATCCGGCCAAGGTTTTGGGATAAGTCTACTGTGTGACGCTGCGCGGCCATACCGGCGCAGCATGCTCCTTGGTCCCAATGCGCGCCGTTCAGCGGACTTAGGCGTCGCGTGGTGGCGCTGTGCTGCCGCGCGCGATCAATTCCACATCCACCAGTTCGATTTGCGGGCAGGCGTCGGCGGGCTTGCCCTTGAGCCGCGCCAGCAGCCGGTCGGCTGCGCGGGTGCCAAGGGTGCGGCGGTCCTGCCGGATCGTGGTCAGGGGCGGACTGGCGAAGGCGGCCATCTCAATATCATCAAAGCCGACTACGGAAACATCTTCGGGCACGGAAAGGCCGGCCTCGCGTAATCCTGAAATCAGCCCGATCGCCACCATATCCGAGGCACAGAAAACGGCGGTGGGGCGCTCGGCCATAGCGGCAATTTTTGCAGCTGCGGCATGGCCGGATTCCAATGAGAAATCGCCCCGGATCACCCAATCTTCACGCGTGGGAAGGCCAAGGCGGTTGCGTTCTTCCAGCATGGTTTCGCGGCGAATGCGGGTTAGGACGTTGCCCTTGGGGCCGGTGATATGGGCGATCTTACGATGCCCCAGATCATAAAGATGCCGGATCACCGCCCGCGCCCCAAAAGCATTGTCGCTCCGCACCGATGGGTGCGGCGCATCCTGCACCCATTCACAGGCAAAAACGATGCGATCTGCCACACCGTTTTGCTCAAATTCCGCCAGTTGATCGGCGCTCAAACCGCCATCGAGTGAGATCATGCCGTCAATCCGACTGTCGAGGAAGTAATCCACCAGCCGCCGCCCATCCTGTTCCGGCAGTGAGGTATCGGCTACCAGCACCGAAAACTCACTATCAGCAAAACGCGCTGAGATCCCGGCGAGGATCTGCGAAAAGAACGGGTTGCCCAGGTTGGGGGTCAGCACAAGCACCGCGCCGGCCTGCTGTTTGCGAAGGTTCCGTGCCGCCTTGTTCAGCCGGTAGCCCGTGATTCGAACCGCCTCTGCCACCAGCTCGCGGGTTTTTTCCGACACCAGATTGGGGTTGGAGAGCGCCCGGCTGACCGTCGCGGTTGAGACTTCGGCTTGGCGTGCAACATCCTGAATTGTAGCTGGTTTCTGGGTCATTTCACGGGCTCCGTATCGTCTCGCTTCATGGCATTTTGCGGATAGGCTTGACAAGTAGGGGGGCAAGAAACTCATATATGTAATCGATTGCAGTTGAAAGCTTTGCCTCGATATGTAATCGATTACAGCGTTACGCAACGCGGTGTTTTTTCGACCGCGAAGGAAACGCGCAACAAGGGGCAAGTGGAGAGGCCCCGTAGGGAGGAAGATATGAAATTTATGCGCAATGCCCTGGTGGGCACCACGGCTTTATGTGCCGCCACGGCTGTGTCTGCCGCCGATCTGGAAGTGACCCATTGGTGGACGTCGGGTGGTGAGGCCGCAGCGGTGGCTGAATTTGCCAAAGCCTTTGATGACAAAACCGACCACACTTGGGTCGATGGTGCGATTGCCGGTTCCGGCGGCACCGCGCGCCCGATCATCATCAGCCGTATTCTTGGCGGCGACCCGATGCACGCCACGCAGCTGAACCATGGCCGTCAGGCTGAAGAGCTGATTGAGGCGGGCCTGATGCTTGACCTAACCGATGTGGCTGAGGCCGAAGGCTGGAAAGATCTGGTGAACCCCACATCGCTGTTGGACAGCTGCACCGTTGATGGCCGCATCTACTGTGCGCCGGTCAACATCCACTCGTGGCAGTGGATCTGGCTGAGCCACAAAGCCTTTGACGATGCTGGCGTCAGCGTTCCCACCAGCTGGGACGAGTATGTTGCCGCCGCCCCCGCACTGGAAAGCGCAGGGAAAATCCCGCTGGCGATGGGGCAGCAGCCCTGGCAGAGCAACGGTGCCTTTGGTGTGATGGCCATCGCTATCGCCGGTATCGACGCCTGGAGCGAAGTGAACATCAACAAAAACGCTGAGGTGGCCGGTGGCGAAACCTATGCCAAAGTGTTTGAAGCCGCAGCCAATGCCCGCGCCTTTGCCGAAAAATCAAACGTGCAGGACTGGAACCAGGCCACCAACCTGGTGATCACCGGTCAGGCTGGCGCACAGATCATGGGTGACTGGGCACAGGGTGAATTCCAGGTAGCGGGCCAAACAGCGGGTCAGGACTACACCTGCCTGCCGGGTCTGGGTGTGAACGAAATCATCTCCACCGGTGGTGATGCTTTCTACTTCCCCAAGCAGGATGATCCCGCCATCGAAGCCGCGCAGAAAGAAATGGCTGCCCTGCTGCTGAGCTCTGAGGTTCAGGTGAACTTCAACCTCAAGAAAGGCTCCCTGCCGGTGCGTGGTGATGTCGATCTGGCTGCGGCGAACGACTGCATGAAAAAGGGTCTGGAGATCCTTGCCAGCGGCGCCATCCTGCCGGACGGCAACCAGACCTTCTCGCCGGACACCACCGGGCAGATCGAGGATCTGATGGTCGAGTTCTGGAATGATCCTTCCTACTCGGCGGCAGATGCGCAGGCGCGCTATGCCGAGATCATTGCCGACGCAGATTAATCTGCCCGTTTGATCTGATTGAGGGGTGATCTGGTCGGGCCCGCTGCCCAGTTGCGGGCCCGACCATCGCAAGGCAACGCCTCCCCATATATGGGCAGGCTGACCCAAGGGAAGAAGGCAGGGGACAAGACAATGGCAGTGACCGAAGGCGTCAGGCCCGTGGCGGAAAGAACTTCCGCAAAACGGCCCAACCGCCTGTTCAAGAACATGACGGCCAAGATCGCGTCGATCCCGATGATCCTCACCGCATTGGTGGTGTTCATCGGCTGTACGCTCTGGACGATTTACCATTCCTTTACCAAGTCGCGGCTGCTGCCGGCACCGGACAAATGGGTGGGCTGGGATCAGTATGAACGGCTGTGGAACACCCGCCGCTGGCTGGTTTCAATCGAAAACCTTGCGATCTATGGCGTCTGCTCCCTGGTGCTGAGCCTGGTGATCGGCTTCACCCTTGCCGCCCTTTTGGATCGCAAGATCCGCGGTGAGGCGGTGTTCCGCACCATTTTCCTCTACCCCTTCGCCCTGAGTTTCATTGTGACCGGTCTGGTCTGGCAATGGATCCTGAACCCGCAGTTTGGCATCCAACAGGTGGTGCGCAACTGGGGTTGGGAGGGCTTTACCTTTGACCCGCTGAACAACGCCGAGATTGTGATCTACGGCATCCTGATTGCCGGGATCTGGCAGGGCTCGGGCTTTATCATGGTGATCATGCTGGCCGGTCTTCGTGGCATTGATCAGGACATCTGGAAGGCCAGCCGCGTTGAGGGCATCCCTGCGTGGAAGACCTATATTTTCATAATCATCCCAATGATGCGGCCGATCTTTGTGACCGCGCTGGTGCTGATCGCGGCCGGGATCATCAAGGTTTATGACCTTGTGGTTGCACAAACCTCGGGCGGGCCCGGCATCGCTTCGGAAGTGCCAGCGAAATACGTGATCGAGAAGATGTTCCAAGCGCAAAACCTTGGCCAGGGCTTTGCCGCCTCAACCATGATGCTGGTGTCGGTGCTGGTGGTGCTGATCCCATGGGCTTACCTTGAATTCGGAGGCAAACGCCGTGACTGATGCCACCCAGACAACTCCGCAGCGCACAGCCGCCGCGATGAGCGGGCCGCGCGGGCCCAAACCCCGCCGCCGCATCACGCCCAGCAACATCATGCTCTACAGCATCCTTTTTGTTGCCTCGGTCTATTACCTGCTGCCGCTTTACGTGATGGTTGTCACCTCACTCAAAGGCATGCCGGAAATCCGGCTTGGCAATGTGTTTTCACCGCCGGTTGAGGTCACTTTTGAGCCTTGGGTGAAAGCCTGGTCAGAGGCTTGCACAGGTATCAACTGTGACGGCCTGAGCCGCGGTTTCTTCAACTCGGTCAACATCTTGATCCCATCGGTGGTGCTGTCGATCGCGATTGCTTCGGTCAATGGCTATGCGCTGGCCAATTGGAAATTCAAAGGGTCTGAGGTGTTCTTCACCATCCTGATCTTCGGGGCCTTCATTCCCTATCAGGTGATGATCTATCCGATCGTGATCCTCCTGCGGGAAATGGGGCAGGGCATCTCGGCGGTCACAGGGACGGATTTCCGCCTGATGGGATCGCTCTGGGGTTTGGTGATTGTGCATTCGATCTTCGGGATGCCGATCCTGACCCTGCTGTTCCGCAACTATTTCACCTCCCTGCCGGATGAGCTGTTCAAAGCGGCGCGCGTCGATGGCGTCGGGTTCTGGGGGATCTATTTCCGGATCATGTTGCCGATGTCGCTGCCGATCTTTGTGGTTGCGATCATCCTGCAGGTGACCGGGATCTGGAACGACTTCCTGTTCGGGGTGATCTACACCAAACCCGATACTTACCCGATGACGGTGCAGCTCAATAACATTGTGAACTCGGTCCAAGGGGTAAAGGAATATAACGTTAACATGGCCGCGACGCTGCTGACGGGGCTGGTGCCTCTTGTCATCTACTTCGTGTCGGGCAAGCTCTTCGTGCGCGGGATCGCGGCTGGGGCGGTGAAAGGGTAAGTCATGGGAAACACAACTGTACGCACCGCGGCGTTGGAACAGCAACTGGTCCAGGATGCCGCTAAAGCGGGGATTGCTGCCTCCGCTGCGACCCCCAGCATTGAGATCAATGATCTGAAACTGTCGTTTGGGGCCTTTGAGGTGCTGAAAGACCTCAACCTTACCGTCAGTCAGGGCGAATTTCTGGTGCTGCTGGGATCATCGGGCTGCGGCAAGTCCACTTTGCTGAACTGCATTGCAGGCCTTTTGGACGTGAGCGACGGGCAGATCCATATCGGTGGCCGCAATGTCACCTGGGAAGAGCCATCGGAACGCGGCATCGGCATGGTGTTTCAGTCCTACGCGCTTTACCCGCAGATGACCGTGGAGGGGAACCTTTCCTTCGGGCTGAAAAACGCACGGGTGCCGAAAGCGAAGATCGCTGAGAAGATCGCAGCCGCTGCCAAAACCCTGCAAATCGAACCGCTGCTGAAACGCAAACCTGCAGCCCTGTCGGGGGGGCAACGTCAGCGGGTGGCCATCGGCCGTGCCTTGGTGCGGGATGTGGATGTGTTCCTGTTTGATGAACCGCTGTCCAATCTGGACGCCAAACTGCGCGCGGATCTGCGGGTTGAGATCAAGCAGTTGCACCAGACCCTGGGCAACACGATGATCTATGTGACCCACGATCAGGTGGAGGCGATGACACTGGCGGATCGCATTGCCATCATGCGTGGTGGCAACATCCTGCAGCTAGCCAGCCCGAATGAAATCTATTCGCGCCCGACCTGCAAATATGTGGCCGAATTTATCGGCTCACCCAGCATGAATTTCTTCGAAGGCACGGTCACGGACAACACGTTCAACAGTGCTGCGGGCAGCTTTGATCTGCAGGGCTATGACTTCGCGGCGCAAACTGTCCCGGGTCAATCAGCCTGGCTGGGCATCCGCCCGGAACATATCGCCGTTGGCGATGCAGCCGCGGCAGAACAGAACCGGATGCAGGCCGTGGTGGAACTGGTGGAGCCGCTGGGCTCTGACACTTTGGCGCGGGCACGGGCCGGGGATCAATCGATCTGGGTGCGGATGGACGGTCAGGCCGCCATCGCCCCGGGGGATGAATTGGCGCTGGGCTTTTCCGCGTCATTGGCCAATCTTTTCGACAAAACAAGCGAGGAGCGGCTCTAAGGCGCTCTTTCCTTTCGTAAAATCAGGAACACGTGACAATGGATCTTTCTTTCCAACTCTACTCTGCGCGCAATGCCACCCCTTGGGAGGGTGTGGTCAAAACGCTGGCAGATCTTGGCTACGCACAGGTTGAAGGCTTCGGCGGCAACTACGAAGATGCTGCCGGCTTCCGCGCCTTGCTGGACCAAAACGGGCTGAGCATGCCATCGGGCCATTTCTCCGTCGAAATGCTGGAGAATGAGCCTGAAAAGGCACTGGATATTGCCAAGACGCTGGGGATCACCCGGGTCTACTGCCCCTATCTGGATGCGGCCGACCGGCCCGGTGATGCCGCAGGCTGGGCCGCCTTTGCCGGCCGGCTCGAAGCCATTGGTGAGGTGATGCGCGCTGGCGGCGTTGCCTTTGGCTGGCATAATCACGATTTCGAATTTGTCGCCTGCGAAGATGGCACCATCCCGATGCAGGCCATTCTGGACGGCGCGCCCAACATTGATTGGGAAGCAGACATTGCCTGGATCATTCGCGGTGGCGCCGATCCGTTTGACTGGATCAATCCCAACAAGGGCCGCATCACCGCCGCCCACGTCAAAGATATCGCCCCTGCGGGTGAATGTGAGGACGAAGATGGCTGGTCCGATGTCGGCCACGGCACCGTCGATTGGGCCGCCCTGATGGAGGCGCTGAAAGCGGCGGATGTCGATCTGTTTGTGATGGAACATGACAACCCGTCCGATGCGACGCGGTTTGCCACCCGTTCCATCGAAGCGCTGCGAAATATGTGAGGGGCGACAATGAGCAATAAACTAGGAATTGGTGTTCTGGGCTGCGGCAATATCTCGGCGGCCTATATGCGTCTGGCGCCGATGTTCAACGGGATCGAAATGCGGGCCTGTGCCGATATGAACCCTGAGGCTGCCAAAGCGCGGGCGGAGGAGTTTGGCCTGCGCGCGGAAACGGTGGAGGGGCTGCTGGCGGCTGATGACATCGACATCATCGTGAACCTCACAGTGCCAAACGCGCATTTTGAGGTCTCCAAATCGATCCTTGAGGCGGGCAAAAATGTCTATTCGGAAAAACCCTTTGTGCTGTCGCTGGCCGAAGGGGCGGAGTTGAAAAAGATCGCCGAGGCCAAGGGGCTGCGCGTTGGCTCCGCGCCTGATACCTTCATGGGCGGCAGTCACCAGTTGGCGCGTCATCTGGTCGACAGCGAAGCGGTGGGCAAAATCACCTCGGGCACCTGTTTTGTACAAAGCCCGGGGATGGAGATGTGGCACCCGAACCCTGACTTCTTCTTCCAGCCGGGCGGTGGTCCGATCCTGGATCTGGGGCCTTACTACATCTCAAACCTTGTGCAGCTGCTGGGGCCGGTGAAACGGGTCTGCGCCATGGCGTCGTCCGGCAGTGAGTACCGCACCATCACCAGCCAGCCGCGCCATGGTGAGAAGATCAAGGTGGAAACCCCCACCACGATCCATGCCATCCTGCAATTTAAAAGCGGTGCACAGGTGACCTATTGCGCCAGCTGGGATGTCTGGCAGCATGGTCATTCCAACATGGAACTCTACGGTCAGGCCGGCACGTTGCATGTGCCGGATCCGAACTTCTTCGGGGGTGAGGTGCGCATGACGGAACGGGGTGCCTTCGTCACCGCGCCGGGCTGGGATCATCCGTTTAACAAGGCAAATGATGGGCCGCACGCCAACTATCGTGCCGCAGGGCTGGCAGATATGGCGCAAGCAATCCTTGCCGACCGTCCGCATCGCTGTTCGCTGGATTTCGCCTTGCATGTGGTCGACGTTATGACCTCTATCCTCGCCTCAGGAGAGGGTGGACAGTTTGTGGAGATCACCACATCCTGTGACCGCCCTGAGGCGCTTGGCCCCGAAGCGGCCGAGGCGTTGATGGCGTAAGGAGAACCCCAATGACCAGCCCCGTTTGGAAGGCATCAGACACCCGTTATGACACCATGAGCTACCGCCGCTGCGGGCGCTCTGGCTTGAAACTGCCCGCGATTTCGTTGGGCCTGTGGCACAATTTCGGCGATGACACACCGCATCAGTCGAAGCGGGACATGGTGCGCACCGCCTTTGATCTGGGGATCACCCATTTCGATCTTGCCAACAACTACGGACCAGAGCCCGGCTCGGCGGAGCTGGCGTTTGGGGAACTGCTGAAAACCGACCTCGCCCCGTACCGGGATGAGCTGATCATTTCCTCCAAGGCGGGCTATGACATGTGGCCCGGGCCCTATGGTGAATGGGGCAGCCGCAAGTATCTGATCGCGTCCTGCGATCAGTCGCTGAAGCGGATGGGGCTGGACTATGTGGATATCTTCTATTCGCACCGGTTTGACCCCGAAACGCCGCTAGAAGAAACCATGATGGCGCTGGATCACATCGTGAAATCGGGGCGCGCGCTGTATGTGGGGATCTCTTCCTACAATGCGCAGCGCACCCGTGAAGCGGCGGCGATCCTGAAGGATCTGGGCACACCTTGCCTGATCCACCAGCCCAGCTATTCCATGCTGAACCGTTGGGTTGAGGAGGATGGCCTGCTGGATACGCTGGGCGATACCGGCATGGGCTCAATCGTCTTCTCGCCACTGGCGCAGGGGATGCTGACCGGAAAATACCTCAAAGGTATTCCCGAAGGCAGCCGCGCCACCCAAGGCAAGTCGCTGCTTGATGGCTTCATCAACGATGAAACGCTTGCCAACATCCGCGCGCTGAATGGCATCGCGGAAAACCGTGGTCAGACATTGGCACAGATGGCCCTGGCCTGGGTGCTGCGCGATGACCGTGTGACCTCTGCCCTGATTGGTGCCAGCCGTCCGGGGCAAATCGAAGACTGCGCCAAGGCAGTTGAGAACCTTACCTTTACCACCGATGAACTGGCCGAGATTGACCGCTACGCAAAAGATGCCGCGATCAACCTCTGGGCGGCCTCATCCGAATACGCAGGCAGCGGAGACGCATGATCCAGAACCCAATTCTACCAGGTTTTAACCCGGACCCTTCGATCTGTCGGGTTGGCGATGAATATTTCATCGCCACCTCAACCTTCGAATGGTACCCGGGGGTGCAAATCCACCGCTCCAAGGATCTGGTGAATTGGGATCTTGCCTGCCGCCCGCTGTCACGTGCGGCGCAGTTGGATATGCGCGGCAATCCCGACAGTGGTGGCATTTGGGCGCCCTGCCTCAGCTATGCAGATGGGCTGTTCTGGCTGGTCTACACCGATGTGAAACGGCTGGATGGCAACTTCAAGGACGCCCACAATTACATCGTCACGGCCCCCGCGATTGAGGGGCCGTGGTCTGACCCGATCTATGTGAATTCCTCAGGCTTTGACCCATCGCTGTTTCACGACGCGGACGGCCGCAAGTACTTCATGAACGTGCAGTGGAACCATGTGTCCAACTCGGTTGGGGGCCATCCGAAGCATCCGGCCTTTGACGGGATCCTGCTGCAGGAATGGCACCCTGAACAGGGGCTGATTGGGGACGTGCAAAACGTCTTTGCGGGATCGTCCCACGGGTTGACCGAGGCCCCGCATGTTTTCACGCGGAATGGCTACTATTACCTGACCACCGCTGAGGGCGGCACCGGCTATGAACATACCGTCACGCTGGCCCGCTCGCGCGATATCTGGGGCCCATATGAGGTGCATCCAGATCTGCATGTTCTGACCGCCAAAGAGGCGCCGGACAACGCGCTGCAACGGGTGGGGCATGGCCAGATTGTCGACACGCCTGAGGGGGAGTTTTACCACACGTTCCTCTGTTCACGGCCCTTGCCCGGGCGGTTTTCCCCCATGGGGCGCGAAACCGGGATCGCCAAGGTCGAATGGCGTGAGGACGATTGGCTCTACCTCAGTGGTGGGGGCATGGCTCCGTCGCTGACTGAAGTACCGCCCATAGCGGCGGAGCGGCGCCCAATTGCGGCCACTGAAACCAATTTTGACGGTGCAATTCTACCGGATGAATTTCAGTGGCTGCGCACCCCCTATCCTGAACGGATTTTCCAGCTGGCCGGCAGCGCCTTGCGGCTGATCGGGCGCGAAAGCTTGGGCAGCTGGTTTGAACAATCATTGGTGGCCCGGCGGCAGGAACATGCGGTCTACCGCGCCAAAACCACAATCGCGGAGTTCACCCCGACCACCTATCAACAGGCGGCAGGGCTGACGACCTATTATAACCGCCACAAATTCCACGCCCTGATGATTGCTGGGGATGGCAAGGGCGGGCGGATCCTGTCGATCCAGTCCTGTGCAGGCGATTGGCCTGATGGCGCGCTCAGCTTTCCTGGTGAGGTGATCCCACTGAGCGATGGCGCTGTGGACCTTGCTGTTTCTGTCGATCATAACCATCAGCAGTTTTATTATCGCCAAGCGGGCGGTTGGCTGCCGATTGGGCCTTCGCTTGATGCCTCGGTCATTTCTGACGAAGGCGGGCGCGGCGAACATGCCTCCTTCACCGGGGCGTTTGTGGGCGTTGTGGCCTTTGACCAAACCGGGCAGGGCCGCAGCGCCGATGTCACCCGGTTCCGCTACGCACCGGAGGGCAGTTGATGCGCGCGAGCCTTGAAATATGGGATGTTGCCAGCGCCAGTTTTGAGGTGGTGCTGCAAAGCCCACGTCATATTGAAGCGCCGAATTTCATGCCAGACGGGCAGTCGTTGATCGTCAATTGTGATGGCGGACTGTACCGGGTGCCGCTCGACGCGCCCGAGCTGATCTGTCTGAACAGCTTTACCCATACGATCATCAACAATGACCACGCCCCCAGCCCGGATGGCCGTCAGATTGCCTTCTGCGATAAATCTGAGACCGGCAAATCCTGCATCTACCTGATGCCGGCAACAGGCGGGCGTCCGCGCCGGGTGACAGCGGGTTTGCCTAGCTGGTTTCACGCCTGGATGCCGGATGGGCAGGCGATGGTCTATGCCTGCGTGCGCGACGGCGATTTTGTCATTGCGCGTGCGGATCTGGAGGGGACCGAAGAGGTGTTGATCACCGGACCCCATCACTATGACGGGCCTGATGTGACGCCGGATGGACAATGGATCTGGTTCAATTCCGATCGATCTGGTGCGATGGCGCTCTGGCGGATGCGGCCGGATGGATCAGACCCTGAACAAATGACTGACGGCAGTACCGATGATTGGTTCCCCCATCCCAGCCCGGACGGGACCCACCTTTGCTACCTGGCCTATGACAAGGACACCGAAGGTCACCCCTTCGGCGTCGATGTAGATCTGTGCCTGATGCCGCAGGGCGGCGGGGCAGCTGAGGTGCTACAACGTATTCATGGCGGGCAGGGCTGCCTGAACAGCCCGTGCTGGGCCCCTGATGGGGCGCGGTTTGCCTATATTCGCTATTTCGAGATGACCGAGGAGGAGGGGTAACAATGGCAGGATTGATCAAAGGGCCAGCGCTGTTTCTGGCCCAGTTCGCAGGGGATGACGCCCCCTATAACTCGTTAGAAAACATCACCAAATGGGCCGCAGGCCTTGGCTACAAAGGGGTGCAGATCCCAACCTTTGACGCGCGTCTCTTCGACCTGGAAAAGGCGGCGGAGAGTGATGCCTATTGTGATGAGGTCAAAGGCATCTGCGCTGATGCGGGGGTCGAAATTGCCGAGCTATCCACCCACCTGCAGGGCCAGCTGGTGGCGGTGAACCCTGCCTATGACGCGGCCTTTGACGCCTTTGCCCCGGCGCACTTGCACGGCAATCCGGCAGGGCGGCAGGCCTGGGCGGTGGATCAGATGAAAAAGGCCGCGGTTGCCAGCCGCCGGCTGGGGCTGGAGGCATCGGTCAGCTTCACCGGATCGCTGGCCTTTCCCTATCTTTACCCCTGGCCCCAAAGGCCCGCCGGGTTGATTGAGGAGGCCTTCGCCGAACTTGCCCGCCGCTGGAAGCCGATCCTGGATGTCTATGACGAAAACGGCGTTGATGTTGGCTATGAAATCCACCCCGGTGAAGATGTCTTTGACGGCGCCACCTTTGAGATGTTCCTTGAGGCGCTGGGTGGCCATGCACGTTGCCAGATCAACTATGATCCCTCGCACTTCCTGCTGCAGCAGATGGACTATCTGGCCTTCATCGAAATCTACCATGAACGGATTTGCGCCTATCACGTCAAAGATGCGGAGTTTAATCCCGATGGTCGGCAAGGCGTCTATTCAGGTTATCAGTCCTGGGTCAATCGGGCGGGCCGGTTCCGCAGCCTTGGCGACGGGCAGGTGGACTTCAAAGGTATCTTCTCGAAACTGGCACAATACGGCTATGACAGCTGGGCGGTGCTGGAATGGGAATGCTGCCTGAAATCCCCCGAACAGGGCGCCGCTGAGGGCGCACCGTTTATTCGCGATCATATCATAGAGGTGACGGATAAGGCCTTTGATGATTTTGCTGGTGCCGAAACCGATCTGGGACAGATCCGGCAGATGTTGGGGATCTCGTCATGACCCGTCTGCGCCTTGGAATGGTGGGTGGCGGGCAGGGCGCCTTTATTGGCGGTGTCCATCGCATTGCCGCACGCATCGATGGCCAATGGGATCTGGTCGCCGGGGCGCTGAGTTCCGACGCGGAGCGCGCCAAGGCTTCAGCCGCTGAACTGGGCATCGCCGCAGACCGCGCTTACACTGATTTTGAAGAAATGGCCCGGGCTGAGACCGCGCGCGAGGATGGCATTGACGCCGTCGCGATTGTCACCCCAAACCACATGCACGCCGGACCCGCGATTGCGTTCCTCAATGCAGGCATTCACGTCATCTGCGACAAACCCCTTGCCGCCACAGCGGATCAGGCCGAGGCGATTGCCCAGGCCGCGGGGGCCAGCAAGGCGCGGTTTATTCTGACCCATAACTACACCGGTTACCCGCTGATCCGGCAGGCCCGTCAGATGGTGTCTGAGGGGGAATTGGGGGACATTCGCCTGGTGCAGGTGGAATATGCCCAGGATTGGCTGGCCGACGAGGTCAGCAACAAACAGGCCGACTGGCGGGTGGACCCCGAGCGGTCTGGCGCAGGTGGGGCGATCGGCGATATCGGCACCCATGCGTTCAATCTGGCGGGCTTTGTCAGCGGGCTGCAGGCCGAACAGCTTTCTGCGGATCTTTCCAGCTTTGTGGCGGGGCGGCGTGTGGATGACAATGCCCATATCATGCTGCGGTATGGTGGCGGGGCCAAGGGGATGCTCTGGGCGTCGCAGGTGGCTGTGGGCAATGAAAATGCCTTGCGGTTGCGGATCTATGGCAGCAAGGGCGGTCTGGAATGGGCGCAGGAAAATCCCAACCAGATGAGCTTCACCCGGTTTGGTGAACCCAAGCAGATCCTGACGCGCGCCGGTGCAGGGTCAAACGCCGCGGGCAGCCGCAACATCCGGGTGCCGCCGGGCCATCCTGAGGGCTATCTGGAAGGGTTTGCCACGCTTTACAGCGAAGCTGCAGCGATGATCCGGGGCGATGATGCGGATGCCCACACGCCCGGGATCGAAGAGGGGCTGCAAGGCATGCGCTTCATTGCGGCCTGTATTACCTCCAGCGGTCAGGATGGGCGCTGGGTGACGCTCTGACCGGTTACAAAACAAAAGGCCCGCCACGTTCCGGCGGGCCTTCTGCGTGAGTGGTGGGCTTAGCTGCCCGGCAGGATCACCTTGTCAATCACATGGATCACCCCGTTGGAGGCCGCAATATCTGCCGCCGCAACGCTTGCGTCATTGATCATCACGCCATTGTCCAGATCGATCATGATATCGGTGCCCTGAACGGTGGTTGCCATCATGTCGTCCTGCAGATCGGTCGACATCACTTTGCCCGGCACAACATGGTAGGTCAGGATCGCGATCAGCTGATCCTTGTTTTCCGGCTTCAACAGGGTCTCTACAGTGCCTTCAGGCAGGGCGGCAAAGGCGGCATCGGTCGGTGCGAAGACGGTGAAGGGGCCGTCGCCTTTCAGGGTTTCAACCAGACCCGCGGCCTGAACCGCGGCGACAAGCGTGTTGAAATCACCAGCGCCGACAGCGGTATCGACAATGTCTTTGGACATGCCACCGGCCATGGCAGGGGCGGCGAGAAGGGAAGCAAGAGCAATGGTTGCTGCGCGGATCATTGGATCAGTCTCCGAAATGGTTTTGGTGTCAGAATGCCTCTGGGGCATCTGTTGGGGCTACGCAGCCTCAGCCCAATTAGATCTGCGATATTTCTGGCAAAACGCCCTTGATTGCCTGCGCCTGCAGGCTAAGCCCGCCGGTTTTTTGATTTCCATAAAGTTCTCGTGAACAGACGTGAGCCGCTTTTGCAGCCTGTGCTTTGCAGGACACACTTTGCAAGACACACAAACACGCTCTGTCATTTCGGCAGGGCAGGCTGATTGACAGGGACACGTGGCCTGCCTATCTGGCGCAGGAAACGTCATCACATCAGATGGAATTGTTAGATGTTGGAGCTTGTGCATAAGCACTGATCACCACCGCTGGATCGGGGTGATCACAACCCGGGCCTGAAGCGAGACTTCGGCACCGGTGTTTTGATGTGTTTCAAAAACAGGTTCACAATGAACATCTCGAAAATCGAACAGCGCGTGCTGCACGCGTTGGCTCAGGGTGGTGAGATCCGCTTTGAGCGTGCTGGCAATGGCAAACTGACTGAGGTCCATTGCTTTACCCATGATGGCATGGTTTTGATGGGCTGTACCTTGGACGTCGTTGGTAAATTGCGCCGCAAACGTCTGATCAAATCGCAGAGCGCCAAACCTTACCGTATTTCCGCTCTAGGGCGCCAAGTGGTGCGACCACAGCTCAACAACCGAACGTAGCGAGGTCTGATATGAACATTCGCGAAGAAACCCCGGCGGATCTTGCGGTGATCCGTCAGATTGTCGATGACGCCTTTGCCGGGGCTGAACACAGCGGCGGCACTGAAGGTCAGATCGTCGAAAAACTGCGGGCGGCAGGGGCGTTGACCCTGTCGCTGGTCGCCGAGGAGGCAGGGCAGGCCCTGGGCCATGTTGCCTTTTCTCCGGTGCGCATCGGACCTCAGTCCACCGGGTGGTTTGGGCTAGGTCCCGTTGCTGTGCGCCCGGACCGGCAGGCGGGCGGCATTGGGGCGCGGCTGATTGAGGCCGGGTTGGCGCAGTTGCGTCAGCAGGGCGCCATGGGCTGTGTGGTGCTGGGCGATCCCGCTTATTACCAGCGCTTTGGCTTCCGGGCAGATCCACAGGTGCAGTTTGAAGGCGTTCCGCCTGAATATTTCATGCAGCTGACCTTTGCCGGTGCAACGCCAGCTGGTGCAGCGGTCTACCACGCGGCCTTTTATCCTGAATAACAGGGTTGCCTCTCCCATAGGGTGGGGGAGGCATTTTGAATGGCCTTTGTTTTGAGGGCCGTTTCGTCAACGTTCAAGCTGGCCAATAGCAAGACGCCCCGACCGGATGATCGGGGCGTCTTGATGTTCACGTGAGGGGTCTACTTAGTTCAGCCGTTCGCCGGTGCCAGGGGCAAAGTAGCTGACCTTGCCCAGGTCAAAAGCCAGATCCAGCATTGCGCCGGGCTGTGCCTTGGTTTCGGCATGCAGGCGGGCGGTGACCTGTTTGCCACCCAGTTCCGCCACCACATAGGTGTCAGCGCCCGCCGGCTCGACCATGTCGATCAGGCACTGCGCCTCCTGCACATCCTGACCGGCGCGGAAGCCTGCTTCGGCGATGTCTTCGGGGCGCAGACCCAGAATAACATCTTCGGGCAGATCGCCGCTGTGGGTGTCTTTCAACACAATCGGTGCGCCGTCGCCGCGGGTGATTTCAATGTCCAGACCGCTGCCGTTGCGCTTGGCTTTGGCTGGGATCAGGTTCATTGCGGGCGAACCCATGAAATCTGCCACAAACAGGTTTGCGGGGTTGTTGTAGATCTCCGCCGGGGTGCCGATCTGTTGCACCACGCCGCCCTTCAGCACCACGATCTTGGTCGCCAGCGTCATCGCCTCAATCTGGTCATGGGTCACATAGACCATTGTGGCGCCCAGGTTCTGGTGCAGCTTCTTGATCTCGGAGCGCATCTCAACCCGCAGTTTGGCGTCGAGGTTCGACAGCGGTTCATCAAACAAGAACAGCTTGGGATCACGCACCAGCGCCCGGCCCATCGCCACACGCTGCCGTTGACCACCGGACAGTTGCCCGGGGCGGCGGTTCAGCAGCGGTTCGATCTGCAGCTGGCTGGCCACCTCTTGCAGCTTGGCCGCCTGGGTTGCCGCATCCACGCCGCGAACTTTCATGCCGAAGGTGATGTTCTTGGCCACCGACATGGTCGGGTAGAGCGCGTAGGACTGGAACACCATCGCGATGTCGCGGTCCTTTGGACTGACATGGGTCATGTCCTTGCCGCCAATGCTCAGCGTGCCGCCGGTGATCGGCTCCAGCCCGGCGATGCAGTTCAGCAGCGTGGACTTACCGCAGCCCGAAGGCCCCACCAGAACCAGAAAGTCGCCCGGTTCAATCGAAACATTGATGTCTTTGAGGATCTCAACCGAACCGTAGTTCTTGTAGAGGTTCTTAATATCCAGAATAGGTGCCATTTGCCTTATCCCTTTACCGAGCCAGCGGTCAGGCCGCGGATGAAGTATTTGCCCGCCACCACATAGACGAGGAGCGTGGGAAGCGCGGCGATGATGGCGGCGGCCATGTCGACGTTATATTCCTTCACCCCGGTGGTGGAGTTGACGATGTTGTTGAGTGCCACGGTGACCGGCTGTGTGCCCGCCTGGCTGAAGCTGACGCCGAACAGGAAGTCATTCCAGATGTTGGTGAACTGCCAGATCACGGTCACCACCACGATGGGCAGCGACAGCGGCAGGAAGATCGACCAGAAGATCCGGAAGAAGCCCGCGCCGTCTACCTTGGCCGCCTTGGTCAGTTCGGCCGGAATGGTGACATAGTAGTTGCGGAAAAACAGCGTGGTGAACCCGATGCCGTAGATCACATGCACCACGATCAGCCCGGGGATGGAGCCTGCCAGCCCCATGATCCCCAGCATGCGTGCCATCGGCAGCAGCACCACCTGAAACGGGATGAAGCAGCCAAACAGCATCAGCGAGAAGATCAGGTTCGCGCCTTTGAAGCGCCACTGTGCAATCACGTAGCCGTTCATTGCGCCCAGCATGGTGGCCAGCAGCACAGCAGGCACTGTCATCAGGACCGAGTTCCAGAAGTAAGGGCGCAGGCCCTCACATTGCACACCGGTACAGGTTGACGACCAGGCGGTGCGCCAAGCGTCAAAGGTGACATCGCGGGGCAGCGAAATCAGGCTGCCGGTGCGGATCTCATCCAGGCTTTTGAGTGAGGTGGTGACCATCACAAACAGCGGCATCAGATAGAACAGCGCGAAGGCACCCAGCAGTGCAAACAGCAGCCAACGCAGGGCCAATTGGGACCAGTTCCGCTGTGGTGCGGCGCTGGGGGCGGCCGCATTGGCCGCGGGGGAGTGGGTGAAATCAGTCATGTTTCGCCCTCAGTTCAGAGTAGAGATAGGGAACCACGATGGCAAAGACGACGCCCATCATCACCATGGCCGAGCTTGCCGCCTGACCAATGTCGCCGCGCGAAAACGCCATGGCGTACATGTAGGTTGCGGGCAGATCCGTGGCGTAGCCGGGGCCACCACCGGTCAGCGCGATGACCAGGTCAAAGCTCTTGATGGCGAGGTGAGCCAGCACGATGAAAGCCGACAGGAAGATCGGGGCCATCGAAGGAATGATGATGGCGGAATAGATGCGCCAGGTCGGGATGCCGTCAACTTGGGCGGCCTTGATGATCTCTTCATCAACACCACGCAGACCAGCAAGGAACAGCGCCATGACAAAGCCCGAGGCCTGCCAGACAGCGGCGATCACCACGGCGTAGATGGCGCGATCAGGGTTCACCACCCAGTCAAAGGCGAAGTTTTCAAAACCCCAGCCGCGCACGGTGGCTTCGATCCCCAGACCGGGGTTCATGATCCACTTCCATGCGGTCCCGGTCACAATCATCGACAGTGCCATCGGGTAGAGGTAGATCGTGCGCAGCGCGCCCTCGGCCCGGATTTTCTGGTCCAGCAGGATCGCCAGCAGCAGCCCCAGTACCATTGAGATCACGATGAAGAGCACGCCGAAGATAAAGAGGTTGTCCATCGCTGTGTCCCAACGGGGCGAAGCGAAGAGGCGTTCGTATTGAATAAGACCTTTGATCTCGTATTTCGGCAGTAGCTTGGAGCGGGTGAAAGAGACCCAGGCCGTCCAGAAGATGAAGCCGTAAACGAAGATGAGGATGGCCACGAAAGATGGGGCGAGCACCATCTTGGGCATGTGGCGTTCAAGCCATTCGGTCATTGTGACGACCTTTCATTTGCGGTGACCCGCCCCGCAGTTGATCGGGACGGGTCGGGGGGAGATTACAGCGAGTTGGCGACCGAGTTGGCCAGCATCTCAACCGCGTCTGCCGAAGACATATCCGAGTTGAAATGCGCGGTCACAACATCGGTGATCGCACCAGCTTGGGCACCGCGCAGTGCCATGCCGTGGGCATAGCTGGGCAGCAGCGAGCCTGCTTCGTTGCTGGCGTTCATGTCTTTGGCCGAGGTGTGGGCGCAGCTGTCGAATTCATCCAGAGCAACGTCAACACGTGCAGGGATCGAGCCTTTGTTCAGGTTGAACACCTTCTGGAAGTTCTGACCAACGATCAGCTTGGCCAAAAGGTCCTGACCGGCTTTCTTGTCATCGCCGTCAACGTTGAACATCGCAAAGCTGTCAACGTTGTAGAGGTAACCTTCGCCGGGGGTAGAAGCACAGAGGAAGTCTTGGCCCGGCACTTTGCCAGCTGCAATAAACTCACCCTTGGCCCAGTCGCCCATGATCTGGAAGGCAGCTTCGCCGTTCATGACCATTGCAGTGGCAAGGTTCCAGTCGCGACCTGCAAAGTTGCTGTCCACATAGCCACGCAGGGTGCGCATCTGGTCGAAGATCTCAACCATGGTGTCAGATTTCAGGGTGTCCATGTCCAGTTCGACAAATGCTTTTTTGAAGAACTCAGGACCACCGATGCCCAGTGCAACGGCTTCAAAGACGGTCGCGTCCTGCCAGGCCTGACCGCCGTGAGCCAGCGGGATGATGCCTGCGGCCATCAGCTTGTCTGCGGCGGCGTTGAACTCAGCCCAGGTGGTGGGCATTGCGATGTCGTTGGATTTCAGGACATCAGCGTTGGCCCAGATCCAGTCAATGCGGTGGACGTTCACCGGCGCGGCGCACCAGGTGCCTTCGCATTTCATATGACCAGCGATCGAGGCTGGCAGAACATCGGCCCAGCCTTCTGCTTCGGCGACCGACGAAATGTCCGCCAGAACGCCCTCTTCGTACCATTCCTGAATGGCCGGGCCTTTCAGCTGAACGGCGGTCGGTGCGTTGCCCGACAGGACACGGGCGCGCAGTGCAGTCATTGCTGCGTCACCGCCACCACCTGCAACCGGCATGTCGGTCCAGGTGCCGCCATTGTCTGCAAATTCACTTTGCAGAACGGCCACGGATTTCGCTTCGCCGCCGGATGTCCACCAATGCAGAACTTCGGCTTCCGGACCTGCAACAGCCATGTTGGATGCAACAATCGACGCCACCGCTGCGGTGGCGAATACGGATTTCTTCATAAGATTACCTCCCAAGTGTGGCTGCCCGTTGGGGCAGCGCTGTTTAATTGGTGCCTCAGGTTTGCAGGTCCAAACAATGGCCCATCCGGCCCTTTTAGGTGAGTCATGTCACAAAATCCGGCCTTCTGTTACACGTTGTTACCTTGGCCTTGATTTTGTTGCATGGTGTTACAAACCCAGGGCAGGAGGCGCGGCACACCCCACGGCGGGGCGGGCTGCGACAAGGAAGAAGAGGGAGACAGCCATGGCGATTCCGCGGCTATTGGTTGTGGATGATGACGCTGAAACGCGCAGCATGATGACGCAGTTCATGCGGCAAAACGGCTTTATCGCACTGCCCGCACAAAGCGAGGCTGAGATCCAGGCGCAGTTGGAAAACGGACGCGTGGACCTGATCCTGCTGGATGTGATGCTGGGCGATGAAAACGGGGTCGAAATCTGCGCCCGGCTGCGTAGCGACCAGGATGTTCCGATCATCCTTGTCTCAGCGCTTTCGGCTGACCATCAGCGAATGGCGGGCTATGAGGTCGGGGCGGATGACTATATCGCCAAGCCGTTTAACCCGCAGTTGTTGCTGGCGCGGGTGCGGGCAGTGTTGCAACGCGCACAGCGCTCCGCTTCGCTGACCTATCGGCGCAAGGTGGGGACCTTCCGCTTTGGCGGCTGGGTCTATGACGCCAAACATGACGAGGTGCGCTCACCCGAAGGGTTTCAGGTGGCGCTGTCGCGGCGGGAAACCAGCCTGTTGAAGGTGCTTCTGGCCAATCCCCACATCCCCCTGACCCGTGAAGAGATTGCGGCAGCGCTGGATGTGACGGGCGACAGTGGCACGCCGGATACCGCAGGCCGCGCGATTGACGTGCTGGTGGGGCGCTTCCGTTCCAAGATTGAAAAGAACCCCAAAGACCCGCAGATGCTGCGGACGGAACGCGGTGTGGGCTATGTCTTTGCCGTGGATGTCCGGGTTGAGGCGGACTGATGCGGTTTTCCTTCCGCCTGCGCTCCCTCGGCATTCTTTGGACCCTTTCCGCCTTTGTTGCGGGGGCGGTGGCGGCGTGGCTTTGGGTCAGTTCCAACGCCGATTGGCGGGCCCATCAGCTGCGCGCCTATGCCGGTGGCGTGGCGCTCTATGATGCGCTGCGCGGGGACAGTCAGCCGCCCGCCGGCGTCAGGCTGAAACCCCTATCACCGGCGGAAACGCTTCTGGCGAATGAGGGCGCTTTTGCCCGGCTGCAGAAACCCGGCAAACCCGCCTATATCACCAATGTGTCGATCTATGCCGATCAGGGCGAATTCTTCACCGGGTCGCGCCTGAACATCGCGGTGATTTCTTCCACGCTGCGCTATCAGGTGTCTGCCCTGCCGCAGGGTGAAAACCGATCCGCGCCTGAAAAACTGGGGGCGATCACGCAGCTTTTGGCGACCTATTGCAGCGATCCCATCCTGCTGGCCCGGCTTGGCAATGACCTGTGGTGGCGGGTCGATGGGCTGGCGCTGTGGGGCTGTGAGGCGGCGCCGAATGACTGGCGTTTGGCGGCTGTGGCGTTGGCTGTTCTGGCGCTTGCGGTGTTGCTGAGCCAAGTGGCGGAAACCGCGGCAACCTTTGATCGCTTTGCCCAGGCGCTGCGGGCTCATCGCCGTTTTGGCGGGCCGGAAAGCTACCGCGCCGAAGGCCCGGCCGAATTGCGTGAGATTGTGCAGGCGGTGAACGCCTATCTGGAAAGCGAACGGGCACAGCTGAGCAAACGGGCGGTGGTGCTATCTGGCGTCAGCCATGACCTGGGCACACCAGCCACCCGCCTGCGCCTGCGATCTGCGCTGATCCCCGATCCCGAACTGCGCGAGAAGCTGGAAGGCGATATCGACCAGATGACCGGCATGATCGAAAGCGTTCTGACCTACACCCGCAGTGAGCTGAACACCGAGGAGCCGCGCCAGATTTCCTTGACCGCGCTGATTGAAGCGCTGGTGGAGGACTATCAGGATCTGGGCGATCCGGTAAGCTTCAGCCGCCGCGCACCTGAGATGATCGAGGGTGGGCGGTCTGTGTTCATGTCCCGCACCGGGCAAACCCTGGCCCCTGAGGAACGTCGCGTGCTGGTCGCCGCGCGACCGATCTCATTACAGCGGGCGCTGTCAAACCTGATCGACAACGCTTTGAAATACGGCCGCCGGGCAACTGTTGAGTTGGAAGCCATGGCCGATCGCGCCGTGATCACCGTTGAGGATGAGGGTTCCGAGTTCTCCGTTGCGGATATTGAGGGCATGTTGGCGCCGTTCCAACGTGGGCCCAACGCACAATCCGTCGATGGTTTTGGCCTTGGTCTGACCATTGTGGCAACCGTGGCGGAACAACACGGCGGGCACCTCAGCTTTGAAGAAGGGCGCACCGGTCTGCGGGCCCGGCTGGAGATCCAGCGCGGCTAGACCTCAGGTTCGGGTGCTTTGCAGGCTTTCTGGGTATAGCATCTGCCGCGGTGTCGCGAGCAGCAGGAAAATCGCGATGAGTTTCAGCAGGCTGGGCACTACTGCATAGGCCAGACCAAGCGCGTTCAGCGCCTCCACCCCGTTTTGCGCGGCAGGGCTGTAGCCCGCGGCCTGCAGCGCCGGCAGGGCGACCGCCGCCGCCACTGCCAGCGCCACTTTGGCGGCAAAGGACCAGAGGCCAAAGCCGATCCCCTCAGGTAATTCAAACCGTGCCAATGAGGCCGCAAACAGCGCTGGCAGGATAACCATATCCGCCGCCAGTGCCGCACCGGAGGCAAGGCAAACGATGGTAAACCCCCAGGTGGACCCAGGTTCCAGAACCGCGGCCCAGCCAAAGCTGAAGATCGCCAAAGTCATCGCCGGAACCAGAACCTGCCGCGCGCCCCAGCGCTTGGCCGCCATTGCCCAAAACGGTGCCGCCAGCCCTGCGCTGAGGAAGAACAACAACAGGAAGGGGCCGGTGAGGTTTGGCAATTGCAGACGGTCCTCGACAAAGAAAATGAATAGCGTCGACGACAGCGCCACCGGCAGCGCGTTGATCAATCCGATCAGCAGCAACCACATCGGCGCTGGCGCCCAGAGTTGCCGCAGGTTCAGCTTGCGCCGCGTCACCGGGTGGCCCGCTGGGCCAACCCAGAGCGCCCGGGTGCTCAGCGCCGCCAGCGCAATCAGCGTCACCAGTAGCAGGCCAAATTCGCGGTAGGGGGCATCCCGTCCAAGGGTGATCAGGATCTGTGGCGCACTGGCGGCAATCAACACGCCGCCCAAAAGACCCGCCTCACGCCAGCCGGCCAGCTTTAGATGGGCATGAGGTTGTGAACCGCCCGCCAGCGTCACGCCTTGGCCGTAAAACAGGATGTGCAACAGGCTGTAGCTGGTGAAAACCACGATGAGCGCAGCCATCAGCCAGGGTAGGGGTGCAATCGGCGCGGGCAGGACAAACAACATCAGAAAGCCAAGTGCCAACCCGGCCAACCCGATTTGGCTGAGGCGCAGGCGCTGCGGCGCATAGCGATCCACCAGCCAGCCAAGCACCGGATCCTGGATCAGGTCGATCAGGCGGATGGTGATCAACACGCCGCCCAATGTGGCCAGATCAATGCCCAACTCGCTGGCGGCAAAGCTGGGCAGGTGGATGTAAAGCGGTATGCCCGCGCTGGCCAGAACCGCGGCGAACAGGGCAACTTTGGGATAAAGACGGGTGGCTGGAGTCATTGACCACGCAGCTGGCTGGATAGCTTGGGGTCACGGGACTGATCCGACATCCAGATCGACAGCAGGCGTTTGCGGATATCGGGATGGCTCAACTCACAGGTCTTGCGGCCATTGAACAGGAAATCAACGCGATCCTTCTGCGCCCCAAAGGCCACAAACCGGTCACCGGGGGACACTGTGCGATAACAGCCCTGCAGTTTGCTCAGAATTTCAGGATGGTCCGTCTGGTCGCCCTCCAGCCGTTCCAATTCCTTGCCAGAGGCATAGACCAGCCTGTCCCGTTTGAAACTGCGGTCATAGGCCAGTTCCAGCGCAAAGGGTTGAGACCAGGAAAACGGTGCGGCATTGGCGGTGAACAGCCGCGCCGAATAGATCGGAATTCCTAACCAGCGGACCTTGGCACTGCCGCGTTGCGCTGCCGTTCGCAGGGAGCTTGCTATCGCTGCAGGGACCGCCAGATGGGGCGAATCTGTTTGAGCGGTCTTGGCAGAACTGGATCCGGCCAGCGCAACGCAGACAGTCATGACAAGTGCGAATACGAAGCCGAAAACGCCGCCGGAGGCGATGAGGGGAGGCCTATTGAAGCGGCGATAATTCATCAGCATGGTCCTTCTTGTCTTAGTGCTTACGATCTGGCCGGGTGAATGGATCACTCTTAACCGGCATGTTGACCGGCATCGGCGTACCCTTGGGGCATGAAATCCGCCAAGCGCTTGCAATTCGTTGAAAGATCGCCAATCAGGAAATGGTGAAATCTCTGCGTCTCATCCTTTTTGCGCTTCTGGCGCTGGTGGTGGCCTTTGGCTGCTATAGCGCCGCTATGTCCTATTTCCGCGCCGAAGAGCAGCAGCGCGCCGAAGGCCGGCTGTCGCTTTATCATTCGACCGTGACCGCCGAGATTGAGCAGTTTTCCCACCTGACCTACGTGTTGGCCCGCGATGCCTTTGTGATCGATGCCGCCAGCGCCGCCGCCACCGGGGAACTGGCCGGTGCTTTGAATGAGGCGCTGAACAACCGGCTGAAGTCCTTCGCTGCTGAGGCAGGGCTGGATGCGATCTATCTGATGCGCCCAGACGGTACCACCATCGCCACCTCAAACGCGGATCTGCCCGAAAGCTTTATCGGCAAGAACTATGCGTTTCGCCCCTACTTCCAGACCGCGCGGGATGGTGAACAGGGCCGGTTCTACGGGATCGGCTCCACCACCGGCCTGCCCGGGTATTTCATTGGCGATCCTGTGCGCAATGTCACAGGGGCCTTGGTGGGTGTGGTGGCGCTGAAGCTCGACATCTCCATGCTGGAGGCCCGCTGGCGCAGCGCGGGGGAGCAGGTGATGCTGGTCAATCAGGACGGTGTTGTGCTGCTGGCCTCTGATCCGGATTGGCGCTACCGCGTGCTGCAACCCTTGCAGCAGGCACAGCGGGCGCAGATCGAAACCGCCCGGCAGTTTGCCACTGAACCTCTGCCGCCCTTGGACTGGGAACCGCTGGCTGGGGGGCGGGCCCGGATCGGTATGGATGAGCGTTTGCACCTCACCGCCTCTGACCTGCCGCAGGGCTGGGTGCTGCATTACTTCGCCAGCGAAGAACGGGCCCAGTTCCGCGCCGCCCTCTTGACCGGTGGCCTGTTGTTGATCGCAACCTTGTGGCTGGTGGTCAGCCAGCAACGCCGGGCCCGGCGCATCGGCGCAGCCCTGCAGCAATCCAAAGATGAAGGCGTGCAGCTGCGTGAGGCCAACGACCGTCTGGCGGTGGAAATTGACGAGCGCCGTGCCGCGGAACGGCGGCTGAAACGCACCCAGGACGAATTAGAACGTGCTTCGCGTCTGGCAGCTCTGGGGCAGCTGGCAGCTTCGGTCACCCATGAGTTGGGTCAGCCCATCGCCGCCATGCGCAACCACCTGGCGGCAGCCGAAATCTCGGGCAGTGGCGGGCGGGCCACGCCGCGTATCGCAGCACTGGTCGACCGGATGGAGGGGATCACCCGGCAGCTCAAATTCTTTGCCCGCACCGAGGGCGAAAGCTTTGCCGAGGTTGATCTGGCCAGCGCGATGGCCGCGGCAATTGAGCTGGTGCGCTCCAATTTGGATCAGGCGGAGGTCACGCTGGACTGGCAGCGCCCAGGCGCCCCCATCAATGTGCGGGCCAATCAGCTGCGGCTGGAACAGGTGATGACCAATATCCTGCGCAACGCGGTGGACGCTGTCGAAGGCGACAGTGAACGGCGCATTGAAGTGCATCTGGGCCAGTCTGAACACCATGGTTGGTTTGAGGTCCGCGACAGCGGCCATGGACTGGGCGCCGCGACGCTAAAGGACTTGCAGGAACCCTTTGTGACCACCCGCGAAAGCGGCCGTGGCATGGGGTTGGGGCTGGCGATCTCGGCCAATATCATCAAAGAACACGCCGGTACGCTGGGGGCGCAGAACTTGGCGTCAGGTGGCGCCGCGTTTCGGGTAGAAATTCCCCTGACCGAGGAGGGACAGGATGACTGAAACACAAACTGTGTCGGTTCTGGTGGTGGATGATGACCGCGAAATGCGCCTGTCGCTGGTTGATCTGTTGGAAGCTGCCGACTGGAGGGTTGAGGCCCTGCCAAGGGCCGAAAAGGTTGCCGAACATCTCAGCCATTTCCAACCCGATGTGATCTTGTCAGATGTACGGATGCCCGGCATGTCGGGCCTTGAGCTGCTGGCCTCCCTGGATGCCGATACCGCACCACCGCTTGTGTTGATTTCGGCCCATGGGGATATCTCGATGGCGGTTAGCGCGATGCAGGCGGGCGCCTATAGTTTCGTCGAAAAACCCTATGAACCCCGCCGCCTGTTGAGCATCCTGCGCCACGCGGCCGAACAGCATCAGATGCGCCGCACCACTGAACGGCTGCGCGCCCGGCTGGCGCGCCTCTCGGGGCTGGACCGGGTGCTGCTGGGTGCAACGCCTGAACTGGCCAATCTGCGCGAAGACATCCTGGATGTCGCCGAAAGCCCTGCCGCGGTGCTGATCCAGGGGGAAACCGGCACTGGCAAAGAACTGGTGGCACGGGCGCTGCATGATCTGGGGCCGCAGGCCGATGGGCCGTTCCTGGCCCTGAACTGCGCTGCGCTGAACCCTGCCACTTTTGAAAGTGAGATGTTTGGCGAGGCCGGCCACCACGAAGGCAAGCTGCTGCTGGCAGACGGCGGCACGCTGTTCCTTGATGAAATCCTGTCCTGCCCGCCTGAGGTACAGGCCAAGCTGTTGCGGGTGATTGAGGACAAACAGGTGACCCCGCTTGGCGCGAGCCGTCCGGTGCCACTGCGTTTTCGGGTCGTCTCGGCCACCAATGAAGACATGGCCGAAGCCATCGCCGCAAAACGCTTCCGTCAGGATTTGTCGTTCCGGATCAACACGGTCGAGCTGATCCTGCCAACACTGCGCGCCCGGCGCGGTGATCTGGTGTTGCTGTTTACCCATTTTCTGGAACATTACGCCCAGACCTATGAGGTGGAGCCGCCCAACCTCACCCAAGAGGACCTGACAGCGTTGATGGCGCATGACTGGCCCGGCAACGTGCGCGAATTGCGCAATGTCGCCGAACGCCGGGTTCTGGCCGCACGGCGCGGCGGTGGCTCGGTCACCCGTGCGCTGCGGGTGGATCTCAGCGTGGATGAGGTGCCTGATACCCTGCGCGAAGCCGTCGCCGCCTATGAGCGCGCGTTGATCGGCAAAGCCATCACCGCCCATCAGGGCCGGATGGAGGCCGTTGCCGAAGCGCTGGGCATCGGTCGCCGCACCCTCAATGAGAAGATCGTCAAACTGGGCCTTGATAAGGACGCGCTGCTGTAACTGCGGCGGCTGATTTTGTTCTTGGCAATTTTGCGATGCTCGCTATGAGTGTTGTTGGTTTGTGCTTTTCTTATTTGGATGATTTCCTTGACCTCATTTTTGCGCGCCGCAACCCTGGCCTGTTTCGCCACTTTCACCGCCACATCCGCCCTGGCCGAAGATACGCTCTGTCAATTCTCCAAATGGCGCGGGGCCCCTGCCGACATCGCTATGAGTTGGACCGGGTCAGCTTTTGTGCTGCGGACGGACGCTTCTGGCGACAATATCTCTTTGAAATTTAACGAAGAATCATCGGATTGGATCCCGATGAAACGCAGTTCCAATGGTCGTTTTGATACTTTTGTGTATCGGCGCACTGCCAAGCCAGCGCCGGGGTTTATCAAACGGGCCCGGTTCAGTTTCCGGATCTATCCAGATGGCAAGTGCAAGGGCTTTGTGGAGGCCACAGGTTTCCCACTGTTGGAGGCCACCGGCAAGACCCGCTAAGCCTGCGGATTTCCGCAGGGCCAGTTTTTAGGCCCGCGCGGTTTCCTTCATAGCCAAGCACGCGGCGATCCGCCAAACTTCCTGCCATCCAAATGATGTTGGATCTTGGGAGGATCTGAAGATGAAAAAGTTTTTGACCCACGCAGCCGTTGCTGCGTTGGCGGCAGGTTTTGCAACCGAAACCATGGCGACCGAATGGAATGTTTCGCTTTGGGGCAAGCGTCGTGCGTTTACGGAGCATGTTGAGA
>NZ_CYSB01000037.1 GCF_001458255.1 Thalassovita autumnalis
AACAACAGGTTATGAGGAACGGCGCGGCATAATCCGAACCTCGGCATTATGGGCCTTATGCCGATGTCGGCATAAGGGCCATGCCACGAAGGCCCCCCATCGACTGAACCGCGATTTCGGGTTCTCGAAGTTTGGCAACACGTCCTATGCGCGCGAGGAGATCGTCGCGGAATTGACCTCGGTGTTCCTGGGTCAGACGCTCGGCTTTACGGCGCATACGCTCGAGATGAATGCCGCCTACCTCCACAACTGGTTGCGCGTTCTTCGGTCGGACAAGGGCGCGATCTTCAAGCACGCCGCGGATGCGCAGCGCGCCTGCGACTATCTGATCGCCAGATCCGAGACGGGCAGGGCAGGGGGCCGCGCCGAGGCCGCCTGACCACACGGAGAACGGAGACTCGCATGTCACGCAAGGAACCCAAGACGCTGCGGGTGGCCTGCTTCAACGACGGCCGCCGCAAGATCATCACCTTCAAACGCGGAGCTTATTGGTGGAGCCCGTCCGACGGCGCTTATCCCCTCTCGGCAGCGCTCGAGAGCATCAAGCACCAAGGCGGCTGGATCGAAACCATCCCCAACCCGAATTACAGACCCAAGGGGCTGTTCGGGTAGTGCACCTTCTGCTTCGGTCCTTCCGACAAGCAGAAAAGAAAAAGCGGGCTTTGGGAAGGGTGTTTCAACTTCTCAAAGGAGATTCCCCATGTCCATGACCGTTCAACCCCAGCCAGACCGTCCGGATCCGAACGTGATCGCGGCGCAGAACGACGCGTTTCGCAAGCTCGCGTGCCTTGGCGTGCCGCCCGCGCAGCCCATCCAAGGCCGGATGCATGTCACCCGCTCGCTCATGGAGGCCGGTGACGGCTTTATGGCCGAGGCGGTGAAAGCCACCGGTGAGTTTACCACCTTTGAGCAGGACAATGATCCCGAGGGATGGCATGATTTCGGGGCGGTCGAGATCCGAGGCGAGACCGTGTTCTGGAAAATCGATCTGTATGAAGCGGATTCCGATTTCCGCTACGGGGCCGAGACCCCGGACAATCCGGCCACCACCATGCGCGTGTTGACGATCATGATGGCGCGCGACTGGTAGGGCAGGGGCTCTTCCCAAGAAAACCCATTCGCAAACTCAAGGTCCGCTGACCCCTCAAAAGGGAGAGCGGACCTTTTGTCCTTGTGATCCCCAGATCCGGGGATTGGCCGCACATTTGAATGCGCGGGCCGCTCCAAACCCACCGAAAAGGAAACCCCATGACCACAAGCTTCAAACCCGTCTCCGTCGCTATTGGCGATCTGACAGCCCACCCCGCCAATGTGCGCAGCAACTCCCCGGAAACCTATGACCCCGAGAACATCGCACATCTGAAAGCCAGCATCGCGGTGCTGGGCCTCTTGCAGCCGCTCCTGGTCCAGAAGCTCGACGGCAAGTTCGCCGTGCTGGCCGGTGGTCGACGCCATGCCGCCCTGAAGGAACTGGTCGCGGACAAGAGCGAGAAGGGGTTCACCGCGAAAACCAAGGTCGACTGCCGCCTCGTGCCTGAGGATTGCGACGTCACCACGGCTCTGTCGCTCGCCGAGAATATCACGCAAGCGCCGATGAACGCGATCGACGAGTTCGAGGCCTTCGCTCGGATGATGGAGGTCGACGGCCAGACGCCCGAGACGATCGCCAAGACATTCGGCACCACCGTTGCGGCTGTGAAGGGCCGGCTGCGCTATGGCCTGATTCAGCCCGATATCCGCGCTGCAGCCCGGGCCAAAGTGATCACGCTCGACACGATGAAGGCTTTCGCCGAGCACCCGAGCCAGGAGGTGCAGAAGGAGGTCTACGAGGCGCTCACCAAGGAAGACAGCTACCTGCAGGCCTATACCGTTCGACAGGCGCTCAAATCCCGCGGGGTGCAGGTCAGCGATGATATCGGGGCTTTCGTGCGCGCGGACTACGAGGCGCGTGGCGGCGCAGTCGCGGCTGACCTTCTGGAAGAGCATTCCGTGCTCGAGGATGTGGCGCTGGTCGAGACCATCCTGCTCGAAAAGCTCGGTGCCGCTGCCGAAGAGGCCCGCATAAAACTGGGCTTTGCCTGGGCCGATGCGATGGTCCGGTATGATTACGCGACCATGGCCGACTACGGCCGGGTCTATCCCGGCCCGATCGAGCCTGATGAGACCGCCCAGAAGCGCATCGATGAGATCACCGCCGAGCTCGAGCAACTGCAGCTACAGATGGAGGATGAGGGGCTCGAGGACAGTGCCTACAACGCGCTTTACGAGCGCGTGGACGCCTTGGAAGAGGAAGCGCGCGATCTGCAGGAGGCCTATAGCGCCGAGGACTTGGCCCGTGCAGGCGTGGTCGCGTCCTGGTCGAGTGGTCAGGTGACGCTCCATATCGGCCTCGTACGCCCGGAGGACACCGTAAAAGCGGAGGGCACGCGCGGCGCCTCGAGTAGTCAGACGGGGGAAGAGGCCCCTGACCCGGGCGAGATCAGCTACCCGGCCTCGCTGGCTGAGGACCTCAAGACCGAGCGAGCCATGGCGCTTGGGGCCGCGATGGCGCTACATCCGGAGGCCACGCTGGATCTGACGCTCTTCAAGCTGGTCAGTGACGTTCTGGCCAGCGGCATGAGTGTCACGCAGGCGATCAAGATCGATGCCCGCAAGGAATACCGCAGCCATGCCAAGATGGACGAGATCGACGAGACCTCGCTCGAGCAGGTGGCGGCGGCGCATGATGCACTTGATCTCTCCTGGCTCGATGACGCCCGCGCGCCCGCCGATCAGTTCGCGGCGTTTCGCGCGCTCGAAGCAGGGGAGAAGGCCAAGCTCGTGGCCTATGCCACGGCCAGCACCACGCAGTCCTGCTTCGCGCGGGACCGCCAGCGCGACAGCCTGATGCATGCGTTCGAGATCGAGATCATGCCCGACATCCGCGCCCACTGGACGCCGAATGCGGCGCTGTGGGGCCGCTTCAAGAAGGCCTGGCTCCTGAAAATCCTCGGCGAGGATCTGGGCCTCGCCCAGGAGGCGGTGACGTTGGCTTCGTCCAGCAAGAAGGAGATTGTCGCCTTCTGCGACAAGCTCTTTGCCGAGCCCTTTGCCACGCTTACGGACGCGCAGCGCGCCGCGGTGGCCGCCTGGTGCCCGCCGATGATGCAGACCGCCGGTGCCGCCTTTGATGAGGCGGAGTCCGCTGCGGAAACCCCGGAGCCTGACAGCGAGGTCGCGCAAGCGGCCTGAGTCCTCACGCGACCCGCGCGAAGCATTTCGCCCGCGCGGGTCGCCCCTCCCACACCCAACGGAAAGACATCCCCATGGCTATTCTCAAGTTCTCTGCGTCCGCTGTTGCGGCGCAAATCGCGCATGCGCGCGCCTGCAAAACCTTCCTGCCCAACTGGAACGGGCCCGTGGACAGGCCGGCCCTGATCCTCATCGTCGGCAATGGTGTGCATCTGCGCTCGAACGGCATCGATGGCACGACCACCCGTATCGTCACCACCGAGCAGGCCGATCCCTCCTTTGCCTTCGCCGACGGCATGAACCCGTTCCGGGACACCGACTGGATGGCGCAGCGCCGCATGTCGTTCCGCGATCTGACCGGTCAGTTCTACACGGACATTCTCGACGATGTGCAGGTGCTCATCGACCGGGGGCAGGGGGCGATCCGGCTTGCCACGGATGGCCACAGCATCCGCGTCTTCGTGCGCCGGGCCTCGGATTATCTCATCGGCGGAACCTACGAAGTGCCCTCGGGCCTCGGCGGCACCTTCCGGGTCATCCTAAAGGATGCCTGCGACACCTTCGCGATCGTGCAGAACTGCGGCAATTGTGAGGATTTCGACGCGATGCAGCCCTACCGCGTGCCGCTTGATGCGCTTATGGAAATCGATGACCGGAGGGTGGCGTAATGGGTTGGCTCTTCTATACCGATCGCCGCGTTCAGACCTATGCGGATGAGAAAGCGGAGATTGCCCGGCTCTGTACTTTCGAGAGCGACACGCGCAAAACCGAACTGGTCAAGGCCTGTAAGGTTGGCTCCACCTGGTATGCAGCGGCTAGGGTTACCAATCGCGACGGCACCCCTGTCGAGGACGCGACCTATGTCACCGATCCTGACGGCTCGATCACTTTCGCCGCCGTCTTCCTTACCCGATATGATGACGGCTGCTGGGGCTACAAGGACATGGAGGAAAGCGCGGGACCGGTCGAATCCCGCGCGCCACTGAGCCTGTTGGCCCTGCTGTCCGAGCTGAAGGACCCAGACAGCTATGCTCATGCCTGGCGCCAGCGCTGCCAGGACTGGGCTGCGATCCCGGACTACGAGGAAGGCGACAAGATCAAGCTCGCAGCACCTGTGACGCTCACCGATGGCAGCACCTGCCAGATCGTCACCGCGACCCACTACAGGCGTGGGCGGCAAAAACGCCGCTGCTACCGCATCGAGGAAACCGGTGGACTCGTGCGGCTTTCGAAGGCCTCGCTTGCGGGCTCGGAGCTGCTCAGCTCTGCAAAGGGCGAGGCCAGTCCTGTGCTGGCGGAGTTCCTGGCGGGGCAGGGTGGCTGAGTTTCCCGCTGAGACAACACCAGAGGACCACGCGCGCACATACTGCCGACTTGAAATCGTATCTCAAATGAGATACATCACTCCCATCAACTGGAGGACCATCCATGCCTGCCCAAACATCCATGCTTCATGTCCGTGTTGACGATCAGCTGAAAGCACAGGCTTCGGACGCACTTGCGGGCGTCGGTCTGACGCTCTCCGACGCGGTGCGTATTCTTCTGACCCGCGTGGCCGCAGAAGGCGGATTGCCTGCCGGATTGACCGCTGATCCGGATGCCTATGACGCCTGGTTCCGGGCGAAGGTACAGGAAGCGCTGGACGATCCAAGGCCCACAACGCCCCATGCCAAGGCGATGCAAGACGCCCAGGCATTGATTGACGGGAAACGCCTTGCCAAATCTTGAATGGAAAGCCATGGCCATCGCCGATCTGTTGGCCATCATTGACTACATTTCCGACGACAACCCGGATGCGGCTCAAGTTCTCAAAGACGAGATTGAACACAAGACGTCTCTCCTTCCAGAACGCCCTCAGATGTACCGCGCGGGCCGTGTCGATGGGACTCGGGAGATGGTTGTCCGGCCAAACTACATCGTGGTTTATGCTGAAAGCCCTGAGATGGTGACCATTCTGCGGGTACTTCATGCTGCGCAGCAGTGGCCTTGATTGGGGTGCAGGCCCCCCGCTAAGAAATTGCCCGCTCTACGCCTTCAAAGTGTAGGGCGGGCTTTTTTTCCTTTGGAACTCAGACCCTGATCCAAAGGAAACCCCCATGTCCAAGCCCCGCTCAACGCTCCCCAATCCTGTTGAATCCGACGCTAACCTCACCTCTGCACTCGCGCAGATCGGCACGGAGATCGACCACCAACCCCTGCGCAGTTCAGCGCTCGCGCGTATCATGCGCGAGACGTTCCAAGGCAGCGATGCCGGGGGTGCCTGGGACTGGCGCATGGCCTACGACCTGATGCAGGCGGCGGCTGTGCAGGCGCTGCTACGTGGCGACAACAGTGAGGATGATTACTCCGCCGCAAAACTCCTTGCGTCACGTCTCCTGACGGAAACCCGCCGCTCCGAGCAGCAGATCCGGCTGCAGCAGTTTTCCACGCCGCTGCCATTTGCGGCGCTGGTCTTGCGGGCCGCGGCGATCCGCGAGGGCGAAACCGTGCTGGAGCCCTCGGCTGGCACTGGTGCCCTGGCTGCTTTCGCCGCCCGGGCCGGTGCCACGCTTGTGCTCAACGAGATCGACCCCTTTCGCCAGCGCCTTTTGCGCGCGGTTTTCGGTGGCGAAGTGATGGGCCATGACGGCGAGCATATCGATGATTTGCTGCAGACGCCGGTCCTGCCCGACGTCGTGGTGATGAACCCGCCCTTCGCCTCCTCGGTCGATCGCTCCCGGGACAAACACATCGCCGCCAAGCATCTCATCGCGGCTGCCAAGCGCCTGGCGCCCGGTGGGCGGCTGGTGGCGATCATGCCGCCGGGGTTCACATCTGAGCGTGATGCCGCGCATTGGTCGCGCGCCTGCGGTCTCCTGACGCCGCGACTGGCGTTGACGATGCCGGGGCAGGTCTACCGCAAGCTCGGCACCTCTGTCGAAACCCAGCTCATGGTCTTCGACAAGGTGCAGGAGGATGGCGAGATGATCCGCGCCACGGTTCATGATCTGGAGGAAGCCTTGCCTTTTGTCGACGCCGTGGCCGCGACCCGGCCCGAAGCGCGCCCCGCTCAACGGGCGGCGACAAACCCTCATGCGCGATCGGTCGGTCCAGTACCTGTCACGCGCAAGCGCCCAGTTGCCACAGTCGCCGCCTCCAAACCACGCGCCAATGCTGCCATCCCGCTCAGCTTCACAAGCTTCGATGTCCCGCGCGACAACACGCCCGTCTCGGATATCTATGCGCGCTACCGCCCGCAGCGGATCGCGATCGCGGGGGCGCAGGAACATCCCACGCCGCTCGTCGAAAGCATCGCCATGGCCTCTGTGGCACCGCCGGTGCCCTCAGGTGCCGCCAGCGCAGAATTGCGTCTGCCCGGAAAGCTGATCGAGGAGGGACATCTCTCCGAAGCGCAGCTGGAGACCATCATCATGGCCCATGATGCCCATGGGCGTAACCTGCCAGGACGGTTCACCATCGACGAGGATCAGACCAAGCTGACGCGCGCCGATGATGACCCGGAGGCACGTGCCTTTCGCCTTGGCTATTTCCTCGGCGACGGCACCGGTTGCGGCAAGGGCCGCGAATGCGCGGGGCTCATTCTCGTGAACTGGCTGGCCGGCCGCAGGAAGGCGATCTGGGTCTCCAAATCTGCGACGCTCATCGAGGACGCGATCCGCGACTGGACCGATCTCGGCGGCTCGCCCGCCGACATTCAGCCGCTGTCGAAGTGGAAACCGGATCAGCCCATCCCCATGGGCGACGGCATTCTCTTCGTCACCTACGCCACGCTGCGGTCCGCGGGCAAATGCGGCACCACGCGGCTCAGCCAGATCTTCGACTGGATGGGCGAAGACTTTGACGGCGTGCTGGCTTTCGACGAGGCGCACGCGATGCAGAACGCGGCCGGGTCCGAGCAGGGTAGGGGGGTCAAACCCTCCCAGCAGGGCCTTGCTGGCCTACGGCTGCAACTGGCCGCGCCGCGCGCCCGCGTCTTTTACATCTCGGCCACGGGTGCCACGAGCGTGCACAACTTGGCCTATGCCGCGCGGCTGGGGCTCTGGGGGCAGGGGCCAGAGTATCCCTTCCCAAGCCGCGAAAGTTTCGTCTCGGCAATGGAAGCCGGCGGTGTCGCCGCCATGGAGGTGGTTGCGCGCGATCTCAAGACGCTCGGGCTCTACACGGCCCGCGCCCTCAGTTTCGATGGCGTGGAATACGACGTGCTCGAACACGCGCTCACCCCGGCTCAGATCGAGATCTACGACGCATACGCGGGCGCGTTTCGGACGATACATCACAATCTCGAGGCGGCACTGACTGCGACCGGTGTCAACGACGCCTCGGGCGAGAGCAATGCGTCGGCCGCACGCGCCTCGGCCAAGTCCCGATTCGAGAGCACGAAACAGCGCTTCTTCAACCATCTCCTGATGGGCATGAAGGCGCCGAGTATCATCCGCGCCATCGAGGAGGATCTGGCAACGGGCCACGCGTGCGTCATCCAGGTGGTCTCGACGGGTGAGAGCCTGCTGAAACGTCGGCTTGAAACGATGGACGCGGAAGACGAGCTCGTCGAGGGGGCCTTGACGCCGCGCGACTTCGTAGTGGGCTACCTTGAGCAGGCCTTCCCGATCCATGCGCAAAAGCTGGTCGAGATCGACGGCAACATGGTGGCCGAGCCGCTCCGCGATGAAACTGGCGCGCTGGTTGTTTCGCGCGAGGCGCTCGCCCTGCGCGATGCGGCCATGATGGAGTTGATGACGCTGGCGCCGATCCCCTCGGCGCTCGATCAGATCCTCTGGGCTTTTGGCGACGAGGCCGTGGCCGAAGTGACCGGAAGGTCGATTCGACCTCTGAAGGCGGACGATGGCCACCTCTTCATCGAGAAGCGCGCCGCCAGCAGCAATTCATCCGAGACCCAAGCCTTCATGGACGGCGAGAAGAATATCCTGATCTTCTCCGATGCGGGTGGGACGGGCCGGTCCTATCACGCGGCGCAAACGGCGAAGAACCAGAAACGGCGGCGGCACTACCTCTTGGAGCCAGGCTGGCGCGCGGATGCGGCCATCCAGGGGCTCGGCCGCACGCATCGCTCTGCCCAGGTCAGCGCGCCCTTCTTCCGGGTCTGCACCTCGGATGTGCATGGTGAGAAACGCTTCACCTCGACGATTGCCAAGCGCCTCGACCAGCTGGGGGCCTTGACCAAGGGCCAGCGCGAGACCGGCTCGCAAGGAATGTTCCGCGAGGAGGACAATCTTGAAAGCCCGATCGCGCGGGCGGCATTGCGTGGCTACTATGCCGATCTTGCCGCCGGGCGCACCGAGGCGATGAGCTACGAGAGCTTCACCGACTGGACAGCCCTGCGACTGATCGACAAGGACGGTGTGCTTCTCGAGGAGCTTCCCCCGATCCAGCGGTTTCTGAATCGGGTGCTTGCCCTTCCCATCCACATGCAGAACGCGCTCTTTGCCGAGTTCATGCGCCGGATCGCTGATCAGACCGAACGGGCGCGCGCGGCAGGCACGCTCGATCTCGGCGTGGAAACCCTGCGTGGCGAAAAGATCGAACAGGTCTCCACAGAGGATCTCTGGACCTGCCCGAAATCCGGCGCCGTGACGCGGATCGTCGGGCTGGAGGTTACCGACCCGGTCCACGTGCTGTCAGCAGATGACGCCCTCTTGCGCAATCCCGATAAGCTGCCGATGGTCAATCGTGCCTCCGGCCGCGCGGCGCTCATCTCGGCGCGCCCCATGCAGATGTATGACGAGGACATCGTCACGCTCATGCGCAAGACAGTGCGGCCCAACGGGTCGAGCTATCTGGAGGAAACGCGGTTCGCGTCCTCGGCCTGGGAAGAGATCGGCAGGCCCGAGTTTGCAGGGCTTTGGGATGCCGAGGCTGCGTCCCTGCCAAAAACCACCACGACCAGGCTCTACCTGCTGACCGGGCTGCTGTTGCCGATCTGGAAGGAGATTCCGGCCACCAATGAGCGCATCTACCGGGTCACGCCCGACGGGGCGACCGCGATGATCGGGCGCACGTTGAGCGAAGAAGGGGCGGCCGCGCTCCGCGCCCGCTTCCTTGTCTCCAACCCGCAAACGCCGCAAGAGATGCTGACTGCCGCCCTCGGCACCACCGCGCCGGTCGATCTGGGCCGGGGCCTGAGCCTGACCCGTCGCCGGGTCGCAGGCGAGATGCGCCTAGAGTTGGGCGGCGCGGATCGGGGCATGATCGAAGGCCTCAAGGCAATGGGGTGTTTCACCGAGATCATTGCCTTCCAGCTGCGGGTGTTCCTGCCACATGGGGACAGGGTCGACACGGTCAGCATTCTGGCCCGGATCGTGGGGCAGGGAACCAGCAAGGCGGCAGACCAAGCCGCCTGAAAAGCCAAAGCGGGCTTTGTGTCGGGCATCGCGGATCGGCGTTTGGCCGGTCTGCGCTTTCCGGGCGCGCGCTGACCAATGCCGCGCCCGGCCCCCCAATTGCAGACAAAAGGACAGACCCATGATCAAACCCCAAATGGACTATGCCGCAATGGCGGCTCAGTGGCGCGCGGAGCGCGAAACCACCTTGAAGGCATCCCGAGCGGAGCTGATCGCGCAATTGCGCGCGCTTGGCATCAACGAGGTCATCGCTGAATACGAAGGCTATGGCGACTCTGGCAATGTCGAGGATGTGACGGTGCAGCCTGCGGAGGTCAAACTGCCGGAGGCGCTTGTGACAGAGGTTGGCGACTTCGCCTGGTCACTCGCTTATCACCATCACCCGGGGTTCGAGAACAACGAGGGCGGCTACGGCACGCTGACCTGGGACATCACGGGCGACAGCATCACGCTCGATCATGCGGACCGCTACGTTGAATGCTCGCACAGCCATGACGAAGGACTGTGAGATGGCCCATCCGCTTCATCATGCTGAAAGCTCCGCCCGGAAATTCGGCGGGGTGCCGTCTGACTATCAGGCCGTCCACGATTGGTTTGACGCCTCGAAAGAGCACCTCGCGCTTTTCACGCACCGGGCCTTGCGCCATCATTCCCAAGGCCTGTTCGAGGCCGAACGGGTTTTCGGCCTGACCCTGACCAATAGCGCGGGTCGGGACATACCCGTGCGCTGGATCGGCGAGCAGCATGTGCGTGAAGACTGCCAGGGCCGCATTCCGAGCATGGCGGACTGGCTGCGACGGATCCAGCCAGAGCCATGGATGGCCAATGGCCATATCGAGCAGCATGTCAGCGGGGAGCCCTGCGGCGACCCAAGGGTCGCCTGGGCCTCCGAAGTCGCCGCCGGACGAACGGTTCTTGGCCTGAAGGATTGGATGGCTGCGCGCGCGATGCAAGCCACGCAAGGTGCCTGACAGGACCCGGCTTTTTGCCAATTGAATGCCGCACTGAAGCCCGGTTGGAAGATCGGGCTTCTTGCGTCGTTTCCCCACCATTCTTCGTGAGGAGGATCACATGACACTCGATGACATCAAGGCGGCCGTTGATGCCGGCCAGACCGTGCATTGGACCAATACCGGCTACGTTGTCCACAAGGACAGGCTCGGTCAGTACCTGATCACCTACGTGCCGAACGGCAGCTGCATCGGCTTGACCGATCGGGGCGGGCAAAGGTTGAACGGTAAAGAGGGAGAGTTTTTCGTCGCGCAATCGGAGGACAGCGCGGAAAATCCGGGCAGCCAATCAAGACCAGACGGGCAGGAGAGGGGCATAGCACCCGGAGGCGCGGGAGCATTCCCACTCGGACGGCAGCTCTGACCCGTGGGCGGGGCTGAAAGGAAAGCAGGCTTTCTGATTTGTGATCCCTCAAGGGGTCGAGAAAGCAATCCCGGATGCGTTGGCAAGAACGTCAGGCACCGGCCAATCCAAAAGGAACCATCCCATGTTCGCAGGAACCCTCACCCGCAATGTCGAGACCGCAGCCGCTCAGTACACCGGCATGATCCACTCGACGCGCTTTGACATCGCCATCCAGTTGGAGGCGCGGGCCAAGATGTCCGAACGCAGCCCGGATTTCGATGTGACCGCAGTCAACAAATCAGGCCGCAAGGTGCGCATCGGCACGGCCTGGAACGAGACCGGCAATACCAGCGGCAACCCCTACATCTCGATGCAGATCGATGTCGGCTTGGGCCCGTTCCGGATCAACGCGGTGCAGACGAAAGAGGCGCGCGCGGCCCAGAGCGGCGAATTCGAGATCATCCCGCTGGTCTCGAACGGCCTGATGAAATCCGGCTCGATCTCGGGCGAGCTGACAGCCATGGACGCCGACAACGCCTTCACCGGCTACATTGCCAACATGATGTTCGATCTGGAGTTCATGCTGATCGAGAACAGCTATAAATCCGAGGAGACCCACCCCGATTACCGGATCGAGGTCAGCTCGCCCCGGGGCACACCGATCCGCGTCGGCTCGGCCTGGATGGCGAAAAGCAGCCGCACGGGCAATGACTATCTGTCGCTGCTGATCAACACGCCCGATGGCGACCTGCGCGTCAACGCCGTGCAGAACGAAGAGCAGCGCGGCGGGCAGACCTTCTCGATCATCCCGTTCATCGATAGCGGTGAACAGCCGCAGGACGCGGGCGCGGGGCTGTCGCTGGTCGCGTGATTAACGCGCGAGGGGAGACGATCTGAACCGAAAGGGGAGCCGTGGGACCACGGTTCCCCTTTTGCTGTGCTGGCGTGGTTGATTGAACCCGGCCTACATTTCAGACGTTCGTCTCGCCCGCAGCTAATGCTACCGAAGAGCCCAAAATGCGTAATGCTGCATCTTGCACGGATGGCTTCGAAGCGCGCGATGCTGACATTGGGAATGGTAAGGGTGACCCATTCCTGCCGTTTGCCAACGTGTCCGGATGCTGCGGCTGCGACCCGCTTTGCTTCCATTCGCCGCACCAGAAAAGGACCTCGAGCTGGTCAAACGCCAAGATTCTTTGACCGATCCTTCAATTTGAAGCACAGTGCTGAGATGGCGTCGCTTACTCAAATTGAAGTTCTTCTCCCGGAATTCCGGGCCTATGCGATTGCCATTTGTTCGTCCTCCGATGATGCCGAAGACCTTGTGCAGGACGCCATCGAGCGGGCACTGAGAACCGACAACCGTCCTACGATACTCAACGAACTGAGACCGTGGATGTTTCGGGTGATCCGCAACCTGCATTACGATGAGTTGAGAAAAAGACGTGTGCGCCGGGAATATTTGGCGGCGGAGAAACGTCTCTCTGATGAAGCAGGAACATCGGACGTGGCACGGGACATCCTCATTCGCATGGCCTTCGAAAAACTGCCGCCGGACATGCGCGAAGTGCTGTGTCTTGTGGACATTATGGGATTGAAATACGCCGAAGCAGCGAATGTGATGAGTGTAGCGAACGGGACGATCATGAGCCGTATCAGCCGCGCCAGGAAAGCCCTGTTGGCGCTGGTCGAGGGGACGGACGCACGCAGTGAGATTGAGAAAAGCAGAAGATGAACGAGTTGAACGAGAAAGACTGGAAACTGATTAACGCCTATCATGACGGCGAGTTGGGCGATACGGAGCGCCGAGCCCTGGAGGCGCGGCTATCGTCGGAACCGTTGCTCGAAGAGGCCTTAAGGGATGTTTCGAGCGTCTCAGCGAGCCTTGGTGCCCTGCGTCCGGATACGCAGCAGATTCCTTCGCTGCAGCCGGACATGCCAGCGAACCAGAACTCGCGACCCGCACAGTGGCTTATTGGCGGGGCGGTTGCGGCCGCGATTGCTTTGGCCGTTGCAGCTGGTCCTCAGTTTTTTAAAGCACCGTCGGCCTTCGACATCCACGCAGACTTTGCAGCCCAATCATTCGTGGTTGAGTCGGAAGACATGCGGGTGCTCGCGGCTGAGCAGAACGTAGATGCCCCGAACCTCGGCAGCGCAAATTTGATGGCTGTTGCCGTGAAAGACATGAATGACGGCCATGTGACCCACTACGCGGGCCGCAATGGGTGTCGTCTGACTTACTTCCGTGGGGCGCTTTCCCCGGGTGAACAGAGCCCTTCGGCAGGAATGCAAGTCGCTGAATGGTCCACGGCGAACAATATGTGGCATATGATTGTCGCAACTGGCATGGACCAAGAAAAGTTTGATGGGATTGCATCCTATCTGAAGCTGACGACCGGACAGCAGGCCAACGAACAGATGATGGCATCTTTAGCCGAAACGACGGCGAATGCAGCGCGTTGCGTAGGCTAGCTAAAGCAGCACGAACTTCAGACCAGAAATCAAGACCGCCAATGCCAGGATAAAAACCAATGGTTTGACAGGCAACGACCGTACTCCCAGCCCAGTGCCGACAATTGATCCGACGAATACAAGCAGTGCCCAAGGCAACAATTGTCCAGGGATGCTGCTCACATTCGTAAGGTTTCCAGCCAAACCAGCGAGCGAATTGAAAAAAATGAACACGGCAGCGATGCCTGCAGTCTGTCTGGCACCCGCCCAACCTGAGATCACAAAGAGCGGGCTGAGCAGGACACCACCTCCGATACCCGAGAGGCCGGAGAAAAGCCCGATTGCACCGCCTGCCGAAACACTCCCGATCAATGGCAATCTTCGCTTGGCATCGTCGTAGAACTGCGGTGATCGGGTCACGGACCACACCATGTAGACGGCGGAAAGAACTAGCAGCGTGCCGAGTAACGGCCGATATACACTGCCTGGCAACTCTATGCCGCCGCCGATGAACGCCAACGGCATTGACGCTAAAATGACCGGAATGGCCGATCGCCAATCCACGTAGCCAGCCCGCGAAAACCGCCAAGTCGCGAACCCGGCGACCACAACATTGAGTGACAGGGCAATCGGTCGGATGACGTCTGGTGACAGACTGAAAAGCGCCATGATCGCGATGTACCCTGAAGCGCCGCCATGACCAACAGAGGAGTACAGGATCGCCGCCACTCCCAAAACTGCACCAATCAAAATGACGTCAAATGCTTCCATCGCATATCCTCAGTACAGCGCGAGATCAGGATGTCGGGCCCTGACAATTCGACTTGTTACTGACCCCATCTATTCAGTTGAGCGGGCGCGGAAAGTTCGGCCTGTCGGTGTTGTAGTGTTCGGCAAGATAGTCGAGGATCTCGGTTCTGTCGGGTTCCTCGATTTCGGACATCCCTTGCTCTTCGACCATCCACTCGAACATTTCGTCCCATTCGGCGCGGGTCAGCCCCTGTTGGGCGACAATCATCTCGGAATGACAGGCGATACAGCTATAGTACGTTGTCTCGACGCCCGGCGCATCGAACAGAACTCCGAATTCGTACTCTTCCTCACCCTCAGTCGTCTCTAATACAGCCTCGGTCGCGCCGAGGGTTAAGGGGTTGTCGGAGAACGTGTTCAGATAGGCGATCAAGTTCGCACGATCTTTTTCTTTCTTGAGCCCGGCAAAACTCATCTTGGTGCCTTTTACCTCGGCTTTAGGTTTCGTGAGAAACGCATCAAGCCGTTCAAGAGTCCACTCGCCACCGTATTCGGTCAGGGCTTTGGAATACTTGAAGCTGTCATCAGCGGCGACTGGCCCGCCTAAGGTGCCATAAAGGTTGGGGCCGACCTTTTTCTTACCACCTTGTTCGACGGTGTGACAGGCGGCACATTTCTTGAAGACGCGCTCCCCCTTGGTGGCGTCGGCGGCGGCGAGGGCTGCGTCAAGATCAGCAAGAGCGGGTGAGGCAAGGCCGAAGGCAAGTGCAAAAAGAGAAAGATTTCGCAGAGTTGCGAAGCACATGAGGTTACTCCAGTCTGGAAGTGTTGGTGGGGGCGGCTTCAAGCCGCCCCGGTATTGGTCAGCTTGCGCGAACACCCACGCGGTGCATGGTATTGTTCAGATAGCCTTTCGGGTTCCAGTCGATGGCAAAGGGCTGCATGGTGCCTTCGCTGTCGGTGGCACGCGCCCAGACCTCGTAATATCCCGCTTGCGGGAATGTGACGTTGGCGCGCCAATTCTGCCAGGCACCGTCATTGACCGGCGCATCCAGCTCAGCGTCCATCCAGGTTGAACCGAAATCGGTCGAAATCTCGACCTTGCTAACGGTGCGATCGCCTGACCATGCATGGCCGCGCACCTCGGTCTCCATTCCGGACTCCGCGCCATTTGCCGGGAAGGTTACCAGCGATTTGACCGGCATCCTCTCGATGATCACGAAATCTTCCTTCGGCACGTCCTGCCCTGCGGAAACTGGATAGGCCGGAACGCGATAGGCCGTTCCCGTCATCTTTGGGCCGTCATGCACCTGATCGCGCAACTCGATCCGGGTTAGCCACTTATGTCCCGTCGAGGCCGGCCAGCCCGGCACGACAAGACGCAGCGGAGCGCCGTTCATCGGGTGCAACGCATCGCCATTCATCTCGAACGCGATCAGGATGTTGTCGGTCATGGCCTTTGCAATGGGTACGCCACGCGAGATCGGCAGTTTGTCCGGGTCGCCCGACAGGTGTCCGTCGGCGCCGTAATGCGCGGTGTAGACAACGTTCGACTGCACACCCGCCTTCTCGAGCACGTCCTTGAGGCGCACGCCGGTCCATTCCGAGCATGCAACGGCCCCGTAGGTCCACTGGTTCCCCTTGGCTGGTGGATTGAAAAAGCCACGGCCGTTACCGCCGCATTCCAGAGTCAGCGCCATAGTCACGACCTCGAACTGCTCACGCATGTCAGCAATGGTCAGTTCAAGCGGCGTATCGACGAAACCGTCAATGGTCAGCGTCCACGTAGCTGGATCGACATCTTCCGGCGGGATGCCGTTGTTGCGAATGAAGTGGCGGCTGGTGGGCGTGATCGCATCGTCAAGAAGTTCGGGCGGGGTCTCGGCATTCACCGGGCGGTCATTGAGCAAAGTCAGCCCGTCTTTGCCGAACAGCACATTCTCTTGCGCCATTGCGGCGGGCACGAAACCGATAGGCATGTTGCGGTGGAAGGGGATTGATGTGCCAACCATCGCGGCCATCGTGGCCAGGCCGGTGCGCTTCAGAAACCCGCGCCGGTCTGGGTTCGCGACCCGTCCGAAAAACTCTTTGTCTGCCTTCTCCGGATCGTCCGCAAAAAACTCCTGAACCGAGCGTTTCTTGTCCTCATCTAGCGCCATGTTTTCCTCCCTAGGCTGCTGGTGCGGTGCACAATCGCACACCGTCATTTGATAGAGAGACGTACAGGGAAGGCGATTTATTCCGAACGTTTGAGAATTTTTTGACACGCAGGTTCGTGTGTCCGAGTTTGCAGCGCAAAAAAGCCCACTGATGCCAGCCACCGGCTATCTAACGCGATTTCCAGTGTCCGCTTTTGAGTTTGCCGTTCGACGTGAGTGCATGAGCTGCGAAAGACCGTCTCCGCCCTTGCTGTTTTTCGTTGCCGTCACAAAACGCAAAAAACAGCCGTTCGCTACAAAGTGGCAGACGGCGGCAAAGTCCGCATCTTGTCCGTTCAACTCGAGCGCAGCGAAGGTTCAGTCTACAACTTCTTGGCCACTCCATGGCTGTAAGGCTAGTCAGCGAACAGCTGTCTCGCTGACGCCAGTCGCATCCAATCCCGGCCGCCGAACGCGACAAGAGCGAGATATATCTGTGCGGCGTCCACATCCGGTTTGAATACGATGGTCAGTCGCTGACCGGTGCCGCCATGGCGCACCAGCCATCCGTCCAACTTGCCGCTGAGGCGAGCACCAGATTTTGGGTTTGCGGCAATGTTCTGGATAAGGGCATCGATTTCATCGAGCCTGTGGCTCGCTGCTACAACGTCACCGTCAGTCACGTCGACAATATGATCAACGATACCGATAAGGTCCCGTTCGAAGAACGGATGCCTGATAAATCGCATCAGGTCTTTTTGGCCATCGCGGCAAGATGGGCCCGTGCGCTGGCCGTGACGTCGGACGCTTCGCCGACGGGTTCCCATTGGTCGAGTGGCAGAGACAGGCGGCGTTCCAATTCAGCCTCAAACAAAGACCGTTCACGATCCCGCTCTGCCTTGGCCTTCGCCAACTCACCCGAGACCGCCGCGCTCATATTTGGGTACTCGCCAGCTTCGACCAGTTCCTTGGCAAATGTGTAGGCCGTGTCGGTGAAACTGACGGATTGCTTTTGAACGCTCATTGCGGACTCCTTGGTGCTCCAATAGACTACCGAATTTCGCCGCTTCTGGCAAGCAGATCAGGCCGACCGAGCGAAATGCGTCAACAGCCTGTCGGCCTCCCCAGCTCGGTACGCCAAGTCGCAGGTGAGAACGGCCCTTCGGTCCGTCGCGCATTCGGCCATGCGGCCTCACCGCGGCGTCGCGCCTGGCATCCCGGTTTGCCCGCCTCGCGAGCACGTCCCTCCCCGGCCGCTCCGCCGGATTGCGCTCTGGTCTGTTTTGGCCTGAGGCCAAAACGATCCCGCCGCTCCATCCGTCTCCCGCGTCCGGTCGGGCCGTTTGCCTGCTCGGGTCGGGCAAACCTATCGTCAAAACACACACACATGAGCGTGGAAGCATATCCTCCGGATGGCCCCCAAATCAGCCCGCGTCAAGGATCGCAAAACTTTTCGGCGAGGGCGGCGCCAGTGGTGGGGGGTGGTCCCGTGCACAAGGGTGCGCGTGTCGCGGGTGCTGCGCGCAGAAAACTTTTGCGCCCGGCAAGCCGGCGGCTGCGCCGTCCCTGACCCGGGCAGATTCGGAAACCAGGCATTCGGCCATGCCCCCACACTCACGTGGTGGCCTTGCAACCGAACACTGGAGACCAGACATGGCTTACGACACCGCAAACACCTACGAGACCATCGAGCTTTTCGGACTGACCGAGAAGGACGCGCAGCTGCCGATCCCGGAGGATCGCGTCCTGACCGACCACATCATTCGCGAGAGCTTCGAGGTTTTGCTCGGTCAGCTGCGCGGGACCGGGCTTGAAGCCGAAATAGAACCGCTGGCCCATGGGCTCGCCACGATCCTGCAGCGCCGCAAGGTGGCACTCGGCAAGGAGGTCGACCGCACCGCCGACAAGATCGGCGCGCTGGCAAAATCCCACGACGGATCGGAGATCGCCGAGACCGCGCTCGAAGAGGCGCAGGCGCGCTTTGTGCAGCTGCGCGAGATTGTCAGCGCCATCGAGGTGATGAGCGAGGCAGCGGCGGAATGCTACGAGATCGAGACGGGCCACGCCTACATCCCGGCAGCCGGGTCGCGCGCAAGCGTCCGGGCGCAGGAGACCGGGGCGGTCTTCGAGGCACGGCAGCTCCTCGAACAGCACGATCGCGAGACTGCCGAGAAGTCGAAAGTCGAGGGGGTTCCCCTGATCGTCTCGGGCGCCACCGACTGGACCGATGTCGATGTGATCTTCAACACGCTCGACAAGGTTCGCGAACGGATCAAGCAGAACCGCAATCAGGAGATCTTCCTCTGCCACAAGGGTTGCAAGCACGGGGCGGAGATGATTGCGGCTCGGTGGGCCCGGGCACGCGGGGTCGCGCAGGCGCGCTTCGATCCGCGCTGGTCTGCGCATGGGCGGGCGGCACCGTTCAAGTGCAACGACGAAATGCTGGATGACAAGCTCGCGGCGACGGGGGTTGTACTCTTCGGCGGCAACGGGGTCGCGCTGAACCTCGGGCAGAAGGCGGAAGCGAAAGGTCTGACGGTCATGCGGGTTGCTGACCCGGCGAAGAAGACTGCGCTGGATTGAAGAGAGGGGGTCGCGCTTGGCGCGGCCCTTTCGTCGTTTCTCAGGGATGTGGAGGTGACCTCAGTTTCTTTTGCCTAGCAATTTTGTGTTTTGATAGGTATATGCGTGCCAAGCAAAACTTTGAAATGATAGGCATGACCCCACTCAGCAGCATCGCGATGAGCGCCTACACCGATCTGGTACGTCTTTTGAAGGACGACGCTTTGTCCGGTGTCGAAGGCAAGCCGACGCTCAAGGAGCGCGGCGACAAGGCTTATTGGTATGCGGCTCGGCGCGTTGGAACCGAGATGCGGTTCATCTATATCGGCGAGAACAGTGACGAGACGCGTGCACGTATCGACCGGATCGAAGAGCTGCGCGCAACCGCCAAGGATCGGCAGGCGGCACGGTCGCGGCTTGTTCGGCTCTTGCGTGCGGAAGGCATGACGCCCACCGATCGGGCAACGGGGTCCATCCTGTCGGCGATGGCGGCTGCTGGGACTTTCCGTTTGGGTGGCACCATCGTCGGAACCAATGCATTTCGCTTCTATGAAGGCGAGCTTGGTATCCGTCTGCCAATTGGCGGTATGGCCAACACCGGCGACATCGACATCGCCCAGTTCGAAAAACTGAGCGTGGCGCTTCAGGATCAGGTCGACCCGGGTCTGGCCGAGACCTTCTCGGCACTCAAATTTGATCCGGTCCCTGGGCTCGACAAGGGCCGGACCTGGCGATGGGCCCAGGGTGGGAGTGGCCAGTTGGTCGAGTTTCTCACACCAGCGTTCGGGGATGAGACCATCCGTGATTTGCCAGCATTGGGCGTGAACGCCCAAGGATTGAACTATCTTAATTTCCTGATTGCCGAGCCGATCCATGCGGCGGCGATCTATCGATCCGGCATACTCGTGCAGGTCCCGCGCCCGGAGCGCTATGCGATCCACAAACTGATCGTTGCCAATCGGCGGCGGGATGGGGCAGGCAGCCTCAAGTCGGCCAAGGACCGCGAGCAGGCGGCCTTCCTGATCGAGGCGATGGCCGAGGATCGCCCTGATGATCTGGCCGGCGCCTATGCCGCTGCTCTGGAGGTTGGCCCGCGCTGGCGGGAGCATATCGGCAACTCGCTGAAGCGGATGCCGGAGACGAAACTAATCCTCGACGGGTTGGGAGTGTGATTGTCATGGCGAAGACACACAGGATCCACCCAGTTACTGATCTGCAGCTCTCAGGATCGTTTGCCAATCCTGACCTGCTCCCAGGACGCGTAAGATGATCAACTGGTCTTGCTCAACCCGATAAATGATCAGATGCCTCGAGCTTGGATGGATGCGCACAGGTGGATCGAACTCCGGGCGCTCACGGGCCATCTCCGGCATGAAGAGCAACCGATCGAAGGTATCTTCTATGATGTCAGTATAGCGGTCGGCCTGCGCCATAGACCACGTCTGCGCTGTGTAAAGCCAGATGTCTTCCAGGTCGCATTGGGCTGCCGGTGTGAGCCGGTAGGCAGTGAGATTACTTGCGGGCATGTTTCTCCCGCATCTGCGCCTTGAACGTCTTAAAGTCGAACGGCTCGGGGTTGCCGCTCTTGAGGCCAACATCGATCGCTTGTTGCAAAGCATCGATCGCTTGCGCGCGCTCCTGGTCACGGCGTATAAGGTGACGCACATAATCGCTCGTATTGCTGAAGCTGCCATCCTTCAGTCGTGCTTCAACCCAGGTCTTCATCGGATCGGGGAGAGAAACATTCATCGTTGCCATAGCAATCCTCCTTCATTGGGTAAGATATCATCGTATGCCAAGTCTTGTCAAAATATTTGGCAAAAATTGCCATACACTTGTCCGCCTCCAGCTTCTCGCGGACCTTTCGTCATGTCTCATGGCGCGTGCGGTCGGTCACGCATGATCGACAGTCTGCGGCGGCCAGCACCGTTATCCCTCTACCAAGTCCGTCAGAGTGCGGCCCATCCGCATCGGTATGGGCTGGGGATGGTGCGCACCTCACGCACATCGTTAGCGGGGCAAGACGCGAGGGGTCGAGACATCGCATTTGAGGCCGAAGACTTGCGCGTCCCTCGGGTGGTGTTTCGGAACATCGCATCCACGCGGGCGGGCTCCGTCAGCACCCCGGCCAGGCTCGGTGAACTTGACGCGGATGGTGGCGGCTGCGTGATAGCAAGGGTCATCCGGGTCTCTCCTTTTTGCTCATAGATGTGGATCGCACGGGGTCGGCCCAATCGTGCCCTCAGCTCACGCTTCGGCAAGCACAAATACGGCTTCCACGGCTAGCCGCGGACCCTCCGCATTTGCGCTTGCGACCGGCCCTCTTGCCCCCGTGCCGGGTGATCCCCATCGCAACAAGGAGTAACCCAAATGACCAACCACTACGTCGCCACCGTCCCCGTCAAGTTCACCGACACCGATGGCCAGGAGCGCACCCGCTTCCAACGCGTCGGCGCGATGTTCCGCAACACCCGCAACGGGGACGGCTCGGAGTTCTTCAGCCTCAAGCTCGACTTCCCGGTCGCGGTCTCGGAGCTGGTGATGTTCCCACCGAGCGCGAAAGATCCCCAGGACTAAATCCTGTGACGAGGATGGGCCGCCCCGGGACGATCTTGGGGCGGCCCGATCCCTGTTCCAGGGATGCCGGGTCCGGCGGTCAGATCGCCCGAGGCTGCCTCACGAATCTGCCGGTCGCTGCGCATTCAACGGACGCACTTCCCCCGGAATGATCAGGTCGCGACAGACCGGCCAGTCAGCCTCAAGGGGGCCATCCACAAAAACCTATCGGCCAGGGCCTCCCGGTTTTTGCGGCAGAGATTTGGCAAGCCAAATCTGGCCCTCCTTGACCCTGCCTGTCCGCCCTGTCGGTGAGGTTTGCGCCCGCCCGCGGTTCCGTCCGAACACATGCGTGTTCGGCCAGACCCTCGGGCGGTGCTGGAGAAGGGGGCCTTTGAAGCTGGAGGCTGTGCTGGTGGTGAGGGCGGCAGAGCCGCGTCCCTGCGGGCCGCGGCGTGAAGCGGACACCAAGGCTGCCTGAGTCTGAATGCGACGCAAGTATATAATTGACAGCGAGGTATATTATCGTAAGGTAGAGGCAGCCTTGGTGGAAGGTGGCAGGAAATAGGGGGTCTTTCTTCCGCATGTCCCGAACAAAACGCCTGACAGAGATCGAGAAGATGCAGATCGTCCGCGAGGCCGTGGAGGGTGTGTCGACGTCCGAGCTGGCCGAGCGTTTCGAGGTCACATCGCGGGCCGTGCGCTACGTCCTGAAAGCCGATGCCGAGCGCCAGACGGATGCCGCGATCCCGGTCTCAGCAGTCAGTGTGAAGGTTACGGCTGCGGAGCTTGAGGCGCTCGATGCGGTGTTGGCGAAGGCGGGGATCGAGAGCCGGGCCGAGGGGCTGCGGCGGCTCATCCAGGCGGCAGGCGGGGTGTTCGTTCCGGACGTGCAGATGGCAGTAGAGATGGCGCGCTACCGCGCCTCTCTGCACGAGGTTGGCAATGGCGTCGCGCAGATCGCCAAGCAGATGGCGCAGGCCAACCGGCAGGGGCAGGGCGCTGGCCCAGAGTTCACGGAATTGCGCCTTGCCCAGATGCGCGGGTTGGCGCGGTTCATCCTGGATTCCGCTGACGAGATCGACCTTCTCCTGCGCCGCCGTCGGGACGCCATGCAGCTGCAGGCCACGGCCGCGCTGAGGGAGTTTGCCCATGCGGCTGAATGATGCTGTCGACGCTGTTACCGGGGAGGTGTTCCGGGATGGCTGGAGCCGCGTCCGGGGCTCGATGCAGGGGCTGCATGTCGCCAAGCAGAAACAGCTCATGCGCGCGGCAGCTGGGCACAGGCCAGCCGTCTTCAAGGCGATCCGGGGCGGGGGCACGCATACAAAATCGCAGCTCGCAAACCAGCTCGATTACCTGACCACCAAGTCCACCCATATCGTGGATTCGTGTGGGTTCTTGGATGGCAAGGTGAAGCTCGAGGCGGGTGAAATCAAGGATCTGACCGAGCGCTTTGCCAAGCGGTGGGATGCAGGCTTCAAACCCAAGCTGGGCCAGACCACACAAATGCTCATGTCCTTCCCCATCGGCACGCGGGGTGAGGATGTGCGCGACATCGCGACGGATGTGGCCGAGCGGTTCTTCCAGAGTGACGCGGGGCATTTCGACTACATCATCGCGGTGCATGAAGACCGCGATCACCCGCATGCGCATCTGGTGCTGAACCGCCGCTCGCAGGAAGGCGAGTTCTTCTTCCTCGGCCGCAACCACCGCTTCAACTATGACGACTTCCGCCTCGCCATGGTCGAGGAGGCGGAGAAGTATGGTGTGCGCCTGGAGGCCACGCGCCGGGTGGATCGCGGGGTTGTGCATTACCCAGCCCGCACCAGCGAGGTTTATGCGGCGAAAGAAGAGGGTCGCGCGCCTGTTGAGCGGGAGCGTGTGGGGCAGGACCTGACCCGGACGCTGGCGGAGATCGCCAACACCAGAACTGTCTACCATTCGCTTGCTGCGGAAGCCTCCAGAGAGGCCCGCGAGGATATTGCCGCGGCACTCTTCCGCGCGGGCGAGGTGCTGGCGCGTGGCGGGCAGGTGGACCGAACAGGAGATGTGTATATGGCCGAGGATCAAAGCTTTGAGGATTTGAGAAGCCTCTATGCGGAGAAGCTCGCGCGGGTACAGGGCATGATCGCCGAGAAGGCGGACGCGGAACGCCCCCTACTGGAAAAACGCCTCATCGAGATCCAGACGCAGGTCCAGCACATGCAGCCGCTCGGATTGCGATCATCCACGCTGTCAGAGACCCCCTCGGAGGGCGGGATCTATTCCGAAGCCAATATCGACGCCAGCCAGCGCGAGCGACTGGCCGAGCCCGACCTGAGATCGCGCATTGACGTAGCACTACGGGGCACCGGGATCAGCACATCGGAAGTGGTGGCCCGGATCGAGACCGGGGCGTCAAATGCAGCGCTTGAACATCAATGGATCGCAGATGATCTCTCCAAGGTGGCCAAGGCGCGCGATCTGAACCTCGAACGCCGCGCTGATCTGGAACAGGCGCGCGACATTCTCAACGATGTGCATGTCGCGCTCGGCACGCTTCTGGAACGGGAAAACGTGCTGCGCCGGGATGGTGTCGTTGAAGCCGAACCGGTCAACGAGCGGTTCCACTATCAGGAGGACGCGGTCCGGGCGATGGAAGGGACAATCCGTCAGGAGATGCGCGCCGAGGGTCTGACATCGCAGCAGATCGAAGAGCGGGATTGGGAGGTGGTCTCACGGGCAGAGCGCCGGATCGAGGCGGAGCAGCGCGCGTATCTTGAGGCACATCCGCAGCTGCTCGCCCGTCCGGACGATGTGATCGACCGGTCTGAGCCCTACAGGGAGACCATCACCGATGCGGTCCGCGCCAGAGAGATCAGCCGCGAGGTCGACCGGATCATGGAGGGTCGCGATGCCCGCACCCCTGTTGCGGATGCAGTTACGGATGAATTGCGCGCGCGCTATCCGGACATGCCGTCCCACCTCGCCCGTGGTCTCGGCGCGACCTATGCGGCCGTCGTCGAGATACGTGACACGGAGGTCATCAATCAGGTCCGCCGCGAAAACGAGTTGCGCGAGGGGCTCGGGTCTGGCACGCGCGACGAAATCGTCGCAACCCGCGATGAAACTGCGCCGCAGTCTGGCCGTGCCGACCGCCTTGCAGACGAGATTGCGCGTGTCCTGGACCATGAGCGGGCGGGGGAATTGTCCGCGCCCTTCGAGACCGAGGCGGAGCGGGACGCCTTCCGCGACGAGATCGCGCGGGTGCTGGGTGAACGCCAATTGGCCCGCCTCACATCCGGCGACGCCGACGCGCTGGACAAGGTCCTCGAGGACCGCCTCGACCGGCTCTATGTCGCCAAGGTCTACCTGCAATCGGATGCAGCGACGGCCAACACGGAGGCCTTGCGCCAGGTGGTCGATGATCTTGCCGACACCGAATACGAAAAACACCGCGCGACAGACGTGGATGGCGAGACCGAGCGGGGTCAGGTCCATTGAGCGCCTCCATGGGCAAAGCGCGGATCGCCACGGGCGTCCTGCTGGTGACGCTTGTGACCGGGGCCATGGGCTATACCATCGCGTCGGCGGTGCTGACCTTCCAGGACCTTGGCTTCGGGGCCGAGATCGACTTCGCCTATATCGCGCTGAACTACATGGCGATCCTCGATCGCCGCCCGGAGGACGCGCAACTTATTCACCTGATCATCGGCAGCTTCGCCGCCGCGGGTTTGATGTTGAGCCTCGCCCTCTCGGGATCGGCCCTCACACGCTTTGGCCAGACCCATTGGCAGTCTGCGCGCGAGATGAAGGCCAACGGGTTTTTCGGGGCGCCCGGGACCGGGTTCATCCTTGGCAAGCTGGGGACGCCTGGCTCCCGCGCCAACTACATTTGCTCCAAGGTCTTCCCGCATGCGCTGATCGTGGCGCCCACGGGCCGCGGCAAGACCACGGGGTTCGTCATTCCGAACCTGCTGACCTGGCAAGGCTCCGCCGTGACGCTCGATGTGAAGGGCGAGTGTTTCGAGGCCACGGCCCGACACCGCGCAGCCCAAGGCGACAAGGTCTATCGCTTTGCCCCCACCGATTGGGAGGGCAAGCGCACGCATCGTTACAACCCGCTCCTACGCATCTATCAACTGAAAGATCCCGCGCGCCAGCAGATGGAATTGCAACTCCTGGCGACGCTCTTCCTGCAAAGCGACAATGACCGGGTGCAGGGCCTCCTCAAGGGCGGGATCGATCTCTTCGTGGCGGCAGGACTGCTGGCCTTCCAGCGCAAGCGTCCGACCTTGGGCGAGATCTACCGCATCGCGGCCTCGGGCGGGAACAAGCAGAAGGAGTATTTCGCGCGGGGCCATGAGGTGGACAACAGGGCCGCCAAGCTGATCTTCACGCGGCTGGCCTCGACCAACAACGACACGCTGACCTCCTATGTCTCGCTCCTGATGACATCGGGGCTCGATCAATGGCAGAACCCGGCCATCGATGAGGCGACGGCAGTCTCGGACTTTGATTTCCGGACGATCCGCAAGAAGCCCTTTTCGGTCTATCTCGTGGTCCAGCCGCTAATGGTCAAACCCCTCGCGCCGCTGATCCGACTCTTCTTCTCCGATCTGCTCTCCGCCATGCAGGAAAAGGATCCCGGGCCAGACGAGCCGTGGCCCGTGATGATCATGCTCGACGAGTTCAACCGTCTCGGCAAGATGCCCATCGTGGTCGAAAGCATCGAGACCCTGCGTACCTATCGCGGCCATTTGGCCGTGGTCACCCAAACCATCCCCGCCCTTGATGAAATCTACGGCGAAAACACCCGCCGCGCCTTGCAGGGGAATGCGGGCGTGAAGCTCTACCTCACGCCCTCCGATGAAAAAACCGTCGAGGAGCTGAGCAAGGCGGTCGGCAAGACCACGAAGACCGTGGTCACGCGCTCCCAGTCCATCGGCAAAAACCCCTTTGAAGGGCGCAGCCAATCCACACGGACCGAGGAGAGCTCTCTGCTCCCCGAAGATGAGGCGCGCCGCCTGCCGCTCGACGAGATTGTCATGGTGATCGATGCGCAGATGCCGGTCCGGGCAAAGCGGATCCAGTATTTTGACGACCGCCTGTTCAAGGCGATCCATGCGGCGCAGTCGGGCGAGTTGCCGTTTCCAGAGCCTCGGGGAGGGGGGCCGCAGGGCAATCTGCCGCTGAGTATGCGGGCCATGCCGATGACCCCGCCTTCCAAAGGGCCAAGTGGACCTGAGGATGTCGTGCATAGCGCAGGTCCGGCTGCTGACGGTCTGCCGTCTGAGCAACCCGACGCCGTTCCAAAGAAGACCGCGCCCGTCGTTCAAACCGTCATCGCCGAGGAGCAGCGACAGATGGAGATGGATTTTGGGGGTCAGGTCGCGGACGCCGAGGCAGCAAGCGTAGTTGACGAGGCGCAGATGCGCTCGGCTGTTGATGGCTTGGACGCGATGCTGCGGGAGGGGGATGGCGAAAAGCTGGTTGCTCGATAAAGTGGCGGGCATCGCGTGTCTGTCAGGGACGGCGGGAAGCGCACGCTCGCTGCAGCGGCATGGAGCCGCTCCTACGACTGACAAAGCCGACGTCCACAAAGGACGAGTATGCTCCATTGGGTGTTTCTTTCGAAACTACCGAAGTTCGCAGCAGTTGTGACTTGCTTCAAAAATTGAGAATCTATTGCTAGAATGCGATTGCGAAGAACCAATGACTTGCGACCGCAAGCCGTGCGGAAGAGTTTCAAGTAGTTGCAACTGATTTTGCCGCGAAGTTCAGAATGAAGAAGTTGGGATTAGGCACGACGCAGGTTCGTGGCGCGCACTTTGGCGAGTGAACGTCATCTTGGAACACAGAGGGACTTGGTCCCAAGTTTGCCTTGACCACTTCTGGGGAATATCTTCGATGCTCAACTTAGCATAACCCGGCGAACCTGATGTTAAGATGGGACGGATACTTTTTCCGTGGCATTGATGGGCTACAGGTTGTAGCGTCGGCGCTCTACGGCCCAGGAATTTGTATGTCGGCGCTTATGACTCGGAGAACACATATGACCGCTGTCCCGCACGGTTTCACATTCATTGACCTCTTCGCGGGCATTGGCGGCCTGCGCATAGGTTTCGAGGCAGCAGGAGGAACCTGCGTATTCACCAGTGAGTGGAACAAGTTCTCGAAGGAGACCTATCGCGCGAATTTCGAAGACGAACATGAGATCAAGGGCGACATCACAAAGGTCGACGAGCAGGACATTCCAGCACACGACGTCCTCCTCGCCGGATTTCCGTGCCAGCCATTTTCCATCGCCGGGGTGTCGAAGAAAAACTCATTGGGGCGGGCCCATGGTTTCGCAGACGAGACACAGGGCACATTATTCTTCGACGTGGTTCGTATCCTGAGGCACCACAGGCCAAGAGCGTTCTTGTTGGAAAACGTAAAGAACCTCCTATCGCACGACAAGGGAAATACGTTCCGGGTCATACTACATGCCCTCGACGAACTCGGGTACGATGTCGACCATAAGGTGATCGACGCGCGCCATTGGGTTCCGCAGCACCGGGAGCGTATCTTCATCGCTGGCTTCCGGCGCGACGTGCCCGCCGCGTTTTCCCTCGACGAGGTGATGCTCCCGGAAGGTCCTGCACCGACACTTGCAGACATACTGCACCCGCAGGACGGTTCGGAAATTGTCGAGGAGCCTTATACCACCGGGCCCTTGGCCCGAGTAGGAGACAAATATACGCTCACGCCCAACCTATGGAAATATCTCCAGAACTACGCTGCCAAGCACAAGGCCGCCGGAAATGGTTTCGGATTTGGCCTGTGCCAGCCATTCAACGTCGCGCGCACACTGAGTGCCCGTTACTACAAAGATGGCAGCGAGATACTGATCGCTCAGGACCACGGCACGCCCCGGCGCTTGACGCCAAGGGAATGCGCGAGGCTGATGGGGTTTGACCGGAAGGGCTCAAACCAACCTTGGAAGATCGTTGTCTCCGACACCCAGGCCTACCGGCAGTTCGGCAATGCAGTTGCTGCCCCAGTTGCAATTGCCATAGCAGAAGCCATGGCCCCTTGGATCACCAACACGGTCGCACTGCACCCCAAACGGGGCAAGCGTGCCTGACAAGCCTCCCATGACCCGGTCCGCGATGATGTCGCGGATCGGCCCCAAGGATACCAAGCCCGAGATCATGGTGCGCAAGGGCCTTCATCGGATGGGATTCCGCTACCGCCTTCACACCAAAGACCTTCCTGGAAAACCGGACATCGTGCTCCCGAAATACCGGACGGTGATTTTTGTTCACGGTTGTTTCTGGCACGGGCACGAGGGCTGCCGTTATTTTCGGATTCCCAAGACGAATACTGTATTCTGGCAAACCAAGATAGGGCGGAACCATGAAAGGGATGCTGCAGTCCGACAACGCCTTGTAGAGTCAGGCTGGCGCGTCCTAATTGTATGGGAGTGCGCAATACGACAGGTTTCAGAGGATTTCCTGATACCCGTCATTGCAGATTGGTTGGCGGGCCTTGAAAATGAGGCCAGCATTTCAGAGCAGAACTTTTTTTCTCGTTTGGAGGGGAAGTCCTGCTCGCGTGTGAAGTGAAAGAGCAGGAAGATGAACGACCTCATCAACGATCCGAATGCCGCACGGCTTATCGTCGGTCTTCGGGATACCGGTTACAATGTCAAGACGGCTGCGGCTGACATCATCGACAATTCCATCGCTGCCGGGGCCAATACCGTGAACGTCAACATCGAGTTGATGCACGATGGACGGAAGATCGTTTATTTTGGAGATGATGGGCACGGTATGAACTTTGACGAGGTCCGCAGAGCAATGCGTTACGGGGCCGACAAACGCTCGGATGCGAAAAGTCTCGGGAAATTCGGATTGGGGTTAAAGACGGCCTCCAGTTCAGTCTGCAAGCGCTACAGCCTGATTTCACGGAAGTCGCCGGACGAGGAATTGGCCAAGTTGACTTGGGATCTCGAACATGTCGAGGCACAGAACACTTGGGAGATGCTCGATGATCCGGTGACACCCGATCAGGCCGAGCTTTTCGAGGAGCTTTGTGGTGAGACCGGGACCCTAGTCGTTTGGGAAAACTGCGATCGCATCCTGTCAAAGGATTACGACCCCGGCTCCAAGGAAAAGGCGGCGATCAAACGGCTGTCAGAGACCTTGGCGAAGCACCTTGCGCTCGTCTTTCACCGGTTCATCGACACGGCAGACGACCGCGAGAGGAACGTGGCGATCCGGATCAATGGTGCAGATGTAACCGCATGGAACCCGTTCTATCCTGACCGGTCTGATCAAGTCCTTGCCGAGTCAAAGCAACGCATCTTGGTCGAGCTGCCAGATGGCAGCGAAGCCGAAGCAGGAATCAAGGCGTGGATCCTGCCTCACCGTCGCGACATGACAAAGGAAGAAGAAGCCGAATTCGCGCGCATTTCGAACCGGGCGCAGGGCTTTTATGTTTATCGCGAGGGACGCCTCATTCAGGATGGCGGCTGGTTGGACGTATTTGGTGCACCTGAACCCCATACTTCGCTCCTGCGCATTGAATTCGACTTCACTCATGAATTGGATGAAGCCTTCCGTATCGACGTGAAGAAATCGCGCATCCTGTTCCACCCAGAATTGGAAGACGGACTTCGCAGCCTCCTGCAACCGGTCTACCGCGAGGCCGGAAACCGGTATCGCCGTATCACCCGCGACGATGCCAACAAGAAGGCAAAGGTCAACCACGGGAGTTCAAACAAAAACATCGCTGCAACTGCCAACGTTACAAAACCACAGGTAGCCAGCGCAGATCCGGCAAGCCAAACCGTGGAGCTCAACAACCGGCGCGGTGTGAAGATCCGTATCAAGGTGCCCGTCCAAGATCACGTCAATCCGGACTCGATCTACGTGGAGGCAGTTACAACCATCACCAGCGGACACCTGTTCGAACCGGCTTATCGCAGTCCCGGTGTGGAGGACCACGTGCCTAGCGTGCTGTTGAACAAGCATCACGACTTCTACCAGAAAATCTATCAGCGGGCTGCTGGAAGCGGCTATGCCGTAGAAGGGATGGACCTGCTGCTCTATGCCTTTGCCATGGCGGAACAGAACAACACCGATCCAGAACTGGAGCCTGTGTTTGAGGACATCCGCGAAGAGATCTCCTCCAACCTAAAGAAGCTGCTCCGCAACCTCCCTGATCCAACGTCGGTGGAGCTGACCGAGGATGACGAAGACTGAGATGCTGTCAGCCCGCCAAACCCTCATCCGTGAAGAACTGGAGGCTGGAACCGGCGCCGCGATTGGCATGGCCGTCGACGGGTCGAAATCGCGGACTGGCTTGCGGATCTGGTTTGCTGATCTTGAGGAACGGCACGGCCCCGTGGCCGAGCTGCGTCCGTACGGTCTAAAGGGTTACGCGGTGACGCTGGGATTCGGTGCTTTTGCTGGTGAGGTCGTACGTCGGATCGCCTGTGCCGTGCCCGAAGATGTCCGTCTGGCACGAGCACTTGTCGCGTCAATTGACAGCTCTGTGGAGGTCGAAATCCAAGGGCAGGACAAAGCCGACTGGAAAATCACCTCCGGAGATTTCCGGATGACGGCCATCACCCGGAACCTTCCGCGCGATCCCGAGGTCGCACTGACCGAGGTCAGCCGCGACACAATCGTACCCATGATGGCTGCCATGGCCGAGCTGATCGGATACGATGTCATTGATGAGGACGACATCGGTGAGCCAGAATACGAAGGGGCGGAACTCGTCTCGACAGTCAGGCGCCGGGAACGAAACCCCCGAAATCGGCTCCTGTGCATCAGGCTGCATGGCGAAATCTGCGCCTGCTGCGGCGTCGATCCACGCGAAACCTATGGTGCCGCAGGCAGCATCATCGAGGTTCATCATCTCGAACCGCTTTCGCTTCTGAAAGAGCCACGCCCCTATGACCCGGCACGCGACCTCGCGCCGCTCTGCCCGAATTGTCATCGCGCCGCGCATACGCGCCGTCCCGAACCATGGTCGTTGGAGGAACTTCGCGAATTGATGGCCGTTCCGATGGGCAAGGCTGGTGCCCAGTGAACAAACAGGCCGAAATGCCCATCACCTTTGACGCGGTTGTCGCTGAATTCAGCGACCGTTTCAGCGTATCGGAGCGGGTGCTCGATCCGGCCCTCCGGATTGGCAACGGCACTTTGCGCCTGGCGGCACGTCTGGGTGGCATTCGGACGTTGCGTGGCACCCAGACCTTCATCGAGGCGCCCTCACCGCGCCATGCATGGGTGCTGGACGGCAACACGATCAGGCCTCTGCCGCAGGATACACCGGATATGGTCAACGAAATCCTTGAAGGTGCCGATCCACAGGACGTCCCGTTTGCCTTGGGCGTGAGGCTTACCCAAGAGCCGAACGAGTTGATCCTGATCGAAGCAGACCCTGATGTGTTCCGGTCCGGCAGGGCTGCCGCCGACGAGCTTGTCTCGGCAGTGGTCATACCCGGGCTGGACGCGAAGCTGTTTCCCTATCAGGCGCGCGGTGTCCAGTGGATGTGGCAGACCGCCAGGCGAACTGGAGGCCTGATCCTTGCGGATGAAATGGGCCTTGGGAAAACGCTGCAGATCATCGCGCTCCTGATGATGGATCCTCCTCCGCAGACTGCGCCGGCGCTCATCGTCTGCCCGACAAGCCTGATTGCCAATTGGGTCCGTGAGATCCGCCGCTTTGCACCGTCACTTTCAATTCTGGTGCATCGGGGCGCGTATCGCGCTGGTATCTTCCGCGACCTGCAGGTCGCCTCCGTCGTCATCACGACCTACGACACCATGGTCAACGACGTCGCCGTGCTTTCGTCCCTGGAATGGTCGTGGTTGATCTGTGACGAGGCCCAAGCCGTCAAGAACCCTGAGTCCAATCGCCGTCAGGCCTTGGCGACCATTCCACGGCGCTACGCCATCCCCATGACCGGCACGCCGGTCGAGAACACACTCCTCGACCTCTGGTCGCTGGTCGATCTGGCTGTGCCCGGCATGCTGGGCGAGCGCAGCGTCTTCGAGGTCGAATATCCCGACACTTTGGAAGCTGGCCAAGGCTTGGCGCAGCTGACCGACCCGGTGATCCTGAAGCGGCGAGTGGCCGATGTAGCAGGCGACCTGCCCGAACGGATCGATGTCGACCTACCAGTATTGCTCGACGACGACCTTGCCCGGCAATACGAACTGGTCAGGCAGTCGACCCTCGAGAAATACCCGGTCGCAGGGGCGCTGGTCGCGACACTGCAATTACAGCTGTTTTGCGCCCACCCATGGCTAAGAAGCCAAGACGACGCTCAAGACCACGAAAATGCCCACGTTGTTGCAAGCGATGCAGCGCCGCTCATGACGCCTAAGATGGAGCGGGCAATTGCGCTGCTTCATGAGGCATTCATCAATAGGCGCAAGGTGATCGTTTTCGCGTCCTACAACAAGATCGGCGATCTGCTGAAGCGAGCCGGATCGGAACTGCCCGCCGCTTGGTGGGGTGCCATCAATGGCAGCACAGCTCAAGAGGACCGCCAATCCATCGTAGACGAGTTCTCGGCTTTCGACGGCCCTGCCTGTCTCGTGCTCAACCCCCGAGCCGCTGGCGCGGGGTTGAACATCACCGCTGCGACCATCGTTATTCATTTCACTCCCCTCTGGAACCCCGCACTCGAGGCGCAAGCGAGCGCCCGCGCGTATCGCCGGGGTCAAACCGAGCCGGTCACGATGTACCGGCTGTTCTACGAGGATACGGTGGAACAGGTGATGATTGAGCGTTCTGCCTGGAAGAATGACCTTGCAAACGAAACCGTGCCTTTGGCGATCCGCGACGACGAAGATCTGACACGGGCACTCAAGTTGACACCCAATGGAAACTCCCCATGAAGAAATTCCTCAAGACCCTCAGCGCAAACGATGTAGGATCGACGGGCGCCCACATGGGCGGCATCCTAATTCCGAAAGGCGACGATGAGCTTCTGGCGTTCCTGCCTCACCTGGACCCCAATGAATACAATCCAGACGAATGGATACTTTGCGTGACACCTGACGGTCGGGAGTTTCGCTTGCGGTACGTCTACTACAACAATCGCTTTCACAAACCCAATGGAACACGCAACGAGTACCGGATCACACACCTGACAAAATACTTGAAGTCAGAAGGGGCAAAAGAGGGAGACATCTTTGAAATCTCCAAAGAAGACGGTGCAACCCGTTACCTGATGAACGTCGTCCCGGCCACAAAGGACGAAGAAGAATCTGCTGACAACGGCCCTGTCCGCATCAAGATCTCTGCGGGGTGGCGCCGCGTACATTGACTCTCAGTCGATCGGGAAACCGGAAGGCCGAAGGTGGTTGCCAGAACGTCCTACTTACTCGATCAGATTCTTGAAAAACGAGAGCGGTCCCGCACTCAACAAGCTCCGATCAAGAAAGCCATTCCAGACCTCACAGCTGGTTTCCGGAAGGAAAACACAGTTATGGCAGGCCGCGTGGTTTCCGTTCGAACCACTCCGCGCCATCCCTTCATAACAAAGCGGGTCAGCGGAGCAAAGCTCATGGTCGGCCAGCGCTTGCAGTACCAATTGCTCCATGCGGGCTGGTCGTGCCTGCCGTGAGAGGCCGCCCATCGTTCCGTCTGCATCCGGCGTCGAGGTATAGATCAGCAATCCGGCCATATCCGGCCCGACATAGAGGCGCTCACGCAAAGCGCTCGAGGAATAGCCGCTGTCGAGAGACATGCGCGCAATGAGCGCATGCGCCAAAGTGTGGATCAGCATGTATCTCGCGTTGAGTTGTGACGGCGCGCCATCCACCTGCTTTCCCTCGGCACGAGCCGTGTCCATGTGCGTCTGGATCAGCAAAGCAAGATGTTCGACAACTTCCGGCCGACTTTCCCATGCCGAAACAGCTTCGAGGTCCAACGACAGGAAAACGCCTTCCCCATGCATGGCAACGGCTGGCAGCCATGACAAATCAGATCGAGACAGCGGCACCGCGTCCGGCTTGCCACCGACCTGCGCCCTCAGCCTCGTAAACCCGGTCAGGGCACGCACCTCCCGAAGACGTTCCACCGACGAAATCCAGGAGATCATCCCTGAGAATGTGGCGGGCACAGGTTGCTGGCGGTTGAGCAGGATCATCTCGCTTTCGTCAGACGAAGAGGTATCCGTCAAGAGCATCCGGAACTCGTCCAGTCGTAGATCACCTTCAATGCCGGAGTTGTCTTCCTTCATCTCCCTAAAGCGAAGGGCGATTTCCTCGGCACTCTCGGGGGCGTCCCAATTCGGCAGGATCTTCTTTTTGATGAAGTCGATCATCTTGTCTTCATCATCATCAAGGTAATCGAGCATGTCGACGAAGTCCGCGATCTTTTCCCTGAATGGCACCTTCCAGTCAGGAAGCGTAATCGCGCTTTGCTCAATCGAGAAGTAGACGTTGCTTGCGCCCCGTTGCGTGATCCGCGGGGCAGCCTCGCACCCGGTTTCGCGCCCGCCAAGCCATGGCCTGCCGCCTCCGCACTTGTGTTTTGGGATGCCATTGGGTGAAAATGCTTCGGCCATTGAGCGGTCAGCCCCGCAGGACTTGCACGTCAGGAGAAGTCCTCCAATGCCCGCGCCGACCGTCTTCAGTGCCAAGACGGGCCGAGAACACCCGGCTTCGTGCGTCAGCCATGAAGTCCAGGGAAAGTCGTTCAGGTGGCCATTTTCGCAAATCGTGACAAAACGCACAGGTACCACCGCCGGTTTTCCACGACATTTGCCGCAGTGCAGGCTGTCGCCGTTTCGCGAGGGCGCCCAGTGCCCGGAGCGGTTGATCACATGACACTCAGGACATGAGAGCCAATCGGGAAAGCGTTCGATAGGAAGCACGCGATCCTTCGTCTGACCATCCCTTTGATAGGTCCCGACCGGGGGCGCCCGGAAATGATCGACGCCCAAAAGCACTTCAAGTCTCGGTTCGCGGACGACATCCTGTTTATAGCCGCCTTTGGTATAGGCCTCCCACGCTTCCAGCCCCTGCATGACACCGGAAAGCAACGCTCCGCTTCCCGGCAAACGGAAATCGACAATCGCACCAGGACCGAAGGTTGAGATGATCTGGCTGCGACGGATGCTGCCGACATTCTTGCTCATTGGATTTCCTCAGCACCGGACGGCGCAATTTCCTTGATGACGAATTCTGTCGATGGCTCGACAGCGCGCAGCGTTCCGGGGGTGGCTCGCGCATTACCTTTGGTGAAGCCGGACGCATTCGATGTCGCCTGTGCGTCAGCTGAAATCAGCAGACCGTTGTCTGACCAGTTGTCCCAGTACTTCGGCAGCGCTCCACGGCGCAACCAGAGCGTCAGGAATTTTTCAAGCTCCCGACGTGCGGCAGCTGCCTCACCCGGGTCTACGTTGGAAATTCGCTGACAAATAAGATCTATCAACGCTTTCAGGTCCGCCTCATGGTTCTCCGCCGCGGCCGGTGTGTCCAGCATGCCTGGCACCAGATGCCGCGCCATAGCAACGAACGGGGCATGGAGCGCCTTGTCCCGTGCCCTCGGTGCGAAGGGCGTCACACCTGTCGCCTCGACATCCCGATAGAGGGCACCATGCCACGTCGGGAAGGTCTCATAACGGCTTCGGTCGCGGGACTTGCTCGCATTGTAAAGCGTGACAACAAGACCGGGTACGCGACCACGGCCAACGCGGCTTGTTGCCTGAATGTATTCGGCAATAGTCTTTGGCTGGCCATTGACCAGCATCAGACCAAGACGCCCGACGTCGAGACCGACCGAGATCATGTTTGATGCCAGCACGACGTCGGCCGACTCGCCGCTGTCTCGGGTTGCATCCAGTTCCAGCAGCTTGTCGCGGATCTCGTCCGACTTCACCCTGCTTGTTAGTTCAGTCGGCGGCTGCAGGTGACGCGGCTGTTCCTGCCGTCGCGCTGAAACCAGTTCGAGCCCATGCGTGACGTCGTCCTGCATGATGATCGAAGCGCTGCCGAGTTCGCGCAGCGAGTTGAAGTAGCCAACAAGCGTCCAGTAGTAATCTCCCTCCAAGCCGGAAAATGACGGATCGGCAGCGGCTTGGAGGAGCGACGATGCGATCGCCTGATAGATATAGCTGCCAGTGCGACCAGCCGTGGTCACCCCCAGGTACAGTCGGCCAGGGCTATCCTTTTCGACACAGGCGAAGCCTGAGTTGGAATGATGCAATCCCGGAGGCGGAAATTGCATGACGGACCGATCAAACAGGTTCAGCACCTGATCCGACGCTCGCCTGATCGTAGCAGTGGAGCCAATCACCTTCGGGCGCCTTCCTTCCCGGCTGCACATTGCGTCGATGGCGGTTTCGAAGAGGCCCGCCATGCTGCCCAATGGCCCAGAGATGAGATGAAGTTCATCCTGGATGATCAGATCGGGCGGAAACCGGCTGGCATCGCCAAGACCGAAAAGACGACCGGTTTCCTTCTTTGTGACGATCTGGACGAATTTGTCCGCAGTGCCCAGCAGTAATGTCGGAAGTTCGCGGTAAATATCCTCGTCAACTGTCCAGAAGGGAAAGTGGTCGCGCGCAAGCCCTGATTTGCATCCGGTGTCACGGCAGCATGCATGGATCCGGTCGCCACTGGACGCGATGTCCCATTCGAGATGCGAACCGCAGTCGGGGCAATGCTCGATCTGTGCAGGTGAGCCTGTCTTCTCCGTTTCGACGATCCTGTTCGGGGTGGTGTTCCTGCCGACCCAGAGACCGATGGAAATCGGCGCGCCTTGCACGAGGGAGGTAGGGATGTCGATGCCTGCGCAATCACAATCCCCCGTCCTCAAGAGATCGCAGGCAAGTATCATCGCTGCGGCCCGCTGGAACTGCTGCGCTGTCAGCAGACGCAGCGTGTAGCGCATCAGGACGGTCACACCTCCCGTGTCGGGTCCACCCTGCTGACGGCGCAGGAATATGGTATAAGCGGTCAGCAGGAGGTAGGCCTCGGTCTTGCCGCCGCCCGTGGGAAACCAGAGCAGATCCATCACACTACGATCAGTATGATCCCTGTCCCCCGCCGAAGCCATACACAGAAGCACGAAGGCCATCTGAAAAGGTCGCCAAACGAGGGGGCCGATCTCGGGGTTCCGCTTCCGTTTCCATTCGTTCTGCTGCCAGAGTGCGCGGTTGGCGAGCCGGAACGCGAGGAGCTCAGGACCATCCTTCCGGAGCAATTCCACGCCCTCTCTCATCCTTGCCAAAGCTTTGCGACAGTCATTCAGATGACGCTGCGCAGTTTCCTGCAGCCCTGATGGCAGCGCATCAACCTCTGCCTCTCGAGCAGAAATCCATTGATCGTAGCACGCGCAGAGGTCATCAAGCGCCGCGCAAATGTCGGCATGGGACGCGACAGACAGCCACTCGGATCCCAGCGCCCCTTCAAGCTTTGTCGCGACGAGTTTCGCAAAAAATTCTGGGTCACCCAAAGGTCCCGGCGATCTGACCAGAGTTGACGGCAGCCACTCCGTTGCAAGGCGGACCGTTCCATCCGGCATTTGCTCGTTTCGGATGGAGCAAGTATGACCAGCGCCATAGTCAGGAGCGTCGCGGTAAAGCAGTGCGGCCGTGGCGCGGTCTTCATCCGGCATCCGCTGCACCGGATCTGGACGGGGCACGATGACGCCAAAATCCGGATCGGCCTCGACGCGGAAGCCGACCTGATACAGATTGCCGACATCGCGCAATCCGGGCTCGGGCTTCTCTGGAGAGACGTTCTTGTTCAAAAGAATGATCGTCACAAGGTAAAGGTCGCCGTGTTTGCGCGTACGCAACCAGAGGGCCAGATCGGGAATCCCCGGCACATCGTATTCGCCATCGTGATCACTTGGCAGCTCGATGAAGCGGTGTGCCGTCAGCTGTTCGCGTGCCCAATCGAACCGCGGACGCCCGTCATCCGAGGTTGCACGGGGTAGGGCATCGTAGCGGGCCGCTGAGACATCCACATTGAGCAGGGCGTTTTCGCCATCCTTCGAGCGAACGGCGAATGACAACCCTGCCGAACTTGGGCGGAAGGTATCCGGCGGCACCCGGGACGCAGCATCGTCCTCCTCATCGGATCCAAGAACCGCTTCCTCCGTCTCGGCTACGCCCTGCGGGCTCTTCTGGGCGAACAGGATGCCTGTCATGTAGATTTCGGAGGGGCTGTCTTGCAGGATCTCATCATCCGCCAAGGGCCCCATCAGATCCTGCCTGAGGCGTTCGATCATCCGCTGGCGCGCTACATCCTCGGCGTTACTGGTCATCTTCATTGTCCTCGTTCCCGGCGCCCCGCACGACGCCCTGAAGCACCGGCAGCAAGGTTACCGCTTGAGTTTTACCATCGGTCCGACGGTCAACCACAGTCGTGGCTCCGACCACGCGCAAGGTTCCGGAAGCGAAACCGCCCCGGGTGGCCTCGATGTAATCGAGATCACCGGTCAACGGGCTTTCAACTTCCGCCAAGAGGTCTCCACTGTCTGTGACGAGATGCCAAGGCGCTCCATCACCAGATCCAATCCGTCGGAATGAGCAATTCGGTTGAGTGTACGCGGCCTCCCAGATCGACAATGCAGGAGTGACCCCAGCGAGCGGACGCAATCCTTCCGACCCTGACAAAAGAAGGCCCCCGCCGTTTCCACGCAACCATCTGCTGCCATTCTTGCCAAGCCGAACCACTCCCGGCTGCGCCCTACCCAGATAAAGGTGTGTCGATGCCCGTGTCGCCCCAACGAACAGAACTCGGGCTTCCTCCCGCCAGTCAACATCATCGCCGGACGGAACCGGAGGCAGCATGAGAAGCACGTTCGATGCTTCCCGCCCCTTCGCACCGTGTATGGAACCCAATATTGGACCTGCAGTGCCGACATGATCTCGTACCTGTCCCACAGGCTCTCTTTCCACAACTTCGGCGATGTCCTGAGGACGGGGCGTCGGTCCATTCCCGAGGGACTGAAGGTCAGAAAGCACGTGCTCTGCGATAAGTCCAAAAGGCGCGGGATTGAGGTCTGCAAGTCGCCTTCGTATATGCTCAAGCCGGATTGCGCCCGCCGGAGCAACGCCGGCGCAAATGGCTCCGACCGTTGGATTACAAACCGTGGTTTGCCCCGACAATTTCAGACGATGCACACGGGCTGCCCGCGTTAGCCGAACCGACGCGGCCTCGGTTGCCGCGCGGCCCCGGAAGAGGACCAGGCTATCGTCCCGCCACGGAAAAACCTGCCCGGTCAGGCTAACGCTCGGGTCGGTTGCCACATCCTCGAGCATTTCCCGGATTTCGAGGTAGGTCGAACGGGGATCGCCGTCTGCCTCGAGTAGCGTCCGCGCACGTGAAAAAAACTTCCGCAAGCTGTCTGATTTTGTCCGATGGTTCGCCGCCAAGGAATGGTCTTCCCAACCATGGGTGCCTCTGAGCTCGGCATGGAGGGACCCACCGCCCCCTTTGTCACCGGCCCAAGATCCGTAGATCGCCTGCGCTCCGTCACCCAGTATCGTTACGCCAATACTCGCTGGCAGCGCATCGATCAACGCGCGACAAAACATGCGCCGCTCTCCAACGATGTCCTGTGCTTCGTCGATCACCAGATGGGAAATGCCTCTCACCAAATCCAGCATCGCCTGGTCTCCGTCCGAAATCGCTTTTCGAGCAACACGGATGATCCGCTCATGTCCTCCGAATGGCGCATCCCCAAGAGAGGTCACCAAGTTCCACGCAAGCGAGTCGATGGTCCCGCAAATGACTCCGCCGGAGTAAGTATGTTCAGCCAAGGCATGCGAGATACGACGCCCCACCTCTTCAGCGGCAACCCTGGTAAACGTGATGAGTCGAATACCTGCAGGTGGAAGACCTTGCTTCACGAGATGGATAACGCGTTCGGTTGCGCTGTGGGTCTTGCCACTGCCTGGCCCGGCGGTAACGATTTGCCTAGCACCTGCCGAACGCTCGATGACTGCCGTTTGCGATGGATCGGCAGCGTTTCCCTCAGCCCGGGGCAAAGGGAAATATTCCCGCAGCCAAGCAGATGTATCCGTGGGGATAGGCTGGTCAGGCACGACGCCTGCAAGACACAGCACCCGCGTTACTCCTTCGCAGGATGTCGCTTCCCCCGTCCAGACTCCTGCGTCCAGAATTTGCCAGAGCCCGGCAATATCAGCATTTGAAAGCGCGCCAACCCAGTCGAGAAAACTGACAACATCCGGAGGGACCACATCCGTTGTCCGCAACAGGCCATGGGGTACACCGTGAGAAGGGTCGCCCCCAAGCACGATGCACCGATCCCCTTGGTACAGAACTGTCTCCAAGCGCCGCTTGACCAAAACCTTGTCACCGTAGGACTTGGCGGAACCGAGATCGCCGCAAGCAATCAGAGCTGAGACGACAACCCATGCCTGCTGTTTTGCTGCTTCCTCAGATAATCCGTCGGCTAAGGCAGCCCTGCTCAGACCTTCGATTGCCCGAGATGCCGGAACGGCACCCAGATCATGGACGTCATTGCGCAATTGCGCGGCGAGCTTTTGAGCCGGGACGATGGTGTCCAACGTGTCGACATCAGTGTTTTGCATTGCGCGTTGCACTCGACCCAAAGTAATGACGTACGTATTGAAATTTACTACAAACCGCTTCAAGCATTTGAAACCATTATTGGCAAGCGTGTGACGAATAGAAGAGATGAATGATTTGTTTGCCAGTGAAAATCTGCTGGCGCAGATTTTTTCAGACCTATCCCGGCAACGGGATGGTAGAACGATCTACCTGATCGAACACGGGCTCACTCGCGACGAAATCGAGCAATTGCTTTACCTTGTCAGCAACCGGGCTCAGCTGCACCAGTTCACCAAGCGAGCGTGGCAGGACTTTCCATTGTCGCTTTCTGTAATCGTGACCGAGGTCGGATACGAATATAGGGGGACCGGGACGGACTTCTGGCCATTGGTTGAGTCAGCAATCAAGATCGACATCCCAATTCCGCAACGAAGCGGAATCTCCGAACTGTTCCGCGATTGCTCGAGACGGCTCGGAAGTGCGCGACCTCTGGATGATGCGTGGTCCTCGGCCTTCCCGCATCTTGCATGGCCTGTGCGCAACGCAATGGTCCCTCGCGAGGTTCATGGTCCCCTTGCGCGGCTCGTCAGGGAGTTCCTCAGCCAGACGCGCGGCCTTAGCGTAACCCGCGCCACACTGCCGGGCCTGCGAGAACTTGCCCGCGGCTTCGGTTCACGACGGCTGGAGTCATGGCTCCAAGATGACGACCTTGCGCTGGCGGTCATCAGCCATCTCGTCTCCGGTCGGACAGGCGATCTGGGTATGGCAGCCGGCTTCCTGCAGCGGCTCACCAAAGACTTGCGTTCCGAAAGCGAGGTCAGGCGGCTTGAACGCGTCATCCGGGCGAGGCGCCTTTCACAGCATCAGGGATTGGGGAGTCTTCCCAAGGCGACTTACGAACTTCTGCTCGATGATGCCGAAGCCCGAGGCTTGTCCGTAAGAGGACCGAGCCTCACCCCTGCCGAACTCGAAGCTGTCAGGTCAGAAGTAGATGTCCCTCTTTCGGCATTGACGGTCACCGTCGGCGCGCGCTCCACAACGCTTGAGCGTTTCCTTTGTGGAGATGTGGTCTTCATCGGACGTCCAATCGGAGTAGCCCCTCGCCCGCAAATCAGCGGAATCGAGGTGCCGGCTTGGCTTGAAGCCGTCGTTGATCCCGCGCCGGGACTGCTCTTCCGAGACGAGGGCGACGACGGCTATCAAACGCAGCTCAGACCCACTGACCGGGTGACGCCGGGCGTCTCTTTTTACGAGCTGGTTCTTGAAGGACTGGCCCTCGATGAATGGGGGGACGGACTCTACCACTTCATCAGCGGAACTCCGGAGGGCGATGCGGTGCTGGCCCGGCAAGGGATCCACGTCGAAGCTGAACCATTCTTCGACTTTCTCGGCGGCCTGACCTTGCGCCACGATGGTTCCACCGTAAGCCAAGCGTCGGGACGGCCAGTCCAGGCGCGCCCGCGGACAGCGGTCACAATCCTTGCTGAACGCCTCGACCAGTCAGAAAGCATCGAGTTCCGGCTTGCCGATGCCCTATGGCACGGGTTGCCGATGACCGAGGGGATCTGGACACTGTCGCCGCTCGACACGTCGAACGTTGCGCCGATCGACTTGGTTTTTCGCGAAATCGAACCACCAGCCCCCGTAAGCCTGTCCCTTCAACCTGATGGGATCGGCCTCGCGGAAGTCGCACGAGGTGCCGGGGCGCTGCATCTATCGACCCCGATTGCCCTGCATGATGTGGACATTGACATCACGTTGAGTTCCAGTGACGGCCAGTCCAGTGTAGTGCGTATCTGCGCGCCGAGCACGCCCCTCAGAATCGCTTTCGACGGCCCCGAGTTTGCTGATTTCCGGGCCACAGCCCGTCTTTGGAGCGGGGGCGGAATGCACGCTCGTCTAAAGGCTCGCGCGAAAGGCCTGGACACCAACGCTTGGGCACTGGCAGCTCCAGAGCCAGAGTGGAAATATGATCGCCGAAGCGGAAAATGGACTGCGGAAGGGCGAGAGACGTTCGAGTCACTCGTCTGCGACCCAGTGACGTCCTGTACAGTTTTTCACCCGTGCACCAAGACGCCAGCGGCTCCGTCTTCGGGATATGGTCTTCTCCGTCCAGCCGAGGGAACTGACGGCGCCTTGCGCAGTGGCGTTCTGGTGGAACCCGAAGCCGGCACGCTGCTCAGCAGCATCCCCAAGGCCGTCGCGGATCCAATTGCGCGCATCGCGACCACCCAAGGAGATTCGCGTGGCCTTGCCGAAGGGATCGAAGCGTACATCAGCTGGAGCCTTGCCTCAGCTGGAACCGTAGTTGGTGAAGGTCTTCGATCCAGCGCCCGCCGAAAACTCGAGGATCAGCTCGTCGCCGCGCTCTGCGGTGGTCTATGGATGAAGACGGAAAAGTCCTGTCGCGGACTTGGGACGGGCTTTCACCGGCGGCTGGTCGCCGAAGCCATGAAGGCAGACCTCGTCTGCGGCACCACAGCGTTTTCCCCACTGGATGACGATCAGGAGCACGAACTCGCCGTCTATCTTGAAGACTGCTTTCGCCAAGTATTGCCCGCGCCGGATCTGATCGTCATTCCTGACGGAGAGATGTGGCCGGAATTGGACGATGCGGTCCTCGATGCTTGGGAGAGGCTTTCGGAGAACGCCAAGTCCAAAGGCGCAGCTGAACTCGAATTCGACGCTGGCAACGCTGATGGCAGCTGGCAGAAACTCGTGGCGCGTGCCCGTGAAGCGGCCCGCCTTCCGGAATTGTCTGCACTGGTGCTGCCCTCACAGCGCGCGCAAAGCCTCGAACGGGTGCCGTACGAATCCAGCCATAGCGACGATCTGATCGCAGCCCTGGTGTCCAGCCATGTGGATATTCAGTCCCGAAGCGGACGCTGGATCGCGCCCGCCGACCTGCGAGCCTTGTTGAACCTTTTCCTGGCACCAGAACGTGTCATGGAGGACCCGGAATGGCGGGGCAGACTGCTGCGCTTCGGCGCGGACCGCTTCACCGCGCGTGCCGTTCGCTACGCCGCCTTGCGCTATCGTGCGACAATGAATGTTGACCTTTCATGAATACGTTTCACCTTGCCCAGTCGGGCTTTCACGCCCTCGAACGCCTCGTCGCAGCCGAATCCTGGGAAATGGGTGGGGCCCTCGGCGTCGCAGCTGACCCCTACCCACATCAGATCGCAAACCTGCGTCGCATCCTTGCCGACACGGAAATCCGTCACTTGCTCGCCGATGAGGTCGGCATGGGCAAAACGGTGCAGGCTTTGATGATCCTCAATATCCTGCGCAGGCGCGATCCGTCCTTGCGGGTCGCAATCGTTGCACCCGAACGCATCTGCTACCAGTGGCAGGTCGAGCTTTCGGCGCGCGGCCACATAGCGGCCCACATCCTGACAGACGCAGATGAAGAGCAGGAGCATCCCGATGGCGAAGGATATGTCCACCTGATAAAAGCGGACATGGTCTGCAGGCAACCGGCACGTCCCTCGCCTGAATATTATGACATGCTCATCGTGGACGAGGTCCATGCCATGAATCTCGATGACGCAACGTTTCTTTCCAACATGTGCCGTGAGCGTGGAAACTCTCCACGGTTCAGACACGTCCTGCTGCTGACCGCAACGCCACGGCTGGGCAATCCTGCTTGGGCGCAGGCGGTAATTGGCGCGATCGAACCAGAACGGTCTGCAATAGCCAATCTCCTCGGTCGCGAGCCCCTCGAATTCATTGCTGAAGAGGCCGCTGCGGCGCGGGGGCGCGTGGCGGACGGCGCACTCTCCGCCGCGGCATATAGAACAGCCTTCGCAGCAGATCGTCGCATCCTCCGCCAAACGCGGAGCCAGTGGCCCGGCGTTGCGCCGACGCGAAAGGTGCGCACGGTCCGAACCGCGCCCTCTGATGCCGAAATTCCGAAGATCATGCTGCAAAATGCAGCCTGTCGCGACGGTCGCGACAGCACGATAGCGTCTGCCCCTTGGTTGCAGTGCTGTCAGATGTTCCGTGCCGGATCAAGCCTACGCGCCGTTCTGCGCCACCGAACCTTCTCGGCTTATCCGGACTTGCGTGACGAGGTGGAGTCCACGCTGTCACGCAATCCCGGCAATGCATTGTTCGACGACCTTTGCGACGTGTTGCTCGGCTTCTGGCAAAAGGATGCAGAGCGGCGCATAATTGTTGTTGCCGGAGACACGCCCACCGTCGACATGCTGGAACGGCGCCTGTCGGACATGTTCCCGCACCTCTCAGACGGCGGGATCGCGACCATGCGTGGTCGCTACAACACCGATCTGGTGGATGTGGTCAGCGCCGTGCAGAGCCAAGCCACGGTCCTGATCATGGAGGAATTTGTCGAGGCGGGTCTCAACCTTCACAATTTTGCTGCTGACATGATCTTCTACAATCTGCCGTGGCAGGCCTCGCGTATTGATCAGCTCATCGGTCGCCTCGACCGCCTCCGCTCCGGCGGGCTGAGTGCGTACATTAAAGATCGAACTGTAGGCACGATCGGCATATGGCGCTTGGTTGTCGCCGGTTCCGCAGATGAGAGGGTTCTGGAAGCCCTCGACCTTCTTGATGTTTTCGAGCACCCTTTGCCGTACCTCGACGAAGCCCTGTCCCAACGCATCGACGGGATCATCACCGACGCGGCGGCTGGTCGAGCCAATTTCAGGCAGGCTGCTTCTGAACTGAAAGAAGAGCTTTCCTTCGGTCTAAATCAATCCGGAGAAAGCGTTGCTACGGTGGCACCGGGCACGCCGGATGACATCACAGAGGTCGTTGGTAGTATTCGTGAAGCGGAGCATGCAGGAAATACTTGGTTGCGTTTATTGCACGTTAGTGGCGCGTTGAAAGGCGGTTTTCCAAAAGCCAACGATGGCGAGCGTGTCGCGACATTGTCTTTGCCGCTGCTCTTGGAAAAGAGCCCCTATAAACTCGGTGCAATGACAACGCAGGAATCCGAAGTTTTCCGCTGGCGCCGGGACCGGCTTGGAAAGCCTCCCAAAAAAGATGTGGTCCTGCCAAATGATCGCCTCGGAAAACGGGCACGTTTCTTTTCGACCGGAGACGAATTGCATGATGACTTGGTTCGTCAAGCATACGCTACGTTGAAAGCCGGGACGGTGTCACCGATCCCGGTCGGCGTCCATTTGTCGGATGATAACCTGGCTGCAGATCTGATCGGGAAGACAATTCTTCTGGTTCGTAGCGCTTGGCGACCCTCATTGCTCAAGGACAAACAGCTCAGAGTGCGCGACGACGATGTTCCTGCTGTTCGCGTGGGCCGCCTTTCAGACCGCCGGTGGATCTCCACCCTGTTCCCGGATGCTGTCAGAACGCGCTGCCTCGTCGTCTCCGATGACGGGAGCGTCGAGGTCTGCACCGACGAGATCGCAAGAGCCCTCCTCAGAGAAGGCTGCAAACCGACAACGAACCGTCAGATCCAAATGACGATTTCGCCTTTCCGCCAAGTTCAGAAGCTTGTGACCGCGCTGGAACGGGAGATGATCCATGAAGATCGCCAGTGCCTTGGGAAGTTGCGCGAGGAAGCAACGGCGGCCTTTTCAGACAGAAAGCAGATTTTGACGTCTGAGACAGAAACATATGTTCGATGGAAGCAACTCAGCATCGAGCAATTGCGCTTACGCAACATCACAGACCAGCAACAGATTCAGATGACAGAAGGTCAGATCGCCGCTGAACAGCGACGCATGGAAACGCGGATATCAGGAATGACGGACCGGTTGAGAAGTCTTGAAGACGCGCTTTTAAGCCTTGCAAACCATTCGAAGACGGAAAGCTACGTCATCTTGGTCCGTGTCCTTCCGTCACCCAAGCTTTCGATCTAAGATGTTTTCGGAATGCCGGAGAAAGGGTGACCGTTTAGTCTGGCCGATCTGGCGGAGCCTATCGGAAATCGACATTCTTGCTCTCCTTCAAACGACGTCAGAGCGGGTAGACCGGACGACTACTCCCTTCGCCCGCGGCTTTGGGCCGTCACCGTCGTCCAAGTCGACCCAGTCTCGCCAGCTGCGCCAGCATTTTTGACCCCGAGTCTGCGGATCCTGTGCCTACTGCGGAACCCGTCTGCCCCATGCCTTGTCTCACGGGCATCTGCTGCACGCCGAAGAACTGCCGCGCCCGGAGAGCTGCGTATTCCCCCCCACTTGCCCCACCGATCAGGTAGCGATTGTAGGCCTGCTGGCTGCCCATGGCGGCGCGGGCGAAGCTGTAACCGCCGCCGAGACCACCTGAGAGGGCGGGCATCATGATGTTTCCGGAGATCGCGCGAACGATGAACGGCGTGGCGATAATGAAGCCCTTGGCCATGAGGACCATCATGAAGAAGGGGATGAGCGCGCCGATGTTGGAGGCCCCTTCCGGGTCGCCAAGCTCGCCGATCAGAGCGGAAGAGACGCCAGTGATCGTTGCGAACACCCCTGCGACGACGATTGGGTAGAGTGCGAAGGAAACCAACGCCGAAAGCCAACGCGCGAAGTAATCCTTGGTCACTTCGAACAGGGTCAGGAAAATCATGACCGGTGCGATCCCGATCAGAAGTGCGATCATCAGGCGGGATGCCACGAGGATGAACGCGGCGAGCCCACCGAGGATCGAAAGCAAGAGGACCCCGACAATGTCGAGCATGGCACCTGCCATCCAGTTCAGCTCTGATCCGGCGGCATTGAGGTAGTCGCCGAGTTCCGCGATCAGCCGGTCGAATTCTTCGGCGAAAGTTCCAGAAGGCCCCGGGGTGCCGCCACCAACCGAAGCAACCAACGCGCCTGCGATGCTGTCGATGCCGGCCAAGATAGCGGCGGAGAGGGCGTTGAACTGCACCCAGTTGGTGGAGAATATCCCGATCAACCCGATCTTGACCGCGAGCCAGAAGGCCGTGCGCCCGTCCATCGCTTTGTACTGGTAGATCATGTTCAGGAAGACGAGGATCACCACGAGCGTTGTTCCCAGGACGAGAAGCGTGCCGACCGTTGCCGCGACCGACCCGAACTGGGTTTCTGCGGCGGTGTCGAGATAGCCCTGGGAGGTTTCAACGAAATAGGTGACGACGCTCATGACGGGGCTGCCTTACCAATTGCCCGCGGCTTCGCAGATGGCCTTGGCGGCAGGGCGGGCAGCGTTTGCGCGGCGGTTGTAGGCGTCCGAGGCTTGCAGCATCTCCCATCGTTCGTCACTCGCGTACCTTTCCCGAAACACCGCCTCGGCAGCGTCCCAAGAGGGGAACCGGGTTTCACAGTCGCAGCTTTCGGTCTCGACGATGCGCTCGAGATTCTGGGCGCGGTAGATGTCTTGAACCAACACGCGCTGATAGGCTTGGCGCAGGGGGATCTCCTGCATCCACATGGGTTCAGCGGGCCGGTCTGGACAGACGTCGAAACTGCGCTCGAGGGTCGGCACGAGATTGCGCTCAGCGAAGCCGGGTGCCGACGTCAGGCCCAAGACCAGCGCAGTCAGTACGAGGGTACAGCCCGCCTGCCTCATGCCGTGGCTCTGGCGGGTGTGGTCTCGCGCTTAAGGAAGACAGTGTGTCCCACGTTGGCGAATTCCGAGGAGCTGATCGACACGACCTCCCAGCCTTCGGCCCCCTTCACATTTAGGCTGGCCTGCATGTCGGCAAGACTGGTTTTGCGGGTCATGGGAAAGGACAGGATATCGTATTCAAAGGTTTTCATTGGGAAGCTCCGATCTCATTGGTGCCGGGGAGGTAGAATTCGGTGATGCCGCGTTTGCCATCATGGCGACCGGCCTGGATGATTACGTCGATGGAGTTCTCGATGTACTGGATCATGTCGGCATAGGTCATCGGGATCTCGGTCTTGAGTGCGGCGATGGCCAGACGCTGCACGGCAAGTTGCGGGGTTTCTGCGTGCAGCGTGGTCATTGAGCCGCCATGGCCAGTGTTGATCGCCTCGAGGAAGGTCATGGCTTCCTTGCCTCGCACCTCGCCCAGGATGATCCGGTCGGGGCGCATGCGCAACGTTGCGGTGAGCAGCACATCGGCGGTCTGGAACTCCGCATCGCGATTGGCGATGAGGGTCACGGCATTGGGCTGGGTCGGCAGAAGCTCGGCGGCTTCCTCGATGGTGACGATGCGTTCCTCGGATGGCACGTGCGAGAGGATCTTGCGTGCAGCCACGGTCTTGCCGGTGGAGGTGCCGCCAGAGACGATCATGTTAAGCTTGTTGTCGACGCAAAAGGCCAGCGCATCGTCGATCACGCCCGCGGCCACCACTTCGCGCAGTTCGTGGGTTTTCTCGAGGCGGAGTTCTTCAAGCTTGCGTTCCTTGCCAAAAAGGAAATCAAGCGCAATTCCCTCGAGCGGCAGGCTTGAGAAGAACCGAAGGCTGATCGACATGGCCGAGAGCACGGCAGGCGGGGTGATGACCTGTGCGCGGATCGGACGGCCCTTGTAAGTGATCGAGACCGAGACGATGGGGCGGTCCTTGCTCATCGTGGTGTTGGCAGAGGAGGCGATCTGGTTGCCGAGGTCCTTCACTTCGGTTGCTGTCAGCTTCTGGTCCAGCTTTCTCATGAAGTGATCGCCCTGGAACTCGCCCCAGCAGGTTCCGTCTGGGTTGATGCAAATCTCGATGACATCGTCGCGGGCGGCGGCGTCGATCCGGTCGAGCGAGGTTTGAAGATAGCTCAGCGACATGGGCTCAGAATATCTCCAGATCGCGGTCGACCATGACCGTGACGCGGGCGCCCTGGTCGACATAGATGACCGGGCCGATCGAGAGGTAATCGCCAATCACACTGTCCGTGGCATCGGCAAGATCATCGCCCACGTCTTCGAGCACATCCGCGGCGGTTTCGTCCTGCACATTTGCAGCGGCTGCACTAGGCGCGGCGGAGATCAGTGAAATCAGCGCGGCCGAGCCGAAGCGCTCGTCAAAGCGCGTGTCGACAAAGCCGGTGACGCCGGAGCGACCCAATTCATCGCCCCCAAAAGAACTGATCTGGATGGTCTGGTTGTCGGGCAGAATGATCCGGTCCCAAGCGATCGTGACCCGGCGCTGCGCGATATCAACGCCCGAACGATAGCGCCCGATGAGGCGGGATCCACGCGGGATCAAGAGCCGAGAACCGTCGAAACTGAACACGTCTTCGGAAACAACGGCCCGGGTCTGGCCGGGCAGAGAGCTGTCGAGGGCGGTTTCCATGACGGCCTGGATCATCGTGCCCTGGATGATCGTGTTGGAGGGGTTGGCGATGACCTCAGCTTGCGTCACCGAAGTGGGCAGCGCACCATTCAGCACAAAATCCGTCACTTCCCCAAAAGTCCGTTCGGTCAAAGCAGTTTCATTTGCGCCTGAGGTGCCGCCAAAGGCGATGGTGGGCGAGGTGATGCGGCGCTCCTGAAACGCGCGCTCCTCAGCAGCGCGGCGTTCAAGTTCCGCGAGCCGTCGTGCTTCTTCCTCGCGGCGCAGCCGTTCTTCTTCCCGCGCGCGCAACTCGTCCTCGGTGGGCCCGGTGGGTGCGGGGAGGGGGCGGTTGGCCTCGAGTTGGGCCAGTTCCAGATCCATGCGGAGTTGCTCAAGGCTGCGATCCCGCGCCGTCAGTTCGTCCTGGAATCGTTGCTGTGCGGCTTCCGAGGCGGCTTGGAGCGCAGCGATCTGAGCGGTCAGCGCGTCGATCGCCTCTGCGGCGGCGGTGTCTTCCTCGACGACCGGTTCAGGGGCGTTGCGCAATTCCTCGATCTGGGCCTGAAGGGCTGCGAGCTGTGCCAGAAGCTCAGCATTGGGCTCGACCGGATCGGGTGCGACGAACACAACCTCGGGCTCGGGCGGGGGCAAGGTCTCGATGGTGCCGAACCCGTCGCCTTCGTTCTGGAAAACGTCCGGCGTGGCCGTGGGAAGGGCTTCCTCTTCCTCGGGTTGGGACATGAGATAGAGCAACGCACCGCCCGCGCCGATCACGAGGACGACGACCAAAGCGAGCAGCGGTGAGCGCCGTGGGGCAGGGGGCGAACCAGCGCCCTTACCTTGTTCTAGAGCAGCGAGGCGTTTCTCGAGGTCTGCGTTTCCAGTATCGCTCATGAGCCTACCCCCGCAGGTGGTGTGGCCTCGATGCAGACCACCTCCTCCCCGATCCGCAGCACCCATTGTCGGTTCACGCCTGAAACCCGGATCACGCCGTCCTCGGTGGCTTGCGTGTTGACCGTGCGCTCACGGCCATTGGCGTAGCGGAAGATCGCAGGCACCGGCGCGTTCCGCGGAAATTCGAAATACGTAAAGGTCCCGTCATCCCAGACACGGGTGGGGGTGAACTCGGTCCGCGCGCTGGCACCGTAATTATAGTTCGGCGCTTGGGCCGCGATGGCACGTGTGGGCCGCGTATTGTCTTCGGGGTAGCGGAACTGGACCACGTAAAAGGTCGGACTGCGGGTCTCCTGGACGTTGAAGTAGTAGCTCCGGCGGTTCGTATAGACTGTCACATTGGTATGCACCCCGCGTGCGACGGGCTTGATCGCGAAGGCCTGCCCGCCCGGCACACCGTCGATCTCGAAGCCCTCCGTGTCGCCGGCGATGATCGAGCGAATGCTTTCCCCCTCACCGAACTCGACCGTGGTCACATGGGTAAGCGAGACATTGAGACGGTAGACCTGACCCTCCTGGTAGGTGGCCAAGCGCACCCGGCTGTCGTTGGGACCGCCACGCGGGATGGCTTCGGCAGAGGCGAGGCCGGGCAACAGGGCAATGACAAAAATAAGCGATCTTATAAACAACAACGTCAGTTCTCCAATCTGTCGGAGCGGATGGAATATTCGAGGACGGTGAAGCCGAATGGATTGGTCCAGACCTCGTCGATGGAGCGGCGGGTCTCGGGGCGGAACTCGAAGAGAAGCGTGGCGGTGAAGAGGCCTGTCTGGACCCCGTTGATCGATGTCAGGCGCTTGCGCAGGCGCACGGTGGCGCGGTTCGTGCCGATGCGGTTGATGCTGAGGATTTCGACATCAAGCCGGGCATTGGGGCCATAGACGGTCGGCGGGTAGTTCTCATTGGCGCTGTTCCAGATCTGTCGCAGCCCGCTCTCGGCAGCTCCGTCCGAGCGGCGCAGGACGCTGCGGATGCGCAGATCGTTATCGAGCTGGTTATAGACCTCCCGGTCGGTCACGTAGCGGAAGACTTCCGCCTCGATGATGGCCTGGTTGGCTGTGACGGACGTCGCGCCCACCGAGGCCTCGGGGAGCGCGAAACCGGTGGCGGGATCATAGGGCACGACCACGGGCGGCGGATCGACATCAAGGATGGCAACGGCCGCTGCGCTCAGGCATCCGAGGATGCCTAAGATGAGGCCGATGAGCCCAAGGCGTTGCCAGAGCCGTTCGCGGCGCAGGGCACCATAGACCAGCTCTTCTTCGATGATTTCTTGTTCAGTCGCCACCATTCATGCCCCCGCTCGGCGTTTCGAAACAAGCGGCATCGGTTCTTCGCTGCCTCTCGCTGCGCTCGAACGCGAAAACCGATATTTGTTTTTGCGGGTCAATTTCGAAACGCCTTAGTCTGCCCGCAGGTCCGGCAAGGTGAAATCCATGAATCGCTGTTCTTCGGCGATGGTGGCGGCATCGATCACGCCGCCGGTGCCATCGCCCACGGTCTGGATGGCTTCGAGCTGCCACATGGCGACCAGCGCAATGGCGAGCTCCGCGGTCACGCGCGTGTTGAGATCGATGCTTTCCTTGAGTTCGTCCATGTCGTCGATAAGCCCCACAAGGCGGTCGACCCGCTCGAGCGATTGGCCGGCATCCTCATAGCTGTTCTGGGCGGCGGCTGAGACGAGCGCGCCGGTTGTTGCCTGCGTCGCCACGCGGTTCGCGCCCGGATTGCCGCTGGTGGCCATTTCCGAGAGGGTGTCATCGTCAAATCCGAGATCGGCCAGCACCCGATCCATCTGGGTTTCGATTTCGCCTGCGCCGGAGCCCGAGAGGCCGGAGAAATCCCCCGTCTTGATCGCCTCAATCGTGGCGAGGATGTCCCCGAACTCCTGGTCGAGTAGGCCATTGAGTTCGTCTTCCATCTCGGTGCGGATGATTTCGGGAAGCTCGGCGAGGCGGGTGAGCGCTTCATAGGTTCTTTGCAGCTCCGCGAGTTGATCCGTGAGTGTGGCTAGCTGTTCACGGAGCTGCGTCAGCTGCTCGTTTTGCAGAATCTCGTCTTCGATCATCTGCCGGAGCTGCTGGATGTTTTGCGCGATGTTCTGGGTATCGACGACCGGCACGCCTTGCGCGAGGGCAGGGGATAGGGCGCCCAGATGCAAACCAATCCCAAGCGTTGTGGCCAAGGCCGTCCTCAAGAATAGATGTCCCATCAGTCTATCTCCCTGATCGTGAATTCCATGAATGCACCCTCGGCCATACGGGCGCTGGCCTGTGCCAGTTCATCGGCAGACAGCACGCGGGTGCGAGCCGCCTGTAGCCGGCTGCGTGCGGCCACAAGGCGCACGAGTTCGGCGCGGGCATAGGTGTTGAGCGCGACGCTCTCCTGCACGTCTTCGGTCTCGGAAATCCGCTCGACGATGTCCGCGATGCGCAGGGCGGCTTGCCTGATCGCGGCGGGCGCGTTGTTGCCATAAAAGGCCGCGCCATGCCCGGTGATCGAGAGGTTCGCATTGGCGAGAAGCGCGGGGTCGATCGTGCCGAGTGCTTCGATCCCGCCGATACGGCTCAGGTAGAGATTGTAGCGTTCCGGAATGACCTGGACGTAGTGCTGGGTCTCGGTAAAGGGCGGCACGCCCCCATATTCGAAGACACGACCGGGTCCGGCGTTATAGGCCGCGAGCGCGTTGATGATGTTGCCGTCGAAGGTGTTGAGCTGGGTCGCGAGATAGCGAGCACCGCCATGCACCTGCAGGTAGGGGCTGTCATAGTATTCCGGATTGATACCCAGATCGCTGGCGGTGCCCGGCATGATCTGGGTGAGACCATAGGCGCCGACGGGAGACCGTGCCCCAATGGTGAACCGGCTTTCCTGCCAGATGAGCGCTTGCAGCAACGCGCGCCACTGGACGGGTGAGAGCCCTGCGCGGCCAACTCCCGCAAAGCCGCTGGTCTCCTGGGCGACGCGGATAATGAGCTGCTCGATGTTTTCCGCCGCATCCCCGAACATCTGTGCGCCGCCGGGATTGGGATCGATCTCGCCCGTGCCATAGACCGCCTCGACGGAGCGGGCCGGATCCCCGCTGCCGCTTTCCAGCCCCGAGACCATAGCCGGCAAGCCCTGACCGCCGAAGCTGGTCTGGGCATCGAGGATGCGTTGCAGGGTTTCCAGCTGCTCCCGTTCGATCTCGGCAATGAGTTCGCGCACGGCAAGCTTGTCCGACTGAACGGCCAAGTCAGCCTCGCGATCGCCGGTCTCAACGATGTCACGCGCGGTCAGCCCACTGTCATTGGTCGGCACGCCCTGAGACAAGGCGAGACCGGGCAGCAGGCAAAGTGCGAGGATATGAGGCGGGCTAGACTTCAATGTGGCCCTCCGGGGTGCCAAGGGGCGTGAAGTCACAATCGGGCGCGACGGGTGCCGTGGACGCAAGGAATGTGAAGCAATTGGCCTGCGGCTCCTGGTACTGGGCGCAGGAGGCCAAAGCGCCGAGCGCGGTGAGAAGAAACAGGGTACGGATCATGAAAGCCTCCAGAAGTCTGGGCGGTCGCGGTAATCGGGGCCGACGAGCGCCTCGCCTTTCTCCATGCCGCCGAGGATGGTGAGATTGGGCCCGAGAGCACTGAGATCGGCATCGACCACGATTGAGCCCTGATCGTCGCGGATCAGTGCGAGGCGGCTGTTGCTGCCCGTGTTGAGAAGGACGTCGAGCTCCTTCTCCGTGAGGTTCAGCATGGCGTAATCCGCAGGCTGCGCGCGGATATTGGGCAGCAGGATCTGCGTCGGAACGGCCTCGACGATGGTCTTACCGGTCCGGGTGCGCTCGAGCTGGCTTGCGTATTGCGTCATCATCACCGCGACGGTGTTCTGCTTGCGCGCGGTCACCAGCCAGTTCGACAGCCGCTCGGCGAAATACGCGTTATCGAGGGCCTTCCAGGCCTCGTCGATCACGATGATGGTGGGGCGGCGATCCTCGATCTCGCGCTCGACCCGGCGGAAGAGATAGGAGAGGACCGCCATCCGTTCCTTGTCGGCCTCGCTGTCGAGAATGCCGGTCAGATCGAAGCCCACCACATCGCCTTTGAGGGAGAAGGTGTCCGCAAGGCTCTGCCCGAAGATCCAGCCATAGCGGCCGTCCTCGGTCCATTCGAGCAGGCGCTGGTGCAGATCGCCGCCATCATCGGTGGACACAAAAAGCGATGCGAAATCCCGCCAGTTCCGCAGGGCCGGATTGGAGGCCTGTGCGTTCTGGCGGACGACTTCCTGGATGCGGTTGGTCTGTGCGGGCGTCAGGGGCTTGTCAGCGCGGTAGAGCAGGGCGGCAAGCCAATCCGACAGCCAGGCGGTGCCGCGCGCATCGGTCTCGGTCCAGAGCGGGTTGAGGCCCGTGGGCTGACCGGCGTTCAGGGACGCGTAGCGCCCGCCATTCGCGCGGACCGCCATCTCCATACCGGATCGGTAATCGAAGACGAAGACCCGGGCGCCCGCGCGACGGGCCTGGGTCATCAGGAAGGCCGAAAGCACAGACTTACCTGACCCGGGCCGCCCCATGATCAGGGTATGGCCGCTGGTGGGTTCTTTGTCGGGCGCGCCCTGCTCGTGATAGGAAAACCGGTAGGCGCTTTGCTCCGGCGTGGGCAGATAGGTGACGACCCGGCCCCAGGGGGTAAGTGCTGCAGGTTTGCCGAGCTGTGTCCGGTGGAAGGCCGCGAAATCCGCGAAGTTGCGATTGGTGACGGCGCTGGCACGCACGCGCTTGGGCTGGTTGCCGGGATGCTGGCTGAGGTAATGCGCCTTGGCGGCGACCCGCTCGCCAATCATCTTCACGCCTTCGGTTGCGGCGGCGTTCACGATCTCGGCGCTGAGCGTTTGCAGCTCATCCAGCGTTTCGCAAAAGAGCGTCACGACCATATGATGCTCGCCGAAGCTTTGGCGCTTGGCCTCGAGATCATCGGCGGCGATGTCGAGGGCTTCCATGAGCGAGAGGGCCGCGTCCTGGCTGGCCTGCATCTGGCGCTTTTGTCGCTTGATACGGCCCGCCATGAGGTTCGAATTGATCGGCGTGAAGGAGTGCGTCACGATCATGTCGACCGGCAGGTTCAGCATGTCGAACATGGTGCAGGAGGTGCCTTCGGAATATTCCCCGATGGTGAAACTCTTGCCGTAGCGGTGGCCCACGACGCCCTCGGAAAGCTCGAAATGGTCGCCGTGAAACGTCACGCGGGTATTGGCGACGTTGAAGGACAGAAAGCCGTAGGTGTTGGCCGGGTAGAGCGGCAGCTCGGTGCCCGTGTTGAGCGCGCCCAAAAATCCCACCAACTCTCCCGATCCGGCTGACAGCAGGCGCGGCCTGAGCTCGGTCAGCCCCGAGAGGAAGACGTTCACAGCCTCACCGAGGCGCTGCAGGCGTTTGCGGGTCTCCTCCTTCAGTCGGTCCGGCGCGCTGCGGCTCAGGAACGGCAGGAGGCTTTTCGGGGGCGGGCGGTGAATGACGGTGAGCGTCAGGGTCTTGTCGCGGAGCCCGCTGGTCTCGAGTTTCGCGCGCCAGCGCCGGTCCACCTCGCCTGCGAAGCTGTCCTCGCGGATGGGGTCGAGATCAGGTTTGATGGCCTTGGAGACCTTGTGGACGTAATAGCTGAATTCCGGCCCGAGCTGCGCGACAATGCGGGCAAAAAGCGCCGTCACCTTGTCGAGATAGGCATCGTCCGTCGTGTAGCTGTTGATCCCCTCGAGCCGGATGCAGCGGAAGAGCTCATTAACCCGGGTGCGCACGGTCTGGCCATCGACGAGGCTCACATAGGGCAGCATATGCGCAAGGCGGGTCTCGCGCGCATACCATTCCGGCGTCATCGTGCGGGGATCGAGCGCAGCATCAGGGGCTTCATCACGGGGCATAGCTGTCCCCGCCATGGATGGACCTGTTGCGCGTGGGCGGTGTCTCCTGCAGCGACGTCATCATCACATCGATGAAGCGCGGGTCCCAATCTGCGGCCTTCCAAAGCACCGGATAGAGCAGAGCCGCGACAGCCAGCATCGCAATATGCTGGACCCAGACGAAGAGAAGCACCGAGCCGAAGAGCCAGACCATCGCATACATGATGGGCAGGCCCAGGAGCTTCGGCGGACGCACGAGGCCGAGGAAGAGAGGCGCGCGCTCAGCCACCGGCAAAGACCGCGGCAACGATGGTGGGGGCGGCGGCGACACCAGCGATCCCGACAAGCACCCAAAGCGCCTGGCGCAGGTCGATGATGTTGAAGAACCAGCTCAAGAAAACGCCGAGGACCGCGAGTGTGGCGATGACCACACCAAGAGGGCCGGTCAGCGCATCGACAATGCCCTGCAACAAGCTCTGGATCGGGGAGAGATCGATGCTCTGCGCAAGGGCGGGCTCGGCAATGAACAGGAATAGCGCCAGCGAGGCGACAAAGAGGTTTGAAATCTGTTTCATGAATTTGATCCTTCCAATCGGGCTACGACAGCCATGACGCGGGCCACGTGGTTCTGGGTTTCTCGGTAAGGGGGAATGCCACCGTGTTGGCGCACGGCGTCGGGACCGGCGTTGTAGGCCGCCAGCGCCAGATGCGGATCGCCGAAGCGCTCCAGCATCATCGCGAGGTAGCGGGCAGAGCCGTCGAGGTTCTGTTGAGGGTCACGCGGGTCAACGCCGAGGTCGCGCGCGGTGTCGGGCATCAGCTGACCAAGGCCAATGGCGCCCGCATGTGAGATCGCATCCTGCCGGTAGGCGCTCTCAACCTCGATATTGGCGCGGTAGAGAGCCAGCCAATCCCTCACGGAGAGCTCTGCGCGCCGCAGGCCCGGATGGCCGGCATAGCGCAGGGCCGTTGCCTCGATGCCTAAGAGAACGTCTGCGCGGGGCAGGGGTGCTGGCTGGGCGAGTGCCGCAAACCTCAGCGCGTCAGGTTCGGAAGCTGCTTCAGTCTCGCCAAGAATGGCCAAACCATCGGACGCCGATCCCTGACCAATGCCGTCATTGTAGTTTCGAGCAAAGCTGCTTTGGGAGCGTGACGGGATCAGGGAGCCGTCGCTCTCCATGACCAGGACCATTTGAGCTGAGGCAGGTGCTGCGACCAGCCAGAGACAGACGAGGTTAGCTGCCAGCGCCCTTGTCTGATGGGGCTTTGTCTGGCGGCGCAAGTTTGTGCGTACGGCTTGTCCCCGCCTCAAGCGGCAGGTCGACATGTGCAAAGCCAAGGCCAATAAAGAAAGACACCACGCCGGAGATCGTCTTGAACTCGCGGATCTTGATATCGTTGTAGGTCGTCCGCGTGCGGGCGGTGACGAGGAGCTTTTCCACCCCGTCATCAGAGACAACACGCATGATCCAGACCCCGTAATAGCTGGGGCCTTTCTTGTGTGCCGACTCTTGGCACAGGATTTCTGCGCTATAGCCGCTTTCCACGAGTTCGCGGAACCTGGCTTCCGTAACCACATTTGGTGCTTCGATGTCCCAGTTCATGGCCCGGCTCACGCTTTCTCCAATGGCGTGACCCCAGGCATTCCTACTTGAAGCCCAGAGTTACGATAGTATACTATCAACCGCAAGATGTAATATCGCGCTTTAGCTGTAGTTTGGTTACGCAAACACTAGTCACGGCCAGTGTCCGCGATCAAGGAGATAACAGGTTTGAGAAACCCAAGGTTGACAGGCCTGCTCCCATTACAAGCTATGGCCCTCCTGATCTGCCTCTCTGGGCCGGGTTTCGCGGAATCCTGCCTCGCGCCGTCCCGTCCCTTCCTGCCAAGCGATTCGCAGGCAGCGCGGGACTATGCGGACATCATCCGTGGCGATTTCGAAGACTACATTCAGGATATCCAGCGCTATTTCCGTTGCCTCGACGGCGAACGGGCCCGTGCCTTCGAGGAAGCGAGGGAGGTTAGTGAGGACTACGGCCAATTTCTGCATTTGGTAGGGGATTGATGGGCAACCTCGGGAGCATCAGACTTGCAGCCCATGGAAACCAGACGCCGATAACACCCTTATATATCTACTTTTTAGATAACAGATTTCATCCGCTAGCGACGTCACAAAAGGTATGTGACGCGTGGCAAAGACAATCAGAAGCAAGGGACAGGTGGCACTCTGCCAGGCGTTGGTCGACGCTCGCATCGATGCGGGCCTTGGCCAGGAAGACTTGGCGGACAGGCTCAGATGCCATCAATCTCTCGTGGCGCGCATTGAGAGCGGCGAACGCCGGATCGACGTCGTCGAACTGGTCGTTCTGGCGCGCGCCATCGGCTTTGACCCGTTCGATGTCTTGGCGATCGTCGAAGCCGCCACGGAGCCCGACCACAGGATTTAAGCGATTTCATCAATCGAGAACACGGGAGGTGACTTCTCCCGGTGTGAATTCGTTACCGCGAGGACGAACAGTAACCGATTTTAACGAGGCCCGGCACACGGTTGCAGCAAACGCTTTGGATCTGAGCTGCTATCCGCAACGCCAAATTGCAGGAAGTCAGTAAACAGTGAACGAAAATGAGGTCGAAGGCGTCGCGATCGCCAATTTGATTGCAACCGATGAAGAAACCATTGTCGGCTGGGTATATCGCTGGAACACAGGTGCTCTGGCAATCCGGTGGGACATCCATGGCCCGCAGCGTGTCTCAAAGATTTACCCGGAGCTCTGCGATGCGGATAAAGCCGAAATTGACTTCGCGTCTCTCATGCAGCTGCCCTGTCGCAACGACTGACATGGTAGAATATGGCCTTTATGGCCCTCGATTGTGTGAGTGTGCCTGCGTTGCAGGTTTGATTTCGTACAAGGCCCTGCGCGACTTCGCTGCGGCTCAATAGTCAGTAATTGACCTGCTCAAAACCGTAATTCCCGCTATAGTCACGCCACTCAACGAAGACGGATCTGTGATAAATGCTCGGGCAGTGCTCGCCCCATCGCTCGAGACCGGCATGCGCATCAGGAAGCGCTGCGGGTGACGACACCCTCCAAGAAAAATCGCCCTGGATCCCGTAGGTGCCGAGGACAACGGCGGCGCTGCGGTTGCAGTCGCCATCTCGCCCGGATTCGTGCTGGCGGGCATAACGAACGTCAAAGACGCGGATGGAACGCACGAAGTTGAATTCCGGCCCGCTGATATCGATGTCGGCGCGGTCTTTTACGAGCTGGAGGGCGTAATCAGCCCTTACGAGGTTGTCCCAAGCCGCGTTGGAGCCTTTGCGCCCAAGCATCCCGCCTGCCCTGGCTGCCTGATCGAAGAGCGGGGTTGAAGAGTTTGGAGGGGTTCCTGAATCACCATATAGGGCATCGAAGATCCGGTCCGCGGGCCGCGATCTAGCAGGTCCATCGTAAGACGCACCCATCGGGCAGCGCCAAATCTGAAGCGGCGGCTCCACCGGCCATGGAGTTATGCGCCGGATGAACTCGGCCCGTGCGCGGGCGCAGGGCACGGAAGCTGGCCATCCACCGGACAAACACAGCAGGATGGCACAATCGATCTGATAGGTTTGGGCGCGTGCTTGTGTCGGAACTGTTGGGCCGGTCAAGGCGAGAGCTAAAAAGGCCGCCAGAGGGAGGTTTTTGAATTCGAAACGCATGGCAAGGACCCTTGACAATCTTCACCCAGCATACCTACGAAAATATACTATTGCAACAATGATGATGCGTGTTGCGGTTGCGGCGGTCAGCAAGATCGCGAGGTGACCGAGCCGCCCGTCGTCATCCGCCACGTTCCGCGCTGCGCCAATCCCACGGCATGTCAAAGCGTCCGAGCCATCTCGATCGTCAAATGAGTCTCGAATTGCCCTTAAATCGGTTCTACCTAAATCTGTTTGGCGAATAGGACGCATTCGGGCTCTCAGCAGTTCTGCAACGGCTCAGAAGCAGACGGAACCTTGAAGGCTTCGAACCTCGTGAGTTCGAGGACCAGGCCAGGCTGGCTTGAAGCAGGCCGTGCACCCGTTTCAGGTCGCTGTCGCTTAGCTTGCACTCGCAATCGACGTCGATCACACCTTCATGACCTCTCACAAGCTCAGTGAAAACGGTTCTCCTCCTCTTCAGGCTTGCCGTGACCGTAGAGGTCGGCGTTTTCGTGTGCACGGTCTTCGTGTTCGAACTCCAGGCTGGAATGGGCGATGTTGAAGTCCTCCTTCAGCCGGTCCTTGATCGCTGCCTTGATCTTTTCGATTTTACCCCAGCCGCCCGCTGTCAGCACCACGTGGCAGTCCAGCGCCGCCTTGTCCTCCTCCATCTGCCACAGATGCACGTGGTGAACGTCCGCGACACCATCGACGCTCCGCATCGCCTCAACGACGGCTGCATTGTCGATGTCGGGGGGGCTGCCGAGCATCAGAGTTCTGATCGGACCGCCAATCTCAGTGAAAGCCAGATAGAGGATGTAAAGGGCGATGCCGATGGTGATTGCTGGATCGACCCATCGCATGTCGTAGAGGATGATCAGGGACCCTCCAATGATGACTGCCACAGAGGCCAAAGCGTCCGACAGGTTGTGCAGAAAAAGCGCTCGGATGTTCACACTGCCTTTCTGCATCGAATAGGTAAGTAGCGCAGTCAACGTGTCGACGACCAGTGCCACACCGCCCAGGATCACCACCGTCCAACCAGCGACCTCGGGCGGGTCGATCATCCGCATGCCACCCTCATAGATCAGGTAGAAACCAATCAGAATCAGGGTCGTGTAGTTGATGAGTGCCGCGACAATTTCAATCCGTCCATAACCGAAGGTCATGCGTTCATCGGCGGGTCGTCTGGCGATTTTGCGCGCAACGAACGCGATCACCAGTGACGCCATGTCCGAAAAATTGTGTAGGGCATCTGCGATCAGCGCCAGGCTGCCGGAAAGGATGCCGCCAACGATCTGCGCGACGGTCAGAAGCCCGTTGGCCCAGATTGCGATGGAGACCCTACGATCACCTGATTCAGGATCAATGTGGGTATGGCCATGATCATGCGGCACGGTTGTTCTCCTCATGGCTGTGGTTCGGTCGACTGAGACCAGGGACCTTTGGCAACATTCCACGACGGATGCGGTGAACCCGGGCATTCATCCAGTGACGGATGACGTGGCGATAGAGAAAATCACGCGCAAATCCGAAGTTCTGTCTATATTTCACGTAAAAGTCGTCGGGCGTATCAAAGGTTCCAAAATCACGAACGATACCGGTTTTCTGAATATAAGTGCTGCCGCCGCTCCAACTGACTGGTGGCGCACTCAGGCAATCCGTTCCGGCCCCGTAGCCGCAAAGGCTTTCTGTTTCGCTGAATTCCTTCTGAAGCGACTGCAGGAAGGGGGCGTCCAGAATGAAGCCTTCGAGATTGATCCAGCCCTCTTCTGTTTCGACTTCGACCCACGAGTGCAGAATTTCGGACGGTGCGAGGGGGTAGACCAGTTCGGGCACCACGCCACGCTGCAGGGCCTTGTGGATGGTGAAGCCGTGCAGGCGGCAGCGGATGCCTACGCTGCGCAGCAGTGCCATGAGAAGCGTCCCTTTCGTGTTGCACTGCCCGTAGCCGTCGGTCAGCACCGCAGAGGCGGGAATGTCGTCGACGCGGTTGTAGCCGAACGCAATCTCGTTTCTTACAAAGTCATAAACCGCGCCAATCCGGTCGACACGGGCAAGGTCATGCCAGCCACGATCTCGTATCAGGTTCGAGATTGAGGGCGAGTCAAAATCCAGCAGTCTTGTCGCGGTTAAATAGGAATCGGTGGATGCCACAGGGTCTCTCCGCGAATCGTTCACGAGGAGTCTTAATCTCTACAGTGACTAGAGAGACAAGCCTTTTCTCAAATGTCACTTTCGATCATGATTTTATCCGATCGTGCCAAGGGCCGGGAAGGTTTCGAGCAGCCAGAAGGCAAGGCGGCTGATTTGACCTGTCATCACGCCGATACCCATCAGCACCATCAGTCCGCCCGATATACGATAGAGCCATCGACCAGCCGCACCGATCCGCTTTAGCCTGCCTGCAATCTCGTTGGTGAAGAGCGCTATGATCAGAAACGGCAGTCCAAGTCCTGCCGAGTAGATTGCCAGCAAGGCCATCCCGTCCGCTCCAGATGTCGCGCTTACTGCCAGGATCGACCCAAGCACAGGGCCTATCCAGGGCGTCCAGCCAAAGGCAAAGGCAAGACCCAAAAGGTAGGCTCCAACGGCGCTGCCGCCGTCAACTTTTACGTCGGGCCTCGTGTCACGCATCATGGCGGGGATCTTGATCGCGCCCATCATGACAAGTCCGAACAAGACGATCAAAAAGCCACCCGCAAGCCCGAGTTCGTATTTCCAGCGCAAGAGCATCCCGCCCAAAAGACTTGCCCCGACCCCGAGCGCCACGAAGACTGTCGAAAACCCGAACACGAACCACAAACTCAGGATCACGCTGCGCGCCCGTTCGGCAATGCTGCGCGCCGCCCCGGATTTCACGGCGGGCTGTCCCGCGATGTAAGACACGTAGCCAGGAGCAAGAGGCAGGACACAAGGCGACAGAAAGGATATGGTGCCACCCAGAAAAGCCGCGACGATTCCAACACCTGAAATTTCGAACATTCAATTCCTGCCTTGCTTTAGCCTGTGAAACGCGCACCGTTGTAAAAGCTAAAGCTACTGTAGGAGCAATGCCGTTTTATTACGCTCTGCGGGGTGCCGCGAGGATGATGGCAGCACCCAACAAGCATACAGTGGTGCCGAGCAGATCCCACCTGTCCGGCCGGTGCCCTTCGGCGAGCCACATCCAGAGAATGGACGCGGCAATATAGATCCCACCATAGGCGGCAAAGGCGCGTCCCGCAGCCACAGTGTCGACCTGAGCCAGAAGCCAGCCGAACGCCACCAGCGCCGCCACACCGGGGACAAGCCAAAGTGGGGACGCGCCAAGACGCCACCATGCCCAGATGGCAAAGCATCCGGCGATCTCAGCCAAGGCCGCGAGCGGATAGACGAGCACTGCGGTCATCTCAGGCGCCGATCTCGTCGTGGTCCGTCAGGCACTCGGAATGGTCGCGCAACACCTCCAGCACACGGCAATCGGCCGTGTGCCCGCCGCTGCATTCGTGCACCATCCTCTGCAATTCTGTCCGAAGGGCTTCAAGTCGGGCCATACGTTGCTCAACCTGCTTGAGTTGTCGGCGAGCGATGGCATCGGCCTCCGCGCACGACTTGTCTGGATGATCGCTCAGATCAAGAAGCTCACGGATTGCGTCCAGCGAGAACCCGAGTTGCCGCGCATGCCGGACGAAAGACAAGCGGTCAAGCTCACTATCTCCATAGCGCCGCTGACCGCCAGCCGATCGCCCGGGCTCGGGCAGGAGTCCGATCTGCTCGTAATAGCGGATCGTCTGCACCTTCGTCCCGGTCCTTTTTGCCAAAGTGCCGATTGTGAGCATATCACCTCTCCAAACTATCTACAGCCCGTGTAGCTTTAAGCGTTTTTTTGCACAAGTTCCGCTCGGCATCTCACAGGTCAGTGAACATCGCTCTTTCATCCAGAATAGGTCTTGAACCTACAGTAGCTAGAGGGTGTAAACGCGCCTAAAATATAGAATCAAATTCGGGCGGAGCGGCGTGCGGCTATCAGGTCTTCAGAAAGTACTACGGGTTTTGGCGGGTGTGGCGGCGCTCGTTTTCATCTGGTCGTTGTTGTGGTGCGACTATTTTGTCGCCCAGCATCGGGTCTCGACGGGCGCACTATCGTAAGTATCGTGAACAGACAAAAAAGGACTAACCTTGAAACGGCGCTAGCCTGAGAGCGCGACACCATGGAGAGCGGGTCCAGCTTGCGTTCGACGCGGAAAAACGACTGTTTTGTAGGAAGCCCAGACGAGCATCGCTGTCGCCTAGTTGGTCGGAGTCTTGGCTCTGCCCACTGTTTGAGGGGTCGACGCCGTCACAAAGGCGTTCGGGACTAGCACGTTGCTGTAACTTCCCGAGACTGAGCGCGAAGAAAAAGAGGTCAGAATATGCGTACAACCTTGGCAGGGTATCAGGGATTGCTTATCAGTCTCGCACTCTTTCTTGTTTTTGTGGCAAGCCCTGTTCGCGCCTTGGAATCCAATGCGTATCGTTCCGAAGTTCTGACGGCACGTTTGATCGTCGCGGAAGCAGGAATCGCCCCAGGATCGCAGTTCCTTTCGGCGGGTTTGAAGATTGAACTGGAGGAAGGATGGAAAGCGTACTGGCGGTCGCCAGGCGAGGTTGGCCTGCCGCCAGAGATCGATTGGGAGGGGTCCACAAACCTTGAATCCGTCGACATGCTTTGGCCCGCACCCACGCGTTTCCGCGCCTTCGGAATTGAAAATTTCGGCTATGCCAAACAAGTAATATTTCCATTGCAGTTGCGGCTTGCGAACTCTGATAGAGCGGCCGAGCTGAAGGGACTCGTCGATCTGCTGATCTGCTCCAATGTGTGCATTCCGGAAAGGTTTGAATTGACACTCCCTGTGCCATTGGGAACGGGCGTCGATGCGAAAGCCGCGACCGATATCGCGACATGGGCCGCTCGCGTACCTGTTGCAGGGCCAGAAAGTGCAATAGCGGTCTCGGGCGCATCGCTGAAGCAGGATCAGGCATTGGTTGTTCAAATGACGCGGCCTTCTGGCTGGAACAATCCCGATCTTTTTCCAGAGTTTGGTGCAGGCTCTGCATTCGGCGCACCCGACATCCGCCTTACAAGTGATCGCACCGGTCTCTGGGCAAGTATCCCGATTCTCGCGTTAAGCGAGGAACAAACCTCCCTTCGAATTACGGTCGTAGACGAGGGTGTCGCGGTTACATTCGATGATGTGAACACTACCGACGTTGTACCTGCGCCACCTTACGCATCCGAGACCAGCCAAGATAGGGGTCAGTTTTTCCCGATTCTCTTGCTGTCCTTCCTGGGAGGGTTGATACTGAACGCAATGCCATGCGTCTTGCCAGTTCTATCGATTAAGTTCGGGTCGGCGCTCCGAATGAAGAATCGCTCCCTTTCACAATTGCGCGCGGGATTTCTCGCTACGGCTGTGGGAACTGTTGCTTTTATGTGGGTGCTGGCCTTGGCGGTCATAGCGCTGCAGACGCTCGGATATGCCGTTGGATGGGGTGTGCAGTTTCAGAATGCATATTTCCTAATTGCACTCATTCTCGTTGTCGGACTCTTTGCGGCAAATTTGTTTGGAGTTTTTGAAATTTCTTTGCCCAGCAGCTGGATGGTTAGGCTATCTGGCCGCTTTGGGCGGGGGTATGCCGAAGACTTCTCCACCGGCGCTCTGGCTGCGATACTTGCAACGCCTTGTTCAGCCCCGTTGCTGGGGACAGCCATTGCCTTCGCCCTTTCTGGCACGACAGGCGATATACTTGCGGTTTTCACAGCGATGGGGATTGGGCTTGCACTGCCATATATTCTGGTTGCCGCTTGGCCTGGTTTCCTGTCTCGACTGCCCAAACCGGGACCCTGGATGATAAGCGTGAAGATCGTTCTCGGATTGCTGCTTGCCGGAACCGTTGCATGGCTATGCTGGGTCTTGATTGGTGTGACGTCGCCAACTCTCACAGGCCTGGTGCTGCTGGGTCTTGGGCTCATCGTACTGGCGGCGAGAGCCTATCAGGTTCAGCCTCGTAACGGTTTGCTGTGGGGAATGACTGCGGTTTTGGGCATGACGTTGGCGGCCCCTGCACTGCTGCCAAAAAGCTCCGATGATGTAACAGCCTCGATCACTTCTTACTGGGTCGAGTTCGACCGGTCCCGGATCGCGCGTGAAGTGTCGCAGGGCAAAACTGTCTTCGTGGACGTTACTGCGGATTGGTGCATCACTTGTAAAGCAAACAAAACCCTGGTCCTGGATCGTGAACCAGTTTTGGGAGCACTTGGCGAGGAAGGCGTGATTGCGATGCGCGCGGATTGGACGCGACCGGACGCGAAAATCCAATCCTATCTCGAGGCGCACGGCAGATACGCAATTCCGCTCAACATCGTCTACGGTCCAGATGCTCCTGAAGGTATCATTTTATCTGAACTACTATCTGCGGATGCCGTTCTCGAAGCACTGTCGGCTGCCAATCTCAGCGCTGTCCGAAAACGATGACATAGTGCCGTTGCATTGCTCAAGGGAGGCAGAACCTACAGTGGTTTAGTTTCAGGTGAAAGGAAAGCTGTTATGTATCTGAGACCACGCGGCCCCAATTTATTTGTTGATCCGATCCAATCGGGCCGTGGCGGCGGCACGCATAGGGTCGGTTTCCGGAAGGCTTTCGGCCAAGGTGCGCGCATTGTCGGCGGCGTTCTGGGCAGCATCAAAGTCACCCAATACACTGTACGCCTCCGCAAGCCGAAGCCATCCTTCAAGATTGTCTTGGTCATCCAACAATCGCGCCGCCAAGCGGTCAACCATGGAGCGGACGAAAGCGCTGCGTTCCTCGACCGACATGTCCTGAGCGGCCTCGATATCGGCCGCACCGGGGCTACGCGCGTCCCGAGAGTCCGGAAAGAAATCAGCTAGGGTGACAGGGCTCTCTCCAACCTGTTCCCCCAATCGGTTGGCGACAGACAGGAAAAGTTCCATCCACGGATAGGCGCGATCCGCTCTCTTGAGGCGCTCGATCAAAAGCGTCCTTGCTTCATCTGGAACCCCGTCCTGTTCGAGGATCCGGGCTCTATAGAAAATTGGGCCTGGATCATCGGGGTCCATCTCCGATGCGCGTTCGATCACGCTTTCCGCTTGCGGCGTCACGATCCCGTTCTCGGCTGCGATCAAGGCCTCGGCATATAGCAATAGGGTTGAGATATCTGCATTGTCGCGGACAGTGACGCGTTCGAATGCATCGGCGGCATCATCGTAACGAGCCATACGCATATAGGTCTGACCGAGCAGAACCCAACCATCACTTGGTCCACCAGACTCGTCTGCTTCAAGCCGGGTTTTTAGTCTCTGGGTCAACTCTGAGAGGTTTGCGGCTTCCTGGGTTTCAGATGCGCGAGACGCCAGAGGCTGGCTTTCGATCTGTGGCGAGCCGATTTGAGAATACAGAGCGAAGGCTACCAATGGCGTGGCAATGGCGGACGCGAAGATGGTGCTTCGCCCACTTGCGCGCGACGATTCACGTGTCGCAAGCCGACCGGCAGCCAGAATGCGGCGTTTGATTTCAACCCTGGCCGCGTCGGCCTCGGTAACGGATATCAGATTCCGCTCTTGATCAGTATCAATTTCGGAAAGCTGATCCTTGAGGATAACCAACGCTCCATCCTTTCTGTTCAGGACTTCACCCGTTCGATAGAGACCGGACAAGAACAGAAGGACAGTGATGGATGCCATCGCGCCTAACACCAACCAAATCATGGGTCTCTCCGTCCTTCATTTTCATGAAAAATGGCTTCGAACTCACGCTCTTCATCGGGGCTCAGTGGATCAGCAGTGCCATCAAGAACGGCCCTGCTTCGGCACCTGATTGTGACAAAGACAACGCCAATCCCAACGGCAAAAAGAACCGCTGGTCCGAACCACAACAGATACGTGGCGGGTTTCAGTCGCGGCCTGAACAGGACGAAGTCACCATATCGATCTACGAAAAACGCAATGATCTCGTCATTTGTTTCACCTGCAATCAGACGTTCGCGCAGCAAGGTGCGCATCGTTCGGGCAACACCCGCATTTGAGCTATCGATATCCTGATTCTGGCAGACAACGCAGCGTAGCTGCTTTGAGAGCTCCCGGGCGCGCGACTCAAGCACCGGATCATCCAGCAACTCATCTGGCTCCACAGCCCATGCCGCGGTTGTTGCGGCAAGCATCAGCACCAGTGAATAGAGCCAACTCTTCATGATTGACCACCTGCTGCGGCCAACGCAGCACGAATTTCATCCTGTGCCTCTGGCGTCACAATGGGACCAACGTAGCGATAGACTACGATACCGTTCGCATCGATCACAAACGTCTCAGGCACCCCCGAAATACCCCATTCGATACCGACCCGGCCCTCGCTGTCTGATCCGATCCTCTCATAGGGGTTGCCAAGCTCCTCCAGCCAGTTTGCGGCATCTGCTGGTTTGTCCATGTAGTTAATCCCCATCAGCCGAACACCGTCCTGTTCAACAAGCCTGGTTAGCACCGCATGCTCAGCACGACAGGGCACGCACCATGAAGCGAATACATTGACCAAAACCGGCTCGCCAATGCTACGAAGGGCTGCGGCCGACAGTCCGGGGGTCTGCGTGCTCTCTACCGGTGGAAGCTCAAAATCCGGAACTGGTTCGGAGACCAAAGCGGAAGGAATTGCGTTAGGATCTCGGTCTGGGTTGAGCCCCCAGAACAAAAATCCACCCAAGACCACTGCGACCAGCGCTGGCATCGCGAGAAGGATTTTCTTCATCATATCATTCCGCCGGTTGAAGCGCTGACGACCGGCTTTTTGGCGACGGCGCACCCACCCGCAATCTGCGGTCCGATAGCGAAAGGGACCCGCCAAGCACCAGCATCGTCGCTCCGATCCATATCCAATTAACCAGTGGTTCGTAGAGAATGCGCAAATTCCACTGGCCCGACGCCTTTTCGGTCGCAGGCTCACTGATGGTGACGTAGAGATCACCTCTGAGCGTTGATCGGATTGCAGATTCGGTTGTGGACGTCCCCGCAACTGGATAGTTTCTGCGCTCTGGACGAAGAAGCGTAATCTCCCGTCCATCTTTCAAGACGCGAAGCTGGCCTTGTTGTGCGATGTAGTTTGGACCACGCAACCGTTCGACACCGTCGAATATTACCTCAAAACCGGCGATTTCCACGGTCGTCCCCGGTTCTGCGAAAAGAACACGTTCTTCCTTCCAGGCTGTGGAACCTACAAACCCAAGCACAAGCATTGCAACGCCAAGATGCGCGAGCGTCATACCGTGCACAGCGCGCGGCAAGTTCCGCGCGCGACGCAGCGACTGTGAAAGGGGTAAATCAAAGAGCTTGATGCGCAACGCCCATTCGCGCAACGTTGCAACAAAAACCCAGGCTGCAATCCCTATTGAGACCACTGCAAGCAGGGGCCCGTCTGTCTGAAGGTACCAAACGATCCCCGCAACACCAATCGCGATACCAAAAACCAAACGCAGCCGCTGCCAGATACCGGGAAGATCGGCCCGTTTCCAAGACAGGAATGGGCCAATTCCCATGATGATGACTAGCGGCAGCATGAAAGGGATAAACGTCGCGTTGAAATACGGTGGTCCTACAGAGATCTTTTCATCAGTCACCGCTTCCACAAACAACGGATAGAGTGTTCCAAAAAGGACGGTCGCCGTTGCGGTCGCGAGCAGAAGGTTGTTGAGCAAAAGCCCCGCCTCGCGGCTAATCGGCCGAAATACGCCACCCGATCCAAGCTGAGGCGCGCGCCATGCGTAAAGTGTCAGTGAGCCGACAATGGTTACGCCAAGAAGGCCGAGAATGTACACGCCGCGCGCCGGGTCGACCGCGAACGCGTGAACGGATGTCAAAATGCCGGATCGGACGATAAATGTCCCCAGAAGTGACAGTGAAAAGGTCAGGATGGCCAAAAGAATGGTCCAGCTTTTGAACGTGTCCCGCTTTTCCGTGACGATAGCGGAGTGCAGGAGTGCCGTACCCAGCAGCCATGGCATGAAGGATGCGTTTTCCACCGGGTCCCAAAACCACCAGCCGCCCCAGCCAAGTTCGTAATAGGCCCACCAAGAGCCGAGTGCGATCCCCGCAGTGAGGCTGATCCAGGCCGTCAGAGTCCAAGGCCGCACCCAACGCGCCCATGCGGGATCCACCCGACCCTCTATCAGAGCCGCGACCGCGAAGGAGAAGACGATCGAGAAGCCGACATACCCAAAATACAAGAGCGGGGGATGCATCGCCAACCCGATGTCCTGCAGCAGAGGATTAAGGTCTGTGCCATCCAGAGGCGGCGGAAACACCCGCTCGAACGGATTGGATGTAAAGAGCATGAAGCTCAGGAAACCGACGCTGATCCAGGCTTGAACGGATAGAGTTCGCGCTTTGAGACCAACCGGAATGTTTCTGCCCAGCAGCGCGACCCCAGCCCCGAAAAGTACGAGAATAAAGGTCCAGAGAACTAGAGACCCTTCGTGGCTGCCCCAAGTGCCGGCAACCTTGAAGATCATCGGCTTCAGAGAGTGGGAATTTTCAACCACGTTTCGAACCGTGAAATCACTGACAACAAAGGAGCGCATGAGCGCGCCAAACGCAATTGCAACTAACGTCACCTGAAGCACCGCTGTTGTCTTTGCACTTTCCATCCAAAGCACGCGTCCCGTGCTTGCTCCGACAATTGGCAAGATGCTTTGAACAATCGCGACGGCAAGCGCGAGGGTAAGGGCGAATTGTCCGATCTCAGGTGTCATTTTGCGTCCTCCTGAGTAGCGCTTCTGCATCCGAGCCGGACAAGGTTTCCGCATCGGGATAGTTCAGCATGTTCATCGTCCATTCTAGTGAGATCATATCGCGACATTCTCCACTTTCCGCCTGTGTTCGCTTCTGTGAATCGCAACCGAGTTGGGGTTGGGCGGAAAACCGAATGGGATGAAGTTCTTTGCGCGTGCATGCCGTGAGCAGGATCCGACAGTTGATTCGCGTCCTTTGTAGTTCCTGTAGTCGCTGTAGGTTCAAGCGTTATTTTAGACTGATACCTTAAAAAATGACCCATGCTTGCAGTGCATCTGCGTAGCAGCTTTGTATCTGCAGGCCCGGTTTCCGCAGGCGTCGGATTTAGCGGAAATTGCCGTTGCCTTCCCTTGATGGCCACCTGCAGGGTCAGACGAAGCAGCGAAACATTGAGTGACGGCAGGTTTTGAAGCGCTGAATAGAGAGCATTAGCTTCACAGGTGCGTGACGTGCTGCCGCAGGGCAAGAATCACGCTTGAACCTACAGTAGCTAGAGGGTGTAAACGCGCTTAAAATATAGAATCAAATTCGGGCGGAGCGGCGTGAAGCTTTCAGGTCTTCAAAAAGTGCTATGGGTATTGGCGGGCGTCGCGGCGCTCGTTTTCATCTGGCTGTTACTGTGGGCGGACTACCGCGCCGATATTTCCCAAGCCGAGACCGAACCACCTTTCCTTGCGCAGTTCGAACTGACGGACCATATGGGCATGATCCGCACCGAAGAGGACTTTGCGGGTCGCTGGATGCTTGTGTTCTTCGGGTTCGCCAATTGCCCAGATGTCTGCCCGACGACGCTTGCAGAGGTGGCGGCGGTCATGGATGGACTTGGCGAGGATGCCGCAAAAGTGCAGCCGATCTTCATCTCGATTGATCCCGAACGCGATACGCCAATGGCTCTTGCCGACTTTGTGCCGCGCTTTGATGCAGGCATCATCGGTCTGACCGGAACATCCGATCAGATCGCTGAGACCGCTGAAACCTTTCCGATCTACTTCGAACGGATCGAAGAGGCCAGCGCGCCGGATGGCTATACAATGGGGCACACATCGCACCTGTTCCTTTTTGATCCGCAGGCGGGCTTCGCCGATTCCTGGCCCTACGGCACACCCGCCGAAGAGATCCTTGCGGATCTGAGAGAGAGGATCTGATCGCCATGACCCGACTTTCCGGAGAAACGGCCCTTGTTCTTGCTTGGATCATTGCGCTTATCTCATCGCTTGCCGTGCTCTTTATTGGCGAGGTTCTTGGTCAAACGCCTTGCGTCCTTTGCTGGTTCCAGCGCGCCTTCATGTTCCCCCTGGCTGTCGTTCTTGGGCTCGGGCTGTGGTGGCAAGATCCTCGCGTGGGGCGCTATGGCGTTGCGCTGGCGCTTGGGGGGGCGGCGGTGGCGTTGTATCACATCGGCCTCTATGTCGGGCTGATCCCCGAGGCGATCCAGCCCTGCAAGGCGACCGGCCCCTCTTGTACCGACGACAACCAGGTGGTCTTCGGCATTCCGATTCCGCTGATGGCGCTTGTCGCCTTCACGATGATCGGGGTGCTGTCGGCCATTTCACTGAAGGAAAAACAAACATGAATCGACGCGGTCTCGTTCTATCCGTTCTGGCTGTTGGTGCCGCAGGTTTTGGCGGCGCGGCCTGGTATGCCACCCGCCCCCAACCCATTGCAGAGGCAGTCCCTGTCGCGCCTGAAGTGAACGATGTGCTGATCCGGCCCTATTCCCCGATCCTCGGCCCCGAAACGGCACCTGTCACGATTGTCGAGTTTTTCGATCCAGCTTGCGAGGCCTGCCGCGCCTTCTATCCCGTGGTCAAGGATATCATGACTGAGCACGGTGATGCGGTCCGTGTCGTCATTCGATACACTGCCTTTCACGGGGACGCTTCGGTGGAAGCGATCCGTGTTCTCGAAGCTGCGCGGATGCAGCATGTGTTCGAACCCGTGCTGGAAGCGGTCCTGCGCGAGCAGCCGCGATGGGCGTCCCATGGCACTCCGGCACCGGGTTTGATCCTTGAGATTGCCGCAAGCGGTGGTCTGGATGTCGAAGCTGCTCGGACACAGATGCTGGCCCCCGGTGTCGTGGCCGTGCTCAATCAGGACCGCGCTGATGTCGAAGCGGTTGGCGTTCGACAAACGCCCACGTTCTTCGTCAACGCCAAGCCATTGAACCCGTTTGGTGAGGCAGAACTGCGGCGACTGGTCGCGGCGGAAGTTGCGGCCAGCCAAAGTTGATGCTCGGCCAGATACAGGAGAATTCTTCATGACAAAACTATCTTACATCAACGGTTTGACCCTTGTCTTACTGCTCTCGGGCATGTCGACTCCGGCATTTGCCGGTTCGGAGGATGTGGTCGTCGAAAACGCGTGGTCCCGTGCTTCAATCGGGGTCAACCGCCCTGGTGCCGCCTATATGACTGTGCGCAACACCGGTGAAGACACGGTCACGCTGACCGGGCTTACAACACCACTGGCCGTGATGCCCCAGATCCATGAGACGAAAACCAACGCCGACGGCGTCAGTTCTATGGCGCCTGCTGACGAAATCACGATTGAACCGGGCCAAAGCGTAGCATTGGAACCGGGCGGACTGCACGCCATGCTCATGAAGCTGCAAAACCCGATGATCGAAGGCGAGACCTTCCCACTGACACTGACGTTCTCGGACGGTGGTGAAGTGACTGTTGAGGTCCCAATTCTGGGGATCGCCGCGCGCGGGCCGGAGAGCTGATGCAGCGTCGGCATGTGGTCCAATACGGTGCAGCCGGTGTAGGCGCTGTCGCTCTGATGCTCGGGGTCGGCTGGTGGCGGGTAGACGGTCCCGGCGCACCAAAACCGGCCGGCCAAAGGCCTCTCCCCCTGTCGGCGATGGATTTCCGACTGACCGATCACGAAGGCAATGAAGTGGGCCCAGAAGCCCTGATTGGACGCCCGACCATGGTGTTTTTCGGGTTCACCTACTGCCCGGATGTCTGCCCCACGACGTTATCGGATATCTCAGGTTGGCTTGAAGATCTCGGGGACGACGCCGCGCGGATGAACGTGGTCTTCATCACAGTCGATCCAGAGCGGGACACGGCCGAGGCCATGGCCGAATATGTCGGCTATTTTCATCCGGCCATTCGCGGCTGGACGGGACCGGAAGACCAGATTTCCCGCGCTGTAGAAGCATTTCGTGCCTCGTATGAGCGCGTTCCGACCGAAGGCGGCGACTATACAATGAACCATACGGCAAGCGTATTCCTGTTCGATGCCAAGGGTGAACTCGTCACCATGATTGACTATCACGAGCCAAGAGAATTCGCAGTGCCGAAGATCCGGCGTGCACTGACAGAAGACGTAGAGGGGGCAACATGAATATTAGAATTGTTTTGGCGAGCGCTGTGGTCGCAGGCGCTTTTTCGGTGACCGCCATCGCCATATCTGGCGTTCTTTCCAAAGAGCCAGTGCCTCCTGCGATTGCTGAAGCCACCCTCTGGACTCCCGATCCGCTCTCGATGCCTCAGATCGCCGACTACGATGTGACACCGCCCGCTGCATTTCACGCCGACAATGCTAGCCCAATGCGACCTCTGCCGCTCTTGCAATCCGTCTTCGCAGAAACCGCCTTGCCCGAGATTGAACCGCCTTTGATAACCTGGTCGCGTGAGATCGCGTCGGGCGAGACGCTGGATGCGGTCCTGGCGAACGCGGGTATCGCTGCGCCTGCGCGTGCCGAAATCGCGCTCGCGCTTGGTGCAGAATATGACCTGCGCCGATTGCGCCCGGGCCATGAGATCACTGTGATCTCAAAGGTGGACGGAAATCCGAGCCGCGTGGAACTGGCAGTTGACGATGGGGTGCGGATCGAAACGGTCTTTGGTCAGGAACTTGTCACACGCGTGTTGGAGCCAGACCCTGAAATGGTGACGTTCGCGGGCGAGGCAGTGATCGAAAGCTCTGTCTTCGCGGCATTGGACAAGGCGGGCATCCCTGCTCGCTTTGCGGTCGACATGGCGCAGATGCTGGGCGGCACAGTGGATTTTCGACGCGAACTTTCCGGTGGCGAGACGATGCTTCTTCTTTGGCGCGAAGCGCGCGACGGAAACGAGAGGATCGGTCAGCCCGAACTTGCCTTTGCCGCACTGAATCTTGGTGAAACGGTCTACGAGATCGTCTGGCCGGATGACGGCAGCGGCAAAGCGACGATCTATGTTGATGGAGAGGTCCTGCGTGTCTTTGCCCAACCGGTGGAAGGAGCGCGGCTGAGTTCCGTCTTTGGCCGTCGCACACACCCAGTCTATGGGAATGTGCGCATGCACACCGGCGTCGACTTTGCTGCAGCAAGCGGTACGCCGGTGAAAGCGACGGCGCCCGGACGCGTGAGCTTCATCGGACGTCGCGGTGGATATGGCCGGGTGGTGGAGATAGCGCATGGATCCGACACCCTGACACGATACGCACATCTCAGCGAGGTGCCGGACACACTCGAACAAGGGCAGCGCGTGATGGCCGGAGACATGATCGGTCGCGTCGGTGCGACCGGCACCGCGACCGGCCCCAATCTGCATTATGAGGTTCTTGTCGATGGTCGCCCGACGGATCCTCTCTCAGACGACCGACTGGCAGAGGCGGCCGAGCGGGATGCGGATGACACGGCTGCACTTGAGCGATTGGCTGAGGCACGCACGCTACTGGCCGAGAGGCTCACCAGCGAATTTATGCAAACAACAACCGAAAGGCTTTAATCCATGAAACGACTGGCTCTCGCCCTTGCAGTCACGCTGGCCTTGTTCCCCGCGGCGCAAGCTGTCGCCGATGCGATCCAGATTGATGTCCGGAAGACAAACGGCTGCGGCTGTTGTCTGTCCTGGATGAAGCACCTCGAGGAAAGCGGATTCGCGCCGACAGGCGAGGACATGTTCGGGGGATCTCTTGTGCGCTTCAAACTCGACAATGGCGTGCCTCAGCGCATGGTCTCCTGCCATACGGCTTTGGTCGACGGCTACGTGATCGAAGGACATGTACCGGCATCAGACATTCAGCGTTTGTTGGATGAGCGTCCAGATGCAGTGGGGTTGGCGGTGCCCGGAATGCCCTATGGATCGCCGGGCATGGGACCGGAAGACGATCGTGAGGCTTATGAGGTCTTCCTGATCCGCGGCGATGGATCGACCGAGATCTTTAGCAGTTATTCGGCCGCTGACTGACGTATCGGCGAGACCTCAGCGCTTGGAACCCTTCTCCCCAATTACCCTTGGCTTTCTTGGAAGCCTGGCCGCCGGATCGCTGACCGCGGTCGGGGCGATCCCCGTTCTTTTCGGGCGCATCCCATCCCGGGCTACACGCGATCTGCTACTTGGCTTCGCAGCGGGTGTCATGCTCGCGGCCTCGTTTTTCTCGCTGATCATCCCGGCTCTCGATGCAGCCGAAGGACAGTTCGACAACGGTGCTCTCCCGGCGGCCATCGTTTGTGTTGCGATCCTGCTTGGCATGGGCGCGGTCGCTCTGATGAACGAATGGCTGCCGCATGAGCATTTCAAGACGGGGCGGGAAGGCCCAGACGCTGCTTCGCTGCGCCGCGTCTGGCTCTTCATCATTGCGATCACGATCCACAATTTCCCCGAAGGACTCGCCGTTGGTGTCGGGTTTGGGGCTGACGGTCTGTCTGGTGGCTTGCCGCTTGCGATTGGCATCGGGCTGCAAAACGCTCCCGAGGGTCTCGCCGTAGCGGTCTCATTGCTTGGTGAGGGTTATTCCAGGCGCCGTGCGTGGGGGATTGCCGCCCTGACAGGTCTTGTCGAGCCGGTAGGCGGGCTTCTTGGGGCTGGGATCATCAGCATCTCGCAGCCGCTGTTGCCATGGGGGCTCGCCTTCGCCGCCGGGGCGATGCTCTACGTCATCAGCCACGAAATCATTCCCGAAACCCACCGTTCAGGCCATCAAAACAGGGCGACACTCGGTCTCGCAGCCGGCCTCGTGATCATGTTGTTCCTCGATGTATGGCTGGGAGGATGAGATGAAACTGACCCATTTCCAAGGTTTCATTGCGGCTGGAACTGCTTTTCTTGTCGATCAGGTGACAAAAGCAATTGTCGTCGCCAATGCGGCAGATTTGAGCGCCGGAATTCCGGTCTTTCCCGGTTTCAATCTCATCTACCTGCGCAACGATGGCGTGACATTCGGATTACTTGGTGGCGCGCCATGGTGGAGCCTTACGGCGTTGGCCCTCGCTGTCTGCGGCTGGTTGACCGTCATGTTGGTGCGCACTGCCAACCCGGTTGAGGCTATCGCCTATGGTGCGATTATCGGTGGCGCGCTCGGCAACGTCCTCGACCGCATCCGGTTTCGGAGTGTGACGGACTTCCTCGATTTCTATGTCGGATCCACGCATTGGCCCGCCTTCAACATGGCGGATGTTTTCGTGGTCAGTGGCGTGGGCCTACTGCTCATAGCCCCTTGGTTGAGCGCCAAGTTGAAAACAGGCACATGATGGCGGGCTTGCGACCACTGACGGGTCGTGGCCGTTACATTCCCCTGCGATCAGGGATTAGCTTTGCAGCGGGCGGTTTAACGGTTTTAACCCTTCCACCATTCTCATGGCTCATCGTTGTTCCAGTCGCCTTCTCAGCACTCTTTCTCGTCCTCCGGCAGGTTTCGACAGCGCCTGCCTTCTTCATCGGCTGGGTCTTCGGAATGGGCCAGTTCGGGTTTGGAGTTTCCTGGATCGCCGAGAGCTTTTACGTCGATTCCGAACGTTTCGGTGCCCTTGCGATCCCGGCAGTCGCGGGACTGTCCGCCGGACTGGCCATTTTCCCGGCGATTGCGGCGATGTTATTTGCCACCATCATGCAGCGCCGTGCTGTCGGCGACACTACGGCAGGTCTTCTGCTTGCAACCTGCTGGGTTGCCGCAGAATGGCTGCGTGGTCATGTCCTGACAGGGTTTCCCTGGAACCTTGCCGCTTATGCCCTTGTCGAACACGCCGCTCTGCGCCAACCCGCCGCCTGGGTAGGAAGCTATGGGCTGAGCTTTCTCACGGTCTTTATAGGGCTGTTGCCCGGTGTGTTGATTGTGGCGGCACCAAACAGACGCGTGCCTGTTCTCGTGCTCTTCGCCGTTGTGGTGATGGGCCTCTGGGGTGGCGGCGCGCTGCGTTTAGGGACGAATGTGCCTCCGACGGACAGCGCTTTGCGCATCGTCCAAGGCAATGTGCCGCAAGTCGAGAAGTGGGCACCGGGCAGCCGCGAGCGAACGCTGGAGAAATATTTGGGCTTGTCGGCGCAACCTGGACGCTTCGACCTGTTGCTGTGGCCGGAAACGGCCTTTCCCGGTTTTCTGGACGAGGACGCCTTGGCGCGTAGGCGGCTATCCACGGTTCTGCCAGACGGCAGGATCCTTTTGACAGGCGTGCCTGACCGCGTAGAGGGCGATGGGGGAACCCGATATTTCAACACGGTTCAAGCCTATGACGGCAGCGGCGAAATTCTGACGGGATATGCAAAACATCATCTTGTTCCGTTCGGGGAATATGTGCCCCTGAGAGGCTGGCTGCCGATCGAGCGGCTGACCGAAGGTTTGGGTGATTTCACGCCAGGACCAGGGCCACGCACGCTGGCGATCCCGGGTGCGCCTCTGGTCGCGGTGGCGATCTGTTACGAAATCATTTTTCCGGGCCAGGTAGTCGATGACCTTTTTCGCCCCGACTGGATTTTCAACGCCACAAATGATGCCTGGTTCGGGACCAGCATCGGACCCGAGCAGCACCTCGCCTCCGCGCGCATGCGCGCGGTCGAAGAAGGGCTTCCTGTAGTCCGGGCGGCCAACACCGGGATTTCCGCGATCATCGACGCCAAGGGAGAGATCATCGCGCGCCTCGAGACCGGACAAACTGGAGTCATAGATGCCAGCCTGCCGACAGCGCTTGCGCCCACACCTTACGCACGTTTCGGTGATTGGACATCGCTGGCGCTCATCTGTGCGGTCTGGGCTCTAGCCTTTACCGTCGGATTGGTCAGACGACGTTTCAATTCAGAAAAATCAAAATCGGAGGAATCGTGATGCTGGTGCTCGCAGGCTTTGTCGGAGGGGCGCTCTGGGGTGGCTATCTGGCGCAACGGCGGAAAGGGAACCGCCTGGATATACTTCAATACGCGACAAGCTTCGGTATTGCTTTCGGCCTGCTCGCTTTTTTCGCCTCGGTGATCCTCTTGCGCATCACGTCTTGAGATTACTTTGGCACCGGCAACGAATTGAAACGACTATTCAACATATTACTGTACTTGCTCCTGGCGGTTTTTGCATTAGGACTGACCGTATCCGGTGTCGTCTACTTTCTTTTGCGCGCCTCCGTCCCCGACTATGACGAGGATTTCAGTGTTGCGGGTATCGAAGGTCCAGTCGATATTCTGCGAGATGCTGCGGCCATACCGCACATTTCTGCAGACTCCGCTCCGGACGCCTATTTCGCGCTTGGTTTCGTTCACGCTCAGGACAGGCTTGGCCAGTTATTGAGGGCAAGGCGGGCAGCGCAAGCCTTGATGCCACTTGACCGGACGATCGAAGTTGAGCCTTCGACAGCCCAAGCGCTCGACGCATATGCCGCAGGTGTCAACGCGTGGCTTGGCCTGGTGTCCGAAGGCGGGCGCGGCAGAGGCTCACCCGATCTGTTGATCGCGGATGAGAGAATGATCGCAGCCTGGAGACCCGTCGATAGTCTCAGACTTGCCCAAGCGTTTCTGAACGATCTTCAACCCGAGAGACGGCAGAATGACCTGTCCGGCTTGTCAGATCTACCGATCCCGTCGGATCGACCTCTTTTGCCCGAGCTGTTTGTGACCTCGCCCAAGGTCAGCCTCGATGCTTGGGCGTTGCCTGGAGACAGAACAGCTACCGGAGCACCAATTCTCGCCGCCGATATACGTGGCCCCTTATCGCTGCCTTCTGAATGGTACCTGGCGGATATTCAACTCCCGACCGGAGCCGCGATTGGGGCTACATTGCCGGGTGTGCCCTTCATTGTCGTCGGTCGCAGCGAACGCGTCGCTTGGGCGTTCCGATCTGTGTCCCAGAAAGCCGTTAAAGAGCCAGAGAATCCCACGGCCGCGCAGGCCAGCAATTTTCTGATGATGCTTGACCGTCTGGCGCGGTCCGCCGATGTGAACGATGCTATGGACGCATGCATGAACCTGTCACCAGCCGGATTGGAGATTCTTGCGATCGACCGAGAAACCCTTGCTCGCTGGCCTGACAGGGAGGTCGAAACTCCTTTATCGTTTCGAGACGCCCGTCTGGCTGCTCTTGATGAGCGGCAGCCGATATTCTCGGTCGAGGGCGCGATTACGGTGCAGCGCGACACGGTCAGCGCTGCCGCGCGGGCGCTTCTTCCTATAATGGCAAAAGAGCTTTGGTTCGTGGGTTCCACAGGTGCTCTCGAAGAGAACCGCGCAGATGAGCTTCGCGGCGATATTCTGGATCAACTTGCCCAATGGAATGGCGACATGGATCGCTTTTCACCGGAGCCGCTCGTGTTCTGGGCCTGGGCGCGCGCGTTGCAAAAGCGAATACTTCAGGATGAATTTCCATCCGCGACGAAGGTCTGGGCCAGGCCAAATCCCGATGTCCTATTTGCGGTGCTTTCAGATCGCGGAGGGAGCGCAATCTGGTGCGACATCCGCCCGTCTACCCGCATCGAGACCTGCCAGGATCAGGTTCGTGCGGCCCTGGATGATGCCATCGGCTGGCTTGTCGACCGCTACGGACCCGATCCGTCCGCCTGGGCCTGGGGCGAAGCACACGCTTTGAATATGGGGTGGGCACCAATCCGATCGAGCGGGATCATCAGCGATCTGCTGTCTCTCGAAGCCCCATCTTCCGGCGATCCCGACACACTGATTGCAACACTGTTCACTTCTGACAATGACCGCCCGTTTGCGACCAGCGCGGGCACCAATTTTCAGGCGGTCATGTCGTTTTCGGAAGAAGCCGGATCCTATTTCATCGCGCCAGCCGGTCAGTCCGGCCACCCGCTCTCACGTTTCTATGAAAACCTTTTTCTCATGTGGATGCAGGGCAAATATCTCACGATGTCCACTGATCTGTCCTTGGCCCGGGGTGGCGCTGTGGGAACATCCCGACTTTCACCGGTATCCGTCGATACGCCGACAATACAAAATGACAGGAGCCGATGATCACTTACTTCCTCCTTTTCGACCCGTTTGGGTATGCGATTTCGCCAGTGTCCCTTGTTTCCGTCAGCTTGGCCGCATGGGTCTACATGCGCGGCCTCGTGCGATCCGCTCGCATTCGCGGGACGGTGTCTATGTGGCGGCAAGCCCTGTTCCTCGCTGGCTTGACCTGCATTCTCGCGGCCACAAATGCGCCTCTGGCTTCGTTGGGGCATAGCCTCTTTTCGGTGCACCAAGTGGAGCACCTTCTCCTCCGCCTTGCAGGACCACTACTCTTCGCGGTCTCTCAGCCGTGGCGATTATTGCAAGCCGGTTTGAACAGACGGTGGCGTCGATACCTCGACGCTCTTGGAAAATCTTTTGCATTTCGGTTCTTGGCACATCCGGTAACCGCCACTGTCGCGTTGCCCTTTAATCTGAGACGGGACGCGTTTGGCGGCAATTTTTGCCCTTAATTGTGAGATGAGGCTGTCATGGGGCCGGCGCTTTTCGCGCGCCTTTGCGCGATGTGATCAACCGCGGCAAGCAATCGAGGCTCCTTCTCGAATGCGCGCAAGAGAGCAACCCTTGCGTAGTCGTCGATGCTTTTGCTGACGATGGCTGCCTTAGCCAAGGGATGAGATCGAGCGGCGGCGATTGCGGCGAGGCAGAACAGCCTAACTTCCGATCTGGGGTTCTGGACAGCGAACGACGGATCCCCGCGGAAGGTTTTGAGTGACATGGCAAAGGTGACTGCGCGCATTGCGCGCCGAAGTTGCTTGGGGCCGCGCGATGCTGCGGCGCACTCAAGCATCCCTGCCCCGCGGCGCGCTCGGAATATCAGTTTTCCGGATATTTGTTCCTCACGGGGTTTGCCAAGGGTCTGCACAAGTCTCGTCCCGCAAACTTGGCAGTCAAATGCCCAGGCCCGCCTCCAATGCCTGAGCGAAAGACCCTCTCTGGAGCATTGCACGCAATGCTGGAATGGCATCTGAGCCGTCAGCGAGGCTTCTCGTGGCGTCATTGCCGGAAAGGTCAACGATCGCACAACATCTGGGTCGACTCGTGCGGCGTTGGCAATCTTCTCCGCCGCAGCCGCGTCGACGTTGAAGTCCAAGGCGATGCCATGCGCGGTATCAATTTTGATATGAGCCAACAGTTCCGCGTCATCGCAGTAGTTGGCCGCCGCCAGCCGAGATAACCAACCTGACAACAACTCGTCTGGCAGCGGCGCGACAGTTTTCGGCAGCGGGTGCGGCTTCACACCCCGGACTTCTCGAGTCGCCGATAGGCGTTCGCATGGCGCGACCAAACCGGCGTCCATTTTGCGATCGCGTCATCAGTAATGCATTCATCACCTGTGACAATGGCGTCGATAGAAAGATCCTTGATCAGGGCGAAGATGCGCGAGGTCACCCCACCGGTCAGCGCAAGTATCTGCTTGAGTGACTTGACCTTCAGATTGGATTTCTTCTCGAGGGGCATTGCCGCGATGAGTGTCTGGATCATGTCCGAGAACTCGGCATCGTCGCGCCAGTTTGGCAGGTGATGTTCGTCCAGCCGCCTGGCAAGCTGGATATCACCACGGATGGCATCAACGGCCTCGCTGACCCCGAGGCAGACCAGCGACACCTCGAGTTCATTGCTAAGATACCGCAGAACATTGAGAAAGCGGCGCTGTTCGCGGTGGGTCCCGGCCAATAGGTTGTGAACCTCGTCGATCATGATCATCCGAAGGCCAAGGTCGCGCAGAAGGGCGATGACGCGGACTTCGAGGGAAGCCACATTTTGAGCGCGGGCGCTCAGTGCCGTCGCCGGGGCGCCGACGGCGGCCAAGATGTGCAGGTAGAACCGCCGTTCGTCTGGTGCGGGCGGCGCTTGCAACAGCAACAGCGGTGTGCGGGTGATGCCTGACGCCGGATCGTATTCTGGTGCGTATTTGCGCGACAGGTTTCGGGCGATCATCGTCTTGCCGATCCCGGAGGCACCATGCACAAGAAGCCCAGGCATACGGGTTTGCCGTGGCGCTTCGATCAGACCCTGCAAGCGGTCCAACACCTGTTCGGCCCGCGGAAAGCCGATCCAGATATCCGATTGAATGAGGGCGATCCGACCGTCTTCCTCAGTTGTCCTTGCCCTCAATTCACCATCTCTCCACCTTGAACAATGGGCGCGATGTATCACCCGTGTCGATCGGCCGCAGCCCTTCGGTTGTCGAGACAGCCGAGTTGGCGCCCTCCAATGTCCCTTTTCTTTCACGGGATCGGCGTTCGGCCTTCGTCAGGCCCCGGCTTTCAGTCTCGATCTGGCGTTGCTGTCGGATCAGCTCAGCCAATACCAGCTCATTGGACCCGGACTTGCCAAGGGCACGGGCCTTCCTCATGGCTTCGCGATATTCCCAGAGGGACACAGGCGGAATTTCAAGGTTTCTGTACCGCGCCTCAACATATCGGCCATCTTCCAGTTCAACCCAGATCATTGAAATATCGCGAGGATCGTAGCGAACAACCACCTTTCCATCGCCGCGCCCAATGTGGCCTGCAAGGGCATCAGACCAGTACCGTATCTGGAACAGATGGATGCCGTCACGCCTGACTTTGCGCAGTTCGCTGGGCAGGAAGCTCACCTGAAAGGCTTCCATCTCGAAGGGGATGTCGCCCGTCATTTGCTCTGAGAGCGCTTCCCATTTGGCAACGGGCGTACAGCCAAGGCTTGAATGAATACTGTTGTTGTAACGGCAGATTTCGAGAGCAAACCAATGATCGAATTCGCTCAGGGTCATCGTGGCCTGGCCTTCGGCGTCATAGTCGCCCTTGGCCGCGACCGAGGATTGCGTTGTTCCCGGCAACAGGTGCACGGCCCCCATCATCGTCCCGATCAACCGCTCGATGTGACCCCCGAAGTGAGGACTTCCCGGCGGCCGATAGATCAGATCGATCCCCCATTCCGCACATGCCGACCGAAAGGCCCGCGACCGGAAATCGCGGCCATTGTCGACATGGATGCTCTCCGGTTTGCCTTGTGCGGGCCAAGGAGTATTGCACGCTAATTCCGCCTGAAGTTCCGCCTTGGGGGCAACCGCTTGTGTCAGGCAAAGCGCCACTGACAGACGCGAAGGGGCCTCCAGAGAGGTGTAGTATCCAGTTACCATCCGCGTTGCGATGTCGATCGCCAGCGTGACCCACGGTCGGCCTATTGGTTGGCGCTCAAAGCTGTCGACAAGAATGATGTCCGCGGGCGTATGATCAATTTGCACAATCTCCAAAGGCTGACTGGCCTTGTTCTCACCTGTGACCGGCGCAAATTTCTGGCGGGCCGCCTTTGCGCCTTCTCGTGCCTTCGCAACTTCGCGGGCATCCATTGCATCCAGACGACGCTGAACCGTCCGCCGTGTCGGCGGCTGCAAGCCCTGTTGCCAGCACGCGCTGCGGATTTCTGTCACGGCGCGCGAGAGGCTCGAACGCTCCCGGCGCAAGTAATACCGTCGAAGGTGCTCTTCGAGCACCGCTTCAACCTTGCCGGATATCAAGGTCGTACCGGTCGGACGGCCCCGTTTTCGCGGAGCCAGCGCGCTGGTGCGCCCACCCTCTTCAGCCAGCCGCTTTATCCAACGCCAGACCGTCGCCCTGCTGACACCAAGCTCCCAAACGGCGTCATTGATGCCACTTTCCAGACTGCCGGTCCCATTGAGATATGCCTGAACAAGCGGACGCAGCACGGCGGCCCTGCGCGACTCTTCAGCACCAACTGCAACGGAGTCTTCGCCATCATCATCCATCGAAAATTGCCGCGCATGTCTGTGAACCCTGTCTCGGCTTTAAGGACAAAAATATCGGAATTAAAGGCAAAATTTCAAATTTAAGGGCAAAGCTCAGCCGTTGATTTCGTTGGATTTCTCATCTCACAATTATGGGCTACGCGACACGTCCCCCTCGAACTGCTTGTGACCTTCGGGCGCGAAGCCTAATCCGATGGGATAGGTCCGCAAGACGTCATCCACCCCGTCCAGAACCAGAAACCGCTGTGCCTTATACATGCGTAGCCGGGTCACTTCGGGTCCGTTGTAAGACCGGAACTTGCTGGCACAACCTGACAGGAAGGAGGCCAATCCGCCCATCAAAAAGGCGCGCCGTGGAAATCTGGTGTTTGTCACTGCTCGACGCCCCTTTTTGCGAGGTCTGTTGGTGCCAGAGGTTACTCTACCGAAGACGTCGGATCAATGACCGTGCGCCAGTGCTCCCTTCGCCATCTGCTCGCCCACCGGTTCACCGCCCGAAGGCCCGTCCTTGATCCGATGGCCGTTCAAAAGCCGCAGCGCATTGGCGACCACCAACAGGGAAACGCCTACATCCGCAGCGATGGCGCCCCACATCGAGGCCATCCCGAACGCGGTCAGCCCGACGAACAGCGCCTTTGTTGCCAGCGATATACCGATATTCTGGTGGATAATCGTCATTGTCCGCCGAGAGTGAGTAATCAGCCACGGCACTCGAGCCAGATCGTCGGTCATCAGTGCAATATCTGCCGTTTCGATCGCCGCATCCGATCCGACAGCCCCCATGGCAATGGCATAATGCGCGCGCGCCATTGCGGGCGCGTCGTTCACGCCGTCGCCGATCATCGCCACCATATCGTGGCATTCCACCAGTTCCTCGATGGCCTTCACCTTGTCTTCTGGCAAGAGTTCGGCGCGCACCTCGTCAATGCCGACCTCGGCCGCCACCGCACGTGCGGTGCGTTCGTTGTCGCCCGTCAACATCACGATTGTCTTCACACCCTGCGCGTGCAGACGCGCAACGATACCCTTTGCATCGGGGCGAATGCGGTCACGAAGCTCCAGCACGCCGGTCACGCCGGTCTCGTCACCCACGGCAACCAGGGTGCTGCCTGCCCCTTCGATCCGGTCCCGAAGATCCGCCGGAATGGCATTGCTGAAACCTTTCTCTTGGGCAAACCGATCTGATCCGAGCCAGATCGCGCGCCGGTCGGCGCGTCCTTCGAGCCCGCGCCCAGGCACGGTCCGCGTGTCCTCTGCGGCAGACACGGAAACACCATCGCTTTCTGCGCGCGCGAGGATGGCGCGTGCCAGCGGGTGCGAGGACCGCGCCTCCAGACTGGCTGCCAGCGTGATGATTTCGCGAGCGGAGGCTTCACCCAGCGGGTGAACCGCCGCCACCTCAGGCTCGCCCATGGTGATCGTTCCCGTCTTGTCCATCGCCAGCGCTGTGGTGCGCCCTGGCGCTTCGACATAAGCGCCGCCCTTGATGAGCACCCCTGCTCGCGCCGAAGCGGCCAGCGCTGCTACAATGGACACCGGCGTAGAAATGACCAGTGCGCAAGGACATGCGATGACAAGAAGGACCAGCGCATTGTAGAACCAATAGTCCCAGGCGCCGCCGAGCAAGAGTGGCGGCACCACCGCGATGGTGATCGCCACCGCCATCACGATGGGTGTATAAATGCGCGCGAATTTCGCCACCCATTGCTCGACCGGCGCGCGGCGGGCATGGGCATCACCGACCAGACGGATGATCTTGGCCAACACTGTGTCGGAAGCTGCCTTGGTCGCTCGTACCGTCAGTGTGCCTTCGCCGTTGATCGTGCCGGCATAGACCTCATCGCCCGGCTCCTTTGGCACGAGCGCGCTTTCTCCGGTAATGGGAGCCTGATCGACGGCTCCCGCCCCCTCCACCACTTCACCGTCGAGGGGGATGCGGTCGCCGCCGCGCACAATGAAGCGATCGTTCACGGCGACCTCTGCCGCAGGCACATCGGTTTCGCTGCCATCTGATCGGATCACCCGAGCTGTCGGCGGCGCCAGATCCAGCAAGGCCGATACCGCGTTGCGGGCCCGCCCCACACTCCAGCTCTCAAGGTAAAGCGAAAGTGAGAAGAAAAACGCAACCGTCGCGGCCTCGAAGAATTCGCCCAGCCCGATGGCACCCGCCACTGCGACCACCATCAACAAGTTCATGTCAGGGGAAAACCGTCGCGCGGAAGACCAAGCCTTGGGCGCGACCAGCCAGACCCCGAAGAGAATTGCCACCGCGAATAACCCTGCTTCCGCGAGTGGCATCGGCATTTCTCCGTGCCCTGCGAATAGCCCGAGCGCACCACCCATGCCGGTTTCGACGATGTGGTAGAGAAAACCTGCCACCCAGAAGCCGCCGCTGAGCGCGGTAAACCGCTTTTGACGTGCCAGATGCGCGGCCTGATTCTCTGCTGCGTTGTCGGCGTCCCACGGTTTTGCGCTCATGCCGGTACTCGCGACCAGTTGCGAAATCTCGTTGTCCGAAATCCCGACTGCGGTATCCAGAATTGTCATCCGCCCATTGATGACATCGAACGCCAGATGCTCAGTCCCGCCGACTTTTGGACCGACCACCCTATTCAGGATTGCCACCTCTTCGGCACAATCCAGACCGGAAACTTGAAAACTTCGCCCATTCGACGGGATGGATTCTGCCGGTCCCGTGTTGGCTCCAGCACCGCAGCACGCAGCACCATCTCCATGAGAGTAGCGAGCTACGCTCGCATGTTTGTGATCATCAACATGATCGTGACTGCAGTCAGAGCTGTGCTTGTGGTCGTGGCGGTGGCCATTGGAAGACATGGGATTGACCTCGGGATTCGTTCATTCCACATTGAGATAGCCCCTACAGTAACTAGAGCTTCAAGAGCTAAAACAGAAACTTGGTCAAGTAAGGACACCGATCTGCGGAACCTTGAAACGCGTTGCCAAGTCTGTGGACGCGGCTGACCTGCCAAAAAGTGAGATAGATATGCTTCAAAAATATGCGGTGATCATGGTTGCAACATTGGCCCTGGCTGGCTGTGCGGTACCTCCGAAGGAAGACAACGATCCATTCAGGGTCGGGAATATTCCAGAATCTGTCGCAGCCCTCGCTGCACCCGACCAGGATCTCAACACGGCACGGCTACGTCCCGAAGATAATTGCTATTGGTATGCGCATAGTGGGCCTGTGGAAACGACCTTGGTCCCGTTGCGATCGGCAGGCGGCAATCCCATCTGCGTCGCGCGCCAATCCTGATTGACGCGTCCAAGCGTCGGATTGACGGCGCGGCTTGGGTCAACTCTGCGGAGTCACGCTGTCCTCGGCCGAATATAGGAACGCCATCGAGCCAATCTCCACATTCGGATACAGATCGTTTATGTGCGCCATGACCATCCGGACGCAACCGGAACTTGCTCGGCCGCCGATGCTTCGCGGCTGTGGTGTACCATGGATGCGCAGATAGGTGTCTCGGTCCCCGACAAAGAGATAAAGCGCCCGTGACCCGAGCGCGTTCTCAGGTCCGGGTTCCATACCGTCAGCGATATCGGCGTAGAGCTCCGGGTCGCGGTCAATCATGTTCTGTGTTGGCTGCCAATGCGGCCACCTGACCTTGCGCTTAATCGTGTAGACACCCGGCTCATAAAGTTTGCCACGAGCAATCGCTACGCCATAGCGCATCGCCGTTCCGCCTTCCTCGATATGGTAAAGATAGCGCGCAACAGCATCGACATGGATGTCACCGGCCACAAGACCATCTTTAGCTACAACCCGCTGCGGCAGAAAGCGCGGATGCAGGCCCCACGGGTTTGATGTGGCTGGATTATAGCCCGGCGGTGTAACCTGTGCATCCCAAGCAGCCTTTTCCGCTTCAGTGGGCCAGGTGTCAGCGAGGAGCGGACTCGAGATAGACGCCGAGAACAATGCGGTAGTCGTCTGGATGAAGTGTCGTCTTGTCAGCATGTATCGTGCTCCGCGCAGTTTCTATTTCGGTGTCGGATCTGTCAGATCGATTTGCTCCACGCTAAAACGTCTAGCAACTAGAGGTTCAAGGGTTAAATTTTCACTTAACCGCGAGAAGCAGAGGGTTGAATAGCGATTTCAATGCTAGACGTTCACGCGCCAACTGGGTCAGCAAAGGGCTAAATCCAAAAAGGCTTCTCTACTATATCGTTGCACGCCACATCCGATAGCGCCCCTGCCCGGTCACCTCACGGATCAGACCCCGCGCTTCCAACCAGCCAAGGTTGCGCTGGACGGCGGCGCGGCTGGCGCCAGTCAAGATTTCGGTCATCGGTGCAGAGACGAGTGGCCACTCGGTCAGTAAGGCGCGGAGAGCAGGTGGCGTCTTGCCCGAGAGCGGTGCCATTTCGGCGTCTGCGCGCATAGCCCATGCCTCTATGTCGTCTAGGTGCCGCATCGCGCTCAAGGATGCTGTCATCATCCCATCGAGCCAACGCGCCAGACGGTCAGCGGGTGGGCCGCCAGCGCGCAGCCCCCCTGATCCGCCCATGGCCAGAGGTGCAAAGACTGCCCCCCTTCCCTCACCGGCCGCAATCCTTGCGGCTGTGACTGCCGCCTCCATCCCGTCTCCGTGCTGTCCAAGACCAGCGAGGTTCCAGAGGTGGAAACCCATGCAGGCGCGGCTGATCGGATGCAGATCGACAGCTCGCGCCATCAGATCCAGCCAGCCGCTCGCACGATTCATGAAAGGTTCGGCATCATCACCAAGGTTCTCGGGGTCGCGGCGGTCGAGAAAGGCGGAAAGGTCCACCTCGGGCCCCGGCCCGCCGCTCAAACGGCGAACTGCCCATCCGACACGCGCGAGTGCTGCGGTGTCCTCCTGAACGCCTGACAGGCGCATGGATATCCAAAGAGCAAGGCGATCCGGGACGATACGATCACCCACAAACCAGCTGAGGTCAGCTGCCTCGATCAGGGCAAGCCTGTGTCGCCATCCTTCGGGGCCGCGCTTCAGGCGGTCGTCCAGCGCGCCGACGCGACCAGCTACACTGGCAAGACGCGCGGCGAGACCCGCCTCTGCTTTCCGCCATTCATCAAGGACTTCGGTTTCGCGCGGTTCGGCCCGTGGTCCGGGCGGCAGATAATCCGGCTCCTCTTCCATGGGACCGGGCAAGAACCAAAGATCGTCCTCGGACGACTGTTCCACCCCCTCAGCATCGAGAAAGAGAGCGTCCGATTCATCATGAAAGGCAGGCGCTTGAGGCTTCATATGTGCAAAATACTGGATTTTTGCATTTTACCCAAGGGTTTTGTCAGAGTGGACCCACGCTTCTTAGATAGCACGCGCGGGCGATGGTCGGCGAGGGCTCTCTGATCGCGCTCAGCGCAAGGAAACCAAGGGTTTTTGGACGAGCACGACGAGCGAGCACTTACTTGCTTTCGTTTACAAACGGTCGTTTAGTAGCGATACTGTAAATTGCAAATGGCCCGTTTTCATGCCCCTGATCGGCTACGCCCGCGTTTCCACTGAGGATCAGACCCCCCTGCCCCAGTCTGAGGCTCTGCAAACTGCGGGATGTGTCGAAATCCATGAAGAGCACGCCTCAGGCGGCAATCGCGCGCGACCGGTGCTGGCGCGCGTTCTCGAACGCGTCCGGAGCGGTGATACGCTGGTCGTTGTGCGGATCGACCGGCTTGCGCGGTCTCTGTCGCACTTGCTGGAGGTGATCGAGCGTCTGGAGGCCAAGGGAGCTTTCTTCCGCTCGCTGCAGGACCCGATCGACACCGCTTCCCCGCAGGGCAAGTTCACATTGCAGGTTCTGGGCGCCGCGGCCGAGTTCGAGCGCGCGCTGATACGTGAGCGCACAAAGGCCGGGCTTGCCTCTGCCCGCGCCAAGGGCCGCGTTGGTGGCAATCCTGGGCTACGCGCCAAGGATCCCGCTGCGCTGCGCAAGGTGCGGCTGGCACGACAGGACGGCTACATGGAGCGCCTGAACGAAACCGCGCAGGATTGGGTGCCCCACGTGCGACGCCTGCGGCCGGATATGGCCTGGGAAGATGTATTGCGAATCATTAATGGCCCCCTGCCCCACGACAGGCACTGGACCCAAAGCCGCCTACTCCGTGCTGTGAAAGCCTATGTCCGCGACGGCTTTCTACCAGATGCAGTGCTTGGCCGCGCCGGACGCCGCGAAACCGATGACCGCCTGCCGGCTATCGTGGCTGCCATCAAAGGCTCAGACCCCGAAATAACACTGCAGGCGATATGCGACCGGCTGGAATCGCTGCGTGAGCGCACCCCTCGAGGGCGCACTAGCTGGCAGCCGTCTTCGGTCAAAATGCTGCTTGAGCGTGCGGAAAAGTTGGGGCTCCTCTGAACACGACACTTGTGTTGGCCTAACGGATTGCCACTAAATCTAGAAAGTGCTTGCACGAATCTGGCTGCTCGGGCAATAGTCTCGAAAAATAACGCGCGGTCACATAAAAAACGCGCCCACGGATCGGGGCAGACATGAGCGAAGCAGAACAGGATCTAGATATCGCCATCGGGCACTACGCGGAACTTCTCGCGTCGAACCTGCATGCTCAGCGCGCTGCACACTTCCCACCAGATGCAAAGAAGGTGATGCGCACTTTGACCAGCGGCGAAGCTGCTGAGCTCCTTGGCGTCGACCATACCTATCTTCGGAAGCTTCATCGAGAAGGAAAGATCGTTGACGTCGAGACGACGGCTGGAAGTCATCGTCGCTATACGCTCGACGATATCTGGGAAATCCGGCAGACGCTTGAAGGAAACGCAAAAAAGTCTGGAACTTACGTGCCTGGTCGTCGCGACAGTGACGAGCTTCAAGTCATTTCAGTGGTGAACTTCAAGGGCGGGTCCGGCAAAACGACGACGTCTGCTCACCTCGCTCAGCGCTTGGCGCTCAAGGGGTACAGGGTTCTTGCAATCGACCTCGACCCCCAAGCATCTCTTTCGGCTCTTCACGGAATCCAGCCAGAACTCGACCTCATGGAGGGCGGAACCCTCTATGATGCCGTTCGCTATGACGATCCGGTTCCGATCGCCGAAGTGATCCGCAAGACCTACATCCGCGGCCTTGATCTTATCCCGGGCAACCTTGAACTCATGGAGTTCGAGCACGAGACGCCTGCTGCAATCCAGCGAGGCGGAGCGAAGGCGTTCTTCGCGAGAGTTCACGACGCACTCGATAGTGTTGAAGCGAACTACGACGTTGTTGTGATCGACTGTCCGCCGCAGCTTGGCTTCCTGACCATGTCTGCCCTATCCGCGTCCTCAGGGGTCCTGGTTACGGTCCACCCGCAGATGCTCGACCTCATGTCCATGTCGCAGTTCCTGCGGATGACGGCCGACCTGTTGGGCGTGATCCGCGATGCAGGCGCCAACCTGCGGTTCGATTGGCTGCGCTTTTTGCCAACGCGATACAAAGTCGGCGACGCACCACAAACCGAAGTCATCGCTTTCATTCGAGGGCTATTTGGGAGGTCGGTCCTGACCAACCACATGGTTGAGTCGACCGCGATTTCTGATGCCGGCTTGACCAAGCAAACGCTCTACGAAGCTGACAAGAAGGACTTCACGCGTCAGACGTTTGATCGTGCGATCGAATCTATGAACGCAGTGAACGATGAGATCGCTGAAATCATCCAGAACACATGGGGGCGGAATGGCAAGAAAGCCTAAACTTGGCCTGCCGCTGCAGACCCTTCGCAACGCTCCTGACGCTCTTGAAGGGCGCCGACTGCGTGGCGGTGTATTTGAGATCGATCCGGCGCAGATTGTGACCGAAGGCCGCTTGGATGACAGGCTTCAGATCGAAGTTGAGGGCCTGAAGAACTCTATTTCCAAGAACGGTCAGCGTGTGCCTGTCTTGGTCCGCCCACTGGAAGGCGATCGCTACAACCTGATCTACGGCCGTAGACGCTTGGAAGCATGTCGCGAACTCGGTATCAAAGTTCGAGCCATCGTCACAGAGGTTGAGGGTGATCAAGCGCTTCGTGATCAGCTTCTCGAGAACCAAGAGCGTCGTGATCTGAGCTTTATTGAACGTGCGCTTGTTGCGACAGCGCTTTTGGACGGTGATCATCTGGAAGGGGCTGAGCGCACCAATCGAGGTGTCGCCGAAGTCCTTAACCTCCACGAAGCTGGGGTTTCACAGCTCTTGAGCGTCGTTCGGACGGTCGGCGAGGATCTCATCCAGGCAATTGGTGCAGCTCCTGGGATTGGTCGCCCGAGATGGGAAGAGCTCAAAAAGGCTTTGGGTGCCTACGACGGTGATCGGGACCAGCTGCTAGCCATAGCTCATGCAGCCAAGTCCGAAAGTTCCGGCTCGGTCGATGAGGTTTCTGAGCGTGCGTTTCTCGCAGTTCTGGCAGCTGCGAAGAGCGCAGAGAAGAAAGCAAGCCCGTCTAGAAAGGGTGTGCCTGCTTTGGCGATCCCCGGTGTTGGAGCTGCGACGGTCAAGACCGGCCGCCAAGGCAAGCAGCTCAAACTTGATCTAACTACGGATGAACCTGATTTTATCAGCTGGTTGGAGGGCAACGCCCCAAAGCTGATTACCGAGCTTCATGAGCGCTGGAAGCGTTCAGGAGACTGAGGAAGAGCAACCAACAAGAAGGAGGCACGATACAGGCAAAAAGAAAAAGGCCCCGAGAAGCTAGCTTCACGAGACCTTTGTAAGGTTTCGCACCGGGATCAGCCCGCTACAAAATCTCAGTTTTCGCACTTCTGACTGTAGCGTTCTGGCCCCTACCCCGCAAGCGCAAAGCGATTCGCGGGCCCTAGAATTTTTGTCTTCGTGGACATTTTCATGGAGTACACACCAATCTCGCCGTTTATGCGGCCGATTTCGCACGCCCATTTGCGCGTCATTGAGCGACCCGAGGCATCTGTTCCAGCCAGACCCGTTAACAAGTGGGAACTCCTGCGCGAGCTCTCCAAGGCGCAAGCGGCCTTTGGGGTCTCGGAACGTGATCTGACGGTTTTGCAGGGGCTTCTCAGCTTCTTTCCGGACGATGCGCTTGGCGGGAACGCCGAGATGGTCGTCTTCCCCTCGAACAAGGCGATCTGTGAGCGCCTGAATGGTATGCCCTGCTCCACGATGCGTCGTCACCTCGCGCGTCTTGTCGAGGCTGGCTTGCTCCAGCGGCGTGATAGCCCCAATGGGAAGCGCTATGTCCGCAAGCACGGCGAAGACCGCGTTGTCTTTGGCTTCGATCTTTCCCCGCTCTACTGTCAGTCCGAGGAGATAGCACGGGCCGCAGAGGCCGTACGTGAGGCTGAGGAGCGAGTCAGGCGCCTGAGAGAGGTCGTGAGCCTCATGCGACGCGATCTCGCGGCCCTCGCCGAGTTCGGAGACGAGATACAGCCAGGCCTAGGCCTCTGGGATCAGCTCCGCGACAAGGCCGCACTCACAGCCCGCGCGCTTCGCCGCAAGCTTTCAATTGAGGACCTCGCGGCCTATCGAGCCGACCTTGGAGCTCTTCTCGATCAGGCACGCAACATCATTGATGGCCCTGAAACAGAGGAAATGAACACCAATGATGCTCATTCTGAGCGTCACCATCATAATTCAAACAAAGAATCTATAGATCTTGAACCTGCTTTAGAAAAAAGCGGGGCGGCGGCGGGCGTGCCAGATGTGGATACGAATGAGCCGGTGGCTGACGTTGATGAACAGGACACAAGACACCTGCCAAAGATCCCACTCCACCTAGTGATCGCGGCATGTCCCTCGCTCAAGACCTTCTACCAAGGTGAGGTCCGGCATTGGCATCAGCTTTTCGATGCGGCGTGCCATGTGCGCCCAGCCATGGGCATCAGTGCGTCTGCATGGGAAGAAGCACAGCGGTTCATGGGTCCGGAGCAAGCGTCGATCGTCGTTGCTGCCATGCTGGAACGCTTCGCCGACATAAGATCACCTGGTGGATACTTGCGAGCTCTGACTGCCAAAGCTGCGGCAGGCGAGTTTTCTTGTGGCCCAATGGTCATGGCATTGATTGGCCGGCGGAACGCGGCTTAACAGCTGTTAAACTCCAATCGCGTGCGGCTGGCATGGAATAGTTTAACAGCTGTTAAGTAGGCTCTCGGCACACAAACGGTGTTCGAGAGAGAAAAGTTAGGGGGGTTGAGGTGTGGCGGTATTTGAGATCGTGAAAGTGGCTTTCGCCTTCGTCGCGGCGAAGATCTGATGACGAGGGCATCCCGATCATCATGGTAAAACCTCAGCTGGTGACCATCGCTGCCAGTAGCGCAAAGGCGGCTAGCGAAGAACATACAGCGCGTTGCGCTGCAGCCAACCTAGCAGTTGCGCGCCTCCGCGGCCCCTGCCCTTTTCGATGTCTGAGATCTGATGATGAATACCCTCAACAATTGGCTCTACGCTATCCGGCGCCTGCTGACGGCGATTTGGGTCCTGGCCTCGGATATTCCCTTGGCCTTCATCGCTGCTAATGCCTGAGAGGTAGGTTGTGGATGTCTGTTGCATGATATCGTGGCTACGGGCCGTAGCGCACAAGGAGCAGACGATCGATGGTTGCCAAAACCGTTTGACCAAGGGCTCGATCCTCGAATTCCCGCGCGCGGGGAAGGGGACCGCGAAACTTCTCAGGCACTTCAATAATGGCGACATGCTGAGCGAGGCCAGCGGCTTCTCAAGCGCAACAGTTGGTTGCCCGCGGTCCCGCGTTCCGCTGAGTTAGTCGTAGTGGACGACAAGGAAATCGCAGAACAGCGGGTGCAACTCAATCTCTTGATTTCATGACACCCAAACTCTTCAAAAGAGTGCTTTGATGTTGGCTGCGGAATAATCTGATCCATTCGACGAATGAAAATGATTTAATAACAATAGGTTATTATGTTTTTTAGTGTTCGCGATGAGAAATCATGCCCACAAAAGCCATCATCGACATGGTTTCCCTTTCCAGGGTGCCGATCCGCTGCATTGGTGGGAAGCCAAAGCATCAGCACGCTTTGCGAAGAAGTTGGCAGTTGCGGGCCGAATGAGCGGTTTGGGCTATCTCGTGAAGAAGAAACCGCCACAGGTCTAGCCGATGGGCCCTGTGGAAGTTGTGGTCCCTTCGTACCATTACAGTTCGGTGGCGGTTGGGTGTTTCACGGGTTTGGTCAACGAAAAGTAAAAGTGTCCTTCGGGTTTTGTGACTGACGGATGAGGGCCTTTGGGGTCCTTCAAATGGGTCCGGACCGGATTCCGGTCTGTCTTTCCTAATGAAGGGCATTCCCATGCAAACAGGTGTCTTGCGCGTGCTGCGCGCGACCGCTGCCTCTTGGTGGCGGCATAGAGAGCTGCGCCGAACCGGCGAGACGGAGCTGGCACGGCAGCTCGAGCGGACAGCCGTTCTCCGCGATCTCGGCTATCTCAGGCAGGCGGCGTCATTGCCAAACGCGCATGTGATCTGCGGGGAGGGTGGGACATTCCTCCATCTCGGGTGGACCGCCGTGTCGACTCTCGCGCCTATCGAGCGCTTCCCCCTGGCCGCTCTTGCGGTCGCCCGAGGGACCCCGTTCATCGATATCCGACCCGTCACCGATGTTATCGCTTTCGCGAACCTGCCGCGGGTGACGCGGGACGGATCGGTTGACCCTGAACCTTCGGGTTCCGGCAAGTCCGTCTCGCTGACCACCTACATCGACATGGTCGAAGGGCTTGGCGCGAGGATCCTCAACGATCCGCGGTCCCATCAGTCAGCCTGATCACCACTTACTCTCACCAAAACTCGAAAGGAGGCCAGCCATGGCCCGATCCCGCACGCCCAAATTCGATGCCTCCGAGGTCATCACCAACGAAATCATCCGTATCATCGAGCGCGGTGTCCTGCCCTGGCGCAAGCCCTGGACCGCAGGTGGCAGCTCTCGCCCCCTACGCGTGGGCGGTGAACCCTACCAGGGCGTGAACAACTTCCTGCTGACGATGCGAACTATGATGGCGGGCCATAGCTCGCCCTTCTGGATGACGTTGCCGCAGGCCAATGCCTTGGACGCAAAGGTTCGCAAGGGCGAGAAGTCGTCTGTCGTCGTCTACTACGGACAAAGCCGGACGAACGCCGCCGATGAGGACGGTCGCAGCGACGGGGATGATCACTCCGAGGAAGCCCGCATCTTTCGCTTCCAGAAATCCTATCGCGTGTTCAATGCCTGCCAGATCGAGGGCTTGCCCGACAATTTCTACCCTGACCCGGAGCCTGTGCCTGAACATCCGCCGTCCAAGCCCATCCCGCATATGCAGGCGTTTTTCGATGCCATCGACATCACGACCGTCTTTACGGGCACGGAGGCGTACTATTTGCCCCCCGTGGACAAGGTTTACATGCCGTCCATCACGCGGTTCCACGACCCGCGCAATTTCTACGGGGCCTGGGCCCATGAGCTGGCCCATAATGCCGAGGTTCGGATTATGCCGCGCCGTTCCTCATAACCTGTTGTT
>NZ_CYSB01000038.1 GCF_001458255.1 Thalassovita autumnalis
GTGGGAGAGTAGGTCACCGCCAAACCTAATAAATACCAATTCCTCTCAAAACGATAAAAAACAAAACACCGAGCAACGGCCGCCCCATCAAGGGCGGCCGTCGGCGTTTAAGGGGTGAGATCGCAGACCGACCGGTACGGCGCAGATCACTGAAATAACCTATAGCTGTGACAGACAAATCGATGAAAATGCGTAAATCTTAGCTGCTGATCAGACCCCTAATTGAAAAAAAATTTATGTATTCACTGCGGCTTGAGCCATCTTCTTGGGGAAGATGTTAACCCTTTGCCCCTAACGTCTTGAGGAACGCAATCCCTGAGACTGAGGTGTGCAGATGGCAAACGGCGGCGAATCCCCGAACAGTGATCCGGTGAAAGACTTCATCGGAACCACGGATGATAACCAGATCATTGACGGGGTCCAGAACGCGGCGGGGCAGACCCTGCGCGAAAAACTGGCTGAGGCGGATAAGGTCAATGGCCATGCCGGCGATGATGACATCAGCACCGGCGCGGGCAATGACCTGGCCGCGGGCGACATGGTTGGGGATGAATGGTCCTTTGTTGACGGGAAATGGGTCTTCAATCCCGCGGCTGTTCAGGTCAGCGATCTAGGGCTCACCCGTTCCTATGACGACGATATTCGCACTGGCGATGGGGATGACGTGCTGCTGGGCAACGGTGGCGATGACACGCTCAGCGCCGGGCGTGGGGATGATACAATCAATGCGGGGCGTGGCGACGATCATGCCTTTGGCGGTGAGGGGGATGACCTCCTCAACCTTGAGCAGGGCAATGACCGGGCCGAAGGGGGATTGGGTGCTGACACCGTCAATGCCGGGGATGGGGATGACATCGTCTATGGCGATTTGAAAGGCGGCAATGTCCTTGCCGACGGCAGCGACGGACTCACCAGTTTTTCGCAGTATGGCGACAGCCCGGGCTGGGTGATGGCGGATGAGGACGGCGTTGAAACCATTTCCCAATCGGCCAATACCGTCGCTGGGGAGGCTTATACGATCTCCTTCGAGCTGGCGGCGAACCTCAGCGGTGGACATGGTTGCGGTCAGGTTGAGGTGCTGTGGAACGGTGAGGTTGTCGGCACGGTCGAAACCACATCAGGGGTCTATGAAACCCATGAGATTGAAGTGGTGAGCGCCGGCGAAGAGGGGCAACTGTCCTTCCGCGCGGTCCCGCCGGAAGGCAGCGTTGATTATGATTTCAGCGGTCCGGTGGTCAGCTATGACAAGACCGTCTCGCTGGGCGGGCAGGATGTTTCTGTTGATGCCTTCGCGCCGGGACAGCCGGTGCTGTATCAGGTGATTGATGGCCATCTGAAGGCCTTTGATGTTGAGGCGCGGTCTTACGTGGATGTGGGGGATCCGCCGGGGTTCAAAATCAACGCCGTGGGGTTCAACGCCGAAGATGATCTGATTTATGGCGTTGCCAAATCAAAAGGCGTGGATGCGCTTGGTAATGAGGTCAGCACCAATGACATCGTAATGCTGGATGCCTCTGGCGCCGCTTACCGGGTTGGTGACGGATTTTACGGCGATTATGTTGGTGACTTTGATGACAGCGGCAACCTTTGGACATTCCACTCGTCCCTGGATCGGATCAGCGTGGTCGATGTGGACAGTCGCGACGCCGACGGGAACCCTGATATTCAGCATTTCCATCTGCCGAAAGGTCTGTTCACCGATCGCACCTATGATCTGGCTTATAACTCCGAGGATGGCAATTTCTATGCGGTGGTGTCTCCGGGGCAGAATGGTGCTGCGGGCAAGGTGGTCAAAATCGATGTCAGCGCGGTTGCCGCCGGTGGCGAGCCGACCTTTCGTGAGGTTCCAATCACCGGCACGCTTTATGGTGACACCATGGAAAGCGGTATGGCTAAGGGGGCGTATGGCGCGGTCTTCTTGGATGGCGATGGCAACCTCTACTACGGGCTGAACAAAGGGGATCACGATCTCGATGCCAGCACCGGCAGTCAGGGCGCGATCTTCAAGGTCAATGTCGATTGGGATCTTGGCCAGGCCTATTCTGAATTTATGTCCGAAGCACAATCCACCGGATCCAACGACGGTACGGTCGATCCACGTTCGGCGGATGCCTTCACCGAGATTGACGCCGAGGCGCCGGTGCTGCTGCGGAACCCGCAACTGATCCAGGCTGAGGGTGGCAATGATGACCTGCGCGGTGGCGCGGGGGACGATCAGCTCTTTGGCAATGCAGGCGATGACACTTTGCAGGGTGGAGAAGGGGAGGATCGCCTGTCTGGTGATCAGGGCAATGATAACATCAGCGGCGGCACCGGGGATGACACGGCCTCTGGCGGGGCGGGCAATGACTCGATCCGCGGTCAGGAAGGCGATGATGTGATCAGCGGTGATGAGGGGCGTGATTATCTCAATGCCGGCAGTGGCGATGACCGTGTCGATGGGGGTGAGGGCGCTGATAAGATTGTCGGCGGCACCGGATCTGACACCATCGAAGGGGGTGCGGGCAATGACCACCTCTGGGGGGGCAACTGGCGCGGCGACGGCACCACTGATACCTTTGTCGTTTCGGGCGGTGCGGGACGCGACATCGTCCATGACTTTGAGGCGGACCATGACCGGATAGACCTAACAGCCTATGGGTTGGAGTTCAGCGAAGTCGAAGCAGCCCTGGCGGATCGCGGCTGGGCGACGGAACTGGATCTAAGCGCACTGACCGGTGGCGAGAGCGGTGACAAGCTGTTGTTGAAATCGGTGAATGTCGACGATCTGGATGAAAGCAATTTCATCTTGTGAAACCGCAGAACTTTGACCGTCGTGCCAGTGACTGCAGGGGGCTGCCATGAATGCCTATCGTCATTTGCAACGCGCCCTGCCTCCGCTTTTGGTGTTTTCACTGGTGAGCAATCTGGCTGTTCTGATCAGCCCGCTTTTCATGATGCAGGTGCTGGATCGGGTCATTCCCAGCGGCAACACGGCCACCTTGCTGCTGCTGGGCGGTCTGGCGTTGGCCGCCCTGTCGTTGCAGGCCGGGGTGGAATGGGGGCGTGATCTGGCCTTGCTGCGCCTCTCAACCTGGGCTGAGGCGTTGGGAACTGGCCACGTCGTCGCAACCGCTGGGCAATCGCCAAAAGGACAGCCCGCCAGATCGCAAACCGACCGCAGTGACATCGACCGCATCGCCGGGCTGTCGCAAGCGCTGGCCAGCCCGGCCGCCACCGCCGGTCTCAGCCTGCCTTGGTTGCCGTTGTTCCTGTTGGCTTTGTGGATCATCCATCCGGGTTTCCTGCTGTTGCTGCTTGGCTTGCTGTGCCTTTTCGGTTTGGCCCGTCTGGTGGAACGTCAGATGACCCGGGCCGGCAGCAGTGCGCTCACCAGATTGCAACAGCAGGAGGCGGCGGTTCTGCAGCACGCGGGGGATTTCGCCGGGCGTCTGGGCGTTGCAATGATTGAACAGAACCTTCTGCAGCGGTTTCAGCGGCTGCAGAGCGCCCGCCACCGTCAAAGCGATCAACTGGCGGGCTATCAAACAGCCCTCGCCGGGATCAACAGCTGGTTGCGCAGCCTTGGCCAGATCATGGCACTGGGACTTGGCGCCTTTCTGGTGACGCAAAATGCTTTGAGTCCTGGGGGCATGATCGCGGCGTCTCTGATCCTCAGCCGGACCTATGCCACCTTTGAAGCTGTGGCCACGCAATGGCCGGTGATCCGGCAGGCGCTGTCAGACTATGCCGCGCTCAGCAAAGGGGGGGATGCCGTTGAGCCGCCCCCCGTTGAGATCCCGGAGTTTTCAGGCACTTTGCGGGCTGAGGGGCTGATTGTGCCGCGCGGCGGCGGCGCCCCACCGCTGCTGGACCGGGTGTCCTTTGCACTGGATCCAGGCGAATGTCTGGCGATCGTTGGCAGTTCCGGGTCGGGGAAAACAACCCTCCTGCAAGCGATTTCAGGCGTCGCACCTGCCCCCATTGGCTCGGCCTTTCTGGACCAAAGCGAATTGCGGGCCCTGCAGCGGCAGAACCTCTATCGTGCCACCGGATATCTGCCGCAGCGGGCGGAACTGGTTGCTGGCAGCATTGCAGAAAATGTCGCCTGTTTTGAACCCGACCGGCAGGATGCTCAGGTGATTGAGGCCGCCAAATCCGCTGGCGTACATGGGTTGATCGCGGCTTTGCCGGATGGCTATGAGAGCGATCTGGCGCAGGCGCCTTACCTCTTGTCGGCAGGGCAGGTGCAGCGGGTTGCCCTGGCGCGCGCGCTTTATACCAAACCCAAATATCTGTTTCTCGATGAACCAAACGCGCTGCTGGATGGTGACGGGGAACGGGCGCTAGCGCAGACCTTACTGCGGCTCAAGGCTGAAGGGACCACAATCGTGATGGTGCTGCACCGATCCGGTCTGATGGGGCTGGCGGATAAGATCCTGCGGCTGGAACAGGGCCGGGTGATTGACTTTGGCGTCCGGGCCGAGGTTCTGGCCCGGCTCAGCGGCAACCGTCGGCGCATGGCGCTGCCTCTGTTGGCGTCTTCACTGCAGGATTTGCGGGATTGGGTGGCCTCGCAATTTACCCGCTCCAGTGATGAGGCCTTTAGTCAAAAGGCGCAGTTGGTCGCGATGGAGTTGTTTCACCTTGCGCTGGCGCAGGCACCATCGCCGCAGCAGGACCATCCCTCGGTCGAATTTTCCCTGAAGTTTCTGAATGAATTGGAATGTGAGTTGCGCATGGTCGGCGCTGGCGACGCAGATCTGGAGGAGAAGATGGTGCGGGTGCGCAAACAACTGGCCACCGGGCGCGAACCTTCCGGGGATCAGCCGCGCGATGAGATGGCCTTGGCGGCGGTCAGTCAGATGAGCCAGAGCTTCGCCCTGCACACACAAGAGGATGTGACGGTGTTTCACGTCGCTTTACATGCTGATCGCGGCGGACTGGGCCAGCAACAACCGCAGGAACGGATCAATTGAGCCATTCACCTCCCGCCAACCCAGATGCCTTGCCACATCAGGTCATGGGGCCGATCTATCGCAGCGGCCTGGCTCTGCTGGCCTTTCTGGCGGCGGTGGCACTCTGGGCGGTCTTTGCACCACTGGCCAGCACCCTAAGCCTCAGCGGCAAACTGGTTTCTGCACAGCCCGCGGTGGTTCTGCAGCACCCCTACGGCGGGCTGGTGGCAGAGGTGGCAGTGAAACGTCACGACCGTGTGGACCGGGGGGCGCTGTTGCTGCGCCTCGACACCTCCCTGGAGGCCGCGCAAGTTGAAGCCACGGTGGCGCTGCAAAGCCGGCTTTTGCAGGAAAATGCGAGCATCGCCGCGCTGCTGGATAGGGTAACTGCGTCAAATGCTGTTGATCCCGACCCAGAGGGCGGTACATCGCCGTACAAGCTGCGGGCGCGTCAGGCGCTGGTGCAACGGGCAACGAAAAAGGCGAGTGCTGAGAGCCTGACCCGACAGGCGGCGGCGCTGCAGGAAAAAATTGCCATCACCGAGGCCCAGCTGACCGGCATGCAGGCACGGGCGGACCGGCAGGATGCGCTGCTGCAAAAAGGCCTTCTAAAACGCAACGAGGGGGAGGCGCTGGCGGAACAGATCCTCATCGTTCAGGCTGAGGTGCAGGGCGACCGGGCGGAATTGGTGGCCTTGCAGGACCAGGCGCAGCAGGTTGCGGCGCAGGCGGATCTGGTGATGTTGCAGCTGCGCGAAGGGCTGCGCAGCACTATGGCGGCAAATGAAAAACAGCTGGAGGATATTGGCAAAACCCTGCTGTCATTGCGTGATCGCGTCGCGCGCGCTGAGGTCCGCGCGCCGGTGGCAGGCATGGTGACGGAGTTGAGCCTGGAAGCCGGCAACAGCTATGCCCAACGCGGGGCCACGCTGGTTGCATTGGCGCAACCGCTGGATCGGCCGCATGTGGCCTTTACCGTGCCGGTCTCACACATTGATCAGCTGCAGCCCGGCATGTCGGGGCGGCTGATTTTGCCTAGCCTGCCGCAACGGGCGATGCCGGTGATCGATGTCACTGTGGCAGCGATTTCGCCGCGTGCGGTGCTGGATGATAGTGACCAGCCCATGGGGTACGCGGGTCGGGCAGATCTGTCGGCCGCGGCGGCGGACCGGTTGCAAAGGGCGCTGGGGCAGTTGCGCCTGTCTGAGGACATGCCAGTGCAGCTGATCATTGAGGTGCGCCAGACAACCTTGGCTGAATACCTGCTCAAACCCTTTGCTGCGGCGTTCCGCAATGCCCTGCAGGATTAGACATGAAAACGCCGCCCCGGGGCCGGGGACGGCGCTGCGAAAGGTGCGAGTGTCCGATCGGGTGTCAGGCTGCTTTGCTGTTGGCCGGGGTGAAATCCACCTCATCCGCGTCATCGCCAAGATCCAGTGAGATCCCAGTGGAGGACTGCGGTGCCGCGGTTGCGGGGGCAGGGGCTGCAGCTACCGGTGCGCTAGGGGCAGTCGGTGCTTTCGCACTTGGCGCGGGGCTGTCAGCCTGACCGGCCTCACCTAGATCAAAGACGCTGATAGCATCGCGCAGTACTCTGGCCTGTGACGCCAGTTCCTCAGCGGTCACCGAAAGTTCTTCGGAAGCAGCGGTGTTGGTCTGGGTGGAGCAGTCTACCTGACCGACAACAATGCCGATCTGTTCGATGCCCTTGGTGATTTCCGAGTTCGAGGTGGAGATGTTGGACACCAGTTTGGAGGTGTTGGAGATGCTTGGCACCAGTTCATCCATCATGGTCATCGCCGTCTGAGACGATTCCACCGTTACAGAGGTGAGCGTGTTGATCTCAGCGGCCGCTTCCTGGCTGCGCTCTGCCAACTTGCGCACCTCAGATGCAACGACTGCAAAACCACGTCCATGTTCGCCCGCCCGTGCGGCCTCGACCGCGGCGTTCAGGGCCAGAAGGTCGGTCTGGCGTGCAATTTCCTGCACCACCTGGATCTTCTCGACGATGCTGTCCATGTGTTTGGTTGCTTCGTTCACCGCGTGACCACTGTTGCGCGCCATTTCGGCGGCCTCGTGGGCCAGCGCTTCGGTTTGGTGTGCGTTGTCGGCCGTGCTGGAGATGCTGGCGGCGATTTCCTCAACCGAGGCCGAGGCCTCTTCCGTGGCGGCTGCCTGAGTGATCGAAACCTCCTGCAGCTGGTTTGAGGTGGCTGAGATCTGGATCGCGCCGGCGGCCACGTTTGAGGCGGAACTTGTCACATCGCCGACGGTACGCCGCAGATCTGCGACCATCCGGTTGAGATCGGTAAGCAATTCACCGATTTCATCTTTGCGGCGGTTGTCGACTGTCGCGGTCAGATTGCCGTCTGCCACTTGTTTGCTAAGCGTTTTGGCGGAGTTCAGGCCGCGGCTGATGGAACGCACCATGCTGAAACCCACCAGAAGGCTGAACACCAGCGCACCGATGATGATGCCCATCAGCTCAAACCAGGCGAGGTTATATTCCTGTTCAGAACGCTGCACCTCTTCTTCGAGGATGATGCTTTCCTCTTCCGAGAAGTCGTGGATCAGTTTCAGGATCGCTTTGTCAAACTTGCCGCCTTCGGTCACCAGTTTCAGCGCGGCCTCTTCCAGTTTGCCCTCTTTGAACAGTGCGATCACCTCGGCGTTGACAGCCTCCAACTGGGTGCGCAGCGCGACGAATTTGTCCAGCACCGCCACTTCTTTGGCGGCGGCATGGCCGTAGGAGGTTTTGATCAGTTCTTTTTCTTCATGTTCCAAGGCCTCCAGTTCATGTTCAATCTGATCATGTAGCGGGCCTTTGTCGATCATCACGTAATCCCGCATCAGGTTCTGAATACGCTCTTGGATGATGGCCAGTTCATCAAGGTCGCGCAGCGCTTGGAAATCTTCGTGCACGATCTTGTCATTTCGATCTTTTAGGACGGCCATCTCTTTCAGGGAGATGACGCCGATAGCGACAATGAAGGTTGTTAATAACGTAAATGACAGAGCCAATTTGGCTTTGATAGAGAGGGTCATACTGAATACTCGCGCTAAGGGGGTCGGGGTCAGGTCGTACAAGCGCGCCTTTGGGTGGCAAAAATTTTCCGGCAAGACGCTTACATTGTAGTACGGACTCTGAAACCGCATGTTTTAGGACATCTTTAGGTAGTTTAATAAAATATATCTGCCATTTTTGATTTTCTTCCGCCTTTTCAGGGGCATGACCACCTACGCATGTTTCAAATAGTGAAAAAGAAATTTGCCCAAGGCAAATTAACACAGGCTGGCCGCGATTAAGTTGTGTCGCGATTTAGGCGCAATCGGAAAGGTTTGTTTCAGCCGGTCAGATCCGGGAACGGCTGTAACAGGTGCAAAACTAGGGTTTAGGTGGGGCGCAAAAGGTCACGGCCCACCCAGATTTGTATCTCAGCCAGCTTCGGCGGCTTGCGGCAGGATCCAGGCGCCGCCCAGCGGGGGTAGGGTATTGACCTGCAGCTGGCAATGATAGGCTGCGCTCAGCCGCTCATTGGTCAGCACCTGATCGGGGGTTCCGGTGGCACGGATTGCGCCGGCGTCCATCAGCGTGACCTGATCGGCAAACATCGCGGTGAGGTTCAGATCATGCATCACCGCGATGACGCCGCCACCGGCAGCGGCATAGTCACGGGCCAATTGCATCACCACCAGCTGGTGGCCGATATCCAGCGCCGAGACAGGTTCATCAAGGAACAGCCAGCGCGGCTGACCCTCCAGCATCGGCTCCCAAATCTGTACCAGCACCCGGGCCAGCTGAACCCGCTGTTTCTCACCGCCAGACAGATCGTGGAAATGCCGCCCCTCAAACCCGGCAAGCCCAACCCGCGCCAGCGCCTGAAGCGGCAACCGGTCGCTCATATCAGGGGTGTCCGAGGCCAAACCGGCGGTCAAACCAAGGCGCACCACTTCCAGCACGGTGAAGGGGAAGGCCAGATTGGCTGCCTGCGGCAGCACGGCCCGCATCATCGCCAGCTGATGGGGCTTGATACGGGCGCAGTCATGACCGTTCATCACGACGCTGCCCTTATAGGGCAACTCCCCCGTCAGGGCGCGCAACAGCGTGGTTTTGCCGGATCCATTGGGGCCGACAATCGCCGTCAGCTGGCCAGCACGGGCGGTAAAATCCACACCGTGCAGGATCTCTTTGCGGCCCAGTTTGACGTGGATGTCTTTGGCAATAAGCTCCATCTTACATCTCCACCAGATTGCGGTTTTTCAGCAAGATCCACAGGAAAAAGGGCCCGCCAAGCGCGGCCGTCACAATCCCGATTGGCAGTTCCGCCGGGGCAATCACACTGCGTGAAATCGCATCTGCCAGCAGCAGAGTCACCGCCCCCAGAAGCGCCGCGTTGACCAGTAGGCCGCGGTGATCCGGCCCCTGCACCAGACGTAAGAGGTGCGGCACCACGATGCCGACAAAACCGATGCCACCGGTCACTGCGACCGAGGCACCAACCGACCCCGCAACGGTCAGGATGGCGATCCGCTTCATCTTTTGCACATCGATGCCCAGATGGCTGGCAGCGGCCTCCCCCAGTGCAAGCGCGTTCAGGGCGCGGGCCAGAAAAGGGGCGGCGATCAGGGTCAAGATGATGAGAGGGGCCGAAGCGGTGAACTTCGCCCAGGAGGCACCTGCAACAGATCCCATGCCCCAAAAGGTCAGATCGCGCAGCTGGTCGTCCGTGGCGTAGTAGACAATTAGCCCGGTCAGCGCGCCGGTCAGAGCGCCAAGCGCGATCCCGGCCAGCAGCATGGTGGCAACGGATGTGCGCCCCCCCCTGGTGGCAATGCCGTAGAGCAGCAGCGTTGTGGCCCAACTGCCAAGGAAGGCGGCGAAGGGAACCAGGTAGTTGCCAACCAGCGCGATCACCGCAACAGGCAGGTAGCCGCCCAGCACAATCGCCGCCACTGCGCCAAAACCCGCACCGGCGCTGACGCCGACCAGACCGGGATCTGCCAGCGGGTTGCGGAACAGACCCTGCATCACAGCGCCGGAAACCGCCAGCGCCGCGCCGACCAACACGCCCGTCAGCATCCGGGGCATCCGAATGTCCCAGACAATGATCTGATCACGCACGGAACCGGTGCCGGTCAGCGCAGCCAGCACATCCGTTTGATCCGCAGCGCCCCAGCCCAGGCTGAGCAGCATCGTCAGCCCTAGGGCGCCAAGCAGAATAAAGCTGAGAAAACGTGAGAGGCTGCGGCGGTCCCCCGCCACAGCCTTTTGCCCCAAGGCAGGGCTCGAGATGGTCTGCGTCGACATTAGTGAGACACGGCCTCAGTGCCGTAGATTGCCTGATGCAACTCGCGGGCAAACTCTGCGGTACGCGGGCCAAAGCCAAGCGCGGCACCGTCAATCACATGGAAGGCACCGTTTTTGCCAGCCGGGGTAGGCATGATGGCGGGCAGGGTAAGGATCTCCTCCTTGCGGCCCGCGTGATCGCCGCGGCCGCTCATCATCAGCACCAGATCAGGCTGGGCTTCGATGATGGCTTCGTCGTTCACCAGTTTGTAGCCTTCGTAAGACTCGGCCATGACATTGGTTGCGCCGGCCAGCGTGATGATACCATCGGCGCCGGTGTTGCGGCCTGCAACGTTCAGGCGGCCACCGTCGTTTGACAGGATGAACATCACCCGCTTCTTATGGCCCACCTTGGCAATTTCGCTTGCCAGCGCGGCAAGGTCTGCTTCGACCTCACCAGCCAGGGCCTCTGCCTTGTCTTCTGCGCCGATCGCGGTGCCGACGGTGCGGATGGCAGCGCTGACGGCCTCACCGCTGAACCCGTCGCGCACCAGTACCACCGGAACTGATGCGGCGCGCAGCAGGTCCAGCGTTTCCACCGGGCCGGAGGTGTGGCGGGCAATAATCAGGTCCGGGCCGACTGACAGAACGCCTTCGGGCGACAGGCGGCGCATATAGCCCACGTCCGGCAGCGCCATGGCTTCAGCCGGGAACATCGATGTGGTGTCACGTGCGATCACCCGCTGCCCTGCGTCCAGCGCAAAGAGGATCTCGGTCACCGGGCCACCAACTGACACGATGGCGGCCGCGTCGGGGTAGCTTTGGTCCTCGGCCAGGGCGGCGGTGGTCAGGTTGAGCGCGCAGGCGGCGCCCATCAAAAGGGAACGGATCATGCGGAAACCTCCTCCACGTTCAGGTCAGGCAGGTCGGCGATCAGCTGGTGCCATTGTGCCAGATCGTCGTTGTCGTTTTTCGGGTCGCGCATGCCAAAGATCTGCATGATGGTCATGCCGCGTGCGTCAAAGCATTCCAGCGAAATGGCCGGGCCGCGTTTGGTTGGCTTTTCAACGGCATAGACCTCAGCGACGTGGTCATTGCGCAGGTGCAGGTCAAACCGTTCGTCCAGAACATTGACCCAAGGGCCCATGTTTTTGATGTTGTCCAGACGACCCCAGTGGATCTGGATGTTGCCGGGGTTGCCAACAAAGAGGATGGTGCGCTGGCCGGCCTCGGACACTTTGTTGATCAACGTCTCAACGGCGGAGATGGCCAGCGGGCGGACCCATTTTTCACCAGCCACTTCGCGGTAGGCGCCCAGACGGTTCATGCCCAGCTTGCTGGTCAGACGCATGAACTGGTGGGTGTCGGTCATTTTGCCCCATTCTTCCAGCAGGATGTCACGTTTTGCGGGGTTCTGTTTGGCCGGCTCCACCGGGGTGGCTTCGACGGTCTCAACCCCTTCGGATTGATCGTCCAGCGTCAGCTCCGCCACAACCTCCACCCAGGCGTCATGGTTGGAATTTTCGCGCATGAAGATCTTGTGCACCGCGTCACCGGCCGCATCAAAGATCTGCAGGGTGCGGCGGGTGCCGTTTTCGGTCACCTGATCGATGGCAAAGCCGTGCACCCAGTGTTTTGGGAAAATGCGCAGGTCAATTTCATGCCCCAACACCATCGCTGCATGCGGGCCAGAGCGATATTCGCCATAGGTGCCCACACGTTCATGCACGGCCGAGATGTTGCGGGTCAGCGCCATCACTTCGCCCAGCTTGCTGACCAGAGGCATCAGTTGATCGGGATGTGGGTTGATGCGGGTGATGGTCTCGCCGTCGCGGCTGCCAACATGGGCGGCGACAAGTTCCGCTTCGGAAATGCCCAATTTCGTAGCCAGATCGCGGTCGCGCATCTTGGCATTGTCAATCTTGGCCTGGCGGATGTCTGCGGCGCTGGGTTTTTGCGTCATTGGGTTTCCTCGAGAAATCTGTGTGTTTTTAGTCGTTTAGACGGATGCGGCGGCCCCCGAAGGGACCGCCCAAGGGATCAGAACGTTTTCGCGAGCGAGAACTTGATGTTCCGGCCTTTGGCGTTGCGGTTCGGGTTGGTCAGGTAGGGCCGGTAGGTGGTGTCGAAGAGGTTTTCGACACTCAGGCGCATCTCGGTGCCTTCAAGCACGCCGCTGTCCGGGGTGTAGCCAACCGACAGCGCATAGGTGGTCCAGGCGTCGGATGCCGCGGTGGCGCCGGTGGTTCCGCTGTTCGAGGTGCGGTTATGAGCAAAGGCATGTTTGGCCTCAACCGCGATATCCAGCTGATCGCCCATGAAACGCTTGCCCAGCGTCAGCTGCACCGTGTCTGCTGGGGTGTAGTTGAAGTAGTCACTGGTGCCATTGATGGTGCCACGCGTCTTGGCGGCGGCGAAGTCTGCATAGAACAATGGGCTGGCGTAGTTCAGTTCCAGTTCAACACCTTTCAGATCGGTCTGATCGATGCCGGAATAGGCGGTGCCGTCCCAGATGTGGGTCTTGAACGCCGTCAGTTTGGCCTGCAGACGATCATCACCGGTCAGCACATCATAGCCATCAAAGGACACGCCTACTTCGAAGGTGGTGCCCTTCTCCGTCTTCTCGCGGTTGGTTGAGGACCGCAGATCGTCAAGGATCGGCAGGTTTTCATTGTAGGCGGCGGTGCCGAAGACGGCGAAACCGTTGTTGAACGCGTAACGGCCCGCCAGCGCACCGGTCCAGGATTGGGTGGTGTAGCTGGTGCCATCAGGAATGGCGGGGTAGGGGATACAGAAGGTCGGGCCAAAACAAACCGAGGTGTCCTGGTTGTTGATCGAGGTGAGCTTCTGCTTTTCAAACCGCAGCTGGGGTGTCAGGGTGAAGGCATCGCTGAGCGTGATCTCATCCGCGAGGTAAAGCGAAATGCTCTCATCCGTGCCGCCCGGCGCGGTGCCGTCGTTTTCACCCGCATCCGCACCTTCCAGCAGGATCGCCGAGCGTGAACGTTCCTTGATTTCCAAACCGGTTGTCAGTTCGTGACCGATCGCGCCTGTGTCAAACCGCGCCACGTTTTCCAGACGCAGGCCCACCGTTTCCGTTGTATGATCGGTGTTGGTCAGGCTAGCCCCAACAGTGCTTGAGGTGATCTGCATCTCTTCGCGTTTTTTGAACAGGCGCGCCTCAAAGTTCACCAAATCGCTGTCCACTGGCGCGAATTTATAAGCCAGGTAAGTGGTGGTGTCCTTCATGTAGCGATCCACCAAATCACCGCTCCAGAGCGGATCAAAGGCGTCATAGGGCACATCTGTTTCGGGCGATTCCGTGTAGGAGTGTGCAAAGGTCAGCGTGCTGTCATCACTCAGGTCGAAGTTCATTTTCAGCAGGGCCGAGGGCGCTTCGAAACCTGTTGCATCACGCGTTGTGCCAGAGCCGTCAACGCCATCTTCGATCTTGCGATGGCCGTAAAAGGCCAGCACATCAAAGCGTTCGCTGGGGGCGAAGGCCAGGATGGTCGAGGACAGCATGCCATCGCCGTTTGACTCAAAGCCGAACTTCTGGCGCAGCGCGAAGGTGTCACCATCGGTTAGGAAATCACTGGCGTCTTTGGTTTCGGCCTCAACCGTGCCGCCCATTGCGCCCGAATTATAGCGGAAGCTTTCCGCCGGGCCCCGCTGAACCTTGATTTCGCGGAACAGTTCCGGCTCGACGCTGAGGAGGGAGCCGTTGCGGTAGATTTCCTCTGCGCCTGAAGCAACACCGTCGATCACAACAGCCACGTAGCCATCGGTGCCATAGGTGCCGGCCTGTGCGCCCAAGCCGCGGATGTTCACGGCTGACCCCTGCGGGGTGGAGCCATTGATCAGCGAAACGTTCGGGATCGAATCCAGCAAATCGCCCATTGAGGACGCCTGCCGCGCTTCGATTTCGGCTTGGTCAACAACGGTGATTGAGTTTGCAGTCTCGGTCTGAACGCCGCGACGGCTTTCTTCCAGAACGATTGCGTCCAGTTCGACGATTGCATCTGCGTCCTGCGCCAGCGCTGGGCTGGACAGGGTTGGTAGGGCGGTCAGACCGGCAACGGCCACCGCGACGGGTGTTTTATGCTTCATAGTCCCCTCAAAGCATCAGGTGAAACTTGCGCGTGAGTGCGGCGAGTTGATTTGCTGGCTTTGAGCGGGCTGTTCGTTGGGCTAATGCTAAAGCTTATTAAAACTGTCAAGCATTTTTTGCGCCGAATGGAGCCGCCACGACGAAAAAAGGGCGATGCTGGATGCATCGCCCTTACAGGTCTTATGGAGGATACCCCACAGGTTTGACGTCAGAGACGCTCGATCTTTTGCAGGAAGTCCTTGATCGCGGAATTGGTGTTGGCCGCCGCATCATCGACCGAGAACATCTGGTTCATCACATCCGCCGCCGCTTTGGCCGCGATGGTGGAGCTTTCTTCCACACCGATGATGTTTTTCGAGACGTTATCAACCCGGTTCGACAGATCCGCCATCGAATTTGACATCTCCAGCGTCACACCGCCCTGCTGCTCGGCTGCAGAGGACATGTTTGAGGCTTGGTTTTGCACCGCCGCCACCGCATCAGAGATCGCTTTGATCGCGACAACATTGGTTTCCACACCATCGGTCACCGCGTCGATCTCACGGCGGATTTCTACCGTGGATTCAGCGGTTTGTTCGGCCAGTTTGCGGACCTCTTCGGCCACCACGGCAAAGCCACGGCCAGCTTCACCAGCGCGGGCGGCCTCCACCGCTGCGTTCAGCGCCAGCAGATCGGTCTGTGCTGTGATACCGTTGATGAACTTCACCACGTTGGAGATACGCGCAGTGGCATCCTGCAAGTCCTGCAGGGTGGCCGTTGCGGTCTCGGCTTTGGTGTTGGCATCCTGACTGAGGGTCGAGGTGCGGGTCACACCACCTGCAATCTCCTGGATCGAGGCAGACATTTGCTCCACCGCCGAGGCGGTGCCAGACACTTTGTCCGCCGCTGCGACGGAGTTTTCCTTGACCACAGCACCCTGGGCGCTGGTCTGTTCCGCCATGGAAGCCATGGATTCCGCTGCTGCTTTCGACCGGTTCGCGGCCTCAGCCAGGCTGTCCATCGAAGACACAACCATTTCCTGGAACTCATTGCCCAGTCGGCGCACAGGCCGCAGCAGGGAGGTGCCAAGCGCAAAGCCTGCGACGACGATCACCAGACCGATGATGCCAAACTTGTAGAAGGTCGCCTGTACCGCAGCATCAGCCTCGGCCAGTGCCTCAGAAGTGTCCACACCGGTGACCATCACCCAGTCAAAGCCGGGGATATCCAACCGCCCATAGGAGGCAAAGCTGTCAGTGCCCACATGGTTTTCACCACGGATGAAGCCACCTTCGCCGGCCAGCGCCAGATCGATGGTTTCGCTGTCAACCTCAGAGCCGATGTTCAGATCCGTACTCAGGCGTGGGGCCGCGCGCAGGCGATGGTTGTCACCCAACAACAACGACTCGGAAGATTTGAACCCTGTCACCTCGGTGTTGACGATGGCGTTGATCCGGTCGACAGGCGCCTGGAAGGCGATGATGCCCTTTAGCGCATCCCCTTCCATCAGGGGCACCAATACAAAACTGGCATCTGCACCGTAGGAGGGCTCATAGGGTTCAAAATCAACCATCACGGTGCCGCGTTGACCGTTGTTGATGATATCATCCACGGCGCGGCCAAAGCCCGAGGATTTGTAAGGGCCGGTCAGGAAGGAGGTGCCGTAGTCCAGTTCTTTGAACACCGAATAGACGATCCGGCCGTCCTGCGCGTCCAACAGGAAGATGTCGTAGAAGCCAAACTCCTCAAGGGTGGAGGTGAAATAGGGATGATACCAGGCGTGCAGGTTGGAATAGAGGCTGCCGTCACCGGCATCATTCATCAGGTGTTTCTCACCGATGTTCTGTCCGTTGTCGCTGATGTAGAGCTGCTGCAACTTCCGTGCGAGGGGATCCAGCTCCTGCCAGCGGGCCACGTCTTCGGCGGAGGCGCCGGGCGTGTTGTCGCCCTGGTAGGCATAGCGCTGGGCCAGAGCGGCATTTGCGGGTTCATCTTCCATCCGGCGGTCCACATCTTTGGCGGCTGTTGCGAACTCCTGAGCGGAGTTGATGACCATCGGATTTTGCGCCATGGTTTCGGCCACGCTGACCACATTGGCAAAGTAATTTTCGATCGACTTTTTCTTCATCGCAAAGACGGTCTCGATCGAGCCACGCGCGGCATCTTCGGACAGTTTGTAGATGCGCTGAATATCGACGTAGGTGATGACAGCCGCCGGTGCCAAACCAAGCACCAAAAGCGCCGTCATGATCTTCGTCCTGAACTTCATACCTGTGTACCTTTCACCGTAACAAATACCAAAGCGGCACCCGAAAGAGTGAGTGGTAGCGGGGGCGACTTTGGACGGAATGAGTGTAGTTCCGCGTTGAACAGAACGGAGCGCTTCTGTCACAGTTTAGGTCTAGGGCCTTAAAAAACTTGAAAAAATCCACTATGAGGTGCGGGTGCGCAAAAAATTGGCAGGCTAGGTTGAATGTTAGGGCAAACGGTCAAGGCTTGGGCGTGTGCCGATTAAGGCTTGTGCACATTTTGCAAATTTGGGTGTATCAATTGTAAAAAAAACACCCCCTGGTTTCAGGGGGTGTTTTTGCTTTTTTTAACCGGTGTTACACTTCTGCCGCTTTGCGAGGCCGGCGGCGTCGATTGCGGCGGGGTTTGTCGGCACCGGGCTGGCCATTGTTCTGGCCCCCATTTTGCCCCCCTTCAGCGCTGCGTCGCGCACCGTCACGGGCGGGGCGTCCACCCTGTGCGTTGCCGCCGTTTCCTCCACGTGACCGGCCGTTGCCGCGCCCTGAGGCGCCACCACCACCTTGACTGTTCCCCTGACCGCCGCCCTGACTGTTGCCACGGGCGCCGCCACGTCCACCACGGCGACGATTGCCACCGGATTTCTTCGGCGCCTCACTGGGCTGGAACGGTGTGCCTGAGGCGACCGGGATCTCCAGCTTCATCACCTTTTGAATGTCGCGCAGCAGCTCCGCCTCATCCGCGGTGCAAAAGGCAATCGCTTCGCCTTCGCGGCCAGCACGGGCGGTGCGGCCGATGCGGTGAACGTAGTTGTCGGGCGTATCCGGCAGATCATAGTTGATCACATAGGCAACGCCGGGAATGTCGATACCACGGGCGGCCACGTCGGTGGCGACCAGCACGTTGATACTGCCCTCGCGGAAGCCTTTGATGGCGCGGTCACGCTGGTTCTGACTTTTGTTGCCGTGGATCGAGGCAGCGTTGAAGCCATCGCGCACCAGCGATTTCATCAGCTTCTCCGCCCCCCATTTGGTGCGGGCAAAGACCAGTGTCAGCGCATCGAGGTCCTTGGACAGGATTTCGCGCAGCATTCGGGGTTTGGCATCCCGGTCGAGGAAATGCACCGACTGTTTGACCTTATCCGCCGCTTTGCCCGGGGGCGACACCTGCACCCGGCGTGGGTTGGTCAGGTAAGCTTTGGACAGCTCTTCCATCTGTTTGGGCATGGTGGCCGAAAACAGCATGGTCTGACGCGGGGTGCCCAGTTTGGGGGCAATTTTGCGCAGCGCATGGATGAAGCCCATGTCCAGCATCTGATCGGCCTCATCCAGCACCAGATGTTTGGTCTGGGACAGATCCACGGCGCCACGGTCCATCAGGTCGATCAGACGACCGGGGGTCGCAACCAGAATATCGGTGCCGCGGTTCAAAACGGCGATCTGGCGGTTGATCGATTGACCGCCCACCACGGTGCGCACGTGGATCGGCGTGTGATTGGCCAGCATGTTCAGGTTGTCGGCGATCTGGTTCACCAGTTCGCGGGTCGGGGCCAGCACCAGCGCTTTGGCGGTTTTTGCGGCAGGTTTGCCCGGTTGGGTCAGCAGCTGCTCCATCAGGGGCAGGCCAAAGGCCAGGGTTTTGCCGGTGCCGGTCTGGGCAAGGCCCAGAATGTCATGACCTTCCAGCGCCAGCGGGATCGCCTGGTTTTGGATAGGTGTTGGGGTCTTCAGCCCGGCTTTGCCAAGGGCCTTGTTCAGCGCTGGGCTGAGGCCCAGCATGTCGAAATCAAACAATTCATGTCCTTTCACGCATGGGCCGGCAGGCCCACACGGGGGGAGGCCGCACAGCGTGCGGCGCAGGAGGTTTCCGCCAGACACAAACCCCCAAAGGGGGTTGGTTGGCGTCTAGAACCCTGCGTGATGGGGAACTGGAGGGGTAGGGCGCTGGGGCCTCGTCTTCGGGCCCGGCTGGTCACGCGACAGCGCAGCGCTGTCGGTGCATATGATCCCTGTCCGGTGGGAAGTCAAGCCGAGGGCGGGCGGTTGGCGCAATGAATATTGAGGGATCGTTTTAATCCGTCGCCATTTTGGGACGCAATACGGAGCATGGTCAGGTGTTCTTCAACCGCAGATGTTGAGATGCACAAGATGCCGCGGTTGAGGGGGCGGAAATTGGCAAACCGGTCATGGACAAACCTGCGGCGGGGACATAATACGCGCGCTCTTCCTGCCCTTTCCGCTGGGCCCGCTTCAGCAGGGTCTGACGCAGAGTGGCTGGAACAGGCTGTTTGTATGGACGGCAGATGCAAAGGGCGCGTGAGCTAGATACCACGCTGCGCTTGGGTGATCTGTCCATAGCTATGGCGAGGACCGTCCTAACTTCCCGGGGCGGAACTGATCTTGCCATATGTCCGGGGCCTGAGGGTATCTTACTCTCCTCCCCAGGTGGGGCTGCTTCGGCGGCCACTCCGCAGATGCTCTCACCGGCCCCGGACACCTTTTGGCCTGCCCCTAGTCTCAGGCTTCCATCCAGATGGTGACCGGCCCGTCGTTGAGCAGCTCAACCTTCATATCCGCGCCAAATTCACCGGTTTCCACAGGCACGCCTTCACTGGCGAGTTTCGAGGCAAAATACTCATAAAGCGCTTTGCCCTCGTCCGGGCTGGCGGCGGTCGAAAACCCGGGCCGGTTGCCGCGAGAAGTGTCTGCCGCCAGCGTGAACTGTGACACCACTAGGGCTGAGCCGCCGATGTCCTTTACCGATTTGTTCATCTTGCCGGCCTCATCCTTAAAGATGCGCAGTTTTGAAATCTTAGCGGCCAAATGATCTGCCTGGGCTTCACTATCGCCCTGCATCGCGCAGATCAGGATCAGCAACCCCGGGCCAGACTGGCCGATTTTTTCACCCTCTACGGTGACTGAGGCATGGGAAATCCGTTGCAGCAATGCGCGCATGGGGCGGCTCCTGTCGTAAAGTTATGTTGGGCCGCATTGGCCGGATTTCTACGGCAAAAAGCAAGCTGATTTGAGGCGGATCAAAGTGGCGTCGCGACTCGTCTGGCACAATATCCAAGACAGCGGGAGGGAGCGGGCATCGCCCATCACCAACCCGATGTTTGGACGACGGGCGTCCTCACGCCGCCCGGAGGGGATAGTTAAGGAATTGACGGGGCCGAGGGGTCAGTCCCGCCATTCGACCACTTCGTCCAACGCGGCCCGTTCTGTACGGAATGCGTTGGCGGGGTGGTCGCTATCTTCATAGCCAAAGGAAATGGCGCAGAGGATCAACCGGTTTTCAGGGATCTCAAAATGGCTGCGCAACAGCGGCGCATAGGCCGCCACGGCGGCCTGCGGGATCGATCCCACGCCCAGGGCCTCGGCCGCCAATGTAAAGGCACTGACAAAACCACCGCAATCCATCGCGCCATAAGGCCCCAGATCCCGTTCTGAGGTGACGATGGCTACATGGGGCGCGCCAAACAGGCGGAAGTTTTCGGCCATTTGCACAGCCGATGCCGCCCGGTCCCCTTTGGGAACGCCCACCGCCTCATATAGCTGCCAGCCGCAAGTGCGGCGACGGTCTTGATAGGCGCCGGTATATTGCGTGGGCCAGTCCAAATCCGGGGCGGGCGTACCACTCGCGGCCTCAGCCATCAGTTTCTGACGGAACGCCTCGGTCGCTGCCGGTTCGGTCACAATCACCTGCCAGGGCTGGGCGTTGCACCAGCTGGGCACGCGGCCTGCCGCACGGATGATCCGCGCGATCACATCGTGCGGCACCGGGTCTGCGCGAAACCCCCGGCAACTGTGACGACGTGCCAATAGGGTTTCCAGCGCTTCAATATCGCTCATCAGATCTTTCCTTCACTCACCGCAATCAGATAGCCAATGGCCCCGGCGACAATCAGCCCGATCAACACCGCAAATGCAATCTTCCACGCGGACCAGGGTCGTTCGCCCTGCACCCGGCCGGTGCGGCCATTGACCACAAAGCGATAGCTCTTGCCGCGATATTTATAGGCCGCCATCCATACCGGCAGCAGCACATGTTTGAAGGTGACGTCTTTTACATCGGTGTCGACGCGGTGGATTTTCTGTCGGTCACCGCCAATGTCAAAGCGCACATCGCGCTCAATCACCCGGTCCATATGGGCGCGGGCCTGATCGAAACCTTCATCCAGTTCAACAGTGTAAGCCTCAGCCCTAAACCCGGCGAGGAACTCTGGCCGGTAAGGTTCCAGGGCCGCCAGATCCCAAGGCTCCAGCGCGTCGGTGTATTTCTTCGGCAGGGCGCGTGACGCCAGCACCAGCACGTCATCAAAGAACCGCGCAACCCGGCCCGAAGCCGGGGTCCAGCGGATTTTCTGCACCCGCTCTTGTTTGGTCTCACCATCCCGGGTCACGGTGCGGGTTTCATAATAGATGGTGCCGCGTTGACCGCTGTAGCGGCTCTTGGTGTCGGCATCAAAGGTCCAATAGGGCACATAGATGCCCTCCATTTTGCGGCCTTTGCGCGCATAGTCCTGCAGCCCGTTAGGGGCGAACCACAGTTTGCCCAACCAGCTGGTCATCGCCTCACGCGCCTGCTTTTCCTCCAGCGCAAAGGGCAGCACCCCCTTGGGCTTGATATGGCGATGGGTGCCGGTGCCCGTCACCACTGGGGTGGCGCAGAACGGGCATTCCGCGGCGTGGGTGGCCTCGGCCATTTCCACCTGCGCCCCGCAATTGGGGCATTTGCTGACGCGGGTCTCTTCTATCTCCTGGCTAGGCAGCAGGTTGTTCAGCGCCTGTTTGAAATCCAGCTCTTTCAAGCCACCCTCCCAGGGGCCGGCCTGGGTGACTTCACCCTCATTGCCGCAGTGGTCGCAGATCAGCTGTCCCTTTTGCGGGTCAAAGCGGAAATCTGCGCCACACAGGTCGCAGGGGAAACGGTGTTCGGAAATGGTTGATTCAGTCATAAAATCAAAAACCCATACTTTGGTTTGCAAGCCTCCCCAACTTTTTTCCACTTTTTTGCTAAAAAGGGGAGGGGTTATGTCGTTTTGGGATCTGAACGCATAGAAAAGATATCAACGCACACTCTTAGGAGCCCGCCATGACTGCCACCATGACTGCCACCGCAAATGCCAACACCACCCCCGCTGCCTTTCTTGGGCTGCATGTGGCGCTGCAAAGCGCGCTGAAGGCACATGGCGCCTGGAAACAGCGCATGGTGCGCGCCGTTGCGAACAAAAATACGCACCTGTCGATTGATGAGCTGCGTCTGGCCGAGGTCAGCGATTTTGGTAAGTTCCTGATGGATCTGCCGGCTGAACTGCAGTCTTCACCCTACCTGGCTGAGGTACGCCGCTTGCATGCGGATATGCATATCGCTGCTGCTGATGTGGCGCTGTTGGTTAAGCAAGGCAAATACGAAGAGGCCCGCGCAGCCCTGTCGACCGGCGCCTTCCCGCAGATCAGCGGTGCCTTGAACCAGGCGCTGGTGCGCTGGCAGGTACGTGATCTGGCAGCGTGAGTTTCGCTGAATAACTTTTGCGGGGCTCTGAGCGGAGGGCCAAGATCATGATGACTTTGGACACAACACGGGATCTGACCCAAGATCTGGATCAGGCGTTGCAGGCCCATGGTGCGTGGAAACAGCGCCTGCGGGCCGCCGCTGTGCACAAAGAGGTGGATCTGCCGGTCAACAGCATCTGCCGCGATGATTGCTGCCGCTTTGGTCGCTGGCTCTACAGTCTGCCGGTTGAAAAACGTGAAAGCCCTGAGGCGCGCACCGTGCTGCGCCTACATGCCCAGTTTCATCGCGCCGCAGGGGCGGTGGCGAATATGATTGAGGATGGAATGTTTGATCAGGCCCTGTCGAGCCTGGCCACCGGCGGCTACCCGCAGGTGAGCGCCGAACTGACCCGCGCCGTGATGGACTGGAAAGTGGCCCTGATGCGTGAGGCGCGCACAGCTTAACCTATATGAGACATATGAGCGTTCAGGGCGGTCTGCAGCAGCAGGCCGCTTTTTTGTTGTCTGACCCCCGTGAGGTGTCAGCACCGCGCCGATCGCCTGCAAGCGCCTTGCCCCCCAAGGGAAGCGCCCAGCCCTGAAAACACCCGCCCTTTGACACAAAGCTGCCACATTTGCCGCCGTTCCCTGACTCGCTGCCTGAAACTCAAGGTACGCGGTTTAGCAGGGCGGTTTGGCACGAATCCTGCTGCAAACCCTTGAATAGACTGCATTTGGCAGGGCCAAGGTTACGAAACTAGGACCATGGTACTAGTCACACTAGGACCAACGAGACCTCAGCCCATACTTTATCGCAATTTCATCCTAAAATGGGGTGCGGTATTGTCGTTTGTAGTTACTGAGAGCAGCCCTTCGCACTAGCGAATAACCGAGAAAGAGATACGACATGGCCCAGAAGACAGTCACCAACACTTGCGAGATCATCAACAACGCAATCGTTGCCCATTTTGTCCTGGGTCATCAGCTGCGCGCCGCCGCCTACGAAGAAAACCGTGGCCTGCCGGTTCGCGCTTATAAGAATTCGCAGAAATGTGGTCTGGGCAAACTGATCGCCTTCCTGAAAGAAAACGATCAGATGACCGACCGCGCCAAAGAAGTGGACGGCCTGCACCTGGACCTGCACGACGCCGCCTGTGGAGTGGCCGCGCTGATCGCCACCGGTCACTTTGACGAAGCCATTGATGAGCTGTCCACCGGCTACTACGCCGAAGCCGCCGCTGCGCTGACCAAAGCGCTGTCGCAGTGGAAGATGGAAACTGCCTAAACCTACTTTTCGGTAACGATTGCTCTCAGGGCGCCCTCTGTGGCGCCTTTTTCTTTGCCCGCGTCCTGAAGGGGGGCGTGACTGCAACTGGCCGCTTTGGGGGATAAGGGGGCTGCTCTGACCTATCCGCGTCAGCACGACCAGGGGCGGGTGCCCAAAGGATAGATTTTGCCTCCATTCCATCGCTGTCGCGGGCAAATCATCGCCCGAATCTGGCGAATCCACCCGTTTTGGGCCCTTGGTGCCAACCAAAGGATATATCCCCCACCTATCCTTTTTGGGCCGCCTCTACCCCGGAATATTCGCCGTTTTTGCGACCTTGGTTGCAGAATCGCCATTGCGTTCAGACCAAGGCCCTAAGCGCCCTAGGACCATAGAGAGCGTAAGATATACTTTATAGAGATAGAGCGCGAATGGGGGTGGGGGTATAGTCATTTGTACAAACACAGAGCAAACCATCGCATAGCGAAAACAAAGAAAGATAGAAACATGACCCAGATGACCGTTATCAACACCTGCGAAATCATCAACAACGCAATCGTTGCTCACTACATCCTGGGTCACCAGCTGCGCGCCGCAGCGATCGAACAGAACCGCGGCCTGCCGGTACGCCTGTACAAGAACGCGCAGAAATGCGGCCTGGGCAAACTGATCGATTTCCTGAAGAAAAATGACCAGATGACCGCCCGCGCTCAGGAAGTTGACGCGCTGCACGTTGACCTGCACGACGCAGCCTGCGGTGTTGCCGCCCTGATCGCCACCGGCAACTTCGACGCCGCCATCGATGAGCTGGCCACCGGCTACTACGCCGACGCTGCCGCCGCCCTGACCAAAGCCCTGTCGCACTGGAAAGTTGAGGTCTAATAGACCCGATAGAAATTACGTTTGCTCTGACTGAAAAGGCGCCCCTCGGGGCGCCTCTTTTTATGTAAGTTTTGCTAACAATTATGCCGGTGGCGGCGGGGGCGGTGGCATCACCGTGAAGAGCTGTGCCAGCTCCGCAACATCCTCAGCGGTTTTCCAGCCGTCCTGACCCGGTGTCCAAACGTGGCTTTCGCGTTTCAGCTCACCCGTTTGCGCCATACGCCCCATCTGCGCCTTGGAAAACGGTCCTTTGGTGGCGCCGTTTTCCGCCACATGCCAAACATGTTCCACCGGCGGGGGCGGCGGCGGGGCCATCGCGGCGGGCGCCGCAGCTGCCGGGGCGGTACCGCCCCAGGGACCGGGCTGTTGCTGGCCCGCGGTTTGGCCCATCATCTGCTGCCCCATGGCCTGGGCCATCTGCAGGCCCATACCCATGCCCATGCCGGCGCCCATCGATTGATCCATAGCGCCGCCCTGGCCCATGGCCTCGGCCGCTTTCCACTTCATGTGATCGTCCAGATTGCCCGCGATCCCGCGAGAGGTGCGTTGATCCAGCGCCTTTTCCACCGCCGGCGGCAATGAGATGTTTTCGATATAAAGCTCAGGGATCGACAGCCCGTAGCCCTTCATCACCGGATCGATGGCCTGCGCGATCAGCTTGCCCACTTCGGCGGTGTTTGCAGCCATATCCAGCACAGGAATGCCCGATGCGGCGATGGCGCGGGAAAACTCCTGCACGATGATGTTGCGGATCTGGAAGCTGACCTCATCCATGGTGAATTCACCATCAGTGCCGACAATCTCGGTCAGGAAGAGCGCCGGGTCGTTTACCTTGATCGTATAGGTGCCATAGGCGCGGATCCGGGTGGGGCCGAATTCAGGATCGCGCAGCATGATCGGGTTTTTGGTGCCCCATTTGAGGTTGGTGAACCGGTTGGTTGAGACGAAGTAGATCTCAGACTTGAACGGCGATTTGAACCCGTGATCCCAGTGCTGCAGCGTGGTCATCACCGGCATGTTGTTGGTTTCAAGCATATAAAGGCCGGGACTGAAGACATCGGCCAGCTGCCCTTCATGCACAAAAACCGCCGCCTGACTTTCGCGCACGGTCAGTTTGGCGCCGTATTTGATCTCATGGCCTTCACGTTCAAACCGCCAGACCAATGTGTCGCGTGTGTCATCCACCCAGTGAATGACATCGATGAATTCCCCGGTGAGGAAATCGAAAATACCCATGGAACCCTCCTTGGTGGGCGGTGGATCCGCCATGTTCCTGTTGTAGGGGCGCGGTGGGCGCCCGGATGTTAAGCCGTCTTGCCTGCCTCAGCTGCCGCCCGTGGCCGCCCGCGCCAGTTGCGCGATGATCGGGCGGGCCTCTTCCAGCCCCATGCCGATGCGTAGACGGGGATCGTAATGCATCCGAAGCAGCTGTTCGTCATGGGTGGTGAGGAAGGCAAATTCGTCATTGTCGTTAAAGATTGAGGGGCGCGCCTCTAGGCTGTCATTGATCAGCCCCAAGCCTTGCGCCATCTCCTCATGCACGCAGGATTTGCGTAGGATATCAGGATGTTCGGCCCGGATCACCACAATAGAGCGGCGGATGTCATGGGCGTTGTGTTTGGCCGAGTAGCTGAGCATCAGACAATGGGTGGAGCGTGGCATCGTCTCAATCACCCGGAAGGATCCCGGATCCATCTGCGGCACGATCTGGCGCAGCCGCTGCATCATCTGGCCATGGTCGTCATAACCCATGAACAAAACGTTAAAGTTTGCGCTATCCTGCGGCGCCATGCGGATGGGATGGTTGGTGACCCGGGCCAGACGTTCCGCAAAGAGGCGCACATTGGTGCCATCCAGCTGACGTTGCTCCACCGGGACCGAGTTGCCGAATTCCACTGCCACCTTCACCGGCACCGACCAACGCCGCAGTTTTGAGGGCGCGCCATCCTGCCGGCGTTTCCAGCTGCCGCTTTCGTATTCGTCATAAAACGCAATGGTTTCATAGTTTTGCGCCAGTTGACGGGCGCTGTAAGGCGTGTCCACACCCCCGCCATCCGTGCGCAATAACCCTTGGGTCAGCAGATCCGCCTGCAGGTTGCCATAATACCGCGCCAGGGCCAGCGTGCTGTCCGAAGGTGTGTGGATCGCGGGTTGCGGCGCGATGGCGCGGCTGGGGCTGGTGGTTTGTGAGGTGGGCATGCAACCCGCCAGCGCCACAAGGGCGCTGAGGGTTGCGATGGTTTTGCGTTGTTTCACCCACCTCATAGCGGATCAGGCCTCTGGTACAGCGGTGGACGTGGTGTCACCCAGACCGTCTTTGCGGGCCTTGGCAGCGGCGAGCGTGTCGCGCAGATCGCCTTCCATTTTCTGCAGGTCGGCTTCGGCGGCGGCGCGTTTCGCCTTGCCCTCATCCGCGATCTGCAGGCTTTCGTTGATGGTGGCAATCAGATCGGCATTGGCCTGTTTCACCGCCTCAATGTCAAAGACGCCGCGCTCCATCTCGGTACGGATCATCTTGTTGTTTTCACGCAGGTTTGCGGCGTTGGCGGTCAGCAGCTCATTGGTCAGGTCATTGGCTTCACGCACCGCTGCGGCGGCTTCGGCGCTGCGCTGAATGGTCAGGGCCTGCGCCAGTTGGGTTTCCCACAGCGGCACGGTGTTGACCAAGGTTGAGTTGATCTTGGTGACCAGCGATTTGTCATTTTCCTGTACCAGCCGGATCGACGGCAGCGACTGCATGGTCACCTGACGGGTCAGCTTCAGGTCATGCACCCGGCGTTCCAGATCATCCCGCGCGGCGCGCAGATCGCGCAGCTCCTGCGCTTTCATGACCTGATCGTTTTCCGGCGCTGCGTTGACCTCCGCCTCTTTGGCGGGGATATCGGTGCTGTCCAGCTCGGCGATCTTGGCCTCACCGGCCGCGATGTAAAGCGCTAGCTCGTCGTAGAAATCCAGCGTCTTGTCGTAGAGCATATCGAGGGACTTGATGTCCTTCAGCAGCGTGTGTTCGTGTTTCAGCAGGTTGTCGGTGATCTGGTCGATCTGGCCCTGAACCGTTTCAAACCGTGCCGTGAACTTGGCAAAAGGCGCCGCCCGCCCCATCAGACGTTCCCAGAAGCTCTGCTTGCGCCGGGTGTCCAGCTCACTGATTGAAAAGCCGCGGATGGTTGTCACGATATCGCGCAGGGAATCGCCTGCCGGGCCAACATCTTTGTTGCGCACATCGGCCAGCATCGCCTGGCTGATCGTCTGCAACTCGGCCTGCGCGGCTGAACCGAAGGCCACGATGGAGTTGGTATCCCCCATATCCAACTCGCCCATGCGTTTGCGAATCTCGGCGCTGACCGGGGCATCGGCCGCCTCCAGCGAGATCACTTCGCTGGCCTCGGTCGGTTCTTTCAACGCAACGGCGGTGACTTCCTCAACCATGGCCAAATCAGCCTGGGCTTTCTGTTGAATGGTCTGTGACATGATGTTCCCTTTCAGATGGGGCAAAATTGAGGGCCGGGGGCACTGGGCGGGCGCCGATTGGGCGCTGTTTCCGCGGCGGGATCTATTCGGTTGTGATGCCTTCTCGCTTCAGCCTGTCACGGAGCACCTCAATCTCAATCGTGAGGTCGCTACGGTCTTCCAGCAAGAATTTTTCGGTACGGGCGGCAAAGTTCTGCTCAAGATCATCCAGCAAGGCCAGATAATCTGCACGGGCCTGCTCATCGCGGGACCGGCCATAGATTTCGGCAAAGCGGCTGGTCGCGTCACGTGCGCCCATCAGATAGACGGTCAGGTATTTGCGCGCCGCCGTCAGATCGCGCGGGTCGTCTTCGATCTTGCGGAACAGACCGCGGGCGGTTGCCTGAAACTGTTCCAACCGGCGGCTGGCCTGCCGATCCCCGGCGCGGGTCATCGCATTGCGCATGGCGGCCAGATATTCCTCAGCCTCTTCAACGGCGCGGGCCACCCGGTCGGTCTGGAAGGTGTCCACACCCTCCATGCCCTTGTCCTTCAAAGGATCAATGCCAAAGGCAAACCCATGCAACACGGCCCCCAACACGGCAAAAATGGGCACCTCAAGTGGGCCAAACCCGGCGGCGCCGACCAATCCCAGCCCCAGGCCCATCAGGATGGAGCCCAGAATTTTGCGCGGCAGGGCAGGGCGGCGGGCCACCTTGCGGGCATCATATGCTTCCTCGGCGCGCAGACCTTCGCGGGTCAGCCAGGCCGACAGCAGCAATACTCCCAGCGCCGCCAGATACTGCGCCATCACCAGCGGCTCAGCGCTGAAGGCATTCCAGATCAGCGGCAGGGGCGCGATGAACAGCAGGTTAGACCGCATGCCGATGCGGCTGCGGGTGGCGCCGCGAAACTCTTGCTGCGGGCTGGCCTGAGGGCTCGGGCGATCTGACGATTGGGTCTGGCCGTCCGGGCTGTATTTGCCACCAAATTTCTGTGCCATCATGCCCCTCCGAAAATCGTATAGAGCATGAGCAGCAAAAGCAGCACAAAGGCGAGTTTTTGCAATCCGCTTTGGGTCATCAAAGGCTCACATCAATAAATCATGTGTAAAACCTAGGGCCCCCCAGCCATTTTCGCTAGGGGGAAGATCGCCAAAAAACCTGCAAATATGCGATATTGCGGGGAAAGTGGTGGTTCAGCGCGGTTTGCGTGCGCTGAAGGGCTTGCCTTTACCGCCGCCGCCGGTTGGACGTGCCGAGGCGCCGGTGCTGCCGCCCGGTTTTCCCCCCGGCTTTCCAGCCGACTTGCCACGACGCAGCGACTGGCTGGGATCCGTGGCGCGTTTGCCGCCGCCAGAGCGGTTCGGCTTATCATCAGACTTGCCAAAACTGTCACGCGCACCGGTGCTGTTTGCCTTGCGCGGGTCGCGGCCTTTGCCGCCGGCGCCGCGCGGGGCTTTCTGATCTTCTTCGCGGGGACGACCCGGCTGGCCGGGGCCACCAAAGCGCCCCTTTGATTTGGGTTTGCGCAGCGGGCGGCGCACCTTTTGGCCGGGGGCGGTGTCGGTGTCGCCAAGGTCCTCAGCGCTGAGGCCCAGCTGGTCGCGCATCACTTTGCGGCGGATCTCTTCCACCTCACCCTGTTTCAGGGTGCCCAGTTGGAACGGGCCGTAAGACACGCGGATCAGGCGGTTCACGCTCAGCCCGATGCTTTCCATGGCGCGGCGAATCTCACGGTTCTTGCCTTCGCGCAGGCCTACGGTGACCCAGGCATTGGCGCCTTGCTGGCGATCGAAGGAAACTTCCATCGGCTGGAATTTTTCGCCATCCACAACCACGCCTTTGCGCAGCGGGGTCAGTTTGGCGTCATCCACGGTGCCCTTCACCCGCACACGGTATTTGCGCAGCCAACCGGTCGAGGGCAGTTCCAGCTGCCGTTTGATGCCGCCGTCATTGGTCAGCAGCAGCAACCCTTCAGAGTTCAGGTCCAACCGCCCAACGCTCATCACCCGCGGCAGATCCTCGGGCAGATTGTCAAAAATGGTTTCGCGGTCCTGCTCATCCTTATGGCTGGTCACCAGGCCTGTGGGCTTGTGATACAGCCACATCCGGGCAGGTTCCGGCGCTTGCAGGGCGCGGCCTTTGACCACGATGCGATCCTTGCCCGTCACGTTCAGCGCCGGGGAGGTGATGACCTTACCGTTGACGCTGACCTGACCGGTTTCGATCAGCTTCTCCGCTTCCCGGCGCGACGCAACACCAGCGCGGGCAATCACCTTGGCGATGCGGTCCCCGGCAGGGGTGGGGGTGGCAGGTTTGTCGGACATAAGGCAGCCTTTGCACAGTAGGGGTGTTGCGGGTCTGAGGAGAGCCGGATCAAGAGGCGTCAGACCTATCGCAATTTTGACCATTGCGAAAGCGCAGATCGCAGGGCAAACCCAAGGGATGACATTTCGCAGCTATATGGACCAGGCCCTGGAAGAGGCAGAGGCCGCCGCCGCCCGGGGTGAGGTGCCGGTGGGCGCCGTTCTGGTGGCACCCGATGGCACTGTTGTGGCACGTGCCGGGAACCGCACCCGCGAGTTGTCAGACCCAACCGCCCATGCCGAAGTGCTGGTGATCCGCGAGGGCTGTAAGCAAATGGGCAGTGAGCGGCTGCCGGGCCATGACCTCTATGTCACGTTGGAGCCTTGCCCGATGTGCGCCACAGCAATTTCCGCCGCACGTATTGCCCGGCTCTACTATGGGGCCAGCGATCCCAAAAGCGGCGGGGTTGGGCAGGGGCCGCGCATCTTCAGCCATGCGCAATGCCACCATGTGCCAGAGGTCTACGACGGCATTGGTGCAGAACCGGCGGAGGCACTGCTGAAAACCTTCTTTGCGGCGCGCCGGTAAGAGCTCCTTACGTCAATCGCTGCGGATGAACGCAATTGGGGTCAGGACCTCAGGTTCGATCACGTCGACCCCCGGCAGGGCGGCTCTGAGGGCCTCGGCCGATTGTTCCAACAGCGGGAAAGTCTTGTAATGGCAGGGGATCACCGTCTTGAAATCAAAGAAGGTTTTGGCAGCATAGGCGGCGCGTTTCATATCCATCGTGAAATGGCCCCCGGCGGCCAGAATGCCAATATCCGGCGCATGCAGATCGTTGAAGATCTTCATATCCGCCATCACATCGGTATCCCCTGAGACATAGATCGTGTGGCCTTCGCCCGCGATCATGAAACCAGCCTCAGCCCCGGCATAGACCGGCCCATCCGTCCCCGCGATCGATGACGAATGCACCGCGTTGACCATGGTCACCGCAACCGCGCCCAGGCGCACGGTGCCCCCTTTGTTGAACCCCACAGTGGCGATGCCTTGTTTGGTTTCCCAGTGGCTCATCAGATCGTAGATCCCGACCAGCGGCACCGACAGGGATTTGGCCAGCCGCACCGCGTCGTTGGAATGATCGCCATGGCCGTGGGTCAGCAAAATAGCGGTCGCGCCGTCGGTTGCCTCATCTTCGCGGCCCTCGGGGAACATCGGGTTGCCGGTGAACCAGGGATCAATCAGCAGCACCTGATCTTCGATCTCAAGTCGGAAACTGGCATGGCCCAGCCAGGTGATTTTCATGTGGCGTCTCCCGTTCATTTGTTGGTTCGGTCGTGGGTTTCTGTGAGCCTAGCACGACTTAGCCGAATTGCGAGGGGCTTGGCAGAACGGCGACAGCGGGTATCTTGAAACGATCTGAGGGGTGAATTGGCGCCGGGTGGGGGTGAAATGTTCGAACCGATTGACGGCTATTGCGAAAGATTGGATCCCGGGCTCTGGGCGGAGCCGGTGAATTTCCTGACCAATGTCGCCTTCATGTTCGCCGCAATTTGGATCTGGCCGGGCTTGCGCGGCATGATCTGGGGGCAGGTGCTGGCGGTGAACCTCTTTGTGATCGGCCTTGGGTCTGCGCTGTTTCATACGGTCGCGCAGGGCTGGGCGGCCATTGCCGATGTTGTGCCCATTCTGACCTATGTGCTGATCTACATCGCCCTGTCGCATCGGGAATACTGGGGCCACAGCTGGCGCCGCACGGCGGTCTTCTTGGTGCTGTTTGTCCCCTTCGTCGCCGCAACCCTGCCGCTGTTTCAGATGGTGCCGGGGCTTGGATCATCGGCAACCTACGCCCCGGTGCCTTTGCTGATCCTGCTGCATGCGGTCCTGTTGCGCCGTCAGCTGCCACAGGTGGCGCGGGGTCTGGCCATCGGGGCAGGGATCCTATGCCTGTCGATTCTGATGCGTGCTGTTGATGAGCCCCTGTGCCCGGTCTGGCCATTGGGTACGCATTTTATGTGGCATATCCTCAATGCCGTGATGTTGATGCATATGATCGCTGTCTATCGCGCCCATATGCTTGCAGCGACGCGGACAGAGCGCTAAACGCTTTAGCAACGCGAAAACGGAGATCTCTCGAGATGTCGATCGACACGAAAACCGCCGCCAAAGTGGCCAAGCTGGCCCGGATCAAGGTGGAAGACGATGCGCTGCCGGCGCTGGCGAATGAATTTAACACCATTCTGGGCTTCATCGAGCAGCTGAATGAGGTGGATGTAGAAGGTGTGGAGCCGATGACCTCGGTCACCCCGATGCGCCTGAAGCGCCGTGTGGATGAGGTCACCGATGGCGGTCAACAGGACAAAGTTCTGAAGAACGCGCCGGATGCGCGTGAAGGCTTCTTTGCGGTTCCGAAGGTAGTAGAATAATGACTGAGCTGAACAAACTGACCCTCGCCGATGCGCGTGACAAACTGCGCGCCAAGGAAGTGACCTCGGTTGAGCTGACCCAGAGCTGCATTGATGCCATCGAAAAAGCCGATGCGCTGAACGCCTACGCACACAAAACCCCCGAAATCGCGCTGGAGCAGGCCAAGGCCGCTGACGCACGGATTGCCGAAGGGGATGCGCCTGCGATGTGTGGTCTGCCGGTGGGCATCAAGGATCTGTTCTGCACCAAAGGTGTGCCCAGCCAGGCGGCTTCGGCCATTTTGGAAGGCTTCAAACCGGAATACGAATCCACCATTACCTCGAAACTGTTCGATGCAGGTTCGGTCATGCTGGGCAAGCTGAACATGGATGAGTTTGCCATGGGTTCGTCTAACGAAACCTCGGTCTACGGCAATGCCGTGAACCCCTGGCGTCGTGGCAATGATGATGCGCAGCTGACCCCGGGTGGCTCTTCGGGTGGCTCGGCCTCGGCTGTCGCGGCGGACCTGTGTCTGGCAGCAACCGGCACTGACACTGGCGGTTCGATCCGCCAGCCTGCCGCCTTCACCGGGACTGTGGGCATCAAGCCGACCTACGGCCGTTGCTCACGTTGGGGCGTTGTCGCCTTTGCCTCGTCGCTGGATCAGGCCGGCCCGATGACCAAGTCGGTGCGCGACGCGGCGATCATGCTCGAAGCCATGTGCGGCCATGATGAGAAAGACTCGACCAGCGCCGATCTGGCTGTGCCGAACTTTGAAGCCATGCTGACCGGCGACATCAAAGGCAAGAAGATCGGCATCCCGAAAGAATACCGCATGGACGGTATGCCGGGTGAGATCGAAAAGCTGTGGGAAGATGGTCAGGCGATGCTGAAAGATGCCGGCGCTGAGATCGTCGATATCTCGCTGCCGCACACCAAATACGCGCTGCCGGCCTACTACGTGATTGCCCCGGCCGAAGCGTCCTCGAACCTGGCCCGCTATGACGGCGTGCGTTTCGGTCACCGCGCCACGCTGGAAGCGGGCGACGGCATCACCGAGATGTATGAAAAGACCCGCGCCGAAGGCTTCGGCCATGAGGTGCAGCGCCGTGTCATGATCGGCACCTATGTGCTGTCGGCTGGTTTCTATGACGCCTATTACAACCGCGCCCGTCGGGTGCGTGCGCTGATCAAGAAAGACTTCGATGACGTCTTTGCAGCAGGTGTAGACGCGATCCTGACTCCGGCAACGCCTTCGGCCGCCTTTGGTCTGGGCGAAATGACCGACGCGGATCCGGTGCAGATGTATCTGAACGACGTGTTCACCGTTACGGTGAACCTGGCCGGCCTGCCGGGCATTTCGGTGCCTGCAGGTCTGGACAGTCAGGGTCTGCCGCTGGGGCTGCAGTTGATTGGCCGCCCATGGGAAGAAGGCGATCTGCTGAATACCGCCTACGCCTTGGAAGGCGCCGCAGGGTTTGTAGCCAAACCAAGCCAGTGGTGGTAAGACAATTAAGAAAGAAGGCCCGGGCATGTCTCGGGCCTTTTTGCGAATAGGCAGTGATAACAACAGCAAAGACGACAGGCAGGGCAGGATGATGCGGCATATCTTGGGTGGATTGGCACTGGTTTCTCTGGCGGCATGTGATCCCACAGTGCCCGATTCCGCAGCCGGTGTTGGCTTTGGGGATTACAACGAATACCAGCGCGATCAGGCATCCCGTGAGGCCGCGCTGAACGGCCAGCCCCTGCCGGCGGCCACCGCAGTGTCTTCTGAAACGCTGGCAGGCGCCCCTGCCGCCACACCCACGTCAGATGCCGAGCAGCTGGCAGCCGATGCCGCCGCAGCGCTGAATTCTGGCGAGGCCCCGGTCAATGCAGATCCGTCGAACCCTGCGCCCGCAGTTGCGGTGAACGCCTCGGGCATTTCGGATGAGAACAATTTTGACAACGTCTCCTCCCTGCGTACCATCGAAAGCGACAAGCAGCGGATCGCCCAGAACCGCGCGCAATATCAGGTGGTTGAGCCGACAGCCCTGCCATCCCGTACCGGCAGCGAAGGCCCCAATATTGTGGCCTATGCGCTGCAGACCAGCCATCCGGTAGGCGCCCAGATGCACAAACGCTTTGCCGCCTCACAGGCCCGCGCAGACCGCAACTGCGCCAAATACGCCTCACCTGATCAGGCGCAATCGGCCTTCCTGGCCAAAGGTGGCCCCGCCAAGGACCGGCTTGGCATTGACCCCGATGGTGACGGCTACGCCTGCCGCTGGGATCCCAGCCCGTTCCGCAAGGTGAATGGCGGCTGAGCCAGAGGCCATGGCTGATCTGAACATTATCCAACACCCGTCCCCCAATTTTGGGGAGCGTCGCGATGGCGCGCGCCCTGAGTTGATTGTGCTGCATTACACCGCCATGCCCACCGCGCAGGCGGCGCTGCGGCGGCTTTCGGATCCCGAGGCAGAGGTCTCAGCCCACTATCTGATCGGCCGTTGTGGTCAGATCTGGCAGATGGTTGAGGAAGACAAACGTGCCTGGCACGCCGGGGCGGGGTCCTGGGGCGGGCAGGGGGATGTAAACTCCCGCTCGATCGGGATTGAGCTGTCAAATAGCGGCTCCGAACCATTTTCTGAGCTGCTGATGTCCTCACTTGAGGCGTTGCTGAGCGATCTGATGACCCGCTGGGACATCCCGGCTGAGGGGGTGATCGGCCATTCCGATATGGCGCCTTTGCGTAAGAAAGACCCTGGCTCGCGCTTTGATTGGGAACGGCTGGCCAGGCAGGATCTGTCAATCTGGCCGAACCCCAAATTGACCGAAGTTCATTATAATTCCAAGTTTTGGACCGCCGAACGGATTACGGAGTTTGGCGAACTTCTGCGCCAAATCGGCTATGATGTCCCCACCGATGAAATGCCCGGCACGGTGTATCTGGCAAAATTCAGCGACCGTTTTGTGAAGGGGCGCAAGCAGGCATACGGCTACGCCTTCGCCGCTGCGGCGGATCTGGCGCGAAGATATCCGGCGCCGTCCAATCGTTCCTAGACTGGAAAACCCCTTTGGTAACATTGACCACACAGGGCTTTCCCCGTAGACCCACACCCGCGCGGAGGGCCGGATGGCCGCTGGTGGCAGGGTAACCGGTCACGAGAGGAAAGTCCGGACTCCACAAGGCAAGGGTGCCGGGTAACGCCCGGCGGGGGCAACCCCAGGGAAAGCGCCACAGAAAACAGACCGCCCCGCGGACCAGAGGTTCGCCAATGGAGCATCCGACGGGGTAAGGGTGAAACGGTGGGGTAAGAGCCCACCGCGGGTCTGGCAACAGAACCGGCACGGCAAGCCCCACCCGGAGCAATGCCGAATAGGGGCCTCACGCGGCGTGTCCGCAGGGTTTTGCTTTGACCCAGAGGCCCGGGTTGGCAGCTAGAGGTCTGTTGGCAACAGCAGGCCTAGATGAATGGTCATCTCGGATGGGTTTCCATCTACGACAGAATCCGGCTTACAGGCCCTCCGCGCATAGCGAAACTTCCGCCCTTTCAGGGGCTGGAAAACCCGCAAAACAAAGGCTTGTTAGAATCTGCCCAGAATCCTGTCATATTGCTGTTGACTCGGGGGGCCGATACCTTAAAAGGCAGGCTTCAAGGATTCCGCGGGCGGCCCGACTGACCCGTATCGATTGAGACTGGAGATATAACAATGGCGAAGCCGACGACGATCAAAATCCGTCTGAACTCGACCGCTGGCACGGGCCACTTCTATGTGACCAAGAAAAATGCCCGCACCATGACCGAAAAAATGGTTGTACGTAAGTACGACCCGGTTGTGCGTAAACACGTCGAATACAAAGAAGGCAAGATCAAGTAAGATCTGCCCTTCTGGACAAGTTAGCGCCGTGTCAGGGAAACCTGGCGCGGCGTTTTCTTTTGCGCCGTCTTTGGTGTTGATCTTGGTGCTTTGAACGCATCGTTTGAGACAGCTGGCGACTTGTGGGCGCTCTGGGTCTCTTATGGGGATATTGATCGGAAAACGGCTTTTGCTTTACTTTAGGGTAACTTCAATGCTGCTCAAGGCGGGCGGCAACCAATGGAAGGAGCCCCCCATGTCCCACTCAGTTTGCAAAACTATAGTGGTCATAGCGCTGTCGGCCATGACCATTGCTCCAATCGCCGGAGGTAGCATTCTCCTGTCGGCGGAAGCTGCTTTTGCAAAAGGCGGAAAGGACAATGGTAATGGCAACGGGGGCGATAATGGCAAAGGCAATGACCGCGGTGGAAACAGTGACCGCGGAAATGGCAATGACCGCAGCAGTGCCTCTGGGGCCGATGGTCTAACGCCGGGGCAGGCCCGCAAGGCCGCGCGGCAGCAGATCATTGAAACGGCTGGTGTGCGCAACTGGGGGGCAATTGCCTCTGAACTTGGGGAACTCAACAAAGCCAATGCCAATGTTAATGCCAGGCTGAACTCATCGGATCCCGTGCATCAAGCCCTGGCTGCCTATGAGCTGAGCGGCGGTACCACGCTTGCCGGTGTCAGAGAGGTGAACGAGGCGCGGGAAAGCTATGCCACCTATCGCGAGGAGTTGCTGGGCACCGAGGTCGAGGATCCGCCCGGTTCGGGCACAATGGTCGAAATTACGCCGGACAACCTGGATCAGTACGCGGAGAGTTTCGAAGACTTCGCTGACCTATCAGAGGATCTGGCCGAGGCTTACGCCGCCTTGGCGACCCTATCTAGTATGCGTGACAAGCCTCTGACACGCGGCGCGCTTGATGCTTTGAACGGCATGTTGGGTCTGGAAGACCCCGTCAGCCAGTAACGTTCTGTCAAGGAGGCGCGCGCGCGATTGCTGCCCCCATTGATGCCCCTTGCATGGGGGCGGCGCTTTGTGGAATGCTGCGCGGATGGGAATGTTATCGCAAACATTGCAGGCAGCGCTGCGTCAGACCACCAAAGACGGCCTTGTTGAAGGTCATGGTGACCTGCGTCTGCGTCGTGCACGCCCCGAAGATCGCGTCGCAATTGATCAGCTGCTGCGCCGCAGTTACCCGCAGCTTCTGAAGGCGGATTACCCCCCTTCGGTTATGGTCACTGCGGTGCCGCTGATGTCCCGCGCGAATCCCCGTCTGCTGGCGTCAGGGCGCTACTATGTCATTGAAACCCAAGGTCGGGTGCTGGCCGCTGGCGGTTGGAGCAAACCCACCGCCACCCGTGGCCGTGGCCGCGCTGGCATCGGGCATCTGCGCCACCTGGCGACGGATCCGGACTATCTGCGTATGGGGCTGGCAGAGGCTATTGTGACCCATGTGCTGGAGGAGGCACGCCGTGAAGGCGTCACCGAGATGCAATGCATGTCGACCCGCACCGCGCATAGGTTCTACTGGGCGCAGGGCTTTCAAAGTGGTCGGGAATTGCAGATCCCGCTGGCACAGGGAATCACCTTCCCGGCGATTGAGATGTGGCGCAAGCTGGATTGATCCCGCCGCATCGCGCGGTCAGCGCACCACCAATCTATTAGAAGCAGCGCAATAAAAAAGGCCGGTCCAAAGACCGGCCTTTGCTGACTGATGTCAGATGTCTTATTCGCGGTTGCCCAGCAGGTTCAGCAACATCATGAACATGTTGATGAAGTCCAGGTAGAGGCTCAGCGCGCCCATGATGGCGGCTTTGCCCAGCCACTCCTGGTCGCCGTGGTGGGCGTGGGCCAGGTAGGTGGTTTTGATGTTCTGGGTGTCATAAGCGGTCAGGCCCGCGAAGATCAGAACACCAATCGCCGAGATCGCCAGGCTCATGATGCCCGAACCCAGGAAGATGTTGACGATCGACGCAACAACCAGGCCGATCACACCCATGATCAGGAACGAACCCCAGCCCGAGATGTCTTTCTTGGTGGTGTAGCCCCAGATCGACAGGCCAGCGAAGGCAATCGCGGTGACCAGGAAGACCTGAATGATCGACTGACCGGTGAAGACCAGGAAGATCGAGCTGATCGAAACACCCATCACTGCGGCGAAGATGTAGAACACGGTCTGTGCAGTGGCGGCCGACATGCGGTTGATACCGGCGGAGAAGCCGAACACAAAGGCCAACGGTGCAAACATCACAACCCACTTCAGCGGCGAGGCGTAAAGCGAATAGCCCAGCTGGGTCAGATATTTATCCGCGCTCAGCTGCGCAACGGCTGCGGAAGGATCGGTGGTGACCGCCAGACCGGCCAGCGCCCAGGCGGCCAGGAAAGTGATCAGCATGCCTACGGACATGGTGCCGTAAACTTTGTTCATATGGGCGCGCAGACCCTCGTCGATCTGTGCGGCACGGGCACCCGCTGCGCTCCGGATGGTGTCGAATTCAGCCATTAAAGCCTCCGATAGAAGTGTGACAGCCCCAAGTCATTGGGGTCTTGGCGCAAATATCGGGTAGGGGCGGGCTTATTTCAAGAGGGCGCAACACAAAAGGAGGCGCAAAGTTGCGCCTCCGTCATCTGTATTTCGTCGCTAAGTCGACGCAAATTTTCGCTCAATACGTGCGAAAGGTGGTCACTTGATCCAGTTGGCGGGGGCGTCCCACACCGGACGGGCTGCTTCAGCCTCTGCTTCTGCGCGGCTCAGACCCATGTCGCTCAGCGCGGCCGAGTCGAGGCTTTTCAGCGCGCGGCGCTGACGATAAAGAGCGTTCAGATCCATCAGGCGGCTCAGAACGGATTTGCGGGCGGCTGCGGGCAGGCAGGCTGCGCTGTGCGAAGTCATGGTGGTCATGTCGGTCTCACTTTCCTGACTGTGATTCGTTGGGGAGGAATTATCATTTCTGTTGATGTGTATGCCTGACTATGATTCATAGTGAAAATGAATGTTTGGCGATTCACTTATCAAGGAATGTGATGAATGCGAAATCTTGATGTCACCACCCTGCGCTCTTTCGTGGCTGTGGCCGAATTGGGCGGTGTCACCCGCGCGGCCGGGTTCTTGAACCTGACCCAATCTGCCGTCTCGATGCAGCTGAAACGTCTGGAAGAGCTGTTGAACCTGTCGCTCATTGACCGCTCCAGCCGATCCGTCAGCCTGACCGCCTCGGGGGAGCAGCTGCTGAGTTACGCGCGCCGCATGGTGAACCTCAATGATGAGGTGATGTCACGGCTGACCGATCAGGCCTATGAAGGTGAGATTGTGCTGGGCGTGCCGCATGACATTGTCTACCCGGCGGTGCCCCTGGTGCTGCAGCGGTTCCACGCGCAGTTTCCGCGGATGAAGGTGCAGCTGCTGACCAGTTTCACCCGCGAACTGAAGGACCAGTACCGGCGCGGTGAGGTGGATGTGATCCTGACCACGGAAATTGGTCTGGATGCGGATGGCGAAACGCTGGGGGGCCTGCCATTGCAGTGGATCGGCGCGGCTGACGGTTCGGCCTGGAAGCAGCGCCCGCTGCGCCTGGCCTTTGGCCGCAACTGTATTTTCCGCGGTGGCGCGATGAAGGCGCTGGAGCGTGCAGGCACCGCCTGGGAACTGGGGGTGGAAACCGACAGCGACCGCACCATTGAGGCCACGGTCAGCGCTGACCTTGCAGTGACCGCGATGCTGGAAGGCACCAAGCCGGACCATCTGGAGGTGATTGATCATGGCGGCGCCTTGCCGGCGCTGACCCAGCAGAACATCAACCTCTATGCTGCAGAGAAGGGCAAAGGGGAAGTTGTGCAGGTGCTCTGTGATCAACTGCGCCAGGCGCTGATGCGCAGTTAATGAATGTTAAGGCGATTGGCGCGGCTCACTGGTTGCGCCAATTCGCTGATAATGTTGGGGGGCGTCAGGGGGTGACCACAACCTTGCCAGTGGATTTGCGGCTGCGCAGCAGCTCCAGCGCCTCATCCGCACGGTCCAAGGGCAGCACATGGCTGACATGGGGCTTCAGATACCCCGCCTCATACCATGTAAACAGCTCAGCCATGCTGCTGGTCAGAACCTCAGGCGCGAACTTTAGATATCCGCCCCAGTAAAGCCCCAGAACGGTAAGGTTTTTCACCAACAGATGGTTTGCGGGGATCTGCGGCACCTCACCACTGGCAAAGCCGATCGGGATCAGCCGGGCCTCGGGCTTACAAGCGCGAAAGGCGGCCTCCCACTGATCACCACCGACGGGATCATAAACCACATCGGCGCCGCCGAGCGCCTTTACCTCTGCGCGCAGGTCGGCGGTTTTGGCATCGATCAGATGATCAGCACCGGCGGCTTTTGCGGCCTCCAACTTGTCAGCGCCACGGGCGCAGGCGATCACCTTGGCGCCCATAAGTTTACCAATCTCAACAGCCGTTAACCCAACACCGCCGGCTGCCCCCAGCACCAGGAGTGTTTCCCCCGGCTGCATTCTGGCCCGATGTTTCAGGGCGATATGGCTGGTGCCATAGGCGATCTGAAAGGCGGCGGCCTCTTCATAAGGCATGTTGTCCGGGATCGGGACCAGTCGGTCAGCGTCAAAACAGCCGTATTCCGCCAGGCCACCGCTGCCCGCATAAACCGCCACCCGTGTGCCGGGGGCTGGCCCATCGGTTTCGGGGCCCAGCGTCACAACCTCACCGGCCATTTCCAGTCCCAGCGTGAAGGGCAGCTGCGGTGTGTCCTGATATTTGCCTTTGGTCATCAGGGTATCGGCAAAATTCAAACTGCAGGCGTGGATCCGGATCAGGGCCTGCCCCTGCTGCGGCTGTGGCTCTGGCCCTTCGACCAAAGCGGGGGGGTGTTCAAAACTGTGAACCTGAAATGACCGCATGGTCGCGCCTCCTCTATGTCTCCTCTCGCTGGTTATGCCGCGATGCAGCATGGCTGTCAAAACTTGAGGTAGGGGCGGGGCAGGCGACGTTGCGCAAAATTGGTGCAGAGGGGCGGACAATCGCGGAAATTGGGTCGAATTGCCCAGTTTCCGCTGCGTAAGATGTGTGACTTCTAGCACAACCTATCCGAATGAGAGTGAATTGCTCACTCAAAGCGTGTGTTTCCCCTTGATAGAATCGCCTGTTTCATTAAGGTCAACACCCAGTAAACGTTGGGGATTATCGTGCAACGCCTGATCGAGTAGCCACGGCACCCATGTTTTGAGATATGGTTTTGTTAAGGAGAGGCACATGGCGCACCCCGTAGATGTGCATGTTGGCAAGCGTGTTCGGCATCGTCGTTGGATGGTAGGCATGACGCAGCAGCAGCTTGCCGAAAAAGTGGGCATCAAGTTTCAGCAAATTCAGAAATATGAGACCGGCACCAACCGTGTCAGCGCCTCGCGTCTCTGGGCCATCGCCGAAGCCCTGAATGTTGAAGTGAGCTTTTTCTTCGAAGGTCTGGACGGCGATCAGGAAGAGGCGGGTGCGGAAACCCTCGGCCCGGCCGATTTGATTGCCGACAAAGAGGCGCTGGACCTGGTGCGCTCCTACTATGGGATCCCGGAACATCAGCGCAAACGCCTGTTTGAACTGGCCCGCTGCCTGTCCGACGTGGCCTGATCCACAAATTGCGTTAGAAAAAACGACTCCGCGCCGCCCCCTAGGCGGCGCTGGCGCTTGAGGCGCCGTGGCAGGCATAGTACCCCTTGGCGCAACTGCGAAAAGGGGAGCCTGCAGATGAACACTTCAGACATTCTGACAACGGCCCATGTCATGGCGGATGCAGCCCGCGCGGCCATTCTGCCGCATTTTCGCGCGGTGGGTCTGGCTGCTGAAAACAAGCTGGCAGATGGCTTTGATCCGGTCACCGTGGCGGACCGGGCCGCAGAACAGGCGATGCGTCAGGTCTTGGCTGAGCGCCGCCCCGAAGACGGCATCTTGGGTGAAGAGTTCGGTGTGAGCGAAGGCAGCAGCGGTTTGCACTGGGTGCTGGACCCCATTGATGGCACCCGTGGGTTTATGTCCGGCACACCGACCTGGGGTGTGCTGATTGCCCTGTCTGATGAAAACGGTCCCAAGTTTGGCATGATCGATCAGCCCTATATTGGCGAACGCTTCTGGGGCGGCAAAGGGGAGGTGGCGTTAGAGGCTCAGATGACCGGCCCCCACGGCAGCGGCCCCCTGCAGGTACGCGGTGGGCGCCCGCTGTCTGAGGCGGTGTTGTTTACCACTTTCCCCGAAGTGGGCTCTGAGGCGGAGCGCGCTGGTTTTCAGGCGGTAGAGCAACAGGTTAAGCTGACCCGCTACGGGATGGATTGCTACGCCTATGCGCTGTTGGCAGCCGGGCAAATTGATCTGGTGGTGGAGGCCGGGTTGCAGCCCTATGACATTCAGGCGCCGATTGCGGTGATTGAGGCTGCGGGCGGCATTGTCACCGACTGGCAGGGTGGACCGGCCCATCAGGGTGGGCGCGTTCTGGCCGCGTCCCATGCTGATCAACACGCCGAGGCCCTAGCCATTTTGCGAAATGTGCCTGCCGGCTAAACCGGTCTGACGCCACGCGGGCTTGATCGCGCGGCGGATTTCAGCGATCAAAGGGGCAGCTCTGCGAGTCCTTTGCCCCTTTCTGTCGCAGGCTTCACACACACGTACCGAAGGGGGCCAAACCGTGTGTGGAGCAAGCTATGACTCACCTAACTATCCGAAATGCCGATCATATTCTGACGATGAATGATCATCGTGAGGAATTGCGCGGCGCAGATATCCACCTTTCTGACGGGCAAATCACGGCGATTGGCCATGACCTGCCGGTGCAGGGGGAGGTGGTGGAGGCCACCGGCTGCGTGGTGACGCCCGGGTTGGTGAACACCCATCACCACCTTTATCAAAGTCTGACCCGCGCGGTTCCCGGTGGGCAGGACGCCCTGTTGTTTGGCTGGCTGCAGACCCTCTATCCGATCTGGTCACGTTTTGATCCTGAGGCCTTCTTTGTCTCGGCGCAGGTGGGGCTGGCCGAACTGGCCTTGTCTGGCTGTTCGCTCAGCTCAGATCACCTTTATCTGTTTCCCAACGGTGGTCGTTTGGATGACACCATCGCCGCAGCCGCCGAGATTGGGATGCGGTTTCATCCAACCCGCGGCGCGATGAGCATTGGGGAAAGTGATGGCGGGCTGCCGCCGGACCATCTGGTGGAGCAGGAAGCCGACATTCTGGAGGATTGCATCCGGGTGATTGACGCTCACCATGACAGCTCCGAAGGTTCCATGTGCCGCGTTGGCGTTGCCCCCTGCTCACCGTTTTCGGTCAGCCGTGAGCTGATGCGCGATGCGGCTGTTCTGGCGCGCGACAAGGGGGTGATGTTGCATACGCATCTGGCGGAAAACGACGAAGACATCGCCTATTCGCTGGAAAAATTCGGCTGTCGCCCCGGGCAATATGCCGAGGACCTGGGATGGACCGGTCCGGATGTCTGGCACGCCCATTGCGTGAAATTGGACGGTGAGGAGATCGATCTTTTTGCCCGATCGCGCACTGGTGTTGCGCATTGCCCCTGTTCGAACTGTCGCCTCGGCTCAGGGATAGCGCCGCTGCGTCCGATGCGGGACGCGGGCGTCAAGGTTGGGTTGGGCGTCGATGGCTCGGCCAGCAATGACAGTGGCAACCTGATGGCCGAGGCGCGGCAGGCGATGTTGTTGCAGCGGGTTGCGCGGGGCGCCGATGCCATGAGCGCGCGCGAAGCACTGGAAATCGCCACCCGTGGCGGTGCTGAGGTTCTGGGGCGTAGCGATTGCGGTCAACTGGCCGTCGGTAAACGGGCTGACATCGCCATCTGGGACGTGCGTGGCGTGGAAAGCGCTGGCAGCTGGGATCCAGCCGCCCTGCTGCTGGCGGGGCCGCAGAAGGTGCGCCACCTGTTTGTTGAGGGCCGTCAGATCGTGCGAGACTACCAGATCGCCAGCCTGGATCTGCCACGGGTTCTGGAACGGCAACGCGCTTTGGCGCTGCAATTGGCAGAGTAAGAGCTGCCGAACAGCTCGGGCACGGTATAAGGCGGTTTTGTATACTCCTTTATAGGTGAACTGTGTGAGTGGCGTTTCAGGGCGGGGTTGCGACTCACCCTAGCGTGAGAGTGCAAACAAACGGTTAACCGCCCGCCCGGTCATGCGACCACAGCGTGAATACCCCAATAAAAAGGACTTAGAGGGGGGATTCCCCCTCTTTCCGCCGGTGCCACACCTTCTAAAGAAAGGCCCAATAGCCGCCTGCAGAGCTTCTTTTTTTGGCCAAAATTGCCCAATATCACGGGGCTGCTACTCACACCTGCCCGTCAGGGCGCCCCTAGACGATTGGACCAATTGATGAAAATCCTGCGAAAATCCGCCCTGGTCAGTGCTGCCGCCGCTTTGCTTCTGTCGGCCTGTGTCAGTTCTGAGCCGGCCCAGTATCAGTCAACCAGCAACAGCCGTCAGGCCAGCAACGGCGATCTGCACCAGAGCCTGAATGCCGAACGTGCGGCACGTGGTCTTGGTTCGGTGCGCGCAGATGCCACTCTGGCCCGCGCCGCTGCCGCCCATGCCCGTGATATGGCACAGAAAAACTACTTCTCGCATTATGAACCTGACGGCGGCACCCCGGTCACGCGGGTGAACGAGGCGGGCGGTTGCCGCGCGTCGGTCAGCGAAAATATCGCGATGAAATGGAACGACGACATGAAGGTGTTCTGGGCCTGGATGGGCTCACCCGGGCACTACAAAAACATGATGGGCAAGAAATACACCCGTTATGGAATGGGCGAATATGGCGGCTACTACGTGATGGTGCTGGCCGGCCCCTGCGTCTGATCCTATCAACGCTAAAATGATTGCAGGCTGCCCCGGCGACGGGGTAGCCTTTTTTTGTCGCTTGCGGCGGGTTTTTCTTGGCTTTTAGGGAAATATTAAGATGCAGCAGGATAAGAATAAGAGGATTTCGCGCGGATTGATTCTGGGGGCCGTGGTGGCGTTGGCCACGGGGCTGTCGGCCTGTGTTTCAACCGGCGGGGCGCCCTCGGCAACGGCCTCTCCAACCGTGGCCAGCAGTGGTTTTGGCGGCATGCTGACCGCGGAACGGGGCAGCCGCGGCCTGTCCTTGCTAAGCGAAGACAGCGCGCTGAAGGCGGCAGCGCAAGCGCATGCAAACGATATGGTGTCGCGGGGCTATTTCTCGCACCAGTCAAAGGGTGGCGGCAATCCAACCAGTCGGATGCGGGCGGCGGGGGGCTGTCGGTCTGCCAATGCGGAAAATATTGCGCAGGGTCAGACCAGCAATGCGGCGGTCTTTAGTGCCTGGATGCAGTCGTCTGCTCACCAGCGCAACATGTTGAACGGTTCCTACTCGCGCTACGGCCTAGGGCGCAGCGGCAACACCTGGGTTTTGGTGCTTGCAGGCCCCTGCGTGTGATCCAATTGAGGCCGCGCCGTGTAACTCCGGCGGGGCCTTGCCGAAGACTTAAGGGTGCATTTTTCCGTTGTTAGTCAACGGCCTTGCGGCAAGAGCCGTTGATCCAAACGCTGTGGATGGCGCGATCATCGCCCATCATCAGCGTTGGAAATACCGCCTCCCAGATGTCATCGGCTTGGCTGGCGCGCTGGGCAATATCGGGTGTTGAGGCGAGGTCTAGAACCACCAGGTCAGCCTCCATCCCGGGGGTGATATTGCCGATTTTGTCACCCATCCGCAGCGCATGTGCAGAGCCGGCTGTGGCCAGGTAGAGCAACTCTGCCGCATGCAGCGGGCGGTGCCGTAGCTGCGCTACCTCATAGGCTGATGCCATGGTGCGCAGCATAGAGAAACTGGAACCGCCGCCGGTATCCGTTGCCAACCCTATGCGATGGCCGGCGCGGCTGAGGCCGTCCATGTCAAACAACCCCGAGCCGATGAAGGTGTTTGAGGTGGGGCAATGGATCAGTGCCGCCTCCACCTCGCGCAGGCGATCACGTTCGCGTGGTTCCAGATGGATCGCGTGACCAAAAAGCCCACCAGGGCGCAGCAACCCGTAAGCCTCATAGGTGTCCAGATAGTCGCGCGCGCCGGGGTAGAGCGATTTCACCCATTCAATCTCATCCACTTGCTCACTCAGATGGGTCTGCATCAGCACCTCAGGGTGTTCCCCCCAAAGCGCCCCCAGCGCTCGCAGTTGTTCCGGCGTTGAGGTCGGTGAAAATCGTGGCGTGATCGCATAGCTCAGCCGGTCCACGCCGTGCCACCGGTCCAGCAGGGCTTTGCTGTCGTCATATGCGGATTGCGCGGTATCGCGCAGACCGGCCGGCGCCGTGTCACGATCCATACAGGTTTTGCCCGCAATCACCCGCTGCCCGCGCTGTTGCGCTGCGGTGAAAAACGCATCCACGCTTTCGGGATGAATGGTGCAGTAGCTTGCCATGGTGGTGGTGCCATGGGACAGCGTCAGATCTAGATATCTTTCTGCAATTTCATCGGCATAGCTGCGGTCAGCGAAACGCATCTCTTCCGGGAAGGTGTAGCTGTTCAGCCAGTCTATCAGCCGCTTGCCCCAGCTGGCGATGATGCCCGTTTGCGGGTAATGCACATGGGCATCAACAAAACCGGGCAGGATCAGGTGATCGCCATAATCCACCCGCTGGGCGGTTGGATATTCGGCAACCAGACGCTCCGTTGCCCCACTGTCCAAAATCTTGCCATCCCGGATCAGAACCGCGCCGCGGCGTTCAACCTTGGCCGCCTGCTGCCCCTGCTCAAAGGGATTGCCGTCAAAGTGCAGCACCTGACCGGTGAGCAGGCTGTCGGTGTTGGCACTGGTGGCGTTTTGCATCGCGGAATTCCTTTGGCGGCGGCGCCGAAAGCTGGCGCAAGGGTAATCTAAGCAGTCAGTCGATGAAGGTAAATCACGCGGCCCGGTGGGGCAGGGGCGTTTTTCGACCGCAATCTGCCGCTGGCCCGTTGCGTGTGCTGGCTTGCCTCCGTTAAGAGGGATGAAGGCGAGAGCGGAGGCAGAGATGCGCAAAGACCACGATCAGATCGACCTCTTGGACCGCGCTGACACCTCGATTGCGCCGCAACGCAATCCGGATGGTACCACCGAAGGCGATTATGAACTGTCGCGCCGTGATGTGGCGACGATCCTGCACACCGTAGATCGTGGTGATCAGCAGCAACTGCTGACCCTGATGGAACCGCTGCATCCTGCTGATATTGCAGACCTTTTGGAGCAGCTGAATGCCCATGACCGGCGCCGTCTGGTACAGCTTTACGGCCAGGAGTTTGACGGGGACATCCTGTCCGAACTGGATGAGGGGCTGCGCGAAGAGATCATTGCGGTGCTGCAGCCGGATGTTCTGGCCGAAGCGGTGCGGGATCTGGAAACCGACGATGTGGTGGATCTGGTTGAGGATCTGGATGAGCCGCAGCAAGAGGCCATTCTTGAGGTGCTGGAGGATGCCGACCGCGTCGCGGTGGAGCAGGCGCTCAGCTACCCGGAGCATTCGGCCGGGCGTTTGATGCAGCGCGAAACCGTGGCCGCACCAGAACATTGGACGGTTGGGCAGGCGATTGATTTTCTACGCTCTGCCAAAGAGTTACCGGAACAGTTCTACCATGTGATCCTGGTGGACCCGCGTATGCATCCAAAGGGCAATGTGACCCTGGGCAAGATCATGTCATCGCGCCGCGATGTGCAATTGCAAGACATAGTGGAAGAGGTGTTTGAGGTCATTCCCGTCACCCAAGATGAGGGCGACGTGGCCTATGCCTTCAACCAATATCACCTGATTTCAGCGCCTGTTGTGGATGAAAATGACCGCCTGGTTGGCGTCATCACCATCGATGACGCGATGGCGGTGCTCGATGAGGAACACGAAGAGGACATCCTGCGCCTCGCCGGGGTCGCGGATGAGGCCAGCTTGTCTGACAGCATCCTTGCCGCGGCGCGTGGCCGGGCGGTCTGGCTGGGGGTGAATCTATTGACGGCTATCCTGGCCTCGCTGGTCATCGATATGTTCTCAGCCACGATTGATCAGATGGTGGCTTTGGCCGTTTTGATGCCCATCGTGGCCTCAATGGGGGGCAATGCCGGCACCCAGACCATGACGGTGACGGTGCGCGCGCTGGCCACCCGCGATCTGACTGCGCAGAACGCCATGCGGGTGATGCTGCGGGAAGTCTCGGTCGGGGTGATCAATGGCGCACTGTTTGGGGCGATCATGGCGGGCATTGCGGTGTTGTGGTTTGGCGTGCCGATGCTGGCGCTGGTGATCGGATTGGCGATGCTGGGCACCCATGTGGCGGCGGCGCTGGGGGGCATTCTGATCCCGATGGGGCTGGAACGGCTGAACGTTGACCCGGCGCTTGCCTCTGGTCCCTTTGTGACTACGGTGACGGATGTTGTTGGGTTTCTTGCCTTTTTGGGACTTGCTGCACGGGTGTTGCTATGAACGATCTGGCTGAGATTAAGGCGCAGGCCCGCAAGGCTGCTTTTGCCCGACGCAAAGCAGCACATCAGGCTGGGCTGGTTGGGCGCGCCGGCTTGTTGAGTGAGGTTCTGGCGGGCTATCGCGGCGTGCCACTCGCGGGCTATATGCCGATCCGAACGGAGATCTCCCCGCTGCCCGCGATGGAGGAGGCCAGCGCGCACGGGCCTGTCGGTGTGCCCGTGATCCAAGGTGAAGCGCAGCCGTTGAAGTTTTCGCGATGGTCGCCGGATGGACCGCTTCGCGAAGGTCCGTTTGGGGCGCAGGTGCCTGAAAAGGATGACTATTTTGACCCGGAAATCCTGATCGTCCCGCTGGTTGCCTTTGACCGGGCCGGTAATCGTCTGGGCTATGGCGGCGGCTTTTATGATCGCACGCTGGAGGGTCTGCGGCAACGCGGGGGCTGTCTGGCCATTGGGTTTGCCTATGGCGCGCAGGAGGCGGCGGAGCTGCCGTTGGAACCCACTGATCAACCCCTGGACATGATCGTGACCGAGGCGGAAATCCTCAGCTTTTAAGCATCTGGCGGCATCACATCCAGCAAATGGGCCTCGGCCTCCCGCAGGTGGCGTTCCAGATGGGTAACGGCGGTTTCACTGCCACCAGCTGCGACAGCTTCGACCATAAGTCTATGATCTTCCAGCCAATCCTCAGTCCGGCTGGGCAATGCGCCATAGGCGGCGATTTGGATCTGACAGGCGATGCGCAGCTGATCGATGATGGCGATCTGCCGGGGGCGACCGCTGGGGGCATAAAGGGCGGCATGAAACGTCCGATCCCCTTCGGCCCAATTGGGCCCATGGGCGTCAATGTCCGAATGTTTTTGTACCTGCTCCAGATGCGCTAACTGTGATTGGGAAAAATTGCCAACAGCGCGCCGCAAGGCATCCGTTTCAAGCATCACCCGTAAATCAATCGCTTCCCGCAGATCGCTCCGGCTCATTGAGATCACATGCGCCCCTTTGTTGGGGACTAGGGTGATCAAGCCCATCTGCGCCAGTAAGGCAAAGGCATCCCGTACCGGGATCCGGCTTGCGCCAAAGCGACTTGCCAGAACCTCCTGCTTTAGCTTTGCGCCCGGCGCGAACTCACCCCGCAGAAGGGCGGATTTTAATTGATCAGCAATGTGTTGTGCCTGCATTTGGCATTGCTCCTCACATAATGTATACATGTATACATTCTAGATTCGAAAACTTCCAGAGGACCCGATGCCGAATTTGTCCACGAAAGAGCACGACTTTACCGCCCAGATCCTTTGGACGGGCAACACGGGCCGGGGGACGGAAAGCTACCGCGCCTATGAACGGACCTGGCAGGTCCAAACCCCGGGCAAGCCGGTCATTCACTGTTCTAACGATCCGATGCTTGGGGGGGATCCGACGCTTCACAACCCCGAAGATATGCTGCTTTCGGCGCTCTCGGCCTGCCACATGTTGTGGTATCTGCACCTCGCGTCAGAGGCAGAGGTTGTGGTCACCGGCTATCAGGACGCGCCGATCGGTCGGGGGGAAACAGCGCCAAACGGGGCAGGGCGGTTCCTGTCTGCCACCCTGCGGCCAAAGATTACGCTCGCGCCGGGTAGCGACCCTGCCGTCGCTGACGCGCTGCATGGGCGCATTCATGAAGTATGTTTTATCGCGCGTTCTGTCGCGTTTCCTGTCAGCTATGATGCGACGTATTCTTTTGCCGCTGCCTAATGTGCGTAACGAACTGTTAGGAATTTTGCCCTATTCATGATCGAAACGGGCATGTGCCCCTTGCCACATCACCCGCTGCCGCCTAGGCAGAGGGCATGAAAGTATTGTTCTTAGGCGATGTAATGGGGCGTGCGGGGCGGCGCGCTGTGGTCGAAACCCTGCCGAAACTGCGCGACGCGTGGCGGTTGGACTTTGTTGTGGTGAACGGCGAAAACGCCAGCAACGGAATGGGCTTGTCGGCAGAGCACGCAAAGGTTCTGTTGGATGCCGGGGCGGATTGCGTGACCCTTGGCGATCACGCCTTTGACCAAAAGGACATGTTGCAGTTCATCGAACGTGAACCGCGCATCCTGCGGCCGCTGAACTTCGCCAAGGGCGCACCGGGACGGGGGCATCGGGTGTTTTCTGACCGCCGTGGGCGCAAGATCCTTGTGACCCAGGTTCTGGGAAATGTCTTTATGAAACGGGCGTTTGACGATCCGTTTTCGGCGGTGGATGCGGTGCTGCGTCAGCATGTTCTGGGCGGCGCCGTTCAGGCCGCGCTGGTGGACGTGCACTGTGAGGCGACCAGCGAAAAGATGGGTATGGGGCATTACTGCGACGGGCGCGCCAGCGTTGTTGTGGGAACCCACACCCATGTGCCCACCGGCGATGCGCAGATTTTGCCCGGCGGCACGGCCTACCTGACGGATGCGGGAATGTGCGGCGACTACAACAGCGTCATCGGTATGGAAAAGGCCGAACCGATGCGCCGTTTTGTGACCGGCATGCCCAAGTCCCGCTTCACCCCCGCCCTGGGGGAGGCAACGTTGTCAGGTGTTTATGTTGAAACGGACGATCGCACCGGTAAGGCGACTGTGGTTAAGATGGTGCGCCAGGGCGGGCGGCTGGAACAAGCGGGTCCTGACTCCGTTTAACCACAAGATGAGCTGACACGTGAAAAATCCCCTCGGTCTTTACCTTTTCTTAGCGGTTCTTGGCGCAGGATGGGGCCTGAACTCGGTTCTGGCAAAGATCGCCGTCGGCGGCGGCTATGCGCCATTTGGTTTGATATTTTGGCAGTTGGTGATCACGTCACTGATCCTCGGCGTCATATGTTGGGTGCGTGGCAGCTGGCCAAAACTGGGGCGGGCGCAATTGCGCATGGGACTGTTTGTTGCGGTGATCGGGACGATCGTGCCCAACGCGGCCAGCTATCGAGCGGCAATGAACCTACCAGCTGGGATATTGGCGTTGCTGCTATCGCTGGTGCCGATTTGTGCCTTTCCTTTGGCGCTGGTCATGGGCAACGAACAGTTTAGCGCGCGCAAGTTTCTGGGCCTGAGCCTTGGCGCCCTGGCTGTGGCCCTGCTGGTCCTGCCTGGTGAGGCATTGCCAGATGCGGCGATGTTGGCCTTGTTGCCTTTGGCTGTGATTGCCCCGATCTGCTACGGGTTGGAGGGCAATGGCGTCGCAAAATGGGGCACCGGTGATCTGTCGCCGGTTGAATTGCTGTTCCTCGCCTCTCTGCTCGGGGTGGTGATTGCTTTGCCTTTGGCGATTGTGACAGGACAGTGGATCAGCCCTGCGCCGCCTTATGCGCTGCCCGATCTGGCGCTGGTGGCCTCGGCGATGATCCATGCGCTTGTTTACACTGGCTATGTCTGGCTTGTGGGGCGGGCGGGGGCGGTTTTTGCCTCTCAGGTGGCCTATCTGGTGACCGGCTTTGGCATCTTCTGGGCCATGGCGATCCTCGGGGAAAACTACGCCAGCTCGTTCTGGGGGGCTATGGCATTGATGTTACTGGGGGTCTTCTTCGTGCAGCCGCGAAGGCAGATCCCTCTTGTTGCCGCTGCGCCCCTGCGCCACACTAACGGGGAATGACCTAAGTTCGGGCGAAGTATATGGCGTTGATGGAGCTGTCGCAGACCGGCCAGGCGGTGTTGAGCCTCTGCGTGGTGCTGGGCATGTTTGCCCTGTTTATCAAAGAGATATTCCCCACCGAAGTTGTGGCCATTTTCGGCGTTGCGGTGTTACTGGCGCTGGGGCTACTGCCCTATGAGACGGCGCTGGACGTTTTGTCAAACCCCGCACCTTGGACCATCGCGACGATGTTCATCGTGATGGGGGCCTTGGTGCGCACTGGCGCCCTGGCGGCCTTTACCAACCTGGCGGATCGGGCCGGCCGCACGAACCCGAAACTGGCCATTGTGGTTTTGATGGCCTTTGTGGTTCTGGCCTCGGCCATCATGAACAATACGCCGGTTGTGGTGGTGATGATCCCGGTGTTTGTGCAGCTGGGCCGGACCATGGGGGTTTCCGCCTCGAAAATGCTGATCCCGCTCAGCTACGGCGCGATCATTGGGGGGACATTGACCCTGATCGGCACCTCAACCAACCTGTTGGTGGATGGGGTGGCGCGCAGTCAAGGCCTTGAAGGGTTTGGGATTTTTGAGATCACGCCACTGGCCGTGGTGCTGGTCGCCTGGGGGATGACCTACCTGTATTTCTTCGGTCGCAAGATGTTGCCGGAGCGGACGACGATGGCCTCGATGCTGTCCGATCGCTCTAAAATGAAGTTCTTTACCGAGGCCGTGATCCCCCCTGAATCCAACCTGATAGGCCGTGAAGTTGCCGGGGTGCAGCTGTTCAAACGCGAAGGGGTGCGCCTGATTGACGTGGTGCGCGGGGACCGATCGCTGCGGCGGAATATGAAAGATGTGGTGCTGCAGGTTGGCGACCGCGTGGTGCTGCGAACCCAAATGACCGAGTTGCTGAGCCTGCAGCGCAACAAAAGTCTGAAACGATTGGATCAGGTTGGGGCCGTAGAAACCTCAACGGTGGAGGTGCTGATCACGCCGGGCTGCAAAATGGTGGGCCGCGCGCTGGGCTCCATGCGTCTGCGTCGCCGCTATGGTGTTTATCCGCTGGCGCTGCACCGGCGGAACCAGAACATCAGCGGCCAGTTGGATGAACAGGTGGTGCGTGTCGGCGACACGCTGCTGCTAGAAGGCGCGCCCGAAGATGTGCAGCGCCTGGCCTCTGATATGGATATGGTTGATGTCACACAGCCATCCGTCAAAGCCTACCGTCGTGGGCATGCCCCGCTGGCGGTGGCCACATTGCTTGCAATCGTTGGGCTTGCCGCACTGGGCGTCGCACCGCTGTTCCACCTGTCGGTCATTGGCGTGGCGCTGGTGCTAGTCAGCCGCTGCATCGACAGCGAGGAGGCGTTTACCTTTATTGAGGGGCGTCTGCTGGCCCTTATCTTTGCCATGCTGGCCATCGGTGCCTCCCTGCAACATACTGGCGCTGTTGCCTTAATTGTCGATGCGATCGCACCCTGGCTGGGCCAATTGCCGCCCTTCCTGATTGTCTGGGCCATTTACCTTTTGACTTCGGTGTTAACCGAAATGGTGTCAAACAACGCAGTTGCCGTTGTGGTCACCCCGATCGCCATTGGCCTGGCCGGCGCCATGGGCATCGACCCGCGCCCGCTGGTGATTGCCGTGATGGTCGCGGCATCCTGCAGCTTTGCCACGCCCATCGGCTATCAGACAAATATGCTGGTTTACGGCCCCGGCGGCTATAAATTCACCGATTTCCTGCGGGTTGGCGTGCCGCTCAACCTCACGATGGGGCTCCTGGCCTCGGCGTTGATCCCGGTGATTTGGCCGCTCTGACGTGACCCTGCCGCAATATTCAGGAAAATAAGGTGTTCTGAGCACGCTTTCGCCGGGATTGAAGCGGTGGCAGGCTTGCAGCCCCCTGCGCCGCTCCTTTATAGATCGGTCCAAACAGGACAATACGAACGGAGGGTGCCATGGCTGGCCACTCAAAATGGGCAAACATTCAGCACCGCAAAGGCCGCCAGGACGCCGCGCGGTCCAAGCTGTTTTCAAAGCTGTCGAAAGAAATCACCGTCGCCGCAAAAATGGGCGACCCTGATCCGGAAAAGAACCCGCGCCTGCGCCTGGCCGTAAAAGAAGCCAAGAGCCAGTCCGTCCCCAAGGACGTGATTGAACGCGCGATCAAGAAATCGGCGGCGGGTGAAGGCGACGATTACGAAGAAATCCGCTACGAAGGCTATGGCCCGAACGGCGTGGCCGTGATCGTGGAAGCGATGACCGACAACCGGAACCGCACCGCCTCCACCGTACGCTCCACCTTCACCAAAAACGGCGGCAACCTTGGCGAAACCGGCTCCGTTGGCTTCATGTTCGACCGTAAAGGCGAAGTGACCTACACCGCCGACGCAGGCGATGCGGACACCGTGATGATGGCCGCGATCGAGGCGGGCGCTGAGGATGTGGAAAGCTCGGAAGAGGGCCACCTGATTTACTGTGCAGACAGTGATCTGCACGAAGTGTCCGGCGCTTTGGAGGCAGAGCTAGGGGAATCTGAATCGACCAAACTGGTTTGGAAACCCACCACCACCACCGAATTGGATCTCGAAGGCATGCAGAAGCTGATGAAGCTGGTGGATGCGCTGGAGGACGATGATGACGTTCAGCGTGTAACCACAAACTTCGAAGCCTCGGATGAGGTTATGGCGCAGCTCTAAGCGCGCTCAGCTTCAGACATTGAAAGAAAGGCGGTGCATTTGCGCCGCCTTTTTCCGTTTGGCGTAGGGAAAGAGGCTTCCGTGACGCGTACGCGGCTAGCGGTCTAGTGCGACCGCTAGCCAAAATGACTCATTTCCGGACCCAATCTTTGCTCTAAGGTCCGCAGGCTTGTCCAAACATGACATCTGCGATTGAGCGGTGTTTGCGCGTTTGAAACGTGCCGTGAACCGGCTTGCGATGACGGATGGCAAGGAATTGCCGCAGTTAATGAAGGGGGCAGAACCCTGCAACCTTCGCGCCAAGAGTAACTGGACCTCGATCTAGACATGTCAATTAGTTGTCCCGGGTAATGCCTGTGGATAAAATGTGGATAACTTTTGGCATGTAGATAAATCTGAGGACTTACTGGGCGGGTTAAGCTTATCCACATTTGTATGTGGATAAGTTTGTGGGTTTTTGATTTTTATCTATTTAATTCATATTATTATATAATCACCAATTTATCCACATTTTCCAAGTTCTCCTTTGCGACAGCCCTGATGGCATCAGTCAACGGCGACAGCATGTCCGAAAACAGGCGTGAGTGCTGCCAAAAGAGTGACACATGCAAATCGCTGCCGGCAACTAGCCGAACAAGCTCGCCTGAGGCCAAATAATTATCCACAAGACCATGTGGGTTCATGCCCCAGCCCAGACCCAGCCGGGCGGCTTCGACGAACCCTTGTGTGGATGGAATTTGATGGAAGTATGTGCTGTGGATAATTCCAAAATTTTGTTTAATCCAAGTGCTTTGAAGCTTATCTTTTCTGTTGAAAACTAAGAATGGAGCCGACTCAATGCTCGACTTATCCACACCATTTTGGAAGTGTTTCTGAACGTATTTTGGGCTGGCTGAGGCCACATAACGCATCGCACCCAATGGAATGGACTCACATCCGCGGGGCGGATTGGCGACCGACGTGATTGCAGCGCTCACTTCACCTCGTTTCAGCCATTCGGCGGAGTGATCCTGGTCATCCACCACCACATCGTAGAGGTGGTCTGGAACCTGGGCCAATGCTTCTAGAACCCAAGTGGCCAGGCTGTCGGCATTGACCGCAATGCGCATCCTGGCGGCTGGCCCCGCTGCTTTGCCCGTGACCCGGGCTTCCAGCAATGCGACCTCCTGTAGGTGCCGGGCCAGGCGGTTGCCGATTTCTGTCCCGGTGCAAGGGCTGCCCCGTTGCACCAGGGGCGCGCCAACATGTTCTTCCAGTTGGCGAATACGTTGAGACACCGCAGACTGGGTAATGTTCAACTGCGCCGCGGCCAGATCGAAACTGCCAAGACGCAAAACGGCGGCGAGTGTTTCAAGTTGGGTATAATCCAGCATAAGAATCCCTAATCTAAATAGAAAAACTTTAAATCGACTAACCGACCCCGCGGCGTTAGTCAAAATTTAAGACTTATGAGGTGACCTATGACGGCGATGTTTGCGGGCTTTGGACTGGGGCTGTCCCTGATTGTGGCGATCGGGGCTCAAAATGCGTTTGTGCTGCGTCAGGGTATTCGGCGGCAGCATGTGCTGCCGATCGTGCTGGTCTGCGCGATCAGTGACGCTGTCCTTATCGCTGCTGGTGTCGCTGGGTTTGGTGTGTTGGTTGAACGGCTGCCTTGGCTGGAGGGCGTGATGCGGTTTGGTGGCGCAGCGTTTCTACTGTTTTATGGGGCAAAGGCTTTTCTTTCTGCCTGGAGGGGGCAAGGCAACATGCAAGGGGGCGATAGCAGCGCTGGCAACCTCTGGATCGCGCTGACGACCTGCCTGGTCTTCACCTGGGCCAATCCGCATGTCTATCTGGACACGGTGGTGCTGTTGGGCTCGATCGCGGCGCAATATGACGATCGCGTCGCCTTCGGTGTCGGGGCGGTAACCGCAAGCTTTTGCTTCTTCTTTGCGCTTGGCTACGGCGCGCGTTTGCTTGCACCGATCTTTGAGCGGCCTGTCGCGTGGCAGATACTGGATTTTGCCATCGGGTGTGTGATGTGGCTCATTGCGGTGAGCCTGTTGCTCTGACCAAGCCAGCAATTGCTTTGCGCAAGGGATATGGCTTGTGGTTCCGCCGAACCCATGTCTTCATGCGTGCATGAATGACAGGGCAGACAATAGGGTGAGCGCAGCCATCGGCTGGATGGTGGTGACAGGGCTGCTTTTTGTCTGCGTGACTGCGCTGGTGAAGCTGTTGGGGACAACATTGCCTGCCGCCCAAGCCTCCTTTTTGCGTTATGTTTTGGGGCTTATCTTTGTTGTGCCGGTGCTGGTGCGCAGTCAGTTGTCGGAGATCAATGCCGCCACTTGGCGGCTGTTTGTCTGGCGCGGCCTGGCACATTCCTTTGGCGTCTCTCTGTGGTTTTACGCCATGGCGCGGATCCCTATCGCCGATGTCACCGCGATGAATTACCTGTCGCCGATCTATGTCACCCTCGGCGCGGCTTTGTTTCTGGGCGAACGCTTGCATCTGCGTCGCTTGCTGGCCGTTGCAGGGGCGCTGATTGGTGCGCTGATCATTTTGCGGCCTGGGGTGCGTGAGGTCAGCCCGGGCCATTGGGCGATGATATTCGCCGCACTGGCCTTCGGGGCGTCTTATCTGATGGCGAAACGCCTAAGTGATGTGGTAAACCCGTCGCTGGTTGTCACAATGCTGTCGATCACTGTGGCTATCGGGCTTGCGCCGGTGGCGCTGGCAAATTGGGTGCGACCGGATCTTTATAGTCTTGGCGTGCTGTTCGTTGTGGCCTCTGCGGCGACGGCGGCCCATTACACAATGACGCTGGCCTTTGCGGCTGCGCCGGTGACTGTGACCCAGCCGGTCACCTTTTTGCAACTGCTTTGGGCGGTGCTTCTGGGCTATTTTGTCTTCGACGAAGGTCTTGATATCTGGGTGATAATTGGCGGTTTGGTGATCCTAGGCGCGGTCACATTCATCACCTGGCGCGAGGCTGTATTGAAACGGCGGCTGACCCCACCATCGCCGGCAACCAAACTTTAACCTTTTGCAGTTAAGCTGAGTCTGAGGCGCCGTTCAGAGGCCGCGGGCGGGCCTCTGAAACTTGTCTTAAGAATAGCTGCTGTGTTGGCTCAGGTGCCGCGCGGGTCCAGCAGCTTTTCCAGAACAGCTTGGGCGGTGATCTGGCCGATGATCTCGCCATTTTCAACCACGGCTACAGGTCCGTTTTGGGCCTGTGCCATGACATCACGAATGTCGCTTTCGGGCGGCAGGGCCACGCTGTGGGTGCCGCTGGCGGGTTCCATGACGTCACGGGCGCAAAGAACGCCCAGCGGGTTCATATGGGCGACGAAATCGGCGACATATTCGGTTGCCGGATCGGTGAAGATCTGCTGCGGGGTGCCACATTGCACAATGCGGCCGCCCTCCATGATGGCGATGCGGTTGCCGATCTTGAACGCTTCATCAAGATCGTGACTGACGAAAATGATGGTGCGGTGCAGTTTTTCCTGCAGCTCCAGCAGCTCATCCTGCAACCGGGTGCGGATCAGCGGATCAAGGGCTGAAAACGGCTCATCCATCAGCAGGATCGGCGCGTCGGTGGCAAAGGCGCGGGCCAGGCCCACACGTTGCTGCATCCCGCCCGAAAGGTCAGAGACTTTGCGGTCGCCCCAATCGGACAGGCCAACCAGCGCCAATTGCTCATCGGTTTTTTCCTGCCGCTCGGCCTTGGACATGCCGGCAAGTTCCAGCCCCAGCCAGACGTTTTCACGCACTGTGCGCCAGGGCAGCAGGCCAAATTGCTGGAAAACCATCGCAACATCGTGCTGGCGCACGTTGCGCAGGGTCTTTTCATCCGTTTCGGTGATATTCACCAACCCATGGTCGGTGGCCACCGAAACACTGCCGCGCGCCACCGGGTTCAACCCGTTGACGGCACGCAGCAAGGTCGACTTGCCGGAGCCGGAAAGCCCCATGAGAACAAGGATTTCGCCCTTGTCGACGGTGAGTGAACAATTGTGCACCCCCAGCACCTGACCGGTGCTGGCCTGAATTTCCGAGCGGCTTTGGCCCTGGTCCATCAGCGGCAGGGCCTGTTCGGGATTGTCGCCAAAGACGATGGAGACGTTATCAAAAACAACAGCAGTCATATCAGCGCTCCACCCGCAGCATTCGGTCAAGGGCAATGGCCACCGCCACAATCACCAGCCCGCTTTCAAACCCCAGTGAGGCGTTCACCGTGTTCAGCGCCCGCACCACCGGCACCCCAAGGCCATCCGCGCCCACCAGGGCAGCGATCACCACCATTGAAAGCGACAGCATGATGGTCTGGTTCAACCCGGTCATGATCTGCGGGAAGGCTGAGGGCAGCTCAATCTTCCACAGGGTTTGAAATTTGGTGGCGCCAAAGGCCTGACCCGCTTCGGTCAGGGCGGTGGGCACCTGCGAGACACCCAGCTGGGTCAGCCGGATCGGGGCCGGCAGCACAAAGATGAAGGTCGCCACAAGGCCAGGCACCATGCCGATGCCAAACAGCACGATCATCGGGATCAGATAGACGAAGGTCGGGATGGTCTGCATCATGTCCAGAACCGGAAGGATGGTTTTGTAAAACCGCGGCCGGTGGGCGGCGTAGATGCCGATCGGCACGCCAACCCCCATACAGAACAGCACCGCAAAGAAGATCAGCGTCAGGCTTTCGGTGGTTTCTTCCCAATAGCCCTGGTTCAGCACGTAAAGGAAACACAGGGTGACCAGCACCACCCGCGGCCAGCTGCGCTGCAGGTAATAGGTCAGGGCGGCAAACAGCGCCACGATCACCAGAGCGGGCGGGGCCTGCAAAAGCCACAAGAACCCGTCGATGCCGTTGCTCAGCAGGTCATCAATCGTGTCGAACAGATCGCCGAACGTATCGGTGAGCCAGTCAAACCCTGTTGCGATCCACTTACCAACCGGGATCTTACTTTCTTCAAGCCAGTTCATTTGGCCCCCTAAACGTGATGTGGTCGTGCCCTGTGTGACATCCTGTGTGACACCCAGAGTGATAGTGCCAGAATAATGGTGCCAGTCTAACTGTGACTGTTTCACAGGAATCGGTCTTGGCTGCGCATGCTTGCGGCAATTGCAAAGACAAACGCGCCAGACGGGATGGTCTGGCGCGTTCGGTATTGGCTTACATGCCCAGCGAGGCCTTGACGGCGGCAACAGCATCGCCACCGTCTTTGGTGGTCACGCCATCCAGCCAGCCCATGAAGGCATCGGGGTTGTCTTTCAGCCAGGCGCCGGCCGCTTTTGCAGGTTCTTCACCGTCATCCAGGATCGCACCCATGATTTCGTTTTCCATCGCCAGCGAAAACTCAAGGTTTTCCAGCATCTTACCAACGTTGGCACATTCGCTGATGTAGCCCTGACGCACGTTGGTGTTCACGATGGCACCGCCCAGGTTCGGGCCAAAGAACGCATCGCCACCGGTCAGGTAGGACATTTCAAAGTTGGCGTTCATCGGGTGGGGTTCCCAGCCGAGGAAGACGATCGGGTCTTCTTTGCGCACGGCGCGGGCGACCTGGGCCAGCATGCCCTGTTCGGAGCTTTCAACAACCTCAAAACCCTTCAGGCCAAAGGCGTCGCTGTCGATCATTTCCATGATCAGGCGGTTGCCGTCATTGCCCGGCTCAATGCCGAAGATCTTGCCGTCCAGCGCGTCACGCTGGGCGTTGATGTCGGCAAAGTCCTTGATGCCCAGATCGGCGGCGGCTTTGTTCACGGCGAGGGTGTATTTGGCGCCTTCCAGGTTGGCGCGCACAATCTCAACGGTGCCGGCCTCATAATAGGGGGCGATGTCACCGATCATGGTGGGCATCCAGTTGCCAAGGAAGACGTCAACGTCGCCATTGGCCATCGAGGTGTAGGTCACAGGCACCGACAGAACCTTGATGTCGGTCTCATATCCCAGCGCTTCCAGCACAACGGTGGTTGCGGCGGTGGTGGCGGTGATGTCGGTCCAGCCCACATCAGAGAAGGTAACCTTGCCGCAATCGGCCAAGGCAGGTGTGGCTGCCACAAGGGCCAGCGCGGAAAGAGTTGTCTTAAGGGTCATCATGACCTCCCTGAGTGTTGTCGTGTTTTTTCTTGATTGACGAGTCAATAAAAAACAAATTAGCTTAGCCTGGCAAGAATTATTCTACGAGTATCCGATGCCGAAGCTTGGAATGGAGCCTATACGGCGGGCTGCGCTTGTAAAAGCGACGATTGCCGAGATCGGTGAAACGGGCACATTGGATGTGACCGTGAGCCAGATTGCCAAGAGGGCAGGGATGTCCTCGGCTTTGGCGCATCATTACTTTGGTGGCAAAGAGCAGATCTTTCTTGCAGCGATGCGGCACACGCTGGCGGTCTACGCGGCTGAGGTGCGTGGCGCGATCGGCATGGCGGCGACGCCGCTGGAACGTGTTGAGGCGATTGTGAAATCCAGCTTCAGCCAGACCAATTTCCGCAGCGAAGTGGTGGCGGCCTGGTTGAATTTCTACGTTCTGGCCCAGGTGTCAGACGAGGCGAGGCGGTTGCTGAACGTCTACCAGATGCGGCTGCGCTCAAATCTCAGGTTTGCGCTGCGCCCGCTGGTTGGACCGGCCGCGCCAGAGGTGGCTGAACGGATCGCGGCGCTGGTCGACGGCGCCTATCTGAAACAGTCGCTGGGCCGCGGTGAGATTGCGCAGGGCGCCGCCGTGGAACTGGTGATGCAGAGTTTTGCCCATGAGGTGGCGGCGCATCAGGGGTAACGGCCCGGATTGCCCCTCTGACCGCCCCCAGGGCCGCCCGAACGGGCACAGGACCAAAGATCAAGATGAACAGGCCTGACCCGCGCCATGCGCGGCAGGGACATTTCCGAAAGGGAACGCAATGAGTTACAAATACCAGCCAGAAGGCAGCCATTTCATCAATGGCCGTTACGTTGAAGATACCACAGGGGCGGTGATTGACGTGATCTACCCCGCCACAGGTGAGGTGATTGCCAAGGTGCATGAAGCCACCGAAGCGGTGATCGAAGAGGCGATCACCAGCGCGCTGGCGGCGCAACAGGCCTGGGCAGCGATGTCGGGCACCGAACGCGGCCGCATTCTGCGCCGCGCCGCCGATATCATCCGCGAGCGCAATCATGAGCTTTCGGTTCTGGAAACCCATGACACCGGCAAGCCGTTGCAGGAAACGCTGGTGGCAGATGCCACCTCGGGCGCCGATGCACTGGAATATTTTGGTGGTCTTGCAGGCAGCCTGACCGGCGAACACATCGCGCTAGGCGACGGCAACTTCGCCTATACCATGCGTGAGGCGCTGGGCCTTTGTGTGGGCATTGGTGCCTGGAACTACCCGACGCAGATCGCCTGCTGGAAAGGCGCACCGGCGCTGGCCTGTGGCAATGCGATGATCTTCAAGCCGTCGGAAACCACACCCTTGTCGGCGCTGAAAGTGGCGGAAATCCTGCATGAGGCCGGTCTGCCCGCTGGCCTTTACAACGTGGTGCAGGGCACCGGCAAAGTGGGCGCGCCACTGGTGACGGATCCGCGGGTGAACAAGGTCTCGCTGACCGGATCAGTGCCGACCGGGCGCAAGGTCTATGCGGCGGCGGCCGAGGGCATGAAACATGTCACCATGGAATTGGGCGGCAAATCCCCGCTGGTGGTCTTTGATGACGCCGACCTCGACAGCGCGGTCAGCGGCGCGATCAACGCGAACTTCTATTCCACCGGCCAGGTCTGTTCAAACGGCACCCGTGTCTTTGTTCAGAAAGGCATCAAAGAGGCGTTTTTGAACCGTCTGGCCGAACGTCTGCAGGGCGCCAAAATGGGCGATCCGCTTGATGAGAGCGTGAACTTCGGCCCCATGGTTTCAGCCGCGCAGCTGGCGATCGTCGAAGGCTATATCGCCAAAGGCAAAGAAGAGGGCGCGCGTCTGGTCGCCGGGGGCAACCGGCTGGATCAGGAGGGTTACTGGATTGAACCAACCGTCTTTGCCGATGTGACCGACGATATGGTTGTGGCACGCGAAGAGATCTTTGGCCCGGTGATGTGTGTGCTTGACTTTGACGACGAAGACGAGGTTCTGGCACGCGCCAATGACACCGAATTTGGTCTGGCCGCTGGCGTCTTCACCGCCGATCTGGCGCGCGGCCACCGCATGGTTGCAGGGTTTGAGGCAGGCACCTGCTTCATCAACTCCTACAATGATGCGCCGGTCGAAGTGCCGTTTGGCGGGTCGAAAATGTCCGGGGTTGGCCGTGAAAACGCCAAAACCGCGATCAACCACTACAGCGAGCTGAAGTCGGTCTTTGTACGTCTGGATGCCTGCGAAGCAGCATTCTGAGGTTTGAGCGGGTTGGGGGCAGATCCCCCGGCCCATCGCCCACCCACCCGCCCCGATGCGCCGGGGGATCTTTCAAGATCTGGCGCGTCCTAAGGGGGCAGGGGCGGGCCACATCTGTTTCTGGAGAAGCGAAATGGAAGCGGATTTTGTCATTGTCGGCGCGGGCTCTGCCGGGTGCGCCATGGCTTACCGGCTGAGCGAAGCCGGTGCATCGGTCATTGTGATCGAACACGGGGGCACCGATGTGGGCCCCTTTATTCAGATGCCGGCGGCGCTGAGTTATCCCATGAACATGAGCCTTTATGATTGGGGCTATATGTCAGAGCCGGAGCCGCATCTGAACAACCGCGAACTGGTCTGTCCACGCGGCAAGGTGATTGGTGGATCCTCCTCCATCAACGGGATGGTCTATGTGCGCGGCCATGCTCATGATTTCGACCACTGGCGCGATCAGGGCGCGGATGGCTGGGGCTATGCGGATGTGCTGCCCTATTACAAACGTATGGAAAGCTGGCACGACGGCGGTCATGGCGGCGATCCCAGCTGGCGCGGCACTGATGGCCCGCTGCATGTCACCCGGGGGCCCCGCAACAACCCGCTGCACGCCGCCTTTGTTGAGGCGGGACGGCAGGCGGGCTACCCGGTCACGCAGGATTACAACGGCGAACAGCAAGAGGGCTTCGGCCCGATGGAGCAGACCGTCTACAAAGGGCGCCGTTGGTCGGCGGCCAATGCCTATCTGCGTCCGGCGCTGGAGTGTGAAAACTGTGAACTGATCCGCGGCCTTGCCTGCAAAGTGGTGATCGAAAATGGTCGCGCCACCGGGGTGGAGATCAAGCGCGGCGGCAAGGTTGAGGTGATTTCGGCCCGCCGTGAGGTGATCCTGTCGGCGTCCTCGCTAAACTCGCCCAAGCTGTTGATGCTGTCGGGGATTGGCCCGGCGCAGCATCTGGCAGAGCATGGGATTGAAGTGGTCGCGGACCGGCCCGGCGTCGGGCAGAACCTGCAGGACCATCTGGAGGTCTATTTCCAGATGGCGGCAAGCCAGCCGATCACCCTCTATAAATACTGGCCGCTGGTGCGCAAAGCGATGGTGGGGGCGCAGTGGCTCTTTACCAAAACCGGTCTGGGCGCCTCGAACCAGTTTGAAAGTGCTGCTTTCATCCGCTCACGTGAGGGGATTGATTACCCGGATATCCAGTATCACTTCCTGCCGTTGGCGGTGCGCTACGATGGCAAGGCCGCGGCCGAGGGGCATGGGTTCCAGGCGCATGTCGGGCCGATGCGGTCGGAAAGCCGGGGCAATGTGACCCTGCGCTCCGCCGATCCGAAGGACGCGCCGGTCATCCGTTTCAACTACATGAGCGAAGAAAGCGACTGGCGCGATTTCCGCCAGTGTCTGCGCCTTACCCGTGAGATCTTTGGCCAGGAGGCGTTCAAGCCTTTCGTCAAACATGAGATCCAACCGGGCAAGGATCTGGTCACCGATGATGAGTTGAACGGGTTTATCCGCGAACACGCTGAAAGCGCCTATCACCCTTGTGGCACATGCCGGATGGGGCGTGCTGATGATCCGATGGCCGTGGTTGACCCGCAGGCGCGGGTGATCGGGGTTGAGGGCTTGCGCGTCGCTGACAGCTCGGTCTTCCCGCGGATCACCAATGGCAACCTCAACGGGCCGTCGATCATGGTGGGCGAAAAAGTGTCAGACGCTGTGCTGGGTCGTGGGCCGTTGCCGTCGGACAATGCCGCGCCCTGGATCAACCCCAATTGGCAGAGCTCGCAGCGCTAAGCGCTACCTCTCTGATATGAAAACACACGGCGCGTGGGGCTTCCGCGCGCCGTTTTTGTTGCCGTTGTTCTCGCTGGGATGCGGGGACTAGATCTTACGAGCCATGGGCCGGGTGCCGTTATTTTAAGAAAGCCACAGCATAAGTTGATCCGGGTCAAAGTGGGGCGGCCCTGCCAGGGGTAGAGTCGGGGCAAGACAGAACAAGGAGAAACGCAATGTCGCACACCCCACATGAACTGGCCGAAGAATTCCCTGAATTTGTTGAAAAAATGTCGGCGCTGAAGGTTTCAGATGCGCATTTTGCCAAGCTGGCAGAGGCCTATCATGAGCTGAACCGCGCCGTGCACCGGGCGGAAACCAATGTGGAGCCGCTTGAGCAACTGGCAGAGGCTGAGCTGCGCAAAAAACGCTCAGCGCTCAAGGATGAGATCTATGCTTATCTGAAAGATGCGGCCTAACGCACCGGGGTCTGAAAGGCTTTAAGATTTCATGCTTGTCAGGTTATGCCTGACCAATGGGGCCGTCTGGCCCCATTTTCGTGTCGCGCCACATTCTTGTGGCGCATTATGGTGCCGTTATTCCACCTTATAGGGCAGCAATTCACGCCTATTGGTGTTGATGGTCAGGCGCCGCTCCAGTGGGGGGACAGATCGCTGGTGGCAGGTTTGTCGTTCGCAGATCCGGCAGGAAATGCCGATCGGCTCAAAGGTTTGCGGGTTTGAAAGGTCCAGGCCGTCCGCGTAGACCAGATCCGCGGCATGACGCACCTCGCAGCCCAGGGAAATGGCGAAACGACGCACTGGGGCGCCAAAGCTGCCACCCCATTTTGACACATCCCGCGCCAGGCTGATGTAGCGCACGCCATCTGGAGTTTCGGCCAATTGGCGCAGGAAACGGCCCGGCGTTTCAAAGGCGCGGTGCACATTCCACAGCGGGCAGGCGCCGCCAAAGCGGGCAAATTGCAGCCGGGTGGCCGAATGGCGTTTGGTGATGGTGCCCGCCTGATCGACCCGCACAAAGAAGAAGGGGATGCCCTTGGCTCCGGGGCGCTGCAGCGTCGACAGCCGGTGGGCGATCTGTTCGATCGAGGCGCCGAACCGGTGTGACAGCAGTTCCAGATCGTGGCGGGTGGCCTGTGCTTCGGCCAGAAAATCGCCATAGGGCATCAGGGCGGCGCCAGCGAAATAATTGGCCAGCCCGATCTTGGCGATCGACCGGGCCTCCTCGGATTGGAAGCGGGCCAGATCCAGCGTGGCCTCCAGCAGTTTGTCCTGTTGCAGCAGCGAGATCTGCAGCAGTAGCTGGAAGGTCTGGGTTTCCGGCGCGGTGCGCGAGGACATGGTCAACGTTCGGGTGTCGGCATCATAATGGCGCACTGGTGCGCTGTCGTTGAAGTTGACCTTCAGTCCGGCGGATTTCAGCGATTTCAACGCATGTAGCCGAATGCCACCCGGGCCTGCGGCACGTGCGAAGCTTTCAGCCGCCCGGTCCACTGCGTCGATGTAGTTGTCGCAATAGTGGAAGAAGTCGCGCACCTCTTCCCAGGGGCTCTGTTGGCTGCCGCGATCTTCACGCCCCAGCGCCTCATCCAGGGAGGCGAGGCGTTCATGGGTCTGCCGGTAGGCGCGGTGCAGATCCAGAAAGGCCCGCGCCAAAGCCGGCGCGTTCGAAGCGGTCAGTCGCAGATCGGCCAGCGGCGGCATGTTATCTGCGAACAGCGGGTCCGCCAGCGCCTCGCGCATATCACTGACCAGCCGCTCACTGTCACCGGTGCTAAGTTCGGTGACGTCAAAACCAAACTCCTGCGCCAGGGCCAGAACCACCGTGGTCGAAACCGGGCGGTTGTTGTTTTCCATCTGGTTCAGATAGGGCAGGGACACGCCGAGTTTGCTGGCAAACTCCTTCTGCGTCAGGCCCAGCCGCTGCCGTGTTTCGCGCAGTTTCGCCCCAGCGTAGAGTTTTTGCGTGGCCATGCGGCTGCCCTCGAATTTACAGATTTGCTCTTACGTGATCGTAAGTTTGCAAACCCCTGGGCGCAAGGTGGCTTGGCTTATGCGGATTGCAACTGTTTGTCGCGGCGGATCACATAGAGGATGCAGGCCATCGACAGGACTGAGGACAGGGTCATCAGGCTGATCAGCGGCAACTCATTGCTGCCGGGCTGGACCAGCACGCCCGCAAAGGCCGACAGCGCCGCGCCGCCGCCAATCATCAAGGTGCTGCCCAGACCTGCCGCGGTGCCTGCCAGATGGGGCCGCACGGACAGGAGGCCCGCGGTGGCATTGGGGATGGTCATGCCGTTGCCGATCCCCACAATGATCATGGAGCCGAAGAAAATGATCGGGCTGCTGATGCCAATCAGGATCAACCCATAGGCCAGCAATAGGCCAGCCGTGGCAAGGGAGGTGCCGCACATCACCATGCGGGTCACGCCAATACGGGCGGAAAAGCGGCCCGAGATAAAGTTGCCAAGGAAGTAGCCGATCCCCGGCGTGGCCATCCACATGCCCAATTGTGTCAGCGGAATGCCAAAATACTCAGTGCCCAGATAGGGCGCGCCGCCGAGGTAGGCAAAGAACGCACCGGACCCCAGCGCGGTGGCCATCGCATAGCCCCAGAACCGGTGCGAAGTCAGGATCTCCGGGTATTCACGGATCTGCTGGCGCATCGGCGTGCCAGTGTGGCGCGCGGTTTCGCCCTGATCAAAGTAGATCAAGGCAAAGATCAACACGCTGGCCACAAACAGCAACTGGAAGGAGGACTTCCAGCCAAAAAGACTGTCAAGCAACCCGCCAAGCGCGGGCGCAATCATCGGCACCAGCGCCATGCCCATGGTGACATAGCCCATGACCGAGGCAGCCTTGTCCTGCGGATAAAGATCACGCACCACCGCCCGGCTGAGCACGATCGCGACCGCAATCACCGCCTGCATCATGCGAAACAGCATGAACACCTCAGCTGTGGGCGCCAACAGGCAGCCGAGCGTTGCGATGCTGAACAACGCCGTGCCCCAGAGCAGCACGGGCCTGCGGCCAAAACGATCCGAGAGTGGGCCGATAAACAGCTGCATCACCGCATTGACCCCGAGGTAGAGCGCGACCGAAAGCTGCATGAAGGCATAATCGGTCTGATAATATTCCGCCATGTTGGGCAGCGAAGGCAGGAAGATATTCATCGCCAGTGCAGACATGCTGGCAAGGATGATCAGCGTTGCCATGGTGGGGGGCGTGCTGCGGTCTAGGAATCGGATCTCAACGCGGTCATTCATTTGTTAATCATATTCGGTGTGGCTGACCCGGCGCAATAGGCGAGGATAGGGTAAGCGTATTCTACCTCAGGCTAAAAGCGAATATATTTGCAAGTTTGCATTTAGCACTCACTGTTCTGCCAAGTGTTTGCAAATTTGCCGGATTCCTCTTTGAGTCGCGCCTCAGCCCCCCTATACCCTTGAGCAAACCATGAAGAGGTCCGTCATGAAAGATATTCTCCAGCAATTGGAAGACCGCCGCGCCGCAGCCCGTCTGGGCGGTGGCCAGCGCCGCATCGACAGCCAACATAAAAAGGGCAAGTTGACCGCACGCGAACGTATTGAGCTGCTTCTGGACGAAGACAGCTTTGAAGAGTTCGACATGTTCAAAACCCATCGCTGCACCGAATTTGGCATGGAAAAGGACAAGCCCGCAGGCGACGGTGTGATCACCGGCTGGGGTACGATCAACGGCCGTATGGTCTATGTCTTCTCTCAGGACTTCACCGTTTTCGGCGGCTCGCTGTCCGAAACCCACGCCCAGAAGATCTGCAAAATCCAAGACATGGCGGTGCAGAACGGTGCGCCGATCATCGGCCTGAACGACTCGGGCGGGGCGCGTATTCAGGAAGGTGTCGACTCGCTGGCGGGATACGCCGAAGTGTTCCAGCGCAACATCATGGCCTCGGGCGTGGTGCCGCAGATTTCGGTGATCATGGGCCCCTGTGCCGGTGGCGCGGTCTATTCGCCCGCGATGACCGACTTTATCTTCATGGTCAAAGACACCTCCTACATGTTTGTGACCGGCCCGGACGTGGTGAAAACCGTGACCAATGAGGTTGTGACCGCCGAAGAGCTGGGCGGTGCCTCCACCCACACCAAGAAGTCCTCGGTCGCTGATGGCGCCTTTGAAAATGACGTTGAAGCGATGGCCGAAGTGCGCCGTCTGGTCGACTTCCTGCCGCTCAACAACCGTGAAAAGCCGCCCGTACGCCCCTTCTTTGATGAGCCGGGCCGCATCGAAGCCTCGCTCGACACGCTGGTGCCGGAAAACCCCAACACCCCCTATGACATGAAAGAGCTCATTCATAAGATCGGGGATGAGGGCGACTTCTACGAAATTCAGGAAGACTACGCGAAAAACATCATCACCGGCTTCATCCGTCTGGAAGGTCAGACCGTGGGTGTTGTTGCAAACCAACCGATGGTTCTGGCGGGCTGTCTGGACATTGATGCCAGCCGCAAGGCCGCCCGTTTCGTGCGGTTCTGCGACTGTTTCGAAATTCCGATCCTGACACTGGTGGACGTGCCGGGCTTCCTGCCGGGGACCAGCCAGGAATATGGCGGCGTGATCAAACACGGCGCGAAACTGCTGTTTGCCTATGGCGAAGCCACGGTGCCGAAAGTGACTGTGATCACCCGTAAGGCCTATGGTGGCGCCTATGACGTGATGGCGTCGAAGCACCTGCGCGGTGATTTCAACTACGCCTGGCCAACCGCGGAAATCGCTGTGATGGGTGCCAAAGGCGCGACTGAGATCATCCACCGCGCCGATCTGGGCGATGCCGAAAAGATCGCGGCCCACACCAAAGACTACGAAGACCGTTTCGCCACCCCCTTTGTGGCGGCCGAACGGGGCTTCATTGATGAGGTGATCCAGCCGAAATCGACCCGTCGCCGTGTCTCCCGCGCCTTTGCCAGTCTGCGCAACAAGCAGCTGAAGAACCCGTGGAAAAAACACGACAACATCCCGCTGTAAATTGAGTGCCGCCGTGTAAGCGGCGGCCTCCATATGACTCCCGCAGGCTTTGTGCTGCTTTTGAGGTATCTCAAATGACCCGCCGCAATTGGCATATCCTGACAGACGGTGACGCGCTGGTTCTGGCGCGGCGCGTCCCTGTGCGTATGGATTTTGCGGCGACGGCTGATTTTCCTGCTTGCAACCGCTTGCTGCTTGCACAACAAATTCGTCAGGACATTTGGCGCAGGCTGCAGCGGCTCAAGGGATATGCACCGGTGGTGCGGATCCAAAGCGATGGCAACCGGTTGCAGGTCACCGCTGGCGGGCAGGTTGATGGGGCGATCCCTTCGGATCTGTCGGATCAGGTGGCTGAGATTTTGAACACACCAGCGCTGCGCCAGCGTTGGATCGCCCATGCGGCCCGCACCCGAGAGGGGCAGCGCCATGTCTAGGGGGATCAGACATACCGCCGCGCTTGGGGGCATCCTTTGTTGGATCGGCGCGGCCACGGCGGCAGGGCAAGAGGAGGCTCTCGCCGCTGTGCCCTCCGGGCTGACCCTTGCCTTGATGGATAAACGGATCGAAGCACAGCCCGACGGATCGGATTGGGCACGCTTCCGCTTTGTGGCACCGGCCCTGGCCGAAGGCGTGGGGTACGACGTGGTTGAGGGCGATTTTGCCCACCTCTGCCATGAGGTTGCCCTGCCGGATCTGCAGGATCGCGGCCGCGCTGTGGCGCAGGTGGTGATCTCCCTGTCTTCAAAAGAACTTGGTTTCGGCGAAATTCAGCCTGAAATCATTCAGTTTTTCGAGGCTTTTCGCATCGAAAACGACCGCTGCATCTGGGAGGCATTCTGATGTTCCCACTATATGTTGCGAAACCGGTGGTGACTCCAGCACAGGTTGCGGCTTTGACGTCACAGATCGGCGCGCTGCGGGTGGTTGCGTATGCTTGCACCCGGGCTTCCTGTATGATCGGATCAGGCGGCGATTGCGTCGCTCGCACCTCACAAAGGGGGCAGGTTGGGGCAAAAGCCCTTAATTGGTTGTTCCATTCGAACAGGAGAATCACATGTCGAACTGTTTCAAAACCGTTCTGGCGCTGGGTCTGGTTGCTGCTCTGGCAGCCTGCGCACAGCAAGAAGAAGAATACGTTGTCGTCGAGCCCGAGCCGATCTCGGTTGAGCCCGTCTACACCGGCAAATACAAGTAATGTAGGCTATCGCCTTCTTACACAGGAACAGGCCGCGGGTCGGCCTGTTCCGGTCAGCCCGCGCGCCCTTATCAAAGGGAGCAAATCATGCTGAAACATCGCGGGTTTCCGGGCCGTATGCCCAGCACCGATTACCAATTCACCATCCGTCGTGCGAACCCCAAAGGGGCAACCGCATTGATTGCGCGCGAACGCTACCGTGACCGCCGCCCGCCAGACCGGCGTGCCGACACCGCCTTTATGAAGGCGCTGTGGGAGCATTTTGGCGATCAGCCGTTTGAACGCGGCAATCTGGATGCAGGCCGGTTGAGCTGGATGTTTGGCCGTGAGGTGCTTGCTGCCGAAGATCCCTTTGATCCCGAAAGCTATGAGGCGCTCCTTGTCATTGATGAGGCCAAAGCGCGCGCGGCTTTTCCTGAGGCTTTTGAGGAAGAGTAATCGGCATGAACTTGCGCAGCCCCCAGAGATTTGAGCAGGAAGCGGCCCAAAGCACCGCGGCAGGTGCCGCGCGCTTGGCTGACTGCGCGCTCTGGGGCAGCGTGATCTTCGTAGGCAGCGCCCCAAAGCCTGGGGGCGTCTCTACAGCTTGTGTCCCAAGCCATACCCCTTCCCTTTACGGACGGAGGCGCCACACCCCTGGCCCTTCGTCCATTTTTTCCGCCATCCCCCGCATTACGGCCCGCAGCCGCGCCTTTGTGGCCCCGCAGAACCGGCAGAGCTTTGCCGATTTTGCCGCCCCCGCAGCGCGCCCCTTGGCAGCGGCAGCGGATGGCGATGTTCTCTCTTTCAGAGCAACAAGAAAGAGAGGCTATTCATGCAGTACAGAACACCAGCCGCGAAAGTTTGGATCCTTGCCGTCCTCGGCGCCACTGCGCTCAGCGCCTGCGGTGACTCGGTCGCGGAACGGGCGCTTTACGGCGCCGGCGCGGGCGTGGCCACAGCGGCCGTCGTCGATGGCAACCTTGGCACCGGCGCAGTTGCCGGCGCTGCGGCCAACGTCGCTTACTGCGAACTTTACCCGTCACGCTGCTGATGCGGCGCTGACATCCGTGCGGGCTGTGCCCGTGCGCCATCAAGAATTGAACCCCACCCCGGCCGCGCGCCGTGGTGGGGTTTTTGTTGCCATGTGTCCGGGCAGCCTCCGCCCGGATGCCAAATTGGAAGGGACGAGAAATGTTCAATAAGATCCTGATCGCGAACCGGGGCGAGATTGCCTGCCGCGTCATGAAAACTGCCCGCAAGATGGGTATCAAGACCGTTGCGATCTATTCGGATGCAGACAAACAGGCGCTGCATGTGAAAATGGCGGATGAGGCGATCCACATCGGCCCGCCGCCTGCGAACCAGTCCTATATCGTCATCGACAAGGTGATGGATGCGATCCGCCAGTCGGGCGCCGAAGCGGTTCACCCTGGCTATGGCTTCCTGTCGGAAAACGCCAAATTCGCTGAGGCGCTGGAGGCCGAAGGCGTTGCCTTTGTCGGCCCGCCCAAAGGCGCGATTGAGGCCATGGGCGACAAGATCACCTCGAAGAAGATCGCTCAAGAGGCCGGCGTGTCCACCGTTCCGGGCTACATGGGCCTGATTGAGGATGCCGATGAGGCGGTGAAGATCTCCAACGAAATCGGCTATCCGGTGATGATTAAAGCCTCCGCCGGTGGTGGCGGTAAAGGCATGCGGATTGCCTGGAACGATGACGAGGCTCGCGAAGGGTTCCAGTCGTCCAAAAACGAAGCGGCGAACAGCTTTGGTGACGACCGGATCTTCATTGAGAAATTCGTCACCCAGCCGCGCCACATCGAAATTCAGGTGCTTTGCGATGCGCATGGCAACGGCATCTACCTGAACGAACGTGAATGCTCGATCCAGCGCCGGAACCAGAAGGTTGTGGAAGAGGCCCCGTCGCCGTTCCTGGACGAAGCCACCCGCAAGGCCATGGGCGAACAGTCCGTCGCGCTGGCCAAGGCCGTGGGCTATGCCTCTGCCGGTACCGTTGAATTCATCGTCGATGGGGACAAGAACTTCTACTTCCTGGAAATGAACACCCGTCTGCAGGTGGAACACCCTGTGACCGAGCTGATCACCGGTGTCGATCTGGTCGAACAGATGATCCGCGTCGCCAACGGTGAGCCGCTGAGCATCACGCAGGACGACGTACAGATCAACGGTTGGGCCATTGAGAACCGCGTTTACGCCGAAGATCCCTATCGTAACTTCCTGCCCTCCATCGGCCGTCTGACCCGCTATCGTCCGCCGGCAGAAATCGCTGCGGGTCCCATGCAGGACAATGGCAAATGGGCCGATGATGCCACCGTTGGCGAAGGCTTTGCCGTGCGCAACGACACCGGCGTCTTTGAGGGTGGTGAGATCTCGATGTATTACGACCCGATGATCGCCAAGCTTTGCACCTGGGCGCCGACCCGTGGTGAGGCGATTGAGGCCATGCGCAACGCGCTGGACGGGTTTGAGTTGGAAGGCATCGGCCACAACCTGCCTTTCGTCAGCGCAGTGATGGATCATCCGAAATTCATCAGCGGTGACATGACCACCGCCTTCATCGCCGAAGAATACCCCGAAGGTTTCGAAGGGGTGGACCTGCCGGAAGAGGCGCTGAAACGCATCGCTGCCGCCTGTGCCGCCATGCATCGCGTCGCCGAAATCCGCCGCACCCGTGTTTCGGGCCGGATGGACAACCACGAACGCCGTGTTGGCACCGATTGGGTTGTGACCCTGCAAGGCGCTGAGTTCGGTGTTGAAATCGACGCTGACCACGAAGGTTCTACTGTGAAGTTCGCCGATGGCAGCAGCCTGCGCGTGGCCTCGGACTGGACACCGGGCGATCAACTGGCCGAACTGACCGTGGGCGGTGAAACCCTGGTCTTGAAGGTCGGCAAAATCTCGGGCGGCTTCCGCATCCGCAGCCGTGGCGCCGATCTGAAGGTCCATGTGCGCACCGCGCGTCAGGCCGAACTGGCCAAGCTGATGCCGGAAAAACTGCCGCCGGATACCTCGAAAATGCTGCTCTGCCCGATGCCGGGTCTGATCGTGAAGATCGACGTGGAAGTGGGCGACGAAGTGCAGGATGGTCAGGCGCTCTGCACCGTTGAGGCGATGAAGATGGAAAACATCCTGCGCGCCGAAAAGAAAGCCGTGGTCAAAAAGATCAACGCGGCCGCAGGCGACAGCCTGGCCGTGGATGATGTGATCATCGAGTTCGAATGATAAGATGTTGGGCAGGGTTACATACCCTGCCTGCGGTCTGCCCGCAGGCGGTGCCATCCCTTATTGGGGTGGCTCTCACTCCTTGCCCAGCTGTTCCCGGATTTCCTGCTGCCGTGTCGGCCATTTGTCGATGGAGCGGGTGATTTCGCGCACCGTCCAGGGGGCGGGTTTGCGCAGTTTGACTTCACCGTCCTTGTCGATCAGCGCCAGCATGAAGCCGCGCGGGCGCAGCTTCTTGCGCAGGGCGGAACCGCTTTTGCGGTCGGTGTCGGTCATCACAACCACATCGCGCAGCAGCAGCTCTTCGATGTCGGATTCCAGAAACCGCATCTGTTCCACAAAACGCGGATCGGCGGCGGCGTCGGCAAAGACGACAATGGGCCGTTTGACCCAGAGAAAGTCATCCAGCGTCACATCGGCGCTGTCCACGATGGGCAGGGCAGGGGCGGCAGCCGCTCCCGGTTCAGTTGCAGCTGCGGGCGCAGCTTCGGCCTCCGTGGCCTCTTGCGCCGCCAAAGAGGTGCCGCCCAGCATGGGCAGCGCCAAAAACGTAAGAATTCCAAACACTCGTCGCATCAAAGCAAGGCCTCCTGTCGATCACGATATAGGCATCCTTGCCCCGATTGCGACCGTGAAATGCACAAATCTTGGTGTGTCGGCAGGGCCGCAGGCCATCCCACCCCATTCCCGGACAAAGGGCGCCCCTCCCGGCGCAAAGAAGAGGACCAAAGCATGACCAACAGCAAAGACGATTGGCGCAAACTGGCCGAGAAAGAACTGCGCGGCCGCCCGCTGGATGATCTCAACTGGGACACGCTGGAAGGCATCAAGGTGCAGCCGCTCTACACGGCTGAGGACACCGAAGGCCTGCCGCATATGGGTGAGCTGCCGGGCTTTGGCCCCTTCACCCGTGGCGTGAAGGCCACGATGTATGCCGGCCGTCCCTGGACCATCCGCCAATATGCCGGTTTTTCCACCGCCGAAGAATCCAACGCCTTTTACCGCAAGAACCTTGCGGCAGGTCAGCAGGGTGTTTCGGTCGCTTTCGATCTGGCCACCCACCGCGGCTATGACAGTGACCATGAACGGGTTGTTGGTGACGTCGGCAAGGCCGGTGTGGCGATTGACTCGGTTGAGGATATGAAAATCCTATTTGACGGCATTCCGCTGGATAAGGTTTCGGTCTCGATGACCATGAACGGCGCGGTGATCCCGATCCTGGCAAGTTTCATCGTGGCCGGTGAAGAACAGGGCCATGACAAGAGCCTTCTGGCGGGCACCATTCAGAACGACATTCTGAAAGAGTTCATGGTGCGCAACACCTATATCTACCCGCCTGAGCCGTCGATGCGGATCATCTCGGACATCATCGAGTACACCTCGAATGAGATGCCGAAGTTCAACTCGATCTCGATCTCCGGCTACCACATGCAGGAAGCGGGTGCGAACCTGGTACAGGAACTGGCCTACACGCTGGCCGATGGCCGTGAATATGTGCGCGCCGCGATCAACGCCGGCATGGACGTAGACAAATTCGCCGGCCGCCTGTCGTTCTTCTTTGCCATTGGCATGAACTTCTTCATGGAAGCCGCCAAACTGCGCGCGGCGCGGATGCTGTGGCACCGCATCATGACCGAATTTGGCGCCCAGTCCGAACGTTCCAAGATGTTGCGCACCCACTGCCAGACCTCAGGCGTCAGCCTGCAGGAACAGGATCCTTATAACAACGTGATCCGTACTGCTTATGAGGCGATGTCAGCGGTTCTGGGCGGCACCCAGTCGCTGCACACCAACGCATTGGACGAAGCCATCGCCCTGCCGACCGAGTTCTCGGCGCGGATTGCCCGCAACACCCAGATCATCCTGCAGGAAGAAACCGGTGTGACCAATGTGGTCGACCCGCTGGCAGGTTCTTACTACGTGGAAAGCCTGACCAATGAACTGGCCGAAAAGGCCTGGGCCTTGATCGAAGAGGTTGAGGAAATGGGGGGCATGACCAAGGCCGTGGCCTCAGGCATGCCGAAACTGCGGATTGAGGAATCGGCGGCGAAACGTCAGGCGATGATCGACCGCGGCGAAGAGGTCATTGTGGGCGTGAACAAATACCGCCTGTCCGAGGAAGACCCGATCGATATTCTGGATGTGGACAACGTCGCGGTGCGCGAAAGCCAGATTGCCCGTCTGAACCAGATCCGTGAGACCCGCGATGAGGCGGCGTGCAGCGCTGCGCTGGAGGCCTTGACCAAAGGCGCCTCCGAAGGGGGCAACCTGCTGGCGCTGTCCGTCGAAGCCGCCCGCGCCCGTGCAACAGTAGGGGAAATCAGCATGGCCATGGAAAAAGAATTCGGCCGTCACCGCGCCGAGGTCAAAACCCTCGCCGGGGTCTACGGTGCCGCCTATGAAGGCGACGAAGGTTTTGCCGCCATTCAGAAATCCATCGAGGCCTTCGCCGAGGAAGAGGGCCGTCGCCCGCGTCTCTTGGTGGTCAAAATGGGTCAGGATGGCCACGACCGTGGCGCCAAGGTGATCGCCACTGCCTTTGCCGACATCGGCTTTGACGTGGACGTTGGCCCGCTGTTCCAGACCCCGGCTGAGGCCGCACAGGATGCGGTGGACAACGATGTGCATGTGGTTGGCATCTCGTCCCAGGCCGCCGGTCACAAGACGCTTGCCCCGCAGCTGATCGAGGCGCTGAAAGAAAAAGACGCCGAAGACATCATCGTGATCTGCGGCGGCGTGATCCCGCAGCAGGATTATGAGTTCCTGCAAAACGCTGGTGTGAAGGCGATCTTCGGCCCCGGCACCAATATTCCTGAGGCGGCAGAGGACATCCTGAAGCTGATCCGCGAAGCCCGCGCCTGATGTGATCGCGTGCTGGGGGGCGGCAGGGCAGGGAGGGCGTTGCCCTCTTCGCCCCTCCTGCGGCGGGCCGCCTTCACCAAGAGTACTTGCGGTAAGATGAATGCGCAGGAAACGGATCGTGCGCTGAAAAGAACACTCTAAGATCCCCGGCAGACCAGCTGTCGGGGATTTTTTTCGTGAAGACCACCTCCCAACCCAACTCAATGATCGCGCAGAGCTTTCTGCTGCTGCTCTGCCTTGCTGCCGTTTGGGGCGGCTCCTTCCTGTTTGCCGAACTTGCTCTGCGCGAGGTACCCCCCCTGACCATCACCCTGCATCGGGTGGTCTGGGCGGTGCCTGCGCTGTTGCTGGCGCTGCGCTTGGGGGGGCTGGCGCTGCCCCGGTCTGCGCGGTTCTGGGGTGGCGCCTTGGGGATGGGGCTGTTGAACAACGCGATCCCATTTTCGCTGATCTTCTGGGGGCAACAGCAGATTGAGGCCGGGCTGGCCTCAATCCTGAACGGCACCACAGCGATGTTCGGCGCAGTAGTGGCGGGGCTGTTGCTGCCGGATGAGCCGTTGACGCGAAACAAACTGACAGGCGCCGTGCTGGGCCTTTCGGGCGTGGCGGTCATCATGGGACCAGAGGCGCTGGGCGGTTTTGATCCGGCCAATCTGGCGCAGCTGGCGGTGCTTGGGGCGGCGCTATCTTATGCGCTGGCCAGTGTCTGGGGCAAACGCCTGCTGGGCGGCCATCCACCTTTGGTGAATGCCTCGGGCATGCTGATCGGCGCGGCTGTCTTGATGCTGCCCGTGGTGTTGCTGGTCGAAGGTCCACCCCGGTTTGACCTCTCCGCGGGCACTTTTGGCGCGCTCGCCGGGCTGGCGCTCCTGTCGACGTCATTGGCCTATGGCCTTTACTTTGCGATCCTGCGCCGGGCTGGGGCGGCCAATCTGATGTTGGTCACCCTGTTGATCCCACCCTTTGCCATTGCGCTGGGCGCTCTGGTCCTGGGGGAACGGATCGGCGCGGCCGAGGGGGTAGGCTTTGCGGTGATCGCTCTGGGCTTTGTGGTGACAGACGGACGTCTATTGTCACGGTGTCGCCGCGTAAGCCAAACGCGCGGCGCAGGCTCGTAACCTCAACACCCCTTTTCAATGTTCCCCAAATACTCCCGCCGGAGGCGGCGCAGCGGTGGTCACAAAAAAGGCGCCCGAAACAGGGGCGCCTTCTTGCAGTCTTTCAGTATGAAGAAATCAGGCCGCTTCGGTCTGCGGCTCTTCCTTCTCGCGTCCCGCCAACAGAAGCGCACCGGCGCCCAACAGGGCCGAGATGGCTGAACCGGACAGCACGCCAAGGCGCACCTGGTTCATCATCGCCGCATCCGAGAAGCTGAGCGAGCCGATGAACAGCGACATGGTAAAGCCGATGCCCGCCAAACAGGCGACGCCATAGATATGCATCCAGTTGGCGCCATGTGGCATGCGTGACATGCCGGATTTGACCATCACATAGGTGATGCCGAAGACACCCAGCTGCTTGCCCGCGATCAGACCCAGGGCGATGCCCAGCGGCAGCGGCGCAAGGAGATCGGCAAAGGTCATGCCCTGCAGCACCACACCGGCGTTTGCAAAGGCAAAGATCGGGATGATCAGGTAGAGCACATAGGGCGTCAGGCCGTGTTCCAGCGAATGCAGCGGGCTCTTGCCCCATTTGTCGGTCAGCGGGATGCAGAAGGCGGTGACAACACCGGCCAGCGTCGCATGGACACCCGATTTCAGCACGAAGAACCACATCACCACACCCAGCATCAGCGCCGGGGCCACGCGGTGCGCACCTTTCAGGTTCAGCCAGATCAGCCCGCCCAGCGGCAGCAGCGCCAGATAGAGGTAATCCACCTTCAGCTCCGCCGTGTAGAACAGCGCGATGATCACGATGGCGCCAAGGTCATCAAGGATGGCCAGCGTCAGCAGGAACACCTTCAGCGATGCGGGCGCGCGGGTCCCCATCAGAGCCAGGATCCCCAGCGCAAAGGCAATGTCGGTTGCGGCGGGAATGGCCCAGCCGGAAATCGAAGGCAGCCCCCAGTTGAAGAAGGCAAAGATCAGCGCCGGGACGATCATACCGCCCACAGCCGCCATGCCCGGCAGCACCACATCGGCGGGGTTCTTCAGTTTGCCTTCCATCATCTCACGCTTCAGCTCAAGACCGATGAGGAAGAAGAAGATCGCCATCAAACCGTCGTTGATCCACAGGATCAGCGGTTTCTTCAGCCCTTCACCGTCCAGTGTGACCGCCAGATAGCTGCCCAGCACGCTTTCATAGGTTCCAGACAGGGCCGAGTTTGCGACGACCAGCGCGGCCACAGCGGATAGCATCAAGAGGATGCCACCAGAGGCCTCATGCCTGAAAAATTTGTCGATTGCGCGAAGCAGCATTGCGTTTCCTTTGCTCTGTATCCAAGTTTCCTGCCGAGATGGGTTGATTTTTGCTTAGTGCAATACCAACGACTGGGGAGAAAAACTGTTTAATGCTGGTTCTAGACCATATTGCCGTGGCGGCAAACACACTTGATGAGGGCCGCGCCTTTGTGGCGCAGCGTCTTGGGATTGAAATGGGGCCCGGCGGTCAACATGCGCGCTTTGGCACCCATAACCTGCTGATCGGATTGGAAGACGGGCTATATATGGAAGTCATCGCAATTGACCCAGAGGCACCCCCACCCCCGGATGCCCGTTGGTTTGATCTGGATGGCTTTGCCGGTGCGCCTTGCCTGCACAATTGGATCTGCCGGTCTGAGGATATTGAGGCCGCGCTGGCACAGATGCCCGCAGGGGCCGGGCGGGTCGTGGATTTGGCACGGGGTGATCTGCGCTGGAAGATGGCGGTGCCGCAGGAGGGCAAGCTGCCCTATGATGAGATCTGTCCGGCGTTGATGCAGTGGCAGGGGGATCACCCGGCGGCCAAGCTGCCGCAAAGTGGCGCGCGCCTGAAACGGTTGGAGCTGACCCATCCAGACGCGGATACGCTGGCGGCGACATTGGCACCGTTGCTGCAGGATCCGCGGATTGCCCTGCAAACCGGTGACGCCCCTTTGATGCGTGCTTGTTTTGAGGTTGAAGGGCAGGAGCGGTGGCTGTGACCCCTGAGATCCGACCGGCCAAGGCGGCAGATGCGGCGGCAATTGCGGCGATCTGGAACAAGATCATCGTTGAAACCACGGTGACCTTCACCACGATTGAAAAGACCCCCGAGGCTGTGGCCGAAGATATTGCCGCACGTCAGGCGGCGGGGCAGGGCTATCTGGTGGCCAGTGACGGGGCGCAGCTTCTTGGTCTGGCCTGTTACGGGCCGTTTCGCGGCGGGCCGGGCTACCGTTTTGCGATGGAACATACGATCTACCTCAGTGAGGCGGCCAAAGGCCAAGGGCTGGGGCGGCGGCTGATCACCGCGCTTGAAGAGCACGCGCGCGCCGCTGGTCACAGCTGCCTGATTGGGGCGGTCAGTGGGGAAAACACCGCCGCGCAGGCCTTTCACAGCCGCATGGGCTACGTTGAGGTCGGCAGATTACCGCGCGTTGGGCATAAATTCGGCCGTTTCCTCGATATGGTCTTGATGCAGAAGCTGCTTTAGGTCTTTCTATCGCGCAACTTACACCGCCCCCCAAACCCACCGCAGCTATTTGGCGGTGGGATCTGCAATATTTCTCAAGACATTCTGAACCCTGAGATCCACCTTACACCCTGACAGCCGCAGCCCGGCAGGATAGACTGACCCCATGTCCATTTGGAAACGCATAGGCGAGGCGCTGAGCGCCCTGACCAGCGGTGAGCCGCTGAGCGAGATCTTTGACCGGCTGCGCACGCCGCCGGAACGCTCGGTCGCGTTCACGATTGCGGTGATCGCGCTCTCGGCCAAGATGGCCAAGGCGGATGGTCTGGTGACCCGGGATGAGGTCACCGCGATGCGTGAGGTGTTCCAGATCGCGCAGGAAGATGAGGCTGGCGCCGCCCGTGTCTTCAATCTGGCGCGGCGCGATGTGGCTGGCTTTGAGGATTACGCGCTGAAGATCCGGCGAATGTTTGACAGTTCAGACACCTGCCTGTGTGATCTGATGGAGGGGCTGTTCCACATTGCAATGGCGGATGGCACCTACCACCCGGCGGAGGACGATTTCCTGCATCAGGTGGCCGATATCTTTGGCATTGCCGATCACGACTTCCGCGCGCTGCGGGCCCGTTTTGTGCCGGATGCCGCGCCGGATCCCTATACCGTGCTGGGTGTGGCGCCGGAAACGCCGATGTCTGACATTCGCAAGGCCTGGAAACGTCTGGTGCGCGATACCCATCCCGATGCGATGATGGCACGCGGCGTCCCGCAGGAGATGATCCGCATGGCCGAAAAGCGGATGATTGACCTCAACCGCGCCTGGGAAGAAATCACCGCACTGAAGGGGCCAGAGGCCGCCTGATGCGGATCGCCACCTACAACGTCGAATGGTTCAACAGCCTCTTTGATGATGCGGGCACCCCGCTGGAGGATGGTGGCTGGTCGTCCCGGCGTGATGTCACCCGGGTCCAGCAGCTGACGGCGCTGGGCATTGTCTTTACCGCGATGGATGCCGATGCCGTGATGGTGATTGAGGCACCGGATCAGAACTCCCGCCGTCAGACCGTACCTGCGCTGGAGGCGTTTGCCGCCAAGTTTGACCTGCGCGCGCGCAAGGCGGTGATCGGCTTTGCCAATGACACCCAGCAGGAAATTGCACTGCTTTATGACCTGGATGTGCTGCAGGCCCGTCATGACCCGCAGGGCGATGAAACCGGCAAGAAGGGCAGCCAGGGCGCGCCGCGGTTTGATGGGGTGTTCCGCATTGATCTGGATGTGGACGCGACCGAAGATCTGGTGCGGTTTTCCAAACCTCCGCTGGAGCTGGCGCTGGAAACCGCTTCTGGCTTTCAGTTCCGCATGATCGGGGCGCATCTGAAATCGAAAGCCCCCCATGGCGCGCGGGGGCGGGATGCGGTGATGCGGGCCTCCATCGCCAATCGGCGCAAACAGCTGGCGCAGGCCATCTGGCTGCGGCAGCGGGTGGAAACCCATCTGGCGGCGGGCACCCCGCTGATGGTGCTGGGGGACCTGAACGACGGCCCCGGCCTGGATGAATACGAAGATCTGTTTGGCCGGTCCTCGGTTGAGATTGTGCTGGGCCAGAAGGGGCAGCACGATCCGCAGCTGTGCCTCTTTGATCCGCACGCGCAGGCGGTGCTGAACAATCGCTGGGCCTCTCCCTCCTCGTCACGGTTCTATATCGCGGAGGAGAAGCGGTATCTGCAGGCGCTCTTGGACTACATCATGATTTCGCCTGATCTGCGGGGCCGGTCGCCTGAGTGGCGGATCTGGCACCCGTTTGAGGATCAGGCCTGTTTCGGGCGCCCTGAACTGCGTGAGGCGCTGTTGGCCGCCAGTGACCATTTCCCGGTGGTGCTGGACATCGACCTGCCGTGAGCGGCAGGGGCCGGATGCGCGCAAGCGGGATGAGCGAAAATAGGCGCGAATTCGGTGAGGCGAATACACCAGCCTCGGAATCGCCCCGCTGACGCGCTATACTGGCACCATGAGACATCTGCTGATCCTCCCCGTGTTCTGCGCCGCATTCGTCGCGCCCTATGCAACCCCGCTTGCCGCGCAAGAGGCTGAGGCGGAGGAGGAAGGGTTTTCCCTGATGGAGGAGGGGGCCAAGCTGTTTCTCAAAGGCATCATCCAGGAGATGGAGCCCGCCATTGATGAGCTGAATGACCTCACCGCCGAAATGGAACCTGCGCTGCGGGCCTTGGTGGATGAAATGGGCCCGGCCTTCATGGAGCTGCTGGACAAGGTCGATGACATCACCATGTATCACGCCCCCGAGGTGCTGCCGAACGGCGATATCATCCTGCGCCGTAAACAACCTGATGAGGTTGAGCCTCCTGCGGGGGAAGCCAATAATGAAAACGGCGCAATCGATCTGTGATCGCGGATCTGATCAGCCTTTGATCTTGACCGTGACCTCAGCATCCAGCGATCGCGCCAGCGAATTCAGACGGGATTCCGCCACTTCGCCAAACAGTGGTTCCGCATCACGGCTGAGGATCAGCTCCAGCTGCTTTTTCTTCGGAAACAGACGGAATTCACCGATTTTCTGATCCGCCTTGGGCCAGAGCATGGCGCCCAGACGCATGGCCTTGCCCAAAACCTCGGCCTCTTTGATGGCCTTTTCATCCAGAATGTCGAAGATCCCGGGGAAGCGGCTGTCTGAGCGGCTGTTCTTGTACCGGTTCATCAGCGCCAGCCCCAGAAACACCCGTTCGGAATGACGCAAACCGCCAAGGTTGGCGCGGGTCACATTGTCAAAACAGACCTCCGCCCGGTAATCGGGATGGGCGCGCCAGCTGACATCATGCAGCAGGCAGGCGGCTTTGATCAGCCGTTTGCGTTCCCATTTGGCGGATTTGAACAGCGGCGAGACAAAGTCATAAAGCGTTTTGCCAAAGCCGGGCAGGCGGGCGTCTTTGGCCTCAGCGAACCGCGCGGCCTCAATCAATGGATCACGCTGGCGCAGCTGATCGGGCATCTGCTCATACAGCAGCCCCTCGCGGATCCCGTAGGAGGAAATGGCAATGTCATGTGGCTTGAAGGTGCGGATCAGCCGTTTCAGCACCTCGCAGGCGATCGGGACAAGGATCATCCGCGCCTCTGAGATGCCGCAGGTTTTGCGCAGGGTCTCGATGCCCTGTTCTTCGATATAGGCGACAGTGTCGCGCACCGATTTTGCGGTCATCCGATATTCATGCAGCACGTGCAGCGGATAGCCCCGGCGCACCATGTCGATCTTGGCAATCGCCCGCCAGGATCCGCCGACCAGAAACAGGCGGTTGGGTTGCGGGCCCATCTGTTGTGCCAATTCGTCCATCACCGCGGCGATATGGGCCTTGCGTCCCTTTTTGCCACCTTTGATGTCGCGCAGCTTCAGCGGCCCCAGTGAGGAGGTGACGCGCTTGCCCACCTGACCATCGTTGATCTCGGCCAGTTCCAGTGAGGAGCCACCGATGTCACAGATCAGCCCGTAGGCCCCCGGCCAGCCCAAGAGAACCCCCTGTGCGGAGAGCCGCGCCTCTTCCTGACCGTCGATGACATGAACCTTGATGCCGGTTTCGCGCTCAACCTCGGCCACAAAATCCGGGCCGTCCGTTGCATCGCGCACCGCCGCAGTGGCCACCGCCGTCAGGGTTGGGGCATCCATGCCCACGGCCAGTTTCTGAAACCGCCGCATGGCCGAAAGCGCCCGTGCGCGTCCTTCCGGGTTCAGCTTGCCGGTTTCGGCCAGTCCTGCCCCCAGCGCACACATGATTTTTTCGTTGAAGAAATAGGCGGGTGAGCGCGCCGCGCCGTCAAACACCACCATCCGGACCGAGTTTGAGCCGACATCAATCACCCCAACCCGGCTGAGCGCGCGCGAAGCCGGATCGTTGAACAAAGGCCGCCCAAAGGGACCCCAATCATCTGTGGTGTCGCCCTTTTCAGGCAGAGGCTGAGCCACATGGCCGGTGGAATCGTCCATGGCGATGTTCCTTCTTTACCAATACCTTGATGCCTTGACCCGGCGGCCGGGTCAATCATCCGTATGGGTCAGTTTCGGTACATCTTTTGCGCCCGCAGATCCACGACCGGACAGTGAGGGATTTTCCATGAAGAAGCGGTGGCAGTTAAAGTTGAAGCCGCCTTCGACACGCTCGGCACGGGTGAATTTCCCGTCAGGTGCCATGACCCAGCTTTGTGCCACATCCGCCAGATTTGCCGCCATCACCTGGCTGACGATCTGGGCTTTCACGGTGGGGTTGGTGATTTCCACCAGCGTTTCCACCCGGCGGTTCAGGTTGCGGCCCATCCAATCGGCTGAGGACATGTAGACTTTGGCCTTTTTCGAGGGCAGGCCGTGGCCATTGCCGAAACAGGCGATGCGCGAATGTTCAAGGAACCGCCCGACAACCGATTTCACCCGGATGTTTTCGCTCAGGCCTTTGATGCCGGGGCGCAGACCACAGATGCCGCGGATCACAAGGCTGATTTTCACACCCGCCTGACTGGCCTTGTAGAGGCCATCGATGATCTCAGGATCGATGAGGGAGTTCATCTTGGCCCAAATCTCGGCCGGACGGCCAGCGCGGGCGTGTTCGGCTTCTTTTTCAAAGTTTTCCAGCAGGCGCTGTTTCAGGCCAATGGGGGAAATCGCCAGATTTTCCAGCCCTTCAGGTTCGACATAGCCGGAAAGGTAGTTGAACACTTTGGTGGCGTCGCGGCCCAGCTTGTCATCGCAGGTGAACAGGCTGAGGTCGGTGTAGATCCGGGCGGTGATCGGGTGGTAGTTGCCGGTGCCGTAATGGGTGTAGGTGACCAGCCGGTCGCCTTCGCGGCGCACCACGGTGGAGATTTTGGCGTGGGTTTTCAGATCGACAAACCCGTAAACCACATGGGCGCCAGACCGTTCCAGCCGGCGCGACTGGCGGATGTTGGCAGCCTCATCAAACCGCGCTTTCAGCTCGACCAGCGCGGTGACGGATTTGCCATCCTCTGCCGCCTCGCACAGGGCTTCGACGATGGGGGATTTCTTGGAGGTCCGGTAAAGCGTCTGTTTGATCGCCACCACATTCGGATCAGCGGCGGCCTGTTTCAGGAAGCGCACCACCATGTCGAAGGTTTCATAGGGGTGGTGCAGCAGCATGTCCTTCTGCTTGATCGCGGCAAACATATCGCCGTCAAAATCCTGCACCCGTTCCGGCACCCGTGGGGCGAAGCTGGGCCACAGCAGATCGGGCCGCTCATCCGAGACCAGCTCTTTCACGTCAGCGATGCCGATCATGCCGTCCACTTCGACGATCTCATCCGCATCAACGTGCAGCTCTTCGGTGATCACCGATTTCAGCATCTCCGGCGCCCCGGAGGAGATTTTCATCCGCACCACTTCGCCACGGCGGCGGCGTTTCAGCGCCACCTCAAATTCGCGCACCAGATCTTCGGCTTCTTCCTCGACCTCAAGGTCGCTGTCACGCAGCACCCGGAAGGTGCAATGGCCTTTCATGTGATAGCCGGGGAACAGCTTGTCGGTGAACAGCAGCAGCATCTCTTCCAGCGGCAGGAAGCGCAGGGTGCCGTCACTGGCGGGCAGTTGCACAAAACGGCTGATCCGCGCCGGGATCGGCAGAAGGGTGATCAACTGCCGTTTGCCGGGGCGGCGTTCCAGCTGCAAGGCCAGCGAAAAGCCGGTATTGGGGATAAACGGGAACGGGTGCGCCGGGTCCACCGCCAGCGGTGACAAGACCGGAAACACCTGATTGAGGAACACATCCTCAAGATAGGGCATATCCGCATCCTCGACCCCGGTGCGGTCCAGAATATGGATGTTTTCTGCCGCCAGCTGGTTGCGCAGATCATCAAAGATCCGCTGCTGGCTCATCATCAGATTACGCGCGTCTTCATTGATCAGCACCAGCTGCTCAGACGGGCTCAACCCATCGGCGGCCGGGGTCTGGTGGCCTTCGCGCTTCAGCTCGCGCAGGCCAGCGACGCGGACGGTGTAAAACTCATCCAGGTTGGTGGCCGAGATGGACAGGAACCGCACCCGTTCCAACAGCGGCACCTTGGGGTTTTCCGCCTCTTCCAGCACGCGCCAGTTAAAGCCCAGCCAGCTGAGTTCGCGGTTATAGAACCGGGCGGCCCCGGTTTGGTCGAGATCGGGAAGGTCGATCGGTTCCGGGAAGGGAGCGTTCAGAAAATCTGCGTGTGACATGAGGCGCTTATGCTCAAAGCATGTGAAACTATGGTGACGAGAGTGCCGCCCTTAGCCGGGATTGTCCAGCAGATCGGGCAATTCGCTCTGGCCCAGTACCTCCGCCGCCAGTTTGCGCGTTACCGGACGCTTGCGCGCCAAGGCTTCGCGGTCAATGGCAGCCACCAGATCACGAGCGGCATCAAAGCTGCGGTCCATCCGCGCCACCAGATAGGAAATCACATCCGGGCTGGGCATCAGCTGACGGTCGGCAAAGAGTTTGGCCACCACGGCGGACAGCAGCTGATCATCGGGCTGTTCCAGATTGACCGATTGGGTGCCCTGCATCCGGCTCATCAGATCCGGCAGGCTGAGCCCCCACAGATGCGCCGGCCGATCTGCGGTGATCAGTAGGGGGAAACCTTCGGCCAGCACCAGATTGTGCAGGTGAAACAGCGCTTCTTCCAGCGGGCGCAGGCCGGCGATGTCCTGCACATCCTCCACCACCACAGGGCCCATCGCGACGGCGGGGATTTCCACATCGCCCAGATCCGTGGCCTTCAGGATCAACGCGCCCGAGGTCACCGCCCACACATGGGCCAGATGGGTTTTACCGGATCCTTTCGGACCGATCAGCGCCAGTTTGCGCCCGGACCAGTCGCGCCAGTTTTCCAACAGGACAACCGCCATCGCATTGGCCGGAGAGACAAAAAAGTCTTCCCGTCCCAGCGCGGGACGCACTGGTAGATCAAAGCTTAATTGGCGGTGGTTCACTCGTCGCGCTTTCCGGCGTGGCCTTGGTAGAGTCGGCCCCCTTTGTAATTGTCCATGCCAAAGCGGGCAACCACACCGATGGAGGCCGCCACCGGCACTGCCACCAGCATGCCGACAAATCCAAAGAGCGAGCCAAAGACCGACAACGCAAAGATCAGCCAAACCGGGTGCAGCCCAACCGAGCTGCCAACCATCTTGGGCGTCAGCACATTGCCCTCAATCACCTGACCCAACACAAAGATGCCGGCGACCAGACCGATCGACAGCCAATCGCCCCAGAACTGAAACAGCGCCAGACCAATGGCCAGCACACCGCCAAACAGTGCCCCGATATAGGGGATGAAGGTCAGCGCCCCGGCGACAAAGCCAACCACCAGGCCAAATTGCAGCCCCACCAGCATCAAGGCCACCGCATAATAGGTGCCCAGCACCAGACAGACCGTGCCCATGCCGCGAATGAAAGAGGCCAGCGTGCCATCGATCTGTTTGGCCAGCTGACGGATCACCGGCGCATGATCGCGCGGCAGCATATCGTCCACCTTGGCCACCATCCGGTCCCAGTCCAGCAGCAGATAAAAAGCCACCACAGGCACGATCACAAAGAGCATCACAACGTTGATGATCGACAAGGCTGAGGAGAAGACCGCGTTCAGCAGCTCGCCGCCTTTGGATTCGATGGTCTGGCCGATCTGCTGCAGTGATTGGTTCAGGGTGGAGGTTTCATCCAGGATCTGTGGGAAACGCTGGATCAGGAAGGCCCAGAGATCCTCAAAGACCTGCGGCATCACCTGCAACAGCGCCGCCGACTGGTTGATCAGTGAGGGCACCACCAAGAGCACCAGCATAACAAAGGTCAATACAGCCACGATGGTGATGATTGCAGTGGCAAAGACTCGAGAAAATCCCCACGCCTCCAGCCGATCGGCGACCGGATCCAGGAAGTAGGCAATCGCGCCGCCCAGAACAAAGGGCAGGATCACATCGCCCAGATACCACAGCGCTAGCGACGATGCCGCCAAGGCCACACCCCAATACCCTACCTGTTCCTTCGCTGACAAAGCCATCTGCGCCCCCTGTTTTTGCTTAGCCTCCTATGTCGTCGGTTCTGGGCGACAGATCAAGGGGCAGGGCAGGGGGACGCCCTGTTTCGGCGGCTTCTAACCGGTTGCAGTGGCGCGTTTTACCGGCAGGCGGGAGTGCCTTATGGTCGCCGCTTGGCCGCGCGGGCGTGGGACTGGGGAAAAAGACCGGCGGCCTTGGGGCCACCTTGCCCCTTGTCTGCCTTGCGCCCCTCTTCTAAACCCGTCTCTAACCAAGTTTTACCAATCCCAAGGGGTCATCCATGCGTCTGTCGCGCTATTTCCTGCCCGTTCTGAAAGAAAACCCGTCCGAGGCGCAGATTGTCAGCCACCGTCTGATGCTGCGCGCTGGCATGATCAAACAGCAATCCGCCGGGATCTATTCCTGGCTGCCGCTGGGCTTCAAGGTGCTGCGCAAGATCGAAAACATTGTGCATCAGGAACAGATCCGCGCCGGTCACATCCCGATGCAGATGCCGACCCTGCAGTCCGCCGATCTCTGGCGTGAGTCGGGCCGTTATGACGGCTACGGTGAGGAAATGCTGCGGATGCAGGACCGTCACGGCCGTGACATGCTGTTTTCGCCCACCGCAGAAGAACTGTTCACCGATGTGTTCCGCGCCCATGTGAACAGCTACAAAGACCTGCCGCTGACGCTCTATCAGATCCAGTGGAAATTCCGCGATGAGATCCGTCCGCGTTTCGGCGTGATGCGGGGCCGTGAGTTCTATATGAAAGACGGCTACAACTTCGACCTCACCAAAGAGGACGCGCTGCACGCCTATAACCGCCACCTGGTCAGCTACCTGCGCACCTATGAGCGTATGGGCCTGCAGGCGATCCCGATGCGCGCGGATTCCGGCCCGATTGGCGGTGATGACACACACGAATTCCTGGTGCTGGCCGAAACTGGTGAGTCCGAGGTCTTCTATGACCGCGAAATCACCGATCTGACCTTTGGTGAGCGTGAGATCGACTATAACAGCGTGGAGCAGTGTCAGGCCGTGCTGGAAGAGTTCACCTCGCGCTATGCCCGCACCGATGAGACCCATGATGAGGCGCTGTTTAACGAAGTGCCTGAGGAACGCCGCTGCGTTGCCCGCGGCATTGAGGTGGGTCAGATCTTCTACTTCGGCACCAAATACTCCTCGGCCCTTGGCGCCACCGTCCAAGGCCCTGATGGCAAACCGACTGAGGTCCACATGGGCAGCCACGGCATCGGCGTTAGCCGCCTGCTGGGCGCCATCATTGAGGCCAGCCATGATGACAATGGCATCATCTGGCCGGAAGGTGTCACCCCGTTCCACGTTGGCATCGTGAACCTGAAACAGGGCGATGAGGAGGCCGATGCCGCCTGTGAAGCGCTTTACAACAGCTTCACCGCAGTGGGTCTGGAACCGCTTTATGATGACCGCAAGGAACGCGCTGGTGGCAAGTTCGCCACCATGGACCTGATCGGCTTGCCCTGGCGCATCACGGTTGGCCCGCGTGGTCTGAAAAACGGTGTGGTCGAACTGACCTGCCGCCGCACCGGCGAAAGCGAAGAGATGACCCCGGAACAGGCCGTTGCGAAGATCATCGAGATCTACGCGCCTCACCGCGTCAACGTCTTCTGATCGCACCCTGCACGATAGACCATCCAGGCCACCTCTCGGGGTGGCCTTTTTCGTTGCTGAACCTCACCCTTTCAATGTTCCCCAAATACTCACTGCGCGGCCGCAGATACAGCAAGCGAAGCTTTCGATTTGGCGGCGGGCACAATCGGTGCATTATACCGGTTCAGACCGGAGGGAGGCCGCGATGAAGTTCTTGCGTACAGAAGACAGCCGTTTTGAAGGGCTGCAGGATTATGATTTTGCGCCGCAGTATCTGACTGTTGGTCAGGGCGCTGCGGCGCTGCGGATGCATTATGTTGATGAGGGCCCGCGGCAGGCGGCCCCGGTTCTGATGCTGCATGGGGAGCCGACCTGGTCCTACCTTTACCGGCACATGATCCCGCTCTTCACCGCCGCCGGGCATCGGGCCGTGGCGCCTGATCTGATTGGATTTGGCCGTTCTGACAAACCGACGCAGCGCAGCGATTATAGCTATCAATCCCATGTCGACTGGCTGGCCGATTGGCTGGTGCAGATGGATCTGCAGGGGATCACATTGATCTGTCAGGACTGGGGTGGGCTGCTGGGGCTCAGGCTGCTGGCAATGATGCCGGATCGTTTTGCCCGGCTGGTGGTGGCTAACACGGCCCTGCCAACGGGGGATCAGCCGATGAATGAGGCGTTCAAAAGCTGGCGCGCCTATTCGCAGGCGGCAGATCCGTTCAACGCGGGCCGGATCGTCTATGGTGGGACCATCAGCAAGCTGACCGAGGCTGAGGTTGCCGCCTATAACGCCCCCTTTCCTGATGAAACCTATTTGGCCGGCGCGCGGCAGTTTCCCATGTTGGTGCCGGACAACCCCGATGATCCCGCCGCCCAGCCCAACCGCGATGCCTGGCAGGTGCTCAGAGGGTTGGATCTGCCGGTGCTGACCGCCTTTGGCGCTGAGGATAAGGTGATGGCGGGGATTGATGGGGTGTTTCAGAAATTGATGCCGGGGGCGGCGGGGCAGCCGCATGTTCTGTTCCCGGCGGCAGGGCATTTCCTACAGGAGGATGTCGGCCCCGAACTGGCGCGCAAAACACTGGCGTTTATCGCGAGTACCTGAAGGAGCGCGTGACCGCGTTACATCAACAGCTCTTCGACCAGTTGTGAAAACAGCTGGGATTTGCCGCTGACCCCGGCCTTGCGGTAGATCGCGGTGGATTGCGCCTTGACCGTGCCTTGTTTGGTTTCCCTCAGCGCAGCAATCTCACTGGTCGACATGCCTTTCAGCATCAGCCAGGTGACGTCCCGCTCGGCCTCGGTCAGTTCAATCCGGGCAAAAAACTCCTCGACGGCATCGGTAAACTCACCCGCGGTCAGGCGGTGGGCGTGGTCCGCGCGCGCCTTGGCGGCCTGGGCGGAGAGGCTGAGGCGCAGGCTGGTGAAGGCGCCTAGGATAAGCCCGGCACAGGCCCCCAGTTCGACCACTTCCCGGGTTTGCCACCGCAGCGGCAGGGAGGGCAGATCAAAGATGGAGGCCAGGATTTCCCAGGTGAAATAGCCGCCGCAGAGGCACTGCAGCAGCACCAGCCCCAAGCCCAGCCCCGTGCTAAGGCCAGACCCCAAACTTGAACCGAGTTTCGGGCGCAGCGCTGCCGAGCTGGCGTTTTTTCTTGTTCATGATCCCCATCTTGCGGTGCTCAGCGACTATGGCGGTCACCACCATCGCGGTTGCGCTCTGGCCTCTCGGAACGCTCCCTATCATCTGGGCGATCTGGAATAAGATCCGCTGGAAGGGCGCCAGGTCCCGGTGTGGGGATTTGACCGGGACCTGGCAGCGGTAGAACGGTCGGTGCAGAAGGGACTTTCCCTGCGTTTTCCTTGGCGTTTGCATCCAACGCAAACACCCGATCACGCAAAACCTCGTCAGACTTTCGATGGATGACAACTTCACGCAAGTTCTCGCCATTCTCGGCCGTGATGAGAATTCGGCCCAGCCAGGTGCGTTTGACCTCGACGATCACATAGCCATCCGCCTCGATCCGAGACACGATCGCGGCGTCGACCCTTTCTTCGGCCTGTAGGACGACAGGCCAGGACAGAAGAAAGCCCAGAAGGGGAGCGTAAAGAGGTCGCATCATATCAGCCTTTAGCTTCTACACATTTCGCCTACCGCGTTGGGGAAGGGGATGTCAAATCCCCTAAACCGTAACGATATGGGCGGTGGGGATCACTCCGTGGTGGCACCCCCCTCAGCTGCGCCGCCCGCACCCGAACGATCCCCGCCACCTTTGCCGGGGCCGTTGCCCCGTGCCGCGCCCGGGCCTTTGCCAGCCCGTTTGCCGTGGCCCGCGCCATCCCCCGAGGGCGCACCGGCCAGATCCAGCGCGGCAACTTCGTCCCGCAGGGCCTGACGCTGTTCGTCTGTCAGGGCGGATTTGTCGATTTCGGCCAATGTGGTGGTTTCACCGGTGAGGGGATCTGTGACCTCAACCGCGCTCATCAGTTCGCGTTTGACATCGCGCCGGGTCACGCCCTGGGTGCGGGCCTCTTCTAGGATATCGGCCAGTTCTTCATCGCTGAGCGCGGTAATGTCGATTTCGTCCAGCGCCACCAGAATGCCGGTGTCAGGATCGGTCACGGTGACATCGTCCAGCAGCGCCGATTTGATGGCCTCTTTGGCATCTTTGCGGCTGTAGCCGAGATCCTGCAGTTCTTTGCTGATCGCATGGATTTGCGCGCGGGTCAGGGCCGCCAGATCCACCTCCGTCAGGGCGACGGTGTCACCGCTGATCGGGTCGGTGACCTGCGGCACCTCTTGCGCCGCGAGCGGCAGTGCGCAGACGGCGCTGGTCAGAAGGGCAGAGAACCCGGCCCGGATCCAATAGGTATATGTCATTCGCGTGCCTTTCGTTTTCACTGGTCGTTTCTGCGTGTGGCGGTGGCGTGACGCTGGGCCCTGATGGCCGCGAAACGGCGGCGACCTCTATTGGTCAAAAGCTTGTTTTTGTGCGCATAAACCAAAGTCATACGGTGTATTTGCGGGGGATTTCGTGGTTTTGGCCGCGAATGGCAGCAGATAGGCGGTGTACTTGGCCCGCTGTCCGCGCCTAGGCTGGGGCCAGCGTGACAGGGCGCATCATTGGGCAGGAGCAGCAGATGATCGTGAGAACACTAACCCTAATCGCAGGGCTGTCCGGGGCGGCGGTCACGGCGCAGTTCCCTGAGTTTTCGCAGCAATATGCCCAGCGTCTGGGCGGCGCGGTGGATGAGCTGACAGCGGTGGTTGCGGATTTTGATACCTCGGCACAGGCTTCGGGCCTCACCCGGCAGGAGGCATTGGCGCAGATGCAGGGAAGTGACTTCCTGACCCGCCGTCGCGCCGATATGGAAACCACGCTGCAACGTCATGAGCGGCTGAGCGCGGCCATGTCGGCCTTGCAGGATGCCGGACCCTTCACCCGCGCCTATGAGCTGCGCCACTTCTCAGACGCTGAGATCGCGCGCCGCACATATGATGCCTATAAACCGGCGCTGCCCCTGACCTTTGAAGGGGCCGCCTTTGCCATTGCGGGCTACGCCGGTGCGGCGCTGATCATGGCGCTGCTGCTGGCCCTGCTGAAATGGCCTTTCAGTCGGGGCAGGCAGGCCCGATCTGGGCGCAGAGCTGCCCGCTAAGCCCTTGGGGCGCCGAAAGGCTTGACCTTATCGCAAGGCTGGTTCACCTCTGACAGCACACAACCGGGATGAGGCGGATATGGCGGGCACACCCCCACCTTTTGCACGATTTGAATGGATGATTGCGTGGCGCTACCTGCGGGCCCGCCGCGCTGAGGGTGGGGTCAGTGTGATGACCTGGATCTCATTGATCGGCATCACGCTGGCGGTATTCGCCTTGATTGCCACCCTGGCAGTACGCGCAGGATTTCGGGCGGAATTTGTCGACACGATCCTGGGATCCAACGCCCATGTGACGGTCTACAGTATCGGCACGGTGGATCCCAACACTGGCCGGATTGACCGGTCTATCCCCGACTATCAGGCCATGGCGGACCGCCTGCGCACGGTGGAGGGCGTGACCCGCGTCGCGCCGCTGATCAAGGGCCAGGTCATGGCCAACCGTGGCAGCTACAACGCCGGGATCGAAGTTTACGGCATCTCGCTGGAGAACCTCAAAACCATCCCGCGTATCGTGAACCCCGAAACCGGATTTGGCGACATCTCCCGTTTTGGCGAAGGGGTGGCCATCGGGTCCGGCGTGGCGCGTGAGTTGGGCGTGACGGTGGGCGATAAGATCAAGGTGATTTCCCCCAATGGGGTGAAAACCGCCTTTGGCACCTCACCGCGCGTGAAAGCCTATGAGGTGATCTATGTCTTCTCGGCCGGGCGCTATGACATTGACCGGGTGCGCGTCTACATGCCCTTCACCGAAGCGCAGAGCTATTTTAACCGCGACGATGCCGCCGACGAGATGGAAGTCATGGTGCGCAGCCCGGAAAACATCGATGACCTGCAGCTGCCGCTGTTGCAGGCGGGCGGGCAGGGCACCCAGCTTTGGACCTGGCGCGATGCCTCGGGCAGTTTCCTCAGGGCGTTGAAAATCGAAGACAATGTGATGTTTGTCATCATGTCGATCCTTGTGTTGATCGCGGCGATGAACATCGTGTCGGGCCTGATCATGCTGGTGAAAAACAAAGGCCGTGACATTGGTATCCTGCGCACCATGGGGCTGACCGAAGGCGCGGTGCTGCGGGTGTTTTTCATCTGCGGCTCTCTGACTGGCATGGTGGGCACTCTGGCGGGGGTGATCCTGGGCTGCCTCTTTGCTTATTACATCGATCCGATCTTTGCCTTTGTGAACTGGATGGCCGGCGGGCAGGCCTGGGACCCCTCGATCCGGGGCATTTACCATCTGCCGGCAAAACTGCAGCTGGGCGATGTGGTGACGGCGGTGTCGCTGTCGCTGAGCCTCAGCTTTATTGTCACGATCTTCCCGGCCCGCCGTGCGGCCCGGATGAACCCGGTGGAGGCCCTGCGTTATGAGTGATCCGGTTCTGAGCCTTGAGGGCATCACCAAAACCTATGCCAAGGGCAGCGCCAATCCGGTTGCCGTGTTGCGCGGGGTGGATCTGACCATCCAGCCGGGCGAAGTGGTCGCTCTGGTTGCGCCTTCGGGCGCCGGCAAATCGACTTTGCTGCATATCGCTGGTCTGCTGGACACGCCGGATCAGGGGCAGGTCACATTGGCGGGGCAGGCGCTGACCGGTCAGTCTGATCGCCGCCGCACCCGGGCCCGGCGCGAAGATGTCGGCTTTATCTATCAGTTCCATCATCTGCTGCCTGAGTTCAGCGCGCTGGAAAACGTGGTACTGCCGCAGCTGGCCAATGGTGTGGCCCGGGCTGAGGCGGTGACGCGCGCCAGTGACCTGTTGTCCCGTGTGGGCGTCGGCGCACGGGCGGACCACCGGCCTGCGGCCCTGTCGGGCGGGGAACAGCAGCGGGTGGCCTTCTGTCGGGCCTTAGCAAATGAACCACGCCTTTTGTTGGCCGATGAACCCACTGGCAATCTGGATCCTGCCACCTCGGATCAGGTGTTTGACGCGCTGATGACGCTGGTGCGCTCCACCGGGATGGCGGCGCTGATTGCCACCCATAATATGGAGCTGGCCGGGCGCATGGACCGGATGCTGCGGCTGGAGGCCGGGCAGCTTGGCTGAGACCGCTTGACGCTACCGTTGTGATCCGTCAGTTTCGCGCTCTTTCGTTAAAGGAATTGTGTGATGCAGGCAGCGATGCAACGGGTGATGATTGTGGGCCAACCCGGATCGGGCAAGTCCACATTGGCGCGTCAGATCGGGGCCATCACGGGGCTGCCGGTGGAACATATCGACCGCATTCACTGGATGCCCGGTTGGCAGGAACGCCACCGGAAGGAAAAGACCCGCATGTGCCATGAGGTGCATGCCCGCGACCGCTGGATTTTTGAGGGCGGCCATTCCGCCACCTGGCGCGAACGTCTGGCCCGCTGTGATACCTATATCTGGGTTGATCTGCCGCTTGCCCTGCGGTCTTGGCGGGTGCTGAAACGCACCCTGCGCCACTATGGTCGCAGCCGCCCGGACCTGCCCGAGGGATGTCCGGAACAGATCTCATGGGAGTTCTACCGTTGGATCTGGGACACCCGCAAAACCGGCCGTATCGGCCCCGCGCGGTGCCTGAGATCGGCGCAGAAAACCAAAGCCGCCCACCATCTGCGCAGCCCGGCGGAGGTCAAACGGTTCGTTGTGAACCTGGCCGCTGCCTATGGCACCCCGGTTCCGCCGGTGGATTGAGCAAAACCTGACACGCATCAAAGCGCCAGCGGGCGGAACCTGTCACACTTATAGGACCAAATGAGGTTCCAAGTGACAGGAGGCCCCGATGTCAGATGCACCTAAAACGTCCCCAAAGGCCCAAGTGGTCTTTGCCCTAAGGCACTGCCGCAGAGCGATCACATTGCTGGCGATGGTCTGGGCATTGCTTGTGGTTTTGCCCACGGTCGCCACCGCGCAAGAGATCGACAATAGCGCCGATGTGGCCACGGGCCGCGCCCTTTACATGACCCATTGCGCCACCTGCCACGGGCTGGAGGCAGAGGGAAACGGCCCGATGGCGCCTGTGTTGCTGGTGCAGCCCAAATCCCTGGCAGCGTTGAGCGTTGAAAATGGCGGGATCTTTCCGCTAAAGCGTGTTGTGGCGCGCATTGATGGGCGCGATCCGCTGGTCAGCCATGGATCCGCAATGCCGGTTTACGGCGAGGTCTTTCAAGGCGATGATCGCGCTATGAAAACTGAAACCGGCCAGCCGATGCTGGCAGGTGGCCCGATTGTGGATCTGGTCGCCTATTTAAGGAGCATCCAGCAATGACTTTTGTCGCCCGTTGCACCCCTTTTGCCTTTGTCGCGTTGGCGGCCTGTGCCCCCAGCCAGGACGTTGCCATGCCGGAACCTGCTGAGGGGGCGCTGCTGTTTGCGCAGAATTGCGCCATCTGCCATGGCGCCAACGGGCAGGGCGGTAGCACCGGCACGGACGGCCCGCCGCCTGCAGACCTGACGCGTCTGTCACTGGCCAATGGCGGCGTGTTCCCGCGTGAAATGGTGCTGACGACGGCGGATGGCTACAACCGGCAGGCGCTTGGCGATCAACGGATGCCGGAATTTGGCGGCTTTCTGGGTGGTGAAACCGTGCCGCTGGATGTCAGCGGCACCGCATCGGCCGAGGATGCCAATCTGACCCCGGTGCCACGGGCGCTGGCTGCCCTTGTGGCCTATCTGGAAACCCTGCAGGTGGAGTGATCGCGCTCAGCTGCAGATGCCGTTCAGATCGGCATCTTTCCACGGCACCACCGCGGCGCGGTCGATCCGTGTTTGCAGCAGCTGCACCGGCATTACCTCAGACAGCATCGCATGCAGCCGCTTTGTGCGCTGCGCCTTTGGAGCCAGGGCGCGGCAACAGGTGAACTCTTCCACAATTGCGGCCTGCTGTTCAAAGGGGAAGCTCAGGAAATCGGGCTGGCTGTCCAGTTCAAACAGATAGGGATCATGGCCCGGCTTATGTTCGCTGGCGGCGCGCCAGGGGGTGTAACCGGTGCGATCACGGTTCTGCCATTGCCAGACATGGGTCATCTCATGGGCAAAGAGCATCAGATCCCACAGATCAGTGCCCTGCGGGTATTCATGTGTGAAATCAGGCCGGTAGAGGTCTTTGCGGTAAAAGACGTTCTGATAGACGGCAATCGCCCCGGGGGAGGTTTTGAACGTCTCCCCTTTGACCGGGGGAAACACCCGCTCCTGACAGGTCACCCGGGGCCGCGCGGCATAGGTAAAGGTCACGCTGCGGGCAAAATGCCCGTCGTTAAACCGCACCGGTTTCGGATCCAGCTGGTCGCCATAAAACGTCCGCGCATAGGCGCGTTCGCGTTCCGTCAGGGGACGGCCACAGGCGGTGAGCAGCAGGCAGCAGGCCAGGAGGCCGATCAGAATGCGCATAGGGTCAGACTGCACCTCTGGCGGCGCAAGGTCCAGCCCTATGAAACGATCCTAACGGGCGATCCAGATCGGCAATCCGTGGGGCTGATTATTGCAGGATGTGATAAGGCAGCAACCGCTCAGGAGTCGCCGCATGGGTCGACATGATGGAAAACGCCGTGAGGGCCGCAGCCGACCCCAGAACCAGAGTGATAAAGCGCATGACCGTTACCTCCTACCGTACCGAAAACGCAAAACATGATCACAGCTCAAACCGAGCATAAACGCCCTCTGGCCCGACCCGAAAAGGCGAGGCCAGAGGCGGGGCTTAACCTGCTGTGTAAGCAGGGACCGAGTGAGGAACCTCACTCGCCGCGCCGGGGATTGACGCGATGGCTGACAGGGCTGAGGCAGCTATGACCCAGCCCAATACGACGGGCAGAAATCGCATGGGTGGCCTCTCAGTTTATGGTGCGGGGTGGTCGCTAGCAGACAGCAAACACCTTACCGCATGGTTAAGACAACGGTCGGAAGATGCAGCAATTTTACAGAATTTCTGTGGATAACTTTTCGAGCCCGCTCAAAGCCTTACCCATAGGTTAACGCAGGGCGACCAGATCCGCGCGTTTGACCTCTTTGAGGATCACATTGGTCTGTGCCCCTGCGACCGCCTCAATCCTGAACAGCACCTCTTCGAGGAAGCGGTTATGCGCGGCGATGTCTTCGACCAGGACCCGCAGGTGATAATCGGCCTGACCGGTGGTGGCATAGCATTCCAGCACCTCCCGGCGTTCCCCGATCACCCGGATGAAATCCTTCAGCTTTTCAGGGTCGTGGCGGGTCAATTGCACATGCACGATGGCGTGAAATCCTAGGCCCAGCTTCTCCAGCGCCAGCTGCGCGCCATAGCGCCGAATGAGGCCGCTTTCTTCCAACGCGCGGATCCGCCGCCAGCAGGAAGAGGCCGACAGCCCGGCCCGTTCTGCCAGATCAGCGTTGGACATGCGGCAATCCTGTTGCAGCAGTTCCAGAAGGGTCAGGTCACGGTCATCGAGGTGCATGAAACATCTGTCCAGATTTGGTGATTCAGGAAGACTCGCATTTTATCGCGATTGTCTTTTCTGGATAGTCTATCCGCATTTTGACGTCAAATTGGTCAATTCTGATCGTTTCATCGACCGGATAACATGTATTTTGACCGCATTTTTCAAATTGCCCGCGATAGTTTGCCCCAAACCACTCGCGAGGCATAAAATGACCGCCCAGCCACAGGGATTCACCCAATATAAACTTAATGACCGCTATGACCTGGAAGAGGGCCGCGTGTTCCTCACCGGAACGCAGGCGCTGGTGCGGATCATGCTGGAACAGACCCGCCGGGACCGGGCGGCTGGCACCAAGACGGCGGGCTTCGTCTCGGGCTATCGTGGATCCCCCCTGGGCGGCCTGGATCTGGAACTGTGGCGCGCCCGCAAAACGGTTGAAGCGCATGACATCACCTTCATGCCCGCCGTGAACGAAGATCTGGGCGCCACCGCTGTGCTGGGCGCCCAACAGGCCAGCCTTGACCCTGAATGTGAGGTCGAGGGGGTCTTTTCCATGTGGTACGGCAAAGGTCCGGGCGTTGATCGTTCGGGCGACGCATTGCGCCACGGCAACGCCTATGGATCCTCCCCCAAAGGCGGTGTGCTTGTGGTCGCGGGCGATGACCACGGTTGTGTAAGCTCCTCCATGCCACATCAGTCCGATGTGGCCTTCATGACCTGGTTCATGCCCACGCTGAACCCCGCCTCGGTTGAGGAATATCTGGAGTATGGCGAATACGGTTTCGCCCTTTCCCGCTATTCCGGCACCTGGGTGGGGTTCAAAGCGATTTCGGAAACCGTGGAAAGCGGCCGTTCGGTGCCGCTGCACAAGGATCGGGAGTTTACCTATCCCGAGGTGGATCTGCCGCCCAACGGCATCCACGTGCGCCACGGCGACCTGCCCAGCCCCGAGATTGAGACCCGCATCGGCTATAAACTGAACGCGGTGGAGGCCTTTGTGGAGGCCAACCCGATCGACAAACGCATCTATGACGTCAAAGACGCCAAGTTTGGCATCGTCACCACCGGCAAAGGCCATCTGGACACGATGGAGGCGCTGCGCCTTTTGGGGCTGGACGCGGCCGCCTGTCGCCGTTTGGGCATCGACATCTACAAGGTCGGCATGGTCTGGCCGCTGGCCCGCCGTGACGCGCTTGCCTTTGTGAAAGGCAAGCAAGAGGTGCTGGTGATCGAAGAAAAACGCGGCATCATCGAAAGCCAGTTCAAGGAGTATTTCTACGACTGGCCCGGCGACAAACCAGAGAAAATGGTTGGCAAACACCGCGCCGCCGGCGATCCGCTCTTGCCCTGGACCGGTGAGCTGAGCCCGCTGGATCTGGTGCCGGTGATCGCCGAACGGCTGGAACGGTTCTTCCCCGAAGAGGGGCTGATGGCCAAGGCGCAAGAATTGACCGCGCCGAAGCCGCCGGTGCTGAACCTGCCCGGCGCCAACCGCACCCCCTATTTCTGCTCGGGCTGTCCGCATAATACCTCGACCAAAGTGCCCGATGGCTCCATCGCGGCCTCGGGCATCGGCTGTCACGTCATGGCCTCCTGGATGGGGCGCAACACGGTGGGCTATGCCCAGATGGGCGGCGAAGGTGTGCCCCATGTGGTTGCCAGTAAGTTCAACGGTGGAAAGCATATTTTTCAGAACCTGGGCGAAGGCACCTGGTATCACTCCGGCTCTCTTGCCGTGCGGCAGGCAGTGGCGGAAAACGCCAATATCACCTTCAAGGTGCTCTACAATGATGCGGTTGCCATGACCGGTGGCCAGCCGGTGGACGGGCCGGTTTCGGTGCTGGGCATCGCGCAGGCCAGCCGCGCCGAAGGGGTGCAGCGGATTGCACTGGTCTCAGATGACATCGGCAAGTTTGACCGCGCCGAATACCCCAGTGACATCACATTCCATCCGCGCGAAGACATGGATGCGGTGCAGCGTGAGCTGCGTGAGGTCAAAGGCGTTTCGGTGCTGATCTACGAACAGACCTGCGCCACCGAAAAACGCCGCCGCCGCAAACGGGGCAAGATGGAAGATCCGAAGAAATTTGCCGTCATCAACCCACTGGTCTGCGAAGGCTGCGGCGACTGTTCGGTGGCATCCAACTGCCTGAGTGTAGAACCGGTGGAAACCCCATTGGGCCGCAAGCGTCGGGTGAACCTGTCAAACTGCAACAAGGATTTCAGCTGCCTCAACGGCTTCTGCCCCAGTTTCGTGACCATTGAAGGGGTGGAACGGCGCAAGAAATCCGGCGCCTATCTGGACATGCCGGCGCTGCTGTCGGATCTGCCGCAGCCCGAAATGCGTTCGCTCGCGACACCGTTTGACCTGCTGGTCACGGGTGTTGGCGGCACCGGTGTTGTCACTGTCGGGGCGCTGATCACCATGGCTGCGCATATTGAGGGGCGCGGCTCCTCGGTGTTGGACTTCACCGGCTTTGCGCAGAAATTCGGCACGGTTCTCAGCTACATCCGTCTGGGCGAAACGCCCGAGGCGGTGCATCAGGTGCGCATCGATCAGGGCGCAGCCCATGCGGTGATTGGTTGCGATATGGTGGTGTCCTCTGCGCCCAAAGCTTCGGTCCATTATCGTCCGGGGACTGAGGTGATCCTGAACCGTGCCGAAATGCCGACCGGGGATCTGGTGCTGAAACGGGACGCGGCGCTGAAGGTGGATCGCCGCGAACAGATGATCCGCAACGCGGTTGGCGCCGACAACGTCGCGGGCTTTGATGCAAACAAAGCGGCCGAGGCACTGCTGGGGGATGCGGTTTTTGCCAATGTGATGATGCTGGGCGCGGCCTGGCAAAAGGGGCTGGTGCCGGTGTCAGAGGCGGCGCTGAAACAGGCGATTGAGCTCAATGGCGTGGCGATTGAGAAAAACGCCCGTGCCTTTGATCTGGGCCGCGTGATGGCGGTGGATGCCACCCGCGTTCTGCCGCAAGAGCCCGAGGTGGACGACAGCCTGGAGGCGGTGATCGCGCTGCGCGTCGACTTCCTGAAAGATTATCAGGATGAGGCCTACGCCCTGCGCTTTGCCGATGCCATCGCCGCCTTCCGCGCCAGCCTGCCCCCAGAACATGAGGAGGAGCTGACCCGCGAAGCGGCCAAAACCCTGTTCCGGCTGATGGCGATCAAAGACGAATATGAGGTGGCCCGCCTGCACAGCCAGACCGGTTTTGACGCTATCCTGAAGGCTGAGTTCGAAGATGGTTACAAAAAGGTCTACCACATGGCGCCGCCTCTGCTGTCCCGCAAGAAAGACGCCCGTGGCCGGCCAGTGAAACGCAGCTTTGGTCCCTGGATGTCACCTGTTATGGCGCGCCTGGCGGGCCTCAAAAACCTGCGTGGCAGCATGCTGGACCTGTTCGGCTACACCGCCGAACGTCGGATGGAGCGGGGGCTGCGCGATTGGTTCATCGCCGGTCTGAGCGATATCACCGGCAAAGTGTCTGAGGACACGCTGGAGGACACCCGCCGGTTCCTGACCCTGCCGCAGGAGTTCCGCGGCTACGGCCCGGTGAAAGAGGCCAGCGTCAAGGCGCTGAAACCCACCGCCGAAAAAGCCCTGCAAGCGGTGCGCGCGACTTGAGCGACAAGACATTGAGTATTTAAGGATCATTGAAAGGCGCTTTCATCTTGCCGCAAATACTCTGGGGGGGCTAAGGGGGGGCAAAGCCCCCCCCTTTTTCATGTCAGACCCGCAATCCGTCTGTGTCAAAGAACGACAGACGTTCCGGATCAAAACTTAGGCCAACACGTTCGCCTTCGCTGAGCGCGGTGTCGCCGCTTTCGCGCACGGTGATCTGCCCAAGGGGGCCGCCATCTATCACCAGATAGCTGTCCGCACCCAGGTATTCGATCACGTCCACGGTGCCGTCACATTGGCCACTGCCCTCAGCGCCTAAGGTGATGTGTTCGGGGCGGATGCCGAGATGTTCGGCCGCGCGGTCGCCGGCGAAGGCGCCACCACGACCAGCGGTCAGGCTGTAGTGGCCGGCCTCGGTGGTGCAGGGCAGGATGTTCATCTTCGGGCTGCCGATGAACTGGGCGACAAACAGGTTGGCCGGGCGTTCATAAAGTTCGCGCGGGGTGCCGACCTGGGCAATTTTGCCAAACTCCAGCACCACAATCCGGTCGGCCAGCGTCATCGCCTCGACCTGATCGTGGGTCACATAGATCATGGTGGATTTCAGTCGCTGGTGCAGCTTGGCGATTTCGTAGCGCATTTCGACCCGCAGCGCCGCGTCGAGGTTCGACAGCGGTTCGTCAAACAAAAATGCCGTGGGATCGCGCACGATGCAGCGCCCGATGGCCACCCGCTGACGTTGGCCGCCTGACAGGTCCTTGGGACGGCGATCCAGATAGGGTTCCAGTTTCAGCACCTCGGCGGCGGCATCTACCTTGCGGGTGATCTCCTCCTTCGGGGCGCCCGAGGTTTTCAGGCTGAAGCCCATATTGTCGCGCACCGACATATGCGGGTAGAGGGCGTAGGACTGAAACACCATCGCCAGGCCACGTTTGGCGGGGGGCTCGGCGGTGACATCGCGCCCGTCAATATCCAGCGTCCCACGCGAGATATCCTCCAACCCGCCGATCATCCGCAGTAGAGTGGACTTGCCGCAGCCTGAGGGGCCGACGAAGACGATGAATTCACCGTCTTCAATCTCCAGGTCGACACCTTTGATGACCTGCACCTCGCCGTACCATTTCTCAACCGCGTTTAGCTTGATTGATCCCATCACTGCTCTCCTCTCTGCGGCTCAGTTTGCGTGGCGCCTTGATAGGCGGGCGCGCTGGGCGAGGCCCAGGCCAACCAGATCGCGGCGGTCCAGGTGAAGGTGCCACCGCCCGCCGGATCACCGGTATGCGGGTTGAAATATTCGGCAAAACCGCGTTCTGCCAGCAGTCGGGCGGAGCGGATGCGCAGCTCTTCTGCGGCGTCCGGGTGGCCCATATCGATCAGCCCCAGCGCAGTGATGGCGTTCATCATGGTCCAGGTCGGGCCGCGCCAGTAGCGCATGGCGTCAAACTTGGGATCGGTGACTTTCTGGCTGGGCACCGGGAATTGGCTGGCCTCAAAAGCCTCCATCAATTCACCCAGCATCACCGGGCATTCGATGCCCGCATACCAGCACAGGAAGGCTGCTGAGGTCACATTGCCCGCATGGGCCCCGGTTTTGAGGTCAATCGCTTCAAAGACGCCGCTGGCCGGGTTGCGCAGCCGTTCGGCGCCCTCTTCCAGCACATTGATCCAGCCTTCGATCTCGGCGCTGTCTTCGCCAAGTTCCGCGGCCAGAGCCAGCAGATCGCGGTTGGCGCGCAACAGGATGAAGGTCATGGTGGGATCCGCGACCTTGAAGGGCATGCTGTCGGCCATTTTGGCGTCATCCCAGCCCAGATCACGGCCCCGCTGCACCAGGTAGAGGTAGCGATCATAGTCTTCTTTGGTGGGGCGCATATGCGGATCCACATGGGCGGTGTCGCGGCGGGTGTAGGGGTCAATCCCGACCGGATCAATGGCCGCCATCGGCCCGTCCCAGTCCACCGTATTATCGCGGCCCGACTCCCAGGGGTGGGTGACAAAGATCATGCCCTCATGGCAGCGCCACTGCATGAACCAGCGGTGCCAGGCCAGTAGCTTCGGGTACAGCGCTTCGATATGGACGCGGCCGGCAGCGCGGTCTTTTTCGTAGGTCAGCCGGGTAAAGGTCGCGGCGACGGGGGGCTGGCTGATGCCGGAGGAGGGCACCGGCCCCAGCCCCTCGGTGCCCCAGACCTCGGGCCCCGGGAAGTAGCCGGGATCCGGGCGGTGAAACAGGATGTGGGGCAGCATGCCGGTGGGCCACTGGCCGGAAAACAGCGTTTCCAGCTCGGACCAGGCACGCGGCAGGTCAAACTGGGCAAAGCCCCAGGCGGCGAACCCGCTGTCCCAGTTCCACTGGTACGGGTAGAGCCCGTCTGTCGGCACGGAATAGCCGCCCCGGTCATTGCCGCGCAGCACCGCGCGGGCCTGCTCGTCTAGGCTGATGTGATCTCTGGCATTGGTCATTTTTTTATCCTTTGACGGATCCGGCCGTCAGGCCTTTGGTCATGAAGCGTTCAAGTCCCAGGAACAGCACCATGATCGGGACGGTGGCGATCACCGATCCGGCCATCAGGTGCTGGCGGGGAATTTCAGATGAGTTGAGGCTGGCAATCCCACGGGTCAGCGTGAACTTGGAAGGATCATCCAGCAGCATGAAGGCCAGCAGAAACTCGTTCCAGGCAATCATGAAGACATAGAGCGAGACCGAAGCCAGCGCCGGCAGTGACAGGGGCAGGGTGATCTTCCAGATCACTGCCAGACGGCTGAGGCCATCCATCAGCCCGGCCTCTTCGATCTCATGTGGCAGGCCCCGGAAGTAACCCTGCAGCATGTAAAGCGCGACGGGGATTGTGGTCACCGGATAAATCAGCAGGATCCCCACCACCGTATTGCGCAGCCCCGTGACCGAAAAGGCGATGTAGATCGGCAGCGCCAGCACGATGATCGGCACCATGTAGATCAACAGGATCGAGCGGGACAGCACCGCCCGGCCTTTGAAGCGCAGCCGCGCCACCGCATAGGCGCCGGGCACCGAAAACAGCAGGGTGATGAAGACTGTCAGCACCGAAATCAGCATGGAATTCAGCAGGTAATCGCCAAAATTGAAGTCCCGGAACAGCTCCACATAAGAGCGGAACAGATCCCAGCCCTTGGACAGATCGATGGAGAAATCCAGCGGGTTCTTCAGCAGCTCGGATTGGCTTTTGAGGCTGGTCATCACCATGACGTAAAACGGGATCGCCACAATTGCGGTGAAGAAAATATAGCCAAACCCGGTGAGGAACCGGATCACCGCATCCTCAATCGCGTGGCGGGTCTGGGACCCGGGGCCGGTGACCTCGGCCAGCAGCACCGGCTGGCTGAGGCCAAAGATCAGGCCCAAGGCCCCATTGACCAGGATCCGCGCCGTCAGGCTCAGCTCTGCGACCACCGGGGGCAGGCCGATCACCGACAGGGCCACCAGCGCAGCCGCCCCGATCACCATCGAGAGGGATTTTCCCGGCCCGGTATAGACAACTGCCAGGCCGCCGATAAGCCCCCAGAGGAGCGATAGCAACAGGTCCGGGCGAAACGCCTCACCCGTGGCAAAGGCGGCGGCCACGGCAAAGGTGGTGGCCAGAACCATCATCCACAGGGCGCCCAGCAGGGCGGCGGTAAAGGCGCCGTTCAGAAAGATCCGCATCTGACCGCTCCTTTCAACGTTTCACAAATACTCTGGGGTGAATGGGTCGCAGACCCAGAGGGGCAAAGCCCCTGAACAACAAGCGCCTGAACACGGCTCGTAAACAGACCCATCACAGACCCTCCTCTCGGCTCATGAAGCGGAAGAAGAAGACCGAGAAGCTGAGCAGGCAGAGGAAAATCACCACCGCCACGGCTGCACCGGCCCCGATGTTGGAGATTGCAAAAGCCTGTTCATAGACATTCACCGTCAGGGTCCGCGTGCCCGCATTGCCCCCTGTCAGCAGGAAGATGTCATCAAACTTGTTGAAGGTCCAAATGAAGCGCAAAAGGAACAGCACCGACAGGATGCCAAGGAGCTGCGGCAGGCTGAGGTACCAGAACTTCTGGAACGGGCTGGCGCCATCCATATCGGCGGCCTCATACATATCGGTATCAATCGACTGCATCCGCGCCAGAATGAACAGGAAGGACAGCGGGAAATAGCGCCAGATCTCAAACACCGTGACCATGATCAGCGCCAGGGGGCGTTCGCCAAAGAAGTTGATCGCCCCTTCGGTCACCCCCATCCGGATCAGCAGCGCATTGGCCGAGCCTGAGAAAGGATCAAACAAGATCAGCCAACTGAAGGCGACGGCGATCACCGGGGCCACATAGGGAAACAGGTAAAGCCCGCGCAGGATGCCCTGACCCTTGAAGCTTTTGTTCAGTAGCAGGGCGGCAAACAGGCCGACACCCAGCGCACCGATGGTGCCAAACACCGTGTAGAACAGGGTGACCCCCATGACGGCGATGAACTCATCACTATCAAAGATGCGGGCGAAGTTTTCGGTGGAAAACTCGAAATTCGTCAGGATGCTGTCCGCCTCACCGCTGACCTGCGGCTCGGACCCTTCGGCGGCCTCTTCGGCGGCGTCTTCATCCGCTGCGGCCACGGGAATGCGCAGCCGTTCGTTATAGCCCCCCTCCAGCTGGTCAAAGGCACAGCGCAGGTCGCGGCCGGTCAGGGCGCAGCCGGCAGGCAGATCGCCGGTGACGGTCAGATCCGTCGGCAGCGTGTCGGTGATCACGACGTTTTCGATCACCTTGTCCTGGCTGGAATTGCGCAGCCGGTATTCGATGCGCAGGCTGTCACCGGAACCGCGCAGGGATTCACGCAGGATCGGGGCAGGCGGGCGCAGATCGGCCAGACCAATGGGTTTGAAACTGATCCAGAAGATCGCCAGCAGCGGAATCACCACGACGAGAGCAACCGAGATCAACGTGGGTGCAAGCAACCCCCAGGCCAGCCGGGCTTCGCGCCGGGCAAGCGGAGTCACACCACGCGGAGGGAGCGGGGAATGTGTCATGTCAGGAAGGGGGGGGGACCTGAACCGCAGTTCAGGCCCCCGCCGTCACCGTTAGTTGATTTTCGACAGTTCGTCGTTCATGGCGGCCACGGCTGCGGCGGCATCCACCTCACCGTCGATGTATTGGCGCACCACGCGGTTGATCGCTTGGCTGTTGATCATTTTCGACGCCAGCGAGAGCTGACCTTCGGCCACGCCCCAGCGCTGGGCCACTTCCAGGCCACCGACGATTTCGTCAATCATCTCTTGCGCATAGAGGTCACCCAGCGGGGCCTTGCGGTCCACGCCAACCGGCAGGGTTGCCCACAGCTCTTTGAACTTCTTCGGCTCAGCTTCGGTGCCGGCACGCACAGGGAATTTGCCCTCAGGTGCGATCGACAGGGTCTGGCCGTAGCCCGCATCCATCGAGAATTTCACAAACTCCATCGCATTGTCGGTGTCTGCGTCCGAAGTGATGCCGAAGTAACGCACGTCACCCCAGGCGGCGCCATCAGGGTTCGACGGGCCGGCGAAGTTGGTGACGATACCGGTCATAGAGGCCAGCGCCGCCGAGGTCGGATCATCGTTGATGGTGGGCGGGGCGCTGTCGCGCAGACCGGCCAGTTCATCCAGGATGAAGGGCGACCAGATGATCATCGCAGCATTGCCCGAGAAGTAGAGCTCACGCGATTGCTTCCAGTAGAGATCACCGGGAGGCGAGGCTGCGGCGATGGATTTGTAGAAATCCAGAACCTCAGTGGTGGCTTTCACGTCCAGCGGCTGGAAACCATCTGCGCCCACAGGGCTGACACCATTGGCCAGGAACACATGTTCCAGAACCTGGCTCATGAAGTTTTCATCCACTTTGGTGGCGGCAACGAAGCCGAACATCTCTGGCGGGTTGTGCAGTTTTTCCAGCGCGGCGGTGACAGCGCCAAAGGTGGTGGGGGCCTCAAGGCCGTTGGCCTCAAACAGGTCCTTGCGGTAAACCACCATCTGGGTCCAGCCATCGACGGGAACCGAGGCGGTTTCACCTTCGTAGTTGGCCATCGCCAGGGCGCCGGGGGCGAACGTGTCGGTGCCCAGCTCAGAGACCACTTCGGTGGCAGCTTCGGTGTCCAGAATGCCGGCTTCGGCCCAGGGCAGGGCGTATTGCAGGGTGTGATAGATCACATCCGGCAGGTCGCCTGCCGCAAAGGCGGCGGTGGCGCGGGTGCCGAGATCGGATTCCGAAACCGGGATCACGGTCACTTCGATGCCGGTGGATTTCTGGAAATCGGCAGCCATGGCTTCCTGTTTCGCCAGACGCTCGGGCTGTTCTTCGGTGGTCCAGAAGCGAATGGTATCGGCCGATACCCCCTGGGCCATCAGAGCCAGCGCAAGCGCTGAGCCAGCCAGTAGTTTGCTATGTTTGGTCATGTCTTCCTCCCGTTTATTCATCTTGGTTAAGGTCTTTTATTCAGTGGGTCCCGCGGGGTTCGGCGCCGGCCCATGTGACGCCCGATCCAACAGGCGGGCGCGGGCCAATTCGCGCAGGTCTTCGGGATCGGCCCCCCGGATTTGTTGAATTAGTAATTCCGCCAGCCGTTTTCCGGCCTTGCGGCTATCCACCTGGAATGTGGTCAGGGGCGGATCGATCAGGCTGCCTTCGGGCAGGCCATCGTAGGAGATCAGCGACAGGTCCCGGCCGATGTGCAGCCCGCGGTCCCTGGCAACAGTATAGGCGCCAAAGGCCGCCCGGTCGACCGAGTAGAGGATCGCGGTGGCCGGTTCATCCAGATCCAGCAGCGTTTCTGCGGCTTTGGCGCCGTCAGCAATGTTGACCGCAGGGGCGGTGATCAGGCTGGAATCCTGCGGCAGGCCAGCCAGTTGCAGCCCGCGCTGATAGCCTTCGAGGCGCAGTTTGGCATAGGTGTAGCCCGGCGCACCGGGGACAAATCCGATGCGGCGATGGCCTAGGCCTGCCAGCATTTCCACCGCTTCCACCATGCTGTCTTCGCTGGTGATGTCATACCAGCTGCAGCCGGTCGGATCGCCGGTCCGGCCATAAAGCACGAAAGGGATCTCCTGATCCCGCAGGAAGCTGATCCGGGGATCGCTGAGGCGGGTGCGGGGCAGGATGAAGCCATCGGCCTTCTGGTCATCGGCAAGCGCTTCCAAGAGGCGCAGCGTGTCCTCATCGCTTTCGGCGGTTGAAACGGTGAGGGTCCAGTTCTGGGCTGAGGCGGCCTCGGACACGCCGGCAAGGAAATCGGCCACGAAGGGGCGGTGGCCGTCATGTTCGTTCACCTGCAGCACCAAACCCAGCGAGCGCACCAGACCGGTACGGATCGCCTGCGCATGGCTGAGCGGGCGGTAGCCCATCTGGTCGGCCACTTTGCGCACCCGGATGCGGGTCATTTCAGAGATGTCGGAATAGCCGTTCAGGGCCCGGCTGACGGTGCCCTTGGACAGGTTCAGATGCTGCGCCAAATCATCGATGGTCACGCGTTTCGCGCGCCACGATTGGATGGCCTTTTTCTGGTCCTGTGTATTCACGTCGATTCGTCCTCCCAGTCTCAGAAAAGTCTCCGAAACCGGTTTCGGCAAACGATCTGTGCAGTTTTTGCCCGATTTTAGCACGCTGCACTGCGGCGTTGCGCAAGTATTGGGCAGAAAAAACAGGCTGGCGGTGCAGCATGGAGCCACAAAAAAGGCGGGTCTGTGAGGATCTCACAGCCCGCCGTGATGCGCCTTAGGGGGGTGTTTTTAGGTTACACGTTGCCCGTTTTGGTCGAAGAGATAGGACTTGGCCGGATCAAAGGCCAGACCCACGGTTTCGCCAATTTTCACCCCATGCTGGCCAAACAGGCGCAGGGTCATCGGCTGATCCTCCAGGGTGACGATGACGTTGGTGTCGCCACCCAGATGTTCCACATGGGTGACCTGACCGCTGAGCGGCCCGTCGCTGCTGATGGTCAGGTCCTCGGGGCGAATGCCGATGGTGCGCAGATCACCTGGGGTGATCTTGTCGGCGGCGATAAAGTTCATCGACGGCGCGCCAAGGAAGCCCGCAACAAACTGGTTGGCCGGGTTGTTATAAAGCTCCATCGGCGAGCCGATCTGTTCCACACGCCCGTCGCGCAGCACCACGATCTTATCCGCAAGCGTCATCGCTTCGGTCTGGTCGTGGGTCACATAGATCATCGAGGCGTCCAGCTGACGGTGCAGGTTGGCGATCTCAATCCGGGTGTTCATTCGCAGCGCTGCATCAAGGTTCGACAGGGGTTCATCAAACAGGAAGAGTTTCGGCTGGCGCACAATGGCCCGGCCGATGGCAACCCGCTGACGCTGACCGCCCGACAGTTCCGAGGGGTAGCGGTCCAGGTATTGTTCCAGATCCAGCATCCGGCTGGCCTCGGCCACACGGGCATCGATCACCTCTTTTGAGCGTTTTGCCTGTTTCAGCGCCAATGTCATGTTGTTGCGCACATTGAGGTGCGGGTAGAGCGCGTAGCTCTGGAACACCATGGCGATGCCCCGTTTGGCGGGCGGGGTCAGGTTGACCAGATCCTCACCAATGTGAATATCGCCAGAGGAGGCATCCTCCAGCCCGGCAATCACCCGCAGCAGGGTGGACTTACCACAGCCCGAGGGGCCAACGAAGACAACAAATTCGCCTTCTTCGACCTCTAGATTGATGTCCTTCAAGACATGGACGGATCCGAAGGATTTGTTGACGTTTTTCAGCGACAATGCGGTCATGGTCTGCTCCTTACAGGATCACGGGCTGGCCGGTGCGGATGCTTTCATCTGCGGCAAGGCAGATGCGTAGCGATTGCACGGCGTCATTCATATGGCGGGTGAGGTCCAGGTCTTCGGCGATGGCGCGCAGCATATGGGCTTGCTCACTGTCACACAGTTCCTGATGGCCGGGTTCCCCCGGCAGGTCGATCAATTGGTCGCCGCCAGTGCGATGCACCAGCAGGCTGCCCACAGCGGTGTGGCTGTCGACATCGGAGGAGTCGGATTTATCGCCCTCCACAATCGAGACGGAGCCGTTCGGGCTGACCACGTCTTTCACGAAGAACGCGGTTTCTGACATCATCGGGCCCCAGCCGGCCTCATACCAGCCGACCGAACCGTCATCGAAGGTCACCTGCAGCTGGCCGTAATTGTACATGTCTTCGGCGATCTCATCGCTCAGCCGCAGGCCCATACCGTTGACCTTGACGGGTTGCGCATCGGTGATCTGGCACATGACATCCACGTAATGCACGCCACAGTCCACAATGGGGCTGGTGGTCTGCATCAGGTTTTTGTGGGTCTCCCACTCTGCCCCAGAACTTTGCTGGTTCAGGTTCATGCGGAAGACATAGGGCCCGCCCAGATCACGCGCTTCCTTGATCAGCCGCACCCAGGACGGGTGGTGGCGCAGGATATAGCCAACAACCAGCTTGCGGCCGGTCTCCTTGGCCTTGGCAACAACCCGTTCGGCATCAGCCACGGTAGTAGCCAGCGGCTTTTCGATAAAGACATGTGCGCCGGCCTCCATCGCCGCGCAGGCATAATCTGCGTGGCTGTCGGAGTAGGTGGCGATCACGGCCAGATCGGGTTTGGTTTCTGCCAGAGCGGTCTCAAAGTCCGAAAAGGCGGGGTATTGGCCCAGCTCGGGGTGGGTGACCACGCCAGAGCGGTTGACCAGACCAACGATCTCGGCCTCGGGGTGTTTGTGGTGGGCCAGGGCATGGGACAGGCCCATGTTGCCCAGACCTGCAATCAGAACTCGGGTCATTTTACCGCTCCTGATGTGATACCGCGGATCAGCTGACGCGAGAAGATGACATAGAGCACCAGCACCGGCAGGATCGCCATCGACAGGGCTGAGAGGACCGCGTTCCAGTCGGTCACAAACTGGCCGATGAAGACCTGGCTGCCCAGCGTCAGGGTTTTGGTTTCCTCGGCCGGGGCAAGGATCAGCGGGAACCACAGGTCGTTCCAGATCGGGATCATGTTGAACACCGCCACCGTCGCCATGGCCGGGCGCACCAGCGGCAGCACCAGACGGAAGAAGATGGTGTATTCGCTGAGGCCATCAATCCGGCCCGCGTTTTTCAGATCATCGCTGATTTGGCGCATAAACTCACTGAGGATGAAGACCGCCAGCGGCAGACCCTGCGCCGTGTAGACCAGGATCAGCGCCCAGAGGGTGTTCACCAGCCCGCTGGCCACCATCATGTCCAGGATCGCAACGGTGCCGATGCGGATCGGGATCATGATCCCCAATGCCAGATACAGGCCCATCAGCGTGTTGCCCTTGAAGCGGTATTCCGACAGGGCAAAGGCCGCCATGGCGCCAAAGAGCAGCACAAAGAACAGCGAGGCAACCGTGACGATGAAGCTGTTCTGGAAATAGAGGAAGAAATCCCCCTGTTTCATCACCGTCTGATAGCCCACCATAGAAAAGCTGTCCGCATCCGGCAGTGCCAGCGGTTCGCGGAAGATCGCTTTGCGGGTTTTGAAACTGTTGATGATGATGATGAACACCGGGAACAGCGCGATCAGCATATAGATGATCAATGCACCATGCATGGCGAACAGGTTAAAGCGGTTGGAGCGTGCCTTGTTCATATCGCGGCCCTCACATCTGGTAGCGGCGCATCCGGGTCTGGATGCCAAAGAGGTAGATACAGACGCCGATCAGGATGATCACGAACATGGCCGAGGCAATGGCAGAGCCCATATGTGGGTCCCCCAGTTGCAGCTGGAAGCCAAAGAACGTCCGGTACATAAACGTGCCGAGGATATCGGTGGAGAAATCCGGCCCCGCCAGCGCGCCCTGTGAGGCGTAGATCAGGTCGAAGGCGTTGAAATTGCCCACAAACGTCAGGATTGAGATGATCCCGATCGAGGGCAGGATCAGCGGCAGCTTGATCTTCAGGAAGGCGGACATGCCGGTGATACCGTCAATTTCGCCGGCCTCCAGCACCTCTTCGGGGATCGACAGCAGCGCGGCGTAGATCAGCATCATCGGGATACCCACAAACTGCCAGACCGAGATCAGCGCCAGCGTGGTCAACGCGTATTCTTCTTTGCCCAGCCAGGGGGCGAAGAGGGATTTCAGGCCAACTGCATCCAACATTGAGGGGGCAATGCCCCAGATCGGCGACAGGATCAGTTTCCAGGCAAAGCCCACGATCACGAAGCTTAGAATGGTCGGGATAAAGATAGCCGAGCGATAGAGCGCAGCAAACCGCAGGCGCGGGTGGCTCAATATCGCGGCAAGCACGATCCCGATGGGGTTCTGCACCAGCATGTGGATGATGAAGAACCAGAAGTTATTGCCAAGCGCGTTCCAGAACTGTTCCGACCAGATCGGGTCCAGAAACAGGGTCTGAAAATTCTGCATACCGACATAGATGCGTTCCTGATCCACCCGGCTGTAAAGCGCCAGTCGCAGCGTGTTGAACAGCGGGAAAATCATCACCGCAGTGTAGACGAGGACGGCAGGGGCGAGGAAAACAATGATGTGCCAGGGAAAGCGGCGCTTTTGCATGGGAAATCTCCGGCTGGGGGGATCCGGGCGACAGCGGCGCCGCCCGGATCAATGGGTCACTTGAGATCAGCTTACTGCTGCGGGGCGTACCATGAGGCCAGGCCAGCCTGCAGTTTCGCGCCCAGAGCTTCGGGGGTCTCGGTGCCTTTGATAGCTGCAACCGAGGCGCCCCAGGTGTCGTTTTCCAGGTTCGGAGTGCCACGCGACAGGATCTGGTAGGTCGAACGGATGGTCGACTCACACTCACCACGCCAGGACACGAACTCTTTGGCCAGTGGATCGTTCAGCTCAACCGGGGTGTTCGACAGCGGGAAGAAGCCCGGCAGCGCGTTGCCGAAGATCGCCGCGAACTCAGGCGAGGCTACCCAGTTCAGGAAGGCTTTGGCCGCTTCGGGGTTGGCGCTCTTGGCGTTCATGCCGATGCCGATGTCGGTGTGATCCGAGATGTAGCAGGTGTCACCAGCGTTCATAACCGGCGGCTTGAAGGCGCCCATTTCGAAGTCAGCCTGGGTGTTGAAGCCGGCAATTTCCCAGCTGCCTGCCGGATAGATCGCGGCGCGGCCCAGGGTGAACAGGTTCTGGCTGTCAGGGTAGGTCTGGGCTTCGTAGCCGTCACCCAGATAGGCGCCCCATTTGGCCAGGGTGGCGTAGGGGGCAACCCACTGCTCATCGGTCAGCTTCTGCTCACCGGCGATCAGCGCACGACGGCCTTCTTCACCTTTCCAGTAGTTCGGGCCGATGTTGTTGTAGCCCATGGTGGCCGCTTCCCACTGGTCATTGGTGCCCATGGCCATCGGGATGTAGCTGCCGTCTGCTTTGAACGCTTCCAGCGCGGCAAAGAACTCAGCTTCGGTGGTCGGAACCTCTACACCAACTTCGGCGAAGGCGTCTTTGTTGTAGATGAAGCCGTGGATCACCGAGGCCATCGGCACACAGAAGCTGGCCGAGCCATCGTCGCTCTGCCATGCGGACTTCGCAACATCCGAGAAGTTGCTCATGCCGTCGGCGTCGCCCAGATCGGCCAGGTGGCCCGCATCATAAAGCGCCAGCGAGGCGTCAAACGGGCGACAGGTGATCAAGTCACCGGCCGAGCCTGCTTCCAGCTTGGAGTTCAGCACGGCGTTGTATTCTGCCGGGGCGGTGGGGTTGAAGTTCAGTTTGATGCCAGGGTTTGCGGCTTCAAAGGCGGGTATGATCTTGTCCTGCCACAGGGTCAGGTCATCGGTACGCCAGCTTTCGATGTTCAGCGTTACATCGGCGGCCAGTGCGCCGGATGCAGCCAAAGCGGTGCCCGACAAGAGGGCGCCAAAAATCGTCTTTTTCATTGTGGTTCTCCCGGTTGGTTATTTGACTTTGGGTCTTGCTTCCAAATGGCGCAGCGCGGGGCGCAGATGTCCTTCGCTGCGGGAAAGCAGGTCGGCAGCTTGGGCAGGGCCCTCGGCACCGGCTGCAATGAGAATGGCGGGTTTCAGCGCGCCACCGGTCTGACGCAGGGCGTCATTGGCGGTGTCTGCGTCTGCGCCGGTGATGGTGCAGACGATGCTGCGGGCGCGGCCGTGCAGCTTGATGTTATCGGCGTGCATGTTGACCATCATCCCGTCATGGATATGGCCCAGATGCCGCGCCATCAGCGTCGACAGCATGTTCAGCGCGATTTTCTGCGCAGTGCCCGCGCCCATCCGGGTGGAGCCTGAAATGACCTCAGCCGGGGTGGGCAGCAAAATGGCGTGAACGGCTATGTTCAGCAGCGGCGTGTCGGGGTTGTTGGCAATCCCGATCACCGTGGCCCCGGCCTGGGCTGCCAAGCGTGCAGCCTCCATCGGGTAGGGGGTGGTGCCGCTGGCAGATAGGGTCAGGACCGTATCGGCGTCATTGAGATCTGCCAGTGCGGTGGCCAGACCGTCGGTGGCATCTTCGGTGTCGCCGGGCATCGAGGCTGTTGTGGGGATGCCCCCGGCCATCAGAATGCGGATGCGGCTTTCAGGTATGCCGAAGGTGCCGCCCAGTTCCATTGCGTCGGCTGCGGCCATCAGACCAGAGGATCCGGCCGCCACGTAGAACAGTCGGCCGTTGCCGCGCAGGCTGTCAGCCATGGCTTTGGCGCCGTCACAAATCGCGGGAAGGGCGCTGCGCACGGCGCCTGCGGCTTCGATCTGACCAAGCGCCAATACCTCACCCATCGCTTCCACCGGAAGCAGGTCCAGGCCCATGGCGTCCTTATGAAGCTGTTCTGTGGCTTTGGTCGTCAATCGAATCTCTCCCCTTTCCGGCAATCATACCTATACAATACCATTAGTCTACCATTTTGTGACGGTTTCGTTAAAGTCGATTGAATTGGCGTGAAATTTTCGAAATTTACGGTATTTGGTCTTAGTTGGGTATTCAAATTGGAATGCGGTTATTATAAAGGTGTCACTATGGTTGAGCTGAGACATGATTCCATTCTGGCGGTTGATGGCGGCGGCACGCGGTGCCGTCTGGTGTTGTGCGCAGGTGCGGCTGGGCGCTGGTCTGTTGAGATGGGCTCGGCAAATGTGTCCTCAGATTTTGATGGGGCCGCGGCGCAGATCCGCGCTGGGCTGACGGCGCTAGCCGCAGAAAGCGGCACGTCAGAAGAGGCGCTGCGCGACGTGCCCGCCTATCTGGGGCTGGCTGGGATTACCGGCCCGGCCCTAGCGGAGCGGCTGCAAAATGCCCTGCCTTTCAAACATGTGCGGATCGCGGATGATCGCCCCATTGCCCTACGTGGTGCGCTGGGCGCGCAGGATGGCGCGGTGGCCCATTGCGGCACGGGATCGTTTTTTGCCCTGCAGGCTGGCGGCGATATGCGTTTTGCCGGTGGCTGGGGGCTGGTTCTGGGTGATGAGGCCTCGGCAGCCTGGTTGGGGCGTCTTGCCTTGAGCCGGGTGTTAATCATTGTTGACGGGCTGGCCCCGGCCACAGACCTCAGCGCGGATATTCTGGCTGACTTTGGTGGGCCTGCCGAAATTGTTGCTTTCGCGGCGCGCGCGAAGCCGGTTGAGTTTGGCCGTTTGGCGCCGAAAGTCAGCGCGGCGGCTGAGGCGGGTGATGACTTGGGGCGCAGTCTGATGCAGGCGGCAGCCGATCACATCGCCACAACGCTGGCGCTTTTGGGCTGGCAGCCGGGGCAGGCGCTGTGCCTCACCGGCGGTATCGGGCCGCTTTATGGCGCTTTTCTGCCAGAGATGTTGCAAGCCGCCATTGGTGCGCCACAAGCCACCCCATTAGAGGGGGCACTGGCCCTGGCACGGCAGTTTTCAGAGGAGTTGCAGGCATGACAGTTGCGGATTTTCTGCGCCCTGACGGGTGGTTGGGTAAAGACAGCGGACCACGCTACGTGCAGCTGCGCCGCCGGCTGGAAGAGGCGATCAACACCGGTCTGTTGCAGCCCAACAGTTCGCTGCCGCCGGAACGTGAGATTGCTGATCTGACCGACCTGTCGCGCGTGACCGTGCGCAAGGCCATTCAGGAACTGGTGAAAAAGGGCGTTGTTGTTCAACGGCAAGGCTCTGGTTCCTTCGTGCGTGAAGCTGAGCCAAAGGTGGAACAATCGCTGTCGCACCTGACGTCCTTTACCGCCGACATGAAACGGCGCGGTCTCGACACCACCTCCAAATGGCTGGAGCGCGGCATCTTTTTGCCTTCGCCCGAAGAGGTGGTGGCGCTTGGCCTGGCCTCGGATGCATCGGTGGCCCGGATTTATCGCCTGCGTGAGGCGGGCGGGCGCCCGATGGCGCTGGAAAAGGCAGCGCTGCCGCTGGATATCCTGCCAAACCCGCTGGATGTGACGACATCGCTTTATGCCCTGCTGGAACAGCACGGCAACCGGCCGGTGCGCGCGGTGCAGAAAATCTCGGCGGTGAATTTGGAAAAACCCGAATGTGATCTGCTGGGCGTGCCCGAAGGCACCGCGGGCCTGTCGATCCAGCGGACCTCTTATCTGGAAAGCGGCCGCGTGGCCGAGTTCACCCAATCGCTTTACCGCGGTGACGCCTATGACTTCGTGGCGGAACTGCGTCTCTCCTCCTAACTGATCTAACTGATAAGGTTCAGACATGACCCACCCCACCCAGATGCGCCGTGAAATCGAAGAAATCCCACAGGCGGTTGAGCGCCTGTTGAGCGAAGGGGCAGGGGCGGTGACCGGTGCGGCCAAAGCCGTGCGCGATGGTGACATCCGCTATCTGATTTCGGTGGCGCGCGGCTCCTCGGATCATGCCTGCACCTATCTGAAATACGCATCTGAACTGATGCTGGGCCTGCCGATTGCCTCGGTCGGGCCCTCTGTGGCCTCAATCTACGGGGCGCCGCTGAAGGCGCAGGATGCGCTGTGCATCGCCGTCTCGCAGTCTGGTGCCAGCCCGGACATCGTGCAGCTGACCCAGCAGCTGACCGATGCCGGGGCCTATTCGGTGGCGATCACCAACAATGCGCAATCCGCGCTGGCCGGTGCCGCCTCAACCACGCTGCCCATTCACGCAGGCCCTGAACTGTCGGTCGCGGCCACCAAAACCTATGTCACCTCGCTGGTGACTGGCCTGTGGCTGCTGGCGGAGATTAAGCAGGACGCCGCATTGCTGGCGGCGATCAAGGCACTGCCCGCACAGCTGGAGGCGGCGACCAAATGTGATTGGTCGGCAGTGGTCGATACGATTTCGGGCGAATCGCTTTACACACTGGGCCGCGGGCCAAGCTGGGCGATTTCCAATGAGGCGGCGCTGAAGTTCAAAGAAACCTGCCAGATCCACGCCGAAAGCTTCTCCTCTGCTGAGGTGCTGCATGGGCCGGTGTCGATTGTTGATGCCGGGTTCCCGGTGATCGGCTTTGCCGCGGCAGATGCGGCGGAACCTTCGCTAGTTGAGGTGGCGGATACCATCGCCGGCAAAGGGGCCAAGGTCTTTGTGACCTCTGACAAGGTAAAGGCCGCCAACACGCTGGAGCATGTGCGCACCGATCACTGGCTGGCCGATCCGATCCCGCTGGTGGTCTCGTTCTATGCTATGGTGGAACAGGTGGCGGCCAAGATGGGCATCAACCCGGATGCGCCGCGCCACCTCAAGAAAGTGACGGAAACGGTATGAGCACCACCACCTATCACGGCGGGCTGATCTTTGACGGCGAGGTCCTGCATGACGGCGCAGCCGTGACGGTGCAGGATGGCACCGTCGTGGCGCTGGGGCCTGAGACTGGGGCGGACAGCAGCGGCGATCAGGTGGATCTGGCCGGTGATATCCTCAGCCCCGGATATGTCGATCTGCAGGTGAACGGCGGCGACGGCCTGATGCTGAACGACGCGCTGGAATTGGACACGCTGCGCCGGATGGGGCAGGCACATCGTCGCCTAGGGGCAACCCATATCCTGCCAACGTTGATCACCAACACGCTGGCCAAAACCGAAGCCACGATTGAGGTCACCAAAGAGGCAATCGCTGCAGGTGTGCCGGGCATTGCCGGCCTGCATCTCGAGGGGCCGCATCTGTCTGTCGCGCGCAAAGGCGCCCATGACGCCGCCCTGATCCGGCCGATGGAGGACAGCGATGTTTTGATGCTGACCGCCGCAGCGCGGGACTTGCCGGCGCTGATGCTGACGGTTGCGCCTGAAAACGTCACGGTGGATCAGGTGGCCGCACTGGTCGAGGCCGGTGCTGTCGTCTCGCTGGGCCACACGGACGCGGATTTCGCAACCTGCACGGCCTATTTTGAGGCCGGCGCGCGCTGTGTCACCCATCTGTTCAACGCGATGAGCCAGATGGGCAACCGCGAACCGGGGCTTGTGGGGGCGCTGCTGAACAGCGGCTTGGCCTCCGCCGGGTTGATCGCCGATGCGGTGCATGTGCACCCGGCCACCATCCGCAACGCCTGGGCGGCCAAACAGGGCCCGGGGGAGATTTTCCTGGTCTCAGACAGTATGGCGCCCGCAGGCACCGATCAGGCTGAATTTACCCTGGAGGGACGCCGCATTGCCCGCCGCGATGGGCGGCTGACGCTTGAGGATGGCACCCTGGCTGGGGCGGATCTGGATCTGACCACCGCGGTGCAGGTGATGTGTGATCAGGTCGGTGTGCCTCTGGCCGCAGCCCTGCGCGCCGCCACTTCGGTCCCTGCAGCCCTGATGGGGCTGGGCAATGGGATCGGGCGGCTTGAGGTCGGTGCAGCCAGTGAGCTGATCCGCATCCGCAGCGACCTTTCAGGCTGCGCTGCGGTATAGGCTCAGGACCCATTGATTTTTCCGCACCGGCGCCAAAATCTCAATGGTTTGAGGCGCGCCGGAAAGAGTGGTTCTCTTTTCAAGCGCCTCACGCCGTTGAGATGCAGCGATTTGGACGTCTTCGATTTGGCGGTTTTTCGAACTGAGCCGCGTCACATGGCCTTGAAATAGATCACTATTCCTGCGGCCTTGTTCCTTGTCCGTTCGAAAATCTGCCAAACCGGTGCGGAAAAAATTAATGGGTCCTGAGCCTAAGCGGCTTATTCGGCCACTGTCAGGATTTCCTCCAGCGGCTTTTTCATCTTGGCCACAGCGGGCACCTGCGCATCTTCGCGTGGGTGACCCACGGCCACGATCATGATGGGCTTTTCCGATTCCGGACGGCCCAGCATCCCGTTCAGAAAACGCATCGGGTTCGGCGTATGGGTCAGGCTGACCAGCCCGGCGTGGTGCAGCGCCGCCAGCAGGAAGCCCGAGGCGATGCCGGTGCTTTCCGGCACGTAGTAGTTTTTGAACCTGGTGCCATCGTCAAACTGGCCCCAGCGTTGGGCAAAGATCACGATCAGCCAGGGGGCCTCCTCCAGATGTGGTTTGTGGTCATTGGTGCCAATCGGTTCCAGCGCTTTCAGCCATTCATCGCCTGCACCCCCATCATAAAAGCGGCGCTCTTCCTCTTCGGCGGCGTCGCGAATGCGGCGCTTCATCTCGGGGTTTGAGATGGCCACGAAATGCCAGGGCTGGTGGTTGGCGCCGGAGGGCGCGGTGCCAGCGGTGCGGATACAGTCCTCAATCACCTCACGTGAGACATCCCGGTCCGAATAATCCCGCACCGTATGGCGGCGTTTCATATGTTCATAAAAGGCATGGGCCGCTGCCTGCATTTCGGCATCGGTCATCTCGGCACGGTCTGGCAGGTTGACGGGCTGGTATTCAATGTGGTCGCGGGCGAACATGCGGGCTCCTCCTCTGGGTCTTTGAGGGCGCAGGGTATGTGGCTCTGGTCGGGGTCGCATTCCTCAGCTATGAGGAAGGCCTGATTGGATCCAAACGCCACACTGCCCCAACGCGGCCGAACTGCGGCCCCTCTACGGCCCAAGTACTGCACAGGACAATTAACATGCGCGAAGACTTCGCTTTGCAAGCCCCTCTGCCAGATCTGGCAGCGCCGCTGTCGGCGGTGACCCCGTTGATCGAGGCTATTGGTCAACCGGTGTTTATTCAGGCTGCGATGCAATTTGCTAAGCAGATGACCGGCGCCGATTTCACCTCGCTCTACTGCGAAGGGGACCGGGATGCGCCGCTGCTGATGGGCACCGCTTCCCACCTGGGCCAGTTGCGCGCCGATCGTGCAGCGGTTGGTTATCAGCGCCATTGGGGCGAAGACCGCAATGCCGCGCTGTTGCTAGGGGCCGAAGGCGAGGGCGATTTTTTCAGCCATCATGAGGCGGAGGATCTGACCTCCTTCACCTATCGGCGGGATTGTTATGATCTGCCCGGGATCACCAGCCGGGTCAGTATGGTGCGGCGGCGGCCGGGCTTTGGCCTGGCGGTCAGCCTTTATAGCTCGACCGAGTTCGGCACCTTTCCGATCACGGCCCGCGATGGGTTGATCGCCACAATGGCCACGATCATGGCCGCGGCGGAGCGTCATGTTGGCTTTACCCTGAAAGAGGCTGAGGCCGGCGATCAGGATGTGCAAGCGCGCCTTGCGCTGAACCATCCGACGCTGACGAAACGTGAACGCGAAGTGGCGGCGATGACCATCAAAGGGCGCACCGCGGCGGAGATTGCTGCGATTTTGGGGGTGGCAGAGACGACGGTGATCACCCACCGCAAAAAGGCCTACAAGCGGATGAATGTCACCTCAATGCGCGAATTGCTGGCGCGGATGTGACCATCAGGCGGCGGCGTGCAGAACCTGTTCCAGCACATCTGAGGGCAGGGCAACCGGGTTCGCCTTCATCGAGGAGGAGGCCGCTGCCGCATCGGCAATCGCGGCAAAGGTTTCCGGCGATACCCCCATGGCCGCCAGCCCCGGCAGGCCGTGCTGCGCACTCCATTGTTCCAGTGTGCTGCGACGTTCGGTCAGGCTGCCATCGATCCAATCCTGCACCTCATCAAACCGGCCCAAGAGATCCGGCTGGTCTGCGCAGGCCTCTCGGTTGGCCGTTAGCACGTGGGACAGCAGCGCGCCGCAGATCGCGCCATGTGGTGCGGTGGGGGCAACGCCCCCGATCACACCGGCCAGCCCATGCACGGCGCCAAGGCCCGCGTTGGCCAGCGCCAGACCACCGCAGAGGCTGGTGAAGGCCAGATCGTCCCGCGCCGCCGGGTCTTCGTCTTGCATCAACTGCCGCAGGGCCGACAGGCCGCGGGGAATGGCGGCGCGGCACAGCGCGTCGGTCAGTGGGTTGGCGCGGGCGCTGAGGTAGGGTTCGATCACTTGCGTCACGGCATCAAGGCCCGAGGCCAGCGTCACCGCCTTGGGGGTGTTATCCGTCAGGCCAGGATCCACCAGCGCCAGATCGGCCAGCATACGGGCATCGCGCAAGGACACTTTGCGGGCATGTTCGGGCACGGTGATCACGGCGTTTTTTGTGACCTCGGCGCCGGTGCCTGCGGTGGTTGGGATGGCGACGAAGGGCAGAGGATCGGCGGTCAGCGGCTGCCCTTTGCCCACCACCTCCAGATGGTCCATCGCGCCGCCCGGGGCAGGGATCAGTGCTGCCACCGCCTTGCCCAGATCAATCGCTGCCCCGCCGCCGAGGGCGACCACGCAATCCACGCCTGCGGCCTGTGCCTCGGAAATGGCTGCGTTCAACAGGGGCAGATCGGGTTCTTTGGCGCAGGTAAAGGGCACCACCTGGACCCCCAGGGCGCTGAGCGCCGGTATCAGCGCGCCGCCGTGGCGGGCGCTGGCCCCTTGCACTAGAAAGACGCGGCGCCCAAGGGCCGCGATGGCCTCGGGCGCCTCGGCGATCACGCCGCGGCCAAAACGGATCCGTCCGGCGCTGGCGAAATCGAAGGGGCTCATACGCTAAGGGTTGCCTGAACCGCGCGCTGCCAGCCGGCGTAGCGTTCATCGCGCGCCTCAGCCGCCATGTCCGGGGTGAAGCGGTTTTCCAGCGCCCAGCTATCTGCAAAGCCTGCCATGTCAGGGTAGATCCCCGCCTGCATACCGGCCAGCCAGGCCGCACCTAGGGCTGTGGTTTCCAGAACCTCAGGCCGGTCCACCGGGGCGCCAAGAATGTCGGACAGGAACTGCATTGCCCAGTCCGAGGCACTCATGCCGCCGTCTACCCGCAGCACCTGTTCGCCGCCCTCATGACCAGCCCAGTCGGCGGTCATTGCTTCCAGCAGATCGCGGGTCTGGTAGCCGACGCTCTCCAGCGCCGCCTTGGCAAATTCCGCCGGGCCGGAGTTGCGCGTCAGCCCGTAAACCGCACCGCGACATTCGGCGTTCCAATAGGGGGCACCCAGGCCGGTGAAGGCGGGCACCATGATGACGTTCTGCGCTGGATCGGCACTTTCGGCGAGGGGCTGGGTTTCCTTGGCTTCGCGGATGATCTTCAGCCCATCCCGCAGCCATTGCACCACGGCGCCTGCGATAAAGATCGATCCTTCCAGCGCATAGGTCGGCTTGCCATCCAGCTGGTAGGCGATGGTGGTCAGCAGGCGGTTGTTTGACTGCACCGGCGTGTCGCCGGTGTTCAGCAGGGCAAAGCAGCCGGTGCCATAGGTCGATTTCAACATGCCGGGCTGGAAGCAGGCCTGACCCACCGTGGCGGCCTGCTGATCGCCAGCCACCCCGGTGATCGGGATTTCGCGCCCAAAGAGATCGGCGCGGGTGACACCGAAATCGGCGGCGCAATCCTTGACCTCGGGCAGCATCTGCATCGGGATGTTGAGCAGATCACAGATTGTCCGGCTCCAACGGCCTTTGCGGATATCGTAAAGCAGGGTGCGCGCGGCATTGGTGGCATCGGTGGCATGCACCTTGCCGCCGGTCAGTTTCCAGATCAGGAAGCTGTCCACGGTGCCAAACAGCAATTCACCCGCCTCGGCGCGGGCCCGCGCACCCTCCACATTGTCCAGCAGCCAGGCCAGTTTGGTGCCTGAGAAATACGGATCCAGCAGCAGGCCGGTGCGGTCGGTGAACATCGCCTCATGACCCGCCTCACGCAGGGCGGCGCAGGTATCGGCGGTGCGCCGGTCCTGCCAGACAATGGCGTTGTGGATCGGTTTGCCGGTGGCCTTGTCCCAGACCACGGTGGTTTCGCGCTGGTTGGTGATGCCGATGGCGGTGATGTCTTCGGGCGCGAGGCCCGCGCGTTCGATGGCGGCGCGGCAGGTGCCGGCGGTGGTGGACCACAAATCGGCCGGGTCATGTTCCACCCAGCCCGAGGCAGGGAAATGCTGCGGGAATTCTTCCTGCGCTGAGGCGGTGATCTTCAGATCTTTGTCAAACAGGATCGCCCGCGATGACGTGGTGCCCTGATCGATGGCCAATACATATGTCATGTGTCCCCCCAAGGCAGCCTATCCATCTGGCTGCCGGTAGCTGTGCACTCTCATTTCTTTGCGTTGCGCCCAAGGTCCCCGGCATTCGGGGTCTCCACCCTGTGGGGCGCAACGGGTTCTGGCCAGAGTGGCCGGAATTCTTAATCCGTTTCAAGCCGTGTTTATACGGGGCCATGACGGCCCCAATACGGCCCTAACATCTCCTGCGGCGGTTAGGCGCGGGTGGCCTGCATCCAGTCCTGCAGGGTGGCCACCTGATCCTTGTCCAGCCGCAGCCCCAGTTTGGAGCGGCGCCAGATCACATCTGCGGCCTCCACCGCAAATTCGCGATCCATCAGCCAGCGCACCTCACGTTCGGTCAGGGTGGCGCCAAAATCCTGGCCCAGATCCGCAGCGCTTTCGGCGCCGTTCAGGATCTGCGCGGCTTCGGTGCCATAGGCTTTGATCAGGCGCAGGGCCCATTTCTGGGTCAGGAACGGATAGTTGCGCTGCAGATCCTCCACCAGGAAATCGCGGTTCTTCACCTCAAAGTTCCCGCCCGGCAAAGGCACGCCTGCGGTCCAGTCGCCCTGACGGGTGGGCAGGTGTTTGTTGATCTTTTCCAGCGCGCTTTCGGCCAGTTTGCGATAGGTGGTGATCTTGCCGCCAAAGACGTTCAGCAAGGGCGCACCGCCGGTGGCATCCACCGTCAGCGTGTAGTCGCGCGTGGCTGCAGTGGCCGAGCTGGCACCGTCATCATAAAGCGGGCGCACACCGGAATAGGTCCAGACCACATCGTCGCGGCTGACCGGCTGTTTGAAGTAACGGCTGGCAAAGGCGCAGAGGTAATCCTGTTCCGCTTCGGTGCAGACCGGCGGGTTTGACGGATCCTCATGGTCCTGATCGGTGGTGCCAATCAGGGTGAAGTCATTCTCATAGGGAATGGCAAAAATGATGCGGCCGTCTTCGCCCTGGAAGAAGTAGCATTTGTCGTGATCGTAGAGCTTCTTGGTCACGATATGGCTGCCGCGCACCAGCCGGACCCCTTCGGTCGAGTTGCTGCGGATTTTCTGTCGGATGATGTCACCGACCCAGGGGCCGCCGGCATTGACCAGCATCCGGGCCTGATGGGTGATCTCTTCGCCGCTGTCGCGATCGCGGGTGGTGACGCGCCACAGATCGCCGCTGCGTTCGGCGTTCAGCACTTCGGTGCGGGTCATCACCTTGGCACCGCGCGCTTCTGCGTCGCGGGCATTCAGCACCACCAGACGGCTGTCTTCGATCCAGCAGTCCGAATATTCAAACGCTTTGGCAAAACGCTGCTGCAATGGCGCCCCTTCCGGACCATTGCTGAGGTCAACAGAACGGGTGCCGGGCAGGATTTCACGGCCACCCAGATTGTCATACATGAACAGGCCCAGACGGATCAGCCAGGCCGGGCGGCGCCCTTTCATCCACGGCATGACAAAACTCAGCAGGCGCGAGGTGGGCGTTTCAGATTCAAACCGCATATCAGGGTGATAGGGCAGCACAAACCGCATCGGCCAGGAAATGTGCGGCATGGCCTTCAGCAGGGTTTCACGCTCAATCAGCGCTTCGCGCACCAGCCGAACCTCAAAGTATTCCAGATAGCGCAGCCCGCCATGAAACAGTTTGGTTGAGGCCGAAGAGGTGGCCGAGGCCAGATCGTTCATCTCAGCCAGTTTCACGCTCAACCCGCGGCCTGCTGCGTCCCGGGCGATGCCGCACCCGTTGATGCCCCCTCCGATGACGAAAAGGTCGGTGATCTCGGGTTTGGTTTCATGCACGGACACGGGCGCTTCTCCTGACTGTCTGAAAATGGGGAATACTCTTTTGCCCAGCGGAGTCAACGTAATTTTTCGTTTGTGTTCGTTTGTGTTCGCATGTGCGTGCCGCGAAGATCCTTCTGTATCCGGCCCTATAGAGGCGCCGAGGCGTTGCGGGTGCGCTCTGGATCGGGGTGCGACTGCGCTGAAATGTTCGTTTTTTCTCTTTGCCGTTCGCCTGCTTGCACCGGCGCGCAGTTTCGCGCACTGTCGGCAAAACAGTTGGGGGCCGGATGAAACTCTCTTTTCGTCAGTCAGATATCTTGGAAATTGCCCGGGTCGAAGGGCGTGTGGTGGTGGAAAATCTGGCCGACCGGTTTGGTGTCACCGTGCAGACCATTCGCCGTGACCTGTCCGAACTGGCGGATGCCGGCAAATTGGAACGGGTGCATGGCGGGGCGGTGCTGCCCTCAGGCGTGACCAACCTGCACTATGAAGACCGGCGCGCGCTGAGTGCGGAGGCAAAAACGCGTATCGCCCGCGCCTGTGCGGCCGATATTCCCGATGGCGCGTCGCTGTTTTTGAACATCGGCACCACAACCGAAGCCGTGGCGCGGGAGTTGTTGAGCCACCGCAACCTGATGGTGGTGACCAACAATATCAACATCGCCAACATCCTCGTGGCCAATGAAAGCTGCGATATCGTGGTGACCGGCGGCAGCCTGCGCCGGGTGGACGGTGGCCTGCTGGGGGACCTGGCGGTGACCACCATTCGGCAGTTCAAGTTTGATCTGGCGGTGATCGGCTGTTCAGCGGTGGATGCCAGTGGGGACCTGCTGGATTATGATCTGCAAGAGGTCAGCACCAGCCGCGCCATCCTCGAATCAGCGCGCTCTGCCTGGCTGGTGGCCGATCACAGCAAGTTCCAAAGACAGGCCCCGGCGCGTATCGCATCCCTCAGTCAGATCGATCGTTTTTATACTGACGTTGCGTTGCCACAGCCCCTGTCGCAGCAGTGTTCTGAGTGGGATACACAGCAAGTTGTGGTGTCTAACCCCTCGTAATCGTACACAAACCCACAAAATGAGGGGTGCGACGATAAAACCAAGCGGTTTTGCAAGAACCATACCAATGGCTATCTAAAATCGCGCATTTGGAGGGGCGGCGCCTATTTCTGCAAGGAAACAGGTAAACTAGCCGCCATGAAAGCTTTGCCTGCATATTGTCTCATGGCTGGTGGCGTCCTGACCGTACTGGGTCTGGAGGTCGCCGGATTCGCCATGGCTGCCGAAATGGTCCCGGGTGAACCGGTCCTGGTGGTGGCACCGCCGTGGTCCGGTGGGGCCGAGGCTGTTGTCGCGTCAGCAGGTGGCGCAATTGTGGGGCCGACACAGGCCCCCCTTTCCGTTCTTGCAACGGGCGCAAGTGAAGAAGCTTTCCGCGAGAGTGGCGCCTGGTTCCTGCTGAGCCCAAGCGCCCTTAGCTTTTTCTGTGTAACGAAGGATACGGTATAATGTCGGTTAATAAACAGGAGAAATCGAAGGATTTCTCGGGCACGGCCCGTCTGGTGGCCCTGGGGATGATGCCCCTTGGGCCAATTTCTGCGTTTGCGGTGGGTGGACCACTGCTGACGGTGGTGGCTGCGGCCCTGATCTTTGCGGGTCTGGCGCTGATCGCCCCCAAGCTGGATGGTAAAACGCGCCCGATGATGATTGCGGTGGCGCTGATCGGTCAATGTGTGGCCTTCACCTCAGCCTTCTCGGGCCATGCCTGGCAAATCGACACACATATGATGTTCTTCGCCGTACTGGCGATTGTTGCAACCATGGGCTCACTGCCCGCGCTGATCGTGGGTGTCGCGGTCACCGCCGTGCATCACCTCAGCTTTGGCCTGTTCCTGCCGTCACTGGTGTTCCCGGAGATGTCTCTGGTTGAAACGCTGGGTCGTGTTGTGCTGCACGCCGTGATTGTTCTGTTCGAAGCGGGCATTCTGGCCTGGTCGATGATCCGTTCTGCTGCCGCTGACGCGGAAATCCGTCAGGCCCGCGAAGATCTGGCTGAAAGCGTTGCTCAGGCGGAGCAGGCGCAGGTTGATGCAGAAGAGGCCCGCGAAGCTGCTGTGGCTGTGGCCGATCGCACCCGTCGCGAAGGTCAGCGTGCGGCAACGGCTGTTGAACAGATCGCCTCGGCTGCAAACGCCGCCGCCGATCATGCGGGCAGCGCCCAGAATGTGATGGCCCGCACCCGCGAAGAGGCGGAACGTTCCAGCGGTGTTGTAACCCGTGCCCATGACGCCATGGATGCGATCAAGGCCAGCTCGGAGAAAATCACCACCATCATTGGTGTGATTGATGAAATCGCCCGTCAGACCGACCTTCTGGCGCTGAACGCAGCTGTTGAATCGGCCCGTGCCGGCGAAGCAGGTCGCGGCTTTGCCGTGGTGGCCACCGAGGTGCGCAAACTGGCGCAGCGCTCGGCCGATGCCAGCAAGGAAATTCGCGAGTTGGTCATCACCTCGTCTGAGCAGGTGGATCACGGTGTGGAACTGGTTGGTGAAACCGGCAGCGCCCTGACCCGTATCGCTGACGCGGTGGCTGAGCTGAACGAAGTTCTGACCGAAATCGCTGCAGGTGCTGCGGATCAGTCCGAAGGTCTGGCCCAGGTGAACATCGCCATCTCGCGCATCGATACCCTACGTGATGAAAGCGAGGTTCCAGCCGGGGAAGAGGTGCCAAGCTTTGACCTCAGCATGGACGATGATGATGGGGAAGAGGTGGATTTCACCGCCAAAGCGGCCTGATCCAACCCTCAAATCCCTGACCCCGTATCAAGGAAACGCCTCACGCAAGTGGGGCGTTTTCTTGTGTTTTCGGCAGGGGTCTGCAGTGCGGGAGATGGTTGCACCCGTCTTGCAATATGATTGCAACCGGTTGCAAATTTTGCTTGACGCTGTCCGGTCAAACCGGCACCCTAACGAAAACGCTCAGCACCTGCGGAACGGAATCCCCGTACCGCTACCACTGGGTTGGACTAGGGAAGGGGCCGCCAGAAGAGGCGGCCAAAGGAATGAATATGTCTGTGAAATTTGCCGTTTTGGGGGCGGGCCGTATTGGTCAGGTCCACGCGTCGACCATTGCTGCCGTGCCGGGGGCTGAACTTGTCGCAGTGGCTGATGCAATGCCCGCCGCCGCTGCCGCAGTTGCTGCTGCCCATGGCTGTGACGTGAAAACCATCGATGACATTGCGGCAGATGCCGGGGTGGATGCCGTGATCATTGGCACCCCAACGGACACTCATGCCGATCTGATAGAACAGTTCGTGCGCGCCGGCAAAGCTGTGTTCTGCGAAAAACCGGTCGACCTCAGCCTTGAACGGGTGAAATCCTGTCTGGAGGTTGTACAGGCTGAGGGTGGCAAGCTGATGGTGGGCTTCAACCGCCGCTTTGATCCCGATTTCCGCGCCGCCCATGCCGCCATTCAGCAGGGCCGCATCGGCAAGGTTGAGATGGTCACCATCACCAGCCGCGATCCCGGCGCGCCGCCGCCGGAATATATCACCCGCTCTGGCGGGATTTTCCGCGATATGACTATTCATGATTTCGATATGGCGCGTTGGCTGCTGGGCGAAGAGGTGACTACGGTTCAGGCGGCAGCCTCGGTTCTGGTCGATCCTGAGATTGGCAAACTGGGGGATTACGACAGCGCCAATGTGATCCTGACCACCGCTTCGGGTCAGCAATGTGTCATCACCAATTCCCGTCGCGCGACCTATGGCTATGACCAGCGCATTGAGGTGCATGGCTCCGAAGGATCGGTGACGGCGGAAAACCAGCGGGAGGCACGCATTGAGATTGCGGATGAAAAGGGTGCGCATCGCCCGCCTTTGCTGAACTTCTTCATGACCCGCTACACGGCAGCCTATGCCAATGAAATCGCCGAATTTGTTGATGCGCTCAACACCGGCGGCGCGATGCCCACCACGGGGCACGATGGGCTGATGGCGCTGGCGCTGGCAGATGCCGCGCTGTTGTCCGTGGCTGAGGGCCGTGTGGTCCAGGTGTTGGAGGTGCTGGGCGATGGCTGATCTTCTGCGCAAACCCAATGGCGCAACCGGCAAGGTGCATGACATTTCCCCGGGCGATGCGGGGTGGTCTTATGTCGGCTTCACCCTCTACCGGTTGCACCCCGGCGACAGCGCGTCAGAATACACCGGATCCGAAGAGGTCATATTGGTTCTCGTCGAAGGCAAGGCCGCGATCCAAGCCGCCGGTCAGGACTTTGGCGTGCTGGGCGATCGCATGAACGTTTTTGAAAAGACGCCGCCGCATTGTGTCTACGTGCCCGGCGCCAGTGATTGGTCCGCCGTGGCTGAAACAGATTGCACCCTTGCCGTCTGCAAGGCGCCCGCCCGCGGGGACTATCCGGTACAGCAGATCGGTCCGGCAGATATCGCCTTGGAAGAGCGCGGCACCGGCACCAACCTGCGCCATATCAACAACATCGCCATGGAAGGCCGGGACGTGGCCGGCAGCCTGTTGGTGACCGAGGTGTTCACCCCCGCAGGCCATTGGTCCAGCTATCCGCCGCACCGTCATGACGAAGATAACTTCCCTGAGATGACCTATCTTGAGGAAACCTATTATCACCGCCTGAACCCCGATCAGGGCTTTGGCATTCAGAGGGTCTATACCGAAGATGGGGCTCTGGATGAAACCATGGCGGTCAGCTCGCATGATGTGGTGCTGGTGCCCAAAGGCCACCACCCCTGCGGATCACCCTATGGCTATGAGATGTATTACCTCAACGTGATGGCCGGTCCGCTGCGCAAATGGCGGTTTGAAAACGATCCGGCACATCACTGGATCTATGAACGGGACAATTGAGCCGCAGTTCAGCGGTGAAAACGGTGCAAAAGGGCAGGTTGCCTTGAAATACGGATCTGAATGGGGTTGAACGCAGAGAAAGGATAGGCGGGCGCTGGTGCGGACGGTTGAAACCGTCAGATACAACAGCGGTCCGGATAAGATGAGGTCACGATGGGTGTCACACTGAAGGAAGTTGCCGAACGCGCCGGGGTCTCCCGGTCGGCTGTGTCGCGCACTTTCACTGATGGTGCCTCTGTCTCGGACAAGATGCGGCGCAAGGTCGAAAAGGCGGCGGCGGATCTGGGCTATCACCCCAATGCGCTGGCCTCAAGCCTGACCACCGGGCGCACCAAGTTGATTGGTCTTGTCTCCAACAACTTCCACAACCCGCTGTTTCTGGAAATCTTTGATCTCTTCACCCGGGGCCTGCAGGACAAGGGCCTGCGCCCGCTGCTGGTGAACCTCTCGGATGAAACCGATCCGCAGAATTCGGTCCGGATGCTGCGGCAGTATTCGGTGGATGGGGTTGTTGTGGCCTCCTCCACATTGCCCCCCAGTTTTGCCCAGGCCTTCCGCGATGCAGGCGTGCCGGTGGTGCACAGCTTCGGCCGCTCCTCCGCAGCGACGCAGGTGCATGTGGTCGGCATCGACAACGTCGAGTGCGGCCGGATGGCGGCACGTACCCTGGTCGAACGCGGTTACGGCAGCGTCGGCTTTCTGGGCGGTCCTGTCACCGCGACCTCGACCCAGGACCGTCTGACCGGGTTTCTGGAACAGATGGAAAACTACCCGGATGTGGCGCACAGCCATTCCTATGCTGAGGCTTATTCGTTTGAGGCCGGGCGCGCAGAAATGCAGCGGTTGCTGGCCAGCGGCGCCCGCGCCGATGCGTATTTCTGTGGCGACGATGTTCTGTCAATCGGTGCCCTGTCCGCAGTGGCCGATGCCGGGCTGAAAGTGCCCGAAGAGATCGGGATCATTGGCCTCAACGATATGGAAATGGCGGCCTGGGAAAACATCGACCTGACCACGATCCGCCAGCCGATCAAGGAAATCGTCAGCGCCTCCATCGAGATGATGAGCGCCATGCTGGATGATCCCAGCCGCTACCCCGAAGCGCGGATTTTCCCCTGCTCCGTCGTAGAACGCGGCACGCTACGGCGGGGGCAGTCAGGGTGACACGCCGGGCGCGAAGCAACATTGCCTGATCTTGCCTGATCCGGGCTGCGCGTTAAGGTGCCGGCATGAAACCTGAGTTTACCGGAAGATGCCTTTGTGGCGCATTGCAGTTCAACGTGACCGCCGCGCCCGTTGTTGTGGCGCAATGCCATTGTGAGGAATGCCGCCGCCTGTCCGGCACCGGCCATAGCATTGGCGCGATGTTTCCGCGTGCGGGTGTTCAGATCGAAGGCGAGATTGCCGAACACAGCTATAAAGGCGCGTTAGGGGCGACGGTGACGAAGGGGTTCTGCCCCCGCTGCGGCAGCCCGATATTCGGACGCAATACCCGGGCGCCGGATCATATCACCCTGCCGCTGGGCGCTTTTGAAGATGCGACGGATCTGTCGGTGCAGGTGGTGATCTTTGAACGGGATCGGCCGCATTGGGACCAGCTGGGGCCGGGGGTTGCCCGGTTTGATACGCAGCCCGATTGGACGCCGAATTGAAAAAGGCCGGGGGGTTCCCCGGCCTTTGATGTCGTCAGTCTCGTAGGCGATCAGCGGAACATTGGCGGGCGCGCGTCCATCCAACTACCGTCAGCCTTGGCTGAGGCCACCGCGGTTTCCACCGCCGCCATGGAGCGCAGACCATCCGCGGCACCGGGCAACCCGTCGCGCACCTCACCCGCAATTGCATCGGCCAGATCGCAGTAGATGTTGGCCACCGCCAGCGGGAACCCTTCGGGGTGGGCGATGGCGACGCGGCTAAGGCGCTGAGCGTCTTCGTAAAGCCCACCTTCGCCTTTTTCGATCACCTGCGTGCGGCCGCCAACCGGGGTATAGATCAGCTGGTTCGGCTGTTCAGAGGCCCAGCGTAGACCGCCGGTTTCGCCAAAAACCTGAATGTCAAACCCATGCTGCCGCCCGATCGCCACCGAAGAGGTCCAGAGCCGCCCAACCGTGCCGCCGCTCATGCGGAAGTTCAGCATGGCGTCATCTTCCAACTCACGCGAGGCGATGGTGGAGGCAAAATCGGCCGAGAGTTTTTCAACCTCATCATCACAGATGAAGCTGGCCATATGCAGCGCGTGGATGCCGCAATCGGCAAACTGGCCCGAGACGCCGGCCATCGCCGGATCATAACGCCAGCGCACCCGCGGATTGTCCGCATCCGTGGCATCGCCGTGGTGGCCGTGGGCAAAGTTGGTCACCACAAGCCGCACCTTGCCGATCTCACCGGCGCGCACCATCGCGCGGGCCTGACGCACCATCGGGTAGGCGGAATAGCAGTAGTTCACCGCGCAGATCTTGCCGGTCTTTTCGGCAACCTTCACGATCTCTTCGCCTTCCTCAACCGTCATGGTCATCGGCTTTTCGCACAGCACGTTGAAACCCGCCTCAAGGAAGGCTTTGGTGATTTCAAAGTGTGTTGCATTGGGCGTGGCCACGGTGACCAGATCAATCCGATCCTCGCGTGTTTTTTCACCGGCCAGCATGTCCTGCCAGTCGCCATAGGCGCGGTCTGCAGCGATTCCCAGACGTTGCGCATAGTCGCGCCCCACCTCTGGGCGGTGATCCAGCGCGCCGGCCACCATTTCAAAACGGCCATCCGCCAGGGCGCCCAGACGGTGGGCCGGGCCGATCTGGCTGCCTTCGCCGCCGCCGATCATGCCCCATTTTAATTTGGTCATGAGGTGTCCTCCCTCAGGTGTCGATCTTCTAAGTCTTGTGCAAAAGCTTCAGGTGAAGCCGATGCTTTCCAGATATTCACGGTTCACTTTGGCATCGCTCACAGGATCAGGATCCAACAGCGGATCGCAGTCCTGTTCAACTGTGCACCAGCCTTCAAACCCGCTGTCCAGCAGCAGCTGCCGCACGGCCGGGAAGTCCACGTCGCCATCGCCAAGGTTACAGAAAATCCCCTGACCACAGGCATCATAGAAACCGGTGCGGTTGGCGATCACTTCGGCCTTTACCTTGGGATCGATGTCTTTGAAGTGCATGTAAGAGATGCGGTCGATATAGCGCTTCATGAAAGCAACCGGATCAAAGCCCGCGTAGGAATGGTGGCCGGTGTCAAAGCAGATCTTCAGGATCTTTTCGTCAACCTCATTCAGCAGACGCTCCAGCTCGGGCTCAAAATCCATGAAGCCGGCTGCATGGGCGTGGATGCCGACGGTCAGGCCATATTCCTCGGTGCCGATGCGGGCGCTTTCGGCCAGACGGTCGCGGAAGGCAGTCCATTCGGCCTTGTCCATCTGCTCGGCCTCAGCCGCGCGACCCGCGGTGGGGGCGCGCCGTTCTGAGATCGAGTCAATCAGCACCAGATGTTTGGCACCATGCGCCACCAGCGCCTTACAGGTGCGGTGAGTGCCGTCCAGCACATCGTCCCATTGGGCGGGATCGTGATAGGCGCGGAACACCACGCCGCCGATCAGCTCCAGATCATGTTCTGCCAATGCCTCACCCAGCACGGCCGGATCTTCGGGCATGAAGCCAACAGGGCCCAGTTCGATGCCCTTATAGCCTGCGGCAGCGCAGTCTTTCAGCACCGACTGCCAGCTGGGATTGCGCGGATCGTTGGGGAATTCCACACCCCAGGAACAGGGGGCGTTGCCAATGCGGATACTCATGGTCAGGATCTCTGTAAGTGGTTTTCAGGGGTTTCTGTGACGGCCGACAAATCACTTTGCAACCGGTTGCAAAAAACTGTAGCTTGGGATTCGAAAACGCGCAAGCGGCAATCGGCATGGTCGGATAAATGGGAGTTCCGGCGATGACATCGGGAGGACATAACGGTGAGTGACAAGACGGTTCAGCTGACCACGGCGCAAGCCATCATTCGCTGGCTGGAAAACCAGTATATCGTGATCGACGGGCAGGAAATGCGTCTGTGCGGCGGTGGCTTTGGCATCTTCGGGCATGGCAATGTGACCTGTCTGGGGGAGGCCCTGCATGAGGTGCAGGAAGAACTGCCGCTTTATCGCGGCCAGAATGAGCAGAGCATGGGCTTTGCTGCCGCCGCTTATGCGAAACAATGGCTGCGTCAGCGGTTCATGTTCTGCACCGCCTCGGCGGGGCCGGGCACGGCGAACCTTGTGACCTCGGCTGCATTGGCGCATGCCAACCGGCTGCCGATGCTGATGCTGTGCGGCGATACCTTCATCACCCGCCTGCCGGATCCGGTGTTGCAGCAACTGGAACACTTTGGCGATCCCACCTACGGGGTCAACGACGCCTTCAAACCGGTGGTGCGCTACTGGGATCGGATCACCCATCCGGCGCAGATCATCCAATCGCTGCCCAATGCCATTGCCACCATGCTGGACCCTGCTGATTGTGGCCCGGCGTTCCTGGGGCTGCCGCAGGATGTGCAGGGCTGGACCTATGACTATCCTGAGGTCTTCTTTGAAAAGAAGGTGCACCGCATTCGCCGTCAATCCACCGATGTGGCCGAATTGGCCGATGCGGCGGCGTTGCTGAAATCGGCAAAACGACCGATGATCATCGCCGGCGGCGGTGTGCAATATTCCGGCGCGGTTGCGGAGCTTACAGCCTTTGCTGAGGCGCACCAAATCCCGGTGGTGGAAACCATCGCCGGTCGCGCCAACCTGCTGGATACGCATGTGCTGAACATCGGGCCGATCGGGGTCACCGGATCGGACTCGGCCAACACCATCGCCGAAGAGGCCGATGTGATTGTCGCCGTTGGCACCCGTCTGCAGGATTTCACCACCGGTTCCTGGACCGCCTTTGCCAAAAGCGCGCGGTTCATTTCGGTGAACGCGGCCCGTCATGATGCAGGCAAACACCGGTCGCTGCCGGTGGTGGGCGATGCCAAATTGGCGCTGCCTGCGCTGAATGCCGCCTGCGCCGGATATGTCGCGCCGCAAGAATGGGTCGATCACGCCAAGGCACAGCGGGCGAAATGGGTGGATTATGTCGCTGACAATGTCAGCTATGGCGACAATCGCCCGAACTCCTACGCGCAGGCCATCGGTGTGGTGAACGCGCTCTGTGATTCGCGCGACCGGGTGGTTGCTGCGGCGGGGGGGCTGCCGGCTGAGGTCACCGCCAACTGGCGCACGCTGGATCAGGGCACCGTGGATGTGGAGTTCGGTTTCTCCTGCATGGGGTATGAGATTGCTGGCGGCTGGGGTGCGCGGATTGCGCAGGCCCAGCGGGAGCCGGACAAAGACACCATCGTGTTTACCGGTGATGGCTCTTACCTGTTGATGAACTCGGACATTTATTCCTCCGTCCTCAGCCAGAAGAAGATGATCGTCTTGGTGCTGGATAACGGTGGCTTTGCCGTCATCAACAAACTGCAGAACAACACCGGCAACGAAAGTTTCAACAACCTGCTGGCCGATTGCCCCACGGTGCCGCAGCCCTTTGCGGTGGATTTCGCAGCCCACGCCGCGTCGATGGGCGCCACATCTGAAAAAGTGGCAAACCCTGCGGAGCTGGGTGAAGCATTCAAACGCGCCAAGGCCAGTGACAAGACCTATGTGATCGTGATGGACGTCGACCCTTATGAGGGCTGGACCACCGAAGGCCACGCCTGGTGGGAGGTTGGCACGCCGCATGTCACCAAGTCGGATCGCGTGCGCGAGGCACATGTGGATTGGGAAAGCTCCCGCAGCCGTCAGCGGAAGGGCGTGTGATGGTCGATCTGATCTCTGCCATCAAAGGCAATCGCTTTGCCGTCTTCGGGCGCGCGGGCATGGATGTCTTCGCAACGCCCATCGGCGTAAAAAGCGAAGATGCCGATATGTTCGCCGCCGACCTTGGCGGTTCTTCTGCCAACATCTGTGTCGGGTTGGTGAAGTTCGGCGGCAGCGCAACACTGGTCACCTCGGTCTCAGACGATGCGGTGGGGCGGTTCTGTGTTAACCGGCTGAAGGACTACGGCGTCGACACCAGCTATGTCCGGTCTGTCGGGGGCGAAGCCCGCACCTCGCTTGCGGTGTACGAAAGCTGCATCGAGGATTTCCAGAACGTGATCTATCGTAACGGTGCTGCCGACTTTCAGGTGACGCCCGAGGAGATGGATCAGGTGAATTACGCCGACTGGTCGGCGCTGATCACCGCCGGCACGGTCTTTGCGGCTGAGCCTTCGCGCTCGGCCACCTTCCGGGCGTTTGAAAACGCGCGGAAGGCGGGGCTGCCGGTGATCTTTGACATCGACTATCGCCCTTATAGCTGGCCCTCACCCGAAGTTGCCGCCGAGGTGCTGAGCCGCGCCGGTGAAGAGAGCGACATGATCGTTGGCAATGACGAAGAGTTCGGTTTCATGGCAGGCGGCATGGACAAGGGCCTCGACATGGCGCGGCGGTTGGCGGAACGCGATGGGCGCATCGTGATTTACAAGATGGGCGCGGAGGGCGCGATCACTTTGCATGGCGGCGAAGAGATCCGCACCGGCATCTACCCGGTGGAGGCAGTGAAACCAAACGGCGCGGGCGACAGTTTCCTATCAGGTCTGTTGTCGGCCATCGCGCAGGGGCATTCTTTGCGCGATGCGGTGCTGCGCGGATCAGCCTGCGCCTCGATCGTGGTGTCCAAGCCCGGCTGCGCCGGCGCCATGCCCGACCTCGCTGGGTTGGAGGCCTTCCTTGCCTCACATCCGGGATCGGCGGGATAAATAGGCGTAGAAAATCTGTCGCTACTTTTGCTTGGCTTAACACGGCTAGGCGCAACTGAATGCGGCTATAGGGCTGCGCAACAGGTGGGATCAAACATGCCTCTGGTCACTTTGGCGGATGTGCTGCAACCGGCGCTCAAGGGAAACTATGCGGTGGCGGGACTTGTCACGCTGGGATGGGAAGACATGCGCGCCTATGTGGCCGCGGCCGAGGAAGAGGGCGTGCCGGTGATCCTGCAGGCCGGCCCCAGCTGCCGCGCCCACACGCCGCTGCCGGTGCTGGGCAAGATGTTTCGGCATCTGGCCGAAGGCGCCGCGGTCCCGGTGGTGGCGCATCTGGATCACGGCTACACGTTTGAGGAATGTAGGGAGGCACTGGACAGCGGCTTCACCTCTTTGATGTTCGATGGCTCGCGCAAGCCGCTGCAGCAGAACATCGAAGAGACCCGCGCCATTGTTGAGATGGCGCATGGGGCGGGGATTTCCTGCGAGGGTGAGATCGGCTTCGTCGGCTATTCGGGCGGCGAAGGCTCTGCCGGGACCGATCCGGCGGAGGCGGCCCAGTTCGCGGCGGAGACCGGCGTGGATGCAATGGCCATCTCGGTCGGGAATGTGCATCTGCAACAGGACAAAGAGGGCGGGTTGGATGAGCCGCGCATCCGCGCCATCGAGGCGCTGACCGAGGTGCCGCTGGTGATCCACGGTGGATCCGGCGTGCCAGTAGCGCAGCGCACGGCGTTGGCGCGCGGGTCGAAGATCTGCAAGTTCAACATCGGCACAGAACTGCGCATGGCCTTTGGTCAGGCAATGCGTGCGGCGGTGAACGCTGACCCCGATAGGTTTGACCGCGTCACCATCCTGAAAGAAACCCACGACCCGGTTGTCACCGCGGCACGCCAGGTGCTGCGCGCCTTCAAGGCGGGGTGATCCGTGCGGAGCGCATGCGCCCTAGCCACCTAGGCTGAGTGCGTGACCCCGCCACCACGGGAATTGTCTCGAAACAGACGCTCGAAAACAAAAGGGGCAGGCCGCGCGGGCTTGCCCCTTTGCCGTTCTGCGCCAGTTCAATTGACATGCCAGCCCGTGGAAGCCACCGAAGGAGGACCTGATGACGCCAGCTGAAGTTGCCCGCTATGAAGACTTGGAAGATCGCAAACCCGCCTATGCCCTTGTGGGGGAGGTGGATCTGGTGGTGGTGCGCTGGGATGACAGGGTGTCTGTGTTCTACGGCCGCTGCCTGCATCGCGGCGCGCTGATGGCGGATGGGTTTGTGCGCGGCAAGAACCTGTTTTGCGGCGTTCACTACTGGGATTACCGGTTGGACGGGGGCGTTTCAGGCTACAACAACGCCGAGGCGCTGCCAGAGTTCAAAGCCTGGGTGGAGGACGGGGTGGTTCGGGTGGATGCCGATGAAATCGCCGATTGGGCGCGGGCCAATCCACAGCCGTTTAACCGCGATGCCTATCTGGGCCTTTATGCCGATACCGGGCATGGTACGGCGGAGGAACCGCACAATCAGCTGATCCGACGCTATGCCAAACAGGGGGTGGCCAAAGCCGGGGCGCATGGGCAGACCGCCTCCATGGGGGTGCCGCGGGACGCTTTGCCCACTTGGGACGATCTGCAACTGCTGACCGCGCAACTGCACCGGCTGCCCTTGTTGGAGGAGGACCCGGTTGGCACCGATGTGGTGATCGGGCCAAACGCCGCAAAGCCGTTGCAGTTGGACATACCGCTCTTTGTGTCAGACATGAGTTTCGGCGCCCTGTCGGAGCCTGCGAAACTGGCGCTGGCGGTGGGGGCTGAAAAAGCCGGGACCGGGATCTGTTCCGGTGAAGGGGGCATGCTGCCGGAAGAGCAGGCCGCGAACAGCCGGTATTTCTATGAACTGGCCTCAGGGCGGTTCGGGTTTTCCTGGGACAAACTGGCCAAGGTGCAGGCGTTTCATTTCAAAGGCGGGCAGGGGGCCAAAACCGGCACCGGCGGGCACCTGCCGGGGGCCAAGGTGAAAGGCAAAATTGCCGAGGTGCGCGATCTGCCCGAAGGCACCGCCGCGATTTCACCGCCGCGGTTTCCTGACTGGACCACCCTGCAGCAGATCCGCGATTTCGCTGGGGAAGTACGTGAGCGGACCGGCGGTATTCCGATCGGCTACAAACTGTCCGCGCAGCATATTGAGAAGGACATTGATGCCGCGCTGGAGGTGGGGGTGGATTACATCATTCTGGATGGTCGCGGTGGCGGCACCGGGGCGGCACCGCTGATTTTCCGCGACAATATTTCGGTGCCCACCATCCCCGCCTTGGCACGGGCGCGACGGCATCTGGATCATCTGGGACGGCGTGATGTGACCTTGGTGATCACCGGCGGATTGCGCACGCCTGCCGATTTTATCAAGGCGATGGCGTTGGGGGCCGATGCGGTGGCCCTGTCCAATGCGGCGATGCAGGCGATTGGTTGCATCGCCATGCGCGCCTGTCACACCAACAACTGCCCGGTGGGGATCGCGACCCAGAAACCGGGATTGGTGCAGCGGCTGCAGGTAGAAAAATCTGCCGAGCAGCTGGCCAACTTCTTTGCGGTTTCGGTGCAGTTGATGCAGGTGATGGCGCGCGCCTGCGGCCATCATCACCTGTCGGAGTTTACCATGGACGACCTGACGACATGGAAACGCGATATGGCCGCGCTGACCGGTGTGGCCTACGGCGGGGTTGGCCCTGTTTAGCGCCAACCCGTTGTTTTAATGTCTTAACGCAGACGCTGTTCGGTCTTGGGGTCAAAGAACATCGCCGTGCCTTCGGCGATGCTCAGCGTGACCGAAGCCCCTGTTGGGATGTCTTCATCGCCGCGGGTTTCCACCACCAGCGCTTCGCCGGTTGGGGTGGTCAGGTAGTCATAAGCCACCCCGCCCAGACGTTCGCGAATGTCCACAGACAGCGGGCTGTCCCCGGCCGCAACGGCCAGGTGTTGCGGGCGCAGGCCAACAGTGATCTTGGCGCCATCCGCAGGCAGGGCAACGTCCGTTTCGATCAGCTGATCGCCAAGGGCTGCCACCCGGACCTTGCCTGCCTCAACCACACCTTCGAGGAAGTTCATCGAGGGGGAGCCGATGAAACCGGCGACGAATTTATTGTCCGGGTTCTGATACAGCTCCATTGGTGAGCCGACCTGTTCGATGTGACCGGCGCGCAGCACCACGATCTTGTCGGCCAGCGTCATCGCCTCAACCTGATCGTGGGTCACATAGATCATTGTGGCGCCGATTTCTTTGTGCAGGCGGGCGATTTCCACCCGCATGTCGACGCGCAATTCAGCATCAAGGTTCGACAGCGGTTCATCGAACAGGAATACCTCGGGGCCGCGGACAATGGCACGGCCGATGGCCACACGCTGACGCTGACCGCCGGACAGAGCCTTGGGTTTGCGCTGCAGATAGTCGCCCAGCTGCAGGATCTCCGCCGCCTCATCCACCTTGGCTTTGATCTGGTCCTTGGGAACTTTGTTCATCTTCAGACCAAAGCCCATGTTCTCCTCCACCGTCATATGCGGGTAGAGCGCGTAGGTCTGAAACACCATCGCCACGCCGCGATCGGCCGGATCCGCGCGGGTCACGTCGCGGGCGCCGATCTGGATGGCGCCATCGGTGGTTTCCTCCAGACCTGCGACCATGCGCAGAAGGGTGGATTTGCCACAGCCCGACGGGCCGACGAAGACGCAGAACTCGCCGTCTTCGATTTCCAGATCCACACCGTGGATGACCTGCACATCACCGTATTTCTTGACGACTTTGTCGAGCGTGACACCTGACATGTGAGTATTCCTTCAAGCGAATGGTCGGGCGGATCTTAGGACGGGAACTGCCAGGCCGAAGCGGCCGCGCCGATTTGGGTGGTGGTTTCGATGAGACGTTCCCGGTGGGCCGAGAGCGTCTCGATGGAATTGCGGTTGGTGGAGGAGGCGATGGAGACCGCGCCGATCACTTTGCCCGCATCGGTAAAGATCGGGGCGGCGATCGAGATGATGCCTTCTTCGTGTTCTTCGCGGTCATAGGCCACACCATCGGCGCGGATCTGATCGAACTCGGCGATCATCGTTTCGGCATCGGGGTGTGTGGTGGCGGTGTAGCGCATGAAGCTTTGCTGCTTCAGGGCGCGTTCCAGCCGTTCCGGCGTCATGAAGGCAAGGATTGCCTTACCAACACCGGTGCAATGGGCCGGGGCAACACGACCTGCCTGGGCAAGCGTGTCAAACCGGTCCGTGGTTTTGCGTTTGTCGACAAACAGAACCTGCCCGTTTTCCATCTGCGCCAGGTGTATCGTTTCGCCCACTTCTGCGGCCAGCTGATCCAGCAAAGGCTGCGCCAGAGGCGCCAGACTGGATTGCTGCCAGGCGGAATGGGCCAAGCGCACAAGGCGCAGCCCTAACGAGTAGCACTGCCGGTCTTCGTCGTAAGACAGCATGCCTTGATTCGTCAGGGTCTGCAGAAAACGGTAGAGCGTGGCCTTGGGGTGGGGGCTGTCCTCCAGCAGTTCAGAAAACCGAACAGGGCGGCCAACTTGGGCCACCGCATCCAAAATTTCCAAAGCTTTTCCGACAGTTCCGTCGCCCTTAACCGGCTTGTTCATCAAGGTCTCCTCCCAGCGACGCAGCCCAAAAGGCAACGAAGCTGTTGACTCGTTTAGCTGCATTAGGCAGAATTTTCAATATTTGAGATTAAGTTCCACTATTTGGAACAGGTGTCAACTCCATAATTGGAGCAACAGGGAGGAAGCCATGTTCCATCACCCCAAGAAACTGGTCGCGGGTATTCTGGCCTCGACCATGCTGGCAGGTGCATCATTTGCTGGTGAATTGGTTATCAACACCGATACGTCGGACCCGGCGCCCAAAGCCGCCTTTGAGGCGCTGATCGCGGGCTTTGAGGCAGAAAACCCCGACGTTAAAGTCACCTGGAATCTGTTCGATCACGAAGGGTACAAAACCTCGATCCGTAACTTCTTGACTGCCGACGCGCCGGATCTGGCCAACTGGTATGCAGGCAACCGGATGCTGCCCTACGTCAACGCTGGCCTGTTTGAGCCGGTAGATGATGTCTGGGAAGAAAACGGCCTGACCGAATCTCTGGCCTCGGCGCAGGGATCGATGACCATAGACGGCAAAATCTGGGGTGTGCCCTATACCTACTACCAGTGGGGCGTTTACTACCGCAAAGACATCTTTGAAAACCTCGGCATCGCCGTGCCCACCAACTGGGATGAGTTCAAAGCCGCCGGTAAGACCCTCACCGACAATGGCGTGACCCCGATCACCATCGGCACCAAGTATCTGTGGACCGCAGGTGGCGTGTTTGACTACCTGAACCTGCGCACCAACGGTTATGATTTCCACATGGCGCTGACCAAAGGTGAGGTCGCCTGGACCGACGAACGTGTGGTCGCCACCATGAACAACTGGAAAGAGCTGATCGATGCTGGCTTCTTCCTGGAAAACCACGCCGCCTACAGCTGGCAGGAAGCACTGGCACCGATGGTGCAGGGTGATGCGGCCATGTATGTGATGGGCAACTTCGCCGTTGCGCCGCTGAAAGAAGCGGGGCTGACCGATGACACGCTGGGCTTCTTCCAGTTCCCAGTCATCAACCCGGATGTGCCGCTGGCAGAAGAAGCGCCCACCGATACCATCCACATCCCGGCCAACGCCAAAAACAAAGAAGACGCCAAGAAGTTCCTGGCCTACCTGGCCCGTGCAGACGTTCAGACTCAGATCAACGACACCCTGGGTCAGCTGCCGATCAACAAGGACTCCGAGGTTGGCGACGACAAGTTCCTGCAGGCTGGTTACCAGATGCTGTCCTCGACCACCGGCGGTATCGCCCAGTTCTTTGACCGTGACGCCCCGGCGGAAATGGCCAAAGCAGGCATGGAAGGCTTCCAGGAATTCATGGTGAAGCCTGAGCGTATGGACAAGATCCTTGAGCGCCTCGAGAAGGTGCGCGGTCGGGTTTACAAATAAACCCTTAGGATCGCTGCATTGCGCCCCGGGGGATCTGACCCCGGGGCCTTTGCCCATCCCCTAATGAGAGGCCCCGAACCAACTGGGGCAGCTTTCAGCAAAGAGGCCAATCATGGGCACATATTGGAAAAAGAACCAGCAACGTCTGGCGCCTTGGCTGTTCCTGGCCCCCGGCATCGCGATGTTTGCGCTCTATGTGATCATCCCGATCTTTCAATCGATGAACATCAGCTTTTACGAATGGGACGGTCTGGGCGATCGCACCTGGGTCGGCATGAACAACTATGTTGAGCTGATGGACGATGAGGCCTTCTATACCTCGCTGAAAAACAACGTGATCTGGCTGGTGCTTTATATGCTGGCGATCCCGGCTGGTCTGTTTGTGGCGCTGTTCCTCAATCAGACGGTGCGCGGCATCCGGATCTATAAATCGCTTTTCTTCTTCCCCTTCGTGATCAGCCAGGTTGTGGTTGGTCTGGTCTTCTCGTGGTTTTATGACCCCAGTTTTGGCCTCCTCAATATTGCGCTGATGTCGCTTGGGTTTGAGGCCATTCCAGTGCTGGCGGATGAAACCTGGGTGACCTATGGCATTATCGCCGCCGGCCTCTGGCCGCAGACGGCCTATTGCATGATCCTCTACCTCACTGGTCTGAACGCCGTGGATCCCGAACAGATCGAAGCGGCGCGCCTCGACAATGCCAAGGGTTTGAAAATGCTCTGGTATGTGGTGTTGCCACAGTTGAAGCCCGCGACCTTTATCGCGGTTGTTGTCACCGTGATTGGCGCGCTGCGGTCGTTTGACCTGGTGTCGATCATGACCGATGGCGGGCCCTGGGGCTCCAGCCGTGTTCTGGCCTTTTACATGTATGAACAGGCCTTTGGTGAATATGGCTTCCGCATGGGCTACGGCGCGGCGATCGCTGTGATCCTCTTCCTGATCATGATGGTCTATATCTCGGCCTTCCTGTTCAAAATGTACCGTGATGAGAAAGGGCGCTAAGGATGTTTCCGACCCCGATTGAGAAAACCTCGCCCGCGTCGCAATGGATCTACAAGGTGGCCCTGCCCATTGCGCTGATCCTGTGGTTGCTGCCCCTGCTGGCGGTCGCCATGACCTCGGTCCGTTCCGCCGGTGATATCAACGCTGGCAACTACTGGGGCTGGCCCACCAGCTTTAACCTGATGGCCAACTACACGGCGATCTTTGAAAACACGCCGATTGGCCAATACATCATGAACAGCTTCAAGGTGACGATCCCGACCGTGATCGGCGCTGTGGCCCTCAGCTGCATGACCGGTTTTGCGCTGGGCGTTTACAAGTTCAAAGCCAACCTTTTGTTGTTCTTCATGTTTGTTGCTGGGAATTTCGTGCCTTTCCAGATCCTGATGGTGCCGGTGCGTGACCTGACGCTGAACATGGGGCTGTACAACACCATCTCGGGCCTCGCGCTGTTTCACATCGCGTTCCAGACCGGGTTCTGTACGCTGTTCATGCGCAACTTCATCAAGGCGCTGCCCTTTGAGTTGATTGAGGCGGCGCGGGTCGAAGGGGTCTCGGAAATCCGCATCTTCTGGTTTGTGGTCATTCCGCTGATGCGGCCCGCGATCGCGGCGCTGTCGGTGCTGATCTTTACCTTTATTTGGAATGATTACTTCTGGGCGACGGTGTTGACCCAAGGGGCGGAAACCCAACCGATCACCGCCGGTCTCTACTCATTGAACGGTCAGTGGGTCGCGGCGTGGCATTTGGTTTCGGCAGGCTCCATCGTGGCGGCATTGCCCCCCGTGCTGATGTTCTTCCTGATGCAGAAACACTTCATCGCTGGTCTGACCCTGGGGGCCGTGAAGTGAGCGATTTGCACACATGGCGGTTTGACAGCACCGGGCAAAGCCTGGTGCTGGCGTCAAACGGTGGTGTTCCCATGGTCTGCTACTGGGGGGCACCATTGCCTGCAGATGCAGACCTTGGGGCCATCGCCGCCGCAATAACGCCGGATGTCACCGGCGGCATGATGGATGAGATCGCACCGATCACCCTTTGCCCGCTGGCGCGCGATAGTTTTGCGGGCCAACCCGGCCTTGTGGTCTATCGTGACGGGGCGGAGCTGCATCCGAAGCTGAAACTCACCGCGTCAGATGCGACTGGCATTCAGGTGTCAGATTCCGATCTGGGCCTCAGCCTGCGGTTTGAGTTTACGGTGGTTGATCAGATGATTTCCACCCGCACTGTTCTGGAGTCTGAGGCGCCGATCACCCTGCATTGGCTGGCAGCACCAGTGATGCCCGGGCCGCAACTGGCTGAAGAGATGATCGATTTCTCCGGCCGTTGGATTGGGGAATTTCAACAGGTTAAGACCCCGTGGCGTCGGGGTGCCCATCTGCGAGAGGCACGTGGTGGGCGATCCGGCCATGAACATCCGCCTTTTGCACTGTTCCCGGAAGCCGGATGTCGCAACACTGCGGGCACCAGCTTTGCCATGCATTACGGCTGGTCGGGGGGGCATCGTTTGATCGCCGAAGAGCTGCCCGATGGCCGTCGCCAGATCCAATGGGGCCATGCGGCCGGAACCTGTGGCACGGGCACCCGGTTTGAGACCGCGCCGCTGCTGCTGGCGCGTTCTGACCGTGGGTTCAACGGCACTGCAGTGGCCTTCCAACGCTACATCCGCGACCACCTGGTGGACTGGCCACACCCCGATCGTCCCCGCCCGGTGCATTACAACTGCTGGGAAGCTATCTACTTCGACCACGATCTTGAGGCCTTGAAAGATATCGCAGCGATCGCTGCGGATCTGGGTGCAGAACGTTTTGTGCTGGATGACGGCTGGTTTGGCCGCCGCGATGATGACACCTCCAGCTTGGGCGATTGGCAGATTGACCCGCGCAAATGGCCGGAAGGTTTTGCACCACTGATCGATCATGTGCATGGTCTTGGCATGCGCTTTGGCCTTTGGTTTGAGCCGGAAATGGTCAACCTCAACAGCGATCTGGCCCGCGCTCATCCCGACTGGATCCTTGGCCCCGCCGATCAGGTGGAGGGCCGCCAGCAACGGGTTCTGGACATGAGCAATCCGGCGGTGCGTTCATATCTGTTTACACAGATGAACGAGGTATTGGCCGCCCATGACATCGACTATGTCAAATGGGATCACAACCGCCTGCTGCCGATCCCCGATGCTGCGCAGTGCACTTGCACCTATCAGCTGCTGGCAGAGCTGCGCGCGGCCCATCCCGGGGTGGAGTTCGAAAGCTGCGCCTCGGGCGGGGGCCGGATTGACGCAGGCGTCTTGCAGCATACCCAACGTGTCTGGCTGTCTGACAGCAACGACGCGCTGGAACGTCAGCGGATCCAGCATGATGCTGCGCTGTTCCTGCCGGCTGCAATCACCGGCAGCCACGTCGGGCCGCGCCATTGCCATACCTCGTGGCGGGTACTGCCGATGCCTTTGCGCGCCTGGACGGCGGCGCAGCGGCATATGGGTTTCGAAATGGACCCGCGTGAATTGAGCGCTGAGGAAGCGGCAGTGCTGAAAGAGGTCACCAGTTGGTGGAAGGCCAATCGTGATTGGATGCGCCAGGCCGATATCCTGCGTCTGGATCACATCGATCCGGCGGTGATCGCTGAACAGCAGCTGTGCCCGCCAGGCGATCAGTTTGTGGTTTTTGCAGCGCAGGTTGCGGCCTCGGACCAAATCCTGCCACGCCCGTTGCGCCTGACCCAGCTGACGCCGGACGCGCAATATGAAATCAACCTCCGCACCCGCGATGGCCTGCCGGGCCTGTCGCGCGGCACCCCCGCCCTGAAGCAGGGTCCGGTGCTGCTCAGCGGACAATACCTCATGTCCCACGGGCTGACGTTGCCCTGGGATTTCCCGGACACGATCCGGGTCATCGAAGGAAGACGCCTATGACAAAAGAACGCAGAAACCGCGCGTGGTACGGCAAGCAGGATCGCGATGGCTTTATCCATCGCTCCTGGATGAAAAATCAGGGCTTCCCGGACCATGCCTTTGATGGCCGTCCGGTGATCGGCATTTGCAACACCTGGTCGGAATTAACGCCGTGTAACAGCGGCTTACGCGATTTGGCCGAAGGCGTGAAACGCGGCGTCTGGGAGGCTGGCGGCTTCCCGGTGGAATTTCCGGTGATGTCGCTGGGCGAAACCCAGATGAAGCCGACAGCGATGTTGTTTCGCAACCTCCTGGCCATGGATGTGGAGGAATCGATCCGCGCCTATGGCATGGACGGTGTTGTGCTACTGGGGGGGTGTGACAAGACCACCCCGGGTCAGCTGATGGGCGCGGCCTCGGTCGATTTGCCGACCATCGTGGTGTCCTCAGGTCCGATGCTGAACGGCAAATGGCAGGGCAAAGACATCGGGTCAGGCACAGATGTGTGGAAATTCTCCGAGGCCGTGCGCGCCGGTGATATGACCCTGAAGGATTTCATGGCGGCGGAAAGCGGCATGAGCCGGTCCAAAGGCGTTTGCATGACGATGGGCACGGCCTCAACCATGGCATCGCTGGTCGAAGCGATGGGGATGAGCCTGCCCACCAATGCCGCCCTGCCTGCAGTGGATGCGCGCCGGATGGCGCTGGCCCATATGACGGGCAAGCGTATCGTGGAAATGGTTGAAGAAGAGTTAAAGCTGTCCGATGTCATGACCCGCGAAAGCTTTGAAAACGCGATCATGGCCAATGCTGCGGTGGGCGGTTCCACCAATGCGGTGGTGCACCTGCTGGCAATCGCCGGTCGTGTGGGCATCGATCTGACGCTCGATGATTTCCTGCTTGGCAGCGATATCCCTTTACTGGTGAACTGCATGCCCTCCGGCAAATACCTGATGGAGGATTTCTGCTACGCGGGCGGCATGCCTGTGGTGCTGAAGGAGCTGGGCGATCGCCTGCGCTCTGCCCGCACAGTGCTTGGCGGTGACATCAAAGTTTACGCTGATGAGGCCGAGTGTTGGAACGACGATGTGATCCGGCCCTTTGACAACCCGCTGAAACCTGCGGCGGGTCTGAAAGTGCTGCGCGGAAATCTCGCCCCCAAAGGGGCGATCATCAAACCCTCAGCCGCCTCGGACCACCTGCTGGACCATGAGGGTGAGGCCTATGTGTTTGAAACCATTGAAGACCTGCGTGCCAATATCAACCGTGATGATCTGCCGGTGACCGCTGATACAATCCTGGTGCTGAAAGGCTGTGGTCCGAAGGGCTATCCGGGCATGCCAGAAGTGGGCAATATGCCGATCCCGTCGAAATTGGTGAAACAGGGGGTGCGGGACATGGTGCGGATTTCCGATGCGCGCATGTCCGGTACGGCCTATGGCACAGTGGTGCTGCACGTCAGCCCCGAGGCCCAGGCCGGCGGCCCGCTGGCGCTGGTGAAAACCGGTGACCGCATCCGTATGTCTGTGACCGAGGGCACCCTGGATCTGCTGATCCCGGCTGAAGAACTGGCCGAGCGTCAGGCCGCCTGGACGCCAGAACCCCCTCATTACACCCGCGGCTACGCCAAGATGTATGTCGATCACGTGCTGCAGGCGGATCAGGGGGCCGACCTTGATTTCCTTGTTGGCAAAGACACACGTCCTGTGACCCGCGAAAGTCACTGACCCCTGACATTCGGCCGCCACTGCGCGCCACCTAAGAAGGAGCCAGCCATGGCTGACACCACAGCAACATTTCACGACCTGACCGGCGCCAGCGTTTTTATCACCGGTGGCGGGTCCGGCATTGGCGCGGACCTGACCGAAGGATTTCTGAAACAGGGCGCAAAAGTTGCCTTTGTCCAGCGGTCTGACGCCTCAGGGTTCGCTGAGGGGATGGCCGAAAAACACGGGGTAAAACCCTTGTTTATTCAATGTGATGTGACGGATATTCCCAAATTGCAGGCGGCGATTGAACAAGCTTCGGCCGCGCATGGTCCAGTGACCGTGATGGTCAACAACGCAGCCAACGATCAGCGCCATGCCACATTGGATGTGGATGAGGCGTTCTGGGATTGGAGCCAGGACATCAACCTCAAAAGCTACTTCTTTGGCTGCCAGGCCGCAATCCGCCAGATGCAGCAGGCGGGCCATGGTTCCATCATCAACATCTCCTCTATCAGCTACATGATGGGCAATGCAGGCTACCCGGCCTATACCACTGCAAACGCGGGGATAAATGGCATGACCCGATCGCTGGCACGTGAGTTTGGCCCCGATAAAATCCGGGTAAACGCGCTGGCACCGGGTTGGGTTCTCACCCAGAAGCAGCTTGATATGTGGGCGGACCCCGAGGCGCTGGCTGCCCATCTTGAGCGGCAATGCCTGAAGGAACATTTGGTGCCGCAGGACATGGTGGATGCGGTGCTGTTTTTGGCCTCCAACGCCAGCCGGATGATGACGGGCCAGATGATGGTCGTCGACGGCGGCGTGGTAACCACGGGGTAAAGACGTGCATACCGAGACAGAGGGCAAGATGCCGGCGGAGTGGGTCGCAGTGGACTGGGGCACCAGTCACCTGCGCGCCTGGGTGATGCAGGGGGATCAGCCGGTTCAGGCGCTGCAGTCGGATCAGGGGATGGGGCGGCTCAGCCCTGCGGAGTTTGAGCCGGCATTGCTTGCCTTGATTGACCCATATTTGGACCCGGAACAAAGGACGATGGTCCTGTGCTGCGGGATGGTGGGCGCAGCGCAGGGCTGGCAGGATGCAGGCTATCGCGCGGTGCCTTGCCCGCCGGTGGTTGCGGGTCAGGCGATTTCCGTTGCTGCAAGTGACACGCGGTTGGACGTGCGGATTTTGCCGGGGGTGAAACAGGCGGAACCTGCTGATGTCATGCGGGGGGAAGAGACGCAGATCTCCGGTTTTCTGGCTGATCAACCTGAGTTTTCCGGCGTCCTGTGCCTGCCCGGGACCCATAGCAAATGGGTGCAGATCGCGGACGGGCAAGTCACCCGGTTTACCAGCTTCATGACTGGGGAGGTTTTTGCGCTGCTGGCGGGGCATTCTGTCCTGCGCCATTCTGTGGGCACAGCAGATGATTGGGATGAGGCGCAGTTTCTTGCTGCTGTAGGTGAAAGCTTGAAACAGCCCGAGGCTTTGCTTGGCGATCTCTTTGCCGTGCGGGCGGGTATGTTGCTCCATGGGGCGGGCGCGGGGCAGGGCCGTGCGCATCTGTCTGGCCGCTTGCTGGGGCAAGAATTGGCCGGCGCTGCGGCCTATTGGCGGGAACAGGAGGTCGTGCTGATCGGCGCGATGGCCTTGTGCCAGCATTACCAACTGGCCCTTGCCGAGGCCGGGGCGACAGTGCGCCGGGTTGTTGGCGATGCATTGGTGCTTGCCGGGTTGACCCGGGCGCGCCACGATCTCACGACATTTATCAAAGAGGGCTGAGATGAGCCGTAACATCATTGCAATCCTGCGCGGGATCACCCCGCCTGAAGCTGTGGACATTGCTGGCCGCCTGATTGACGCGGGTATCACCCGGATCGAGGTGCCGCTCAACTCCCCCGATCCGCTGCAGTCGATCGCCTCCATGGTTGAGGCACATGGGGACAAGGCCCTGTTTGGGGCGGGCACGGTTTTGCAGCCGGAGCAAGTGGCTGATGTCGCTGCCGCAGGGGGCCGTCTGATCGTGTCGCCAGATTGCCATGTGCCGGTGATTGAGGCGACCAAACGTCTGAACATGCTGAGCTATCCTGGCGTGATGACACCAAGCGAGGCCTTTACTGCCTGGCGTGCAGGGGCTGACGGATTGAAGTTTTTCCCGGCCAGCCTGATCGGTCCGGCGGGGCTGAAAGCCTACCGGGCGGTTCTGCCGAAAGATTTGCCCTGCTATGCTGTGGGCGGTGCGGGGCCTGATAACTTTGCAGAATGGCGCGCTGCGGGGGCAGATGGGTTTGGCATTGGAACAGCCCTTTATAAACCGGGTGAGTCGCCAGGTAGCATCAGCCAGAAAGCTGAAAAAATCGTTAAGTCCTACGATGAGGCAATGACATGAGCGCCGAAGTCTTTGACAATCGAAGCTGTACCTTGGGCGAGGGGCCGCTTTGGCACCCGTTGCGCAAGCAGTTGTTTTGGTTTGATATTCTGGGTAAAAAGCTGCTCTCCCAACAGGATGGGCGGCCGCTGGAATGGCGGTTTCGCGATCATGTGTCCGCCGCTGGCTGGATCAGCAAGGACGAGTTGCTACTGGCCTCGGAAACTGGTCTGTCGCGGTTCAATCTGAACAGCGGTGAGCGTCAGCACCTTGTGGATATGGAAGCGGACAATCCCAAAACACGTTCAAACGACGGGCGTGCGGACCCTTTTGGTGGCTTTTGGATTGGCACAATGGGCTTTCAGGCAGAGCCTGGGGCAGGGGCGATTTACCGGTTTTATCAGGGTAAGCTGACCCGGTTGTTTGATAATATCACCATTTCCAACGCCATCTGTTTTGCGCCTGATGGCAGCTGCTCCTATTTCACCGATACGGTAACCAAGATGATCATGAAGCAGCCCCTGGATTCAGAAGGTTGGCCGCTGGGTGCGTCAGAAGTGTTCATCGATCTTAACGCCGGAAACCTGAACCCCGATGGCGCTGTTGTGGATGCGGAGGGTCGTTTGTGGAACGCGCAATGGGGGGCGTCGCGCGTGGCGTGTTACGGGCCGGATGGGGCGTTTCAACGTGCGGTGGAGGTTGGCGCGACACAGGCGTCTTGCCCTTCTTTCGGGGGCGCGGATCTGAACCAACTGTTTGTCACAACCGCAGCAGAAGGCCTGCCCGCTAACAGCGATCCGCTGAAGGGGCAAGTCTTTGTTACGAAAATGAATATCACCGGTCAGCCGGAACATCAGGTGAAAGTCTGAGACATGAAACGTACGCTTGGCACTTGCTACTATCCCGAACATTGGCCGCGTGAGATCTGGCGCGAAGATGCGCGCCGGATGGCCGAAATTGGCCTCACCTGGGTCAGGATTGGTGAGTTCAGCTGGTCGCGGCTGGAGCCACGGCCGGGCGAGTTGCAGTTTGGCTGGCTGGATGAGGCGATCGAGGTGCTGGGCGCCGCTGGTCTGCGCGTTGTTTTGGGCACGCCAACCGCGACACCGCCGCGCTGGATGCTGGACCGTCATCCCGACATGCTGGCGGTGGATGCCGAGGGGCGACTGCGGAAATTTGGCTCCCGTCGACATTATTGTTTCAGTCATGAGGGGTATAAGCAGGAGTGCGCCCGGATCGTGACGCTTATGGCGGAAAGATATGGGCGCAACCCGCATGTGGCGGCCTGGCAGACGGACAATGAATATGGCTGTCACGATACCACGATTTCCTATTCTGATGCTGCACGACAGGGATTTCAGCGCTGGCTGGCGCAGCGTTATCAAAATATTCATGATTTGAACCGAGACTGGGGCAATGTCTTCTGGTCGATGGAGTATGATTGTTTTGAAAACATAGACTTACCAAACCTAACGGTGACAGAGCCCAACCCGGCGCATAGCCTGGCGTTCCGGCGCTTTGCCTCGGATCAGGTGGTTGCGTTCAATCGTCTGCAGGTGGAGATCATCCGGCAGCATTCCGCCGCGCCGATTGCGCATAACTACATGGGGCGGATCACGGATTTTGATCACTTCAAGGTCGGCGATGATCTGGAAATTGCCAGCTGGGATAGCTATCCGCTGGGCTTCCTGGAGGATCGCGTTGGCGCGGATGCGGACCGACAGCGCAAATATGCCCAACAGGGGGATCCAGACTTTCAGGCTTTCCACCACGATCTTTACCGCGCTGTTGGCAGGGGCCGTTGGTGGGTGATGGAACAGCAACCCGGGCCGGTCAACTGGGCACCTTACAATCCGGCACCCTTGCCGGGGATGGTGCGGCTTTGGTCGTGGGAGGCGTTTGCCCACGGCGCTGAGGCTGTGTGCTATTTCCGCTGGCGGCAGGCGCCGATGGCGCAGGAGCAGATGCATGCCGGCATGTTGCGGCCGGATTCCGTTGACGCCCCCGCGGCGGAGGAGGCGCGTGTGGTTGCAGCTGAACTGGTCGATGCGCCGGAGGTTTCAACCGGTCAGGCCCGGGTGGGGCTGATCTTTGACTATGATGCGGATGCCGCCTGGGCGGTGCAGCCGCATGGTGCAGGGCTGAGCTACTTTGGCGTGGTCTTTGACTGTTACCGTGCGCTGCGCAGCCTGGGGCTTTCGGTTGATATTCTGCGGCCTGAAACCGTGGATTTCTCGGGCTATCAGCTGGTGCTTGCGCCCGGCCAGATGCATATGCCTGAAGCGTTGAAAGCAGCCTTGGCAGAGCATGCCGGGCAGGCGCAGGTGTTGATTGGGCCGCGTTCGGGGGCGCGGGATCAGGATATGAACCTGCCCAATCCGCTGCCGCCAGCGATGCCGGGGTTGGATGTGACGGTTGCGCGGGTCGAAAGCCTGCGGCCAGATCTGCCAAGGAGCCTCGCCGCCAATGATGCCGGGATGGTTGGCCAGATCGAAGGCTATCAAGAGGTGCTGGAAGGTAGCGCTGAGGTCACCCTGCGGGACGCCAACGGTGCGCCTGTTGCGATGCGCGCGGGCAATGGCACCGGTGCGCTGACCTATCTTGGCGCCCTGTTGGATCAAGCGGGCTGGCTGCGGGTGATTGCACCGCTGTGTCAGGCCGCTGGGATTGAGACGGAGGCGTTGCCAGATGGGCTGCGCCGCCGCGATTGTGGCGAAGAACGGTTCTGGTTCAATCACTTGCCGGAAGAAATCACCCTTAACGGGCGCAAGTTTGCGCCGCTTTCGGTGACACGCGAAGAGATCTGATAGGGCGCATTGCGTGTGATCATATTTGGAAGGCGGGTGAGAGAAATCGCACCCGCCTTTCTGATTGTCTTGGGGTTATTGATCCAGCGGCAGCTTGCTGGGCACTTCACTTGGGATTTCAAAGCTTTGAGCCGCCGCCGCGGTGCCGGTCAGGCTGTCCAGAAAGGCGAGGATATCCTCAACCTCATCTTCGGAAAGGCGTGGCAGATCAATCTCTTGGCTGGCAGCGAGGCGGGCCATTTCCAGCCGGTCGGCCTGTGCCACAAAATCGATTGGCGCGAGCCATGGGGCAGACACCAGTTGCGCATCCTCTGGCTGCCAATCCGCGCGCATGCCACTGGGGTCCAGGTGGTGGGCCAGCATCTGGCGCAGGGTTTGATAGGCGCCGTTGTGACCGTAAGGGGCCGTCAGCGCGACGTTGCGCAGGGGCGGGGTGCGGAAGCGGTAGGCGTCTTCCAACCGATCACTTTCGCCCATGCGGCCAACATCGCGCACCATCGGATCAAACCGGCGGGTCCGACCAGGGCCAAAGGCGGGCAGGGCGAGGGCGTGGAATTTCTGATCGCTAAGCAGCGGGCCTGAGTGGCAGCTGGCGCAGACCGCCTTGCCGTAAAACAGATCCATGCCGCGTTCGGCGGCGGGGGTTAGTGCTGTCTTGTCCCCAGAAAGATAACGATCTAACGCGCTGTCATAGCTGCGAAATTCAGTGCCGACAAAGGCGGCCAGCGCGTTGGCAATCTCGGTAATTGTGACCTGATCGGGGGTCTTAATATGGTCGAAGGCCTCAATGAACATCTCCCCATATTGCGGCAGGGTGCGGACCCGTTTGGCAACGATGGGCCAGCCGTAATCGATCCGGTCATTGACCGCGCCTGCAACCTCATTTTCTTCAGACCCGCCCGCCATTTCGGTAGCTGAGGTCAGCGGAAACAGCGCCTGTGCTGCCAAAAGTGAATTCAGCCCCTCGGGCAGCCATTCCTCACCCGGGGTGTTGAAGCCATTTTCATAGTCATCCCCGATCGAAATCCGACCGTCATGCATCAGGATCGAGACCTCTTTGGCCCCAAGGTTCCACAGCGCCGGCGCGTTGCGCGGCACCCGTTTTTCGATCCGGGCCGCCCCTGTGCCGCTGGTGCGTTTTGGACCCAGTCCAACACCGCCTTCACCGACCCCAAGTGACAGGCCGTCAGAGGTGCCAAGACTGGGGTGGTGACAGGTGGAGCAGCTGATATTTTTGTTTCCTGACAATATTTTATCAAAAAACAATAGGCGGCCAATCTCTGCTTGCTTTGCGTCGAATTCTATAAAATCCTGTGGTCCAAGCGGCACCGGTCCGGCCTCGGAATGGGCGGGATGTGACAGTGCCAAAAGCGACCCGAACCCGAGGAGAAGACCCCAATGCGCCGCCTGATTTTTGCCCTTGCGCTTGCTGCCACCCCTGCCGTTGCCGAGATCGAAAAAGCGCGAGATCTGATGGAGGCGGGGGAATTCCCGGCCGCCTATGATGCGCTGTGGCCGGCGGCGCGGTCGGGCAATGCCGATGCGGAAGAGCTGATCGGCATCATGTATGCCATGGGACTGGGGGTTGAGCGCGATGATGAGCGGGCGTTTGAATGGTATTTGCGCAGCGCGATGAAGGGCCATCCCGGCGCGCAGTCGGGGGTGGGCTGGTATTATGAGATCGGGCGCGGCATGCCCACGCCGGATCTGACCCGCGCCTATATGTGGTATACGCTCAGCGCGATTGGCGGCGATCCCGACGCGGCGATCAGCCTGGAAGAAGTGATTAAGAAGATGACGCCGGAGCAGATTGAAAAAGCGCATATCTTGGTCGCCGATTATAGGGCCTGGATGTATCCGTTCCGTTAACAGACGAAACGGGTGATAGAAAAAGGGCGGCCCCGAGGAGCCGCCCTTGTCTTTGCTTATTGCAGGTCAGCGTCGCGGGCGCCGTTGATGTCTGCCTCAGCCGCGGCAACCGCTTCGGTCAGCGCGTTGAAGGCCATCTCACCCTTGTCGACGTTGGTTTTGAACCAGTCGTAAACGGGCGAAGCGGCTTCTTTGAAGGCCGCTTTCTGGGCCGGGGTCGGCACGTAAAGGTCCCCGCCACCAGCAACGAACTCTTCATAGGCGGCGATGGATTTACGCTTGGGCGAGGCAAAGGTTGCCTGTTGCAGCGCGTAGAAGCCATCCACCACCACGCGGCGCATATCTTCGGGCATGCCGGTGAAGGTTTCGTTACTCATCCACCACAGCGCACCCATGTAGGCGTGGCCGTCCAGGGTGACATACTGCAGGCCGGCATCGGGGAATTTCATGCCCATGATGTCGGTGATGCCGTTTTTAGACCCTTCAACCACACCGGTCTGGAACGAGGTGAACAGTTCAGGCCACGGGATCGGGGTGGGCGAGGCGCCCAGTGCCTTAACCAGTTCCTGCGGCAGGTCGGCAACCACGGTACGGATCTTCAGACCTTCCATATCGGCAGGTTCCGCCACGCGGCGTTTGGTGTTGGCAAAGTTGCGCCAGCCGCCGGTGTTGCCGATGGTCATCAGGCGGATGGTGTCGCCGCTGTCTGCCAGCGCCATCTGGCGCAGGGTGCGGGTGAACTCACCCGACAGCACATGTTCCGCAACACGGTCGTCCGCCATCAGGTAAGGCAGGTCCAGCACCTGAACATAGGGGAATAGGCCAGCGGCCCCGCCCGAGGTCGAGATGTAGACGTCGATCGAACCGTCAGCCACACCCTGCAGACATTCCGCACCGTTCGAGCACAGCTGGGTGCCGATGAACAGCTCTACCTCGATGGCGCCGTTGGAGGCAGCCTCGACGTAGTTTTTGAACACGACCAGACCGTCATAGTCTTCGTCGTTTTCGTTCGAGTTGGCGGTGGCCCGGATGGTGTAATCCGCAGCCTGCGCCGCAGAGAGTGCGGTGCCAGCCATCAGGCCCGCGAGGGCCAGGGTTTTCAGTGTTTTCTTGAGCATGCGTGTTCCTCCCTGAGTGCTCATATTTTGTCTGAAATGGTTAAGGTTTAATTGGCGAACCCCGTCAGACGCGGGATCGTCATGGAGATTGCGGGGAAGAAGGTGATCAGGAAGATCACCACCACCTCCACCGCAAGGAAAGGCAGAATGGCGCGGGCAATGGTGGTCACCCGTTCACCGGAAACGGCGGAGGCCACAAACAGCACCAGCCCCATCGGCGGTGTCGCCAGACCGACGGTCAGGTTCACACACATGATGATGGCAAAGTGGATGCTGTCGACGCCAAGGCCGGCAAAGACGGGGCCCAGGATCGGGCCCAGAATGATGATCGCGGGGCCTGCGTCCAGGAACATGCCGACGACAAACAGCAAGAGGTTGATCAGGAACAGCAAAAGCAGCGGGTTCTCTGTCAGTGCCAGAATAAAGGCGGCCAACTGTTCAGGCGCATGGCTGAGCGACACAACGGTTTTGAACGACATGGCCGCGCCCACCAACAAGAGCACCACGGCTGAGGTCAGGCCAGCGCGGGTCAGCACATCGGGCAGTTCCGAGAACTTCAGCGTCTTGATCACGAAGAGGCCGATGAACAGCGCATAGGCCACGGCCACAGCGGCGGCTTCGGTCGGGGTGAAGACGCCAGCCAGGATACCGCCCAGAATGATCACCGGGGTCAGCAGCGGGAAAAACGCCTTGAGGCTGGCCTGACCACGTTCGCCCCAAGTCGCCTTTTGTGAGGCAACGGGGAAGTCATAGCGGTCTGCCATGACCTTGATCATCACCATCAAGCCAATGCCAACCATCACACCGGGCACGATGCCGGCCAGGAACAGCGCGGCGACGCTTTCGCCCATGACATAGGCGTAGATGATCATGATGCCCGAGGGTGGGATGATCGGGCCGATCACCGAACTTGCGGCGGTGATGGCGGCGGCAAACTTGCGGCTGTAGCCCTGTTTTTCCATCGCGGGGATCAGCATCGATCCCAGCGCCGAGGTATCCGCCACGGCAGAGCCGGAGAGGCCTGCAAACAGGATCGAGGACAGCACGTTCACGTGCGCCAGTCCACCGCGAAGGTGCCCCATCAGGGCCTGTGAAAACTCCACTAGCCGCAGTGTGATGCCACCGCGGTTCATCAACTCACCCGCCAGCATGAAGAAGGGGATCGCCATCAGCGGGAAGCTGTCCATTCCGTTGTAAAGGTTGCGGTACAGCAGCGTGATGTCACGCTCTTGCCCGTTCAGCCACAGCAGCGCGCCGGGGGCGAACAACAGGGCAAAGAACACCGGTAGACCGATGAGAAGAAGCGCCAGAAAGAGGGGCAGGAACCAGATGAGCATTATTCGGCGCCTCCCGAGACGACATGGGGCAGGGCAGGCAGCGCGTCGCCGCGGCCCAACAGGCGGATAAATCCGCGCAGGATAAGTTCGATGTTCACAGCAATAAGCATCGCCACCCCAATAAGGAGCGACAGCATCATCCAGCTGCGGGGGATGCGGTACCAACTGTCAAAGCTGAGCGAAGTCGGCAGGTAGAGCGAGGCGGTGGCGAAACGGCCGCCGATGCCGGTGACCTCTTTGTAGCCGATTTGCACAGCGATCACCAAAACGGTGAGGGACACGCACAGCAGCGCCAGCGACAGCAGGCGAATGGCGGTTTTGGGCAGCAGGGCCTCGATCGTATCAATCGCCACAAAACTGCCAGCGCGAAACGCGGTGGGCGCCATCAGGCCAGCCATCCACAACATGCAGAAACGCGCGGCCTCATCCGGCCAGGGCAGGGCGTTGTTCAGCACATAGCGGCAGAACACCTGCACCAGAATGACCACCACCATCGTGGCAATCGCAAACACGCCAATCCAGCGCCCCAGCGCAAGCAGGGGCGTGAGTATCCCGTTAAAGACGCGGGCAAGCGTGATCAGTGCGCCCATGCAGTTCCTCCCTTGCCGGGCCTCATTGGACCCTGGCATTTCGCCTCAGCTGTTGGCCCCGCTCCGCAACAGGGCCAGCGCGTTTTAATTCGTGGCCATTTTGCCCATCTGACCCTTGAAGAAGGTCAGGGCGTCGCCGTCGTCACGCATCTCAGCGCGCAGCACCTCGCCCAGAACGATGGCGTGGTCGCCACCTTCGTAGATGGCGGTCTGGCGGCATTCGAAACGGGCCAGACATCCATCCAGCACCGGCACACCTTCGTTGTTCAGTTTCAGGCTTTCGCCTTTCAGCCCGGCAACATCCTTGGCCACGCGCCAGCACAGCTCATCCTGATCAGCGGCCAGAATGTGGATCGCGTAGTGCTGGGCCTTCTCAAAGAAGGGGAAGCGGCGCGAGTTCTTGTCGGGCGACCACAGCACCAGCGGCGGATCCAGCGAGACGCTGGAAAAGCTGTTGGCGGTGATGGCAACCGGTCCGGCCTCAGACGGGGCGGTGACGATGGTCACGCCGGTGGCAAAGCGGCCAAAGGCATCGCGCAGCAGGCGGGTGTTGTTGGGATCAGGCACAAAGCTCTGGCCTGAGGGGGCGAAATCCATATGCATCAGGGCACCTCCGTTCCCAGTGCGGCCTCATAAAGCAGGAACCAGGTTTCCCGATCCAACTGCACCTTCAGCGCGTCGGAAATGGTCTTGATCCGGTCCAGATTGTTGGTGCCCATCACCGGCAGGATCTTGGCCGGATGACGCAGCAGGAAGGCCACCGCCACCGCAGCGCGGTCGACACCCTGATCGGCGGCAATTGCGTCCAGACGCTGGGCCAATGGGCTGTCCCCGGTCATCAGGCTGCCACCGCCCAAGGGCGACCATGCCATCAGCGGTGTTGCCTCTTTCTGGTGGAAGGCCAGATCGCCATTGGTGAAGGGGCTGATTTCGGCCAGCGAAATTTCAATCTGGTTGGTGACCAGCGTGGTTTTCATCGCCGATTGCAGCAGCTCCCAGTCCCAGGGGCGGAAGTTGGACACCCCGACCGAACGCACCTTGCCTGATGCGACCAGATCATCCAGCGCGGCGCCGGTTTCATTGTGGTCCATCAGCGGGTCCGGGCGGTGGATCAGCAGCAGATCGATATGGTCAATCGCCATATCCCGCAGCGACATCTCAACCGAGGCTTCGATATGCGCGCGCGAAGTGTCGTAGTATTTCACCTTCTTATCCGCGTAACGGCCGATCGGCGCGACGATGTCACATTTGGTGACGATCTCCATCTGGTTGCGCAGGCCCGGGTTGGCTTTCAGCGCGCCGCCCAGGATCGCCTCGGCGACATAGCCGCCGTAGATGTCGGCCTGGTCAAAGGTGGTGATGCCCTGATCCAGACAGGCCTGGATTTTGGCCTCAACCGTGGCGGGCGAGGTGTCTTCGACATCGCCGATGCGCCACATGCCGTAAATCAGCTGGCTAAAGGACAGATCAGAGGTGAGGGAAATGCGGTCCATTAGCGACGAACTCCTGCGCCAAGGGGGGTGAGGGGGGTAGCGGCCGGAACCCGGCCATATTCATGCGGCAGCGAACAGGTTTTGAGGTTCGGCAGAACCCGCTGGCCAAAGTGTTTCGCTTCTTCTTCATGCGGATACCCCGACAGGATGAAGGCCCGGATGCCCATTTTCTGATAGGCTTCCAGCTTTGACATAACCTGATCGGTGGAGCCGACAAGCGCCGCACCGCAGCCCGAACGGGCCCGGCCAACGCCAGTCCAGAGGTTGGGCTCGATGTAGCCGTCATCATCAGCGATATCGCGGTTCTTGGCCTGATGGCTGACACCCAACGATTTGGCGTCCAGCGCCCGTTCCCGGATCGCCTTGCCCTGATCGTCATCCAGTTTGGAGACGATGTAATCGGCGTATTCGCGCGCCTCTGCCTCGGTGTCGCGCACGATCACATGGACACGCAGACCGTAGTCCAGCGTGCGGCCGTGTTTCTCGGCAACGGCGTGGACGGCCTTCATCCGGCCTTCCAGCTCTTCCATCTTTTCCGGCCACATCAGGTAGACGTCGCAATGTTCGCCACACAGCTCCAGCGCGTCGGGCGAATAGCCCCCGAAGTAGAGCAGCGGACCGCCGGTCTGATAGGGGCGCACCGGATCCGTGGTCAGGCCGGAGAAGTTATAGACCTGACCGGCGTGGTTGATCTCATCCAGGGTCCAAGCCTGTTTCAGGATCTCCACCACTTCACGCGAACGCTGGTAACGGTAGGGGCTGTCAGCTTTTTCACCGGGGAAGTCCGAGGAGATGATGTTGACCGTCAGGCGGCCTTCCAGCATGTGATCCAGCGTTGCGATGGTGCGGGCCAGCATGATCGGCTGCATCTCACCGCAGCGCACCGCGGCCAGCATGTTGATCTTTTCGGTGATCGGTGCACAGCCCGCGACAAAGCTGAGCGTGTCCTGACCCACCTGATAGGACGAGGGGCACAGGATATTGCGGAAGCCCTGCGCCTCGGCGGTTTTTACGATGTCTGAGCAATGCGACCAGGATGACCGCAGGTCCCCCTCAGGCACGCCCAGAAACTGATAGTCGTCGGAACAGAGTGCGGCGAACCAAGAAACCTCGGCCGCATCCAGGCCAGCTGAGGTGATTGGGACAACTGTCATGCGAATTCCTCCCGAGATTTCGCGGTTATTCGTTTTCGTTCGATTTGCCCTTGCATAGCAATCGCTTTGATGTAGATCAATGGTGCATCAATTTTCCTGAGACGAGGGAGGAAGGTCACAGGATGTATGAGAAAGGCGATCGGCCCTCTGCGCTGCCGATCTATCTGCAAATCTCTGAAGTGCTGATCCGTGAGATCGCTGCGGGCCGCCTGGTAGATGGCTCACGCCTGCCGCCGGAACGTGAATTGGCCAAGCAACATGGGACCACCGTACGGACCCTACGGAAGGCGCTTGCAGAGCTAGAGAAACAAGGCCTGTTGGAACGGGTCCAGGGTTCGGGCAATTATGTCCGGGCGGGCGGTGATGTGGACAGCGTCTATTCGATGTTCCGGCTGGAACTTGTCAGCGGCGGTGGCCTGCCCACGGCGGACATTCTGTCGATCGAGGAATGTGATAAAAGCGAAAGTTTCCGCACATTCGGGACGTCAAAACGCGGCACGCGAATCAGACGCCTGCGATTCTTGGACAAGCGTCCCATCGCGGTGGAGGAGATCTGGCTGGACCGGGATGCCGGGGCGGTGGAGCCCGCCCATGTCTCAGATTCGCTATATCGCTACTACAAGATGAAGCTGGGGTTCTGGGTCACCCGGGCCGAGGATTACGTCAGCATTGGTACCACGCCGGATTGGGCGCCCGCAGGGTTTGGCAAACCGGCCGGGGCGCCGGTGGGCTATATCGAACGGTTGAGTTGGGCGCAGGCGCCCGCGCCGGTCGAATTTTCGCGAACATGGTTTGACACGGATGTTGCGCATTACGTGCAGCGTCTGAAATGAGGAAGACAAATGAAGAAACAGGTTAACTACGGCATCATCGGCTGCGGCATGATGGGGCAGGAACATCTGCGCAATATCGCACTTTTGGAGGGGGCAGAGGTCGCTGTGATCTTTGAACCCGATGCCGAGATGGCCGCGAAATCGCAGGCCATCGCGCCAAAGGCGCGGATGGCGGCGGATGTGGTCGATCTGCTGTCTGAGCCGGATTTGGATTGCGTGCTGATCGCCAGCCCGAACTACCGCCATGTTGAGCAGTTGGAACAGATGGCGGCTGAGCGTCCGGTGCCTGTGCTGGTGGAAAAACCCCTGTTCACCGATCCCGCGGATGTGGCCCGGCTGGACCAGTTTATTGCGACCTATCCCGCGCCGGTCTGGGTGGCGATGGAATACCGTTATATGCCGCCCATCGCGGCCCTGCTAGAGGCGGCAAAAGGCGCAACCGGGGGCATCAAAATGCTGACCATCCGCGAACACCGATTCCCGTTTCTGGAAAAAGTTGGCGATTGGAATCGATTCAACCGCTACACTGGTGGCACCTTCGTGGAAAAATGCTGCCACTTCTTTGACTTGATGCGTCTGGTTCTAGGGGCGGAGCCGATCCGCGTGATGGCGTCGGGCGGTCAGGATGCCAATCACTTGATTGAGGAATATGAAGGCGAGCGCCCCGATATCCTTGATAATGGCTATGTCATTGTGGACTTCGCCGGCGGCGCCCGCGCCATGCTGGAACTGTGCATGTTCGCCGAAGGCTCCCGCTATCAGGAAGAGGTCAGCGCGGTTGGCCCTGAAGGCAAGATTGAAGCGCTGGTGCCCGGGCCAGGCCGGTTCTGGCCGGACCACCTGGGCGCCCCGCCTGTGCCGCAACTGATTGAGAGCCCACGTGATCCCAAAGGCCCTGTTGTGCGGGAAATCCCAGTGGACCCGGAACTGCTGGAAGCGGGCGATCACAACGGCTCGACCTTCTATCAGCACCAGAAGTTCCTGGAACTGGTGCGCGGTGAACGTGACGGGCCCGAGGTCAGCTTCAACGACGGCAAAATGGCCGTACTGATGGGGATGGCTGCCCAAATCTCGATGAAAGAGGGCCGCGTGGTGGAGATGGCTGAGCTGCTGTGAGCCAGCTCCCGCGTTAAGACAACAAAAGCCGCCCCTCAAGGGCGGCTTTCTTTGTTCCGAGGGGATCTGATTTGGCTGCGCCCGTATCGCGCCCACGGGGCGGGTGTGACGCAGGCTCAAAGGCGAGCCTTTGCCATCAAACCTCGCTCAGGATCTGGTCCAAGGCGTCGAGGATCATCTCGATCCCTTCTGCGTCGACAGACAGGGGCGGGCGGATTTTCAGGATGTTGTCCTTCGGCCCTTCGCTGCCCAAGAGGATCCGATGCGCCCGCATGCGGTTCTTGACGTAAGAAGCAATCTCGGTCCCTTCACGGCGGCTGTCTGCGTCGGTGATCAGCTCCACGCCAACAAACAGGCCCATGCCGCGCACGTCGCCCACGACCTCATACTTGGCTTCCAGCGCCTTCAGCCCCATCATCAGCTTGTCGCCCATGGCCTTGGCGTTCGCTTGCAGTCCTTCGTCATCGACGATGTCCAGAACCTCCTTGCCGATGCGGCAGGACAGGTTGGAGCCGCCGAAGGTTGAGAAGAACTCAGGTCCCTCAGCGAAGCTTTCGGCGATGGCTTTGGTGGTGACCAACACGCCCAGCGGATGGCCGTTGCCGATCGGTTTTCCCATGACCACGATGTCGGGCAGGGCGCCCTGATGTTCAAAACCAAAGTAGTAGTCACCCAGACGGCCCAGCCCGGTCTGCACCTCATCGGCAATACAGACCCCGCCAGCGGCACGGATTTTCTCATAGACCGCAGGCAGGTAGCCCTTGGGCGGGATGATCTGCCCACCGACGGAGGGGAAGGTTTCCGCGATAAAGCCCGCAACGCCATGGCCCTTGTCCTGCAGCGCGGCAATCGCGGGATCAACCAGATCGGCGTATTTCTGGGCGCGGTCTGCGTCATCCCGACCAAAGCGGCCGCGATAGTCATCAGCGACCTCAACAAGTTCCACCCAGTCAGACTGCCCAACGCCGCCCTTGGCGTTGAATTTATAGGCCGAGATATCGATCACCCCGGTGGTGTTGCCATGATAGCCGTGATCGGGCGTCACCATGCCCTTCGCACCGGTGTGGGCGCGGGCCAGACGCAGGGCTAGCTCATTAGCCTCTGTGCCGGAGTTCACAAAGAAACAGACCTCAAACGGTTCCGGCAGTTTCGACAGCACTTTTTCGGCAAAGGCGGTCTGTGCAGGATGCAGATAGCGGGTGTTGGAGTTCATCCGCTTCAGCTGATCTGCTGCCACGGCCTGAATGCGCGGATGGGCATGGCCCACATGTGGCACGTTGTTATAGGCATCCAGATAGGGGCGGCCCCATTCGTCAAACAGGTGGTGTTTCCAACCACGCACCAGCATCACCGGATCCTTGTAGGTCAGGCTGAGGTTGCCGCCGAAATGCGCTTTGCGACCGGCCAGAACTTCGGCCTTGTTGGTCGGCTCATAGCGCACCTTGTCCGCCGGCAGATTGAGCAGCGCAGCCGGGTTGGGGCAGACCCCTTCCCACAGGTACATCTCATCCGGATCGCCCACACCGGGCCAGTCATGGCCCATGCCGTCGGTGGTCAGCGCCAGCTGGAAATGGATATGTGGCGCCCAACCGCCGTTCTGGCTGGGGTCACCAAGGCGGGCAAACACCTCACCCTTGGTCAGCTCCTGCCCGATGGTCAGCGTGTCGACCACATCCGCGGCCAGATGGCCATAGAGCGTGTAAAACGTATCGCCCTCAGGCGTTTCATGGCTGAGGATCACCACCCCGCCATAATCCAGATGGCCGGTGCGGTTTTCCACCACATGCACCTTGGCCGCCATCGGCGTGGCCACGGGGGTGCCTGCGGGCGCAAAGACATCCACCGCCAGATGCACCGTGCGCCGGTTCGAAGCCTTCCACGGCCCTTTGCGGAAGGCGGGTTCGGCGTAGATCAGGCGTGGTTCGTTGTAGTAGCCGATCCACCAGCCGTCCTGGTCGCCATACTCTGCGCCCAGCTGGGCGGCTTCCTCAATCGGCATATCAAAGGGGTTCTGCGGCTCCGCGCAGTTTTCAACTGAGAGGGAGCCCATCGGCACATCGGTTAGATCGCGGCCCATAACAGGGGCAAAATTGCCCTGTTCGGCGGCCAGGAAGGCATGGATGCGCTCGGCCGCATTGGTTACCGGCAGGCCACAAGCAGCGCGAAGGCGGGCCTTCAGCAGGCCGGGGTGTTCATTGTCACGCTCCAGATAGCGCCAGGCCGGGGCCTGCGAGATGGTCACATAAGGATCATCGGGGTTGTCTGCCGCCTCAATGGTGGAGTTCACGACCGAAACCGCCAGCCGCAACCGCAAGAGCGGCTCGACCATGTCGACCTCGGCCGCGCTCAGCGGGTTTTGGATGTGATAGCCTGCCACCAGATGGGCCAGCGCCACCTCAGGCGCGGGATGATCCAGCACGATATAGGCGGCGGCAATGGCAAGGTTGCAGATCCGCGGCGCGGCGCACATATCGCCAAAGTCGATCACGCCTGACACCTGTAGTGGTTCATAGGCGCCGCCGGTGACCAACACATTATAATCATTGACGTCGTTGTGGATCGCCTGTTTCGGCAGGGTCATCAGGCGCGGCCAGATCAGCGCCACGTCAGACAGGATGCCATGCAGAATACCCTGACGTGTTAGGTCACTGATAACCTGCGTGTGCCCGCCGATCCATTGGCCCTGCATCAGATCCCATTTGAAATCACGCGTCAGCGCCGGGTGCTGGAAATCCGCCATCGCCAGATCGGTCGCGCCCAGGATCTGGCCCAACTCCTCGATCAGTTCGGGTGTCTTGGGGCTGTGTTTGGCGTAGCACTGGCCCGGCAGCTTCTCCAGCAGCCAGCACAGGCGATCCTGGCCCTGTTCATCCTGCAGCGTGGCAATGGTGGCGCCGTCTTTGGTGGCGATCACCTTGGGGTAGGGCAGGGCATCGGATTTTTCGGCAATATGGGCCATGGCGGCGACCTGCATCTCAATCAGATCGGCCGCACAACCGGGGCGCATGACCTTCAGCACAAAATCGCCCCGCGCGCCGGCCTCAGCCAGAATGTTCAGGTCATATTCACCGTCGAGCCCAGTCAGCTCAGCCTCAATACCCCAGGCCGCTTTCAGGGCCGCTTGCCAATGTGTCATGCCATCCTCCTGACATCTGCCCAATGCCGGAGTGTGCGGCGGATTTGGGCAAAACCTCTTTGGCCACTTGGTAGACGGTTTTGTAAACGATCCCAAGGCAGAATGGATAAAATATCCACCAAGCACTGTGCGATTTGATCAAAGCACCGTGGAGGGCGCGGATCAGATCCGCCAGCCCAGCAACCGCCGTTCAATCCAGCCGATGACGGTCGAGACGACAACCCCCAAAAGCGACAGGATCACCACCCCGGCAAAGAGCCGTTCCAGATCGTAAAGCGAACCGGCCTCAAGGATATAGGCACCAATGCCGTATTCCGCGCCCAGCATTTCGGCGGCGACCAGCAGGATGATCGCGATTGCCAGCGAAATGCGCAGCCCCGACAGGATGCCGGGCATGGCGCCGGGCAGGACAATCTTACGCACGATGCTTTGCCAGCTGAGGCCAAAGCTCTGCCCCATGCGGATCAGCGAACGGTCCACATTGTCCACCGCGCCATAGGTGGCCACCACGGTGGGGGTGAAGGTGCCAAAGGCGATCAGCGCATATTTGGAGCCTTCATCAATGCCGAACCAGATCACAAACAGCGGCAGAAGCGCGATTTTCGGGATCGGGAAGATCGCCGCCACCAAGGGCACCAACCCGGCGCGGATGTAGCTGGACAGGCCGATGAGGATGCCGACCGACACCCCAACCGAGGCGCCAATGGCCGCGCCCACCGCCAGCCGGGTGAGGGAGGGCGCCAGATGTTTGAACAACATGCCGGTCGACCAGAGATCCTGAAACGTTGCCAGCACATCCGACGGGCGCGGCAATGTCAGCGCGGAAATCCAGCCACTGCGCGTGCCCCATTCCATCAGCGCAATCAGCACAACAAACACCAAGGGGCCAACCCAGCGGCGGGATTTGGGGGCAAATCCACCGCCGCGGAACCGCACTTCGATGCCGCTTTGGGGTTTCATTTGTTCAGACATCCAACAGTTCCTCATCCGCGGCGCGGGCCTCATCGCGCATCAGGGTCCAGAGGTGTTTTTGCACCTCTTCCAGATCGCGGTCGCCATAGCCACGCTCCGCCAGGGGTTTGTCGATTTCAACCACCTCGCGGATTTCGCCGGGGCGGCGGGATAGCACCACGATGGCATGGCCCAGGCGCACCGCCTCGGCCAGATTGTGGGTGACATAGACAGCGGTAAACGGTTGCCGCGTCCAGAGCGCCACCAGATCGTCCATCAGCAATTCACGGGTCTGGCTGTCCAGCGCCGACAGCGGCTCATCCATCAGCATCACCGAAGGGTTCACCGCCAGCGCCCGGGCGATCGCCACCCGCTGCTTCATGCCGCCCGACAGCTGTTTGGGCAGCGCCTTGGCAAAATCGCTGAGCTTGGTGCGGGCCAGCACATCCTCGATGATCTGATCCGCCGCCGCACCCTTGATGCCGTGATCTTCCAGCACGAGGGAGATATTGCCGCGCACCGACCGCCAGGGCAGCAGAGCGAAATCCTGAAATACATAAGTCAGAGGGTTCAGGCTGTCCTTGGGCGGCTCCCCAACCTGTAACACCCTGCCAGCGCTGGGCCGTTCCAACCCGCCGATCATCCGCAGCAATGTGGATTTGCCACAGCCCGACGGGCCGACAAGGCAGATGATGCGCCCCTGCGGGATCTCAAGTGAGATATCGCGCAGCACTTCGGTGTCGCCATAGGCATGGCAGATCCGGTCCAGTTGCAGATCCATAGGGACGCATCCTTTGCGTTATACATCTGCGCCCGGCCATTTCCGTGAGCGGTGGGGCCGGGCGCAGCGGGGGTCAAGCTTCAAACGTGTCGACGTAGCTGGTGTCCACCAGCGTCTCCAGCGTGATGCTGTCTTTGACCAGGCCTTCGCTCTGGAACCAGTTCAGCTGATCGGCCACCGAGGCGACGTTCAACTTGGAACCTTCGTTCAGGCGCATGGTGCCATTGATGATCGACGGTGCTGCCTTTTCGCGCGGCCGGTCAGTGTAGACGTATTTGTGGATCAGATCGACCATCTCATCGACACCGGCATCGCCGCCAGCGCGGTCGATCATGGTGCTGTTGTAGTCGCTGACACCTTTGCCAAACCCGGCAAGGAAATCAGCGGTCTGGCCGCGTTCATCCGCCGCGTTTTTCGCAGAGGTGAAGACGGTGGTGACCTGATAATGCGGCAGGTAATCCGACACATTGCCGATGATATGCACGGCGCCAGACCCCGCCAGCGGCTTGGCGATATGGGGCACGATGGACCAGGCATCGATTTGGCCGGATTTCAGCGCACCGATGATGGCGCCCACCTTCTGCAGCGGTTTGAAGGACATCTCAACGCCTTCAGCGGCCGCAACCTTGGAGCCCATGTAGTGGAAGCTGGACCCGGCGGTGGACATGCCAAAGGTCTTGCCCCCCAGCGCCGCTGGTGAGGTCAGGCCCGCTTGATAGGCCGCATCCGAGGCCAGGATCTTCTGGCCGTCAATGCCTGGCTCTTCGCTCAGCGCGCCACCGATCACTTTGATCGCGCCTTTGTCAGCGAGTGAGATCAGGCCACCGGAAATCGCGGTCACCGCATAGTCCACATCGCCTGATGCAATGGCCACGGCCATCGGCTGTGCGGCCTGGAAGAACTTCAGCTCAACATCCAGACCCGCTTCGGCGAAATAGTTGCGTTCCTGCGCGATGAAGCTGCCGGAATGTGAGGTGAAGCGCAACGCGCCCACGGTGATCTTCTTGTTCATGGCAATGGCCGGGGCGGCCAGGCTGCTGGCCGCAGCAGCACCGGCGAGGCCCCCGAAAAGGCCCAATGTCTGACGACGGTTGAATTTGGTCATGATCTCCTCCCTCATTGACCCTGTCACAGGTGCGATGCACCCAAATCTTCGATGATATCCTGTTCCAACAGATGCAGCGCGGCGGCGCTGTTGCGCGCCAGCACGGCCTCCTGCAGGGCGCGTGCGCGGTCGCTGCGGGCGGTAAAATCGATCCGCCCTTCGCGCAGACGTGCCAGCCGGAAGCGGCGCGATTGATTGTAAAACTGATCCGCCATCGCCATCAGCCGGGGTGAGTCTGAGGCGGAAATCAGCGCGCTTGACAGCGTGTGACAGGCCTCATCCCAGGTCAGTGCCGTCAGATCATCCGGGCTGGCCTGCACCTCAGCCTCGGCACGGCTCAGGGCGTGAAAGGCTGCTACCACGCGGGTTTCCCAGGCGATATCGCCGGCCTTCATCGACCGCTCCAGCCCCAGCTTTTCGCATTCCAGCCGCATCAGCAGGATGTCGCGCAGATCTTCCTCGGTGGCGGAGGTGACGCGAAACCCGCGCTGTGAGGTCGCTTCGACCATGCCTTCAGCCGCCAGCATCCGCAGGCATTCACGCATGGAGTGGTTGGAACCACCGTAGCTTTGGCGCAGCTGGTCGATCTTCAGCTTCTGATCCGGCGCCAGCACCGCAAAGGAAATGTCGCGCCTTATGGCCGATGCCAGCATGGCCACCACGGTCTCCTCTGTCTTTTTGCTTTTGCCGAACAGCACCATCATGCCTCGTTTTCAAAAATGTTGGATATTTTTGCGCTTGTTGGAGGTGTTGAGTCAATACGGTGAAACTCCGTGCCTCCACTTCATTGTCAGCGCCGCCTTTCAATGTTCCCAAAATACTCCCGCCGGAGGCGTTGCTCTGGCCATCCCGGCCAGCGTAGGATTGGCGTGTTTCACATCGCCCCCAACAGGTTTTCCAATGATCCGCCGATTTGCCCTTGCTGTGACCGCCGCGCTGTTGCTGAACCCTCAAGCCGCCCAAGCGGATGCCAAGCTGGAAAAACAGTTCCAGGTCTGGCTGCAGCAGGAGGTCTGGCCAGAGGCCAAGGCGGCAGGTGTGCGGCGCAAAACCTTTCAGGCGGCCTTCAAGGGGGTGACGCTGAAGCTGGATCTGCCGGATCTGGTGATCCCCAGCAAAAAGGCCGAACAACAGGTGCAAAAACAGGCCGAGTTCGGTCGCCCCGCGCGGTATTTCACCCGCCAGACGCTGGAGTACAACACCCGGGTGGGCAAGGAGCTGCGCGCGAAACACAGCGCACTTCTGTCCCGGCTGGAGAAACAGACCGGCGTGCCGGGGCGGATCCTGCTGGCGATCTGGGGCCGGGAAAGCGGCTTTGGCCGGGTGGCGATCAAACATGATGCGCTGCAGGTCTTGGGGACCAAAGGGTTCCTGTCGACCCGCGCGGATTATTTCACGGATGAGCTGATCGCGGCGCTTCAACTGATTGAGGCCGGCCACGCCAGTCCACGGGGGCTGAAATCCAGCTGGGCCGGGGCGTTGGGGCAGCCGCAGTTCATGCCGTCAAATGTTATGAAATACGGCGCTGATGGTGATGGCAATGGCACGGTGGATCTGTTCCGGTCTGAGGCTGACACGCTGGCCTCCATCGCGCGATATCTCGCTGACCATGGTTGGGTTGCGGGCCGCGACTGGGGTTTTGAGGTCAAGGTGCCTGCCAGCCTGTCCTGCGCGCTGGAGGGGCCGGATCAGGGGCGCAGCATCGCAGATTGGGCTGCACTGGGCGTCACCCGCATCAACGGGCGTGCCTTCCCCGCGCATGAGGCCAAAGGGCAGGGCTATCTGATGTTGCCTTCCGGGCGGCACGGTCCGGCCTTCCTGGTGACGCCGAATTTCTACGTGCTGAAAGACTATAACGAAAGTGACCTCTACGCGCTGTTCGTCGGCCATGTCGGTGATCGGGTGCGCTACAACATGGGCGATTTCAAGGTCGGCTGGGGCAAGACGGACAGCCTGCTGCGTTCAGAAGTGGCGGCGATGCAGCGCGGGTTGGAGGCCCTGGGCCATGACGTGGGTGGCGCTGATGGTCTGGCCGGCTCCCGCACCCGCCGCTCCATCGGCCGCTGGCAAGAGGCGCAGGGTCAGACCCCCACCTGCTGGCCCAGCAAGGCGATTGTGCGGCAGTTGAAATAAGCGAGACCCCGAAACATCGTAGCGATATTCCGGGGCCCAATTGGTTTTGGGATCAGACAAAATCCACGTAATTGGCGAAGGGCATTTCCCGCAAGCGGGTGCCGGTCGCAGCAAAGATCGCATTGGCCAATGCGGCGGGTGCTGGCGGCACTGGCGGCTCACCGATGCCTTTGATCTTGTCGCCGTTTTCCAGCCCCTTGATGAAGATCTCAGGGCATTGATAGAGGCGCATCGCCTCGGCACTGTCAAAGTTTGACTGTTCGGCCATCCCGTCGGAATAGGTGATCTCACAGTTCATTGCGTGGCCCAGGCCCCAGACAACGCCGCCCTGCATCAGGTTTTCAAAGTTCACCGGATCAATGATCTGACCAACATCGGCGACCACAAAGGCCTTGTCGATCTTGATGCCGTCTTCTGTGGCGGTGACCTCAATCACCTCGGCGGTGGGCACGCCGAAGCTCTCGACCATGGCGATGCCGCGGCCGCGGTTCGGGCCCAGTTCACTGCCCCAGTTGGACATGTCTGCGACGGTTTCCAGCACTTTGCGGTGGATCGGGTTGTTGACCAGCCGCAGCCGTTCCATCATCGGGTCGGCACCTGCGGCATGGCACAATTCGTCAAAGAACCCTTCGGCAAAGAACCCGTTGGATGAGGCCCCGACCGACCGCCAGGAGCTGATCGGCGCCAGCGCAGGCGCTTTGTAGCCACGTACCCGCAGGTTCGGGATGTCAAAGGGCATGTTCCACGCGCCCGAGATGATCTGCGCATCCGGGCCTACGACGGGCTGTTCCAGACGCGCGCCTTGTGAGGCCAGAACCGAGGGCATGGCGATCTGCAGATCCCAGGCATCCACCTTGCCGTCCTTCACCGCACCACGGGACCGCGACATTGCGATCTGGCGCGGGAAATCATGGGCAAAGTCCTCTTCGCGTGAATAGGTCAGTTTCACCGGCACGCCGGGCAATTGCCGGGCGATTTCCGTGGCGACCATGATGTTTTCAAACTCCAGCCGGTGGCCAAAGCTGCCGCCGATGAACTGGTTGTGAAAGGTGACTTTTTCCTGATCATCCAGCCCCAATGCGCCGGCAACTTTCATCTGCAGGAAACGTGGCATCTGGTGGCCGGCCCAGATTTCGGCGCCGTCACTGTCGACCCGCACAATTGCGCTCAGCGGCTCCAGCGGCGCATGGGCCACATAGGGCGCGCGGTATTCCGCCTCCAAGACCTCAGCCCCCTCAAGAGCGGCATCAACATCGCCGTCTTTGCGCCAATCGGTGTCCAGCCGCTCCTCGGTGAAACTGTCAGACAGCACCTGCCAATGGCCGTCCATTTCAGCCGGGTAGGGGGCTTTGCCCCACTCGATGTCAATCGCCTCCAAGGCCTGGAAAGCGCGCCAGGTGTTGTTGGCGATCACCGCCACGCCTACTGGTCCACTCCGTGTCGTCAGGCTGCCATCGGCGGCGCGCTCGGTGATTGGTCCTTGCACCTCGATGACCTGCTGGACGCCGGGCATATCCTTGGCGGCTGAGGCATCAAACCCCAGCATGGCGCCGCCCTGACGCGGGTTTACTTTGGCCGCGGCGTGGACCATGCCGTCGATCTTTAGGTCGATGCCATAGGTCAGGGTGCCAGTGGATTTGGCAACGATATCCGTCCGCTGCATCGGTTTGCCGATCAAACGCCAGTCTTTGGGATCGCGCAGAGTGACCTCGGTCACGGGATCAAGATCCGCTGCGGCCCCGGCCAGCGCGGTATAGGCCAGTTCCGTGCCGTCGGGCAGCTGTACGGCCCCACGCGCTGTTTTCAGCTGGGCGACTGGCACGCCAGAAACCTTTGCGGCGGCCGCCTTCAGCGTTTCGCGGGCCACGGCCCCTGCGGCGCGCAGCTTTTCATATTGGTCGGGCATCGAGGACGACCCGCCCGTGCCCTGCAGCCCCATGACCTTGGTCACCGCCCCCAATGCACTGCGGGTGGTGCGGGCGGCGAAACCCTCATCAAAGCTCATGAAGGGGGCCAGCTCCCCGGCCATAGCGGTGTTCCAATAGGCGGCGGCTGGCTTGCCAAAGCTGATTTCAACCTGATCCAGCTCCACATCCAGCTCTTCGGCGATCAGCGCAGCCTGGGCGGATTGCACGCCTTGGCCCTTGTCAGCATGGGGCGCGATCAGGGTGATCTTGTTGCTGGTGATTTTCACGAACGGGTTGATCGCCGCTTCACCCGCGGCCAGATCGGCCTCCAGCGGATTGTCATGCGGGCGCTTCAAGGCGTAGGTGCCAAAGGCCACACCGCCAACGATGGCGGTGGCCCCGATCAGGAAGGCGCGGCGGGAATATTTGCGCAAACGGGACTGCGGTTTGTTCATAGTCTTCAGGCCTCCTGCAGGGTCTGAGCGGCGGTTTTCACCGCGGCGCGGATGCGCGGGTAGGTGCCACACCGGCAGAGGTTGCCGCTCATCGCGTCATCGATGTCTTCATCCGTCGGGTTCGGGATCTCAGCGAGCAACGCGGCGGCCTGCATGATCTGGCCGGACTGGCAATAGCCACATTGCGCCACCTGATGTTCGACCCAGGCCGATTGCACCGCATGCAGGGCCGGCGGGGTGCCAAGGCCCTCGATGGTGGTGATTTCCATACCGTCTTCCAGCGTGTCGGCGGTCACCTGACAGCTGCGCATGGCTTCGCCGTCGACATGGACGGTGCAGGCGCCACAGGCGGCGATGCCGCAGCCGTATTTCACACCGGTGATGCCCAGCTCATCCCTGAGAATCCACAGCAGGGGCATGTCATCTTCGACCTCCACCTGCCGTTCAGTGCCGTTCACAATCAGTTTCATGCTGCAATCTCCTTGGTGGCGCCCCGGCTGCGTTGGGCTGTCTTGAGCTGCCTTAGATAGGTCAATGGTAAGCCGCCCCTTGTTGATGGCCAGAAAAGGTCGGCGGTGCTGACCGATTTGGGCATCTGTACACGAGTCGTCTTTGTGTCCAATATTGACACTTGGCCGTTTTTTGTCAATATGCCCATTATGAGTGACAGCAAGATCGAAATCCTTGAGGCTGCGATGCGGGTGTTCACCCGGTTTGGCCTGAAAAAAACCACCATGAAGGACATTGCCGAAGAGGCCGGTGTGGCCCGCCAGACGGTCTACAACGCCTTTTCCAGCAAGGATGTGCTGCTGTGCGATTTGATCCGACACGCCGGGGTCCAGATCGAAGAGCAGACCCGCGCGCAATGGGCGGAAACGCCTGCGCTAGCGGATAAGCTGGATATCTTTTTTGAGATTGCCCTGGTGCAGCCGTTTCGGATCATGACCGCCTCACCCGAGGTGGAAACGCTGGAGGAAAGCCTCAGTGCTGCCGGGCATCGGGCGATGTCCGAGGTGGATGCCATCAAGGAGGCCTTGCTGCTGGATCTTTTTGCAGATCAGTCAGCCGCCTTGGCGCAGCATGATCTGACGGTCGAACAGATGGCGGAATGGGTCAGGGTCACCTGTGTCGGCTATAAATCCCAAGCCAAGAGCGAGACGCAATTGCGTCAACTGTTGTCCGTGGTGCGTCACATGGTGGGGCTGGTCTGCGCGCCCTGATCTGGGCGCGCTGAGGTCCGATAGGGCAGGACAGTTAAGAACAGGCTCAAATCCGGAAAATCGGCTGGAACAAGCGCGGCATGAATTCGTTGAACCGCAGCGGCGCATCCGTGGCTGCCAGACAGATGCAGGGATCGCCCGCATCCGCCACCGGTGTGTGATCCAGATCTTCGTCTGCCACTTCGATGTCACCGGGGCCAAAACGGCCGGTTTCGTCGCTAAAGCTGCCTTGCAGCACCAGCGTCAGCTCCATCCCGTTGTGGCCGTGGTCCGGAACCGCCTGTCCCGGCGGGATGTGCAGCAACCGCACCGAGCCGTGCGCATCGGCGCTGATGATGGCCTGTTTCATGCCCAGTCCCAGCGAGCGCCAGCGCGGGGGCTTGTTTTTCAGCGCCTCCATCAAAGGGCCGGGGTAAATGCCGTTGGCCGCAGCGGGTTTGGGCAGATCGCGCGGCAGGGCCGCCTCTGGCGCCATATCCAGCTTGGCAAAGATGTCTGATTTCACGCTGTCGCTCAGTGCAATGGCATCGGTGGCATCCAGCAGCGCACCGCCGATGGCCTGATGGCTTTCGTAGGCGGCACGGCAGGTTTCGCACATGGAGATGTGCGTGGCCACCACAAGCGAGAACACGGGCGATAGGCTACCGGAAGCGTAAGCAGCCAAAAGCGCGTCGGGGGTATGTTGGGTAATTGCGGTCATCTTAGCGCATTGCCTTGAGATCGTGGCGCAGTCGTTCCAGCCCAAGCCGGATGCGTGATTTGATCGTGCCAAGGGGCAGGCCTGTGGCCTTGCTGATGTCCTGATGGCTCAGCTCACCCAAGTAGGCTTTCTCGATCATTTCACGCTGGTTCGGCGCAAGGCGCGACAGCGCGTCTTTCAATTGAGTGGTTTCCTGCTGCACCGCGAGGATCTGGCTGGCGTCGGGTTCCAGGCCCGGCTCTTCCTTCAGCTCTTCGGGCACGGGGCGGCCCAGTTTACGATGCAGGTCGATTTGACGGTTGCGGGCGATTTGGTAGATCCACGCCGAAACCTGGGCCCGGTGCGGGTCAAACTGATCCGCCTTGTGCCAAACGGTCAACATGACGTCCTGCACAATTTCCTCCGCCTGCGCCGGATTGCAGCCAGAGCGGATCACAAACCCTTTCAGGCGTGGCGCAAAATGGTCAAACAAGCGCGCGAAGGCCGGTTTGTCGCGTTGATCGCGGACAGCCAACATCCACTGCGTTTCAGGTGCGATTTGCACCTCAGTCGCAGCGGGCTTTTGACAGCCGTCATCCCCTGGCGCTGACGTCACTTTCTTGCGCTCCCTGCGGGCCACCGAAGCCCCGAGCGTGGCACGGGGGCGAAGGGTGGCGATGTCTTCGTAACTTTTTGTCAGCATAGCCCTGTTACGGGACGTCTGAAAAGTTGGATCATTCTTTTTTCATTTAAGTGATCCGATGGCGTTGTTGAGGCGTAACACCCTCAAATAACTCAGGCAAACCTAACAGGAGATCTCATGTCGTTTGACGCTCTACCCGTTGTTCCGCAGCGCATCGCCGTGATTGGCGGCGGCATTTCCGGTCTCGCTTCGGCCTACCTGCTGGCGGGCCAGCATGAGGTGACCCTGTTCGAAGCAGCGCCGCGGCTGGGCGGGCATGCACGCACTATTCAGGCTGGGATCACTGGTCAGCAGCCGGTGGATACCGGGTTTATCGTTTTCAACTACGCCAACTATCCGCACCTGACCCGGATGTTTAAGGATCTGGATGTCCCGGTCTGCAAAAGCGACATGAGCTTTGGCGCCTCGATTAATGAGGGTGAGGTGGAATACGGGTTGCGCAACATCAAGGCCTTGCTGGCGCAGAAGCGCAACGTGTTGCGTCCCAGTTTTGTGCGGATGCTGCGCGATGTGATGCGCTTCAATGCCCGCGCTGAAGCATTGGCCGACAATGATGACAGCACCATCGCTGATTTGATGGCCGATCTGAACCTCGGGGATTGGTTCCAGCGGTACTACCTGATGCCGCTATGTGGCGCGATCTGGTCAACGCCGCCGTCTGAAATTCGCAGCTTCCCAGCCAAATCGCTGGTGCAGTTCTTCCGCAACCATGCCCTATTGTCGGCCAGCGGTCAGCACCAATGGTGGACGGTGGATGGCGGCAGCATCGAATATGTCACCCGGTTGGAACGTCACCTGACCCGCACCGGCGTGTCGCTGCGCAAGGCCACACCGGTTTCGGCCGTCAAACGGGATGGCATCGCCGCGACGGTTTTCGCCGATGGGATGGAGCCGGAACGGTTCGATCAGGTGATCTTTGCCTGCCATTCGGATCAGGCATTGCGCCTGCTGGCCAACCCCACGTCTGAGGAACAGGCGGTTCTGGGCGCGATGCGTTTCCAGGACAATCAGATGATCCTGCACCGTGACGTCAGCCAGATGCCTGAGCGCCGTGCGGTCTGGTCCTCCTGGGTGTACAAGGCCGATACCCGCCTGCCGGAGCCCAGCATTGGCGTCACCTATTGGATGAACCGGCTGCAAAACATTGATGAAAGTGATCCGCTGTTTGTCTCACTCAACCCGGCAACCCCGGTGCCGGATCACATGATTTACGATCAGACCGATTTCCGTCACCCGGTGTTTGACCGTGCGGCGCTGGCGGCGCAGCAGCAGTTGCGGCAGATGCAGAGGCAGAACCAGACCTGGTTCGCTGGCGCCTACACCCGCCATGGCTTCCACGAAGATGGCTTTGCCAGCGCTGTGCGTGTCGCGCGCGAACTGGCGCAGAACGCCCAGGCCGCGGGGCCAGAGCTGCGGGCACAATATGCATGAGTGCAGAGTACAAGAGTAACCAAGGTATGGACCAAGTTCAGCACATTCAAGGCGTGACCACCCACACCCGGCGCGGGGCGCATCGCAATGCCTTCCGCTACAGTGTCGACTTCCTTATGCTGGACCCGGAGGCAACAGGCCCAACGCCAAGGCTGTTCAGCCGCAACCGGTTCAATCTGGCGGCGGTGCATGACCGGGATCATGGCGGTGTTATTGGTGAAGGGCAGGGCGCCCCCTGGGCCCGTGAGGTGCTGGAACAACATGGGCTGACGACAGAGGTCACGCTAAGGCTGCTGACGCAGCCGCGTTGGCTGGGCTACGGGTTCAACCCGGTCAGTTTCTGGCTGGCCTATCACAATGACGATCTGCTGGCGGTGATTGCTGAGGTCTCCACCCCCTTCAACGACCGCCATTCTTACCTGTGTCACGCGGAGGACTTTGCGCCGATCACCCGCGAAACCCAGCTGAGCAAATCTAAACGACTGCATGTCTCGCCCTTTCAGGAGATTAAGGGCGGCTATGACTTCCGCTTTGATATCCGCCCCGATCAGATCGCCATCCAGATCCTGCACCGCAACGGTGAGGAGGGTGTGATGGCCACCCTTTCTGGGCAATGCCAGCCGCTGACCAATCGGGGCCTCATGCGGGCCAGCCTGCGCCGCCCGATGGGCGGTCTGCGCACCATGGCGCTGATCCATTGGCAGGCGCTGATCCTGAAACTCAAAGGCGCGCGCTACCGCACCCGCCCTACACCCCCAACACATGAGGTGTCTTGAATGCTGTTCCTAAGCAACCGTGTCAAAGCAGACTTTCTGGCAACCTGCGAACGGATCGACCGTGGCACCCTGCATCTGCGCACCCCTGAGGGGGAACGCTACACCTTCGGGGCAGGCGCGCCTGAGGCAGAGATGGACATCAAGGACTGGTCGGTTGTGACGACGATTGCCAGCAGGGGCGATATTGGTCTGGGCGAAACCTATGTGGCGGGCCTGTGGGAAACCCCCTCGATTGAGGTGCTGACCAAAGTGGCGCTGATGAACCTCGAACAGTTCACCGGCTATGCCTATGCCGGGTTCTGGCAGACGCTGAAATTCCGCGTGGTGGACCGGCTGCTGCGGGCAAACTCCCGCCGGGGTGCCGCGCGCAACATCAAAGCGCACTACGATGTCGGCAATGAATTCTACCAGCTGTGGCTGGATGACACGATGACCTATTCCTCAGCGCTGTTTGCGCCGGGCGATAATGACCTGTCCCGCGCACAGACCCGCAAATATGATCGGATCCTTGATCGTCTGGGCCAAGGCGAAAACATTCTGGAGATCGGCTGCGGTTGGGGCGGCTTTGCGGAACGTGCCGCAGAACAAGGGCGTCGTGTTACCGGGGTGACCATTTCACCCAGCCAGAAAGGCTATGCTGATGCCCGGCTTGATGGCCGCGCAGACATCCGGCTGCAAGATTACCGCGCGGTGCAGGGTCAGTTCGACAACATCGTGTCGATTGAGATGATTGAGGCGGTGGGCGAACGCTACTGGCCGACCTATTTTTCCACCCTGAAACAGCGTTTGGCGCAGGGCGGGCGCGCGGTCATTCAGGCGATCACCGTGCAGGATGATTACTTTGACACCTACCGCAACAGCTCGGACTACATCCGGCAATACACCTTTCCCGGCGGCATGCTGCTGAGCACACAAAAGATCACCGAACAGGCCCATCAGGCCGGTCTACAGGTGCGCGGCAGCCATGGCTTCGGCATCGATTACGCACGCACCTGCGCGATGTGGGATGAACGGCTGGTGGAACAGTCAAACCGGATCCGCCGCCTTGGCTATGACGAAGGTTTCCTGCGCAACTGGCGCTATTACCTTGGGATCTGCGCGGCCTCCTTCGCGGTGGGGCAGACCGATGTGGTGCAGGTGGAGCTGGCCCATGCCTGAAGGACGACGATCCGGCGGGCCTAACCCGCGCCGGTCCGAACGGATCTGGCTGATCGGTGCGTCTGAGGGCATCGGTGAGGCACTGGCGCGTGCCTATGCCGATCGCGGGGATAGCCTGATCCTGAGCGCGCGCACCGAAGCGCGGCTGCATGTGCTGGCGGAAACACTGCCCGGAAGTCACGATGTTTTGCCGTTGGATATTGGTGACGATCAATCAATCGCGCAGGCCCAGCTGGCAATGCGGTCGATCGGGCCGGTGGACCGGGTGATCAACATGGCGGCGCTTTATGATCCCGGTCAGGTGGAGGAGCTGGATTTGCAGCGGGCCTCTGACATTGTGCGTGTGAACCTGGTTGGCACACTGATGGTCGCGCGCGCGGCTGTGTCGGTGTTGCGACCGGCAGGTCAACTGGCGCTCTGTGGCAGTGTCGCGGGCTATTTTGGTCTGCCGCAGGGGCAGATCTATTCCGCCACCAAGGCGGCGGTGATCAATCTGGCGGAAAGCCTGCGGATTGAACTGTCCGGCCGCTTTGACGTGCGCCTGTTGTCGCCGGGGTTTGTTGACACCCGTCTGACCCAAAAAAACGCCTTTGCCATGCCCGGGCTGATGACACCCGAAGGTGCAGCGCAGGCGATTGTGCGCGGGCTGGATCGCCGCCCGTTCGAAGTACACTTTCCCCGCCGCCTGACCCTACCCCTGAAGCTGCTGCGCCTCCTGCCCTATGCGCTGGCGTTCCCCTTAACCCGTAGGTTACTGCGCTGAGCGCGGCTTGTTCTAAGAAAGAAGAGCCTCATGAATATCGTCTTCCTCTACCTAGCCACCGCGTTGATTTTCTTTGTGGTCGATGTGATCGGATTGAAGCTGTTCATCAAACCGGTGTTTGAACAACATGTGGGTCACCTCTTTGCCGAGGATTTCCGGCTGGGGGCGGCAGGGTTGTTCTATCTGGGCTATGTGGCCGGGATTGTCTGGTTCGTTTCACTGCCGGCCATGCGGGCTGATGATCCTTCGGCGGCGCTGATTGGGGGGATTTTGCTGGGGCTGATGGCCTATGGCACCTATGAGTTCACAAATTACGCCACGTTGAAGGACTGGACGATGCAGCAGGTGGTGCTGGACACCATTTGGGGGGCGGCGCTGACTGGCGTGGCGGCCTGGGGTGGCGTCAGCATGCTGCGCGCCATCGGTTAAAGCTTTAGGTTATTACGTTAGGTAAGTGCAGCGAGGCAGGCTGCGGTGACCTGTTCCAGATCGCCATCGATTGAAACAGTGACATGCGCCTCATCCGCTTGCGGCGTCTCCAGCGTGGCAAACTGACTGTCCAGCAGGCTGGTGGGCATGAAGTGGTTTTGCCGCGCCGCCATACGGGCGGCAATCACCGCCTGATTGCCGCTTAAGTGTAGAAACACGGCGTCCGGCAGTTGGGTGCGGATCAGATCACGGTAGCTGCGTTTCAGCGCTGAGCAGGCCGTGAACACTTGCTGGTCAGGGTGGGCAGCCTGCTGGTCGGCCACATGCAACGCCAGCGCCCGCAGCCAGGGTAGGCGCATCGCATCACTCAGTGGTTGGCCGGCCGCCATATGGGCCACATTTTCTGCCGGGTGCAGCGCGTCTGCTTCAACGTAGATCCCATTGCGCGCCGCGGCCAGAGCGGCGGCGATACTGCTTTTGCCGCAGCCGCTGACCCCCATCACAAACAGCGCCGGTCTGCCGGGGAAAACAGGGCTGGGATGAGGCATGGCGGGCCTTTCGGTTGGCTGCAGGAGTTGCCGCAAATGATTGCGCTAACAGATTGGCCTGTGCAAGCCTTAAACACAGCACAGGGTCACGGGCGCCGTGGGGCCATTGGTCACTGATATCAGATGATAAATCGTAAAACGTGAACTGGACGAAGCCTCTTCGCAGTTTACTTTGAATCCCACCTGTGGTCTGTTTGCGACATAGGCTCGGATTAATGTCGTTTTTGTTTCATTATTTGGTAACCGCTGTTTGGGTAAATTCTCCGAGCAAATCGCCTTCTCCGGGCGGTGCCGGATCGTGGTCGACGGGGCCATGGGCGGGGTCAACTTGAACAAAGTCTTTGGGAGAAATCTGAACATGAAGAAATTTGCAGCGCTCGGCGCAGTGAGCATGGGTGTGTCGTTGATGATGGGGGGCGCGGCAGCCGCAGAGTGTGGCAACGTCACCATCGCGGAATGGAACTGGGCCTCGGGTGAGCTGATGGCCAATGTCGATAAGATCATCCTCGAAGAGGGCTACGGATGCGAAGTGGATCTGATCCCCGGCGCCACCACCACCACCTTTGCGTCGATGAACGAAAAGGGCGAACCGGATGTGGCAGGCGAACTGTGGATCAACGCCGTGCGCGATCCGCTGGCCAAAGCCACCGAAGAGGGGCGCCTGCATTCCGTTGTAAACGGCCCGATCACCGGTCTGGGGGAAGGTTGGTGGGTGTCGCCCGCCTTTGTCGAAGCCCATCCTGAGCTGAACACCGTGGAGAAGGTTCTGGCGCGTCCCGATCTGTTCCCCTACGTCGAAGATGAAAGCAAAGGCGCCTTCCTGGGCTGCCCTGCCGGCTGGGGCTGTCAGCTGTCAAACGCCAACCTGTTCCGCGCCTTTGACATGGAAGACAAAGGCTGGACGCTGGTTGATCCGGGTTCCGCCGCGGGTCTGGACGGCTCGATCGCCAAAGCGGTTGAACGTGGTGAAAACTGGTTTGGCTACTACTGGGCGCCGACCGCGATGATCGGCAAGTACAACCTGACCCTGCTGGAATGGGAAACCGCTTGGGGTGGCTCGGAAAACTGGGACGGCTGCATCGTGAAGCCAGAACAGGAATGCCTGGACCCGCAGATGACCTCTTACACCGAATCTGAGGTGCATACCGTGGTCACCGACCGCTTCCTGAAAGAGGGTGGCGTGGCTGTTGATTACCTGAAGGAACGTGTGTTCCCCGGTGACGTCATGAACACCATGCTGGTTTACATGAACGAAAATCAGGCCACCGGTGGTGACGCGGCCTGGTACTTCCTGGAGACCTATCCTGAGATCTGGGAAGCCTGGGTCAGCGAAGACGCTGCAACCGGCATCAAAAAAGAACTGTGATCTGACGGATCATACCTAGAACGGGGGGCACAGGCCCCCCGTTCGCATGCCAAACCCACCGCCAAATCGATCGGGGGCGGCACATAAAGACCCCAAGCGGCCGATGGCCACGGGGCGTTCATCAAGGCCCGGGCCATAACGGCCCGCAAAAAGGGCCAGCTAACGGGCCATAAAGGCAAGACCGAAGGGAGGGGAACCATGTGGGAGTTCCTGACCGAGTTTCCGTCACTGGGACGGCGTGACCTCGCAGATTTCAAAAACACGATCGACAGTGCATTTCGCAATTTCTCGCGCGAATATGGCGAAGCACTGGAAGCATTCTTTTCACCGCTGCTGAAATTCCTCGTCTGGTTTGAGAAGCTGCTGCTGGCCACCCCCTGGCCGCTGATCATTGCCATTGTTGGCCTTCTGGCCTGGCTGGGCGCCCGCAGCTGGAAGGTGACCGCAGGCACAGTTGTTGCCTTTCTGGTGATCGGCTTCCTTGGCATGTGGGAAGATACCATGGCGACGTTGGCGATCATCTCGGTCGCGACGCTGCTGTGTATTCTGATCGGCATTCCCATCGGCATTCTGATGGCGCGTTCGGATCGGACGCAGGCGGCCATCACCCCTGTCTTGGATGTGATGCAGACCATTCCGTCCTTTGTTTACCTGATCCCGGTGGTGATGCTTCTGGGGATCGGCAAGGTGCCGGGGCTGCTGGCAGTGCTGATCTACGCCATCCCGCCGATTGTGCGCCTGACCAATCTTGGGATCCGTCTGGTCGACAAGGATGTGCTGGAGGCGGCTGATGCCTTTGGCGCCTCCCCACGGCAGAAACTCTTTGGTGTGCAGGTGCCGCTGGCGTTGCCCAATATTTTTGCCGGGGTGAACCAGACCATCATGATGGCGCTGTCCATGGTTGTGATCGCGTCGATGATCGGGGTGAAAGGGCTGGGCGTGCCGGTGCTGCGCGCCATCTCCAACCAATATCTGGCGCTGGGTCTGATGAATGGTCTGGCCATCGTGGCACTGGCCATCATTTTCGACCGTATTTCGCAAAGCTATGGCAAACGCCTGCAGGCACACCGGGGGCAGGGACATGGCTGATCCGAAAATCAAGATTGAAAACCTCTACAAGATCTTTGGCTCCAACCCGAAGAAACATCTGCCCAAGGTGCAGCAGGGCATGACCAAGGATGAACTGCTGGAGAAGCACAACCACGTGCTGGGGGTCGATGATGTCTCGCTTGATATCATGCCGCGGCAAATTCAGGTGGTGATGGGCCTGTCGGGGTCCGGCAAGTCGACGCTGATCCGCCATATCAACCGGTTGATCGAACCCACCGGCGGTTCGCTGTCGATCGATGGCGAAGATGTGCTGGCGATGAATGAGGACCAGCTGCGGGATCTGCGCCGGCATAAGATGTCGATGGTGTTTCAGAAGTTTGCGCTGCTGCCGCATCGCACGGTGCGCGAAAACGTCGGCTATGGTCTGGAGGTGCAGGGCGTTGAGGAGGGCGAGCGTGACCGCCGCAGTGCTCATTGGATCGATCGGGTGGGCCTGTCGGGCTATGAGGATAAGTTCCCCGGCCAGCTGTCCGGCGGCATGCAGCAACGTGTGGGCCTGGCCCGTGGTCTGGCAACGGATGCGGATATCCTGCTGATGGATGAGGCGTTCTCGGCGCTTGATCCGCTGATCCGGTTTGACATGCAGTCGATCCTGCTGGAACTGCAGGAAGAACTGCACAAAACCATCGTTTTCATCACCCATGATCTGGATGAGGCGCTGCGCCTTGGCGACAATATTGCCATTCTGCGCGATGGTGCCATGGTGCAGAAAGGTGACGCGCAGGAGATCGTGCTGAACCCGGCGGATGACTACATCCGTGACTTCATCAAGGACATCAACCGCGGCCGGGTGATCCAGCTGCGCGCCATCACCGAACCCTTGCCTCAGGGCATGACCGCCAACGGGGCACCGCAACTGGCGGGCAACACCGTGCTGGAGGACGCGCTGGCGCCGCTGTCTGAGGCGCCGGATCAGACCATCATGGTGACCGACAGCGCAGGGCAGGTGACCGGATCCGTCTCGCTGACCCGGGCCATTCAGGCGCTGCACACCTGAGGGCTGCTAAGTTGAAGTTAAGGGGGCCGTCCTGCGGGGGCGGCCCCTTTATTTGGCCAACTGCCGGGCCTGCCGGGGCGTGATCCCATATTCGGCGCCAAAGGCGCGGGCCATCGCCGTGGGGTCACGGTAGCCACAGCGCAGGGCGATCTCTGCCACGCTTTCGCGGGTCTGTTCCATCCTGCGACGTGCCTCTGCCAGGCGGATCCTGCGGTAGATCTTGCCGGGGCTGTCGCCGGTTTCGGCGCGGGCGATTTGTTCCAGCCGGCGTTGGCTGATCTGCAGGTGTTCGGCCACAGCGGCAATGCTCAGCGGTTCCTCAATATGACGGCGCATCAGCGCGGCTGCGGCGTGCAGCAGCTGATCGTCGGGCCAGCGCCGCAGCGGGTTCATCTGCGGATCCCGTTCGCCAAACATGAACAGCGCCGCCACCTCCAGTGCCAGCGTTGCGCCATGGTGGCGCTCAATCAGCTCCAGCATCATTTCCAGCGTGGTGGTGGCGCCGCCGCAGCTGGCGCGGGCGCCGTCAATCACCCAACGGGCATCGACCACATCCACCTCGGGGAAGGCCTCGGCCAGTTCGCCCAGCGTGTCCCAATGAGCGGTGGCGCGATAGCCGTTTAACAACCCCGCCGCCGCCAGCAACCAGGACCCGGTATCCAGTCCCGCCAGCATCTGAAACCGCCCCGCCGCCGCGCGCAGGCTGCGGCGCAGGTCCGGCGTGTCCAGCTGGTGATAGCCATAGCTGGGCATGATCAGCAGCGCCGCCCCCGCGGCCTCCCCCGTCAAGGGTTTGGGTTGCACTGGCAGCGCCGAGGAAGACTGCACCGTCTGGCTGCTGCGGCTGTAATAGGTCCAGTCATAAAGCGGGCGGCGGGCCAACGTATTGGCGGCGCGCAATGGTTCCACCGCATTGGCCAGACAGAGGTTTGAAAACCCCTCAAACAGCAGGATGCCGATGTGTTTTGTCGTGATGTCTTTCGGTTTTGGCACGGTATTTTGCAAAATCTGCAAGGTTGATGCGAAAACCCTGCGCTAGCGTGCGCGAAAAGACAACGTAAATCGCCGCGCGGCACGCCCGCCAGCGCGCCGTGACCAAAGGGGAAATCAATGCCGCAAGATCAGGCTATGGGGCTGAATTTTGGCCTCAGCGATGAGCAAGAGATGATCGTCTCAACCGTGCGCAGCTTTGTGGAAAATGAGATTTATCCGCATGAGGCGGAGGTTGAACGGACCGGGCAGGTGCCTTTGGAACTGGGCAATGCGATCAAGCAGAAATGCATCGATTTGGGGTTTTACGCCTGCAACTTCCCCGAAGAAGTTGGCGGCGCGGGCCTGAGCCATATGGATTTCACCCTGGTGGAACGTGAACTGGGCCGCGGATCGATGGCGCTGACCCATTTCTTTGGCCGCCCTCAGAACATCCTGATGGCCTGCGAAGGCGAGCAGCGCGAAAAATACCTGCTGCCAGCGGTGCGCGGCGAACGGATGGATGCGCTGGCGATGACGGAACCGGATGCGGGATCTGACGTGCGCGGCATGAAATGTCAGGCGGTGCGCGATGGCGGTGATTGGGTGATCAATGGATCCAAACACTTCATTTCGGGGGCGGAACACGCGGATTTCTTCATCGTATTTGTCGCCACCGGCGTGGATGACACCCCGCGCGGTCCGAAAAAACGGATCACCTGTTTTCTGGTCGATCGTGGTCATCCCGGCTTTGAGGTGCGCGATGGCTATAACTCGGTCAGCCATAAAGGATACAAAAACTATATCCTGACCTTTGATGACTGCCGGCTGCCCGATGCGCAGGTGTTGGGCGACGTGGACGGCGGTTTTGATGTGATGAACGAATGGCTTTACGCCACACGACTGACCGTTGCGGCCTTCTGTGTGGGCCGGGCGCGGCGCTGTTTCGATCACGCGCTGCAATACGCCACCGAGCGTAAACAGTTCGGCCAGCAGATCGCCAAGTTTCAGGGCATCAGCTTCCAGGTGGCTGATATGATCACCGAGATTGACGCGGCCGATTGGATGACCCTTTCGGGCGCATGGCGCCTGGATCAGGGGCTGCCGGCCAACCGCGAAATCGCCAGTGCCAAGCTTTATGCCAGTGAGATGCTGGCGCGGGTCACCGATACGACCTTGCAGATCTTTGGCGGCATGGGGCTGATGGATGACTTCCCGATTGAGAGGTTCTGGCGCGATGCGCGGGTAGAACGGATCTGGGATGGCACCAGTGAGATTCAACGTCACATCATCAGCCGGGATCTGTTCCGGCCCTTGGGGGCCTGAGCCATGTTGCGGCGGGTCAGACCGTTGCAGCGCCTGCTGGCACCAGAGGTCATTGCGGTGATCGGTGGCGGGACCTGGGCGGCCAATGTGATCGCGGAATGTCGCAAGATTGGCTTTGCCGGGCGGATCTATGCGGTGCATCCCAAACGTGCGGAGGTCGCAGGCATCGCGACTGTTCCCACGGTCGCTGACCTGCCTGAGGTGCCGGATGCGGTGTTTGTCGGGGTCAATCGCAGCGCCACGGTCGATGTTGTGCGGTCTTTGCGTGATCTTGGCGCGGGCGGCGCGGTGTGCTTTGCCTCCGGCTTTCTGGAGGCCGCCGCCGAGAGCAGCGATGGCGCGGATCTTCAGGCGGCATTGCTGGCGGCGGCGGGGGACATGCCGATCCTTGGGCCCAATTGCTATGGCATGATCAACTATCTGGACGGCGCTGCGCTGTGGCCCGATCAGCATGGTGGCGCACGCGTGGACAGCGGTGTGGCTTTGCTGACGCAAAGCTCAAACATCGCGATCAACCTGTCGATGCAGCGCCGCGGTCTGCCCTTGGCCTATCTGGTGACGCTGGGCAATCAGGCGCAGCTGGGCCTTTCTGAGGTGGCGCAGGCGCTGCTGGAGGATCCCCGGGTCACCGCCTTGGGGCTGCATATCGAAGGCATCGATGATCTGCGTGGCTTTGAGGCGCTGGCACAGGCGGCCTATGCGGCAGGCAAACCCATCGTGGCGCTGAAGGTTGGCAGTTCCGAACAGGCGCAGGCCGCCACGATTTCGCACACCGCGTCGCTCGCAGGATCCGCCGCTGGCGCCGCGGCTTTGTTGAAACGGTTGGGCATTGCGCAGGTGACCTCGCTTGAGGTGATGCTGGAAGCGTTGAAACTGCTGCATGTGGCGGGGCCTTTGCCCCATGCCGGGATCGTCTCAGCCTCCTGTTCGGGGGGCGAGGCCAGCCTGATGGCCGACCTCGGCGCGGCCGCCGGGGTGCAGTATCCACCCTTGAATGAGGTGCAACACAACGCGTTGCGGGCTGCACTGGGGCCGCAGGTGGCACTGGCCAACCCATTGGATTATCACACCTATATCTGGGGCGATGGCGCGGCGATGCAGGCCTGTTTCGCCGCGATGATGGATCCGGCGCTGGCGCTGGGTATCCTTGTGCTGGACCTGCCACGTGACGATCGCTGTTCGGGAGAAGACTGGCGACCAACGCTCGATGCACTGGCCGCGGCACGCGCGGGTCAGGACCGGCCGATGGCGGTGCTGTCGTCCCTGCCGGAAGGCCTGCCAGAGGCGGTGGCGGCTGATCTGATTGCGCAAAACATCGTGCCGCTCAATGGGATGGACCCTGCGCTGCAGGCCATTGCGGCGGTGGCTGGGATGTCAACACCCAGCGCTGATCCCTTGTTGCTGCCCAAGGACAGTGGCGCAGCGGGGCAAGTGCTGCATGAGGCGGAGGCAAAGGCCGCCCTGGCGCAGTTTGGCCTGCAGGTGCCGGGCAGCTTGCAGGCGACCAGCGTGGCGGAGGCTGTGGCGCAGGCAGGTATCCTTGGCTACCCCGTGGTTCTGAAAGCCGCCGGACTGGCACATAAGTCTGAGGCTGGCGGCGTTGCGCTGAACCTCAAAAACTCCGAAGAGGTCAGGCGCGCGGCTGAGACGATGCCGGCCACGTCCTATCTGGTGGAACAGATGCTGGCGGATTCGGTGGCCGAATTGCTGATCGGTGTCACCTGTGATCCGGCCCATGGCTATGTGCTGACCCTAGCGGCCGGTGGCGTGATGACCGAGGTGTTGCAAGACAGCGCCCACCTGTTGATCCCCGCCAGCCGGAACGAGGTCGCAGCAGCTTTGCAAAGCCTGAAAATGGCCCCGGTGCTGGCTGGGTTCCGCGGCAAACCAGCCGCGGATCGTGAGGCCATATTAGACGCGGTGGCGGCAGTTCAGGCCTATGTCATCGCCACGCAACCCGCCGAATTAGACATCAACCCGTTGATCTGCACACCGCATGGGGCGGTGGCGGCAGATGCTTTGATCAAGACAGGAGGTCACGATGACCCAAGCCATGGCTGAGGCCCCAAACCCAATTGAAACCCAGCGTGACGGCCATGTGCTGGAGGTGACGCTGAACCGGCCCAAGGCCAATGCCATCGATCTGGCAACCAGCCGCATCATGGGGCAGGTGTTTCAGGACTTCCGCGATGACCCCGAACTGCGGGTGGCGATCATCACCGGGGCAGGGGCCAAGTTTTTCTGCCCCGGTTGGGATCTGAAGGCGGCGGCAGATGGCGACGCGGTCGATGGCGATTACGGTGTCGGCGGCTTTGGCGGCCTGCAGGAACTGCGCGGCCTCAACAAACCAGTGATCGCCGCCATCAACGGCATCTGCTGCGGTGGCGGGCTGGAACTGGCGCTGTCAGCCGACATTATTCTGGCGGCGGAGCATGCGACCTTTGCTCTGCCCGAAATCCGCTCTGGCACCGTGGCCGATGCGGCCTCGGTCAAATTGCCGAAGCGTATCCCTTATCATATCGCGATGGAGATGTTGTTCACCGGGCGCTGGCTGGACGCTGAAGAAGCGGCGCGCTGGGGCATGATCAATCAGGTGCATCCGGCGGACCAATTGATGGCCAAAGCGCGGGAGATGGCGCAGCTGATCGCCTCGGGCCCGCCGCTGGTCAACGCCGCGATCAAAGAGATCGTGCGTGAGGCCGAGGATATGAAGTTCCAGGACGCCATGAACCGCATCACCAAGAGCCAGTTCGCCACCGTCGAAACGCTCTACACCTCAGAAGATCAGCTGGAAGGCGCCCGCGCCTTCGCTGAGAAACGTGACCCCGTTTGGAAAGGGAAATAACATGCCTTTGTCGATGAACCGCGATGTTTTCATCACCGCTGCCGTGACCGGATCCGGCGGCACGCAGGACCGCAGCCCCCATGTGCCGCGTAGCCCCGAACAGATCGCCAAGTCCGCCATTGATGCGGCCAAGGCGGGCGCTGCAGTGGTGCATTGCCATGTGCGCGATCCCGAAACCGGTGCGCCCAGCCGGGATCTGGGCCTGTACCGCGAAGTGACCGATCGTATTCGGGACGCAGAGGTGGATGTGGTGCTGAACCTCACCGCTGGCATGGGCGGCGACATGGTCTTTGGCTCAACCGAGGCGCCGCTGCCGGTGAATGCGGCTGGCACCGACATGGTGGGCGCGACCGAACGCATGGCGCATGTGGCCGAATGCCTGCCGGAGATCTGCACGCTGGACTGCGGCACCATGAACTTTGCCGAGGCCGATTACGTCATGACCAACACGCCGGGCATGCTGCGGGCGATGGGGCAGATGATGACCGATCTGGGCGTGAAGCCTGAGATTGAGGCCTTTGACACCGGTCATCTGTGGTTTGCCAAGGAACTGGTGAAAGAGGGCGTGCTGGCACCAGACGCCTTGGTGCAGCTGTGCATGGGGGTGCCCTGGGGCGCGCCCAATGACCTCAATACCTTTATGGCGATGGTCAACAACGTGCCCTCTGACTGGAACTGGTCGGCCTTCTCACTGGGGCGTGATCAGATGGCCTATGTGGCGGCCTCGGTTCTGGCGGGCGGTAATGTGCGCGTGGGGCTGGAGGATAACCTGTGGCTCGACAAAGGGGTGCTGGCGACCAATGCGCAGCTGGTTGAACGGGCTGTGACCATCATTGAAAACATGGGCGCCAAGGTGATCGGACCAGAGGCGGTGCGCGAACGGCTGGGGCTGGTCAAACGCGCACCTGTGGCCAAAGGCACCGGCTGATGGCGCAGCGGGTTGTGGTGACGGCTGGGGCGTCAGGCATTGGTCTGGCGCTGGCCGAACGGTTTCTGGCAGAGGGGGCTGAGGTTGCGGTCTGTGACGTCGACCCGCAGGCCGTCGCCCGCTTTGCGGGGGCGCATCCCGACTGTGTGGCGATGGTGGCTGACGTCACCTCATCAGCGCAGATGGCGGCGTTTCTGGATGCGGTGGAGGTGCGCTGGCGCGGGGTGGACGTGGTCTGCGCCAATGCTGGCACAGGTGGCCCCGTCGGCCAGATTGAGACCTTGCACTATGCCGAGTGGCAGCGCTGTCTGTCGGTCAATCTGGATGGCGCCTTTCTGATCTGTCGCTGGGCCGCACGGCTGATGCGGGCGCAGGGCAGCGGTGTGATCCTCATCACCTCATCAACCGCTGGCTTGTTCGGCTACCCGATGCGCAGCCCCTATGCGGTGGCGAAATGGGGGCTGATCGGGTTGACCAAAACCCTCGCGATGGAACTGGGGCCGGTCGGTGTGCGGGTGAACGCGATTTGCCCCGGCTCGGTCGAGGGGCCGCGGATGGACTGGGTGGTTGCCAATGAGGCCTCGCAACGTGGCCTCAGCGCCGAGGAGGTCCGCGCCACCCATGTGGCCAACACATCAATGAAAACCTGGGTGAAGCCCAGTGAAATTGCGGACACCGCTGTGTTTCTGGCCTCGCCTGCGGCGGCCAAGATCTCGGGCCAGGTGCTGTCCGTGGATGGACATACAGAAGGATTGTTTCAATGAGTGTAAAACCTGCGCGTGAAAAGGCAGCGATCATTGGCGGTGGTGTTATCGGCGGCGGCTGGGCAGCGCGGTTCCTGCTCAACGGCTGGGACGTTGCGGTCTATGACCCGGATCCCGAAGCGGAACGTAAAATTGGCGAAGTGCTGGACAACGCCCGCCGTGCGCTGCCCGCGCTTTATGACAAACCCTTGCCGCCTGAGGGCGCTTTGACGTTTCACGATGATCTGGCCACTGCGCTGGACGGCGCCACATGGGTACAGGAAAGCGTGCCGGAACGGTTGGATCTGAAACATCGCATCCATGCGGATCTGACGGCGCTGGCCCCGGCAGGGGCGGTGATCGGCTCCTCCACCTCTGGCTTCAAGCCGTCGGAACTGAACGCGAATGGCGCGCGCGCCATTGTCGCCCATCCGTTCAACCCGGTCTACCTGCTGCCACTGATCGAACTGGTGGGCGACGCTGATGACTGCGTGCGTGCGGCTGAGATCCTGCGTTCGGTTGGGCTCTACCCGCTGAAGGTCCGTAAGGAGATTGACGCCCATATCGCTGACCGCTTTCTTGAGGCTGTCTGGCGCGAGGCGCTGTGGCTGGTCAAAGACGGCATCGCCTCCACCGAGGAAATTGATGAGGCGATCCGCATGGGCTTTGGCCTGCGCTGGGCGCAGATGGGGCTGTTTGAAACCTACCGGATTGCCGGGGGTGAGGCTGGCATGAAACATTTCATGGCGCAGTTCGGCCCGGCGCTGGAATGGCCCTGGACCAAACTGATGGATGTGCCTGAGTTCACCGACGAACTGGTGGACCTGATTGCCGGACAGTCCGACGCGCAATCCGGTCATATGTCGATCCGTCAGCTGGAACGCCTGCGCGATGACAATCTGGTGGGCATGATGCGCAGCTTGAAACAATCCGGCAGCGGGGCGGGCGGGGTGATCTGCGCCCATGAGGCCAGGTTGGAGGTGCCGCAGACCGGGGATCTGCCGGTGACGCTGGACATTCAGGTGCCGCAGACCTGGACGGATTACAACGGCCATATGAACGAAACCCATTATCTGGAGGCCGGTGCCAAAGCCAGCGACCGTTTTATGGAGATGATTGGCGCAGATGCCGATTACATCGCCGGGGGGCTCAGCTACTTCACCGCGGAAAGCCATGTGCGCTATCTGGATGAAACCCATCAGGGCGCGCGCCTGCAGGTGCAGACACAGGTTCTGGCGGGACAGGGCAAGAAGCTGCATCTGTTCCATATGCTGCGGTCCGGCGATCGGCTGGTGGCAACGGTGGAAACCCTGCTGCTGCATGTGGATCTGGAAACCCGCCGCTCCTGTCCCCCGGCGGAGGCCGTGGAGGCGCAGTTGCTGGCCTTTGCCAGCGCCCATGCAGAACTGCCCACGCCAGAGGGCGTTGGCCGCGCGGTCGGGCAGCAGCCATGACGCCCTGAGGTTGGGGGGCGGCTGGCGGGTGGCTTGACATTGCCCGCGCCAGCCGCCCTTTTTGCACCCAAACCGCAGGAGGGTGTGATGACCGATAGATTTACCGATGAACTTGAGGACCGTCTGGTCCGCTATGCCGCGATCGACAGCCAAAGCGTTGCCGACAGCCCCAGCGCCCCCAGCACTGAAATCCAATATGACGTGCTGCGCCTGCTGGAACAGGAGCTAAACACGATCGGCGCGGCGGATGTGGAACTGACCGAATACGGCGTGGTTCTGGCCACCGTGCCGGGCAATGTTGATGGGCCGACCGTTGGCTTTCTGGCCCATGTCGATACCGCACCTCAGTTCAACGCCACGGATGTGAAACCCCGTGTGATCAAGGGCTACAACGGTGGCGATATTACCTTCCCCGATGATCCCGGGTTGGTCCTGTCGCCTGCGGAATATCCCTATCTGGCGACCAAACAGGGCGATGACATCATCACCGCCTCGGGCCTGACGCTGCTGGGGGCGGATGATAAGGCCGGTGTGGCCATCATCATGACTATGGCGCGCCATCTGCTGGAAAACCCGGACATTAAGCGCCCCACATTGCGGATCGCCTTCACCCCGGACGAAGAGATTGGCCGCGGTGTCGGACAGGAGTTGCCCAAGGACCTGAAAGCCGATTTTGCCTATACGCTGGATGGCGGTCAGGTGGGGGAGATCGAATATGAAAGTTTTTCGGCCGATGGGGCGGTTGTGACCGTCAAAGGCGTGTCGATCCACCCCGGTCTGGCGAAGGAGAAGATGGTCAACGCGATCCACCTTGCCTCCAAGATTGTGCAGACCTTGCCGCAGGCGACAATGACGCCGGAAACCACCGATGAGCGCGAGGGCTTCATCCATGCTACGGATATGGTGGGCGGATCGTCTGAGATGGTGATCAACTTCATCCTGCGCGATTTTGAGCTCGATGGACTGGAAGCCAAAGGCGAGTTGCTGCGCAAGACCTGTGAGGCGGTGCAGCTGTCTGAACCGCGCGCCGAGATCACGGTGGAGATCCAGCCGCAGTATCGCAACATGCGCTATTGGCTGGAAAACGATATGACCCCGGTGGATCTGGCCCGCGATGCCAGCCGCGCCCATGGGATCGAACCGGTTTCCGTGCCGATCCGTGGGGGCACCGATGGCTCCCGCCTGACGGAATTTGGCGTGCCGACGCCCAACATCTTCACCGGGATGCAGAACATCCACGGCCCGTTAGAGTGGGTGTCTGTTCAGGACATGGCCAAAGCGACCGAGGTCTGCCTGACGCTGGCGCAAAAGGCGGCGAAGTAACGCGCAAGCCCAAGGGCGCGGCAGCTTCGGCTGCCGCCCCGGCCCCGATGCGGTCTCATGACTGCGCAAACTTGACAAAAACACTCGACTTGAGTAACCCGTTGCCCAGCCGCGCTACAAAACCTGGTATGGTTTTGTGGGTAAGCCAAAATGTCAGCCGCCGCATCCGGTGGAGGGACTGAGGTAAGCTGCTGTCATCTCCTGCTACATATGATGCCGCGTAACTTCGGACGTATTTATGTCTGCAAAGAATTTTGGCGCGACCTCTGTTGGATTGGTTGTCGGGTTTTTGGCGTTTTGCGGCGCTGCTTTGGCGCAAGAGAGCACGACCCCAACGGCCCCTGCGATGCCTGCAGCCCCCGCAATCACCCCGCCTGCTGCGGATCTGATCACCATCGCCCCGCAGGTGCAGGCCACATTTGAGGCGCCGTTGGAAGGCAGCACAGCGGCGGCGCCTCAGGGCGCCGCAGATGAGAGTGTGCAGAAAACCTTGCAAAACAGTGGCTCTCAGATCCGACACGCCACCGAAGCAGCCAGCAAGTTCCTGCGCGACGGTGGCCCGTCGATCTGGGCCATTGCCGCGCTTTCGGTGATCACCCTTGCGCTGATCCTATGGAAAACCTGGCGCCTGTTGTTGCTGGGCGCATGGTCGCGTGGCAGCGCCCATAAAGCGGTTGCTGCTTGGGAAGCTGGCGATGCACAGCGCGCATTGTCGATTGTGGCCAAACGTCGTGGCCTGCGCTCGCGCGTTGTGGCCGCCGCGATCCGTGCCCGCATGGATCTGCCTGAGGCCGCCGCCCGGGAAGAAACCACCCGGGTTGCAAAACTGCAGCTGGCCGGGGCTGGCACCGGTCTGCGGGCGCTGGAGCTGATTGCCTCCATCGCGCCTCTCCTAGGTCTGCTTGGCACGGTTCTGGGCATGATCGCCGCCTTCCAGGCGCTGCAGGAAAGCGGCAGCCGGGCCGATCCCTCGCTGTTGGCGGGAGGTATCTGGGAAGCGCTGCTGACCACCGCCGCTGGTATGGCTGTGGCCATCCCGGCCTCGGTCGCGCTGACTTGGTTCGAAGCTGTGGTCGACGGGCTGCGCCGCGATGTGGAAGACGCGGCATCGCGGATCTTCCTGGTTCAGCCGCGCTATGAGGCGGACGAAGAGGTTGTTCAGCCGCTGGCGGCGGAGTGATCGATGGATCTGGGACTGACATCCCGGCCCCGCCGCAGGCCCTCACTGACGCCGATGATCGACGTGGTGTTTCTGCTGCTGGTGTTTTTCATGCTGGCCTCGCGGTTTGGCATGGATCAGGTGGTGGAAATGCCGATCGCTTCGGGCGGGGGGGACGCCTCGGGCGCGCCTAAGCTGGTGGATATCCTGCCAGAGGAGCTGCGGCTGAACGGGATCAGCCTGCCGCTGGACCGTCTGGTGGCGGAATTGAAAACGCTGGTTGAGACGCCGCAGGACACTATTGTGCTGCGCAGCCTTGATGAGGCCAACGTCCAACGGATCATCGCAGTGTCCGAGGCGTTGCAGGCGGCGGGTTTCAAAGCCCTGGTTTTGGTGGAGTGACACGATGATGGACTTCCAGCCCCCCGCACGGCCGCCGAAGGCGGAATCGATTGTGCCGATGATCAACGTGGTTTTCCTGCTGTTGATCTTCTTTCTGATGACCGCGCAGATCGCCCCGCCGGAACCTTTCGAAGTTGCCGCGCCGCAGGCGGGCAAGGCCGGCGATCCCAAGGGTGAGGTGACGCTATACCTCAGCGCCGAAGGCTTGGCGCAGTATCAGGATCAGAAAGGTGAGGCTGCCTTTGCTGCGCTGAAGGCTGAGCTGGGGGGGAACAAAGAGGTTGTGCTGCGCGCTGATGCCAAGGCCCAAGGCACGCGTCTGGCTGAGGTGATGGCAGAGCTGCGGCGTGCAGGCTTCAGCGCCATTGAACTGGTGGTGGACCTGAAATGAGACGGAGTGTTGAATTTGTAGGTTTTGCCGGGGTGGCCGCGTTGGTTCATCTGGCATTTTTTGCCTATGCGTCGCCTGACGATGGCGCCGATGCGGGTGGGGTCGGTGGTGAGGCCATCGTGACCCTGCAGGGCGCGCCTGACAGTATCGCTGAGGTGATCGAGGAATGGACCCGCCCGCCCGCGACCCATACGCCAGATGTTGTTGAACAACCCCGTTTGATCACCGAAACGGTTGAGATGGCGCAGCTTCATATCGATGAAGCCCCCTCCGCCAAGATCAAGATCGCCGCGCTGACAACTGAGGCGCCAGAGTTCAAACGCCCGATCATTCCGCAGGCCCTGGATCTGGTAAAGCCAGAGGTGGCCCGTCCACAGGAACTGCAAGCCCCTGAGGTGCTGCAAGAGGCGGCCTTGAAACGGCCTGAGATGCAGGTCCAGCCGCTGCGCCCCAAGACGCAGCCGCAGCAGTTGGTGCTGGATCAGCAAATCAAAACGCCGACTGTGGAGACAACGCCACCGCCCCCGCCAGAACCTGAGCCCGAGCCAGAACCCGAACCCGCGCCCAAACCCAAGGTGAAACCAGAGCCGAAGCCCAAGCCCAAAGCGAAGCCTTCGGATCGCAACAAGGCCGCCAGTCAGGGCTCGGTAACGCAGAAAGCGGCCGGCACGGGCGGAACGCAGCAGGCCGGCAGCAGCGGTATCTCCAAGGTCAAGGCGTTGTCTAAGGGCAAAGAAGCCAAATTGCTGACCGTCTGGGGATCGAAAATCCGCACCCGGATTGAGCGACGCAAGAAATCGCCACGCGGCGTCAAAGGGGGCGGCACCACGCATCTGAACCTGCGTGTCTCACCTGCGGGGCAATTGCTGTCAGTTTCGGTGGCGAAGTCCTCGGGCAACGCCAATCTGGATCAGGCAGCGCTCTCGGCGGTGAAACGGGCTGGCAAATTCCCGAAAGCGCCCAAAGAGTTGGGGAAGCAAAGCTATCGCTTCTCAATCCCGATCCGGATGAAATGACGCGGTTGATTAGGCGAAGTCAGACCAGTGACAGGTGCCACTGGTCTGTGTGCTCATTGAGTTACCGGATCTGAACTTAGCGGGCTTCGACCCAGAGAATACGCGCCGGGTCGCCTTCGGCATTCTCCAGCTGGGCAGGCGCGACAGAGGTCAGGTAGGCTGAATCGCCGGCCTCAAGCACATGGGCATCAGCGTTCTCAACCCGCAGGGTTAGGCGGCCCTCCAGAACATGGCACATCATCTCCGCGCTGGGCAGGCTGGCGTGGGGCGCGGGCGCACTGCTGGCACTTTGAAGGGTCAAGATCTGGCTTTGCAAACGGTCCGATGTCCCTTCGGGGAACAGGGGCGCGTGATGCAGGTCTGCCTTGGGCGTGGGGCTGGGGGCGTCGGCTTTGGCAATGCAGATGACGGGATCAGCTGCGGTGGGGGGCGTCAGCAGGGCTGCGGCCGGAACCCCAAGGCCCCGGGCGATCCGCCCGATGGTTTCATAGGTTGGCGAAATGAGCGCATTTTCGACCTTGGACAGGTTGGATTTCGACACGCCTGAAGATTTTGCCAATTGGCTGAGAGATATTTGCTGATGGTGCCGAATCTGGCGGATAATCGTCCCGATTTTCGTCAAATTTTCATCGGGTTGGATTTGCTGCACTTGGGGGGTCATGCAATTTCCTGAATTTGGGGATTAAGTGAGTGTGAGACTGCGTGACGCAATGCCCGTCCGCTTTCAAGTGGGCAAAAAATGCAGGTTGTGCCGTAGGTGAAACTTCGGCGGGTTTTGGGGTATTTTTGCCACAAACTGCGGCAATTTTTCGCCGTATAAGCGTGCGGAGATCAGGGCTGCAACACAACTTATGCGCCACGAGGGCGGGGGAGGGTATCAAAAAACTCTCCGTTCGAATTGTGGGAGCGAAGTCTGGTTTCTGGACCCGGTGCCTGGAACCCGTATCAGAACCGCATGCAAGGAGGTGCATCCTGTCATCGAACACGTCGCCGCGTTTGGCAGAACTATCTTTTACAGACCTGATCGCGTTGCGGCAGTAGTTGCACCGTCAGTCGGGGTGCTCTGGAGCAGCGGCTGAGACGGCCAAACGCATCGCGGCTGAGCTGGTCCGGCTGGGGGGAACCCCGGGGGCATTGACTGGGCGGGCATGAAGCGGGTGATCCCTAAGCCGCAATGTGATCTAAAGCGATTGCATCCGCTGCGGGTGGCGCGGGGTTAGCGGGCTGGGGCGCCGTTGCGGCGCGCGTTCAGCCTCATGCAGCAGCCATTCGCGCAGCAGACCCGCCTTGGGGTGCACGGCCCGGCCACTGGGGGACGTGAGGTAGAAGGCTTCATTCAACGGGACGGGCAGGTGGAACGGGCGGATCAGGCGACCGCTGTCCAGCATCGGCCCGCTCATCGAGGACCGGCCGAGAGCCACCCCACCACCGGCAGCGGCAAATTCAAATACCGCCAGCGAGTTGTCGAACTGCATGCCCTGACCGGGGTTCACACCATCGACACCCGCGCTGCGCAGCCAGGTGGACCAGCCTTCCTCATAGCCTAGAACATGCAGCAGCTGATGATGGCGCAGGTCATTGGGATGCACCAAAGGCGGGCCGTTTGACAGCAGCGATGGCGCGCATAGCGGTTCAAAAACCTCCCATGTCAGGCGATCTGAGACCAGACCGGACCAATCCCCGGTGCCATAGCGGATTTCCATATCAACGCGGGGGGCGTTGCTGGCCTCATCCCAGACCGAGGAGATCAACCGGATCGGGCAGTCCGGATAGGCCTCGGTAAAGCGGCGCAGGCGCGGGGCGATCCATGTGACGGCGAATCCCACCGGAGCGCGCAGAGTCAGGGCCTCTGACAGGCGACCGCCAAAAACCTCCTCGGTGCCGGAGAGGATTCGGTCAAAACCATCGCGCACCTTCGGCAGGTAAGCAGCGCCGATTTTGGTCAACGCCAAGGAGCGCGGACGCCTTTCAAATAAGGGCTCTCCCAGAAATTGTTCCAGCAATTTGACCTGTTTGCTGACCGCCGCCTGCGTCAGGTTCAGCTCAGCCGCGGCGCTGGTGAAGCTCAGGTGGCGCGCCGAGGCCTCAAAGGCGCGCAGCCAGGTCAGATGCGGTAATTTCTGGGCCATGCAAAACCTTCCCATAACGAGACTGGCGTCATGATGACTGTTCCGTTAGAAGGCCGATGTGCCGGAAACGGCGCTCGAGGAGCGAAAAGCGAACGTTGAGGGGGCGTGGCAGCAAGAAATCCATAACCACAATAGGGGCTGACCCCCCATATATGTCGGTTGTGGCGGGACCCTTTGCTGACCCAACATCAAGACCACTCAATGACAGGAATATCGCCGATGTTTTCGATCGCTCCCAACGCACGTCTGCGCCCGACACCGTTCCTCAATGCGGCCCGCGCCGAAGGTCTGAAGACCGCGATGGTCTATAACCGTATGGTTTTGCCGGCCTCTTACGGAAATCCAGAAGAAGAATACTGGCGACTGATCAATGGCGTTTCCATGTGGGATGTCGCGGTGGAACGTCAGGTGCAGATCACCGGCAAAGATGCGGCCAAGCTGGCACAGATCCTCAGCCCGCGTGACCTGAGCAAATGCAAACCGGGGCAGGGCAAATATGTGCCGCTGTGCAATCATCGCGGCACGCTGATCAATGATCCCATTCTGCTGAAACATGACGAGGACCGGTTCTGGTTTTCCATCGCCGACAGCGACATCTGGTTCTGGGCCGGCGCAATTGCTGCCGAGCGTGGCCTTGATGTGCAGATCGAAGAGCCTGACGTCTCCCCGCTGGCGGTGCAGGGTCCGAAAGCGGTGGAGGTGGTTGCCTCGATCTTTGGCGATTGGGTGCGGGATCTGAAGTACTTCTGGTTCAAAGAAACCGAGTTGGAAGGTATGCCCGTGGCCGTGCAGCGCTCGGGTTGGTCGAAACAGGGCGGGTATGAGATTTACCTCAAGGATGGCAGCCAGGGCGATAAGCTTTGGGACATCGTCAAAGAGGCGGGTGCGCCTTTTGATATTGGGCCCGGTTCACCCACCACGCCGGAACGCACCGAAAGCGGCCTGGTCTCGGTCGGAGGCGATACCGATGCCAACACCAGCCCGTTTGAAGTGCGTCTTGGCCAATATGTTGATCTGGATGTGGAGGACGATGTGGTGGGCATTCGCGCCCTGCGCAAAATCGCCGAGGACGGGCCGAAACGGCACCAGCTGGGTCTGAAGCTGCAGGGCGATGCCCCCGCGCCGCTGGGCTTTGCCTGGGAGGCCCTGACGAAGGACGGGCGCAAAGTGGGCGATATGACCAACTGCACGTGGTCTTTCCGTTTGAAACAGAACATCGGCTATGCGCTGATTTCGGTCGACATGCAGGCCGGGGATCAGGTCATGGTTCAGCGACCGGGTGGTGAAGTGGCTGCAGAATTGGTGGAGTTGCCTTTTCTGTGAACCCCTATCCGATTGTCATAACTCAGTTTTCTTGGCAGGCTACCCCAAGGGCAGCTGTGAAAGGCCTTGAAATGCTGTGCAAAGGTCGGGCTACTATAGCCCCCAGCACAGATCCCTTTGCCGCGCGCAGTGCCGCGCCAGATGCGGAGGGCAAGAGATACCGGCGGTGAGGAACACGCTGGCAGCCATCGCGGGATCCCCTGCGGTGGCTACATCAACAACAGAGGAGAAAATCAATGACACAGATGAACAAGTCCGGCATCACCCGCCGTGGGCTGCTGCGCGGTGCCACCGCGATGGGCGCCGCTGCGCTGATCCTGCCCGCGGGCATGCGCGCTGCCAGTGCCGCCCCGAAAAAAGGTGGCGTTCTGCGCATCGGCATGGGCCACGGCAGCACCTCGGACAGTCTGGATCCGGGCACATGGGATAACGCCTATTCGCAGGTATTTGCCAGCGCTCGCCATAACTACCTGACCGAGATCGACGCCGACGGCCAGCTGGTGCCCGAACTGGCGACCGAGTGGTCCTCACCTGATGCGACCACCTGGACCTTCAAGATCCGCGAAGGTGTGACCTTCCACAGCGGCAAAACCCTGGACGCCGGCGACGTCATCGCCTCGCTGAACCACCACCGCGGTGAAGACAGTGAATCGGCCGCCAAGCCGATCGTTTCGTCCATCGTCGACATGAAGGCCGACGGCAGCCACACTGTTGTCATCACCCTGGAAGCAGGCAACGCCGACTTCCCCTTCATCATCTCCGATTATCACCTGGCCATCCTGCCCGCCAAAGACGGCAAGATCGATCCGATGACCCTGGACGGCTGCGGCGGCTATGTTGTTGACAGCTTTGAGCCCGGCGTGCAGGCGACCCTGTCGCGCAACCCGAACTACTGGAAGTCCGATCGCGCCCACTTCGACGGTCTGGAAATCCTGCCGATCGTTGATGCAGCGGCCCGTCAGAACGCCCTGCTGTCCGGTCAGGTTGATGTGATCGACCGTGTTGACCTCAGCACCGTGCACCTGCTGGAGCGCGCACCGAACGTCAACATCCTGTCGGTTTCGGGCACCCAGCACTACGTGCTGCCGATGGACAGCCGCGCAGCGCCCTACAGCGACAACAACGTCCGTCTGGCGCTGAAGCACGCGATCAACCGGGAAGAGCTGGTCGACAAGATCCTGAACGGTTACGGCTCGGTCGGCAACGACCACCCGATTGGTGTGTCCAACCGTTTCCACGCCTCTGAGCTGGAACAGCGCACCTATGACCCGGACAAGGCCAAGTTCTACCTGAAAGAAGCCGGCCTCAGCAGCCTGGACGTGGAACTGTCGACCTCGGAAGCGGCCTTTGGCGGTGCAACCGATACTGCGGTTCTGTTCTCGGAAAGCGCCAAAGCGGCAGGCATCAACCTGACCGTCAAGCGTGAGCCGGCAGATGGCTACTGGTCCAACGTCTGGATGCAGAAACCCTTTGTGGCCAGCTACTGGGGTGGTCGTCCGACCGAAGACTGGATGTTCACCACGGCCTATGCCTCGGGTGCATCCTGGAACGACAGCTACTGGGAGCATGAGCGCTTCAACAAGCTGCTCACCGAAGCCCGTTCGGAACTGGACGACGCCAAACGCCGCGAGATGTATGTTGAAATGCAGAGCATCGTCCGTGACGAAGGCAGCGTGATCGTACCGATGTACGCCAACTACGTGATGGCCCTGTCCAACGCGGTCGCAACCCCTGAAAAAGTTGCCTCGAACTGGACCATGGACGGCTTCAAAGCTGTTGAGCGCTGGTGGTTCGCGTAAACCGCGCCGCTCTTTAGCGATTGATATGGGCCCGGTGCGGAAACGCGCCGGGTCATGCCCCACTCAACCGGGCCATGCCCCACCCACAGGGGGCACAAAACACAAAAATGACCTGTGGGAACAGACGGAGGGACACTACAGATGGCGCATGTCTGGCGCATGATTGCGCAACGACTTGCCCTAGGATTTCTGACGCTTTTCGTGATTTCGCTGCTGATCTTTGGCGCGACCGAATTGCTGCCCGGCGACTTCGCCGAGGCCGTCCTGGGACAATCGGCAACCGAAGAGACCGTGGCGGCGATCCGCCGGGATCTCGGGCTCGACCAACCCTTTCACACCCGCTACATCGACTGGCTGTTTGGCGTCCTGCAGGGGGATTTCGGAAAATCGCTGTCCAATGACCGCCCGGTGCTGGATCTGATCGGCAACCGGCTGGGCAATACCCTGTTCCTGGCGATCTATGCCGCCTGTCTGGCGGTTCCGCTGTCGCTGGCCCTTGGCATTCTTGCCGCGCTTTTCCGCAATTCGATCTTTGACCGCGTGTCCAACGCGGCGGCGCTGACCTCAATCTCCTTCCCTGAGTTTTTTGTCGCCTACATTCTGATCCTGTGGCTGGCGCAGGGCGGGCATTTCCCGTCGATTGCACGGCTCAGCAGCTCGGCCAGCTTGGGCCAGACGCTCTATCAGACCTTCCTGCCGGCGCTGACGCTGACCCTTGTTGTCACCGCCCATATGATGCGGATGACCCGGGCGGCGATTATCAACCTCTTGGCCAGCCCCTACATTGAAATGGCGCGCCTCAAGGGGATGAGCCCGATGCGGGTGATCCTGAAACACGCGCTGCCCAATGCGCTGGCCCCGATCATCAACGTTGTGGCACTGAACCTCGCCTATCTGATCACCGGTGTGGTCGTGGTTGAGGTGGTCTTTGTCTACCCGGGCCTTGGCCAGTTGATGGTGGACAGCGTGACCCGTCGTGACATCCCCGTGGTGCAGGCTGTGGCGCTGATTTTTGCCTCGGCTTATGTGCTGTTGAACCTCACCGCTGACGTGCTGTCGACCCTGTCGAACCCACGTCTGATGCACCGTCGTTAAGGGGGATCTGATATGTCGTTTCTGATGACCCTTTTCTGGGTGGTTGCAACCGCTCTGGGCGCGCTGGCATTGGGCTGGCTGTTCCGGGCGGTTTTGGTTCTGGCCACACCGGCCAATATGGCGCGTGAGCTGCGCAAGGCACCGTTGACTGCGTCTTTCGGGATGCTGGTGATCCTGATCTACGTTGTGGTGGCCCTGTTCGCCCCGCTGATTGCCCCCTTCGCGGAAAGCGAAGTGGTGGGGCGCCAGTATCAGCAGTGGGACAGCACCTATCTGCTGGGCACCGATAACCTGGGCCGCGATATGCTGACCCGGATGATCTATGGCGCACGTAACACAGTTGGGATCGCCTTCGCCACGACGGCGCTGGCCTTCTTTGTCGGCTCCATCCTTGGCCTGCTGGCCGCGGTGGTTGGTGGCTGGCTGGACCAGTTCCTGAGCCGCGTGGTGGACATCCTGATGGCCATTCCGTCGCTCATCTTCTCGCTCCTGCTGCTGACCATCTTTGGCACCTCGGTGGTGTCGCTGATCCTGGTGATCGCAACAATCGATGCCACCCGCGTGTTCCGTCTGGCCCGCTCTGTGGCGCAGGGCATCGTGGTGATGGACTACATCGAAGCCGCCAAACTGCGCGGTGAGGGGCTGTGGCACCTGGTGACCCGCGAAGTGCTGCCAAACGCGATGGCCCCATTGGTGGCCGAATTTGGTCTGCGCTTCTGCTTTGTGTTCCTGGCCATTTCGGCGCTGTCGTTCCTGGGCCTTGGCATTCAGCCGCCCACGGCTGACTGGGGATCGATGGTGCGCGACAACGCAACGCTGATCACCTTTGGTGACATCACCCCGCTGCTGCCGGCTGGTGCAATTGCGCTGCTGACGGTTGCGGTGAACTTTGTGGTGGACTGGCAGCTGCACCGCGCCAGCGGATTGAAGGAGTAAGCCCATGGCGAATGATAAGACGCAAGAGCCACTCCTCACCGTGCGCGGCCTTAGGATTGAAGGCAAATCTGAGGATCAGTGGAACGAAATCGTCAAAGGCGTGGACCTGACCCTGCATCGGGGTGAGGTGCTGGGCCTGATCGGCGAATCCGGCGCGGGCAAATCCACCGTTGGTCTGGCCTCAATGGGCTTCACCCGCGATGGCTGCCGGATTTCCGGGGGGGAGATCACCTTTGACGGCATCGATCTGCGCAACGCTTCAGCGGCGGACAAACGCGGGTTGCTGGGCAAGCGGATCGCCTATGTGGCGCAATCCGCAGCGGCCAGTTTCAACCCGGCGCATAAGCTGATTGATCAATACAGCGAAGCGCCGGTGGTGCATTCCGTCATGTCCCGCGCGGATGCTGAGGCGGATGCGGTGGATCTTTACCGCCGCATGCAGTTGCCGGATCCTGAACAGATCGGCTTCCGTTATCCGCATCAGGTGTCTGGCGGGCAGCTGCAGCGGGCGATGACGGCCATGGCGATGTCCTGTCGGCCCGACCTCATCATCTTTGATGAGCCGACAACCGCGCTGGATGTGACCACCCAGATTGAGGTTTTGGCGGCGATCCGCGACATCGTGGAACAGTTCAACACCGCTGCGATCTATATCACCCACGATCTGGCGGTTGTGGCGCAGATGGCGGATCGCATCAAAGTGCTGCTGAAAGGCGAAGAGGTCGAAGAGGCGGACACCCGCTGCATGCTCAGCACCCCGAAGGAGGACTATACCAAGTCGCTCTGGGCGGTGCGCAGCCATGCCCGGCCCGAACAGCCGAAACCCGAAGGGGAAACCCCGGTGGTGTCGGTCCGCAACGTGACGGCGGGTTATGGCAAAGTGGATGTGTTGCAGGATGTCAGCTTTGACATTCACAAACGCCGCACCGTGGCCGTGGTGGGCGAAAGTGGATCGGGGAAATCGACCACCGCCCGGGTGATCACCGGCCTTTTGACGCCGCGCCGTGGTGAGGTGCTGTTTGACGGCGAAACGCTGCCTGCGGACTATCGGTCGCGCAGCCGCGATCAGCTGCGGCAGGCGCAGATGATCTATCAGATGGCCGACACCGCGCTGAACCCGAAACTGACCATCCGTGAGCTGATCGGTCGCCCGGCACAGATGTATCTGGGCCTGAAAGGCAAGGCGCTGGAGGATCGGGTCAAAGATCTGCTGAACCTGATTGAGCTGGAGCCGGAGCACTATATCGACCGGCTGCCCTCAGAGCTGTCGGGCGGTCAGAAACAGCGGATTGGCATTGCCCGCGCGCTGGCGGCGGAGCCGAAATTCATTATCTGCGATGAGGTCACATCGGCGCTGGATCAGCTGGTGGCGGAGGGCATCCTTAAACTGCTGGACCGGCTGCAGGAACAGTTTGATCTGGCCTATATGTTCATCACCCACGATCTGGCCACAGTGCGCGCCATCGCAGATGAGGTGGTGGTGATGCAGCAGGGTCGGGTGGTTGAACAGGGCGTGAAGTCCGAGATGTTCCAACCACCGCACCATCCCTACACCGAGCTACTATTGTCTTCGGTGCCTGAGATGGATCCGGATTGGCTCAGCGATCTGTTGGCCAGCCGCGCCGCGAAATAAAGAAAGGGCGCCCCAAGCGGGCGCCCTTTTTCTGTTGGGGATCAGATGCTTGCTTTTATGATGCGGCCTCAGCGCGCAGCCAGGTGATCAGCTTGTCGAGGTCCGGTGAGGGCTGGCGCCCCGGCGCGCGCAGCAGATACATGCCCTGGTCCTGCTGATACGCGGCCTGGACCGATGGCACCAAAGTGCCCGCGGCCATATAGGGCTGGGCAAAGGCATCAAAGACCAGGCAATGCCCCACCCCCTGCGCCGCGACGTCGAGGGCGACACTGGATTGATCAACAACCATTGCCGGATCCGGCAGCGGATCGGTCAGGCCCTGACGGTGAAAAAACCGGGTCCAGCTTTCGGTCACGCCAGCGATCTCGATCAGCGGGGCGTGGCGCAGGGTTTCCAGATCCGGCGCCGTTTTGGCCAGATCGGGGTGGGCCAGGGGCAGAACCTTCCCACGCACCAGTGGTTCGGGCAACACGCCGGTCCATTCGCCCTGACCATAGCTGATGTCCAGATCCAGCTGTTCACTTTCCACCGTGCCCGCCCAACCCGCGGTGTGCAGCTGCAACCGCACCTCAGGGTGGGCCGCGCGGAACCGTGGCAGGCGCGGGATCAACCAGGATTGGGCAAAGCTTTGCAGGCAGCGCAGGCGCAGCGTCGCCTGCTGACCCCGGCCAAACACATCCGTGGTGGCCAGCGACAGATCGCTGAAGGCTTGCCGCACCGCAGGCAGGTAGTTTTCCCCCAGCCGGGTCAGCAAAAGATGGCGGTTGCGGCGCAGGAACAGCGGATAGCCCAGCTGACCCTCAAGACTGCGGACCTGATGGCTGATGGCGGCAGGGGTGAGCGCCAGTTCTTCGGCGGCGAGGGTGAAACTGCCAAGCCGTGCAGCAGCCTCAAAGGCGCGCAGCCAGGGCAGGGGAGGGAGGTTATAGCTCATCCCCCCTTTTCAAATGAAACAGGGTCGAGAGCAAATGTTTCTTTGTTTGTCACAAAAGCTTCACCTGCGCCATCTTGGCCAAAACCAAGGAGGGCGCGTGCGTGGACAGGTTTGATTACGTCATTATCGGTGCAGGATCAGCAGGTTGCGTGCTGGCGGATCGGCTGAGCGCCTCTGGCAGGTATCGGGTATTGGTGCTGGAACGGGGGCCGCGTGATCGATCGCTCTGGATCAAGATCCCCGCCGGCTATGGCAAGCTGTTTTATCATCCCAAGCTGAACTACGGCCTGCAGGCCACCCCATCTGACGCCATTGAGGGCCGGGTGGATTACTGGCCACGGGGCCGCGTGGTTGGCGGCTCGGGCTCAATCAATGCCATGGTCTATTGCCGTGGTTTGCAGCAGGATTTTGACGATTGGGCCAGCCTTGCGGGGCCTGAGTGGGGCTGGGACGCTGCCTGCGAAACCTATGACCGGATTGAAACGCATCACCACGCCGATGGCCGCGTTGTCGGCAGCGGCCCGTTGCAGATCACCGACGTGAGTCAGCGCATCCACCCGGTCAATCGCCACTATTTCACCGCGTTGGAGCAACAGCAGTTGCCGCAGACTGATGACATGAACGGCCCGCAGCCCGAAGGCGGTGGCATCTACCGGCTGAACACCTACAAAGGCCGCCGCTGGTCGGCGGCGCAGGCGCATCTGAAACCGGCCCTGCGGCGCAGTAATGTCACCCTGCGCACCGGCGCCGAGGTTGAACGGATCCTGTTTGACGAAAGCCGCGCCACCGGGGTGGCCTACCGTCGGAACGGGCAACGGGTGGAGGTGCAGGCCGGTCAGGTGATCCTGTCGGCGGGGGCGGTGCACAGCCCGCAGATCCTGCAACTGTCAGGTCTTGGGCCGGGGCAGGTGCTGCGTGATCTGGGCATTTCGCTGCGGCTGGCCAATGACAATATCGGCGGCAATCTGCAGGACCATCTGGGCATTAACTATTATTTCCGCGCGACCGAACCGACATTGAACAACCAACTGGCCCCTTGGTGGGGCAAGGCGCTGGCCGGGCTGCAATATGTGCTGGCGCGGCGGGGTCCGCTGGCACTGTCGGTGAATCAATGTGGCGGCTTCTTCCGCTCAGGCGCGATTGAGGGGCAAGTGGACCAGCAGCTCTATTTCAACCCGGTGACCTATACGACCACCAAGGCCGGCACCCGCAATGTGATCAACCCCGATCCTTTCCCGGGCTTTATCCTTGGCATGCAGCCCACCCGGCCCAGCAGCCGTGGTCGGATCGATATCCGCTCTGCCGATCCGGGCACCGCGCCACGGATTGATGCCAACCCCTTGGCGACGGAGGATGACCAAAAGGCGGTGATCGCAGGCGGTCGGCTGTGTCAGCAGATCCTTGCAGCGCCTGCGTTGCAGGCCTTGATCGATCAACCGATGTATGGCGATGTGCAGCAGATGGATGATGCCGCGATCCTGAGCGATTTTCGCGCCCGTTGCGGCACTGTGTTCCACCCGGTGTCGACGGTGCGGATGGGGCTGGATCCGGCCACCTCAGCGCTGGACCCGCAGCTGCGGTTGCGCGGCGTTGACGGGCTGCGGGTTGTCGATGCCTCGGCCTTCCCAAACATCACTTCGGGCAATACCAATGCCCCCACCATGATGCTGGCCCACCGGGCGGCAGATATGATCCTGAAAGACGCGAGTTGAGCCATGAAGATCACCAAGATTGAAACTTTTTCCAATGAATTCGTAGGCTTCACCCGGTTGACGACCGAGGATGGCGCGCAGGGTTGGGGGCAGGTCTCGACCTATAATTCTGACATCACGGCGCAGGTGTTGCACCGTCAGATCGCCCCTTGGGCGCTGGGGCGGTCAACCCAAGATCTGGAGGCGCTGGTTTGTGAAATCCCCGAGCGTGAACATAAATTCCCCGGCTCCTACCTGCGCCGGGCGATGGCGGGGCTGGATACGGCGATCTGGGACTGGCGCGGCAAACAGGCGGGCAAACCGGTTGTCGAACTGCTGGGCGGTACACCGGGCCGGCTGCGGGCCTATGGGTCATCGATGACCCGTGACATCACGCCCGAGGAGGAGGCCGCGCGGCTGGCGCGGCTGCGGGGGGAACAGGGGTTTGACGCCTTCAAATTCCGGGTGGGCCGGGAATGTGGGCACGATGTGGACCAGTGGCCCGGGCGCACCGATGCGATTGTGCCTGCGGTGCGCGCGGCGGTGGGCGAGGATGTGGCGCTTCTGGTCGATGGCAACTCGGGCTATTCGGCGGCCAAGGCGATTGAGGTCGGCAAGATGCTGGAACAAAACGGTGTCGACCACTTTGAGGAACCTTGCCCCTACTGGCTGATGGAAGAAACCAAACAGGTCACTGATGCCTTGGATCTGGATGTGACAGGCGGGGAACAGGACTGCGATCTGCAGCATTGGAAGCGGATGATCGCGATGCGCGCGGTGGATGTGATCCAGCCCGATATCCTCTATCTCGGCGGTATTTCTCGCACGCTGATGGTGGCCGAGATGGGCGCCAAGGCCGGGCTGCCCTGCACGCCCCATTGCGCCAACCTGTCATTGGTGACGCTGTTCACCATGCACCTGCTGAAGGCCATTCCAAACGCCGGCAAATATCTTGAGTTCTCTATTGAAGGCGATGACATTTATCCTTGGCAACGCGATCTGTTTGTGACCTGTCCCTACGGCATCGAAGACGGTCATGTGACGGTCTCTGAAGCGCCGGGTTGGGGAATTGAGGTCTCGCCTGAATGGCTGTCGCGGGCGCAATATCAGGTCAGTGAGCTGCCTGTATAACCCTGTGAGTTGTTTCGATATTCGTATATTTTGCAAAGGTATGCGGTGAAGGTATCCTGTGGATAAGTTTTATCCACAGGTTTATGCACATAGCTGATTAGGCAGTCATTATGTCTCTCAACCGCCTTGACGCAGCTGCCGCATCTGCGCAGGCTCACCTCAGGGACAGGAGGGGCCCATGATCCGCCATATCGTATTGATCAACTTCCGCGCTGAAGTGTCTGAGCAGGAGATTTCTCAGATGTTTTCTGCCCTGCCAGTGCTGCAGGATCTTTTGCCCGGCATGGGGGCGGTCACTGCGGGGCGCAGCGAAAGCCCGGAACAGATGGAACGCGGATACATGCACGGGTTTGTGGTGGATTTCGACAGCTGGCAGAGCCTGCAGGCCTATCAGGATCATCCCCAGCATAAGGCGCTTGGGGCCAGGCTGGTTGCGGCGGCCGAAGGGGGCATAGACGGCATTCTGGTCTTTGATCTGGAGGTTTAACCGCTTGCGCCCAGACCGCTAAATCCGGCACACTCGGCCCAAATCCGGGGGCTTGAGGTGCAGGAAAAGCGACGTAAATTCAAACGGCAAAGCGCAGAGGAGCGGAAGCAGGCGCTGGTGCAGGCAACCTTGGATCTGGTGGCAGAACAGGGTGTTCAGGCTGCAACCGTGCGCGCGATTTCCGAACGCGCTGAGGTGACGCAAGGGCTGATAAGGCACTACTTCTCAACCAAAGAAGAGCTGATCCTGGCCGCTTATGAATACCATATGAACGCGCTGACCGATCAGGCCAGCGCAGCGGCTGAGGCGGAGCATGACAGCGCCCGCGGCAAGCTGGCGGGGTTCATCCGCGCGTCGCTCAAACCGCCCGTTGTCGATCCGCGGGCGCTGGCGCTTTGGGCGGGGTTCATGACGATGCTGCTGCGGGATCCGGCGATGCGGCAGATCCATGAGCGCAGCTATGTCTATTTCCGCAACCGTCTACAGGCGCTGATCGCTGAGGCCCTGACGGAGGCCGGGAAAACGGTGACAGAACTACGGCTTAGGGCCTTAGCCATTGCTTGCAATGCGGTGGTGGATGGCCTGTGGCTGGAAGGCGGCGCCTTGCCTGAGGCCTTCGGCGACGACGAATTGCCTAAAATCGGGCTGGAGGCCGTGGGCGCGATTATAGATCTGCCGCTGGACTTGGGGTGAGGTGGCCCGGCCTATCCGCCGGGCCTGTTCACTACTGGCTATGAAGCAATCACAACCTCAATCATCACCGGACCGGGCGCCTGCGCCGTGTCGCGCAGGGCAGCGCTCAGCGCCTCGGGCTGATCAGGCACCTGCCGGTACACCATCCCGTAGGAGGCGGCGGTGTCGGCAAAACGGGGCGGGGTTGGATCGCAGCCAATCACCGGTGCATTCACGTCGCGCATGGCGGCAGCGATTTCGCCAAATCCGTAGTTGTTCCAGATCACAAAGCGTACCGGCAGGCCCTCCTGCGCGGCGACGGCCAATTCGGGCAGCGAAAACTGCGCGCCCCCATCACCGGTCAGGCAGATGGTTGGCTGATCGGGCTTGGCAATGGCCGCGCCAATCGCCGCGGGGATCGCGTAGCCCAAGGCACCATAGCCGGTGGAGGAATTGAACCATCCCCCCGCAACGTTATGATCGTAATAGAGATTTCCTGCATAGATCGGCTGCGTGGAATCGCCCACGATCTGCGCGCCGGGCAGGGCATCGCGCATCGCGTTGAGCATCGCAACATTGGCGCGGTAGGCTGGGCCGAGGGCAGCCCAGGCGGCGGTGCGGCAGGCCTCGGCCCGGGCAACACCATCGGTTTCGGCGCGGCTTGGCAGTACGGCGGCCAGTTGACCCGCCACCGTTGACGCATCAGCGCAGAGGGCGATCACATGCGGGTGACGGGCGATTTGATCCGGGCAGATGTCCACCCGGATCAGCCCGCGCATCTGCGCCATGTCGCCGGTTGCGTACATGTCATAGTCGGTCGGCCCCAATTCGGTCCCAAGGGCCAGCACGCAGTCGGCCTCCTCGATCAGATCGCGCACCGGTTTCAGGCTGGGGCTGGCGGGCACGGTCAAGCGATGCTGATGCATCAACCCGCGCGCATTGGTGGTCTGAACCACCGGCGCGTCGAGGTGCTCTGCCAAAGTTTGCAACGCGGCCCCACCGGTTTTGATACCGCCGCCGGCAAGGATCACCACCCGTTCTGCCTGCGTCAGCTGGGTGACCACCTGTTGCAGCGCGTCATCTGCGGCGGCTTTCGTGGCGGCTGGTGGGGCAGGGGGCGCCAGCGGGTTGGCCGTGACGCCGGCCACATCCAGCGGCACCTCAATATGTGCGGGCGTCGGGCGCGTGGCCTGCATCGCGTCAAAGGCGCGCGTTAACGCGCCGTTCAAGGCGTCAGGGTTGCTCACTTGTTCCGAGGTCGCGACCACGGTTTGCATCAACCCCTGCTGGTCGGGCAACTCATGCAGATGGCCCATGCCCTGACCCAAAGTGGCGCGGGCATTGACGCCCGAGACCACCAAAACCGGGACCGAGTCCGCACGGGACTGGGCCACGGGGGTGATCGTGTTGGTCAGGCCGGGGCCGGTGATCACGAAGGCCACACCGGGTTTGCCACTGGCGCGGGCATAGCCATCGGCCATGAAACCCGCACCCTGTTCATGCCGGGGGGTGACGTGGCGGATCCCGTCAAGATCCAGACCTCGGTAAAGCTCAATCGAATGCACGCCGGGAATGCCGAAGACGCAGTCAACGCCGCGCTGTTTCAAGCCGCTGACCAGTGCTTCGCCGACGGTGGGTTTGGTCTTGCTCATGAGGCGACCGCCTGTGGCTGAGTGGCTTTGGCATGGGTCAGCATACGGTCAATTGCTTGATCAAACTGGTCGTCTGGGATGGTCAGGGCAACACGCACCCAGTCCTGCAGGCCATCGCCAAAGGCACTGCCCGGCATCACGGCAACGCCCTGATCCAACAACGCCCAGGCGTAGGCTTCACCATCAAGCCCAAGGGCCTTGGCGGACACCAATGCAAACATGCCCGCCGCTGGCATATGCACGGCGAGGTCACTCTGTGCCTGTAATCGATCACGTAGCCGGGTGGCACGCGCGCTGAACCGCGCAGCCATGCCTGCCGCCACGGGCGATCCTTCGCGCACGGCAACTTCGGTCATGTCGGCGATGAAGGGTTGGTTGCCAAACAGCATGGTTTCGGCAACGGGCAGCAAAGCCTCGCAGAAGGCGGCAGGGCCAACACACCAGCCGCTGCGGAACCCAGGCGCTGCGTGAGATTTGGAGATTGAGGCCACCGCGATGACCCGATCCGCGATTTCGGGCAGGGCAAGGGGCGAACAGAAGGTGGTCCCATCAAAGATCAGATCTTCGTACACCTCATCCGAAATGATCCAGAGGTTGTGCTGACGGGCCAATGCACCGATCGCCTGCAGCTCGTCCCGGCTGAGGACCGCGCCGGTGGGGTTGTGCGGGGAGTTCAGCAGGATGGCGCGGCTTTTGGGGGTGATTGCGGCGGCCAGATCATGGGCCTGCATGCGGAACCCATGTTCGTCCCGCAGGGGCACCGGGACCATCGTGGCGCCAGTTGCACGCACCACCCCTTCGTAGGTCGCATACATCGGATCGCCCACCAGCACCTCATCACCCGTTTCGGCAACGCCCATCATCACGGCATAAAGCGCGGTCTGGGTGCCCGGCAGGCAGAGGAAGTTCTCAGGTCCAAAGGGCCGACCAATCCGTTGTGTGTAGCGATCCGCTAGAGCCTGCAGCAGCCCTTCTTCGCCTTGTCCGTTGGAATATTGCGTGCGCCCGGCGTTCAGCGCTTCAATACTGGCGGCAACCAATCTGTCTGGCACTGGCACATCAGGTTCGCCAATGGTCATTTCAATGATGTCTTCGCCCGCCTCAATGCGATCACGCGCCGCAAAATGCACCGCCCATTTGGCGCCGCCCAACCCGGCCAACCGGGTGGTGATATCGGCCAGTTTCATGGCTGTTGTCCTTATTCAAGTGGCTGTGGGGCGGGGACACCCCCAATACAGCGCGAGTGGTCTACAGGTGTGTTTTGTCTTGTTGTGCATCTGTATAATAAAGCTGTCAACTAGAACCTAAGTGCAGGCGGGATCATGGGGGCTGGGGTGTGAGCATCCAAATTCAGCCACAGATTTCAGCCAAAAAAGCGGGAATCTTTGGGTGTGTGTGGTGGCTTGGCACCTTGGTTCAAAGGCTAATCTTCTGTGATTGCACAAAATTTCGCCTCTAAGCTGCTTGGAGTGGCAAATCACCTTATGGGTGAGTAGCTTCCGCTTCCTTCAATCACCGATAAGTCATTGAATTTCCACAATTTTTCCTAAAACCCTGAATATCTGTCTCTGGCCACAACTCAACTGGAGCAGAAAATGAACATTAAAACATCATCTTTCACCCCCTATGACGACGGCACCCTGCCGTTGATCAGTCTCAGCGATCTCAGCAGTGAGGATCCTGTCAAACAGCAAGCGGTTGCAGACCAGATCGGTCAGGCCGCACGGCAGTTCGGGTTTTTCCGGATCTGCGATCACGGCATCAATCCGGTGCTGATCGAGGCGGCCTATGCGGTGGCCGCGCTGTTCTTTGCGCAGCCCGAACGGCACAAGATGCGCCATTACATCGGCAACAGCAGCAATCACCGCGGCTATGTGCCGTTCAGTGAAAAAGGCGATTATGCCGATGAGAAAAACCGCAGCTATGAGGCGTTTGATCTGGGTCTGGATCTGCCGGCGGATGACCCGGATTATCTGGCGGGCAACCGCCTGTTGGGGCCAAATGTCTGGCCGGATAGCCCCGGATTTGCCCAGATCATCGGCACCTATTACCAGCAGATCGCGCGGCTTGGTCAGCGGGTGACTGGTGCGTTGGAGCAGCACCTTGGCCTGCCGCAGGGCGCCATGCTGGCCCAGATGGACAAGCCTGTTTCACAGCTGCGCCTGCTGCATTACCTGCGCGACGATGAGACCACCGACCATAAATCGGTCAATATGGGCGCCCATACGGACTATGAATGTCTGACTCTGTTGCATACACGCAACCCCGGCCTGCAAGTCCTTGCAACCTCTGGTAAATGGATCGACGTGCCGGTCGATCATTCGGTCTTTGTGGTCAATATTGGCGACATGTTGGAGGCCTGGAGCAACGGAATTTTGCGCTCAACACCTCATAGGGTCTTGAATTCAAGCGCAGAACGGTTTTCGATGCCGTATTTTGTAGCCGCAAATTACGACACGATGATTGAACCCTTCCCTCAGCTTATCAGCGAAAGCCGCCCATCAGGCTATACGCCATTCAAAGCGGGGGAACATCTGGAGACTATGCTTATGCGCGATTTCCCCTATCTGCGGGACGGTCAGTCAGATACCAACTTCTCAAACCCCTTTGAAGGCCGACTGCAGGGAGATCAGCACTGATGCCACCCTTTGAAACGATCTTGGCGGTGCTGCTTGCGGGATTTGCACTTAGCGCGACACCCGGTCCCTCGATGCTTTACGTGCTGTCGCGCACGGTGGGGCAGGACCGGGTTGCTGGGCTGGCCTCGGCCTTTGGGCTGGCGCTGGGGGGCATGGCGCTGGCCGTGGCCACCGCGATGGGGCTTGCGGCGGTGTTTGCCAAGTTCACCTGGATCGTGCCGGGCCTGCGCTATCTGGGATCGGCCTATCTGATCTGGCTGGGCATCGGCATGATCCGCGAAGCCCGCGCGGCAGCGCTGGCGGATCTGCATGTCAGCGAAGTGGTGCGCAAACCCGTGCGTGCGATCGTCTGGCAGGGGGTTCTGGTGGAACTGCTGAACCCCAAAACGGTGCTGTTTTTCGCGCTGTTCCTGCCGCCCTTCATCAGGATGGGGGAGGGCAATGGCAGCGTTGAGCTGCAGTTCCTGATCCTTGGCGCACTGGTCCCGCTGACGGCAATCCCATCGGATATGTTGGTTGTCTTCATGGGCTCCAGCCTGGCCGGGGCGATCAACAAACGCCGGCATCTGCGTGAGGCGCTCGGCTGGATTGGCGGCGGACTGCTGATCCTGATCGCGGTCAACCTGCACCTTGGGGTGATCTGATCCAAGTGTTTGCAAATTGTGTTAAAGGGCGGTGCCACAGGCGCCGCCCTTTGTCATGTCGCGCAGGCTTTTGCGGAAGGCGGCCGGGGTCTGACCACTGATGCGGCCAAAGACGCGGTGAAAGGCAGGCAGATCCTGATACCCCGATTGCGCCGCCACCTCTGCAACCGGCAGGGCGCTGTCCGCCAGCAAGGTTTTGGCATGTTCAACCCGCAACTGCTGCAGGTATTGGGTGACGGTCAGCCCGGTGGCCCGCTGGAACCGCCGCTGCAAGCTGCGTGGTGATAGGCCCAGCCGCTGCGCCAGCAGGGGCAGGGCAGGCGGATGCGCAAGGTCGCGGGCCAGCCCGTGCTGGGCCTCGGCCACCTTGGCATCTCCATGGTCAAACTGGGGTTGGAACCGCTGAAACCGGCGCTGATCGCGCCGACAGGGATCCACCACAAAATGGCGCGCGGTTTCCAGCATTTTTGCATGCCCGCACAGCCGTTCAATCACAATCCGGGCCAGATCCACCCAGGCCATCAATCCGCCCGCGGTGACCAGATCGTCATATTCGATCACCAGCCGATCGGTGTTGATCTGCAGATCCGGCCAATGGCGCTGCAGATTATGGCCCGCGCCCCAATGGGTTGTCACCGGGCGCCCGGCGTCAAGACCGGCAGCGGCCACCCAGATCACCCCAACACAGGCGGAACAAATCAGCGCGCCCTGCTGCGCCTGGTCCGCAATCCAGCGCGGCAGATCGGGGTGGGCGACAGGATCAGGGGCCGTGGCTGCCGGCGGCAACAGGATCGCACTGGCGCCCGGCATGTTTGCCCAGTCCGCCGCTGTCATGTCCTGTGGGCGCACTGTCTCGGGCCGGAGGCCCGCGTGTGTCAGTATATCCACCAGCCCCAGCACTGCAGATGCCAGCGCACCGGGATAGTCGAGGAGGAGAACACGAGGGGCAGATGTCATCATAATGGCGCAATCCGCAAATTCACAGTCACTTGTGACAATATCGCTGATCCGCGCCACAGGCCATATCCCATTTCATCAAAGACATAGGAGAGCGTTATGAGCGCACGTGTACATGACATGAAGATCGGTGAGATTGATCTGCGGATCTTCGATGATGGCCGGTTCACCCTGCCTGCCGCCTATTTCGGCAATCTGCCCGAGGGCATGGAACTGGGCGATCAGGTGGAGATTGGCGCGAACCTCTGGCTGATCCGCAGCGGTGATCGTGTGATCCTTGTTGATACCGGCTCGGCCAAAGCGCTGAAGGCCAGGTTCCCAGAAACCGGTGCGGCCTGGGGGGATTTGCGGGGTGTACAGCCGACTGACATCGTGTTGACCCACATGCATGCCGATCATCTGGGCGGCTTTGCCGATCCGGCGGCCTTTGCAGGGGTGACCATTCATGTGGCTGCGGCGGAATGGGGGTTCTGGACCAACCCGGATCTGCCCGGTCTGGTGCCCGAGGAAAACCGCCCGATGGTTGAGATGATCCAAAGCGTTGCGGCTGGGATCGCGGATCGGGTGGTGACCCATGACGGCGCGGCAGAGCTGGCCCCCGGTGTCACCCTGGCGCCCCTGCCAGGCCATACGCCGGGCCATACCGGTGTGCAGCTGCAAAGCGGCGGACAGGAGCTGCTGATCGTATCGGACGCGGTGATCTCGGAACAGATCCAGATGGCTCAGCCCCAGGTGACATATGCCCTGGACGGGGATGCTGCCGCAGCCGTAGCCACCCGCCAGACCCTGCTGGCTGAGGCCGCAACCAAAGGCACGCCAATTGCGGCCACGCATTTTGCTTTCCCCGGTGTTGGCACCGTTGTGGCGGAGGGGCAGGCCTACCGGTTCCAACCCGTCTGAACAGTGAAGATCAAGGCGTGCCCACATGGGTGCGCCATTTTTGGCTGTGTGTCCGGTCCGGAATCAGCCCCGGGCCATCACCAGCAGCCCCAGGATGATCAGCGCCAGCCCCAGAAGCCGGGGCAGGCTGACAGGCTCGCCCAGGAAAACGATGCCTGAGACGGAGACCATGACAAAGCTCATCGCCACAAAGGGATAGGCCAGCGACAGATCCATCTGGCGCAGGGCAAAGAGCCACAGAACCGTCCCGACGCCATATAGCGCCAGACCCAGCAGCACTAACGGTGAAAAGAGGAAGCTCGCGGCCTTCAGCCACAGCGCTGCGGCTTCAGGCAGGGTCACGCGGGACACGCCCATTTTGAACGCCGTTTGGGCCACGGCAGACAGGCTGACGCTGACCAGAACCAGCAGGAAACCAGATAGACTCATCCGCCAAATCCCCTCAAATCGACGTAACGGGCCAGCAGCACAATCGCCAACATTGCTGCGACAGAAATGCGGCTGATCTGATCACGCAGGGCAAAAACAACCGGGTCATCCCCGATCTGATCGCGGTTGGCCCACATCCAGCTGCGATAGGTCCAGAACATCATCACAGGCAGCAGCAGCCACAGAAACTCGGGCGTGAGGTAGCGTTCTTTCACGGTGTCGCTGTTGACGTACTCAGCCAGTGTCAGCAGCGACAGCGCTCCATTTGCGATGCCAAAGGTCTGCACCACCGTGATATCGCCGCTGTAGTAGTTGCGGGCAGGCAGGCGTTCATCGGCCTGTGCCTCCGCCGCGATCAGGCGCGACAGCTCAATATAGCGCTTCATGTAGGCGAGGCTGAGGAAAAAGAACAAAGAGAAGGTCAACAGCCACGGGCTGGGCATCACCATGATCGCAGCCGCGCCTGCAATGATGCGCACCGTGTATAGCAGCGCCAGAACCACCACATCGATGGTGGAATACTGTTTCAGCCAGAGCGAATAGGCCTTGGTCAGGGTCACATAGGTGATCAGGATGGCCAGGAACAGTGGCCCGATCAGCGCCCCGAAGATGAGCGCAAGTGCAAACAGCCCGGTCGAGGCGGCAAGCCCTGTGAACGGGCGCAACGTCCCTGCGGCAAAGGGGCGGTTGCATTTCGTTGCATGCGCCCGGTCCGAGTCTACATCCAACAGATCATTCAGCAGATAGACCGCTGAGGCACAGAGCGAAAACGCCAGAAACCCCAGAGCCGCAGCCATCAGGCTGGCCCCATCAGTATAGAGATGGGCAAAGATCAGAGGCAGGAACAACAGCGCGTTTTTGGCCCACTGATGGGGTCGCATCGCCTTCAGCAAGGCACGAGCGGTAGAACCCGTTGCGGTGGGTTGTAGCGTCGCCTCATCCAGCCAATGCTGTGCTTCTTTCGGGGCTTTGGCAAAACCGCGGGCTGTCGCCGCCTGCCAGATCGGCATGTCCGCCCGGCTGTCGCCTAAGTATTCAAACGGGCCGTTGTCACAATGGGCCTGAATGGCCGCCAGCTTCGCCGCCCCTTTAAGGTTGCTGCCGGGGGAGGAGGCAATGATTTCGTCAAAGACACCCAGATGCGCCGCCACGGCCTCTGCCACGTGTTGATCGGCGGCGGTGGCCAGTATGACAGGGCGACCCGCGGCGCGGGCTGCTGCGATGTGATCCAGAACAGCCCCATTATAGGGCAACAGATCCGCGCGCAGCGGCACCTCTTGGGCCAGCGCGGATTTTAGACCGCTGAACCCCTGTTGCAGGGTTGCCTTCAAGGCGCGCCATAGGGCGACAGGGGATTTGGCTGACCGGATCAGCATTTCCTGCGCCACATCGGTGCGCACCAATGTGTGGTCCAGGTCAACGTAAAGTGGCAACGCAGTCGTGGGCGCGCTGGCTGTTGGATCTGTTTTGGCGTCTACAATCTGGGTCATCAACCTGTGTTGTTTCCAAGAAATATATCTAAAGAGCTATACGACTGCTTTTGACTTGGTGTTACGCGCCTTTCCTTTGCTTCGACAAGGGTTTTGCGTTTACCAAGAAATGCAGAAGCTTCTGCATTAGCCGTTTTGGCGCGTGGTTCTGGGACCGTTTAATGAAGAGATTTGGCAAAACTGAGGCGTTGACCTGCCTGGCGCTTTTTCTTTTGGCGCTGGGCCTGCGGTTGACCGGTTTGGACTATGGCTATTTCCACGGGGATGAGCGTGTGAATGATGCTGCCAAGGTGCTGACGGGGCAGCTGATCCCCGGGCAACACTTCTACCCGCCGTTTATCAACTATCTCAATGCGGTTGCTTTGGTGGTGCTGTTTGCCGTCGGGATGGTGGCGGGCTGGTGGGACAGTGCCGGGGCTTTCCGCGACCAGTATTTTGCTGATCCAACCGCCTTTTACATGGCCACCCGGGCGATGACCGCGCTTTGGGGGGCAGGGATGGCGGTGCTGTTCTTTCTGGCGGCGCGGCAGCTGCGCCTGAAACAGCGAAGCGCCATAGCGATCGGGCTGTTGGGGGCGTTTTTCCCGCTGGCGGTGTTCATGGCGCATATCTCAAAAGGGGACGCAGGCCTCGCAACAGCGATGATGGCCTGCATCTGGGCGATGCTGATGCGCATGGACGATCCACGCCACGGCCGCTGGGATCTGATCCTTGGCCTCTCGGTCACCCTGGCGCTGAGCTTCAAACATTCAGCGATTTTTGTCCTGCTGCCGATGGGGCTGGGCTGGCTGGCGCTCTTGGCGCAGCAGGAAGGCACAGGCGCGGCGTTGAAATCCTTTGCCCGGGTGTTTCTTCTGACGGCGGGCTTGTGGCCCATCTTCAACATCGGCGCGCTGCTGGATTTCCAGAACTTCCTTGAATATCAGCGTATTCAATCAGTGATGTCTGTGCAGGGCGGCACCGCTGGACCTTGGGCGGGGATCACAACGCTGATCGCCCGCAGCTTTGAAACGGCATTCGGCATGACCTCCGCAATGGCCTTGGCGGCAATCCTATCCCCCTTCCTGATCCTCACCGCGCCGCGTCTGTCGCAGAAGGGCAGCCTGCTGGTGATCTGGCTGGCCCTCACCATTGGCACGCTGGCGACGGCTTGGATCACCGGCAGCCGCCAGCCCGAACACCTGTGGATCGCCAATTTTGCAGGTTACCTGTTTGTAGGCGCCGTGGCTTTGGCGGCCTATGTCGAAAGCGGCCCGCGCCTGTCGCAACATCTGGCCGCATCCTGGCTGGCCGTGGGGCTGGGCCTGAGCATTTGGGGAAGCGTGATAGTGCTGACGCAGGCGACCGCGATGCCTGTGCAGGTGGCGCTGGATAACTATCTGGCGGAAAACCACGCTGACCGCCGTATCCTGACCGCCGCTGCCCACCGGATCCCGCAGCAGAAAGAAGCCCAGGCGGTGGAGTTGCGGCGGATTGAGCGGCTGGCGCGCAAATATAAGATCGACGCGCCTGAGGTGGCCGAGGATCGGATCATTCACACCTCAGCCGAGGGCGCACTGTTCTACGTACACATGCCCGTGGTGATGTATGGGCTGGAGTCGGTTGATGACGGCCAGGAAGGTTACGACGTCAAAGCCCATACCTGGCCGTTGCAGGCGGAAGAGTGGCAACGCAGCTATTGGATGAACCAAGGCTTCAGCCTGTTTGTGGTTCAGGATTTTGCCAATTACGCCCACCGTTTTGAATCGGAAATACGTCGCCAGTTTTTGCAGGCGCTGGATCGTGATTGCGCCGAGCTGCGCCGGTTTGATCCGTCAAAGCCGCTGTTTTTGGAACGCGAAGTGCGTGTCTATGACTGCGCGGATGCCAGCTAAACCCGGGCGTTTTTTCGCGACGGGATTCGTGCTACCATAAATCCACTTTTGCTACATTTCATTTCGCCCCGTGCCGCATTTTCGGCTGTTCTGGTTTGATCGGGGGCTGTGATTGACCTGTCGCCGCCCAAGTTGAGGCGGCCCAACTCAACGCTATTTTTATGAGGTCTTTGATGAAAACCCGTTTGAATGCAGCGGCTATTGACGCCGCCGTGGCCCGCCATTTCCGCGATACGCAAAACCCTCAGTCCGCGTTTGAGGCCGTTGTGCGATCCGGCAACACGGCTGAGATCAACAAGACAGATGAGCTGCCTCGCTATGTGAACCGTTTCCTGCAAATGGGGCGGGCGGATCTGGCGGCAGAGTTTGTCAAAGAGGCGACCGGAAAAGGCATGCCTCATGTCTCCGCGCTGGAACGGATCATCGAACAGAATGAGTTGATGGGCGTGGCCTTTTTCACCCGCGGCATGACGGCCGCGCGCACCGTGGGGCGGGTGGTGATCCGCAACGCAGCGGGGGGCGTGTTGGGGCATGGCACCGGGTTCATGATTTCGCCGCAGCTGCTGATGACCAACAATCATGTGCTGCGCACCCCGGCGGAGGCGGCGGCGAGCTATATTGAATTTGACTACGCCCTGGGCGCGGATGGTGCGCCGTTGACCCCGGTGCATTTCGCATTTGACCCGGCGCGTTTCTTTCAGACAAGCGGCCCCCTTGATTTCACCATCGTCGCGGTGGAGCCGGAAAACGGCAGCGGTCAGCAAGTTGAGGAGCGCGGCTGGATGCATCTGATCGCTGACAGCGGCAAAGCGGTGATCGGTGAGCCGATCAACATCATTCAGCACCCCGGCGGCCAACGTCAGCAGATCGCCATTCGTCAGAACAAGATTGTGAAAGTGGTCGATGACTTCCTGCATTACACCACCGATACGATGCGGGGCACCTCGGGCTCTTTCTGTGCCAATGACCAGTGGCAGGTGGCCGGGCTGCATCATGCAGGTGTACCAAACACCGATGCCATGGGGCGCTGGCTGAAGCAGGACGGATCGGTCTTCCAGAACGGCGTGGATGATCCCAAAACCATTCATTGGATCGCCAACGAAGGGGTGCGGATTTCCAGCATCGTCACTGAAATGCGCGCGCGCGGCCTGTCCTCGGTGGATGAGGCGCTGTTTGATCGCGCGTTTGAGCCTGCGCCGGTGATGGAGTTCTTTGATGCCGGCGACTTTGATGGGTTTGAGGAACGGGCAGGGGGTGGCGCTTCAGGTCAGCAGACACCGGGGCTGACGGTGGGCGCGGATGGTGTGGCGCGGTGGAACTTCCAACTGACCTTTGGCCCGCTGGGCGGGGCCGGGCAGATGCCCGCCAGCCCGGCACCAACGCCAAAGGCCAGCCCAACCCCGCCGCCACCCGTTGAACTGCCAGACAGCACCCCGGCCCGTGTCGAAAGCGTGTTTGAGCCGCGTGGCACTTATTACGACGCCGGGGCCGATACGCTGGCAGCTGGCAACTATTACAGCGGTTTGGCGGGGTCGATGACCAAGAAGGATCGCTTCTGGGCGTTGCATGGCCTGCTGAAAGACAGCCATCACACGGTGTTCAGCTATTATGACGCGCGCCACGATCACCTCTACCCGTGGATTGACCGCCACCCCGATGAAACCCTACGTTCCATCTATTCAAACGATGTCATGGCTGAGGAGCTGTTCCTGGCAGAACGGATCGCGGTGGAGGCGGCCCTGTCGCAGGCGGCGCGGGTGCAGGAAATCGCCCGGGCCGACCTGACGCCGGAGGCGATTGAGCTGGAGGATGCGCTGCTGGAGGCCACCAGCACCTTCAACTGCGAACATGTGGTGCCGCAGTCCTGGTTCAAAGGCGAGGCTGAGAAGCGGGCGCAGAAAAGCGATCTGCACCATCTGTTTACCTGCGAAGGCGGCTGTAACAGCTTCCGCTCCAACATTCCCTATTCCGAGTTTTCAAGCGAGGAGGAGGCCAAGCTGCTGGCGGCAGAGGTACTGGCGGTTGAGGCCCTGGCCAACCCCGAATTGGAGGCCGCTCGTCCGATGTGTGGGCTGCGGGATAAACGCCGGTTTGAGCCCACGGCAGGCAAGGGGGCCGTCGCCCGCGCCACGCTTTACTTCCTGCTGCGCTACCCCGGCGTGGTTGGTGATGTGAAATCAGGCAGTAAGAAAGAGCTGACGAAATCGAACCTCGGGATCATTTTGGATTGGGCCAAGGCGGAACCGCCCAGCCTTTATGAACGCCACCGCAACGCGGAGATTGCCAAGGTGCAGGGCAACCGCAATCCCCTGATCGACACGCCGGATTGGCTGGGTGAGATCGCTTTTGAAGAGGGATTTGGCTGAGTCGCGTGAGGTAAACCCTGACCTCGGTGGCCAATAGCTTACAAAATCGCCTCTGCTGACCGATCAAGACAGGCACAGGCCGCAGTCCCGCGCTGCGGCCTTTCGGATGGTTGGGATTTTCCTTTATTCACATAGAGTTAGTGCGGCAACGATGAGGTGGATTAGCGCTGCCCAGAAAACAGTCCATGCGCCTGAAAATGAGGCATCTCACAACCAAGAGGCGCGTTTCCCTAGGGGAAAAGCATTGACCGGTTGGTCAAAAAGCAAGACGGTTGACGCAATAAATCAAAACAGGGGGTCTGATTATGAAGACATTGAAAACCGTGTCACGTCGTGTGGCATTGGCGATGACCGTGGGCTTTGGCCTGGCTGCTTCGGCAGGCATGGCTGCGGCCGAGGCGGTGAAAGTCGCGGCAATTTACACGCTGCCCGTGGAACAGCAGTGGATCAGCCGGATCCACAAGGCGCTGAATGCAGCGGCGGAGCGTGGCGATATTGAATATGTGTTTTCGGAAAACGTCGCCAACACCGACTATGAGCGGGTGATGCGTGAATATGCCGAACAGGGTAAACAGCTGATCGTGGGTGAGGTGTTCGGTCTGGAGCGCGCGGCGCGCAAAGTGGCCAAAGACTATCCGGAAACCGCCTTCCTGATGGGATCGTCCTTTGGGGCGGTGGCGCCGAACTTCTCGGTCTTTGACAACTGGATCCATGAACCCAGCTACCTGTCGGGCATGGTTGCCGGTGCCGCCACCGAAAGCAACGTGATCGGCATGGTTGGTGGCTACGCCATCCCTGAGGTGAACCGCCTGATGCACGCCTTCATGGATGGCGCCCGTGAGGTGAACCCTGAGGTCAAGTTCATCGTGAACTTCATCGACAGCTGGTATGATCCGCCAAAGGCCAAAGAAAGCGCCTTTGCCATGATGGATGCGGGTGCGGACATCATGTACGCCGAACGCTTCGGTGTTTCGGATGCTGCCGTGGAGCGTGGTGTGAAGGCGATCGGCAATGTGATTGACACCTCGGGTGACTACCCGGGCACCATTCTGGCCTCGGCCCTGTGGCACATGGAAGCCACCATTGACAAAGCCGTCGCCAGCGTTGCCAGCGGCAGCTTTGAGGCCTCGGATTACGGTCAGTATAGTTTCATGGCTTATGGCGGCGGATCGCTGGTCATGGATGAGGCGCTGATCTCGGCCGATGTGGTGGAGAAGGTGCGCGCTAAAGAGGCCGACATTCTGGGTGGCATGTTCCGTGTGAACGTGAACGACGACCGCCCGGTCTCGGACAATTAAGGACAGGGCCGGTGCGCCTTTCGGTGCGCCGGCCATTTCACTCACGTGACAGATACCAAAGTTTTATCTCTGAACGGGCTTTCCAAGCGGTTCGGTTCGGTCATCGCAAATGATTGCGTGGATCTGGAGCTGCACAAAGGGGAAGTCCTTGCGCTTTTGGGCGAAAACGGCGCGGGCAAAACCACGCTGATGAACATGCTGTTTGGGCATTACATGCCCGACGCAGGCACGGTTGAGGTTGCCGATGAGGCTGGCCAGATGCAGGCGCTGCCGCTGGGCCACCCCCAGGCGGCACTGGCCGCGGGCATTGGCATGGTGCATCAGCACTTTGCGCTGGCTGAAAACCTCTCGGCTTTGAACAACATTGTGCTTGGCTCCGAACGGTTGAGCCTGTTGCGCCGCGATCTGAAGGCCGCGCGGGCCAAGATCGAACGCATCATGCAGCACACCGGCCTGACCGTCACGCTGGACACGCCCGTGGGGCGGCTGTCGGTTGGCGAACGTCAGCGGGTTGAGATCCTGAAAGCGCTCTACCGCGATGTGCGCATTCTGGTGCTGGACGAACCCACCGCCGTGTTGACCCCGCAAGAGGCCGATACACTGTTTGAGAATATCGGCGCCATGACGCGCGAAGGACTCTCGGTCATTTTTATCTCGCATAAGCTGCGGGAAGTGCTGGCCTTTTCCCAGCGGATTGCGGTGCTGCGACATGGCAAAAAGGTGGGTGAGATTGCCACAGCTGAGGCTGATGAACGCATCATCGCCCGCATGATGGTGGGGGCCGATACGCCCGAAACCGCACGGCAGGAGATGACGCCGGGGGCGCCGGTGCTGACGCTGCAGGATGTTTCGGTGACTGGCCGGTCCAAACGTGACAGCCTGACCGGGGCGAACCTAACGGTGCACGCCCATGAAATCCTTGGCATCGCCGGGGTATCTGGCAACGGGCAAAGTGCGCTGGCCGGCTTGATCTCGGGGTTGAACCGCCCGACATCGGGGCGTGTGACCCTTGCTGCAGAAGAGGTCGCGCAGGTGACGCCGACCAATATGATCAAGGCAGGAGTTGGCCGCATCCCGGAGGATCGCCACCACGACGGTATGGTGGGCGCGATGAGTGTGGCGGAAAACATGGTGATCGAACGGCTGTCCGATCCCGAAGTGCAATCTGCCGGTTTCCTGAAAAAGGACGCGATCACCGCCAACGCCGAAAAGTTGACAGCAGACTATGACGTGCGCGGGCCGGGCGTCGGCGCGCGGGCGCGGCTGCTGTCTGGCGGGAACATCCAGAAAATGATCCTGGCGCGGGTCTTTGAGCAAAGCCCCAAGCTGATCCTGGCCAACCAGCCGACACGTGGTCTGGACATGCTGGCCGCTTCTGAGGTGGCGCGCCGCCTGTTGGAGGCGCGTGCAGCAGGGGCCGGGATTGTGCTGATTTCAGAAGACCTGGATGAAATTCTGGGCCTCGCGGACCGGGTGGTGGTGATCCATGACGGCGAAATGATTGAGGCAGAGACGCGCGACCGCGAAGCGATTGGCCTGATGATGGCGGGCGAAGTAACCCCGCATGAACCGCAGCAAAGCGGAGCAGAAACACAATGATACGGATTGAACCACGCGCTGCGACCTCGCAGGCGTTTAAACTGGGGCTGCCGGTGCTGTCTGCGGTGATCGCATTGCTGGCCGCCGCGATCCCGCTGGCCTTTGCCGGGGCCAATATCCTGACCGCCTATGGTGAGATGGTCAAAGGAGTCTTCGGCTCGCTTTTTGCGGTGTCGGAAATGCTGACCCGGGCAACACCGCTGATCTTTACCGGTCTGGCAGCCGCCTTGGCGTTTCGCGCCCGGCTCTGGAATATCGGGGCTGAGGGGCAGCTTTACCTTGGTGCGATGGCGGCGGTTGCCATCGGGGCCGGCGCGATTGAGGCGCCAAGCTACATTCTGGTGCCGGTCATCATCGTGATGGGCTGCGCCGCAGGGGCGGCGGGCATGGTGGTGCCCACGGTTCTCAAAACCCGTTTTGGCGCGGATGAGGTGGTGACCACCTTGCTGCTCAACTTCATCGTTTTGATTTTCCTGCAATATATGCTGGAGGGTCCGCTAAAGGATCCAATGGGCATGGGCTGGCCGCAAAGCGCGCCGATCCTGGATGAGGGCACCCTGCCGGGGCTGATGACACGGATGCGGGTGCATTCCGGGCTGATCATCGCATTGGTCGCGGCCGCCGTGGCGCAGGTGATGCTGTCGCGGTCGGTCTGGGGGTTCAAACTGCGCGCGGTGGGTGAAAACGCCCCGGCAGCGCGTCATGCCGGCATCGGCGTGGACCGGACCCTGTTGAGCGTTGCGATTGTTTCGGGCGGTCTGGCGGGCATGGCTGGCGTGAGTGAGGTTGCGGGGCTGAAGGGGTATCTGACCGCTGACCTGTCACCGGGGTTTGGCTACACCGGCATCGTTGTGGCCATGCTGGCGGGCCTGTCGCCTGTAGGTGTTGTGGTCGCCGCGCTGTTTATCGCCAGCGTCTTTGTCGGTGCCGATAGCATGAGCCGGTCGATGGGCGTATCGTCTTATCTGGCGGATCTGATCGTTTCGATGTCGCTGCTTTGCGTGCTGATCGGCGGCTTCTTTGCCCGCTACAAAATCACCCGCAGCGCCCCCACGAAGGGAGAGGCATCATGATGGATATTCTCAACATCCTGATGTCCGAAAGCTTCTGGGCGGCCTCCTTGCGCATTGCCACACCGTTGATCTTCGGCGTCCTTGGCGCGCTGCTCTGTGAGAAGTCGGGCGTTTTGAACCTGGGGATTGAAGGCATTTTTGTCACCGGCGCCATGGTTGGCTGGATGGCCGTCTGGCTGGGGCTGGGCCTTTGGGGCGGTGTGCTGGCGGCGGCTGTGGCAGGTGCGGCGTTTGGCCTGTTACATGCGATCCTGACGGTGCCTTTGGGCCTGTCGCAGCATGTGTCTGGTCTGGGGGTGACGCTGTTTGCCACCTCCCTCAGCTATTTCACCTATCGCACGGCGCTGCCCACGGTATCGTCGCCGCCCAAGATCGAATCCTTCCGGGCGCTGGACATTCCTGTTCTGTCGGATCTGCCGTTTCTGGGGCCGGTGCTGTTTCAGCAAACCGCCTTTACCTGGCTGGCGCTGCTGATGGTGCTTCTGGTCTGGTATGTGCTGAACCGCACGCCCTTGGGGGTGGCCATTCAGGCCGTAGGGGACAATCCCGACAGCGTGGATGCGCAGGGCCTTTCGGTCTATGGGCTGCGCATTGGGGCCGTTGTGGCGGGATCGGCGCTGATGGCTTTGGGCGGTGCGTTTCTGACGATGTCTGCCTTTGACAGCTTCTTCTTTGGCATGGTGAACGGGCGGGGCTGGATCTGTATCGCGCTGGTGATTTTTGCCAGTTGGCGGCCGGGCAAGGCGCTCCTCGGGGCGCTGTTGTTTGGCGCCTTTGATGCGTTGCAGGTGCGTCTGCAAACCGAGGTGGGTGCACTGGTGCCCAGTCAGGTCTTCATCGCGGCGCCTTACGTTTTGTCGATTGTCGCCCTTGTGATTGCCGCACGGCGCGCCGATTATCCACGCGCCCTGCTGACGCCGTGGTTCAAAGGGCAACGCTGATCAAGCGCTGGAGGATACATGTTTGATCTGATTATCAAAAACGCCACCCTGCCTGACGGCACCTGTGGCGTGGACATCGCCTGTAAAGACGGTTTGATCGCCGCGGTGGAGGCCGGGATCAGTGCTGAGGCCGCCGAGGTGATTGAGGCCGAGGGCCAGCTGGTCACCCCGCCCTTTGTGGATCCGCATTTCCATATGGATGCCACCCTGTCGCTGGGCACGCCACGGATGAATGTGTCCGGCACTTTGCTGGAGGGTATTGCGCTCTGGGGGGAGTTGAAACCGCTGCAAAGCGTTGATCAGATCGTGGAGCGGGCGCTGCGCTACTGCGATCTGGCGGTCAGCATGGGGATCGGCGCGATCCGAAGCCATGTGGACACCTGCGATGATGAGCTGAAAGGCGTTGCGGCCCTGCTGGAGGTGCGCGAGCAGGTGAAGGAGTACCTTGATCTGCAGCTGGTGGCCTTTCCGCAGGATGGCGTGCTGCGGGATCCGACGGCGATGGAAAACACCATTCGTGCGCTGGATATGGGTGTGGACGTAGTGGGCGGCATCCCACATTTCGAGCGCACAATGGCAGATGGCGCGGACAGCGTGCGTCAGCTGTGCCAGATCGCGGCAGACCGGGGGCTGATGGTGGATATGCATTGCGACGAAAGCGATGATCCCATGTCCCGCCATATTGAGACGCTGGCCTATGAAACCCAGCGCCTTGGCCTGCAGGGCAGGGTGGCAGGATCACATCTGACCTCAATGCATTCGATGGACAATTACTATGTCTCCAAGCTGATCCCGCTGATGGTGGAAGCGGGGGTGCATGCCATCCCAAACCCGCTGATCAACATCATGCTGCAGGGCCGCCATGACAGCTATCCCAAACGCCGGGGCCAGACCCGTGTACGCGAATTGCGCGATGCCGGGATCACGGTTGGCTTTGGCTCAGACTGTGTGATGGATCCGTGGTATTCGCTGGGCAAGGCCGACATGTTGGATGTGGCCTTCATGGGATTGCATGTGGGGCAGCTTTCCAGCCGTGAGGATATGGCCTGGTGCTTCGACGCGGTGACGGAAAACTCGGCCCGGATCATGGGGCTGGACGGCTACGGCATCGCCAAAGGCTGTGCGGCAAACATGGTGCTGTTGCAGGCCAGTGACAAAATCGAAGCGGTGCGCCTGCGGGCCAACCGTCTGGCGGTGATCCGCAAAGGGCGGGTGATTGCCCGCACGGCGCCAGTGGTCACCACGCTGGATTTGCCGGGGCGGCCCAAGGCGGTTAATCCGGCGGAGTATGCGCCGAAGGCCTGAGGCATGTGCCGGATTGCATCGCGGTCCGGTACGCACCGGATCTCCATTGACCGTCAGCACAGCGGGCAACACGATCCGGTAAGCGCTCTATTTCCGCAGCAGCAGGATAAAGGACAGACCGCCCACCAACCCGGTAACAATGCCAATCGGCATATCCTCAGGCGCCATGACGGTGCGGGCGGCAATATCGGCCAGCAGCAGGAAGATGCCCCCGATCACGGCTGAGGCCGGAATGACCCGCAGATAATCCCCCCCGACAAACAGCCGGGCAATATGGGGCACCATCAGCCCGACAAACCCGATCATCCCGGAAAAGGCCACCATCACCCCGGTGATCAACGCGCTGACGGCAAAAACCACCAGTCTGAACCGGGCCACCGGGATGCCCATGGTAGCGGCGGTTTCATCGCCGATGGTCATCGCGTTGAGGCGCGGGGCCTGGAGCCAGAGCCACAGAGCAGACGGGATCAGGATAGCCAGCGGAAAGATCAGATGCGACCATTGCGCCAGTCCCAAACCGCCCAGCATCCAGAACACCACCGTGTGGGTGGCGCGGGGATCGCCCAAGAAAATCAGCACATTGGCCGCGGCCATGATGACAAAGGACACGGCAACCCCTGCCAGGACCAACCTGTCCGCGCTGGTGGCCTCGGCCAGTCTGGCAACGCCCAGGACCAGCACCGTGGCCCCCAGGGCGCCCAAAAACGCCAGCAAGGGAACGGTCAGCAGCCCCAGAAATAAACCGGTGTGCAACAGGGCCAGGATCGCCCCGAAAGCACCACCGGAGGAAATGCCCAACAGATGTGGATCGGCCAGTGGATTGCGGGTCACCGCCTGCAAGACGGCCCCCACAACGGCCAGACCTGCCCCCACCATCACCGCCAGTAGGGCGCGCGGAAAACGTATATCCCAGACAATGGCAGCGCGGCCTTTGGACCAGTCTGACTCCCATATTGGTAGGCCAATCCGGTCAAAGAACACGCCCCAGACGGTGCCAAAGGGGACGGAGACCGCCCCGAGTGAAATCGCCATGGACAGGGACAGCCCCAGCATTACGAAAGCGCCCAGGCTGATCGCCCAAAATGACAGACGGGACCGTCCCTGCTGCATCTCAGTTCCCCCAGAAGCCGTTGGCCAGCTTCTTTACGGCGTTGATATTGCGCGGGCCGGGGGTGGCTTCGACATATTCCAGCACGACGAACCGGTCGTTCTTCACCGCATCCAGATCAGCAAAGGCAGGGTTGTTCATCATGAAGGCGCGCTTTTCTTCGGCGGTGACATTGCCGTAGTTCACGATGACCACGACCTCAGGGTTGCGCTCAACCACGGCTTCCCAGTTCACGGTGCCCCAGCTTTTTTCAAAGTCGTCCATGATGTTGGTGCCGCCTGCCGCTTCGATCAGCGCGGTGGGCATGGCGTAACGGCCTGCGGTGAAAGGGCTGTCTTCGCCGCTGTCATAGACAAAGACGCGCAGCGGATCGCCGGTTTCCAGATCCGCGGTGAAGGCCGCCAGTTCCGCCTTATAACCGGCAACCAGTGCTTCGGCCTTGTCTTCCACCTGGAAGATTTTGCCGAGGTTGGTCAGGTCGTTATACATGTCGTCGATGCTGACCTTGGGCTTGTCGCCGATGTGGATGCAGCTTTCGGTCAGCTCATAGACCTTGATGCCAAACGGGGCGAGGGTCTCGGGGGTGACTTCGCCACCGACCTTCATGCCGTAGTTCCAGCCCGCAAAGAAGAAGTCAGCCTCGGCGCCGATCAGCACCTCCTTGGTGGGGTATTTCGCTGAAAGCTCAGGCAAGGCTTCGATGCCTGCGCGCATCTCTTCATCCAATGTTTTCCAGCCGGAAATGCCGGTGTAGCCCACCATGCGATCTGCCAGACCCAACACCAGCATCATCTCAGTCAGGTTCACATCGTTGGAGATGGCCGCCTGTGGCGGGGCATCGAATTGGACCTGACGGTTGCAGCTGTCAACGCTCACCTCAGCCAGCGCCGGGCCAGCCGCGATCATCATGCCCAGGGCAAGTGCAGTGTATTTCATAGGATTTTCCAGTTAACTGAGTTCGTTTGGTAGTTGGAATGACAGGTGGGAGCGTCGGCTTAAGCTCAGCTCCTCCCGTTTGGCGTCCACCGCGAAGGTTTCAGACACCAGTATTTCGCCCAGGGCCGATTGGGGCGGTCCGTAGCTTTGGACCTGCCCCCGTTTCAGCACCAGAACCTGATCACAGACCGCGCCAGCCAGATTGAGGTCATGCAGCGATGTGACAATGGTCAGATCCAGATCCCGGATCAGCTGCAGCACCTCCAGTTGGTGGCGAATGTCCAGATGGTTCGTCGGTTCATCCAGCACCAGGATCTGCGGTTCCTGCGCAAGGGCGCGGGCCACCATCACCCGTTGGCGTTCGCCGCCCGACAGGGTGGAAAGGGTGCGATCGGCAAAGCCTTGCAGGTCCATGCGGGACAATGCGGCCGCAACAACCTCGTCGTCTTTGCGACCCGGGGTCGACAGGCCCAGCCGATGCGGCACCCGGCCAAGCGCCACGATTTCGCGCACCGACAGGGCAAAATCCGTCGGCTGTTCCTGCAGCACAGCGGCCACTTTGCGGGCCAGCGCCCGTGGCGGCATTTTTGAGGTTGATTGCCCGTCGATCAACACCTGCCCGCTGCTGGGGCGGTTGTAACCATAGATCAGCCGCAGCAATGTGGTTTTCCCCGCGCCATTGGGGCCAACAATGCCCAGCACCTGCCCCGCAGGCAGGTCAAAGGATGTGTCCTGCAAGACCAGCGGGCTGCGTTTGCGGGGCCCCCATGTGACGTTTTCAACAGCCAGCCGCGCGCTCATGACACCGGCTCCGCGCTATCCTCAATCGCCATGATGGTGGCGGGGATCCGCGCCAATGTGGTGCGCCGCAGCTTGCCGGGGCGATCGACCACGCTGCACCAGCCATCATGCAAAACAGCATATTGGCGGGCAAATTCCACCAGATCGGCGACATCTTCGTCAGGATCGATGTCACCAAACAGGTATGAGGCCTTGCGCGTGCCATGATAGGCCACGGTGCAGACGCGTGTGCAGGCTGCCATACAGGCGGTGCCGGAAACTTCGAAATCCTCTGCAACACTGTCGCCGGCCAGGGCGATGGCGCTGCGCAGCCGTTCAATCAGCTGGTAGCCTGGGCGACAGGCCTCGCCGGTATGACGGCAGGATGTGCATACTGTAATTCTGTGTGATGTGGTCCGGTTCATAGCGCCCTCCGCGCGGATGCGAGGGGCGTGCAAAGCCGAATATGTCAACGGCAAACGCCGGTATAGCCATCTTGGCCTCCTTCCAGGACACCCCGCCCGGTTTGAGTTACGGTTCAGATGGCAGGTCTCCTGACTTGCGGCTTAAGGCTCCCCCCACCTTCCCAGGCCTTTGGCCCAGTGGTCTACGGGGGTTGCGCACCGCTTACAGTTGCGGGGGCAGTCACGGAATTGGCGCCTGTTGGCTACACCGCACCGTGTTCCCTTTTCATCCCGGATATGCGCTTTGCGCCCGGGAACCATCGCACACAGAGTTCGCGTTTTGGTTACAAGATGTCAAGCAGCAGAATGCAGCTTGATTGCCCAGTCGTCTTCCCCTGTTAGCCCACCATCGCGCTGCCGGCCCCCGACGCGACGGAAAGGTGGCCCGGTCGCTTTCTGGTCGGTAGCGTGAGCGCAAGACGTGAAGGGGAGGCCGGGGCAGCCCGGGTGTTCATGTGTCTAAACTGGGCAAGATCTTAAAAGGGGCCGTGGGCACTGTGGCCCTGTTGGGCGTCGCTGGGGCAGGCTATCTGGCGGTCTCACCCCCCGCCTTGCTGAAGGTTGCCACCAATTATTCGGCCAAGATTGTCTGCTCCAATGTGTTCATCGCGGGTCGCGACGCTGAGGAGGTTCTGGCGCTTGATGTGCAGGCGCCGGGGCATCCGGTGTTGAAACAGATCAGCATGCGCGTGGATGAGGACCGTCAAAGGATCGAAACGCGGGTGTTTGGCTTCTTTGCTCCTGCCGTGTCGCAATACCGGCCGGGACTGGGTTGCACCAACCTGCATGAGGCCGAGCTGAACGTTTTTGACATGGCAGTTCCTGCTGCACCGGGCAGCGGTATCTGGCCTGAGGGCAATGAGGTTGCCGCGCCCAGCCCTGCGGTACAGGCCGTGCTGGAAGATGCGGCGCTGACCGGGCAGGGCGTACGGGCCGTTCTGGTCCTCCATCAGGGCCGCATCATTGGCGAGGCTTATGGCGTTGGCTTTGATGCGGAAACCCCGCTCCTGGGCTGGTCGATGACCAAGACCGTTACCGCCGGGCTGATCGGCACGTTGATCCAATCGGGCGACATGGCGCTGAGCGATCTGGGCGCGACCAGCTATCCTGTCTGGGCACAGGATGAGCGGGCGGATGTGACTGTCGCCGACCTCCTGGGGATGGAAAGCGGGCTGCAGTGGAATGAAAGCTACGGCGATGTCTCGGATGTGACCAAGATGCTGTATCTGAACGATGATATGGCCGGGTTCACCGCCAAGCAGCCGGCAGAGGCCGCAATTGGCAGCACATTCAACTACTCCTCCGGGACCTCAACCATGTTGTCGCGGATCTGGCAGGATCAGTTGGGGGGGGACAGTCTGGCCTACCCCCGCAAGGCGCTGTTTGATCCCCTTGGCATGTCCTCGGCGATTTTGGAAACCGATGCCACGGATACCTTTGTGGGCTCCAGCTACATGTATGCCACCGCGCGGGATTGGGCGCGCTATGGGCAGTTCCTGCTGCAAAAGGGGGCGTGGGACGGCGCACAGCTGGTGCCTGAGGGGTTTGTGGACTGGATGTTTGAACCAACCGCGGCCTCGGGCGGGACTTACGCCAAGGGCCACCTCTGGTTGGAGGCCCCGGGCGAACAGCCACCGTTTGAGGATGCGGTTTGGCTTTATGGCCATGACGGCCAGACCATTGGCATTTTCCCGTCCCGTGATCTGGTGATCTTGCGCATGGGGCTGACCCCATCCAAGACGGGCTATTCTGAGCTGCCTCTGGTCAAAGCGGTGATTGCGGCGCTTGAAGGCTGAGCCTCAGTTCAGCACCACAATTGACAGGTTCAGCAACGTCGCAAAGCTGGCCCAGGCCAGATAGGGCACGAACCCCAGCGCCACGATCCGCTGCGCCGTCCAGGTGCGGCGAATGAAAAACACCAGAACCAGCGCAAGATTGGCGATCACCAGCAGGCCAAGCGCCGGCAGATGCAGGGCGAAAAACACCGGCGACCAGAGGAAGTTCAACGCCATCTGCACCCACCACAGGCGCATTTCTGTGCTGCGCGGGCGGGCGGTGAACAGGTGCCAGCCGGTGAGCGCAATGATCACGTAGAGCACCGCCCAGACCGGACCGAACAGCCAGCCGGGCGGGGTGAACCAGGGTTTGGTCAGGGCGGCGTACCACTCGCCGGGCGCGGTCAGCGTGCCGATGACAAAACCAATGCCGATCACTGCAACCAGAAACACCGGCAACAGCAGCCATCGATTGGCAGAAGCGGGGGAGGTGGTCTGCGGCGTCATACGGGATCCTTTGCAAACTCATTGGCTCAATCAGACAAATACGGCTTGGCAGCGCCTTTGGATCATCTGATAGAGCAAACATTTCAGAGTGTTTCAGGCTGGGATTTTCCTGCTGGAAAACCTTGCTTTGTGGTGCGCTTGACCCCAATTAACGTGTCACGAATTCGCGAATAGGAAAGGACACGCGCATGTCGATTACCAAAGATGAGCTGACCGCCGCCCGCCAAGCCTGGGGCGAGGGGCTTATTGCCATTTCCAAAGCCTATGAAGATGGTGGGATCGATGCTGCGCGACCAGTGGCCGAAGGTGTGCTGAATGCCGCCTATGGCTATGTGCTGGGTCCGGTTCTGTTCAAACCGACGCTGGCCAGCGGTGACAAAACCTTCCGCCCCGATCACAAGGGTGCGCTGGCCTATTTCGTCGGTCATGACGATGACTATCCGCTGGATGGCGGTTTTGGCCTCAAAGGCTGGCGTGAGATGGACAGCGTCACCTCGGCTGAGTTCATCGAAGGCGATGTTGGCATGTGGATGGGTTGGATCATCCTGACCGACAAGGATGGCAATGTGACCAAGGTGGATAAAAGCTTTGGCTACAAGAAAGACGCCGACGGTGTGCTGCGCATCGTGCAGCACCATTCCTCGCTGCCCTATCAGCCGTAAATCTTGGCGCTTGGACGCCCCGCGTCCGTCGACTGTGATGTAACGCCGCTCCCGCAGCACGGGGGCGGCGTTTTTGATTAACTCTCCTTAGGGCTGAGCCCCCATATCCGTTGTTTCTGCGCCTTCTCGGTTTCTGAAACCATCTGGGCCAGCGCCACCTATGGCGCGCGCTGTAAACAAAGGGGATCTCATGAAAATCGGCTTCATCGGTTTGGGCAATGTCGGGGGAAAACTGGCGGGGTCTCTGCTGCGCAATGGGGTTGATCTGACGGTGCATGATCTGAATCCCAGCCTTGTCGCAGGGTTTGTGGCCCGCGGTGCCGGGCAGGGGGACGACCCGCAGCAGATGATGCGCGACCTTGATGTGGTGATCACCTGCCTGCCCTCACCAGAAGCCTGCGAAGCCGTGCTGCGGCAGATGCTGCCTGAGGTCACGCCGGGCAAGATCTGGCTGGAGATGTCCACCACCGATGCCGAAGCCGTCAAACGCTTGGGCGCTGAGGTGACGGCGAAAGGCGGCGCAGCGGTGGATTGCCCGGTGTCCGGGGGCTGTCACCGGGCAGATACCGGTAATATCGCGATTTTTGCCGGCTGTGATCGCCCGACCTTTGACCGCGTGCTGCCGATCCTGACGACCATGGGGCGGCGGATCCTGCATACCGGGCCGTTGGGATCGGCCTCGGTTCTGAAGGTGGTGACCAACTATCTGGCCACCGTGCATCTGGTCGCCAACGCTGAGGCGCTGACCACTGCCGCCGCCGCAGGCATGGACCTCAACACCACCTATGAAGCGATCAAGATCAGCTCGGGCAATTCGTTTTCCCATGTCACCGAAAGTCAGGTGATCCTGAACGGCAGCCGGGACATCTCCTTCACCATGGATCTGGTCAAAAAGGACGTTGGCCTGTTTCAGGCCATCGCAGATCAGACCGGGGTGCCGCTGGAGGTCAGCCCGTTGATGGTGCAGATCTTTGAAGATGGCATTGCCCGGTTCGGCGAACGGGAACTCTCCCCCAACATCATCAAACGTCTGGAACAGGCGACCGGTCTGGATATTCGTGCGCCGGGGTTTCCGGCGGAAATGGTTGATGATGAACCCGAAGCACCGGGGTTTGAGGTGGTGCCGCAGGGGCGTCAGCCGGGCGGCACCTGAGGGGGGCGTCAGACTGGGCTGGCAGGGGTGGCGCTGGGCTGAACCGGACTGTCAGCCATGCCCAGATGCAAGTCCGAGCCGGTGTAGGGATTGGCCGCGATCATATCGTCGTTCAGCTCAACCCCCAGCCCCGGCGCGCTGGGCGGGATGACATAGCCGTCCTGCCATTCGATTTCGCTGTTCAGCACCGACATATAGGGCCCGTCAAAGGTGCCAATGCTTTCAAGGATAAGAAAGTTTGGGCTGCACGTCGCGATCTGGATATTGGCGGCGGCCACAACCGGGCCGCAATAAAGATGCGGTGCGATCTGAGCCTGCCGGGTTTCGGCCATGCCAGCGATTTTCTTGGCTTCCAGCAAGCCGCCAACCCGGCCCAGGTTCATCTGCAGGATGGAGGCTGCGCCCACCTCCAGCATCCGGGCAAACTCATGTTTGGTGCACAGCCGTTCCCCGGCGGCGATTGGGATGGCGGTGGAGTGTGCGACCATCGCCATATCGGCCGGATTTTCCGGTGGGATCGGTTCCTCAAACCACAGGGGATCGTAACGTTCCAACCGCCGCGCCATCCGTTTGGCGCCTGAGACGGTGAACTGCCCATGGGTGCCAAACAGCAAGTCCGCCCTATCGCCTACAGCGGCGCGGATCTCGCGACAGAAGGCTTCGCTGCGGTCCAGATCCTCCAGACGTGGCTGATGCCCGTCATAGATCGTGTAAGGTCCTGCCGGGTCAAACTTCACCGCGGTGAAGCCTTTGTCGACCATCGCCAGCGCGACCTCGGCCGCCAGGGAAGGATCGTTGTAAACATTGGGCTTTTCGGGGTCAGGGTAGACATCCCCTTCGGGTGGGTAGAGGTAGGTGTAGCTGCGCAGCCTGTCGTGCACCTTACCGCCCAACAGGTCATAGACCGGGCGATCTGCGGCTTTGCCGATGATGTCCCAACAAGCCATCTCCAACCCGCTCAGAACCCCCATCACCGTCACATCCGGGCGCTGCGTGAACCCCGCCCCGTAGCTGCGTCGCCACAGCCGTTCAATCTGATGTGGGTCGCTGCCCGCAAAGTGGCGGTTGAACATATCCACCGCCATTGCCGCGCAAAGATCAGGCCCGAAGGTTGCGTTGTAGATCTCACCCACGCCGGTGATGCCGCAAGCGGTGGTGAGGCGCAGGAATATGAAATAGCGCCCGCCGTGGCGGGGGGGCGGGTTGGCAACCACAAAGGTTTCAATCTTATCCAGCTGCATGGGCGCTCCGATCTGGGATGCCTCACTAGGCTCAGGACTCATAGCCAGTAAATAACGAGTGCGGCGAGAGCGATGGCTGAC